>CAVPHU010000001.1:0-147500 GCA_963704815.1 uncultured Acidimicrobiaceae bacterium
CGAGTCGTTGTCGATTTCACAACATCCGGGTGAAGAACCGCTGTTCAGCGGCAGGGTTTGAATTGGCGCACTTTGGTCTGGAGTTCGGCGTCGGCGAGGTGGGTCTCCCTCGGTGGGCTGCCCGGTGATCGTTGATGGTGGTGCTGGCGGCCCCCGGAGGCGTTGAGGAGGATTTCCCGGCTCACCGGGAACACCTTCCCTTCCGCTGCGGAGCGTGTTGGGCGGATGATCGGGCCATGACAAATTCGCGTAAGTTCATCGGAATCGTCGTCGCCGCGGCGGCCTGCTTGGCGGTCAGTGGGTGTAGCGACGACGACGATGCAGCGACGTCGACCACGGAGGCGTCGGAGACTTCGGCTCCGGAATCTGCCGCCCCGGACGGGTTCGTGGAGGAGGCGAACGCTTTGTGCATCGCCAACAGCCAACAGATCGGTGCCTTGTTCGCCGGGATGGGCGCTGACGGTGAGCCCACCCCGGAGCAGCTGCAGGCAACGCTCGACGAGGTCATCTCCCTCAGCCGCGACGTGATCGACGACCTGGAGGCCCTGACGCCCCCCTCGGACATCGAGGAGGACTACGCCGCGATGCTCGAGCAGGCGGCCACCGATACCGACGAGGCCGAGGCGCAGGGCCTGGCGTTCTTCGAGACCGAGGATGACCCGTGGGCGGAGTCGAACGAGATGGCGCTCGAGCTGGGCCTCGACGGGTGCGCCGGGGGCGGCTGAGGTCCGTACTGTTGGTCCCGATGGACGGGACAGCGTTGACGAGTTCAGGACGGGATCTCCGTTGGTATCGGCCAGCGTGTCTCGTCCTGAGTTCCCTCACGTTCGTCGTTCTGGTGGTCGCGCTGGCCTTCGCAGTCGCCTACCGGGGATCCGATCTCGTGGTCCCCGCTCCCGGGCCCGGCTTCCTCGTCGTCCAGGTGTCGTCGGCGGTGGTCTGGGTCGTGGCCGCGTTGGTGATGCTGCGTCGTCCGGACCTGGCGTGGGCTCCTCTGGCTGCCGTGGCCGGCTTGTCGCATGCCGTCGCAGCGGCGGGGTACGGCTGGGCGATCTCTGCCGCCACACCGGGCCACGACATCGGGGGCCTTGGAGTAGCGACCTGGTTGTACACATGGACGCTGCCGGTGGAGGTGCCGATCGTCACCTGGATGACGGTCACGGTTCCCAACGGGGTGTTGGGTCGACGCCATCTCGATCGGGTTGGTGCCGCCGCTGTCGTGCTCACGGGCTTCGGCGTGGTGTTGCACATCGTCGCCCCGCTCGACGTCGCCAACACCGACCTGGCTGGAGCCGTGAATCCCCTGGGTGGCGGCACGTCGGTCGGGCTGATCGCACCGCTGTTCCTCATGGTGGGCTCGCTGGTGGGCGACGGCGTGTTGGTGGTTCGCTGGCGGCGCGCCCAAGGCAGCGATCGACTGGCGCTTCGACCCGTCGTCGTGCTGGCGCTCCTCGTCCTGGCCATCGTGCCCCTGATCGTGGTCGGTCCTCCGGGCGTGGGCGTCGCCCTCGCGCAGGTCGCGACGGTGCTGGGAATCATTGCCCTCATCGCTGCGGTGTATCGCCACCAGCTGCTGGGCATCGAACGAGTCCTCGATCGGTCGCTTCGCTACCTGCTCCTCAGCGGCCTGCTGGCCCTGCTGTACGTCGCGCTCGTCGCAGCCGGTGAGCACCTGCTCGGCAAGAGCCTCGGGCTCATGGCGGCCGTGACCGTGGCCCTTGCCGCCCTACCCCTCCACACGCGACTGGCTCGCGCCGTCACTACCTTCGTCTACGGGCCTGGACGCGACACCCAGGCGCTGGTGGCCGCGATCGCCGAGCGGGGCCAGATCAGCGGCTCGCCCCGCGAGCTGCTCATCGACGCAACGGCGAGCCTGCAGGACGGACTCGACTTGGCTTGGGCGCGCGTCACCAACTCCGACGGTGAGCGCCGAGAGGTCGAAATCGGCCAGTGCCCACCTGGCAGTGATGCAGCTCACCGATTCGACCTCGTGTATCGCGGCCATGCGATCGGTGCCCTCGAGGTGGGGCCTCACCGAGACGGAGAACCTCTCGACGCAGTCGACCGCCGCCTCCTCGCCGAGATCGCACCCCACCTGGCCGTGATCTACTCGTCGATGCTCTCGGCGACGGCCCTCGAACGGGCACGAGACCTCCTGGTCCGGGCGCGGGAAGAAGAGCGACGGAGGCTCCGCCACGACCTCCACGATGGCCTGGGACCGGTGCTCACAGGTGCGGCACTCTCCATCGATGCCGCCTCGAACAGCCTGACCGCCGATCCCGACCGCGCCGGCGAGCTGTTCGGCAACCGTCCGAGCAGACCTCACCGCCGCCCTGACCGATATCCGCCGCATCGTCGAGAACCTGCGCCCACCCGCGCTCGACGAACTGGGCCTCGCCGGTGCGCTCGGCCAGCACTCGACCAGATTCCCGACCCTCACGGTCACCGTCGACCTCGACCAACAGGTGCGAGACCTTCCCGCAGCACTCGAAGTCTGCGCCTACCGGATCGCCACTGAGGCGCTGACCAACGCCGCTCGCCACTCAGACGCCGCGCACGCACATGTCGGGATCCGCCTCAACGGCGCCCTCGAGATCGAGATCCGGGATGACGGAAGCCTTTCCGCGTCGACGAGCTGGCCCGCCGGAGTCGGCATCGAGTCGATGAACGACCGCGGAGAAGAGCTGGGCGGATCACTCACCGCAGGACCCACGCCCGAAGGCGGACGGGTCCTCGGCCGAATCCCACTGCCGACGCCATGACCGGACCGTGGCGCGTCGTGGTGGTCGATGACCACGAAGTCGTTCGCAGCGGCCTCCGGGCCCTGCTGGCCACCGTCGACGACATCGAGGTCGTCGCCGAAGCCGCGAACGGCCAGGAAGCCGCCGCGATCGTCGGAGATCTCCTGCCCGATGTGGTGCTCATGGACCTGCAGATGCCAGATGGCAACGGCATCGACGCCACCCGGACCATCACCAGCACCCACCCCAGCGTGGCCGTGCTCGTGCTCACCATGTACGAAGACGACGACTCGGTGTACGCAGCGCTACGCGCCGGAGCCCGCGGCTACCTGCTCAAGGGAGCCGGCCAAGCCGACCTCGTCCGATCGATCTCCGCCGTGGCATCAGGCGACGTGGTCATCGGGCCCGGAGCCGCCGAGCGGCTGTTGGTCAACCTGTCGGCCCCGTCAGCCGAGCGGGCTGCGTTCCCTCAACTGACAGATCGCGAGTACGACGTCCTGCGACTCGTCGCCCAGGGACTCTCCAACCCAGGGATCGGACAGAAGCTGGGCCTGGCCCCCAAGACAGTTGCAAACCACGTCTCGAACATCCTCACCAAGCTGGCCGTCATGGACCGCGCCGAGGCGATCCTGCGGGCCCGACAAGCAGGACTCGGAACCATCGAGAACCCAGGAGGCTCGACACAGAGCCGGTGGCGCTGACAAGTCGGCCGCCTTGGCGTAGTTGGTGTCGTACGCAACGACGAGTGAGCCGACCCTTGCGCTGGAGGGCCCATAGTCTTCGGGATTGTCGAGGTTGTCGAGAGGTTGTCGAGCGTGCAGACGCGGCCCGGCCGAGCTGTGGTCCCGACCGGCTCATCCGTACCAATGGAAGGTGGATCGATGGATCTCCAGTGGGTCGTAGCCGCCTTGAAACCACGAAGGATTGATCGGCACTTTCCAGCCGCTGAAGTGATGAATCGCTCGCGCGATCCGGCCGTCGAGAACGAACCTCCCCGGGTCTCTCGGATCCGGGGACACCGGGTCCAGGGCAACAGCCATCCCACCGATTGTCAGATCGGCGTGCATCTGGTCGGGGACCAGGTCCTTGGCCTCGGCCACCCGCATGAGCGGAGCATACGGCGGCATGTCCTGACGCTGCCGTGGACGTCGTCATCACGTTGCGTTCCCATTCGAGTCGTCCGCTCAAGAGGTCGCGTCGCCCGTCGGCGCAGCGAAACCGGCGGGTTCTGTGAGCCGGGCGTTCCTACGCCTGCTCACGGCCAGTGAACCGCAGGCGCCTACCCGGTTTCAGATCGAAGATGGCTGGAGAAGACCCCTCTACGGGTGGGCCGATGAACTCGACACGGGCCGCAAGTTCTGGTGGGCCGACTGGGCCAAGCTCATCGGTGACGCCATCATTGCGGTTCGGACCGGTGAGCCTGTTCTCCATCCCGAGGACGAGGACGAGGACGACTGAGCGCTGTGGTCGCTGGCGCCGCGTCTCACGACCACATGAACGACACGAGCGCGTCGAGGTCCTCTCCGTCTCGATCCGCCGCGCGCAGCGCAGCCAGATAGCCGGCGCGAAGAGACTCGCCGTCGAGACCGGATGCCGCTCCCCAGGTGGGTGCCGGCGCGCCGAGCGCGCCGGCGAGATAGTCGGCGGCAGCGCGGGCGTGGCGTCCATTGCCGTTGGGAAACGGATGAACGGCGACGAGGCGGTGGTGGAAGCGGGCAACGACCACCTCGGCTGGATCCTGGTCGATCCACCACCGGCAGTCATCGGTCAGTGTGCGAACGGCGCCGGCGACCATGGTCGGGTCGATGCCGATGTTTCGATCGGTGGTTCGATACCGGCCGGCCCACTTCCAGACATCGCCGAACATGCGTTGATGGAGCTGTCGGAGCCAGAGGTCGTCGAGGACGTCGTCGATCGGGGCTGACCGGATGGCGCGTCGGGCCTCGAGGATGTTGTCGCGTTCAGCGTCGTTCAGATCCCCACGCGTCCTGACCCACGTCGGCCGCAGCCCGTCGGCCTCGTCGTCATCGATTGGCGTGTTGCCGTCCCCGAAGTCGAAGAGCGGGTCGGTCACGACCAGAGCCCTCGCTTGTCGACGAGGCGGTCCGCCAGCTCGTCGATCTGGCGGCGAGACGACTCGGTCTCCGGCCGCTGGTCCTCGAGCGCCATGGTGTGGTCGACCTCGGCGACGTCCGCAGCGGCCTTCGCACGCGCCTGTTCCCAGACGATGTCATCGAGAGGCTGATGGGGGACCAGGACGTACTCCACGCGACAGTTGAGACCCTCGGCGACGCGCTCGAGGTTCGCCAACGTCAGAGAACGGTCCTGCTCGGCCTTTTCGATCTGGCTGATCCGTTGGGACGACAGGCCGACACGGTTGGCCAATTCGCGGGTGGACATCCCGAGCGCATCCCGAATGGCTCGAATCCAACCACTTCGCGGTGGGATCGTGGGGTCGGCGCGGCGGCGACCCAGGTCTCGCTCCAGTGCAGCTCGTGCCTTCGATCGTTCATTCATGAGCGTCTCCTTGGGACATCGTTGCGACAAGGTAAACCTAGGCAAGCGTGCCTGGTTCGTCTAGGTATACCTTGCCATTTGATCAGAGACTGCCAAGGTGTGCCTTGGCAGTCTCTGACAACCAAGCGCGAGCCTCGGTCAGCTGGTCACGAACTGGTCACGAACGGGTTGTCACGAGCACGAATTTGCCGGAACGGGTCAACACGTCGAAATCGCGAATGCGCAGGTCAGCGGCATCATCCGGCACTCGGCGACACTGGCCGACACCCGTTCGTCACAGGTTCAAGTCCTGTTACGCCCACCACCCGCGACCACGTCACCAAGGCTGCCCACGCGACGGATGGCCGCACCGTGAAGAAGCGACCCGTGGCGCACGGTGCTCATCGGTCTCGTGTCCCGGCTCCTGCGAAGACCGCGAACTCCGCCTCGGTGAGCGTCGGTGCGTAGAGGAAGCCCTGGCCGAGATCGACGCCGGCCTCGATGGCGACCTGCTGCTGGTGCTCGGTCTCGATGTGCTCGAGGAGCGCGAGCTTCGACACGGCGTGCACGGCCGACACGACACGCCCGACGACCGCCGGGTCCGCACCGGCGAAGCGGCCGTCGAGCTTGACGATGTCGATGTGGGGGTGGCCGATGACCGCCTGGTCGTCGCTGCCGTCGCCGAAGTCGTCGACCCAGACCGAGAACCCGTGGCGCCGGAGACGTTCGAGGCGGTGGTCGAAGCCCGGGACCTCGGGCCAGGGCCACTGCGGCTGGACACGGTTGGCCCGTTCGACGTCCCATTGGAGTTGATGGATCTCGATGGCCAGACCTGCCGCGATCTCGGGAGCGATGCCGAACACCTCGTGCATGAAGTCGTCGTCGAGAAGTTGGTCACCCAGGAGGTTGAAGCTGATGATCGGGCCGGCGGCACCCCGTGACGAGGCCGCCCACGCCGCGAGCATCGAGCGGGAGCACCCGCCGAGGGCGCCCGTTCGGACGGCATGGGGGAGCCAGGCTGCGGTGGGAAGGATGCCGCGCTCGGGGTCCCGCCACTTGATGAAGCTCTCGGCCCCGTACAGCTCGCCGGTCGCGAGCCAGACCACGGGCTGGAAGGTCAGCTCGAGCGCGTCCAGTGCCGTGCCGTCGGCGAGGGACTCGCGCACCCACTCCTCGGCCATCGGTCCCGTCCTCGCTCGTCACGGTCAGTCGAAGAAGTTGCCTGCGCTCAACGTGACGCTGACATCGACCGTGTCGATGCCGGGAACGTCGGCGAAACTCCGGAGTTCGGCGTTCGACGAACCGTTGCCCTCGACGAACTCGAGGAACGACTGGGTGCCACCGATCGGCTCGCCGGCGTCGTTGCGGAACACGCCGTAGAGCGTGAGGTTCTCCTGGCGCTCCGGGAAGGTCGACGAAACGACGAAGGTGACGGTGATGCCACCGAACTCCTCTTCGGCGACGGTGATGTCGCTGACCGTCAGCTCGCCGCCCAGCTCGTCGGCTCGCACGAGCTGGCTCGCCTCGGCGGTGACCTCGATCCGGACGATGCCGTCGGGAACGTCGCGGACGAAGCCGCCCATGCCGACCGTCTGCCCACCGAGAAGGCCCGAGATGAACTGGGACTCGGTCTCGACGGCGGTGCCGGCTTCGTCGAAGAGGCCGATCGACACCTCGACGCTCGTGGCGGCCAGGCCGGCGTTGGGGTTGGTCACCGAGAAGCCGTAGCTGGCGTTGATGACCCCCTCGTCGAACTCGTCGGGCACGATCACGAAGCCCGATTCGTCCACTTCGACCGGATCGGCGTCGGCCGGGTCGACGAACTCGGGGAAGTCGTCGTCGGGTGGCGGGTCGGGGTCGGGGTCGGACTCGCCCTCCTTGTTGCTCGGGCCGTCTTCGGTGGTCTCGGTGGTGTCGCTGGCGACGACCGAGTCGTCGTCGTCGCCGCCGCCGAAGACGAGGAAGCCGATGACGAGTGCGATGACCGCAGCGATCACGCCACCGACGATCAGGGGGGTCTTGTTCTTCTCGGGGGTTCCGAACGGATCGCCGGTCACCGAGGCTCCGGTACCGGGTGGACCGAACACGGTCGAGTCGCCAGGAAGGGGCGCAGCGGGGGGAGCGCCGGGCGGCGGGAGCAGCGGCGGCCCACCCGAGGGTGGCGCGGTGGGGGAACTGGCGATCGGCCCGACCTCGGTCGGTGGGGTGGACGGCGGACCTGCCGGAGCGGCCGGTGGCGACCCCGCCGGAGGTGGTTCGGTCGGTGGCGGCGCGACGGGCGGCGGGGCGACGGGCGCCGGGTCGGCGGGAGGGTGTTCGGCGGGAGGGTGTTCGGCTGCGGGCGGCTGGTCGGCCTCGGTGGCTGCCGCGTCGGTCGAATCGGTCGGCACCGAAGCTGCGGTGTCGTCAACAGCTCCGGTGTCGTCGACGGCCGGTTCGGGCCAGTCAGGTCGGGGAGGCGGGTACCACTTCCCGTCGCTCGCCTGCCACCACTCGGGCCCCTGCTGCGTATCGCTCATCGACGCTGATGCCTTTTCCTCGCGGTCGCAGATCGCACGGTCGCGACTGCGCTCCCACAGCCTGCCATGTCGGCCACAACCGACGGCCCATGGGCGTGGTCAGTTCACGACGAGCCGAACTGGAGGGGCACCGGCTGGGGTCGGAGGGCCGGCAGCTCACCGAACCCCGCCTCGACGTACGCCCACACGGCGCACGCACCCTCGGCGGCCCGGCAGTCGATCGGATCCGACGGAGCGCCCTCGTCGATCACGTCGCCGGTGCCCGGATCGGTCGACCGTACCGGTTCGAGCACGCTGGGTGCGGCGAGGGCGAGTGCGAAGCTCCCGGACTCGTCGACGACGAAGCGATGCGTCTCAGAACCGCTGCCGTTCACGACGAAGCACCGCCCATAGTCGCCCTCCCGAGCTTCGCCGCAGAGCGCAAGCGTGACCGACGTGCCGGTCTGGAATCCGCTGCCGCTCACCGTCAGCACGTCGCCCGGCTGCAGTTCGATGGCGGGCGACACCGACAGGGTCGGGAGCGGGCTGGTCGGCCCTGCGGGATCGAACGTGACGGGGACCGACGGCGCGGCGCGCAGCGTGCCGGTTTCGCCGCGGAGCTGCACCGAGCACGCGTACTGCACGCAGTCGTAGTGGTCGTCGCCGGCGCTCCGGGAGAGCCCTGGAAGGTACCGGGCCACCTGCGCGGTGAGCTCGACGGAGCCGGTCTCGCCGGCCCGGACCTCTTCGGGCTGTGGAATCGCCTGGCAACCGACATCGCCTCCGCACTGCACCACGAACACGCGTGTGCCCGGCACGAAGCCGTTGCCGGTCAGGCGGACGTCCTGTCCGTTCGTCAGGCCGGTCAACGGTTCGGCGCTGAGCTCTGCTGCCGGAGGCAGCGGCCCCGAGCCGGCGAAGGTGAGCGCCACCCCGCCCGACCGGTCGTAGTTGGACAGGGCGCCGACGCCGACCAGGCAGCGCTCGGCGTACTCGGAGCAGTCGACGGCACCCTCGCTGGGAACGTCGATGGAGCGACGGACCGCGTAGTCGGTGGCGAACGAGCCGTCGGCGTCGGCGGTGACGTAGCCGACCGTGGAGATCTGACAACCATCGATGCCGCGGGTCTCTGCTGTGGCGGAGCACATCACGATGCCGAGTTCGTCGCCGGGGACATGCCCTTCGCCGGTGAGGGTGACGGCCTGACCATCGATCAGGTCGGTGCCGGGCTCGATCGAGACGGGAAGGCGTTGCGAGCCGCGTCCGTCGTTCGGCGCCAAGGGGCTGAGGTCGAGTTCGGTGACTTCGAACCGGGTGTCTCCGGTGCCGTCGCCGCCGGTGGTGACGGCAACCAATCCGAGCACGGTCACCACCGCTGCAGCCACGGCGACGACAGAGCCGATGGCGCGGGAGCGTCGGGGGTGGTCGCGGGGCCTCAGATGCACCTCGGCCGAGACCCTTTCCCTCAGTTCCTCGGCTGCTCGGTACGCCTTCTCGTCGATGTTCATGTCGGGTCCTCGCTGAGGTGGGCGGCCAGCGCGCTACGTGCTCTGTGCAGATGGGCCTTGGCGGTGCCCTCGGCGCAGTCCATGGCGGTTGCCATGTCGGCGATCGAGAGGTCGTGGAGGTAGTGGAGGGTGACGGCTTCAGCCTGCCGGCCGGGAAGGGTTCGAACCATCCTCCAGAACTCCCCGGTGTCGGGCGTGAAGTCGAGCGTGGCCGGTCGTCGCCGACCCATCAGGCGGCCCAGGGCGCGTCGCTCGGCCGCGCCTCTCCGCCCGCGAGACCGCAACAGGTTGATGGCAACACGCCGCGTCCATGCACCGGGCTTGTCGAGCAGGTGGACACGCTCCCAGTTCTCGTGGGCGCGGCTCAGTGCCTCCTGCGCGATGTCCTCGGCCGCTTGCAGGTCACCGGAGAGTGCGACGCCGAGGGAGACCAGTTCGACGAATTCCACGGCGAAGAAGGTCTCGAAGTCGAGGTCGTCGGTGCTCGGACCGGCCGACGCGAGGCTCGCGAGCTCGATCGGATCGTCGGGAGTCACCACGGTCATCTGATCCTCACACGCTCGAGACGGCCCCAGGGTTTACCCACCCGCCGGGGTTCTCCACCCGGAGCCGTTGTTCGAACCCGATCCGCATAGGTTCTCCCCGGTGGAACCCCTGACCGTTGCCGAGTGTCGGGTGCTGGGCTGTCTCATCGAGAAGCAGGCCACCCTCCCCGACACCTACCCGATGACGCTCAACGCCTTGCGGGGGGCATGCAACCAGAAGTCGAGTCGCGAACCGGTCGTCGCCTTCACCGAGTCCGACGTGGTCGAAGCGGTCGACGGGCTCCGGGACAAGCGACTCTCCCGGCTCGTTCACCAGCCCGGTGGGCGCTCGGCCAAGCACCGGCAACGGGCCGACGAGGAGCTCGGACTCGACGAGCCATCGCTCGCCGTGCTGTCGATCCTGCTCCTGCGGGGTCCCCAGACCGTGCGTGAGCTTCGCACCCGCTCCGAGCGCCAGTTCTCGTTCGGTTCGGTCGACGAGGTCGGCCACGTGCTCGAGCGTCTCTCGTCCCGCGATGAGCCTCTGGTGCAGGTCTTGCCCCGTCACGCCGGTCAGAAGGATCGGCGGTGGGTCCACCTGCTCGCGGCCGACCTCGAGCTGCCTGAACCGCAGCCGGACGCGCACCCGCGCGCTGCCCGGCCCGCCACTGACGACCTCGCCGACCGCGTCGCACGGCTCGAAGCGCTCGTCGGGTCACTCTGCGAGCAGCTCGGGATCGACCCCGATCTGCTCGACCCCGATCTGCTCGACCCCGATCTGCTCGACCCCGATCTGCCCGGCGACGGCGACGCCGGATAGCTTTCGCACGACCGCTGCACGAACCGGAGAGACCCATGATCGAGTGGACCGAAGAACAGGAAATGGTGCGCGTCGCCGTGCGCGACTTCGTCGAGAAGGAGATCGCCCCGAGGCGCGAGGAGTTCGAGCACGGCGACACCCCGCCGTATGACGTTCTCCGCAAGTTGTTCGCCACGTTCGGCATGGATTCCATGGCCCGCGAGGGCTTCAAGCGTCAGATCGAGTTCGAGCGGCAGGTCGCCGAGGCGCTCGAGAAGGGCCAGGAGCCCCCGACGAAGCCCCAACGCGAGGGCAGCGACGAGTCGCTGACGTTGCTGCCGATCATCGAGATCTGTCGCTACTCGCCGGGCATGGTCACGGCCATGGGCGTGTCGATGGGGCTGACCGCCGCCGCCATCCGGTCGAAGGGGACCATCGCCCAGAAGGAACGTTGGGTGCCTGAACTGCTCACCATGGAGAAGATCGGTGCCTGGGCCATCACCGAGCCGGGCTCGGGCTCCGACGCGTTCGGTTCGATGAAGTCGACGGCGCGGCGCGACGGCGACGAGTACGTGCTCAACGGCTCGAAGACGTTCATCACCAACGGCCCGTACGCCGACACGATCGTGTTCATCTGCAAGCTCGACGAGGGCAACCCGCCCGCGGAGCGCAAGATCCTCTACTTCGTGCTCGACTCGGGCATGCCCGGCCTCGTGCAGAGCAAGCCCCTGCGCAAGATGGGCATGCACTCCTCGCCGACGGGCGAACTGTTCCTCGACGACGTGCGCGTGGGCAAGGACCGGCTCATCGGCGAGACCGAGGATCAGTCCGCAGGCGGTCGCGACGGCGCGAAGGCGACGTTCAACATGGAGCGTTCCGGCGTCGCCGCCATGGCCCTCGGCATCATCGAGCAGTGCCTCGAGCTCTCGGTTCAGTACGCCAAGGACCGGGTGCAGTTCGGCAAGCCCATCGGCGAGTTCCAGCTCATCCAGGACAAGCTCGCCCGCATGGAGGTGGCCCGGCTCAACGTGCAGAACCTGGTGTTCCGCACCGTCGAGATGGGCAAGGCCGGCAAGGCGCTGAGCCTCGCCGAGGCCTCGGCCATGAAGCTCTACTCGGCCCGGGCGGCCATGGAGGTCGCCCTCGAGGCGGTCCAGTTGCACGGCGGCAACGGCTACATGGCCGAGTTCCACGTCGAACAGCTCGCCCGCGACGCCAAGGTCCTCCAGATCTACGCCGGGACCGACGAGATCCAGATCACCCACATCGCCAAGGACCTGCTCCGCGCCTGACCGCAGCGACGAGGTGATCACCGGCGGGCCCGGATAGGCTCGACGATGCGCGGCCGAGACAGCGTCGGACGCGTGGGGAGCTCGCACCGAGCGGGCTGAGAGGGTGGCAGAACGTGCCACCGACCCGAAGAACCTGATCTGGGTAATGCCAGCGGAGGGATTCGTGGACCTGCGTCCGCCCGACATCGTGGTCATCGCCGGAGGCGACGTCGTCGACCCGTCGGTCGTGGCCGACGTCGACCCCGCCGCGTGCGTACTGATCGCCGCCGACTCCGGGCTCGACGTGGCGACGGCGATCGGCTGGGCCGACGACGTCGACGTGGTCGTCGGGGACTTCGACTCGGTCAGCCGCCAGGCGCTCGACCGAGCCGCCGCCCGCGGCGCCGACGTGCGCGCCCACGATGCCGACAAGGACTGGACCGACCTCGAGCTCGCCCTCTCGGTGGCCACCGAACACTCCACTGCCGACCGACCGCAGGTCCTGGTCGTCGGGGTCACCGGCGGTCGACGCGATCACGAGTTCGCCAACCTGCTGCTGCTGGCGGCGCCGGCATTCGCGCGGCTCGACATCACCTGGCGCAGCGACGGCGGAGCGGGGTGGGTCGCCCGCGGCCGGCTGGCGATCCCGGTGATCCCCCAGGCCACGGTCAGTGTGCTTCCCGTCCACGGGCCGGCGACGGTGACCCTCGACGGCTTCAACTGGCCGCTCGACGAGCGTGTCATCGAACCCGGATCGACCCTGGGCGTGAGCAACCTCGCCGTGGTCGATCAGCCGGTCGTCACCGTTCACGACGGTGTCGTCCTGGTGTTCGCTCCGCCGGCTCGATCGCCGCACTCCACCCTCCCCGTCAGACCATGAGGAGTCACCCATGATTCGTCGACCGATGCTCACCGTCGCGCTCGCCGCCGCCCTGGTCGGCGCTGCGTGCGCCGGCGAAGACCCCGACGACGGCGCGCAGGCCGACCCGGTGACACTCACCCTCGTGACCCACGACAGCTTCGTGGTGAGCGACGACGTGCTCGCCGAGTTCTCCGAGCAGAGCGGCATCGACGTCGCCATCCTGCAGGGAGGTGACGCAGGCTCGGCCCTCAACCAGGCGATCCTCACCAAGGACAACCCCGAGGGTGATGTCTTCTTCGGGGTCGACAACACCTTCCTGTCGAGGGCGCTCGAGAACGACCTGTTCGTGGCGCACGAGGCGGCCGGCCTCGATGCGGTCGACCCGTCGCTCGTGCTCGACGACGCGAACCGCGTGACACCGATCGACACCGGCGACGTGTGCCTGAACTACGACGTGGCGGCGCTCGCCGCGATGGACGTCGAGCCTCCGACCGACCTCGCCGACCTCATCTCGCCCGAATACGCGGGCCTGACGGTCGTGCCGAATCCGGCCTCGTCGTCTCCTGGACTCGCCTTCCTCCTCGCCACCGTCGATCGCTTCGGCGAGGACGGGTGGGAGGCGTACTGGTCCGCTCTCCGCGACAACGACGTCGAGGTCGTGTCCGGCTGGGAAGACGCCTACTACGGCTCCTACACGGTGAGCGGCGGCGACCGCCCGATCGTCGTGAGCTACGCCTCGAGTCCGCCCGCCGAGGTGGTGTTCGCCGAGACGCCGATCGACGAACCGCTCTCCGCCGTGGTGGTCGAGAGCTGCTTCCGGCAGATCGAGTTCGCGGGCATCCTCGCCGGCACCGAGCACCCCGACGAGGCTGCGCAGCTCGTCGACTTCTTCCTCTCCGACTCGTTCCAGGCCGACCTGCCCCTGAACATGTACGTCTTCCCGGTGACCGACGTCGCCCTTCCCCAAGTGTTCGTCGACCATGCTCGCGTCGCCACCGACCCGCTGATGGTCGACCCGGCCACGATCGCCGAGAACCGCGAGGAGTGGTTGGCCACGTGGACCGACGTGGTCCTGCGCTGAGCGCGATCCAGCGCCGGCCCTTCGCCGGACCGGTTGCCATCGGCGCGCTGCTCGTCGCTCCGGTGGCGTTCCTGGCGGTGTTCTTCGCCGCGCCGGTCGTCGCCATCGTCGGTCGGGGGCTGACGACCGGTGGGCGCGTGGACCTCGGCGCAGTGGGTGAAGTCGTCACCGATTCCGGACTCCGCGGCGTGGCCTGGTTCACGCTGTGGCAGGCCGTGGCGTCGACGGGGCTGACGGTCGTGGCGGCGATGCCCATGGCCTACGTGCTGGCGAGGCTGCGATTCCCGGGCAAGTCCGCCGTCCGGGCGCTCATCGTCGTCCCGTTCGTGCTCCCGACGATCGTCGTCGGGACCGCCTTCCTCGGGTTCCTCGGACCTGACGGCCCGCTGGCCGTCCTGGCTCGGACGGTGGGGTTCGACGACCTCGATCTCCGCCGCACGATTCCGGCGGTGCTCATCGCACACGTGTTCTTCAACTACGCCGTCATCGCCCGCACCGTCGGTGGTGCCTGGTCTCGCCTCGATCCGGCCATGACCGAAGCCGCCCGTACGTTGGGAGCGTCGCCCTGGCGCGCGTTCCGCACCGTCACGTTCCCGGCACTGCGGCCGACCATCGTCGGCGCGTCGCTCATCGTGTTCCTGTTCACCTTCACGTCGTTCGGTGTGGTCAAGGTGCTCGGGGGCCCGCAGATCGCCACCATCGAGGTCGAGATCCATCGACTGACGACCGATCTGCTCGACCTGCGGGGTGCCGCCGCCCTGGCCCTGCTCCAGATGGCCACCGTGGTCGCACTCCTGGTGCTGTCGTCGCGGACGGCCCGGGCTCGCGGTGGTTTCTTCGCGACCACGGGGCGCGATCGCGATCACCGGCCGCGCGGGACCGAGCGGTGGGTCCTCGGAGCGACCCTGGCCACTGCGGCCGTGTTCCTGGCGCTGCCCATCGCGTCCCTCGTCGAACAGAGCGTGGCGACCGAGGACGGCTACGGCTTGCGCTTCTATCGGAGCCTGTCGACGACGGGCCGGGGAACCACCGGTTTCGTGCCGCCCACCGAAGCCATCGGCAACTCGCTGCGCTTCGGCCTGTTCGCCGCCGCCATCGCCCTGGCCATCGGACTGCTGGTGTCGCTCGCCATCGTGCGGATGGGTGCCCGCAGCGGACGAATGACCGACACGGCCTTCACCCTTCCCCTGGGAACGAGCGCCGTGACCGTCGGCTTCGGCTTCCTGATCGCTCTCGACCAGCCGCCACTCGACCTCCGCACCTCTCCGTTGCTCATTCCCGCTGCGCAGGCGCTGATCGCGATCCCGTTCGTGATCCGGACGCTGTTGCCCGCCCTCCGATCGATCGACCCGCGGCTGCGAGATGCCGCGGCGTCGCTCGGGGCCTCGCCCCGACGGACGACGTGGGAGATCGACGTTCGTCTGATGCTGGCCCCTCTTTGGTCGCGGCCGGGTTCGCGCTCGCCATCTCGATCGGGGAGTTCGGGGCGACCGTCTTCATCGCCCGGGCCGACGCGCCCACGGTTCCGGTCGCGATCTTCCGATCGTTGTCGCGGCCGGGTTCGCTGAACCTCGGCCAGGCGATGGCGATGAGCACGATCCTCATGGCGCTCACCGCGGGGATCATGCTGCTGGTCGACCGTCTCCGTGCTGCCGACGCGGTGGGGTCGCTCGCGTGATCGAGATCAGGGGTGTGACCAAGTCGTTCGGTGAGGGCCCCGTGGTCCATGACCTGGACCTGACGGTCGCGACCGGCGAAACCGTGGCCCTGCTCGGCCCGTCCGGGGTCGGGAAGTCGACGTTGCTCCGCATGATCGCCGGCCTCGAGGTCCCCGATCGGGGCGTGGTGGCCGTCGACGGTATCGACCTGGAAGGCACCGCGACCCACGACCGGGGGATCGGCTACATGTTCCAGGACCTCGCGCTGTTCCCCCACCTCGACGTCGCGTCCAACATCGAGTTCGGTTTGCGGATGCAGCGAGTCGATCGAGCGCAACGCAAGGTCAGGGTGCAGGAGTTGCTCGAACTGGTCGGTCTGGCCGGCGCCGGGGGGCGCGACCCCGCATCGCTGTCCGGTGGCGAGCGCCAACGGGTGGCCCTGGCGCGTGCCCTGGCGCCGCAGCCGTCGGCCCTGTTGCTCGACGAACCGTTCGGTGCACTGGATCGCACGCTCCGCGACCGCCTCCTGGCCGAGCTGCGGAGCATCTTCGACGAGTTGCACCTCACCGTGGTGGCCGTGACCCACGACCCGACCGAAGCCGCCGCGCTGGCGACCCGCATCGCCGTGATGCTCGACGGTGAGATCGTGCAGGTCGGTCCGCCGGCCGACCTCCTCGCCGCACCGGGGAACCGGCGGGTCGCAGCGACGCTCGGGCTCCGCAACGTGCTCGAGGGTCCGCTCGACGCGGGCTGGGTCGATGCAGGGGGATGGGGGCGATTTCGGACCTCGCTGACGGCCGATGACGCAGGCCTCCTGGTGCCCCGCGGCGCCATCCGCCCGGCCCGCGAGCACACCGCTGAAGCGCAGGCGGTCGAGGTCGTCGTCACCGAGGTCGTCCTGCGTGACGGCCAGCCGATCGCCGTCATCGAGCCGGTGGAAGGTGGTGGACCGCTCGAAGCCGATCTCCCCGGCTGCGGCCTCGGCGAGCGATGTCGCGTCGTGGTCGAACCGGAGCTGGTCCGCGCTATGGATTGAGTGGGGTGGATCGTAGGATGCTCCGTCGATTCCTGTGATGTCGACCCACCCCCGATCCTCTCGTCGCAACCGGCGCGGCCTCTGGCTCGCCGCCGCGATCGCGGTCGCGTGGGCGCTGGCGTCGACCGCGACCGGCACCGAGGCTGCGGCGGGCCCGACGTCGTCGACCTCGTCGACCGGAGTCCCTGACGACGGGTCGAGTTCGACGACCCAACCGCCGTCGAGCACCACCAGTGCACCGGGTCCGGCCACGACCGTCGACCCGACGGCACCCACCACGACGACATCGACCACCGTGCTGCCGTTGCTCGACGACGTGGCCGGCCCGCAGGATGCCATCGCCGAAGCGGTCCCTGAGACCGACTTCGTCGTCCCGCCCCGCCCACCGTCGCCCGGAGGCTCCTACGGCGAACAGGCGAGCCGGGTCATTCGCCAGCAGCTGCGCGTCGCTCGGGCCGAAGCCGTGCAGATCCAGGCGGCGTTCGAGGCCTCGGCCGATCGGGTGGAGGTGCTGGCCGGGCAGCGGGCCCAGCTGCAGGTGGAGCTGTCGAAGCTGTCGGACAAGCAGGTCGAGGCGATCCGTGAGCTCCAGGAGGCCGAGCGGGTGTTCGAGACCCGGATCGCCGATGCGTTCATCCGAGGCAACGTCGGCGAGCTCTCCGCCCTGCTGCAGGCGAGCGACGTCAACGAATTCGTCTTCTCGAACGAGCTCACCGAGGCGGTCGCCGAAGCCGATCTCGTGGCGGTGGAGCGGGTCGTCGAGGCTCGCCGCACCATCGACGCCGGGGCCGAGGCGCTCGCCCGAGATCTTCGCAAGCTCGACGACACGCTCGACGCCGCGCAGGACGAGTTGGCCCGGCTGCGCTTCGACAACCAGCAGGCTCAGTTCGCCCTCCGGGTGTTCGCCGCCGGCGGTGAGATCGTGATCTCCGGCTTCGTCTTCCCGGTCGGCACGCCCAACCAGTTCAGCCCGACGTTCGGGGCGCCACGCATGGCGGGCAGCGAGTTCGCCCACTCACACCAGGGGACCGACATCCTCGCCGACTTCGGAACCCCGCTCTATGCAGCCGAGCGAGGAGTGATCACCAAGATGGGCGTCGACATCCTCGGTGGCCAGAAGCTGTGGATCAAGGGCGAGAGCGGGACGCACTACTACTACGCCCACCTCCAGAGCTTCGAGCCCGGGATCGGCGAAGGCACGCTGGTCGATGCCGGCGACGTGGTGGGCACGGTCGGCGACACGGGCAACGCTCGCGGGGGCGTGCCCCACCTGCACTTCGAGATCCATCCGGATGACGGGCCCGCGGTCGATCCGTATCCGTTGCTGCGGGTGGTTGCCGATCTCGACACCGCCGCGTGACACCATCGGCCCTGATGATGGAGCTGGTCGAAACCGTGACGCTCGAAGCGACCGCAGCCGAGGTGTTCGCCGTGGTCGAGGACCTCGAGCGGTACCCCGAGTGGCTCTCGATCGTCACCCGGGTGGTGCGTATCGACTCCGAACCGCCGGCCTGGATGGTCGATCTCCGCGGCCGACTCGGCCCGCTCTCCCGAGCCAAACGACTGCGGATGGAGCGCACGACCCACGAGCCTCACCGACACGTCCGATTCGAGCGCGTCGAACACGACGAGCGGAACCATTCGCCGTGGGTGCTCGACGCAGCCGTGTCGCCGGCCGGTGCCGGGTCCGAGCTGACCATGACCCTGCACTACGGCGGCGCCTTGTGGGTGCCGATGCTCGATCGCATGCTCCGGCAGGAGATCGAGGGTTCGCGGCCGCGTCTCGCGGCGTTGCTCAGCGGCTGACGCCGCGAGCCGACCAGCGGCCGTCGACCCGGTCGAGGACCAGGGCCCGCTCGAACAGCTGCGACAGCGCATCGCCGGTGAGCACCTCGTCGATCGGCCCGGCATCAGCGACCCTGCCGGCCCGCATCAGCATGACGTGGGTGAATCCCGGCGGGATCTCCTCGACGTGGTGGGTCACGAGCACTGTCGGCGGGCCGTCGGGTGCTGCGGCGCGGGTCGCGAGTGCGTGCACCAGGTCCTCGCGTCCGGGAAGGTCGAGCCCCGCCGTGGGCTCGTCGAGGAACACGATCGCCGGATCGAACGCGAACGCCCGCGCCAGCAGGACCCGCTGGCGTTCCCCGGCTGAGAGGGTGGCCAAGCGGTGATCGGCCCGGTCGCCGAGGTCCCAGCGTTCGAGTTCCTGACGGGCGTGATCGTGATCGGCCGGCGTGTAGGTGTGCCACCAGGGCGCGAGCGCCGCTTCTCGACCCGTCACCACGATCTCGGCAGGTGTCCGAGCCGGGTCGAGTAGATCGGTGAGCGCTGGGCTCGCCAGACCGATCGATCTCCGGAGCCGTCGGACGTCGCAGGAGCCCAACCGCTGGCCCAAGACCTCGACCGCGCCGGTCGAGGGATGGCGGTAGAGCGAGGCGACCCGGATGAGCGAGGTCTTCCCCGACCCGTTGGCACCGAGCACGACCCAGCGCTCGCTCGACCCGACCGTCCAATCGACGTCCCGGAGCACGGTGGTGCCGTCCTCGACGAGGCCGACCGATCGCAGCACGAGCGCAGGCGTGTCGTTCATGGCGCCTCGACGGTACGGGACCAGACCGCCGACGTCGTACGCTTGCCGTCGCATCCCCCTGCCAGGAGGGCAGTCCGCATTCCGACCGCCGTTGGTTTTCTTGTCGTCGTCGCGCTGATCGGAGCGAACGCTGCATTCGTGGCAGCCGAGTTCGCCATCGTCGCCGTCGACCGTTCGCGCGTCGAACGTCAGGCCGAGGAGGGCAAGCGGGCGGCCAAGACCACGTTCCGGGTGCTTCAGCGGCTGTCGTTCAACCTCTCCGGCGCGCAGCTCGGGATCACGGTCTCGTCGTTGGTGCTCGGGTTCGTGGCCGAGCCGACGATCGCAAGGGCGATCGAGCCGGTCGTCGGCGACCTCTTCGGCGAAGAGCGAGCCGTGGGGTTGTCGATCGTGATCGCCCTGGTGGTGGCGACCACCGTCCAGATGGTGATGGGCGAGTTGGTGCCGAAGACCATCGCCATCGCCAAGCCGCTGCGGACGTCCTATGCCCTGGCCGGCTTCCTGAAGTGGTTCGGCATCATCGCCGGGCCGCTCGTGCGCTTCCTGAACGGGGCAGCCAACTGGACCGTGCGCCGCATGGGCATCGAGCCCCGCGAGGAGCTGGCATCGGTCCGCAGCCTCGAGGAACTCGACCTGCTGATCCGGTCGTCGGCGGCCGAGGGGACTCTGGACGACGATGCCCTCGCCCTCGTCGCCCGTTCGATCAGGCTCTCCGACAAGACGGTCGCCGATGCGCTCATTCCCCGCATGGCCGTGCAGGGCATCGACCGCGAGCGGACCGTGAGCGATCTCGCCGAACTGGCGGCCGAGACGGGCCTGTCACGCTTCCCGGTCTACGCCGGCGACCTCGACAACGTGGCCGGCGTCGTGCACGCCAAGGACGTGTTCAGCATCGGCTACGACGAGCGCAGCCGGACCCCCATCGAGGCCGTGCAGCGCGATGCGTTCTTCGTGCCGGAGACCCGCGAGCTGGGTTCGCTGCTCCTCGAGCTCCGCGACATCGGAACCCACCTGGCCATCGTGGTCGACGAGTACGGGGGAACCGAAGGCATCATCACGCTCGAGGACGTGCTCGAGGAGATCGTCGGCGAGATCGACGACGAGTACGACCAATCGGCGCCACTGACCGTGCTGCAACGGCCCGGCGAGTGGGTGTTCGACGGCTCCATGCACCCCGACGAAGTGTTCGATGCGTGCGGTTTCCGCATTCCCGAGGGACCGTACGAGACCCTTGCCGGGTTCGTCGTCTCCGGGCTCGGTCGGATCGGTGAGCCGGGCGACGTGTGCGAACACGACGGGTGGCGGTTCGAGGTCACCGAGCGTGATCGGCATCGCGTTGCCGAGCTCAGGGTGGTCGCTCCGTCCGTCGAGGTCGAATCATGATCGTGGCGCTCGTCGTCGCTGCCGTGCTGGTGGTCGTGAACGGTGCGTTCGTGGCCGTCGAGTTCGCCCTGCTGGCCAGCCGGCCGTCGAAGCTCCAGGCGCTGGCCGAGAGCGGGAATGCCTCTGCGATGCGTGCGCTCGACGCCACCAAGGACCTCAACCTCCAACTCGCCGGCGCTCAACTCGGCATCACGGTCGCGTCGTTGCTGCTCGGTTTCGTGGGGGAACCGTCGGTGGGCCATCTCGTCGAGGATCTGATCCATCCGCTCGGCCTCGGCGAAGCCACCGAGGCCACCGTCGGGTTCGCCATCGGCTTGGCCATCGTGGTGTTCGCCCACATGGTGTTCGGGGAGATGGTGCCCAAGAACATCGCGTTGGCGTCGCCGGAGAAGACGCTGCTCTTCCTGACGCTTCCGTCCCAGCTCTACCTGGTGATCGCGGGTCCGATCGTCCGCTTCCTCAACTGGGTGTCGCGGATCATCGTCCAGGCGATGGGGATCGAGCCGCGCGACGAGCTGCTGAACGCGGCGTCGGCCGAGGAGATCTCGTCGATGGTCGCGGCTTCGCGTGACGAGGGGCTGATCGCCGACGTCGAGCATCGCCTGCTGACCGGCGCACTCGAGATCGGCGACCGGGCGACCCGCGCCATCATGGTCGACCGCGACGACGTGGTGACGATTCCGCGATCTGCCACCCCCAGCGATGCCGAGGTCGTGGTCACCAACAGTGGGCATTCGCGTCTGGTGGTGGTCGGGGACGGCCTCGACGACGTCCTCGGATTCGTGCACGCGAAGGACCTGCTCACGCTCGACGCCCAGGCGCGGCGCCGGCCGCTGCCGCTCGGGCGGATCCGGCCGATGCCGGTGGTGGCGGTCGACCGGCCGATCGATGAGGTCCTCGTTGTCATGCAACGGGCTCAGGTCCACATGGCGCTGGTGCCGCGGACCCGGTTCCACGACCGTCGGTGTGGTGACCATGGAGGACATCCTCGAGGAGCTGGTCGGCGACATCATCGACGAGAGCGATGCCGAGACCCGAGCCCGCCGCCGGCTCCGTCGGACCGCCCGTCGAGGCGATGTCAGGCCCCCGGCAACCCCGTGACGAGCCCCGCGTCACGAAACTGTAACGATCGACATCTGTGTGGGTACACTGCTCTGCTGATCGACATGAGCTCACTGTTTCGTAGGTTCTCCCTGCTCATCGCCCTCGTCCTGACCGTTGGCCTGCTGGCCCCTGCAACGGCTCAAGCCGACGAGGCCGACGTCACCCGCGCCCGCGACCGAGCCGATGCGGCGACCCGTGCGTTGTCCGACGCCGAGACCCGGCTGGGTGAGCTCGAGGACGAGATCGCCGACCTCGAGGCCGAGGCCGAGACCGCTCGTCGCTATCTGGCCGGTCTCGAGGACACGGTGCACGACCTCGCCATCCAGCAGTTCATGACCGCAGGCCAGACCCGTCTGTTCACCGACGGTGACATCAACCGCCAGGTCACCGCCGATGCACTCGCCGAAGAGGTGCAGCAAGGCAACGCCGACACCATCGACGACTTCCTCGCCGTGCAGGCCGACCTCGCCGAGACCGAAGCCATCCTGGACGCCAGGTTGGCTGAGCAGGCCGAGACCGTCCAGTCGCTGAAGGACCGGCGGGCCGAGCTCGCCGCCGAGTTGAAGAAGGTCGAAGAGGCCGAGCGGAAGCGCAAGGAAGAAGAGGCACGCAGGAAGGCCGAGGCCGAGCGAGCCGCCGCGGCCGCTGCCGCAGCCCGCAACCAGCGTGTCCCGGCGACCAGCGGCGGTGGAACCTCCGGCGGTGGAACCTCCGGCGGTGCCGCCGCGGCCCCCGCATCGGTGCAGGTCGTCTCGGGCGGCGGGATGGCGTGCCCGATCGCCGGCGCAACCAGCTTCATCGACTCCTGGGGCTTTCCCCGATCGGGTGGGCGCCGTCACCAGGGCGTCGACATGTTCGCCGCACGCGGAACCCCGGTCGTGGCACCGGTGTCGGGCAACCTCACGCACCGAGGCAACCGGGTGGGCGGGCTGTCGTTCCACCTCTACGGTGACAACGGCACCTACTACTACGGCACCCACCTGAACGGCTACGCGAACCAGGGAGCAGGCCACGTTTCGGCCGGCACCGTCGTCGGCTACGTCGGCGACTCGGGCAACGCCCGGGGTTCGGGAACTCACCTGCACTTCGAGATCCATCCCAACGGTGGTTCGGCCGTGAATCCCTACGGGGCGGTGCGAGCCGCCTGCTGAGCGACGCATCGGGCAGGATGGCTCGGTGACCGACGCCGATCTGCTCGCCGGCCAACTCGAGGTGTGGCTCGGTCGACCCGTTCGTGATCTGCGCCGCCTCACCGGAGGCGCCAGCCGCGAGACCTGGGCGTTCCGAGCCGCCGACCGTGCGCTGATCCTGCAACGCGACCGACCGGGTGCGGTTCGCACCGGTGGCGGGATGCCCGCTGAGGCGGCACTGCTTCCGCTCGCACGCGAGGCCGGCGTACCGGTCCCCGAGCTGATCGAGGCCGACGTGTCCGGCGAGCACACCGGGAGCCCTGCGATGGTGACCGCGCACGTCGACGGCGAGACGATCGCTCGCCGCATCCAACGAGACGACCGGTTCGCCGAAGCGCGGCGTCGCTTCGCCCACGACGCCGCTGTGGCGTTGGCCGGCATCCACGCGGTGGACCATCACGCCGTTCCCGGCCTGGTGGGCGGAGACCAGGTCACCCAGTTCCGCGAGATCTTCGATGCCTTCGGCGAGGCTCACCCTGCGTTCGAGCTCGCGTTCCGATGGCTCGAGTTGAACCGTCCGCCATCGGACCGAGCGGGCCTCGTCCACGGCGATTTCCGGCTCGGGAACCTGATGATCGACGACCAGGGGCTCGCCGTGGTGCTGGACTGGGAGCTGGCCCATGTCGGTGACCCGATGGAGGACCTCGGCTGGTTGTGCGTGCGCGCGTGGCGGTTCGGCGGGGTCGAACCCGTCGGCGGCCTCGGCACCCGTGAGGCGCTGTTCGCCGCCTACGAGGAGGCATCGGGCTCGGTGGTCGACGCCGATGTCGTGCGGTGGTGGGAGGTCCTCGGCACCCTCAAGTGGGGAGTGATGTGCATGATCCAGGCGTCGTCGCACCTTCTGGGGCACGCCCGCTCCGTCGAGCTGGCCGCGATCGGCCGGCGGGTGTGCGAGAACGAACACGACCTGATGGAGCTGCTGCGATGACCGACCCGTCCGCCATCCCGGGACTGCACGGCCGTCCAACGGCGATCGAGCTGGTCGAGGCCGTTCGTGAGTTCCTCGAGCGCGACGTCATGACCACGGCCGAGGGTCGGGTCGGGTTCCACGCACGGGTGGCGGCGAACGCACTCAAGATCGTCGAGCGCGAGCTCGCCGATGCCGGCGAGGCCGAGGCTGCGCACACCCGACGCCTCGCCGAGTTGGGCTTCGCCGACGACCGCGCGCTGGCCGAGGCGATCAGGAGCGGTCGGCTCGACGATCGCTGGGACGAGGTGCTGGCGGCCGTCGCCGCCGGAGTCACGGACAA
This sequence comes from uncultured Acidimicrobiaceae bacterium, assembly GCA_963704815.1. Classification (GTDB taxonomy): domain Bacteria; phylum Actinomycetota; class Acidimicrobiia; order Acidimicrobiales; family Salinilacustritrichaceae; genus DATKWD01. The sequence continues at coordinate 23,992 of CAVPHU010000001.1, forward strand.
GGTGGCGATCGCCAACCCGAAGTACGCCGGCTGATCGACCCGCCGCTCAGAAGGCCTGGCCCCAACCGGAGGGTTGCGGCGGGGCGTCGTCGGCGCCGACGAGGTCGGTGTAGAGGATGATGGGTCCCGCCTGTCCGACGGCCGAACTGGCGAGGCTGACGAGGAAGCTCAGGATCGTTCCGATCGCCAGAGCCGCCGATCCGAGGAAGCTCAGGAACGAGAGGGGCACGCTCACGATCTGGGTCGCGAAGCTGAGGATCAGGCTGAAGAGCGCGAACCGCCCCAGCACGCCCCAGGCGTGGCCGGAGGTCAGCTCGTAGGATCGTCGGAGGGCCGAGGCGCCCCGATGTTCGACCGCCGCGATGGGGATCGCCAGCCCGAAGCGGGTGAAGAGCCACACGCTGAGCGGGAGCATCGCCAGGATCAGCAGGAGCCCGATCGGCGGCACCGCAACGGTGATGACGCCGATGCCCACGAAGGCAGCGAGCACGATGCCCAACACGGTGAGGCTGAGTCCCAGCAGGGGGAGGAAGGCACGTCCGGCAAGGCTCAGGATCTCGGCGGTCCCGGGAGCCCGGTCGTTGCGCACCGCCCACATCGTCACCACACCAGCGATCGCCACCAGGACGGTGCCCGCGATGTTGATGACGCCCACGACGATCGCCCAGGTCCAGATCTCGCCGCTCGAGGCGTCGAGCTCGGGGACCACCAGGTCGTCGCCGGGCTGGAGGTCGGTGGTGCGCTGGGTGAGCTCGTCGAACCAGTCGGTCAGCCCGAGGGCCGAATCGGCTGCCACGAAACTCACCACGACCGGGACGGCCACGGCGATCAGCAGCGGGAGCAGCGGCATGATCGATCGCACGATCAGCGAGAACGACGCCGACAGGAACGGACCGACCGGCCGGAGCCCCTGCCCGTGCCACCCGCCGCCGGCCGGTTGCGGGGGAGGCGGCGGCATGGGCCCGCCCCACCCCGGCTGTGGCGGCGGCGGTTGGCCGCCCCACCCGGCCCCGGGCGGCGGCGGTTGACCCCATCCGGGCGGAGGGTCGTTCGGGGTCGGCGGACCGGGTGGCCGCGGGGGAGGGGAAGGTCGGACACGGGGTGCGTCAGGCGCCGATCGCGTGGAAGCCGCCGTCGACGTGGATGATCTCGCCGGTGGTCGCGGGGAACCAGTCGGACAAGCAGCGCCACCACCGCCTTGGCGACCGCCGGTGGTGTCGTTGACGTCCCAGCCGAGCGGAGCGCGGTCGGCCCACACGTCCTCGAACGCCTGCGAAGCCGGGGATCGACTTCGCGGCCATGGTCTTGATGGGCCCGGCCGCGACGAGGTTGACCCGGATGCTCGACGGGCCGAGGTCGCGGGCCAGGTAGCGCGAGGTCGATTCGAGCGCGGCCTTGGCGACGCCCATCCAGTCGTAGGCCGGCCAGGCGACGCGTGGCGTCGAAGTCGAGCCCGACGATCGAGCCGCCGTCGGCCATGAGCGGGGTCACGACGTCGGCGAGCGTCTTGAGCGAGTAGGCCGAGATCTGGAGGGCGACGGCCACGTCTTCCCACGGTGCGTCGAGGAAGCCGCCACCGAGGCAGGACTCGGCGGCGCGAAGCCGATGGCGTGGAGCGCGCCGTCGACGCGGTCCCCAGCGCTCGCCGAGCGCATCGCGCAGCGCGCGGGACGTGGGCCGGCTCGGTGACGTCGAACTCGAGGACGTCGGGCTCGGCCGGCGAGCTTGCGGGCGGTGCGCTCGGTGAGCCGCAGGCCGCGTGCCGGCGCCGGTGAGCGACGATCTCGGCGCCCTCGGTCCTGGGCCAGCTGGGCCACCCCGAACGCCAGCGAGGCGTCGGTGAGGACGCCGGTGATGAGGATGCGCTTGCCGTCGAGAAGACCCATGGTGCTCCAGACCCGTGAAGAGCCGCCGACGTTACCGGCCTCGCCCAGGTCGGGCTGATCGGGGCGACGAACGGCGCAGGTGCGCTGTTGGGGGCCGCGCCGGTAGCCTGTCTCGGTCGTGAGAGTCGGAATCCTCGGAGGGACCGGACCGGCAGGAAGCGGCCTGGCGGCGCGCCTCGCCTCGGTCGGCTACGACGTCATCGTCGGGTCACGTTCGAAGTACCGGGCGATGGAGGTCCGTCGACGAGATCCTCGGCGAAGTGGGAAGGCCGCGAGCTGGCCACCCTCGACGCCGACCACGAGCTCGAGGGCCGGCCGACAACCAGGGCTTGCGATCGCCGCAGGCGACAACGAGCACGCGGCCGACGGCGAGGTCGTCGTCATCGCCACGCCCTGGGACGGCGCCACCGAGACCGCCACGTCGGTCGCAGCGCAGCTCGACGGCAAGGTCGTCATCTCCATGGCCAACGCGCTCGACCCGGATCGGCAAGGAGTTCCAGCCACTGGTGCCGCCCCGCGGCTCGGTGGCGGCCAGCGTCCAGGCGGCGGTGCCCGGATCGCCGGGTCGCCGCCGCGTTCCACCACGTGCCCGGCCAAGGAGCTCGGCGACCTCGACCAGCCGATCGAGATGCGACGTGCTGATCTGCTCCGACCATCCCGACGGCCACCGAGGCGACCGTCGGAGATCGTGTCGCCAAGATCCCGAACCTGCGCCCGCTCGATGCCGGGCGGACTGTCGCAACGCCACGCCGATCGAGTCGTTCACCGCCGTGCTGCTCCAGCTCAACGTGCACTACAAGACCCGGGTGGCGGTCCGCTTCACCGGCATCCCGACGAGCTCGGACCCCGACGACGACGGGATCCCGACGTCGGGAGACGCCGCCGCGATGCGGCTCTACGACACCGCCCGTCGCGACGGTCGTGCCGTTCGAGCCCGGCCCGATCGTCACCATGTACACGTGCGGCATCACGCCGTACGACTCGACCCACCTCGGCCACGCCGCGATCGTACCTGACCTACGACGTGCTCCAGCGCCGCCTGCGCGACCGGGGCCACGAGACGCGGTGCGTGCGCAACGTCACCGACGTCGACGACGACATCCTGCGCAAGGCCCGCGAGCTCGGGCGTGCACTACCTCGATCTCGCCGCCGCCGAGATGGCCCGCTTCGACGCCGACATGGAGGCGCTCGGGGTCATCGCCTCGCTGCAGCGAGCCTCGGGCCACCTCGGCCATCGCCGACATCCGCGGGCTTCATCGGCATGGTGCTCGACCGGGGCCACGCCTACGAGGCCGGCGGCGCGGTCTACTTCGACGTCGGCACGCTTCGATCGCTTCGGCCAGATCAGCCACTACGACCGCGACGAGATGCTCGTCCTGGCCGCCGAGCGCGGCGGCAACCCCGACGACCCCAACAAGCGCGACCCGCTCGACTTCGTGCTGTGGCAGCCCTCGGCCGACGACGAGCCGTCCTGGGAGTCGCTGTGGGGCCCGGGTCGGCCGGGCTGGCACATCGAGTGCTCGGCGCTGGCCCTGCGCGAGCTGGGCACCACCATCGACCTGCACGGCGGCGGCAGCGACCTGATCTTCCCCCACCACGAGTGCGAGGCCGCGCAGTCCGAGGCCGCCACCGGCGAGCCGTTCGTGCGGCACTGGATGCACCAGGCCATGGTGCGGATGGACGGCGAGAAGATGTCGAAGTCGCTGGGCAACCTGGTGTTCGTCAGCGACCTGCTGCAAGGAGTACGACGCCCGGGCCATCCGCCTCGGCGTGCATCGTCGCACCACTACCGCGATCCATGGGAGTGGGACGACGCCATTGATGCCCGACGCCGACGTTCGCCTCGAACGCTGGCTGGCCGCCGGCGACGGCGACGGCGCCCTCGACGACGTGCGCGCCGCGCTCGACGACGATCTCGACACGCCCGACAGCCGTGGCGGCCATCGACGCCGCCGCCGACGCCGGGCTCGGCGTGTCACGAGCCGCCGCCCTCCTCGGCGTCATGATCTGAAACGGGTCTTGCGATGCGTTGCAGAACCGGCTGCCAGAAGATCCTCGACGTGGCACACTGAAGTCAGTCATGGCAGATCGGCAGCACGGGAACCTCTATCCGGTCGCACGGGCGATCCTGGGCCCGGTCAGCAAGTTCGCGTGGCGGATTCACGTCAACGGGTTGGAGCACGTTCCCGATCACGGGCCGGCCATCATGGCGCCGAACCACGTGTCGTTCCTCGACTCACCGCTGCTCATGTTCTCGTTGCCGCGACGGATCACCTACGTCGGCAAGGCCGAGTACATGGACGACTGGAAGACGAAGTACCTCTTTCCGGCCGTCGGCATGATCCCCATCGACCGTGGGGGCGGCTCGGCCAGCCAGCGGGCACTCGACGCTGCGGCCGGCGTGTTGGAGCGAGGCGAACTGTTCGGGATCTTCCCCGAGGGCACCCGGAGCCGTGACGGCATCCTGCATCGCGGACACACCGGTCCCGCTCGCCTCGCCCTCCGCACCGGTGCCCCGATCGTTCCCGTCGGGTTGAAGGGCACCCGCGACATCCAACCGCCCGACGCGAAGCTGCCCAAGGTCTTCCAGCCGTGCGAGGTCAACATCGGCAAGCCGATCGACGTCAGCCGCTATGCCGACCGAGCCGACGACCACCTGGTGCTCCGTCAGATCATCGACGAGGTGATGTACGAGATCCGCTCACTGTCGGGTCAGGACTACATCGACGAGTACGCGACGAAGAAGCCCGAGACCTTCCGCGGCGAAGAGGACACCAAGGTGGTCACCGTCGAGGAGGCCACGTCGTCCAATGGCCACGGCGCGCATGGCGACGACGGCGCGTCAACCGATCCGCCCCGGCGAAGCTCGGCCGACGCGCTCGCCAAGTGGGGCTGACTCAGCGCTCGAGATAGACCGTGTGGCCGTCGTCGGCGGCGGCGATCGCAGCGAGCATGCGGCGGACCATGACGGCCGGCAGGTAGGCGCCGAGGTCATCCGGCGCGACGAACGCGGCGGCGGCCAGCTCCTCGGCCGGAAGGTCGAACTCCTGGGCCGACCTCGTGGTGATCCCGCCGTCGAACACGAAGTTGACGCCGTCGCCCGGGATCCGAGAGCCGTCTGAATAGTGCACGCAGAGGAGGGCGCCGAGGTCGACGGCCTGTCCGAGCTCCTCGACCAGCTCGCGGTGGGCTGCTTCTCGCGGCGACTCGCCGACCTCGACCAGCCCGCCCGGAATCTCCCACATCTCCTTGTAGGTCGGTTTCACCACCAGCACCAGCCCGTCGGGGTCGCGGATGAGCGCGCCCGAGCCGATGCGCTTCATCGGGAACGTGAGCGGGTCGACCGGAGGAGTGGCCACGGGCGCAGTGTGTCAGGCACGGGGCGAGATGGCAGCCGAGGCCCGCCGAACCGTGACGGACTCGACTCGGGATGCCTGCGAGGCTGTCGGGGTGACCGCCGAGAACGGGACCGCGTGGGCTGTCACCGACGGCGTGGTCTCGATCCGATCGCCGGAACCAGGTGATGCCGCCGTGCTCATCGCGGGTCGCGATGAGCAGTTCGCACGTTGGCTCGGCGCCGGTTCACCCGAGCCGGCGCCGCTCGCCTGCATCGAACGCGGCGGCGAGGTGATCGGCTGGGTCGACGTCGACACCGACCGCGACTGGCTCGACGACGGCGAGGTCAACGTCGGCTACCACCTGTTCTCGTCCGAGACCGGACAGGGGCACACGACCCGAGCGGTGATGCTCCTGCTCCATCACCTCGCGGTCCGTACCGATCACCGGACCGCGACCGTCCTGGTCGACCCGGCCAACGCCCGGTCGCTGGCGCTGGCGGGTCGATGTGGATTCGAGCGACGGGGACTCGTCCGCGACCAGATGCTCATGGTCCGGTCGGTTCCGCCGCTGAGGTACACCGACGGAGGCCGGGTGCTCAGGCCGCTGTCGGTGGGCGATCTCTCCCGCCACGTCGACGGTGTGGACGACGAGCAGATCGAGTCGCTGTGGGCGCCCGGCGACGGTGAGTCGTGGCGGGCCATGACGGCGACCGAGCAGCGTGACCATCAGCGACGGTTCCTCGGGGCCACCGCTGCGGCTTTCGGGCGGGGCCCGAAGTGGGCGTTCGCCCTCGACACCCCCGACGCGCCGTACGTCGCGTTCGTCGAGGCCGACCTCGCGAACGACAACTGCCCGGCGGGCGATGCGAACATCTCGTACGCCTGCCACCCCGACCACCGGGGGAGAGGGCATGCTCGAGCCGGAGTCGAGCTGGTGTGCGATTTCCTGGGCGACCACACGGCGACCCGCCGCGCGCACCTGCTCGTCGATCCGCACAACGCAGCATCACTCGGTGTTGCCGAGGGGGTCGGTGCGACCGAGATGGGGTCGATCGTCGACCGTCATGGTCGAATGCTGGTCAGACACGTCCTCGACCTCTGACCGCCTAGCGTCGCCATCGTGGAGGAACGCACGCGGAGGCTGTGGCAGAAGCAGGACCAGCACGAAGGCGACCGCTGGCGCCTGTTCACCGCCGTGGGCGAGGCGGTGGAGGCCGAGCGGGTCCTGTACCCCGGTTCGTATGTCGACGTGGCGCCGTCGTTCGTGTTCGGCGACGTGACCTACGTCGACTCGGACAAGCGAGCCGCGAAGTTCTTCGCCGACGAGCCGGGTGTGGCCGAGATCATCGAGGAGCACCCACCGGTGCCCAGGGGCTCGAAGTTCCGATTCATCCACTCGGACTACACGGCCGACCTCGGCTTGGCGGACGAGTCCTTCGACCTGCTCGTGTCGCTGTACGCCGGGTTCATCAGCGAGGCGTGCACCCGCCATCTCCGCGTCGGCGGCAACCTGCTGGTGAACCCGAGCCACGGCGACGCCGCCATGGCCTCCATCGACGATCGCTACGAGCTCAGCGGTGCCGTGATCTCGCAATCGGGCGACTACCGGGTCCGCACCGTCGACCTCGACGGCTACCTGATCCCGAAGAAGCCGGACATCGAGGTCACGCCCGAACTGCTGCACGAGCGCAACCTGGGCATCGCCTACACGAAGTCGGCGTTCGCCTACCTCTTCACCAGGTTGAGGTGAGCGTCGCTCAGGACCAGGCGGACTGGAGTCCTTCGGCCGAGGCCGCTGCCGACAGTGCGGCGTCGAAGCACCCGAACTCCGATCCGCCGAGGGTCTCATCGACGACCAGCGCTGCGGCCAACTGCACGGCGTCGTAGGCGCGCAGGGGGTGGATGGCCACCAGGGCCATGGCTCGGTCGAGCACGGGGCCGTCGACGGTGGTCACGATGAGTTCGCTGTGTGCGCCGCGGTGGTCGCGGGCGAACTGAGAGGAGAGCAGACGAGCGTCCTCTGCGCTCAGCTCGGCCATTCGATGCTTGCGCCACAACGCCGCCGGCACCTCGACTCGCGCGAGCGAGCACATCACGACCGGATCGGTGACACGCCGGACGAGATCGGCACCATCCTCGTCGGCATACCGCTTGACCAGGGCCGATGAGTCGAGAAAGGCCGTCACCGGCCCTCGGCCACCAGCTTGGCGAGCTCGGTGCCCCGCCCGGCACGCACACGCGCGGCCTCGACCGACTCGGCGGGAGGTGCGTCGACGGTCGCCGAGTCTTCGGCGAGGAGTCCGGCCAATCGCAGGCGCTCGCGGACCTGCGTCGCCGGTTCGGTCGAGAACATCGGATCGGTGGCGGTCTGCAGCACGCGGGTGACGTACTCGTTCATCGACAACCCGTGGTGGGCTGCCTGGAGGCGCACTCGGGCCACCAGCCCGTCGGTTGTTCGCCAGGTCACCTGGGCCATGTGCAGGCATGCATGCATCACCGGAAGCGCGCCGATGTGACCAATGCACTCGGTGGGTGACGGCCGACGTCAGTAGCCTCGCCTGCCATGTCCGAGATCACGGTTGCCCTGCCCGACGGTTCGACACGTCAGGTCGAAACGGGCACCACTGCGGGCGATCTGGCGGCCGAGATCGGACGGGGACTGCGCCAAGGCGGCCGTGATCGCCGAGGTCAACGGCGTCGAGCGAGACCTGAGTGCCGAACTGGCCGAGGGCGACGTGGTGTCGATCGTCACCAAGGACTCCGATCGGGGGCTGTTCACCATCCGGCACTCGACGGCGCACGTGCTCGCCCAGGCCGTGCTCGACCTGTTCGAGGGCTCGACGTTCGGCATCGGGCCGCCGATCGAGGACGGCTTCTACTACGACTTCGCGCTGGCCGACGGAGGCACGTTCACCCCCGAGGACCTCGACCGCATCGAGGCCCGGATGCGCGAGATCATCAAGCAGGAACAGGACTTCGTCCGCGACGACATCGCCAACGATCGGGCTCGGGAGATCTTCGCCGAGCATCCCTTGAAGCTCGAGATCATCGACGGTGAGGCCGAGGACCCGACCTCGGTCTCCGAGCCCGGGTTCGCCCGCACCTACGAGAACCCGCCGAAGTCGCCTCCGCCCCGAAGCCCGTTCGCCGGCTACGACGGCTTCATCGACCTTTGCCGCGGGCCCCACGTCGAACACACGGGGCGGCACCTCGGTCACTTCAAACTGACTCGGGTCGCCGGGGCCTATTGGCGTGGCGACGAGAAGCGCCAGCAGCTCCAACGCATCTACGGCACGGCCTGGGACACCAAGCAGGCACTGGCCGACCATCTCGAACGGCTCGAGGAGGCCGCCAAGCGCGATCACCGCAAGCTCGGCGCCGAGCTCGACCTGTTCAGCTTCCCCGACGAGATCGGTTCGGGCCTGGCTGTCTTCCACCCGAAGGGCGGCATCATCCGCCGGATCATGGAGGACTACAGCCGCAAGCGCCACGAGGAGGCGGGCTACGAGTTCGTCTACTCGCCGCACATCACCAAGGCCGGGCTGTTCGAGACGAGCGGGCACCTCCAATGGTTCGCCGACGGCATGTTCCCCCCGATGCACTTCGACGACGAGGGTGGGCCGGAGGGGCAGGACTACTACCTCAAGCCGATGAACTGCCCGTTCCACTGCCTGATCTTCCGCGACCGAACGCGCAGCTACCGCGAGCTGCCGTTGCGGATGTTCGAGTTCGGCAGCGTCTACCGCTACGAGAAGTCGGGCGTCATCCACGGGCTCACCCGGGTCCGCGGTCTCACGATGGACGACGCCCACATCTTCTGCACCAAGGAGCAGATGCAGGCCGAGTTGGGCTCGCTGCTCGACTTCGTGCTCGGGCTCCTGGCCGACTACGGCCTCTCGGACTTCTACCTCGAGCTCTCGACCCGGCCGCCCGAGAAGGCCATCGGCACCGACGAGGAGTGGGAGGAGGCCACCGAAGCGCTCCGCGAGGCCGCCGGCACGAAGGACCTCGAACTCGTTCTCGACGAGGGCGGCGGCGCGTTCTACGGGCCGAAGATCTCGGTGCAAGCTCGAGATGCCATCGGCAGAACGTGGCAGATGTCGACGATCCAGGTCGACTTCCAGCTCCCGCAGCGGTTCGAGCTCGAGTACATCGGCGCCGACAACGAGCGCCACCAACCGATTGCCATCCACCGCGCCTTGTTCGGCTCGATCGAACGGTTCTTCGGTGTGCTGACCGAGCACTACGCCGGCGCCTTTCCGGCCTGGCTCGCTCCGGTCCAGGTGAGGGTGCTCGGCGTCCGCGACGACCACGACGCCTACGCCCTGCGCATCGTCGACCGCCTGAAGGCCGAAGGGTTCCGTGCCGACTTCGTCGATGCGGGCGAGAAGCTCGGCTCACGCATCCGCAAGGCCAAGCTCGAGAAGATCCCGCACATCCTCGTGGTCGGCGACGACGACGTCGATCACGGCACCGTCGGCGACAACCCGAGGGGCGGCGAGGTCGAACGGGGAGTGAGCGTCGACGACTTCATCGATCACCTCTCCGGTGAGGTCGACGCACACGTCTGATGGTCGATCCGACCCCGCCACGGCGTGCGATGGAGCGGCTGTGGGCCGGTTGGCGCCTCGCGTACGTCGAAGGTCGCGAGGGCAACGAGGCGCCAGGAGCGAGGGCTCGCTGTTCGAGCGACTGCTCGCCCTCGACGACGGTGACGAGCGGGCGTTCGTCGTCCACCGCGGATCCACCTGCAGCGCGCTGCTGAACGCCTACCCCTACGGGACCGGTCACCTCATGGTCGTTCCGAACCGGGCCGTGGCCGATCTCGGCGATCTGTCCGCCGAGGAAGCGACCGAGCTGTGGGCCACGGTGCACCAGGCCGTCGCCGCGGTTCGCGTCGCCTATTCACCTCACGGCGTGAACGTGGGCCTCAATCTCGGTCGAGCAGCAGGGGCGGGTGTGCCCGAACATCTCCACGTCCACGTGCTGCCCACGCTGGGAGGCCGACACCAACTTCATGACCGCGATCGCCGAATCCCGGGTGTTGCCCGAGTCGCTCGACACCACGTGGCAGAAGGTCCGCGACGCGTGGCCGGAGTCCGACACCGGCGGTTGAGAGTGCCGGAATTCCTCGGATCAGGCGAGGCTGTCAAAACGTCTCGTTGATGCCGCTGAGTTCCCTTCCAGCGACGCGCCGAAGACTGCCATGCTGGGCACGCTCGGCTAGGACGACGTGGTCGTGGTGTTCGAGCCCGTCGAGGTTGCAGACGACGCGTGACGCTTGGGGCGGGTCGGCCCCACCCCGGTATCGTCGAGTTCGCATGACCGACCCGTCCGAAGAGCCGCTCGACGACGTCACCGACGAACTCCCCGACGATCTGCAGGCGGCCGGCTACGTCGGGGCGTACGTCTTCCCCAACAACAACCAGCGGCGGATCCCGGGCTACCTCTACCTCGCCATCGGGGCCGGGTGCCTGGTGCTCTACTTCACCCGTGGCGCTGGGGCCGTCTTCGTGAACCAGGGCTTCCTCGCCGCCGGCATCGGGCTGGTGCTGTTCGGGCTCTACCATCTCCGAGCCGGCTGGAACCTCGACGTCGACGAACAGGATGCGCTGGTCGTGGCCAGCCGCGAGGTCGGCTTCGCCATCGGCCACGCATCGGCTCAGCTCGGCTGGCGGGGCATCTGGAGTCGCCCGACGTGGCGCATCCTCGCCTACTCGGCCGACGAGCCCCCCGACCAGCGGGCCTTCGTCATGGTCGACGGCGTGAACGCCGAGGTCATCGGCACCATCGTCGAGGACAACCCCGAGGATTGGTCCGAGTACGAATAGGGCGAAACCGCAGCTCAGCGCACTATCGGCCGAAGTGCAGCGCGATTTCAAGGATAATCCTCGTCACGGACAACGCAGGCACGGCCGCCTTCCTCGAGTCCTGGCGCCTGTCCCTGCACGACAAGCGACCGAGCACAATCGAACTCTACCTCGACAATGCTCGCCGCTTCGCCGACTGGCTGACCGAGGTACAACGGCCCGAGACCTCGCCCGGCGACCTGCTCGGGGTCGATCGACGCGACGTCGAAGCGTACCTCGCATCGCTGCGGGAGCGGGACCTGTTCTCGTCGACCATCCGTTCGCGATGGGGCGCACTGCGGAGCCTGTACGGCTGGCTTGCCGACGAGGACGAGATCGAGACGAACCCGATGCTCAAGGTGAAGGTCGCCAAGGCTGAGTCACCACCGCCCGAAGTGCTCACTGCCGACCAACTCGGAGCCCTTCTCAAGGTCTGCGAGGGCACCGATTTCTTCGACCGACGCGACACCGCCCTGATCCGTTTCATGGTCGCCACCGGGCTCCGGCACCAGAAGTTGTCGGACTGAGCACCGACGACATCGACTTCACCAACCGGCTTGTCGTCGTCGCGGGCAAAGGCGGCAAGACCCGCATCGTGCGCTTCGACGCCGCCACCGTCGCCGCGCTTGATCGCTACAAACGCATCCGCGCCCGCCACCGCCTCGCCAACCTCAGCGCCTTCTGGATCGGCTTCCGTGGCCCGCTCACCCGCAAGGGCCTCGGACCCATCTTCGACAAACGATCCACCCAGGCTGGCATCGGCCACATCCACCCACACCAACTGCGACACACCTTCGCCTCACGATGGCTCGCCGCCGGAGGCAACGAAGGCGACCTCCAACGCCTCGGAGGATGGGAGAACGCCGACGTGATGCGCCGCTACGGAGCCGCCCAGGGCGTCGACCGCGCCCTCGATGCCTACGACCGCATCGACATCATGGAGGGCCTATGAGTGCTGAGGCTCTCCGCTTCTTCATCGACGCAGCGTCTGACGATCGAGTGGTGCTTGTGAGTCCATCCGCTGCCCGAAGTGCCGACGGGAAGCCGCGGCGGTCTGGCTCGTTGACGGCCGGCAGCACGTCTTTGCGGGACTCCGCCCGATGCCTCCGTCGCGGGCAACCGCCGCCGAGGCCTGCGCTCGGCAGAAGCGGCTCTCGGTCGGCGAACCCGAACGAACCGATCACACGGCTCCTCGCAGCGTTGGAGACGGTGCGGATCGGATGCAAGGACCGCCACATGTTCGACGTCAACCTGTCCGCTGTCCCGACCGGCGGGACGTGAACGGCAGGTATGACTGTTCGTGATGCACAGCGCACAGCGGTCAGGTTGGGCGGCAGCACAAAATTGCGCCCTGCCGAAGTCGGCGAGAAGCCCGGTGGCGACGGACCTGGAATTCGGAGGTCTGTTCGCGCCATGCAGGACGAACGCTCAATCATCAGTTCGATCGCCGGCCACACATCGTGGGCCAAGACGGTGGATCGAACCGCCCGAACTGCTCCCGCACGGGAGAAGGTCAACCAGAGGCGCGAGGTCGAGGTCGACCCGGAGCTGAAGCTCGACCCGGCAGAAGGAGCCAAGAGGGCAGCCAATGCTCGCAAGGCGTACTTCAAGCGCCTCGCCCTGAAGTCCGCCCAGGCCCGTCGCGGTCGTGACGGTGGTGATGCAGCTTGAGCGCGGAACGAGCCCCCGGTGAGGGGTCCCGGGCCCGCTCGGATCGAAGCACTTGCCAGCGCATTCGCTCCCTTCCACGGATTCGGCCAGCAGACCCTGATCGGAAGCACGACCGGCCTCGACCTCGACGCCCTGGCCCCCGCCATCGTCGCCATCATCGGTCCGGTGCCGGCAATGATCCTGGCCGAACATCTCCTACGCCTCGAACGTGGGTTCCTTTGATTCTTTGGTAGGAACCAGGGTCCATCACCAGACCCCTCAGCGCGAGGGACCTGCAACCTCTACCTCCGGACAGAAAGGGGTGCTTGCCTCGCTGAATCACCCGGTTGATCCCGTGCCCGACTAGGGAACCAGATGCCTGCGCCGACAGCCACGCCCTCGTACCTCGTGGTGACGTACCATCCGTTTCGCACAACAGTTGGAGGACCGATGGCGGTTGAGGGTGGACCCTGGCTGACGAGAACCATTGCTGGACTTGCCGCCTCAATGGCCGTCGTCCTAGCTGCATGCGGTGGAGGTTCCTCAGTAGACACGGAAACTGCAGACGACGAAGCAGTAGACGAGGTAGGACCCCAGACTGGCGTGGCCGACGACGGGGATTTCGAGATCGACCTCGAAGAGTGCGTAGTCAATGAGTTCGGTGCCGCAACCGCTTCTGGGACCATCACCAACACGTCTGATCTACGCCAGGGCTTCAGTATTGATGTCCTGTTCACGAACCCTGATGGGACACTGATCGATCAGAGCCCAACAGGCACCGACGAGATCGACCCTGGCGAGTCGGGTACGTGGACGGCGATCGCGTTCGAGGACCCCCAGTCTGACGCCGTGAGCTGTGAGCTCGAGGTGAGCTAAGGAAGGTCGGTCCAAACGAGTGGGTGCTCTCGTCGGTGGCTTGCTGGTCGGCATCACCGCGACTAGTGGACAGCAGCCGTGTCTGCTGCAAGGGTGGACCTGTGGTCATCACCGGATGCCACGACTATGGGGAGGAATTCAGATGCGTTTGTTCTCACGGATGGTGCACATGACGGGGTCGCCCGCCGATACGGCGGGCTTCGCGACCGAGATGTGCGCGCTCGTCAACGACACGGTCGACCACGAGATCGGGCTCTGGAACGTCCAGTTCGGCCAGCCGGCCGGAACGATGGTGTACTCGACCCGGGTCGACAGCCTGGTCGACCTGCAGTCGCTCACGGATTCGTTGATGGGCGACCCGAAGTATCACGAGATGCTTGCCAAAGGAGCGCAGTACCAGGCCGGACCGGCGGTCGATTCGCTCTCTGATCCGCTCCATGGCGGCGAGGGTGACATGCCACCGGTGGGGAGCGTGGTCGAGGTGACCCAGGCGACCATTCAGGGCTCCTACGCGAAAGCGGTGCAGTGGAGCATCGATGTCGCGGTCCACGCCGAGAAGGTGACCGGCAGTCCGGTCGGGTTCTTCATGGACGCGTTCGGCCCGTTCGGCGGTGTTCGCTGGATCGGTGGCGCAGCCAGCCTGGCCGAGGCGGAGTCACAGGCGGCCGCCCGCGATGCGGACGCCGGCTATCTCGCGATGCTCGAGGACGCAAGCGATCTGTTCATCCCGACCAGCGGCACTCGCAGCTTGGCGACCCGCATCGCCTGACTCGATCGGCCGGTCGGTCTCGTCCGAGTGGCGATCACGAATCAGCGCCGCGAATCCAGACGCAGTTGTCGTCGTAGACCGCGCCTTGGCCCATGTCGGCGTCGCGTTCGGCCACGGTGGCGTTGACCGAGGGCCGATCGGCGCGTGGCCACTGGCCCTTCGACCCGGTCAACAGGCCGGGTCGAAGCACGTCGCTGACGACGGCGACCGCGGTGAACGAGCCTCGGCTGTTGCCGATCTCGACCGCGGCGCCGTCGTCGAGGCCGAGGGCCTCGGCATCGTCGGGGTGGAGATGCACTTCTTCGCGCCCAGCTGTTCCGAACCTCGAGTTCAGAGTGTCGGCGCGCGCCGGGCTCACCAGCGCGAACGGGAACTGCTCATCGGTCGACGCAGCTTCCGCAGGCGGGACGTAGTGCGGGAGGGGTTCCTTTCGTTGCACACACTCGTCCCCCCGAAGGATTCGGGGCCGTGCAAGTCAGGCGACAAGGGGGAGCCTCGGGCTAGACAAGGCTCCGTCAGCCCCAACACGATGTGCTCGCGGATGCACCGCCCTCGCTCCAAGGTTCGAAAGACCCGTCGGGAGGGCAGCGAACGGTGTTCTTGTCGATCTGGCGCTCGCCGTCTCCCACCGCTCAGGTACTCACCGGTCTAGGAACTACTTTGCGGGCAGAACGTCGAGGGAGCGGTGCACCGCTATCGACATGGCCTGCCGACACGAGGATGGACGCGTCGACGACGAAGTGGCGGCTCGCCGTGTCCGACAGGGACCAACGGCTCTATTGGGCGTCGGGCGGCGCGGGCAGGCTGCTCGGAGTCGTGTGACCGTCGACTCTGACAGGCACGTGGCGCCTCGTACCTGAACCCTCCCTGGAGCGCCCGATTCCATGACGATGCAAGGCGACGGCCCCGTCCACCCAGGCCGGCCACCGGTGCCGCCACCGAGCGGCCCGGCGTCCGGGCCTCCTTCCGTTCCGCCCGGTGCCGGGGGCCCTCCGTTTCCCCCTGTCCCGGCACCGGCCCCGGAGCCGCCCGGCGGCGGGTCGTCGCACCGCGGGATGTTCGTCGGTCTGGCCGTGGTGCTGGTCGCAGTGCTGGCGGCGGCGTTCGTCGTGCTCGGCGGCGACGATGAGTTCGGACAGTCCGAGGGAGAAGTCCTCCTCGAACCCACCGCCAGCCAGGGACCCGACGCCTTCACGGGCGAGATCTTCGTCGAACCGCTCGACCCCGAGGCGATCGCCGTGACCACCACGGAAGCGGAGACCACCACGACCACGGCCCCCGGGGGAGCGGCCGCGCCCGACCAGGCCACCCCCGTGGCGACCGACAGCGGGGGCCGGCCGGGTCTGTACGGCGGCACCCGAGACTCGGCCCGCTGCGACCCGACTGCCATCGCCGACTTCCTGGAAGCCAACACCGACAAGGCGCAGGCTTGGGTCGATGCGCTCAACAGCGATCCGTCGCTGCAGTGGGCCGGGGGGAACTCGCTCACCGTGGCCGACATCCGGGACTACATCGCCGAACTCACCCCGGTCACCCTCACCTACGACACCCGCGTCACCAACTACGGATTTCGCAACGAGAAGCCCACGCCCAGGCAGGCCGTGCTCGAGCGAGGAACCTCGGTGCTGGTGGACCGCTATGGCGTGCCCCGGGCCAAGTGCGCCTGCGGGAACCCCCTCACCCAACCGCAGCCCGTGCAGCAGACGCCGGTCTTCACCGGTGAGCAATGGCCGCGATTCCAGCCGACGACGATCATCGTGGTCACCGAGGTCACCGTCGAGATCGACGTGTTCATTCTCGTCGACGTGTTCACCGGCGAGACCTTCGACCGACCAGCAGGCACCACCGGCGCCGAGGACGCCGATCCGCTCCCCACCACGCTGGACGTGGCGGTGACCGCCAGCCAGGTGCCGTCCGACGACGTGGCCACGGGTGCCACCGTCACCGTTGCCTGGACAGGATCCTTCGATGTCGCCGAGGACGGCACGATCGCCGGGCTCGGGTCCGGGACCACCGAGTTCACCGGTACCTGCTTCAGAGGCGACGACCCGGTCTCGGACGCATCGGCGTCGGGGAGCTACGAGGTGACGCTCACTGGCTTGGGGCCGGCCGAGGAGCCGACCTACGACGTGACGGCGGCGATCGGCACGGTCGCACTGGACTCACTCGTCATCCCCAATGAGCCCGACACGACCAGCGGGTGCTACACCGACTTCCAGACGGGCGGGATTTTCGATGTCCTGACCCAGCCCGCGTTCGGTGCGCTGGGCGTCTTCCCCGAGGGCACGTCGACGTTCACCACCGCAGGTGGCTTCGAAGGTGAGATCACGCTGACCGCCGCCGGCTAGCTGTACTCCTCCGACGGTGGACCTCAGGGCGGTCCCCGCGGCATCAAACGGCGCTGGTCGTGACACCGTGCGATCGTCACAGATCGTAGGGTCCGGGCGTGAAGAAGTGGGCTCCCCTCGCGGTCCTCGGCCTGGCGCAGTTCCTGATGGTGCTCGATCAGGCCGTGATGAACGTGTCGATCACCCAGCTGGTCAAGGACTTCGACACGTCGGTGAGCGTGATCCAAGGCGTGATCACCATGTACTCGCTCGTGATGGCGATGTTCATGGTGACCGGCGGCAAGCTCGGCGACATCCTCGGCCGCAAGCGGGCGTTCGCCATCGGGATGGCGGTCTACGGCGCCGGGTCGGCGCTGACGGCGGTGTCCTGGTCGGTCGGCGCCCTCGCCATGGGTTGGTCGGTCCTCGAGGGACTCGGCGCAGCGCTCGTGTTGCCGGCGCTCGTCGCCCTGATCGCCGGCAACTATCAGGGCCGCGATCGGGTCACGGCCTACGCGGTCATCGGCGGGATCGCAGGCGCCGGGATCGCCGTCGGACCCATCGTCGGGGGATGGGCGACGACCGAACTGAGCTGGCGCGTCGTCTTCGTCGGCGAAGTGCTGCTCGTCCTCGCCGTGCTGGCGACGACTCGGTTCATCAACGACATCCCTGCCACGAAGAAGCCCGAACTCGACTGGGTGGGCTCGGTCCTCGCAGCGCTCGGGTTGGGCATGATCGTGTTCGCGTTCCTTCAGGCCGGGACCTGGGGCTGGGTCGAGCCCAAGGACAGCCCGATCGAGCCGCTCGGGTTCTCGTTGATGCCCTTCCTCGTCGCCGCCGGGATCCTCGTGGTCGCACTGTTCCGGTGGTGGTCGGATCGGCGGGTCGACGAGGGCAGAGACCCGCTGTTCCGACTGGCGCTCCTCGGGATTCCGCAACTTCGGGCCGGCCTCATGAACTTTGGCGCGCAGAACCTGATCCTCATGGGCGTCTTCTTCACCATTCCGCTCTACCTCCAACTCGTGGTCGGGCTCGACGCGCTCGAGACCGGCATCCGGATGTTGCCCATCTCGGTCGCCATGTTCGCGACGTCGAGCTGCGGCAGCCTGCTGGCTGCGCGATGGTCGGTGCGGTCGGTCGTCCGGGCCGGGCTCGTGTTCATCCTCGTCTCGATCGTCGTGCTGATCGGCACGATCGATCCCCAACTCGATGGCGGGAGGTTCGCGATGGCCATGGCCCTGCTCGGCGTGGGGATGGGACTGATCGCATCGCAGCTCGGCAACGCCGTGCAGTCGTCGGTGGGTGACGAGGATCGCAGCGAAGTCGGCGGCCTGCAGTGGACCTCCCAGCAGCTCGGCTCCGCACTCGGTGTGGCCATCATCGGTTCGATGGTCCTGACCGGCCTCACCAACAGCTTCGGCGAATCGGTCGTGAACGACGAGCGCATCCCGGCCGAGGTCCGGGCCGAATTGACCGATGCGGTGGGGGAGGGGCTCGACTTCGTGGCCGCCGCCGACGTCGAGGGTGCGCTCGACGGAGCCGACGTCGACAGCGACACGATTGAGATCGTGGTCGCGGCCTACGAGGACGCGCAGCTCCGTTCGCTCAAGGCCGGTCTTCTCGGAGGGATGCTGCTGGCCTTGTTCGCGCTGCTCACCACCGGCAACTTGCCGTCGACGGTCACCACCGGCGAGGAACAGGACGTCCCGACTCCGGTCGAGAGCTGACGGTCACCCGCGCCGAACGGCATCGAGGGTCCGCTGCACCGCATCGAGCGAGTCGATCGACTCGGCTGACCGCTTGTCGGATGAGGTCGATCGCCCGGACTGAGTCGGTACGACCGGCGATCTGCGCACCGCGGGTCCAGTCGCGTCGCCGGCGTGCGATCGATCCGGTCGGCGAGACGGTCGGCGGTGATCTCGAGGTCGAGCAGGTGATCCTCGAGGCTCGACGGGGCGCGGCTGACCTGCGCGGCGAAGTCGCGGTCGGTCGGGTCGACCACCCCGGCATGCAGGACCGGCTGGTCGGCCGTGAGCACCTGCTCGAGCGCCCGGTCGAGGACCGACAGCCCGCCGACGGTGGCCACGAGGTGGTCGATGACCGAGTTGCCGTCGGGTCCGATCCGCTCGGCCAGCACGTCGCCCGTCTCGTCGTCGGATGCCGCGGCGGCGACGGCTGCGCGGAAGCGACGGGTCAGCGAGCGCAGGGTGACCTCGGCATCGGCCGGACTCAGGGCGTCCATCGGCTCCAGTCTGGCCCGGTGCGTGCGGCGGGCGTGCGCCAATCATTCGATCGAGCAGAGCGGACGGTACCCTTGTCGTCGTTCGCCGCCAGTCTCGCAGAAGGTCGTGATTCATGTTCGATGGAAGGTGGCGATCCAGCTTCGAGAAGCGTCTGAAACCTGTCGGCGTCGCCATTCGGCGAACCGGAGTCTCGGCCGACCATCTCACCGTCCTCGGCGTCACCATGGCCGGGGCCGCATCCATCGCCATCGCCAACGGCGCGCTGCGTGCCGGCGTTCTGCTCCTCGCCCTGACTGCACTTCCTGACGTGCTCGATGGCGCAGTCGCCAAGGCATCGGGCACCGCATCGCCCCGCGGTGCGTTCTTCGACTCGGTGATGGACCGGGTGTCCGACGCCCTGTTGCTCGGCGGGGTCGCGTGGTACTTGTCGACCACCGAACCGGGCCGCATCTCCATGTTGCCGGTCGCCGTCATGGCCGGATCGCTGCTCGTGTCGTACGAACGGGCCAAGGCCGAGGCGCTCGGTTTCGACGCCAAGGGAGGGCTGATGGAACGGGCCGAGCGACTCCTCGCCCTCGGGTTCGGATTGCTGTTCGACTCGCTGCTCATCGGCGTCCTGTGGTTCATGCTCGCTGCGACGCTGTTCACCGCTCGCCCAACGATTCGTCAAGGTGTGGCGCCAGGCCAGCAAGCCGGTGCCCGACCCACTCCCCGAGCCGCGACCTCGCCGGGCCCGTCGCACGGCGCGGCCGTCGGAGCGGGTCCTGGCTCGGCGCGGCCGCAAGCCTCGACCCTGACGGTTCGGTCGGTGGCCACGCGCGACGAGCAGGATCCCGACTCACCAGGTTCGCCGCGTGTGGTGACGGCCTACCGAGCCGGCATCGTCGTTGGTGAACGCCGTTCCAGCCCCTGTCGCTCGACTGGCCAGCCGGGCTGCCGGCACCACGGCCGTCGATCCCCGATCGTCGTCGGCGGCTCATCGTCGCCGCGTAATCTCCAACGGATCTACGGGCCCGAGTTGACCGGTGTCGCGCTCCAACGGAAGGTGCAGCAGACCTTCGAGAGCTACTCACGCTATTGGATGGAGGCGTTCCGGTTGCCCTCGACCTCGGTCGACGAGCTCGACTTCGGCCTGAGCTACGAGGGATACGAGCACCTCGAGGATGCGTTGGCCGACGGCCTCGGGCCCCTCATGATCATTCCGCACCTCGGCGGGTGGGAGTGGGCGGCGTTCTGGATGACCGAGGTGATGGACGTGCCGGTGAGCGTGGTCGTCGAGAAGCTCGAACCGCCCGAGCTGTACGAGTGGTTCGTCGGGCTGCGCACGGCGATGGGCATGAACGTCATCCCACTCGGACCGAAGGCCGGCTCCGAAGTGGTCAAGGCGGTCAACCGCGGTGAGGTCATCTGCCTGCTCACCGATCGCGACATCGAGGGAACGGGAGTCGAGGTCGAGTTCTTCGGCGAGACGACCACGATGCCCAAGGGTCCGGCCATGCTCGCCCTTCGCACCGGTGCGCCGTTGTTGCCGTGTGCCATCTACTACCGCGACGGCGGCCACCACGGAGTCGTTCGGCCCGCGGGTGCCGGCCGAGCGAACCGACGCCGGGCTCCGCGCCGATGTCGCCCGGGTGACCCAGGCGCTCGCCCACGAGCTGGAAGCGCTGATCCGGGCCGAGCCCGAACAGTGGCACCTCATGTCACCCAACTGGCCCAGCGACCACGAAGCGCTCGCCGAGGCCGGGTTGTAGCTCCTGCGACTTCACGAACGTGGGGTCCGGGAGACGCTCGACGCGGGTGAGGCGAGTACCCTCGGTAGCTTGCGGAGCGGTCGGGTCGGTTGACGTGAGGATCGGCATCGTCTGTCCGTACAGCCTCACCGTTCCGGGTGGCGTGCAGGGTCAGGTGCTCGGTCTGGCTCGGGCGCTTCGTGAGCTCGGACATCCGACCCAGGTGCTCGGACCGTGTGACGGGCCGCCGCCCGAGGTGGGTGTGACCCCGCTCGGGAACTCGGTTCCCACCGCGGCCAATGGCTCGGTCGCGCCGCTCGCCCCCGACCCGTCCGCACAGCTGCGCACCATCCGTGCCCTCCGGGACGAGGCGTTCGACGTGCTGCACCTGCACGAACCGCTGGCGCCGGGACCGACGATGACCTCGTTGCTGTTCAAGAACTCGCCGATGATCGGCACCTTCCATGCCGCCGGCGAGAGCGCGGCCTACAAGTACGCCAGCAAGCCGCTCCGTTGGCTGATGAACCGGCTCGATCTTCGCTGCGCCGTGTCACAGGACGCCATCAAGCTCGCACAGGGCTATCTCGGGGGCGAGTACACCCTCGTGTTCAACGGCATCGAGGTCGCCCGCCATGCCGAGGCCGAGCCCTGGCCGACCGACGGCCCCACCATCTTCTTCGTCGGCCGGCACGAGCCCCGCAAGGGCCTTGCCGTGCTGCTCGAGGCCATGCAGTCCCTGCCGGCCGACGTGCAGCTGTGGATCGGCAGCGACGGTCCCGAGACCGAACACCTCAAGGCGAAGTACGCCGACGACCCACGGTTGCACTGGCTGGGGTTCATCGCCGAGCCCGAGAAGCTCAGCCGCCTTCGCGGCGCCGACGTCCTGTGCACGCCGTCGCTCGGCGGTGAGAGCTTCGGGGTCGTCCTCCTCGAAGGGATGTCGGCTCGAACGGCGGTGGTGGCGGGCGACATCGACGGCTACCGCAACGTCGCGACGCACGGCGTCGATGCGTTGCTGGCGGCGCCCGGTGACGCCGTTGCGCTCGCCTCGGCTCTCGAGACCGTGCTCGGCGACGACACGCGCCGCGCGGAACTGGTGGAGGCGGGCATCAAGACGGCCGATCGGTATGCGATGACCAACCTGGCCGAGCTCTACCTCGGCATGTACGAACAGATCCGCTGAAGCCCCGGGCGTGTCGTCTCCGACGGGTGGCGACCTATGCTGACCGTCCGCCGGAGTCCCGTGGAGGTCGTCGTTGCTGATCGCGCTGATCGTGCTCGTCATCGTGGTGCTGCTGGTCGTCGGCAGCATCGTCGTCTACAACCGGTTGGTCGCTCTCCGGAACAAGATCGAGGGTGCCTGGGCCCAGATCGACGTGCAGCTCCGGCGCCGCTACGACCTGATCCCCAACCTCGTCGAGACGGTGAAGGGCTATGCCGCCCACGAGCAGGAGACCCTCGACGCCGTGACCACGGCTCGATCCGCGGGGATGCACGCCGAGGGGCCGGCGCAGCAGGCCGATGCCGAGAACATGCTCACCGGTGCACTCAAGTCGCTCTTCGCCGTCTCGGAGGCCTACCCCGACCTGAAGGCCAACGAGAACTTCCTGCAACTCCAGGAGGAACTCACCGGAACCGAGGGCCGCATCGCCTATGCGCGGCAGTACTACAACGATGCCGTCCAGACCTACAACACCCGGATCGAGACCTTTCCGATCGTGCTCATGGCCAACGCCGCCGGGTTCGCGGCTCGTGAGTACTTCGAGGCCGCCGGCGAGAGTCGTGGCCCGGTCTCGGTGACCTTCTGACATGTCGCCCGCCACCCGAGCCGACGCCAACAGCCGCAGCATCCGACTCGCCACCTTGTTCGGCGCCGGGATCTTCGTCATCGTCGTCGTCGTGTTCGCCCTCCTCGGCCTGTGGCTCGTCGGGGTCGTCGTCGGCCTGATCGACGCCGTGTTGGGCGCGTGGTTGGCCTTCACCCGATCCACGAGTCTGGTGCTCGGCACGATGGGTGCGACCGCCATCGAGCCGGCCGATCATCCCCGGCTGGCGAGCCTCGTCGACGGGTTGAGCATCGTCTCCGGGGTGCACCGTCCCCGCCTGTACGTGCTCGACACCGCGGCCCCGAACGTCGTGGTCGTCGGTCACGATGTCGACTCGGCCTCGCTGGTGGTCACCGCGGGCCTCCTCGAAGCGCTGAACCGTGTGGAGCTCGAAGGGGTGCTGGCTCACGCCATGAGCCGGCTCGACACCGGCGAGGCCCAGGTCACCACCGTCGCCGCCGGGACGATCGGGCTCCCGATCCTGCTCGCCGAGCGGTGGCGGCGATCCGAAGGCCCGATGCGGCTGCTCGGTCTGGTGATGACCCCGCTGGCGCTCGCGGTCGCTCCGCTCGTCGGAAAGGTGATCGAACACGACCTCGAGACCCGGGCCGACCTGTCCGGGATCTCCCTCACCCGTTTCCCGCCAGGCTTGGCGGCCGCCCTCGACAACCTCAGCGAGGCAGACCCGTCCATTCCGTCGTCTCCGTCACCCGTGGCGGCGCTGCACCTGCTCCCGCCGTACGCATCGCCCGACGACCGTCCGCTGCCCGGAGTGGTGCGCCATCTGCCCGCTCACCGGCCGGTTTCCGAGCGGGTCGAACTCCTGCGCGAACTCTGAGCATCGAATCGGCTGGCCGCTCAGCGGCTCGGCAGCCGTAGGATCGGGGCCATGGCCGATTCGAACCTCACGAGCCACGAGACCGGCACCTACCGCGTCAAGCGTGGTCTCGCTGAAATGCTGGCTGGTGGCGTCATCATGGACGTCGTCGACCCCGAGCAGGCGAAGATCGCCGAGGACGCCGGAGCCACTGCGGTGATGGCGCTCGAGCGCGTGCCGTCCGACATCCGCCGCGACGGTGGGGTGGCACGGATGAGCGACCCCGAGATGATCGAGGGGATCAAGAACGCCGTGACCATCCCGGTCATGGCCAAGGCCCGCATCGGGCACTTCGCCGAAGCCCAGATCCTGCAGGCGCTCGGCGTCGACTACGTCGACGAGTCCGAGGTCCTCACTCCCGCCGACGAGGCCCATCACATCGACAAGTGGGCGTTCACCGTGCCCTTCGTGTGTGGTGCGACGAACCTCGGCGAGGCGCTCCGCCGCATCTCCGAGGGTGCGTGCATGATTCGCTCGAAGGGCGAGGCCGGCACGGGCAACATCGTGGAGGCCGTCCGTCACGTGCGGTCGATTCTCGGTGACATCCGCAAGATCACGCAGGCCGACTCGGCCGAGCAGTACGACTGGGCCAAGCGGCTCCAGGCACCGGTCGGCCTGGTCCAGGAACTCGCGGAGACGGGCAAGCTTCCTGTCCCGATGTTCTGCGCCGGCGGCATCGCCACTCCCGCTGACGCGTCGCTCGTCATGCAACTCGGCGCCGAGGCCGTGTTCGTCGGATCCGGCATCTTCAAGAGCGACAACCCGGCCGTCATGGCCAAGGCCGTGGTCGAGGCCACCTTGCACTACCGCGATCCCGAGATGCTGGCCAAGGTCAGCCGCGGGCTCGGCGAGGCGATGCCCGGACTCGAGATCGATTCGCTCGAGACCAAGCTGGCCGATCGCGGCTGGTGAAGGTCGGGGTCCTCGCTCTCCAAGGCGCGGTCCGACGTCACGTCGAGGCGATCGATGACTGTGGCGCCACGGCCGTCGAGGTCCGCTCGCCGTCCGATCTGGCCGATGTCGACCGGCTGATCCTGCCCGGCGGCGAGTCGACGACGATGTCGATGCTGCTCGACCGAACCGGGCTTCGTGAGCCCATCGGCGCTCGACTCGCCGATGGCATGCCCGCATTCGGAACCTGTGCCGGCATGATCCTTCTCGCCTCCGAGGTGCTCGACGGCCGCCCCGACCAGCAGAGTTTCGGGGTGATCGACCTCGTCGTCCGTCGCAACGGCTACGGCCGACAGGTCGACAGCTTCGAGACGATGCTCGACGTCGACGGTCTCGACGCCCCGTTCCCGGCCTCGTTCATCCGGGCGCCGGTGGTCACGGCGGTCGGTGACGGCGTCACCTCGCTCGCACACGTCGACGAGTTCCCCGTACTGTGCCGGACAGAACGCGTGCTCGTTGCGTCGTTCCACCCCGAGCTGTCGGGAGACCGACGGCTCCACTCGTACTTTCTCGAGGAGCTCTGATCCAGCGATGTCCGGTCACTCGAAATGGGCGACGATCAAGCACAAGAAGGGCGCGGCCGACAAGGCGCGGGGCAAGCTCTTCGCCAAGCTGATCCGGCAGGTCGAGGTGGCGGCCCGTGAGGGCGGGGGAGACCCCGACATGAACCCGTCCCTGCGCACGATGTTCCAGAAGGCACGCGACAACTCGGTGCCGCTCGACACCATCGAACGTGCCATCAAGCGAGGCACCGGCGAGCTCGAGGGCGTCAGCTACGAACAGATCACCTACGAGGGCTACGGCCCCAACGGGGTCGCGCTGCTCGTCGAGGTCCTCACCGACAATCGCAACCGCACGGGCTCGGAGCTGAAGTCCATCTTCACGAAGTTCGGCGGTTCGTTGGCCGAGCCCGGCGCCGTGGCGTGGCAGTTCACGCGACGGGGCCTGATCATGGTCCCGGGCTCGGTGACCGAAGACGACCTGATGCTCGCCGCGCTCGATGCCGGCGCCGACGACATCATCGCCGACGACGGGGCATGGCAGGTCCTCACCGATCCCTCCGACCTTCCCGATGTCCGTACCGCGCTCGAGGCGGCCGGCATCGCGTTCGACTCCGCCGATGTCACGATGCTCGCCGAGAACACGGTGCCGATCACCGAGCCCGACAAGGCCAGGACGGTGCTCGGCCTCATCGACCTGCTCGACGACCAGGACGACGTCCAGAACGTCTACGCGAACTTCGACGCCAGCACCGAGGTGCTCGAGGCGGTCGGTGGCTGATGATCGGAGTCGGAGAGACCGCACCTGACTTCTCGGTCGAGGGGACCGACGGAAGCGCCGAGGGCCGGCGGACCTACTCGCTCTCGGAGTACGTCGGGAAGCCGGTGGTGCTGGTCTTCTATCCCGGCGACAACACGCCGGTGTGCACCCGTCAGCTCAACACCTACACCGACGACATCGAGGAGTTCCGCGAGGTCGGTGCGCAGGTGCTGGCCATCTCGCCTCAGGACGTCGACAGCCACGACCGCTTCGCCGAGAAGCAGGGCGGATTCGGCTTCCCTCTGCTCTCGGACCCCGACAAGGTCGTGGGCGAGGCCTACGGCATCCTCGGACCGATCGGCTTCTACCGTCGTTCGGCGTTCGTGGTCTCCCCCGAGGGGATCATCGCGTACGCCCATCGGGCCATCGCCGGGCTCACGTTCCGGCCGACCGAAGAACTCGTCGCCGCGATCAACGCATCCGTCGACTGATCAGTTGCGGTCGGCGCCGTCGCGCATCGATCCGGTCGTCGAGCCGGCATCGAGGCGGTAGGCGAAGCACGTGAAGGTCCGTTCGTCGAGCCGTTCCCACTGTTGATCGAGCGGAACCAGCACGACGTAGTCGTGGTCGTCGAATCCGCCTTCGATGAAGGCCAGGAACGAGTCGAAGCAGGCCTCGCCGCCCGCGAAGAAGAGCTCTTGGCCGCTCGGCGCCCGAGAGCCCGACGGCGCGTCGAACTCGCCGACCTGGAAGACCTCGGCGTTGTGAGGATCTCGGCAGTCCACCGGGCGGGGGAAGACCGTCTGGGTCTCGACCGTCGTCCCGCCGAGGAACGCATCGGGCAAGTTGGCGCAGTCGCCGATGGCGAAGTTCCCGAGCCCGTCCGGCTGACCCTGGGTCTGCCCGAGGCGGTCGTAGTCGGGGACGTCGAGCACCGGGGCGTCGACGAACCCGGGTTCCGGGCCGAGTTCGCCCGAGTCCGAGCCGGGGCTGTCGCCGAAGCTGAAGGAGTCGGTCGACGGTTCGTCGTCGGTCGGGCCGAGCAACGCGCCGAGCAGTGCCAGGAAGCCGAGCGCGGCGACACACACTCCGCCGATGATCCATCCGGTGCGGGTCTTCGACGCGCCTGGCGCCTCCGGGTAGCCGCCGTAGGGGGTTGGTGCGATCGCCCACGGCGCGACCGGTGGTCGGGGTGGTGCGGACGGCCCGAAGGCGGAGGGCGGCCCGGGTGCGGTCCCGGGACCGCCGGGTGCCAGCCAGGTGGGCGGCATCGGCCGGCCCGCGGGAGGTCCACCGAAGGAGTCCGGTGGCGGTGGCGCTGGTGGCGGTTGGATGGTGTGCCACACCAGTTCGACCTCTTGCCGGTTGAGCGGGGTCGATTCGCTCCAGACGAGGATCTGGCGCTTCCGGCATGCCTCGAGCACCTCGTCGGGCGACACACCGAGTTGCTGGGCGAGCGTGCCCACCGTCGTCTCGGGGAGAGGGTGCATGATCAGCTCACGACGTCACTGTTCGTCGGCGACGCCGAGCAGGCGGCCCCGGCTCACCGAGCGCATGCCGCGGGTCAGGCCGATGGCCGCGGCGATCCAGGCGACCCCGCCGATGATCCACGTGACCGACTCGGCCCCGAACAACGCGCCCGTCGACTGGCTGTACGCAACCATGATCAGTGGCAGGCTCACCAGCCCCGAGGCCTGCTGGGCCGCGGCGGTGGACTTCACCCGAGCCGAGAGTCGCAGCACCAGCGACAGCGTGAGCGCCAGGAACGGCGGCACGACCCAGAACATCAGGATCCACCATGGGCGAGTCGGGAAGAACCAGCCGCCCACCTCGGGGCCGACGATGGGTTGACGACGAGCGAGTAGACGCCGAAGCCGACGATGGTGGTGGCGTAGCCGGGGAGGAGGCTGGCGATCAGCTTGCCGAGGTAGATCTCGTGGGTGCCTGCGGGCGAGTGGGCCAGGAACTCTCCCGTGCCCTTCTCCCGTTCGCCGACGATGGTGGCTGCGCCGACGGCGGTCGAGATGGTGAGGGGGACGACGACGGCCACCGGAGCGAACAGGTACACGGCGAGCGCGTAACGCCGCACGCCCTTGTTCGCTGTCGCCCTGGATCTTGTCCTGGGCTTCGGTGGGAAGGATCTCGAGGGCGCCGCTGATCTGCTCGACGACGGTGATGTCGCCGATGCGAGTGATGCTGAACAGCAGGACCGTGGGGATGAACAGGAAGAAGATCCCGCCGAGGATCATCATCGGGCCCCAGAAGTCGCGAGCCTGGATGAGCTGCTTGAGGTCGGTGCGGGCGACGGTCATGAGCCGGCCCCAGTCGAGGCCCCGATCGCGGGACCGACGGGTCGCCGGAGTGGTGAGGGTCGTCATGAGGGTCGCCCCCGGAGTGCGTTCCCGACTCGACCTCGCCCACCCGGTTCGGGCGTCCGAGCTTGCGGACGGCGAAGTAGAGGTCCTCGAGGTTCGGTCGGTGCGGCTCGACTCGGGTCAGTCGAACGCCCTGGGCGGCGAGCGCGAGGACGAGGTCGGGGATGCGGCCCTCGTCGTCGAGCTGCAACTCGATGCTGCCGTCCTTCTGGATGGCGAAGGTCATCACGCCGTCGAGGTCACGGAGAGGCTCGAGGTCGGCCCGATTCTCGGCGTCGAGCCGGACCACGGCGCCGGGCCAGAACTGCTGCGTGAGATCGTCGTGGCGTGCCGGAGATGAGATCGGTGCCGTGATCGAGCACGACCACCTGGTCGGCCAGGCCCTCGGCCTCCAGCAGCAGGTGGGTGCACATCAGCACGGTGTTGCCGTCGGCGGTCATCTCGCGGATGAGCTCGAGCACGGCATGGGACGACTCGGGATCGAGGCCCGAGGTCGGTTCGTCGTAGAGCAGCGAGCTCGGGTTCGTGGAGGACGCTTCGGGCGAGCGCCAGCCGGGTCTTCATACCGGTCGAGTAGCCGCCGACCTGTTGCGCCGAGCGCGTCGGTGATGCCGAAGCGCTCGGACGCGTGGTCGATCCGAGCCGCGGCTCGCTCGCCCCGGCCGAGCCCGTAGAGCTCGGCGGCGTAGGCGAGGTTGTCGCGGCCGGACAGGCGGTCGTAGAGCGAGGGTTTGGCCGAGACGACGCCGCACCGGTTGCGGACCTCCTGGCCGTCGACGTCGGGGTCGAGGCCGAACACCGACACCGAGCCGGCGTCGGGTCCGAGCGCGCCGGTGATCATGCGGATCGCCGTGGTCTTGCCCGCGCCGTTGGGGCCGAGCAGCACGGTGATCTTCTGGTGGGGGACCTCGAGGTCGAGGTCGGTCAACGCCGCGTTGTCGCCGAAGCTCCGGTGCAGCCCGCTCAGACGCACGACCGGCGGGACGGCCTCGGGCTCGAGGGGCGCCATCGGCTCAGCAGTCATCATCGCCACGGGTCCCCATCGGCAGGTCGACGCCGTGACTTGAACACCACACGTGGGCCAGTTTCTCGGATTCCGGGGCGAGTGCGGCGCCGAGCGTGGGCGAGACTCGAACGATGGAACCGATCGTCGAGGCCGTGCACCGAAGCGCCACCCACACGTTCTCCAAGACGCCGGTCGCCGAGATCGTGCTCGTCGAGGGTCTCGGAGTCCACGGCGACGCGCATGCGGGTGCCACGGTCAAGCACCGATCGCGGGTGGCGACGGACCCGACGCAGCCCAACCTTCGGCAGGTCCACCTGATCCATGCCGAGCTGTTCGACGAGGTGGCGCCCGCCGGATTCACCGTCGGCCCGGGCGAGATCGGCGAGAACATCACGACGCGGGGCGTCGACCTGCTCGGGCTGCCGACCCG
Source organism: uncultured Acidimicrobiaceae bacterium (assembly GCA_963704815.1). GTDB lineage: Bacteria > Actinomycetota > Acidimicrobiia > Acidimicrobiales > Salinilacustritrichaceae > DATKWD01. The sequence continues at coordinate 53,385 of CAVPHU010000001.1, forward strand.
GACCCGACTCCGGTTCGGGCCCGTCGCCGAGGTCGAGGTCACCGGTCTGCGCAACCCGTGTGTGCAGATCGACCGATTCCAGCCCGGTCTCCAAGGCCAGATGCTCGGGCGCGACGATGCCGGCGACCTCGTCCGCAAGGCCGGCGTGATGAGCGTCGTCCTGGTCGGCGGCACCATCCGCCCGAACGACCCGATCACCGTCACGTTGCCGCCCGAGCCCCACCACCCCCTCCAGAAGGTCTGAACGCGATCGGGTCCGCGTGCGGTGGGGTCGGGCGGCGTAGCATCGAACCCGTGTTCGTTCTCGGCATCGATCCTGGTCTGTCGCGGTGCGGCTACGGCGTGGTGGAGCGCCGGGCCTCGACGACCCGCGTGCACGCCATGGGGGTGTTGCGCACCTCGCCCGATGATGCGGTCGCCGACCGGCTCGCGGCCATCGCCGACGACCTGTCCGACCTGCTCGACGAGCATCCGGTCGACGTCGTCGCCCTCGAACGGATCCTGTTCCAGGTCAACGTCCGTACGGCCATCGGCGTCGCCCAGGCCACCGGTGTGATCATGGCCGAGGCGCGACGCCGAGGTGCCGAGGTCGCCGAGTACTCACCCAACACCGTCAAACAGACCGTTGCCGGCGACGGCGCGGCCGACAAGTCGCAGATGGAGCGCATGGTGCAGAGCCTGCTCGGGATCACCACCCCGATCCGGCCGGTCGACGCCGCCGACGCCGTGGGTGTGGCCCTGTGCCACCTCGCCCACGCGCCGCTGGCGGGCCGGATCGACGCCGCGATGGCGGCAAACTCGAACGGCCCCCGGAGTGGAGGCTCGGCGTCCGTGGCCTCGAACGGCTCCCGGAGGGAATCATGATCGGTTCCTTGCGTGGCGACCTCCTCGATAGAGGCGCCGACGAGATCCTGGTCGAGGTGGGGGGCATCGGCTACCGGGTGGCGGTCAGCCCCACCACGGCGGTGGCCATCGGCGAGGTCCGAGACGAGGTCCTGGTCTTCGTCCACCACCACGTGCGCGAAGACGCCGACACGCTCTACGGCTTCCTCACGATCGACGAGCGCCGCTGTTTCAGCGCCCTGCTGGGCGCCCACGGCGTCGGCCCGGCGATGGCGCTGGCCATCCTGTCGATCCACGCCCCGATCGAGCTGTCGCGGATCCTCGCCGAGGAAGACCTCGATGCGTTGTGTCTGGTCCCCGGCGTCGGCAAGAAGACGGCGCAACGGCTGCTGATCGAGCTGAAGTCCCGCCTGGCCGTGCCCGATCTCGACGTCTCGTCCACCGAGGCCGAAGCACCCGGTGAAGCCGGTGGCGGCTCGGCCCGCAGCGATGTGCGCGATGCCCTGGCCGGGCTGGGCTACGGCACCGACGAGATCCGCGCCGTGCTCACCGACCTGCCCGACGACTCCGACGCGTCCCTGCTGCTCAAGGCCGCACTGCAGCGCCTGGCGATGGCCCGCTGATCACCGTGCGCGAAGAACTCCTCGACCCCGAACCCACCGACGGCGAACTGCTCGCCGAAGCCGGGCTGCGGCCGAAGTCGCTCGAGGACTTCGTGGGGCAGCACGAGCTCAAGGACCATCTGTCGATCATCCTCGAAGCCGCCCGACGCCGGGGTCAGGCCGCCGATCACCTCTTGTTCGCCGGCCCCCCGGGGCTCGGCAAGACGACGCTGGCCGAGATCGTGGCCAACGAGATGGAGGTCGGGCACCATCCGACCTCTGGCCCGGCCATCGAACGGGCCGGCGACCTGGCGGCGATCCTCACCCAGCTCGAAGAAGGCGACGTCCTGTTCATCGACGAGATCCATCGGCTCCCTCGGGCGGTCGAGGAGGTCCTCTATCCCGCCATGGAGGACTTCCAGCTCGACATCGTGGTCGGCAAGGGGCCGGCAGCCCGATCCATCCGGCTCGACCTGCCCCGCTTCACCCTGGTCGGGGCCACGACCCGGACCGGGCTGATCACCGGACCGCTGCGCGACCGCTTCGGGCTGGTGGCCCGCCTCGACTACTACGACGCATCGGAGCTCGAGGAGATCGTGGTTCGGTCCGCCGGCATCCTCGGCGTCGACGTCGATCTGCCCGGTGCGACCGAGATCGCCGGACGCGCTCGCGGCACGCCGCGCATCGGCAACCGACTGTTGCGGCGCGTCCGCGACTTCGCCGAGGTGCGTGGCGACGGCAGCATCGACCTCGGCACCGCCAAGGAAGGTCTGCGAACCTTCGGCGTCGATGCGCTCGGCCTCGACAAGGTCGACCGGGCCATCCTCGGCCAGTTGTGCGAGCGCTTCGGCGGGGGCCCGGTCGGGCTTTCGACCCTGGCCATCGCCATCGGCGAGCAGACCGAGACCGTCGAGGACGTCTACGAGCCGTTCCTGATCCAGCAGGGCCTGCTCATGCGCACCCCTCGGGGTCGAGTCGCCACGGTCGCGGCCTGGGCGCATCTCGGCCTCGCCGTCCCCGACGGCACCGGCGAGGCGGCAACCCCGAACCTGTTCGGCTGATCGGTGGTTCAGCCTGGGAGTTGGCGGGTGTAGACCACGACGGCGTCGACTTCCTCGTCGCTCAGGTTCGAGAAGCCGGGCATGCCCCCGCGTCCGTTGACGATGACGGCGGCCTGGTCGGCGGGGTCGGGGAAGTTGGCCTCGGCCGCCCCGCCTCCGAGTCGGGGCCCGACGCTGCCCTGTCCGTTGCCGCCATGGCAGCCGGCACACCGACGCCCGTAGACGTCCTGTCCGAGGACCAGCTGCGGATCGCCCTCGGCCGACTCGATGGTCTCGTCGGTCACCGCGTTCGGATCCGCCGGTTCGTAGGCGAACAGGGCGATGACGAAGACGGCCGTGGCCACCACGGCCACCACTTCGAAGATCTTCACGAGCGTCTTCATCAGAACAGCGACACTCCGGGATCGGTGGTGAGGAACCACACGGAGCTCGTCAGCCAGGCGAGCACGAGCGCCGCGAATGTGAGGCCGCCGACGATCGGGAGCGTCGTCTTCGGTAGCCCTCGGCTGCGAAGCGCCAGCACCTTGGCGGCGAACGCCCCGTAGAACACGCAGCCGAGCACCGAGTGGGCGATGGCCCGTCCGTTGGTCTCGGCGAACCCCAGTGACCAGAGGCAGTGATAGGCGACCGGCAGGGTGAACAGGAATGCCGCGATGCCCGACAGGCGGTGGGCATCGCCCAGCCATGCCGGTCGGGTGTCGCTGCCGACCCTTCCCCACATCCACAACGACGAGTAGAGCTGGAACCCGGCGAGGATCACCGCGACGGTGGCGAACCAGACCTTGAGCTGGATCTGGCCCGAGAAGAACGCCTGCACCACGGTCTCGCCGGTGGGATCGTGCACGCGCCCGTACGCACCGAGAAACACCGCGACGGCTGCCCCCACACCTGCGACGCCGAGGAGCCGGCCCTGGTCGTTCGACGAGGTCTGGGCGGTTTCGCTCATCCTGCTCCGTGACATGGCGGCCGGGGAACTCCGCCGATGGTAGAGCACGTACGCTTCGTCGGCGTGAGCATCGACTTCAACAGTTCCCCCGGGCCCTCGGTCGGTGTCGAGGTAGAGCTCGAGATCGTCGATCGCGCAACCGGCGCCCTGGTCAGTTGCGCCACCGAGATCCTCGACGAGATGGGTCGGCCCCATGGCGAGGCTGGGCACCCGAAGGCCAAGCACGAGCTGTTCGAGTGCACGATCGAGATGATCACCGGGATCTGCCAGTCGCCGGCGGAGGCTCGGGCCGACCTCACCGAGACCCTGGCGGAGATCCGCGAGTTCACCGACCCGCGGGGCCTCGACCTGTTGTGCTCGGGCACGCATCCGTTCAGCCACTGGGGTGACCAGGTCGTCAGCCCCGACCCTCGGTATGCGGTGTTGGTCGACGAGATGGGCTGGATGGCCCGACGGCTCCAGATCTTCGGCATCCACGTGCATGTGGGCATCCGGTCGCCCGAGCGGGCCATCGCCATCGCCAACGCGCTCTCGGCCTGGATTCCGCACTTCCTCGCCCTGTCGGCGTCGAGCCCGTTCTGGGAGGGGACCGACACCGGGCTCGCCTCGTGTCGCAGCAAGGTCTTCGAGGGTCTTCCGACCGCCGGCCTGCCCGAGCCGATCGACTCGTGGTCCGAGTTCGAGACCTTCATGCGCACGCTGGTCGCAGCCGAGGCCATCGGGACGGTGCGGGAAGTGTGGTGGGACATCCGGCCGCACCCTGACTTCGGCACCATCGAGCTTCGCATGTGCGACGGCATCCCGAACCTCGCCGACGTCACGGCGGTCACGGCGCTCTCGCAGTGCCTCGTCGAACACCTCGATCGTCGATTCGACGCCGAGGGCGGGCTCGAGCCGCCGGCGCCGTGGTTGTTGCGTCAGAACAAGTGGCGGGCCGCACGTCACGGCCTCGATGCCGAGTTCATCGTCGACGAGTCGGGTCGGTGCATCAAGGCGACCGAGGCCATCGCCGATCTGGTGTCGGACCTCGAGCCCATGGCCGACGAGCTCGGGTGCTCGACCGAACTCGCCGGGGTGTCCCACGTGCTGCAACACGGGACTTCGGCCGAGGACCAGCGCCGAGTCTTCGAGGAGACGGGCGACCTCGCCGAGGTCGTCCGCCATCTCGTCGACCAGTTGGAGCGGCCATGAGCACCGCGCCGGCTGCCGCAGCGCTCCTCGACGACGCCCGTGCGCTCGGGCCCGCGCTCCGGGCCTTCCGATCCGACCTGCACCGACATCCCGAACTGTCGTGGCAGGAGGTCCGCACCACCGAGCAGGTGGCGGCGAAGCTCAAGTCGCTGGGGCTCGTCGTCGAGCCGTTCGCCGACATGACCGGCCTGACGGCCGACGTCGTGCTGGGTCCCGGGCCGATCGTCGCGCTCCGAGCCGACCTCGATGCCCTGCCCATCGCCGACCTGTCCGGCGGTCCCGACGCCTCGACCGTGCCGAGTGTGAGCCACTCGTGCGGTCACGACGTCCACACCACGGCGCTGCTGGGGGCGGCCGAGCTGCTCGTGAACCGAGCCGGTCGCGCTGCCGGCACCGTCCGGTTGGTGTTCCAGCCCGCCGAGGAGGCCATCCCCGGGGGTGCCCCGGAAGTGTTGCGAACGGGTCGCCTCGATCAGGCCGTCGCCATCGCGGCCCTGCACTGCGACCCCTCGCTGATGGTCGGCCGATTCGCGGTTCGTCCGGGGCCGATCACCTCGGCCGCCGACCGACTCCACTTCACCCTGCGCGGCGACGGCGGCCACACGGCCCGCCCTCATCTGACCCACGATCTGGTCAACCTGATCGCTCGCCTGGCCGTCGAGCTCCCGGCTCGCGCGCTCGAGGCGCTCGAGTGGCTCGGTGAGGTCTCGATCGTGTTCGGTCACCTGCAGGCCGGAGACGCTCCGAACGTGATCCCGCAACACGCCGTGCTGGAGGGAACCCTGCGCACCCGCTCGAAGGCGGTCTGGGACGCCGCGCCCGATGCCGTCCGGGTGGCGGCCTCCGAGCTGCTCGAGCCCGAGGGTGTCGCCTGGGAGTTCACCCACGAGCGGGGCAACCCCCCGGTGGTGAACGACAAGGAGGTGACCATCTCGGCCCGGTCGGCGCTGGTCGACGTGGTGGGCGACGCGCACGTCGACGCCGCCGAGCAGAGCCTCGGCAGCGAGGACTTCTCGTGGTACCTCGAGTCGGTGCCGGGCACGTACATCCGCCTCGGTGTGGCACCCGGTTCGGAGCCCGCACCCGACCTCCACTGCGGCGACTTCGACGTGCACCCCGACGCCGTGGTGTTCGGCGCAGCCGGGCTGGCGTCCATCGCGCTGCAGCTGCTCGAACGCTGACGTCGGTACGTTGGCGCCGGTGGATCTGGCCGACCTCGACTACGACCTGCCGGCGTCGGCGATCGCCCAGGCTCCGGTCGAGCCCCGCGATGCTGCTCGACTCCTCGTGGATCGCGGACCGGGGCACACGCCGGACGACCGGCAGATCCGCGACCTCGCCGGCCTGGTCGGGGAGGGCGACGTCGTCGTGGTCAATTCGAGTCGGGTCTTTCCCGCACGGCTGACGGCCCGCAAGCCGACCGGCGGTGCCGTCGAGGTCCTGCTCGTCGAACAGACCGGTGCCGACACGTGGACGGCCTTGGTGAAGCCGTCGCGCCGCCTCGCTCCGGGCAGCACGTTGGAGTGCGGGCCGTTGCACATCTCGGTGGGAGAGTCGAGCGTCGACGGGCGGACGCGCACGGTCGAGATCCACACCGACGGGCCCCGTGGAGTGCCCGAGGTGCTCGAAGACGTCGCCGAGGTGGCCCTCCCGCCCTACATCACCGAACCGCTGGCCGATGCGGCTCGCTACCAGACCGTCTTCGCCGATCGGCCGGGATCGGTCGCGGCGCCGACGGCTGGGTTGCACCTCACGACCGCCTTGCTCGGTCAGATCGAGGCGGCCGGGGCCGAGGTTCACGACGTCGATCTGGCCGTCGGGCTCGGCACCTTCCTCCCGGTCACCGCCGAACGCCTCGACGACCACGTGATGCACCACGAGCGCTTCGTCGTGGCGCCGAGTGTCCTCGAGGCCTGTGCCCGCGCGGACCGCGTGATCGCCGTCGGCACCACGACGGTGCGTGCACTCGAATCGGCGGTGCGCGCCGAACACGTCGAACGGACCGACCTGTTCATCAGGCCGGGATTCGACTTCCGCGTCGTCGATGCGCTCCTCACCAACTTCCATCAGCCCCGGTCGACGCTGCTGGCCCTCCTCGCGGCGTTCGTCGGGCCCCGGTGGCGAGAGTTGTACGAGCACGCACGGTACGCGGGGTATCGCTTCCTCTCCTTCGGTGATGCCATGTTCCTGCCGGCGCGGCACCGCTGATGCGACCCGAACTGACACGCCATGCCACCGACGGGCGGGCGCGGGTTCACACGGTCCGGACGCCCCACGGGTCGTTCGAGACTCCCGTGTTCATGCCGGTCGGAACACGTGGCGCGGTGCGCCACCTCGCGGCCGCCGACCACGACCTGCTCGGCGCCGAGGTCGTGCTCGCCAACACCTATCACCTGATGCTCAGGCCGGGCGACGAGCGCATCGAGCGCCTCGGGGGCCTCCACGGGTTCGCGGGCTGGGACGGCCACTTCCTCACCGATTCCGGCGGCTACCAGGTGTTCTCGCTCTCGCCCGACGTCGACGACGACGGCGTCCGGTTCCGTTCGACCTACGACGGCTCGACCCACGACTTCACCCCCGAGGACGCCGTGCGGGTCCAGCGCAACCTGGGGGCCGACATCCAGATGGTGCTCGACGTCTGCCCGCCGCTGCCGTCCACGCAACCGGTGCTGCGGTCGGCGGTCGATCGCACGGCGAACTGGGCCGTGCGGGCACGCTCGGCGTTCCTGGCGGGCGACCTCGACCGCCAGGCGCAGTTCGGCATCGTCCAGGGCGGAACCGATGCCGGTCTCCGTGAGGAGTCGGCCGAGCGCACCGTGGCCTGCGAGTTCGACGGCTATGCCATCGGCGGCCTCTCGGTCGGAGAAGACCGATCGGCGCTGCTCGAGACGCTCGACGTGACGACCGGGCACCTCCCCGACGGACAGCTCCGGTACCTGATGGGTGTGGGGGACCCGGTCGGGCTGGTCGAGGGCATCGCCACGGGCGTCGACATGTTCGACTGCGTGCTTCCGACGCGTCTGGCCCGGCACGGCACCGCGCTGACCTGGTCGGGTCGCAAGAACCTCAAGAACCGGGAGTTCGCCGACGACGACCGACCGATCGATCCCGACTTCCACCATCCGGCCACGGGGATGCCGAGCCGGGCGTTCGTCCGCCACCTGCTGAACACGAGTGAGCCCACGGCCGCACGGTTGCTGACCCTGCACAACGTGGCCTGGCTGATCTCCCTGGTGGCCGACGCCCGCGCGGCGATTCGGGCCGGCACGCTCGACGAGCTGCGCGTGCGGACCCGGGCTGCCTGGGCGTGAGGTCGCGGGCGAAGTCCTTCGGCGGGCCCTGCGGCAGTAGCATCGCCGGTTCTCCCGTTCCCCGACTCGAGAGTGGTTGATGGAAGGCCTGCTCATCCTGCCTGTGTTCTTCATCCTGATGTGGGTGTTGTTCATCCTTCCGCAGCAGAAGCGGGTGAAGGCGCAGCAGCAGTTCATCTCGATGCTCTCGGTCGGCGACCCGGTGGTCACCGCAGGCGGGATTCACGGAACGATCGTCGATCTCGACGACGACACGGTGCGACTCGAGGTCGCCGACGGGGTCGAGCTCCGCCTCGCGCGTGGTGCGATCAACGGCGCCCAGCCCGACCGATCGGCGGCCGAGGATGTCGTCGACCAGGCCGACGACGCTGCGGAGACCGAGGCCTGATGCGACGGAACGGTCTGACCTCGCTGGTCTTCATCGTCGCGCTGACGGGGGTGCTGTTCGGCGCCACGCTGCTGGCCGGCAACGCGCCGCTGCTCGGCCTCGACCTCCAAGGCGGCGTGTCGGTGGTGTACGAGCCGTCCGAGCCGGTCAGCGACGAGGCCCTGAGCCAGACCATCGAGATCATCCGGCGCCGAGTCGACGCCCTCGGCGTCGCCGAGCCCGAGATCGGACGGCAGGGCGACGCCATCGTCGTGCAGCTTCCCGGCGTCAAGGACCCCGAGGAGGCCCTGGCCGTCATCGGACAGACCGCCGAGCTGCGATTCCGCCCGGTGCTCGAGACGGTGCCGATCCTCCCCGATGCCGACTCGACGACCACGACCGTTGCCGGCGAGGGCGACGACTCGACGACCACGACCGTTGCCGGCGAGGGCGACGACTCGACCACCACGACCGTCGCGGACGAGACCGCCGACGGAACCACCGACACCACCGCGGCCGTCGACCCCGAGACGCCCACGGCAGAGTCGCTCGGCATCGCCCTCACCGCACCCGAGGACGACCTCGCGGAGGCCGAGGTGGTGCTCGACACGCTCGACGGCGAGCGCCTCCGCCTGGGACCGACGCTGCTCACCGGTGAGGCGCTCGAGACGGCCGAGGCCCGGTTGTCCGGCCAGACCGGTGCGGTGTGGACCGTCAACATCACGATGCGCGGCGGAGCCGACGGCATCGACGCCTTCAACGCGGCGGCGCTCCAGTGCAACACGCTGACACCCACCTGCCCGACCCAGCGACTCGCCATCGTGCTCGATGGCACGGTTCAGTCGGCGCCGGTGATCCAGACGCCGACCTTCGAGCGCGACGCCATCCAGATCTCGGGCGACTTCACCGAGGACGAGGCCAAGGAGCTGGCCCTGGTGCTGAAGTTCGGTGCGCTCCCGGTCGAGCTCGAGCCGCAGCAGATCCAGGCGGTGTCCGCAACCCTCGGCAAGGACGCCCTCGACGCAGGTGTCACCGCCGGCATCGTCGGTCTGATGCTGGTGGCCATCTACATGATCGCCTACTACCGGATCCTCGGGGTGGTGGCGATGTTGAGCCTGGCGCTCTCCGGATGCCTGCTGTGGGTGGTGATCAGCTATCTGGGTGAGAGTCGCGGCCTGGCCCTGACCCTCGCCGGGGTCACCGGCATCATCGTGTCCGTCGGCGTGGCCGTCGACTCGAACGTGGTGTTCTACGAACACCTCAAGGAGAACGTGGCCCGCGGCCGGACGCTCCGGAGCTCGGTCGACGGCGCCTTCTCGAGTGCGTTCTCGACCATCGTGAAGGCCGACATCGCTTCGCTCATCGGTGCCGCGGTGCTCTGGTCCCTGACCGTCGGCCCGGTGCGCGGCTTCGCCTTCTATCTGGGGCTGTCGACGCTGCTCGACCTGGTGGCCAGCTACTTCTTCATGCGTCCCCTCACGGTGATCCTGGCCAAGAGTCCCCGCCTCGCCGGACGCAACAAGCTGTTCGGGCTCCCGCCGGCCCCCGACCCCGAGGCGGTGCCCGCGTGATCGCGTCAACCCTGCCCATCCTGCATGCAGCGACGGTCCGAGCGGCCGGGGAGCGTGCATCGTGAGCCTCATGAGCAAGCTGTCGTCCTACGACAACGACATCGACTTCCCGAAGCTGTGGAAGCGCGGCGCCGTCGTCTCGGTCGTCGCCGTGGTGGTCAGCCTGGGCGCGATCCTCGGCCTCGGGTTGAACCTCGGCATCGATTTCGAGGGCGGAAGCGCGTGGGAGGTCCAGGCCCCCGGGGTCAGCGTGACCGACGCCCGCGATGCGCTCCGTCCGCTGGGTCAGGAGAACGCCAAGATCCAGATCGTCGGCGACGACACCCTGAGAGTCCAGGCCGAGACGACCAACGAGGCCGAGCTCAGCGAGATCACCCAGACCCTGGCCGATCTGGCCGGGGTCGCACGGGCCGACGTGAGCGTCTCGATCGTCGGCCCCACCTGGGGTGAGGAGATCTCGAACAAGGCCCTCCGTGCGCTCGTGGTCTTCTTCGTCCTGATCGCGGTCTACATCTGGGTCCGGTTGGAGTGGAAGATGGCCGTCGGGGCGCTGGTGGCCGTGGTGCACGACATCGTCATCAGCGTCGGCGTCTACGCCATCTTCCAGTTCGAGGTCACCCCGGCGACGGTGATCGCCTTTCTCACGATCCTGGGCTACTCGCTCTACGACACGATCGTCGTCTACGACAAGGTCGCCGAGAACGCCAACCGGTCGGGTCTGGCCGGGCGCATCACCTACACCGAGATGATGAGCCTCTCGCTCAACCAGGTCCTGATGCGCTCGCTCAACACCACGATCACCTCGGTCATGCCGATCATGGCCATGCTGGTCGTGGGTTCGCTCATCCTGGGTGCGGTCACGCTCCAGGAGTTCTCGGTCGCCCTGCTGGTGGGGCTGCTCACCGGCGCCTACAGCTCGATCTTCGTGGCCACCCCGGTCGTCGCCATCCTCAAGGAGCGCGAGCCCGAGTACCGCACGATCCGAGCTCGGCTCGAAGGCACCGAGGCCCGCAAGTCGCGCAAGGAGAGCGACACCGGCTCGGACAGCAAGCCCAGAACGCCCGCCAGTGCCGCACCCACGCTGTCCGGGCGGACGATTCCGGCCCGCCCGCGTAAGCAGGGCAAGCGCCGGTGACGTCGTTGTGGGTCGAACACCTACTCGACGTCCCCGACTTCCCCGAGCCCGGGATCCTGTTCAAGGACATCACGCCGGTGCTCGGCAGCCCGGCGGCCTTCGAATCGGCGGTCGCCGACCTCTCCTCGCTCGCCGAGCCGCTCGGCGCGTCGGCCGTCGTCGGCGTCGAGGCCCGAGGATTCATCTTCGGGGCGCCGGTTGCCCGCCAGCTCGGCGTCGGCTTCGTCCCGGTCCGCAAGCCCGGCAAGCTCCCTCGCCCGACGCGAGCCGAGAGCTACGACCTCGAATACGGAACGGATTCGCTCGAGGCGCACCTCGACGCGGTCGAGCCAGGACAGCAGGTGGTCATCGTCGACGACGTGCTGGCCACCGGCGGAACGGCCGAGGCCACGTGCCGGCTGGTGGAAGCCCTCGGAGGCGTCGTCCTCGGGGTGGTCGTCCTGGTCGAACTGGCGTTTCTCGGCGGCGCGAGCCGAGTGGGACGACATCGGGTCCATTCGGTGTTGACCCTGGGTGGAGACTGAACCGCCCGAAGGAGGTGCCGTGCCGACCGTCGATCGAGTGCTGCCGTGGCGCCGTGGCGCGTCGCCGGCCGCCGAGGACGTGGCGCCCCTGCTCGCGACGTTTCGCTCCCAACATCGCCGCCAGCAGACGAACCTGATCAGCCGGGCCTACGAGACCGCCCGGCAGGCCCACGAGGGGCAGGTGCGCAAGTCGGGGGAGGCCTACATCCACCACCCGCTCGCCGTGGCCACCATCGTCGCCGAGCTCGGGCTCGACGAGGTGACCGTCGCCGCCGCCCTGCTCCACGACGCCGTCGAGGACACGGCGATCTCGTTGGCCGACGTCGAGCGTGACTTCGGGGCCGACGTGGCCGCCATCGTCGACGGCGTCACCAAGCTCGACCGCATCGCCTTCGACAGCAAGGAAGAACAACAGGCCGCCACCGTCCGCAAGATGCTCGTGGCCATGGCCAAGGACATCCGCGTCCTGATCATCAAGCTCAGCGACCGCCTCCACAACATGCAGACCATCGCCGCGATGCCTGCGTTCAAGCAGCACCGAACGGCCCGCGAGACGATCGACGTCTACGCACCCCTGGCCCATCGGCTCGGGATGGAGGACATGAAGCAGCAGCTCGAGGATCTTGCGTTCGCTTCGCTCCACCCCAAGCGCTACGCCGAGATCGATCACATGATGGCGACCCGGGCGCCCGAGCGCGACATCTATCTGACCCAGGTGGTCGAGGAGGTGAGTCAGCGACTCCGCGAGCTCCGGATCGATGCCGAGGTCACCGGCCGACCCAAGCACTACTGGTCGGTCTACGAGAAGATGGTCGTGAAGAACCGTGAGTTCACCGAGATCATGGACCTGGTCGGCATCCGGGTGGTCACCGAGTCGGTCCGTGACTGCTATGCCGCGCTCGGGTCGATCCACGGCGCCTGGCCGCCGCTGCCCGGCCGGTTCAAGGACTACGTGGCGATGCCGAAGTTCAACCTCTACCAGTCGCTGCACACCACCGTGATCGGCCCCCAGGGCAAACCCCTGGAGGTGCAGATCCGCACCCGCGAGATGCATGCCCGGGCCGAGCGTGGTGTTGCCGCCCACTACGCCTACAAGTCGAGCGACAAGGAGGCCCGCAACGACCTGGCCTGGCTGACCAACATCATGGATTGGCAGTCCGAGACCAACGATCCCCAGGAGTTCATGGCGAACCTGAAGATCGACCTCGAGACCGACGAGGTCTTCGTGTTCACGCCGAAGGGCAAGGTGATGAGCCTGGCCACCGGTTCGACCCCGATCGACTTCGCGTACGCGATCCACACCGAGGTCGGTCACGCATGCACCGGCGCCCGGGTGAACGGCCGGCTCGTCCCGCTCGAACACGAGCTCGTGTCAGGCGACTCCGTCGAGATCGTCACCGGGAAGGGAGACGGCGACGGGCCATCCCGCGACTGGCTCAAGATCGCCGTCACCCCGCGAGCCCGCAACAAGATCCGCCAGTGGTTCTCCCGCGAGCGGCGCGAGGACGCCATCGAACACGGGCGCGACGAGCTCACCGAGGCGGTTCGTCGCGAGGGGTTGCCCATCCAGGAGGTCCTCAAGGGCGAGCTGCTCATCGAGGTGGGCACCGAGATGAACTACAGCGACCTCGACACGCTGCTGGCGGCGATCGGCAACGGGCACGTCTCGGCGAAGTCGATCGCGGGCCGCGTGGCCCGTGCCCTCCGCCACGGCGAGCCCGAGCGGGCCGAGCAGCTTCCGACGACGGTGCGGGAGACAGCCACCCAACGGCGGGCCAACGGCGTCCACGTCGAGGGTCTCGACGACGTGATGGTGCGTCTCTCCCGCTGCTGCACCCCCGTGCCGGGCGACGAGATCATCGGCTTCGTGACCCGGGGACGCGGGGTGTCGGTGCACCGGGTCGACTGCTCGAACACCGTTGCGCTCCGCTCGGCCCAGACCGATCGACTGATCGAGGTCGAATGGGACGCCGAGCTGGCCGGAACGTTCGTGGCGGCCATCGAGGTCAAGGCCATCGACCGGTCGCATCTGCTCAGCGACGTGACCGCCAAGCTCGCCGAGCAGCAGATCAACATCCTGAGCTGCACGTCGCACACCGGCAGAGACCGCATGGCCAAGCTGCGGTTCGAGTTCGAGCTCGCCGACCCCGAGCACCTGAACGGAGCGATCGCGACCGTTCGCAACGTCGAGAGCGTCTACGACGTAGAACGAGTCAGCGGCTGAGGCGAACGGGCTTCGGTCCGAGACCCCGCCGTCGCTAGCCTCGCCTGCCGTGTCCGACAAGCCCTCCTTCCAGGCGCCGGTCGGGACGCGTGACGTGCTCGCACCCGAATCGGGCCGTTGGGCCCGGGCGATCGGCATCTTCGCCACGATGGCCGAGCAGCATGGCTACGGGTTGACCATCGGGCCCATGTTCGAGGACCTCGGCGTCTTCGAACGCCTGGGGGCGACCACCGATGTGGTGACCAAGGAGATGTACGACTTCCACGACAAGTCCGATCCTCCGCGTCACCTGGCTCTCCGGCCCGAGGGGACTGCGTCGGTGGCCCGGGCATTCATCCAGCAACGCCCGCTCCCGCCCTACAAGTCGTGGTACCTGACCCCGGCGTTCCGCTACGAGAAGCCGCAAGCCGGCCGGCTTCGGCAGCACCACCAACTCGGCGTCGAGGCCATGGGAGCCGCTGATCCCGAGCTCGACGTCGAGGTCCTCTCGCTCGCCGACCGCTACCTCCGGGAGCTCGGGCTCACCCGCGTCCGCCTCGCCCTGAACTCGATGGGCACCTCCGATGATCGCAGCCGCTACACCGATCGGCTGCGGACGTGGCTCGCCGAGCACCGGGGCGATCTCGACCCCTCCGACGTCGACAAGGTCGAGACGAATCCGCTCAGGGTCCTCGACAGCAAGAAGCGGGCCACCCGGGCGGTCACCGCAGGGGCGCCCCAGATCATCGATCACCTCGGCTACGAGGCGTCCGCGCACTTCGAGAAGGTCCAGGTCGGCTTGCGGTCGCTCGGGATCGACTTCGAGATCGAACCACGCCTCGTGCGCGGTCTCGACTACTACGTGCACACCACCTTCGAGTTCCAGTCGTCCGCCCTCGACGCAGCGCAGAACACCATCGTCGGCGGCGGCCGCTACGACGGGCTGGTCGAGCTGCTCGGTGGTCCGCCGACCCCCGGCATCGGATTCGGGTCCGGGATCGAACGGGTGCTCTTGGCGTGCGACGCCGAGGGCGTGTTCGCAGCCTCGGAGTCCTCACTCGACGTGTTCGTGGTCGACGTCGCCGGCGGACATGCCAATGTGCTCGCCAACGAGCTCCGCGACGCCGGGCTCCGGGTCGATCGTGCCTACGACGGACGGTCGATGAAGGCCCAGATGAAGGTGGCCGGCCGCTCGTCGGCGCCGGTCGCGATCATCATCGGCGAAGCCGAGGCGGCCGACGGCACGGTGACCGTGCGCGACCTCCGATCCGGAAAAGGGCAGGAAACCGTCGACCGGTCGGTCATGCTGAGGACGATCAGATCGATCTTGGAGGACCAGTGAAGCCAGTTGCCGTCGGTATGCGCACCCACTACTGCGGGGAGCTCCGAGCCGAGAACGCGGGCGATGAGGTCGCGCTCTGCGGCTGGGTCGCCCGACGGCGCGAACACGGCGAGCACCTGGCGTTCATCGACATCCGCGACCACACCGGGGTCACCCAGTGCGTCGTCGACGGGAACCACGATCTTCGCAGCGAATTCGTCGTTCGCATCACCGGCACCGTCCGGATCCGGCCCGAGGACACGGCCAACCCCGAGCTGGCCACCGGCGAGGTGGAGCTCGGCGACTGTGAGGTCGAGATCCTCTCGACCGCCACGCCGCCACCGTTCCCCATCGACCAGCGGGCGGACGACGTCGACGAGTCGGTGCGTCTGCGGTACCGCTACCTCGATCTGCGTCGCGAGCGGATGCAGCGCAACCTCCGCGTCCGCTCGCGCATCAACGCCGCGATCCGCGCGGCCATGGACGCGCAGGGGTTCGTCGAGATCGAGACCCCGATGCTCATGCCCTCGACGCCCGAGGGTGCGCGTGAGTTCCTCGTCCCGGCGCGCCACCGCCCCGGCTCGTTCTACGCGCTTCCACAGTCGCCCCAGCTGTTCAAGCAGTTGTTGATGGTCGGCGGGGTCGACCGCTACTACCAGATCGCCCGCTGCCTCCGGGACGAAGACCTCCGCGCCGACCGGCAGTTCGAGTTCATGCAGCTCGACATGGAGATGAGCTTCGTCGAGACCGACGACGTGCTCGCGGCCACCGAGATGGCCGTGCTCGACGCAGCCGAGGCGATCGTCGGCGAACGTCCGGGACCGATCCCGCGGATGACCTGGCTCGATGCCATGAACCGCTACGGGTCCGACAAGCCCGACACCCGTTTCGCGCTCGAGCTCATCGAGCTCACCGACGTGTTCGCCGCCACCGAGTTCAAGGCGTTCGGATCGGCCGAGTCGATCAAGGGACTCCGGGTCCCCGACGGATCGGCTGCGTACGGACGCAACAAGCTCGATGCCATGACCGATCGGGCCAAGGGCGCCGGGGCCAAGGGCTTGGTGTGGATGCGGGTCGGCGACGACCTGACGCTCGATTCGCCCGTCGCGAAGTTCCTCTCGGACGACGAGTTGAAGGCGCTGGTCGACCGCACCGAGGCCGAGCCGGGCGACCTGCTCCTGCTCGTGGCCGACGAGTGGATGACGACCTGCGAGGTGCTCGGCACACTGCGCAACGACATCGCCCGTCCGCCGACGAGCGACCCGCCCTACCACTACCTGTGGGTGGTCGACTTCCCGCTGTTCGTCGGGGTCGACAAGGCAACCGGGCGCCCGAAGGCGGGCCACCATGCCTTCTGCCAGCCCCATCCCGACGACCTCGACAAGCTCGAGTCCGATCCGATGGCGGTGCGGGCGTCCGCGTACGACCTGGTGCTGAACGGTTGGGAGCTCGGTTCGGGGAGCATCCGAATCCACGAACCGGCACTCCAGAACCGCGTGTTCCGGCTGCTCGGGATCTCCGAGGAGGAGGCCCAGCGTCGCTTCGAGTTCTTCCTGACACCGTTCGAGTACGGCGCGCCACCACACGGCGGGTTCGCGTTCGGCATCGAACGGCTGGTGGCCATCCTCGCCGGCGAGGAGAACATCCGGGAGATCATCGCCTTCCCCAAGCCGCAGTCGGGGATCGATCCGATGACCGACGCCCCGTCGGCCGTCGACGACGCACAGCTCGCCGAGCTCGGCATCCGTCTCCTGCCCCCGCCGGCCGACTGAGGTGGCGCGATGAGGGTGTACACACGGTCCGGAGACGACGGCACGACCGGTCTGCTGTTCGGCGGTCGGGTGCCGAAGGATTCACCGATGACCCGCGCCTACGGCGCCGTCGACGAGGCCCAGGCCACGATCGGCGTCGCGCGGGCCCTCGCCGCGTCCGGAAGCGAGCTCGACGAGATCCTCACCGGCATCGGCCGCGACCTCTACGTCGCCATGGCCGAGCTCGCCACCCTCCCCGAGAACAAGCACAAGCTCACCCCGGGAACGATGCAGGCCACCGACGAGATGGTCGACGCACTCGAGGCGCTCATCGACATGATCAGCGAGCGGTTCGACCCTCCGACCGAGTTCGTGATCCCCGGTGGCAACGCCATCGGGGCCGCGCTCGATGTCGCCCGGACGGTGGTTCGTCGAGCCGAACGTGAGGTGGTGGCGATCGTCGAACCCGGATCCGCGGTCGTGCGCTACCTGAACCGTCTGTCGGACGCGCTGTGGACCCTCGCTCGCTGGCAGGAGGGCGCAAGCCTGATCGCACGGTCCGACGACTGATCGTCGCGACTCGTTGGGCCGTTCAGTCGTCCCTTGGAATCCAGAAGTCGACGACGACGGCGCCTTCGACGGCCAGCGGGAACGCCGGTACCCCGTCGATGAGCGACGTCCGGGGTGAGGTGTAGACACTCACCCGGAGCTCGGCCGGCCCCTTCCGGGCGAGGCCCTCGGCTTCGGCCCAGGTGATCTCGTAGTCCAGATCGGTCAGGGCACCGGTCAGGCCGTCGATGAGGTCCTCTTCGGAGATCATCGAGCCGGTGAGGGCGACGCGGTCCACGGCCGCCGGCCGTGGTGCGGCGTCGGGGTGGGGAACCAGATCGTGGGGCAACGCGATGCCCTGGACGGCATCGAGCACGGTGGCCGGTCGGCCCGGGGAAGCCGGGGGAGGCGGGGCAGCTGGTTCGATCGGTGGGGTCGGGTCGCGGTTCACCTCGGGTGCGGGCCGGGTCGGGGGGTGCGGAACCGGCTCGGCCGCCGCCGGCGGCGGGTCCGAGACCGTGGGTGCTGGGCGAGTCGGGCGGAGCGTGGCGTCCGAGCTCAACGAGTCGTTGGTCGCCCGGCCCTCCTCGGCCTCGCGGCGTCGCCGGTGCACCCGCACTCGCCACATGACGAACACGCCGTAGCTGATGAGCACCACCAACGCAGCCGAGAACGTGATGGCTCTGATCACATCGGCATCCATGTCGAAAAGGTACCGGCCCGTCCTGTTGCGTTCGATGACCGACCAGGCGACAGGATGGAGCGTGCCCGACGACCTGTTCGCCAGCGCCGCCCAGGAGGCGTTGGCCGACCAGCAGCCGCTCGCGGCGCGGTTGCGGCCCCGGTCGCTCGACGAGATCGTGGGCCAGGACCACCTGCTGGGCGAGGGGATGCCCCTCAGGGTCCTCATCGAAGGCGACCGGCTGAACTCGGTGCTGCTCTGGGGTCCGCCGGGCACGGGGAAGACCACCCTTGCCAAGACGATCGCTCTGCACACCTCCAAGGCGTTCGAGCAGCTCTCGGCGACGTCGGCGTCGATCAAGGACGTGCGGGAGGTCGCGGCCAGGGCCGAGGCGCGCCTGGGGGAGCGGCAACAGGGCACGATCCTGTTCCTCGACGAAGTCCACCGGTTCAACAAGGCCCAGCAGGACGGCCTGCTGCCGTCGGTCGAGTCGGGCCTCATCGTCCTGATCGGCGCCACCACCGAGAACCCGTACTTCGAGGTGAATGCTCCACTGCGGTCCCGGTCGACCCTCTTCCGGCTCCGACCGCTCGACGGCGACGCGGTGCGTGAGCTGATCGCGAGCGGCATGGCTCACGAGGGCGCAACGGCCGACGCCGATGCCATCGACCACCTCGCCGAGCGAGCGACCGGAGACGGCCGCGCCGCCCTGACCAGCCTCGAGGTGGCCATCGAACTGGCGCGGGCACGCGAGCAGCCGCCCGAAGTGACCCTCGCCGACGCCGAAGCGGCCCTGGGGACCAACGCGCTTCGCTACGGACGCGACGACCACTACGACGTGGTGAGCGCGTTCATCAAGTCGATCCGGGGCTCGGACCCCGACGCCGGGCTCTACTGGCTCGCCCGGATGCTCGAGGCGGGTGAGGACGCACGGTTCATCGCACGCCGGCTGGTGATCCTGGCCAGCGAGGACATCGGCATGGCCGATCCGATGGCGCTCGTCGTCGCCGACGCGGCCGCCCGGGCCGTCGAGTTCGTCGGGCTCCCCGAGGCGCAGTTGAACCTCGCCCAGGCGGTGGTGCACCTGGCGACGGCGCCGAAGTCGAATCGGGCTGCGAGCGGCTTGTGGCGTGCGCTCGAGGACGCTCGGTCGGCGCCGTCGGGTGAGGTGCCGATCCATCTGCGCGACGGGCACTATCAGGGCGCCGCCGGCCTCGGTCACGGGGTCGGCTATCGCTATCCCCACGACGACGCTCGAGGGTGGGTTCCCCAGGAGCATCGACCAGCCGAGGTCGCCGATCGGGCCTACTACGAACCGTCCCCTCACGGGTTCGAACGGGAGATCAGGTCCCGGATGGGCGCCCATCGAGACGACACGACCGATGATGACGGAGAGACCGATGATCGCGCCGACGGAGCCGACCATGCATGACGGCCCGGCGCGCTGACGTGCGGGTTTTCACCGACGGAGGTCGGGGTCGACCTGGGTGGCCCGCGTCCGCAGGGTGAAGATGCTGTCGCCGCTGAGGACGCCACCACGGCCGAGCAGCCGCCCCTGCTCCCAGTTCGAGAGCCCGAGTTCGGGACGGTCGAATGCATACTGGCCGTCGACCCACCGGGTCATGCCGTTGCCGACGAACGGCGAGTCGATCGAGTCGTAGAACCGTGTCTGCGCATCGACGTCGCCACCGACCAGGCTCGCCGCGAACCGTGGGCTCTGTTCGTTGAACAGGGCGACGGCGTCCTCGACAGAGTCGACCACGCACATGGTCACCTCGGGTGAGTTCTCCCACTCCCACTCGTGACCCAGCCGGTCGCGTTCGATGAGCTCGGTCCGTGGCTCGGTGCTGGTGCCGTCGGCCCGGTCGATCGGCGCCGGCGCGAACCATGGGTCGGGGACGATCGCCTCGTCTCCGCAGGTGATGTGGAGCTTGGTGACCGTGTTGCGGTGCGTGCCGGCTCGTTCGAGCAGCGTCGAGCACCGAGCCGATCTGTGCGTCGGCGGCCTCGCGGACGAGGCAGAGGGTGTTGAGGGTGTTGCACACCTTGCGGTCGAGCGAGTGTTCGATGGCCGCACCGAGCCACGCGGGGTCGGCGGTGGGATGGGCGACGATCCAGGCCCCGCCGGTCCCGTGGAGGCTCACCGCGATTCCCGACTGGGCGGCGACCGTGCCGAGCTGTTCGACCGCCGGACCCGAGCCGCGTGCGACCGCCAGGGCCAGGCGCCGGTCGGTGAACAGCGCGTAGCCGCTCGATCGAGTGGCCGCGTCGACGAGCGCAAGTGCACCTGACGGGAGGCCTGCGTCGCGCAGCGCGGGTTCGACCAGGTGGGTGACGATGGCCCGGGCCGTCCGGAGGGCGTCGGACCCGATGCGGAACACGACGGTGTTGCCCGTCCGAAGAAGCCCGGCTGCGTCGGCGAACACGTTCGGACGCCCTTCGAAGACGAACCCCACCACGCCGAGGCCGGCTCTGATCTGCTCGACCGACCAGCCGTCGTGGTCGATCCGCTCGACGACCGCGCCGAGGCCCGACGGCCGGGCTGCCCACGCTCGCAGGCCGGTCGCCATGTCGGTCCGCATGGAGTCGGTCAGCGCGAGGCGCGTGGTCGAGCGCCCGCGCGAGCGTGCCTCCGCGACATCGGCTGCGTTGGCCTCGGCCACGGGTGCGAACGCCGAGTCGTCCATCAGGCCGCCCACGAACACGTCGAAGAACGAGCTCACCGCATCGTCGCTGACCGATCCCATCTCGGCGAACGCGCGGGTGGCCGCGTCGACCGCGTCAGTCGCCGCCACGAGGTCGGCCGAAGGGATGTGCAGCAGGGCGCCGGTCGATTGCACGACCACGAGGTGGTCGCCGGACTCGAACGCGGCCGCGAGCTCGTCGGACACCTCGGTGACCCGGTCGCCGCCGTAGGGAATCCGCATACCGACTTCGAGCGAGGTCAACGGGGTCATCGGCTCCATGTTGTCGCCCGGCACGTCAGCTGGCGAGTTCGACCAGCGCGTCGATGCCCCGGGCGAAGCCATCGGTCACGAGCCACGGGTCGGGCACCATCTCCCGGCAGGCGATCACCGCCGCATCGAGATTGCCCATGTTCGAGATGACCGTGAGGTTCATGCCGGCCCCCTCGATGAGCGGGCCGAGCGGATAGACGCCCTTCACGGTCGCCCCCGCCGAATAGAGCGGCACCGGCGGCCCGGGAACGTTCGACACGACGAGGTTGTGGACCGGCCGGTGCCGGTCGGCCAGCGAGAGTTGGCTGTAGCTCCGCATGGCCAGGGTGAACAGGCCGGGGGTCATGACCTCGGCCCAGTCCTGTAGAGCATCGGCTCCGAGGGCGGCGTGCAGTTCCTTGGCCGCCGTCGTCGCCGCCACGATGTCGTCGAGTTGATCGAGCGGATCCTCGAGCTGCACGGGAAGCGAGACGAACATCGACGAGATGCGGTTGTTGACCTCGCCCACCTCCTCGGCCGTCCGGACCGACACCGGGCAGCTCGCGACCAGCGGCGCCTCGACCGGTTGGCCGTGGGCGAGCAGGTAGGCGCGGAGGGTCTGCGTGGTCGCGGCCAGGACGACATCGTTGATCTTGCACCCGAACGCGTTCTTGACCGCCTTCACGTCGGCGAGGGAACTCCGGCTGAACGCCACCGACCGCTGGGCCGTGAGCGCACCGTTCCAGGGTGTCTGGGGTGCGGTGAACGGAAGGACGGCTGCGTCGTTGCCGATGCGGCCGATGACCTCGGTCAGCGTTCCGAGGGTCTTGGTCACCTGCCGGAGCATGCGGGCGGGGTTGGCTGCCTGACTCGCGAGGCCCTCGGTGACGAGCGCGACCTCCGACGGCACCTCGTCGGGAACCCACGGCTCCGCAGGTGGCTCGACCTCGGCCGGTTCGCGCTCGAGGTCGAAGAGATGGACCATCAGGTCCGCGCCCGACACGCCGTCGATGGCGGCATGGTGCATCTTGGTCACGAGGGCGACGTCGCCGTCGTCGAGACCCTCGACGAGGACCAGTTCCCACAGGGGCCGCGACCGATCGAGTGGCCGGCCGGCGAACTCGGCAACGAAGGTCTCGAGCGCCCGCTGGTCGGCAGGGGAGGGCAGCGCGACCCGGAGGAGGTGGTTGTCGATGTCGAAGTCGGGGTCTTCGATCCATCGGGGATGATCGAGGCCGAGCGGCACCTCGACGAGCCGCCGCCGGAAGGGAGGCATCAGATGGATACGGGATTCGATGAGCTCACGCACGGTGTCCAGCCCGTAGCCGGCCGGTGCCGTCGAAGGGTCGAGCACGAGCGCCCCCACGACGTGCATGTGGGTGGTGGGCGTCTCCATGTAGAAGAACGAAGCGTCCATCCCGCGCAGTCGCTGCATCGCGGCAGACCCTACCGATCGGCTGCTCGATCGTGCGCGGTGCACCGGTAGGCTCCCCGCCCGTCATGGAGGCATCCGAGCTCCGTCGAATCTGGACCGACTTCTTCGTCGCCCGTGGGCACACGAACGTGCCTTCGGCCGGTCTGATTCCGCATCACCCGTCGGCCCCGATGTTCGTCAACTCGGGGATGATGCCGTTCGTGCCGTACTTCCTCGGGGAGGAAACGCCGCCCTACACCCCACGGCGGGCCACGTCGGTCCAGAAGTGCGTCCGGCTGGGCGGCAAGCACAACGACCTCGACGACATCGGGCGGAGCCTGCGCCACCTCAGTTTCTTCGAGATGCTCGGGAACTTCAGCTTCGGCGACTACTTCAAGGAGGAGGCGATCCCCTGGGCCTACGAGTTCGTGACCGAGGTGCTCGGCATCGACGCCGACCGGGTGTGGGTCACCGTCCACACCTCCGACGACGAGGCCGAGGACATCTGGGCCGATGCCGTCGGCTTCCCCCGCGGCCGGATCCAGCGCCTCGACAAGGACAACTTCTGGGAGATGGGCGACACCGGTCCGTGCGGGCCGTCGTCCGAGCTGTTCTTCGATTTCGGTGCGGAGCACGGGCCCGACGGCGGTCCGGCCAACCCCGAGGCCGACCGACGGTACGTCGAGTTCTGGAACCTGGTGTTCCCGCAGTACTTCCGCGGAGCCGACGGCGAGCTCACCGATCTCGAAGCGCCTGGGATCGACACCGGCGCCGGCTTCGAGCGGATCCTCGGTGTCCTCGCCGACTCTCCGTCGCTCTACGTGGCCGACTCGGTGTCGCGCCTGGTCGACACCGCCCAGTCCGTCACGGGCGCAACGATGGGGGTCGACGACCGCACCGACATCGCCCTCCGGCTGCTCGCCGATCACACCCGGACGATGGCCTTCCTCGTGAGCGACGGCGTGGTGCCGTCGAACGAGGATCGCGGCTACGTCCTGCGTCGGGTCATCCGCCGTGCGGTCCGGTTCGCCTACCTCCTGGGCGTCACCAAGGTCGTCACCGTGCCCCTCGTCGAGTCGTGCATCGAGATCATGGGCGACGCGTATCCGGACCTCAGGGACAACCGCGATCTCGTGCTCGGCATCTGCTCACGTGAGGAGGAGAAGTTCCGCCAGACGTTGAAGACGGGGGTGACGATCCTCGACGAGAAGCTCGGGGCGCTCGACCAAGGCGAGCCGCTTCCGGGCGCCGACGCGTTCCTCCTCCACGACACCTACGGCTTCCCCCTCGAGGTCACCGAGGAGATCGTCGCCGATCGCGGCACCTCGGTCGATGTCGAGGGCTTCCGCACCGAGATGGCGGCGCAGCGCGACCGGGCCCGGGCTGCCGGCAAGGGCGCCGGCGTCGCCACGGGCGACGAGGTCGAGGCGTTCCAGGCGATCCTGGCCGAGCATGGCCCGACCGAGTTCACGGGCCGGGACGAGGCGAGCTCCGAGGCCGTCGTCCTGGGCATGGTGGGCGAGGTCGTCGTCCTCGATCGCACACCCTTCTATGCCGAATCGGGCGGGCAGGTGGGTGACTCCGGGACGCTCTCGTCCGTTGACGCCACGGTCGAGGTCGTCGACACCACCAACGTGCTCCCGGGGCTGCACGGCCATCGGGTCGTCGGCGGTTCCTTCGAGGTGGGGACGACGGTCCGGGCCACCATCGACGAGGAGCGCCGCGCCCGGATCCGCCGCAACCACACCGGGACCCACGTCCTGCACTGGGCGCTCCGTGAGGTGCTCGGCGAGCACGTCAAGCAACAGGGATCGCTGGTCGACGACACCCGCCTCCGGTTCGACTTCAGCCATTTCGACCCGGTCACCGACGACGAGATCGTCCAGATCGAGGATCTGGCCAACCGGCTGATCCTCGACAACGTGCCCGTTCGCCACTACGAGACGTCGAAGGACGAGGCGACCCAGCTGGGTGCCATCGCGTTCTTCGGCGACAAGTACGGCGACCGGGTTCGAGTGCTCGAGGCGGGCCCATCGGTCGAGTTCTGCGGCGGGACCCACGTGTCGGCGACCGGCGACATCGGCCCGGTGAAGATCACCAGCGAGTCGTCGATCGGGTCGAATCTCCGCCGGATCGAGGCGGTCACCGGCACCGGCCCGATCGAACGACTTCGCAACGCCGAAGCCGAGCTGGCAGCGGTTGCCGAGGCGGTCGGCGTGCCCATCGGCGAGGTGACCGACGCCGCCCGTCGGCGGGTCGAGGAGATCAAGGAGCTTCGGAGCGAGATCAAGCAGCTGCGACAGCAGCAGTCGCTCGGCAAGGCATCCGACCTGGCCGCAGAGGCCGTCGACGGTGTGCTCGTGACCCGGATCGACGGCATCGACCGCGGTGCCCTGCGCGACCTGGCGGTCGCGATCCGCGACAAGGGCGTCGATCTCGTCGTGATCGGTTCCGAGCCCGATGGCGGCGGGGCAGCACTGGTGGCCGCGGCACGACCTGAGTCCGGGCTGGACGCCGGGGCACTCATCGCTCCGGCCGGCGCGCTCATCGGTGGTGGCGGCCGGCCCGCTCCGGACCTGTCCCTGCTGGGCGGCAAGAACGCGGCAGGCATCGACGACGCGTTGGAGCTCGTGCGCAACGCCCTCGCCGGCTGACCTGCCGATGCCCCGTGCCATCGGCCTCGATCTCGGCTCGCGACGCATCGGGGTCGCCCTGTGCGACAGCGAGGGTCGGGTGGCCACGCCCTACGAGGTCATCGCCCGCAGCCGCGATCGCGCGGGCGACCATCGTCGCATTCGCGAGCTCTACGACGAGGCCGAAGCCGAGCTGATCGTCGTCGGGCTCCCGCTGTCGCTGGACGGCTCGATCGGTCCGGCCGCCGTCCGAGCGATGGCCGAGGTCGACGAGCTGCGGCGGAATCTCGGTGTTCGTGTTGAGACGCAGGACGAACGGCTGAGTACGGTCGCGGCCGAACGGGCCCTCCTCGCCCAGCAGCTCGACGCCAAGCAACGACGCAAGGTCGTCGACAAGGTGGCGGCTGCGGTGATTCTCCAGTCCTGGCTCGACACCCCACGCGACCCATCCCCATGAACGATCCCGCCGAACCAACTCGCCGCATCGATCCCGTCGAGCCCGATCCGTTCGCGCCCGACCACGAGTACGACCACGAGTACGACCACGAGTACGGCTACGACGACGACCACGAGTACGAGGACGAGTTCGGCCACGACGACGACCACGAGTACGACGACCACGAGTACGACGACCACGAGTACGCCACGATCCGCGAGCATCGCGGGGGCTGCGCACGGTGGCTCGCCGTGGTGGCGATCGTCGTGGGCCTGGCGGTCGCCGGCGCCGGCTACGGGTGGTTCTGGTATCAGGGCCAGGTCGACCCGTCGGGTGAGGAGGGCCCGCCGGTGGCCCTGGTGGTGCCGGCCGGAGCCACCTCCGACGACATCGGCTCGATCCTCGCCGAGAACGACGTCATCTCGAGTGCACGGGTGTGGGGTTGGTATCTCCGCTTCAACGGTGGCGGGCCGTTCCAGGCCGGCGAGTACACGTTGCCGACCAACGCCGCGATGGGCGATGTCGTCACCCTGCTCGAAGCGGGCCCGGCGCCACCCGAGACCGACGGATTCACGATCCCCGAGGCGTTCACGGTCCCGGAGGTCACCCAGCGGCTCGCCGATCCTGAGCTCGGGATCGAGCGCTGGTCGGTCGAGACGCTCGACCAGCTGTTGGCAGCGGGAGCGATCACCAGCCGAACCAAGCCGGCCGACGAGACGTCGATGGAAGGTCTGCTTTTCCCCGACACCTACCAGGTCGACGACGAGGAGACCGAGCAGGAGGTGCTCCAACGGTTGGCCGACCAGATGGACGACGTGCTCGACGAGCTCGATGCGGACGCGTTGGGGGCGACGTTCGGCCTGTCCCGCTACGAGGTGGTGATCCTGGCGTCGCTCATCGAGGAGGAGGCGAAGGTGCCGGGCGACCGGGCGAAGATCAGCCGGGTCATCCACAATCGGATCGAGCAGGGGATCCCGTTGGGGATCGACGCCACGTCGCGCTACGAAGCCATCCTGGCCGGTCGCGATCCGCAGCGATCTCGACTTCTCGAGCGACTCGCCCTACAACACCCGCCGTCAGCTCGGCCTGCCGCCGACCCCGATCGCCGCACCCGGGCGCGACGCCATCGCTGCTGCTCTGAACCCCGAGCCCGGCCCGTGGACGTTCTATGTCCTGATGGACCAAGAGGGCAATCACTTCTTCACCGACAGCAACCAGGAGTTCCTCCGGGCCAAGGAAGCCTGTCGGGTGCAGGGTCTCGGCTGCGGATGATCTCGGGCGAAACCGCGCTGGCTGCGGTGATCGGTTCGCCGGTCCGGCACTCGCTGTCACCCGCGATCCACAACGCGGCGTTCGCCGCGCTGGGCCTCGATTGGCTGTACGTCGCGTTCGAGGTCGACCCCGGCCATGCCGCAGGCGCGGTCGCAGCCATGCGGACCCTCGGCCTGCGTGGGATGTCCGTGACGATGCCGCACAAGGTCGACGTGATCGCTGAGCTCGATCGGCTCGACCCCGCGGCAGCTCGGCTGGGCGCGGTCAACTGCATCGCCTGGGAGGGCGACGAGCTGGTCGGTCACAACACCGACGGTGCCGGCTTCGTCGACGCGTTGTCCCATGATCTCGGGCTCTCGCCGAGCGGGCATTCCTTCGGGGTGATCGGTGCCGGTGGAGCGGCCAGAGCGGTGATCGCGGCGCTCGGCGACGCAGGTGCCGACGACGTCGCTGTTGTGAACCGCAGCGTCGAGCGCGCGAACGTTGCAGCATCCCTGGCCGGTGAGGTCGGGCGGGTCGCGGCCCCGGACGCCCTGGGTGCGGTCGACGTCATCGTGAACGCCACGCCGGTCGGGATGGGCGACGGCCTGGTTCCGCTCGACCCCGAGATCCTCGACGGCCAGAAGGTGGTCGACCTCGTGTACGACCCGCGCGAGACCCCGCTGCTGCGAGCTGCTCGCGATCGGGGGCTCGCGGCCGCCAACGGTGCCGGCATGCTCGCGCACCTGTCGGCCCGTTCGTTCCGGCTGTGGACCGGGCGTGACGCTCCGCTCGCGGTGATGCGAGAGGCAATTGTTCCGAAAAAGGGCTGAAGGTCACGCCCGAATCCGCCGATGGGAGTTCAAGCGGCGATTTGGAGAACATCATGGCCCTTCAGGGCACCCTCGAGACCTTTGCGCTACCGGACGTGCTCCGGTTGCTCGACACGACCAAGAACAGCGGCTGCCTCGTGCTGACGGCCGACAGCCTGACCGGCTCGATCTACCTCGCGGATGGGGCGATCGTTGGCGCCCGGTCGACACGCGTTCCCGACCACCGGTCGGTGCTCGAGGTGGTGTTCGACCTCCTCCGGTTCACCGAGGGTTCGTTCTCGTTCGACGAGAACGGCCAGGCCGACGAGCCGGGGGATCCCCTCCCGGTCGACGAGACCCTCGTCGAGGCCCAGGCCATGCTCGAGGAATGGCGAGAGATCGAGAAGGTCGTCCCGTCGCTCGACCACTGGGTGACCCTCTCGGTTGATCTGCCGAGCCACGAAGTCGTCGTGACCGCGGCGCGCTGGCGGACCATCGCCGCCGTCGGCGGCGGACGCTCGGTTCGTGGCATCGCCGACTCGCTCGACCTCGGCGAGGTCGACGTCTCCCGGACCGTGAAAGAGCTCGTCGAGGCCGGCCTGGCTGTGATGGGCGAGGACGTCGGCGCCCGCACCGTGAGCGATCGCCTCTCCTCGCTCGCCGAGGCCCAGAGCCGACCGAGCAACGGCAGCGAGCCGCCGGCGGCGGTCGAGACCGTCGTCGAACCCGTGCCGGCACCGGAGGTCGCGGTCGAACCCGAATCGGCGACCGGGTTCGACCCGTCCGAGCTCGAGCAGAGCATGTCGTCGAACGGCGACAACGTCGTCCAGCTCGATTCCCGGTCGGCCGAGCCGACGGGTGATCCGCTCGCCGATGCAGGCTTCTCGGCCGACGAAGCCTTCCTGGCCGACGTGTTTCCCGGTTTGGCGGGGAAGTCCGGCGAATCGGCCGGTGAGCCCGAGCCCGAGCCCGCGGCCGGTCACGCCACGTTCGAGACCCCGGCCGTCCCCGATCTGCCCGAGGTGACCGACGACGAACTGTCCCGCCAGCTGGCCAACCTGAGCCCGAAGGCTGCGGCCGCGGTCCAGGCAGCGTCCGAGGCGTCGACCGAGGCGGAGCGCGACGCCGCACTCGACGAGGTCGTCGAGGACGACGAGGACATCAACCGGGGCCTGCTGCTCAAGTTCCTCGGATCGGTCAACAACTGATCAGTTCCGCCAGCCGGCGGTCATAGCGCTCGGCAACGGCGGGCCAGGCGTATCGCCGCCGCACGGCGTCGGTCAGTCCTGCGGTCGGCCTTGCGCCCTGTGCGCACCGGCTGATGGCATCGTCGAGACGATCGTCGAGCGCGGCGTCGTCGTCGTAGAGCAGATGGGCGAACTCGGGGGTCAGCATCTCGGGGTAAGCCAGATCGTCGGGGAGGACCGGCACGCACCCGGCCGCGATCGCTTCAGCGATAGCGATGCCGAAGAACTCGTGCCGGGCGGTGCTTACGACCACCTCGGCCCGGTCGAGAAGGCCGGCATAGTCCGTCGCGTCGGCCTCGCCGAAGTGCACCAGCCTCGCCGCATGCCGCCGCCGCGCCCGCTCGAACTCCGCCGGCTGCTGCCGGAAGCTCTGCCCGGCGATGGCGAGTCGAAACTCGGTACCCCGATCGGCGGCTCGGTCGACGGCCGCAAGGAAGCGGCCTGGGTCCTTGTCGTACTCCCACCGCTGGTTCCAGAGCACCAATGGCGGTTCGGCGCCGACCTCCGGCTGCGACGCTGGATCGCGGACCGTGATCCCGACCGGCATGACGGAGCTGCGCTCCAACACCGGAGCGATCAGGTGCGTGTGCCGGTGGTCGGGCATGGCCCCGAGCAGACCGGGAAGCGCCCGTTCCACCTCCGCGACATGGAACTCGCTGTTGAACCAGACCTCGTCGGCGGCAGCCATCGACATCCAGTTCTTCAGGCCGTACGAGAGGTCGGGAAGTGCGCCCGGGGCCAGGGGGTAGGTGAGCTGGTTCTCGTGGAAGTAGGCCACGACCACGGCGCTCGCCAGGCTCGCGCGGGCGATGCCACGGAACGACGAGAGGTCGACCATGTCGGACGCGAGGACCGCATCGGGTGTTCGGCCCCGCTGACGCACCAACTCGTCGAGATCGGAGGCGAGGGTGAGCGCCGCGCCGTGCATCCGCCACTTCCAGAACGAGCCGCGATGTCCGAGCACACTGACGTCGTGGGAGCTGTGGGCCGCGTAGCCGTCGGCCCACGCCCGGTGGCTGCCGTCGTAGTACGGCTCGACGACGACCACCCACATCGGCCCATTGTGGCCGGTGGGGCCTCTGCCGATCGACGACGGCCAACTACCGTGCGCACGATCCGCCGCCTTCTCGTGACCCTGGCGCTCGTGGCTGCCGGCTGCGGCGCCGATGCGAGCGAACCCGTGCTCCACACGGCGGCCTCGCTCACCGACGTCGCACCCGAACTGGTCGAGGCCTATCGGTCAGATGGCGGCATCGCCGACTTCGATCTCAACATCGGCGGGAGCTCGACCCTCGCGTTCCAGATCCAGGACGGGGCGCCGTCGGGGGTCTTCCTCTCGGCCGACGAGGAGACCATGGGCCTCGTCGTCGGGTCGGCCGATGCCGAGACGCCGGTCGTGTTCGCCCGGAACCGTCTCGTGCTCGTCCGGCGACCCGGTGCCGACGTGCGCGACCTGGCCGACCTGGCCGACCCGGATCTGCTGGTCGGTCTGTGCTCGGCAACGGTGCCGTGCGGCCGGTTGGCTCGGGCCGAGCTCGCTGCGCGGGGCATCGAACCCGCGCTCGACACCGAGGAGCCCGACGTCCGGAGCCTGCTGGCCAAGGTGGCCTCGGGCGAACTCGATGCCGCACTCGTCTACGCCACCGACGTCGCGGCCGCCGGCTCGACCGTCGAGGTGGTCGAGACCGACCTGACCGAATCGACGCCCTATTCGGCCGCGGTCGTCGGGGCGACACCGCCGGCCGGCAGTTTCGAGTTCGTGGAGTTCCTCTCGTCGGCCCAGGCGCAGGACATCCTCGAGGCCGCAGGGTTCGAGGTGCCATGACCGGTCGGAGGTCGGGTCTCCCGCGAGGTATGGGCGTGCTGGTCGCCGTCGCCGTCGTGCTGCTGGTCCTCCCGCTGTTGGCCATCGTGGTGCGGACGCCTTGGGCCGACCTCGGAGAGGTGATCGCGAGGCCGGTCGTCGCCGACGCGCTGCGGCTGTCGGTGGTGACCGCGGTCGTCTCCGCCCTGTGCTGCGTCGTCCTCGGTACCCCGTTGGCCATGTTCCTGGCCACGGCATCGGGAGGGCCGGCCGTGGCCGTGCGATCGCTGGTCCTGCTCCCCCTGGTGCTTCCGCCAGTCGTCGGCGGCGTGGCACTGCTCGAAGCCTTCGGTCGGCGAGGCCTGCTCGGGTCGCCGCTCGACGCCATCGGCATCCGGCTGCCCTTCACCCCGGCTGCGGTGGTGCTGGCGCAGGTGTTCGTCGCCCTTCCGTTCTTCGTGGTGACCGTCGAGGCGGGCCTGCGAGGCGTCGACGCCCGTCTTCCCCAAGCCGCCGAAGCGCTCGGGGCCGGTCGCTGGCTCGTCTTCCGACGGATCACGCTTCCGTTGATCGGCCCATCGCTGCTCGCCGGGACGGCGCTCGCCCTGGCTCGCGCCCTCGGGGAGTTCGGAGCCACCATCACCTTCGCCGGCAATCTCGGCGGGCGGACCCAGACCATGCCGCTGGCGGTCGTGGAGGCGCTTCGCTCGGATCCCGATGCCGCCCTCGCGTTGAGCGTGGTCCTCGTCGCGGCGTCGCTGGCCGTCCTCGTGGGTCTCCGGGGCCGCTGGCTCTCGGGACTCCGGCCATGAGCGACCGCCGTCGGATCACCGTCCACCGCGACGGCTTCGACCTCGATGTCGAGCTCCGGCTGGCGCCGTCGACCGTGGTCGCCGTCATGGGGCCGAACGGTGCGGGCAAGACCACGCTGCTTCACGCCTTGGCCGGGCTCGACGTCGAGGGATCCGCCCGCACGACCGGCAGCGTCGGACTGCTCTTCCAGGACCTGCGGCTGTTCCCCCACCTGAGTGCCCGGGACAACGTGGCCTTCGCCCACGAGGCCCAGGGTGCGACGCGTCGCGAGGCGAGGACCCGGGCCGGGGCCGATCTGGCCCGGCTCGGTGTCGCCCACCTCGCCGATCGGCGACCGACCGAGTTGTCCGGCGGTGAGGCACAGCGGGTCGCGCTCGCCCGCAGCCTGGTGGGCGACCCACCGCTCCTGCTGCTCGACGAGCCGTTCGCCAACCTGGACGCCTCGGCCCGCCAGGATCTGCGGCGCGACCTCCCCGACGTGCTGCGCTCCGGTGGTCGCTGCACGATCGTCGTCACCCACGACCCGGTCGACGCCGTGGTCCTCGCGGACCACGTGGTGGTCGTCGAGGAGGGCCGGGTCACCCACGAGGGAACCTCGAGCGAGATCGCTCGTCACCCGCGCACCTCGTGGGCCGCAGGACTGGTGGGGGTGAACCTGGTCCGAGGCACCGGAACCATCGAAGGCGTCCGTACCGAGACGGGCGCGTTGATCGTCTGCGCGGACCCGGTGCCCGAAGGGAGCGACATGCTCGCCCGCTTCGACCCGGGAGCGGTCGCCCTGCACACCGTCCGCCCGCGGGCCTCGAGCGCTCGAAACATCTGGACCGGCGAGGTGATCGGTGCCGAAGGGGTGGGCACCCGGGTTCGGATCGACGTCGATGGACCGGTCCCGTTGGTGGCCGAGCTCACGCCGGCGTCGGTGGAGCGACTCGGGCTCGTACCGGGCAGAGAGGTCTGGGCCGAGGTCAAAGCGACCGAAGTCACGGCCTACGCGGCTCCGCTGCGCTGACGTCGTACCTTGTCGCCGGTGGACGTCGCCTTCGTCATCTCCCTCGCCGTCGCCGGGATCGTCGTCGCCTCGTTCCTGAATGCCGCCATCGTCCGTTGGGTCGGGTGGAGGGTCGTCCTCCCGCAGTTCGGTCAGATGGTGTCCGGTCCCGACGCCATCCGAGCCACGCCGGCTCGCTGCGCGTGGTGCGGGGCGGCGCTGTCGCCGTGGGGATCGCGCTCGATCTCGTGGATCGGGACCTTCGGCCGCTGCCGCGGCCCCGAACGCCACCCCCTGGCGAGGCGCTACCTGATGGTCGAGGTGCTGGTGGCCGGGCTCTGGGTCGGCGCAGGCGCGGTGTACGGGAGCACGCTCGAGATCATCCCGGTCCTGATCCTGTTCGCATCGCTCGTCGCCATGGCGGCCGTCGATCTGTGGGTCATGCGCATTCCGAACCGGTTCATCTACGCCACCCATGCCCTGCTGATCCCGTCGATCGTCCTCGTGTCGGTCATCGACGGCGAACCGGGTCGCATCGCCGGCGCGGCGATCGGAGCCCTGGCGTACTTCGGGTTCCTGTTCCTGTTCCACATCGTGAGCCCTCGGCGGATGGGCTTCGGCGACGTCCGCCTCGCCGGTGTCATGGGCCTGGTGCTGGGTTGGCTCGGTTGGCGTCCCGATCTCTGGATCACCTTTCCGCTGGCCTGGGTCATCTGGGGTGCCCTGATCGGTTCGCTGCTCGGCACGCTGATGGGCATCACCTCGCTGATCGCCCGGCGGCGCAGTCGACCGTTCCCGTTCGGGCCGGCCCTGGCGATCGGGTGTGTCGTCGTGGTCCTGGCGGGCGAATCGATCATCGGCTGAACCGGGCGGACCAGTACCCTTCGACGGGTCATGTTGCGCTTTCTCACCGCCGGCGAGTCCCATGGCGCCGCCCTCGTCGTGATCGTCGAAGGCCTGCCCGCAGGCCTCGAGGTGACAACCGCGGACATCGCGTCCGAGTTGGCCCGACGCCGCCTGGGGTTCGGGCGCGGGCCACGCATGCGCTTCGAGCAGGACGAGATCGGTCTCGTCGGCGGGGTTCGGCACGGTCGGACCCTCGGGTCACCGGTGGCGATCGAGATCGCGAACTCGGAGTGGAAGCGCTCGGACAAGTGGCACGAGGAGATGTCGCCGGCCCCCGGCGCCACCAAGGATCCGCTCACCCAGCCCCGCCCGGGCCATGCGGATCTCGCAGGCATGCAGAAGTACGGCTTCAGCGATGCCCGTGACGTCCTCGAGCGTGCCTCGGCCCGCGAGACCGCCGCCCGGGTGGCCGCGGGGGCGCTGGCCAAGCTGTTGCTCGGGACCCTCGGTGTCGAGGTGATCTCGCACGTGATCCAGATGGGAGCGGCCCGCGTCCCTGCCGCTTCGCCTCGCCCGTCGCCGGCCGATCTCGAGACCGTCGATGCCAACGAGGTCCGGTGCTTCGACCCCGACGCCGCCGCAGCCATGGTGGCCGAGATCAAGGCGGCCGCCAAGGAAGGCGACAGTCTCGGCGGCATCGTCGAGGTCATCGCGACCTCGGTTCCGGTCGGACTCGGGAGCCATGTGCACTGGGACCGCAAGATCGACGGCATGCTGGCGCAGGCGCTGATGAGCATCCAAGCAGTCAAGGGCGTCGAGATCGGCGACGGCTTCGAAGTGGCGAGCCGGGTCGGGAGCGAGGCCCACGATCCGATCAGATGGGACGCCGGCGAAGGTGCCTACGTGCGCGAGAGCGCACTCGCCGGCGGCGTCGAGGGGGGTATGACCTCCGGCGAAGACGTCATCGTCCGTGCGGCCATGAAACCGCTGGCGAGCCTCAACAAGCCGGTGCTCAAGACGGTCGACACCGTCACCAAGGAGGAGACGGTGTCGTTCAAGGAGCGCACCGACGTCACCGCCGTGCCCGCCATGGGGGTGGTGGCCGAGACGATGGTGGCGCTGGTGCTGGCGGGCGAGGCGACCCGCAAGTTCGGCGGCGACTCCGTCGACGAGTTCACGACCAACGCCGAGGCGTACGCGGCCGCCGTCGCGGCACGGTGACCCCGACCGGCCGCCATGTCGTGTTGGTGGGGTTGATGGCCACCGGCAAGTCGACCGTCGGTGCCCTGCTGGCCGATCGCCTCGGCCGCGTCGCCGTCGACTCCGATCAGCAGATCGAGGCCGCACAGGGCCGGAGCGTGCGTGAGATCTTCGCCAGCGACGGCGAACCGGCTTTTCGCGCGCTCGAGACGCAGGCGCTGCTCGACGCGCTCGAGCAGCCCGAACCGCTTGTCGTCGCCGCAGCCGGAGGGGTGGTCCTCGACCCCGCCAACCGACGGGCGCTCGCCGACGAGCGGTGCTTCGTGGTCTGGCTTCGAGCCGATCCCCACGTGTTGGCCGAGCGCGCATCCAGGGCCGATCATCGCCCGCTGCTCGACGACGACCCGGTCGGGCGCATGCAGGCCATGTCCACCGACCGTGAGCCGCTCTACGCCGAGGTCGCCGACGCGATCATCGACCTGGACGACCGGACCGCCGACGCCGTGGCCGACGAGGTGGCGCGACTGCTGCCCGACCCTTTCGTGGGCGACCGATGATCCGGGTGGCGGTACCGCTGGATGATCGTTCCTACGAGGTCCTGGTCGGCGAGCACATCCTCGGCGCGCTTCCGTCGCTGCTGCCTCCTGGCGCCACCCGCGCCGCCGTGGTGACCCAGGAGTCCATCGGCGTCGCCGTCGACCCCGGGGTCGAACACCGGGTGTTCACCCTCGGCGACGGCGAAGCCGCGAAGAACCTCTCGACCGTCGAAGCACTGTGCCGGCAGTGGGCATCGTGGGGCATGACCCGTGCCGACGTCGTCGTCGCCGTCGGCGGGGGCGTGGTCACCGACACCGCGGGGTTCGCCGCCGCCGTCTACCACCGCGGGATCGCCGTCGTCCACGTGCCCACCACCCTGCTCGGCATGATCGATGCCGCCGTGGGAGGCAAGACCGGGGTCAACCTTCCGGAGGGAAAGAACCTCGTCGGGGCGTTCTGGCAGCCGCACGGCGTGGTGTGCGACCTCGCGACGCTGGCCACGCTTCCCGAGCGCGAACAGCGGAGTGGCCTGGGCGAGCAGGCGAAGTACCACTTCCTTACGGGGGCCGACCTCGGGTCGCTCGATCCGGTCGAGCGGGTCGCCGCATGCGTGCGCATCAAGGCCGAGATCGTGGGTGCGGACGAACGGGAGGGAGGCCGCCGCGCGATCCTCAACTACGGCCACACCCTGGCCCACGCCCTCGAGACCTCGGGAAGTTACGACCTGCGGCACGGCGAGGCGGTCGGGATCGGACTCGTCTATGCCGCCGAGCTGGCCCTGCTGCTGCGCAGGATCGACGAGCGCCGCGTCGAGGAGCATCGTTCGGTCGTCTCGGCGTACGGCCTCGACGTCACCCTTCCCGACGGCGCGGCCGCCGACGAGCTCATCGAACTCATGCGACGCGACAAGAAGGCCCTGACAGGCTTGACGTTCGCGCTCGACGGCCCCGACGGCGTCGAGATCGTCGCCGGAGTCGATCCCCACATCGCCCGCCGTGCCCTGGAGAGCATCACCCCATGAGGATTCCCACATGAGCCGCCCGGTCATCACGATCGTCAACGGGCCGAACCTCAATCTGCTGGGCGAGCGCCAGCCGCTGATCTACGGCACGGATACCCTCGACGACCACGTCGATGCGGCGCGTGGGGCCGCCGACGCCGCCGGGTACGACGTCGAGCACGTGCAGTCGAACCACGAGGGTGTCCTGATCGACGCGATCCAGGCGGCTCGCGGAACCTCGGCGGCCATCGTCATCAACGCAGCCGCCTTGACCC
This sequence comes from uncultured Acidimicrobiaceae bacterium, assembly GCA_963704815.1. Lineage (GTDB taxonomy): Bacteria > Actinomycetota > Acidimicrobiia > Acidimicrobiales > Salinilacustritrichaceae > DATKWD01. The sequence continues at coordinate 89,634 of CAVPHU010000001.1, forward strand.
ACTCCTCGTGGGGGATCGCCGATGCGCTCGCGTGCTTCGACGGTCCGGTCGTCGAGGTGCACATCTCCAATCCCTGGGCACGCGAGACCTGGCGCCACACCTCGGTGGTGAGTCCGGTGGCCGACGTCGCCATCGCCGGTGCCGGCGGGTTCGGCTACGTGCTCGCCGTGCAGGCAACCGTCGACCGCCTCGAATCGTGATCGACCTCGGCGCCCTCCCGGCGTGCCTCGTCGGCGGACGGGTCGACGCGCTCCGCGGCGACTTCGCCGAAGCCGGCGTCGACGCCCTGTTGTGCACCGATCTGGTGTCGGTGCGCTACCTGACCGGGTTCACCGGATCCAGTGGGATGCTCCTCGTGACCCCCGACCACGCGGTGCTGATCACCGACGGCCGCTATCGGGCGCAGGCGGGAGAGCAACTCGCCGCCTCGGGCACCGCGGCGTCGATCGAGATCACCCGCAAGCCGCTCGAGGCCCTGCCGAGTCGGCTGAGCGGCGTCGACCGCCTGGGTCTCGAAGCCGACTCGGTGAGCTGGGCTGCCTCGCAACGGTATGCCGAGGCGCTCGATGCCGAACTGGTGGCGACCTCGGGCCTGGTCGCCGCCCACCGTGCGGTCAAGGATCCCGGCGAGGTGGCTCGTCTGGAGGCTGCGGCCGACATCGCCGATGCTGCGTTGGCGAACCTGACCGATCGGCTGGTTCCGGGAACGGTCGAGCGCGACTTCGGGCTGGCGCTCGACGGCGAGATGGTCCGCCTCGGTGCCGACGGACGCTCGTTCGAGACGATCGTCGCCTCGGGCCCGAACGCGGCCAAGCCGCACGCCCGACCCACCGACCGGGTCTTCGAGGACGGCGACCTGATCGTCATCGACTTCGGAGCGCTCGTCGACGGCTACCACTCCGACATGACCCGGACCTTCGCCGTGGGCGAGCTGTCCGAGGTGCAGCAGCGGATGGTGGCGGTCGTGACCGAGGCCCAGGCCGCCGGGGTGGAAGCCGTCGAACCCGGTGTGGCGGCCCGCACCGTCGACGAGGTCTGTCGCTCGGTCATCTCCGAGGCCGGGTGGGGGGAGGCGTTCGCCCACGGCACGGGCCATGGCATCGGGTTGGTGATCCACGAGGGGCCCCGCGTCTCGACCGACAGCGACGACGTCCTCCGGAGCGGCCATTGTGTGACCGTCGAGCCCGGGGTCTATCTCCCGGAACACGGGGGTGTGCGGGTCGAGGACAGCGTGGTCGTGACACCTGAGGGCTGCCGTCGGCTCACCAAGTTCCCGAAGGCCGGGTAGGCGCCAGTACCCTCGCACCGTCTCAGCTCCTCCCACGAGGTCCCGTTCGATGCCAACCATCACCACCGCCGACATCAAGAACGGCATGACGCTCGAGTTGTCCGAGGGTCTGATGCAGATCCAGGAGTTTCAACACGTCAAGCCCGGCAAGGGTGGTGCGTTCGTTCGCACGACCCTGAAGAACGTGCGATCCGGTGCCGTGGTCGACAAGACGTTTCGGGCCGGCGAGAAGGTCGAGCGGGCCATCATCGACAAGCGTGAGTTCCAGTACCTCTACGCCGACGGCGCCGACTACGTGTTCATGGACAACGAGACCTACGACCAGATGAACGTGGCCCCCGATCGACTGGGGGATGCCCCGAAGTACCTGATCGAAGGGATGCAGCCCGTCCTGTTGATGTTCGGCGACGAGATCGTCGGGGTCGAACTGCCGGCCTCGGTCGAGCTGACGATCACCCAGACCGAACCGGGCATCCAGGGCGACCGCGTGTCGGGCGCGCGCAAGCCGGCCACGCTCGAGACCGGCCACGAGGTCCAGGTCCCGCTGTTCATCGAACCGGACGACAAGATCAAGGTCGACACCCGCACCGGCGAGTACATCTCCAAGGCCTGAGCCCGATGACCGAGAGTCCTCCGGGGCGCAGACGCCAGGCCCGCGAGCGGGCGATCGGATTCCTCTACGAGGCCGAGACCAAGGGCGTGCATCCGGCCGAGGTGCTGGACTCGTTGCCGGTGCCGCCCGACGACTTCGCCGTCGAGGTGACCCTGGGTGCCGGCGACCACGGTCACCAGATCGATCACCTGCTCGATCAGGTCGGTCGACCCAAGTGGCCCCTCGCCCGCATGGCCGCGATGGACCGCGCCATCCTGCGGCTGGGTGTGTTCGAGCTCGCCTTCGAGCCCGACACCCCCGACGGGGTGATCCTGTCCGAGGCGGCCGACCTCGCCACCCGCTACTCCACCGACGATTCGCCCAAGTTCGTCAACGGTGTGCTGGCCCGAGCCGCCGAGATGATCCGTCAAGAGGGGGTGTGGCCGAACCCGTCGGTCCTGCTGCTCGACTGCGACGGCCTGTTCCGGACCTGGCAGGCCGAACCGATCCACGATCGTGAGGCGTCGCTGGGGCTGGAGCACGGTTCGCTCTTCCGCGAGGCCTTCGAGTCCGAGCTGTTCCATCGGGCGACGATCGGTGAGATCACCGCGGAGGAGTGGGGAGCCGAGATCGCCCGTCGCATCGAGCCGGACGCCACGCCCGACCGACTCCGGGTGGTGTCCGACGCATGGACCGGGATCGGCAACTGGGAACTCGACGAGGCGTTCGTCGCGCTGATTCGCCGGGTGGAGGAGGCCGGACGGGTGAAGATCGCCATGCTCTCGAACGCATCGACCAAGCTCGAGGACGACCTGGCCACGATGGGCGTCACCGATCTGCTGTCGGTCGTCGTGAACTCGTCCCGCATCGGTCTGGCGAAGCCCGACCCTGCGGCCTACCGGAAGGCGGCCGAGATGGTCGACGCAGACGTCGGCGACATCATGTTCGTCGACGATCGGCCCGAGAACGTCAGCGGGGCCATCGACACCGGCATGCAAGCGGTGCTCCACGACGGCGACGTCCCCCGATTCGAGGCCGTGCTGCGTCGCCTCGGGCTGCTCGATGCTCAAGATCCCGCTTCCTGACCCACCGCTCGCCGACGACCGGGTGCGCTTACGCCCCTGGCGCCACGCCGATGCCGACGTGCTCGCCGCCGGTTGGGCCGACGAAGACGTCGCACGGTGGAACCCGGTCCCCGACGACATCTCGGTGGAGGCCGCTCGCCGTTGGATCGGCGGCTGGCGCGAGCGGGTCAACACCGGGCTGAGCATCGACCTGGTGATCGTCGACCGCGACTCCGACGAGGCGGTGGGCGAGGTCGGCGTCGCGAACTTCGACGATCAGCACGGATCCGCGGAGCTGGGGTTCTGGCTGCTGGGCGGGTATCGAGGCAAGGGCTACGCAGCGGCAGCGGTGCGGCTCGTGGCCGACTGGACCGTGACCACGGTCGGGGTCCGGTTGCTGTTCACCCGCTCGAGTCCCGACAACGTCGGGTCGTCTTCGGTGCTCGAACGATCCGGCTTCGAACGCCGAGGCACCTCGGCCGAAGGCCACGACGTCTGGAAGTTCGTCGCGGCGGCGCCCTCGAGTTGAGTGAGGTGCGCGGAACGGCGCCGGGGTGGTGCTATGTTCGACCCCTGACCGTGAAGTGAGTCCCGTGAGGCTCACACGGACAGGAAGGCTCGCCATTGGCCGAACGAGAACGCCAGCTGACACGCCCCTCCGGGGGCGTTTTTCATGCCCGCACCGAAGTGATGGACGGCGACGACATCCGCCGAGCGGTGTGGCGCATGGCCCACGAGATCATCGAGCACAACCAGGGCCTCGAGGACGTGATCCTGGTGGGCCTCCAGACCGGCGGGGTGCCGTTGGCCGCTCGCCTCGCGGAGGCCCTGGCCGAGATCGAGCCCGAGTCGACGGTCGGGGTCGGGACGCTCGACGTGGCCTTCTACCGCGACGACATCGGCATTCGGCCCGTGCTCCCCGAAGCCGTCACCGACATCCCGTTCGATCTCACCGGATCGACGGTCGTGCTCGTCGACGACGTGTTGTTCACCGGCCGGACGATCCGAGCCGCACTCGACGCACTCCAGGACTACGGGCGGGCCGGAGCGATCCAACTCGCGGTCATGGTCGATCGGGGCCACCGCGAGCTGCCGATCCGGCCCGACTACGTGGGCAAGAACCTCCCGACCAGTCGCGACGAGGTGGTCGACGTCACCGCCGACGGCGTCCACCTCGGAGACGTGCGATGAGACCGGCGCGGGGAACGCTGCGGTCGGCGTGTTCTGGACCGTGCGGTGTGGTGCGAGGTCGACGAGGCACGAGGAGGCCGGCCAGGGGTGGCCTGCGTGGCCGGGGAACGCTGCGGTCGGCGTGTTCTGGACCGTGCGGTGTGGTGCGAGGTCGACGAGGCACGAGGAGGCCGGCCAGGGGTGGCCTGCGTGGCCGGGGAACGCTGCGGTCGGCGTGTTCTGGACCGTGCGGTGTGGTGCGAGGTCGACGAGGCACGAGGAGGCCGGCCAGGGGTGGCCTGCGTGGCCGGGGAACGCAAAGGAACGTGACGTGAGGGGCGTGTCGGTGCGAGGTCGACGAGGCACGAGGAGGCCGGCCAGGGGTGGCCTGCGTGGCCGGGGAACGCAAAGGAACGTGACGTGAGGGGCGTGTGGTGCGAGGTCGACGAGGCACGAGGAGGCCGGCCAGGGGTGGCCTGCGTGGCCGGGGAACGCAAAGGAACGTGACGTGAGGGGCGTGTCGGTGCGAGGTCGACGAGGCACGAGGAGGCCGGCCAGGGGTGGCCTGCGTGGCCGGGGAACGCAAAGGAACGTGACGTGAGGGGCGTGTCGGTGCGAGGTCGACGAGGCACGAGGAGGCCGGCCAGGGGTGGCCTGCGTGGCCGGGGAACGCAAACAACATGAAGCACCTGCTGTCGATCGCCGACCTGGCGCGTGAGGACATCGAGTCGATCCACGATCTCACCGACAACTTCGTCGAGGTGAGCCAGCGGCAGATCCCCAAGGTTCCCGCGCTCCGGGGCAAGACGGTGGTCTCGCTGTTCTTCGAGGACTCGACCCGTACCCGGCTGAGCTTCGAGACCGCGGCCAAGCGTCTCGGCGCCGACACCATGACCTTCAGCGTCAGCAGTTCGTCGGTGAAGAAGGGGGAGTCGCTGCGAGACACCATCGACACGATCGGCGCCATGGGCATCGACGCCGTCGTCGTCCGGCACCATTCGGCCGGCGTGCCCTGGCAGCTGACGAAGTGGACCGATGCCGCCGTCATCAACGGCGGCGACGGCTGGCACGAGCACCCCACCCAGGCGTTGCTCGACACCTACACGATCCGACAGCGGCTCGGCTCCCTCGACGGCCGCCACATCGCCATCGTCGGCGACGTCAAGCACAGCCGGGTGGCTCGCAGCAACGTCCTGGCGTTCACCGCCCTCGGCGCCGAGGTGACGCTCGTCGCGCCGCCGACGTTGCTCCCACCGAGCCTCGAGGGTTGGCCGGTGCACGTGAGCCACGACCTCGACGCGACCCTGCCCAAGGTCGACGTCTGCTACCTGCTCCGCATGCAGCGCGAGCGCATGACCGAGGCGCTCGTGCCGACCCTTCGGGAGTACACCGCGACCTACGGGCTGACCCGCAGGCGGGCGGGTCTGCTGGGTCCCGATGCCTTGGTCATGCACCCAGGGCCGATGAATCGCGGGGTCGAGATCGCCGCCGAGGTGTCCGATCTCCCGACGGCCACCATGGTCGAGCAGGTGGCGAACGGCGTTGCCGTGCGCATGGCCGTGCTGTTCCTGCTCCTGGGTTCCGGAACGCACAGCGAAGCTGCGAGAGTTGCTGCTGATGTCTGAGCAGCGTTCCGCCACCAGCGTGGTGATCAAAGGCGGCACGATCGTCGACTTCAACGGCGAGCGGCAGGCCGACGTGCGGGTGGTCGACGGCCAGATCGACGCCGTCGGTCCCGACCTCAGCGGCGACCGCACCCTCGACGCCTCCGGCTGTGCCGTCGGCCCCGGGTTGGTCGACCTGCACACCCACCTCCGCCAACCGGGCAAGGAAGAGGCCGAGACCGTCGAGACCGGCGCCCGAGCGGCGGCGGTCGGCGGGTACACCTGTGTGCTGGCCATGCCGAACACCACACCTGCCATCGACAGCGCCGGGGTGGTGCGCGAGGTCCTCGATCTCGGGCGAAGCGCGGTGTGCGACGTCATGACCTCTGGCGCCATCACGGTCGACCGGGCCGGCGAGACGCTGGCACCGATGGCCGAGATGGCCGAGCTCGGCGTCAGGTTCTTCACCGACGACGGCACGGGAGTCCAGGACACGCGGCTCATGCGCCGGGCGCTCGAATACGCAACTGCGCTCGACGTCACGCTCGCCGAGCACTGCGAGGACTCGGCCATGGCCGCCGGGGGCCACATGCACGAGGGCGAATGGTCGAGCCGTCTCGGGATACCCGGCCAGCCGGCCGAGGCCGAGGAGCTGATGGTGATGCGCGACCTCGCCCTCGCCCGTCTCACCGGTGCACGGGTGCACTTCCAGCACCTGTCGACCGCCGGGTCGGTGGCCATGGTGAAAGCAGCCAAGTCGACCGGCCTCCGCGTCAGCTGCGAGGCCACCACGCACCACTTCACGCTCACTCACGCCGAGTGTGCGAGCTACGACCCGGTCTTCAAGGTCAACCCGCCCCTGCGCACCCACGACGACGTCGAGGCGGTCAAGTCCGGTCTGGCCGACGGCACGATCGACGCCATCGCCACCGATCACGCACCCCACACGACCGAGACCAAGGAAGCGGCCTTCGACGAGGCGCCGCCCGGCATGCTCGGACTCGAGACCGCACTGGCGCTGGCCAACACCGAGCTCGGCCTCGACCTCCGACAGGTGTTCGGTCTGCTGTCCTGGCGGCCGGCGCAGCTGCTCGGGGTGACCGCCGAACACGGCGGACCCATCGAGGTGGGGCGGCCGGCCCACCTGTGTGTGTTCGACCCCACGGCGACCTGGACCGTCGACCCCGATGCATCGGTCAGCCGCAGCCGCAACAACCCGTACCGCGGGCGTCAGCTCACCGGCCGTGTCCGGCACACGGTCTACGCCGGCGAACCGGTCGTGATCGACGGAGAGCCGCAACGATGAGACGCGAGGAACGATGAGCATCACCGAGGCCCAGCTGGTGCTGGCCGACGGAACCGTCTTCGAGGGTGAGGCGATCGGCGCGTCGCCGCCGGACGGCGTGGCGGCCGGCGAGGTCGTCTTCAACACCGTGCTGGCGGGCTACCAGGAGGTCCTCACCGACCCCAGCTACGCCGGCCAGATCGTCACCTTCACCTATCCCCACATCGGGAACTACGGCACGACGCCGGCCGACGACGAGGCGCGCCGGCCGTTCTGTCGCGGGGTGATCATCCGCGACCTCGCCCGGCGCAGGAGCAATTGGCGAAGCGAAGCCGATCTGTCGGCGTTCCTGCTCCAGCACGGGCTCGCCGGTCTCGCCGGGGTCGACACCCGCCGGCTGACCCGACACCTGCGGGACGCCGGTGCCATGCCCGGAGCGTTCGGCACCGCCGATGAGGTGACCTTGAAGGCGGCCGCGTCGGCCGAGCCCGGGACCGACGGGGTCGATCTCGTCGCCGAGGTCACCACGCCCGAGCCCTACACGTTCGGCACCGGCCCGCTGCGGGTCGTCGCCTACGACTTCGGCATCAAGACCTCGATCGTGCGGCAGCTGGCCGAGTTCGCCACCGTCGAGGTGGTTCCCGCCTCCACGTCGGCGGCCGACGCGCTCGCCCGTGAGCCCGACGGGTTGTTCCTCAGCAACGGGCCGGGCGATCCGGCCCAGGCCGCCGGAGCCGTCGAGACGGTGCGCCAGCTGGTCGAGTCCGAGGTGCCGCTGTTCGGGATCTGCCTCGGCCACCAGATCCTCGGCCGAGCCATCGGTGCCGGGACCGTCAAGCTCCCGTTCGGCCACCATGGCGGCAACCACCCCGTGCGCGATCTGGCCAGCGGACGCATCGAGATCACCAGTCAGAACCACAACTTCGCCGTCGACGCCGACTCGCTCGGCGGGAGAGCCGAGATGACCCACGTCAACCTGAACGACGGAGTGTGCGAGGGGATGAACGTGATCGACAGCCGGGCCTGGTCGGTCCAGTACCACCCCGAAGCCGGCCCCGGTCCCCACGACGCACGGCACCTGTTCGAACGCTTCGCCCAGGAGATGACCCGATGATGAACCCGGAGCGAACGCAACGCTGCGAGGTCGACGAGGCACGAGGAGGCCGGCCGAGTGCGGCCCGAGCGGCCGGGGAGCGGGGATAGCAGTGCCGCGTCGAGACGACATCGAGTCGATCCTGCTGATCGGGGCCGGACCGATCGTGATCGGTCAGGCATGCGAATTCGACTACTCGGGCACCCAGGCGTGCCGGGTCCTCCGCGCCGAGGGCTACCGGGTGATCCTCGCCAACTCGAATCCGGCGACGATCATGACCGATCCCGACTTCGCCGACGCCACCTACGTCGAGCCGCTCGATGCCGAGGTGCTCGAACGCATCATCGAGGTCGAGCAGCCCGACGCCGTGCTGCCCACCCTGGGCGGACAGACGGCCCTCAACCTGGCCATGGAGCTGGTCGAGCGCGGCTCGGTCGGGGTTCCCGGCACGCCGGAGCTGATCGGAGCCAATCAGGAGGCCATCGCCACCGCCGAGGACCGCGAGAACTTCAAGGTCGCGATGGTCGAGATCGGCCTCTCGGTCCCGGCATCGGCCACTGCGCACGACATGGACGAGGCGCGTGAGGCCATCGAAGCGATCGGCCTGCCGGTGGTCATCCGGCCGGCCTACATCCTCGGCGGCAAGGGCACCGGCATCGCGGCGACGCCCGAGGAGTTCGAACGGATGGCGGCGTTCGGTCTCGAGGCGAGCCCGATCAGCGAGATCCTGATCGAGACGTCGATCGCGGGGTGGAAGGAATACGAGCTCGAGGTCATGCGCGACCACGCCGACAACTGCGTGGTCATCTGCTCGATCGAGAACCTCGACCCGATGGGTGTCCACACCGGCGACTCCATCACCGTCGCGCCGGCTCAGACCCTTTCCGACGTCGAGTACCAGACCATGCGCGACGCGGCCCTCGCCTGCATCCGCAGGGTCGGCGTCGAGACCGGCGGCAGCAACGTGCAGTTCGCGGTCGATCCCGACAACGGCGACATGGTCGTGATCGAGATGAACCCCCGGGTCTCGCGCAGCTCCGCGCTCGCGTCGAAGGCCACCGGATTCCCCATCGCCAAGATCGCGGCCAAGCTGGCCGTCGGCTACACGCTCGACGAGATCCCCAACGACATCACCAAGAAGACGCCGGCGAGCTTCGAACCGACCATCGACTACGTGGTCACGAAGATCCCCCGATGGGCGTTCGAGAAGTTCCCCGACACGCCCGGGGTGCTGGGGACGTCGATGCAGTCGGTCGGCGAGGTGATGGCGATCGGACGCACCTTCCCCGAATCGCTCCAGAAGGCCCTCCGCAGCCTCGAGCTCGGGCGCGCCGGACTCAACTGCGATCCCGGTGAACTGCTCTTCGACGAGCTGGACGACGACGAACTGGTCGCCCGCGCCTCGGTGGGCACCCCCGATCGGCCCTTCCAGCTCGAAGCCGCCCTGCGCCGGGGCATCTCGATCGAGCAGCTGTACGCCGAGACCCGCGTCGACCCGTGGTTCCTCGATCAGATGGACCAGATCGTGCAGGAGCGGGCCCACCTCGCCGTGGTGAGCCTGGCCGAGATCACCAAGTCCGACCTCCGGCGGGCCAAGCGCCTCGGATTCAGCGACGCCCAACTGGCCTACCTGTGGGACGTCGACGAAGCCGACGTGCGGGAGCGGCGCATCGGGCTCGGCGTCGTCCCGACGTTCAAGACCGTCGACACCTGCGGTGCCGAGTTCGAAGCCGAGACGCCCTACCACTACTCGACCTACGAGGACACCGACGAGGTCGAACGCTCGGGACGAGAGAAGGTCCTGATCCTCGGTTCGGGCCCGAACCGGATCGGGCAGGGGATCGAGTTCGACTACTGCTGCGTGCACGCCAGCTTCGCACTTTCCGAGGCGGGCTACGAGACGGTGATGCTGAACTGCAACCCCGAGACCGTCTCGACCGACTACGACACCTCCACCCGCCTCTACTTCGAGCCCCTGACGCTCGAAGACGCGATGAACGTCATCGAATCCGAACAGGTGTCCGGCGACCTGGTAGGCGTCGTGGTGGCGCTCGGCGGACAGACCCCCCTCAAGCTGGCCGGAGCGTTGCCGGAGGGTCTCGTGCTCGGGACCAGCCCGTCGTCGATCGACCGGGCCGAGGATCGAGACCAGTGGAGCCGGCTCTGCAACCGCCTCGAGATCCCCCAACCGCCCGGTGGGACGGCCACCGACGTCGCCCGTGCGCTCGAGATCGTCGAGGAGGTCGGCTACCCCGTCCTGATGCGGCCGAGCTACGTGCTCGGCGGACGGGCGATGGAGATCGTCTACGACGAGGCCAGCCTCCGCTCCGCGATGGACCACCTGGCCGGGTTCGGGAGCCTCGGCAAGGAGGGTGGGCTGTCGGCCGAGCGTCCCGTGCTGATCGACCGGTTCCTCGAAGACGCCACCGAAGTCGACGTCGATGCCATTCGCGACCACACCGGAGAGGTGCTGATCGGCGGCATCATGGAACACGTCGAGGAGGCCGGCGTGCACTCCGGCGACTCGGCCTGCTCGCTGCCGCCCTACTCGCTTTCGGCCGAGACGTGCTCGGTGATCGAGGACTACACCGAGCGGCTCGCGGCCGAACTCGACGTCCGTGGGCTGATCAACGTCCAGTATGCGGTCAAGGACGGCCAGGTGTTCGTGATCGAGGCGAACCCACGTGCGTCGCGGACGGTTCCCTTCGTGGCCAAGGCGACGGGGGTCCCGCTGGTGAAGATCGCCTCCCGGATCATGGTCGGCGCCACGCTGCAGGAGCTGCGCAAGGAAGGGCTGGTGCACGCCCCCGTCTCCGGTCACGTCGCGGTCAAGGAAGCGGTCCTGCCGTTCGGCCGGTTCCCGGGAGGCGACTCGCTGCTCGGCCCCGAGATGCGTTCGACCGGAGAGGTGATGGGGATCGCCGACAGCTTCGGCCTGGCGTTCGCCAAGGCTCAGCTGGCGGCCGGTGAGGGCCTCCCGCGTTCCGGCACGGTGTTCCTCAGCCTCGCCGATCGCGACAAGTTGGCCGGACTGCGCGCGGCCGCGAAGTTCATCGAGCAGGGATTCACCATCGCGGCCACCGCGGGAACCGCCGACCTGTTGGCCGAGCACGGGCTGCCGGTCGCGACGAGGGTGGCCAAGATGGGTGAGCCCGGCGGTCGCGATGCGGTCGAGCTCATCGCCTCGGGCGAAGTCCAGCTCGTCGTCAACAGCCCGCGAGGCCGGGGGCCACGAGCCGACGGCGCCCACATCCGGGCCGCCGCAGGGACCCGCGGCATCCCGTGTCTCACCACGGCCGCAGCCGGGGAGGCGGCGGCCGAGGGCATCGCCGCTCGCAACGCTTCGCCGCTGACGGTCAAGTCGCTCCAGGCCCATCACGGAGAGCCATCGGCGTGACGATCCCGACAGGCCGTGTGTCGTCGTGACCATCGATCTGTCGACCCGCATCGGTTCGGTCGAGCTCCCGAATCCGGTGATGACAGCGTCGGGTACCGCCGGCTACGGCCCCGAGCTGGCCCGTGCGTTCGACCTGTCGACGCTCGGCGCGATCGTGACCAAGTCGCTGGCGCCCTTCGCGTGGGAGGGCAATCCGCCGCTCCGGGTGCATCAGACCACCGCCGGGATGATCAACAGCGTCGGTCTGCAGGGGCCGGGAGTCGAAGCCTGGCTCAGCGACCACCTGCCCGCCCTCCTCGCCACCGGTGCGCGCGTGGTGGCGAGCATCTGGGGTCGCTCGGTCGACGACTACCGGCGAGCCGCGGAGCAACTGGCCGCCGCCGACGCCCGCGTCGTCGCCGTCGAGGTCAATCTGAGCTGTCCGAACACCGAGTCCGGCCGCGACCTCTTCGCTCACGATCCGACGGCCACCGCCGAGGTGCTCGCAGTGACGGCGGCCTGCGATCGTCCGCGCTGGGCGAAGCTGAGCCCCAACACGTCGCAGCTGGTCGCCGTCGCCGGCGCGGCGCACGCCGCGGGCGCCGAGGCGGTGACCCTCGTGAACACCGTGCTCGGCATGGCGATCGATCCCGAGACGGGGACCTACCGGCTCGGGTCCGGAGCACGCGGGGGAGGCCTGAGTGGTCCCGCCATCCGCCCGATCGCGCTCCGCGCCGTGCACGACGTGAGTGCGGCCCTGCCCGATCTGCCGATCGTCGGGGTCGGTGGGATCGCATCGGGAAGCGACGCGGCCGAGTTCGTCCTGGCCGGCGCGTCCGCCGTGCAGGTCGGCACGGCCACTTTCGTCGATCCGGCGGCACCGGCCAAGGTGTCTGCCGGCCTGGAACAATGGTTGCGCCGTCGTGGCGCCGAACGACTCGTCCCCAGCATCGGAGCTGTCCATGAGCGCTGACCCGTCCATCTCCCAGACGGCCGGGCCCGAGGTCCGGTCCCGCCTCGCCCTGGCCCTCGACATGGATGACCTCGTGGCCGCGACCCGGATGGCGCGTGAGCTCCAACCGTGGTTCGGCGTGGTCAAGGTCGGCCTGGAGTTGTTCTCGGCCAACGGGCCCGACGCCATCACTGCGATGCGCGACCTCGGACTCGACGTCTTCGCCGACATCAAACTCCACGACATCCCGACGACGGTCGGCAAGGCGTCGCGCGTGCTGGGCAGCCTCGGCGCCAACTATCTGACGCTGCACGCGCAGGGCGACGTGCCGATGCTCCGGGCCGGCGTCGAGGGCCTGGTCGACGGTGCGCAGTCGGTCGGCCTCCCGCCGCCGATGGCTCTGGCCGTCACCGTGCTCACGAGCGACGGTGGGGCGCCGTCGCACATCCTGCCGAAGCGGGTCCGCTCGGCCGTCGAGGCGGGTTGCGGCGGCATCATCTGCGCGGCCGACGACGTCGCCGAAGCCAAGCAGTACGCCCCCCGGCTCACCGCCGTGGTCCCCGGCATCCGCCCGGTGGGCCACGCCCGGCACGACCAGGCCCGGCCGGCCACGCCGGCAGAGGCCATCGAGGCCGGGGCCGATCTCCTCGTCATCGGGCGCGCCGTCACTCAGGCCGAGGACCCGCGGGCCGCTGCCGCGGCCATCGCCGCCGACGTCGCCGAGGCGCTGGCGGGCGCGCAGCCTGCAGCCCAGAGCCAACGCTGACCCGGGCGGCCCGGGTCAGGCTCGGGGCTGCGCCTTCGGCGACCCACTAACGTTGGCGGTCATGCCCAAGCCTCCCCAGTTGACCCCTGAGCAGCGGACCGCTGCTCTCGCCAAGGCCGCCGAGGCCCGCCGAGCCCGCGCGGCTCTGAAGGAACGACTCAAGATGGGTGCCATCACCCTCTCCGAGTTGTTCGAGCGCGCGGCCGACGACGACATCGTCGGGAAGATGAAGATGCTGGCCGTGCTCGAGTCGCTGCCCGGCGTCGGCAAGGTGAAGGCCCGTCGGACGATGGAAGAGATCGAGATCAGCGAGACGCGCCGGATCCGCGGGGTCGGCAAGCAGCAGCGCGAGTCGCTCCTGGCTGCGTTCCCCGACCAGGCCTGAAGCCAGCCCGACCTCGGCCAGGGAATGAACATCGTCATCGCTGGGCCCGGCGGGGCCGGCAAGGGAACGGTCGTGGCCCGGTTGCTCGAGATGGATCCACAGCTCTGGGTCTCGCGGTCGTGGACCACCCGCGCGCAGCGGGTCGGTGAGCCCGCCGACTCGTACCACTTCTCGACCGATGCCGAGTTCTCCGAGCACATCGAGGCCGGCGGGTTCCTCGAGTGGGTCGACTTCCTCGACTACCGGCAGGGCACACCGATCCCGAGTCCGCCGGCCGGTGCCGACGTGGTGTTCGAGATCGACGTCGTGGGAGCCGAGGCGATCAGTCGCTGGGACCCGGATGCCTTGCTCGTCTTCATCGACACGCCCGCGCCCGAGGTCCAGCGAGCCCGTCTCGAGCGCCGAGGCGATCCGCCGGACCGGGTCGAACAGCGCATCGGCAAGGCGGCCACCGAGCGAGCCCATGCGGCCGAGATCGGCATGACCACGGTGGTCAACGACGATCTCGACGCCGCAGTCGACGCCGTCCTCGGACTCATCGTCGCCGCCCGCGACTGATCTCGGAGGGATTACCTCGCAGCGATCGGTGGCCGGTACAGTTGTACGTTCCGTCCGCGCCCGCTCAGGAGAGCCACGCATGTCAGCGAGCAACGAGTCGATGATGACCCCGCGAATCGAGGACCTCCTCGAACGTGCGGGTTCGAAGTTCACCCTGGTGGCCCTCGGATCCAAGCGGGCCCGGCAGATCAACTCGTACTACAACCAGGTCGAAGGCGGCCTCGGCACCATGATCCCGCCGCAGGTGACGACGGTGTCCCGGAAGCCGCTGTCGATCGCCTTCGAGGAGATCTCGACCGACATGATCGTTCCGGTCGAGCCGGCCGAGGTCCGCGCTCGCGAAGAGGCCGAGGCGCAGGCCAAGGCCGACGCTGCGGCCGCCGCGGCTGCCGATTCGGACGACGAATCCTAGAACCCGATCTCGGGTCTCACATGCTGCGTGGCGCTCGAGTCGTGCTGGGGATCACCGGCGGCATCGCGGCCTACAAGGCGGTCGAGGTGTGTCGTCGGATGATCGACGCCGGTGCTCACGTGGTGCCGGTGATGACCGCCGGTGCCACCCGCTTCGTCGGCGAGGTCACCCTGTCTGCCCTCGCCAGCGAACCGGTCAAGACCTCGCTGTGGAACGACGACGATCCGATCCCGCACACGCGGCTGGGCCAATCGGCTGACCTGGTCGTCGTCGCTCCGGCGACGGCCCGTCTCATCGGCAGCTATGCCGCCGGGATCAGCGACGGCCTCCTGGTGGCCACGCTGCTCGCCACCGAGGCTCCGGTGCTGCTCTGCCCGGCGATGCACACCGAGATGTGGAACCACCCGGCCGTGCAGGACAACCTCGACACGCTGCGTCGGCGAGGGGTCCACGTCCTTCCCCCCGAGGAGGGCCGTCTGGCCGGTGGCGATTCCGGAAGCGGACGCCTCGCGGCGCCAGAGGCGATCGTCGAAGCCGCCGAGACGATCCTGTCGGCGGTCGCCGACTGCGCCGGCCTCAAGGTCCTGGTGACGGCCGGCGGCACCCGAGAGGCCATCGACGCCGTCCGGGTCATCACCAACCGGTCGTCGGGCAAGCAGGGCTACGCGATCGCAGCCGAGGCGGCCGCGAGGGGCGCCGAGGTCACGCTCGTGTCCACCGTCGACCGGCCCACTCCGCCCGGCGTCGCCGACGTGGTCAGGGTGGCGAGCGCAGCCGAGATGGAGGCCGCCGTCATGCCGAGGAGCGCCGACCAGGACATCATCGTCATGGCCGCCGCCGTCGCCGACTTCCGGCCCAAGGCGCCGGCCGATCGCAAGCTGAAGAAGGGCGACGGCACGCCTGAGATCATCCTCGAGCCCACCCACGACTTCCTGGTCGATCTGGGTTCGGGCAAGCCCGACGGTCAGACCCTCGTCGGGTTCGCCGCCGAGACCGACGATGTCCTCGACCATGCCCGAGCCAAGCTGGAGCGCAAGAATCTCGATGTCATCGTCGCCAACGACGTCGGCGCCCCCGGCGTGGGCTTCGAACACGACACGAACGAAGTTCATCTTCTGACCGCCTCAGGTGCCACGCTGGTACCTCTGGCCGACAAGCGGGCCATCGCCCGCGCCGTCCTCGACCACGTTCTCGAAACAAGGAGCAAGCAATGACTGTGAATACCGGACGCGCAGACGCGAGCGAGGGAGCGCCGGCGACCGACCGGCCCGTTGCGGCCCGAGCGGCCGGGGAGCGGGTGGGACGATGACCCGCAACTGGACGTTCACGTCCGAATCGGTGACCGAAGGTCACCCCGACAAGATGGCCGATCAGATCTCGGACGCGATCCTCGATGCCATCTTCACCAACGACCCGATGGCCCGCGTGGCCTGCGAGACGATGGTGACCACCGGCCTGGCCATGGTCGCCGGCGAGATCACCACCGACGCCTACGTCGAGATCCCGAAGATCGTCCGCGAGACGATCAACGGCATCGGCTACGACCGTGAGTCGTTCGGCTTCGACGGCAACACCTGTGGTGTCGTCACCTCGATCGATCCGCAGTCCCCCGACATCGCGCAAGGGGTCGACACGGCGTACGAGACCCGGACCGGCTCCTCGGGCGAGGACGTCCTCAACGCCCAGGGTGCGGGCGACCAGGGCATGATGTTCGGTTACGCATGCGAAGAGACCGAAGATCTCATGCCGCTGCCGATCTGGCTGGCCCATCGGCTCAGCCACCGGCTGTCCGAGGTCCGCAAGGCCGGGATCCTGCCGTACCTCCGGCCCGACGGGAAGACCCAGGTCACCATCGACTACGAGGACAACAAGCCGGTCAAGCTCAAGACGGTCCTCATCTCGACCCAGCACCAGCCCGGTCTCGACTCCGAGACGCTGATCAAGCCCGATCTCGTCGAGCACGTCATCACCCCGCTGCTGCCCGACAACATCGACACCAGCGACTTCTCCGTGCTCGTCAATCCGACCGGCAACTTCGAGCTCGGCGGACCCCACGCCGACTGCGGGCTCACCGGCCGCAAGATCATCGTCGACACCTACGGGGGCATGGCCCGCCACGGTGGTGGCGCATTCTCGGGCAAGGACCCCTCCAAGGTCGACCGTTCGGCGGCCTACGCCACCCGTTGGGTCGCCAAGAACGTCGTGGCCTCGGGCGCCGCCAGCCGGTGCGAGGTCCAGGTGGCCTACGCCATCGGGGTCGCCCAGCCGGTCTCGATCTTCGTCGAGACGTTCGGTACCGAGCGGGTCGAGGTCACCAAGATCGAGGACGCCATCCGGCAGATCTTCGACCTCCGCCCGGCCGCGCTGATCAGCGACCTCGATCTCCGGCGCCCGATCTACAAGAAGACGGCGGCCTACGGCCACTTCGGTCGCAACGACGCCGACTTCACCTGGGAGCACACCACCCGGGCCGACGACCTCAAGTCCGCCCTCGGTCTCTAGCTTTTCCACAACGCCAGCGTCACGAAAGGCGTGACGCTGGCGTACGAGAATCGAGCCCAGCCGTGGAACTGCCCGTGGTCCGAGTGCTCGTCGAGGGCACCATCGACAAGGAGTTCGACTACGTCGTGCCCGCGTCGATGGTCCACGACGCGCGGCTCGGCTCGTTGGTCCGGGTCGACCTCGGTGGCCGGCGCGTCGGCGGGTGGGTCGTCGCGACCGACGTCGAGTCCGAGGCCGACGTCGATCTGAAGCCGATCGCCAAGGTGACGGGTCTGGGACCCGCCGCCGACATCATCGGACTCGCACGGTGGGCTGCTCATCGCTGGGCCGGTCGGGTCGCCAACCTGCTCACCACGGCGTCGCCGCCGCGAGCCGTCACCACACTCCCCGTGCCCTCGGTCGCCGCACCCGCGTCCGGGGTGAAGGACCCGCTCGTCGAGAAGGCGTTCGGCGGGGGAGCGAGGCTGCTTCGACTGGCGCCGACCGAAGACCTGTACCCGGTCGCGCACGCCGCGGCGTCCAGGGGCAACGCCCTGATCGTCGCCCCCTCGGTCGACGTGGCACGGGGCCTGGCGGCCCGCCTTCGACGAAGCGGTGTCGACGTGGCGCTGTACCCCGACCAGTGGGCGAAGGCCCACGTCGGCGCAACCGTCGTCGGGGCTCGCGCTGCCGCGTGGGCGCCGCTGGTCGAGCCGGCGGCGTTCGTGGTGCTCGACGAGCACGACGAGGTGCACCAGGAGGAACGAGTGCCCACGTGGCACGCGCGGGATGTGGTGGTCGAGCGGGCGCGGCGAGCGGGAGTTCCGTGTGTGCTCACCTCGCCGATGCCGACGCTCGAGGCACGCGTCTTCGCTCCGGTCTCGAGCCGCCCGATCTCGATCGAGCGAGCCGGATGGTCCATCATCGACGTGGTCGATCGGCGGCAGGAGGATCCGCGGCGGTCCGGCCTGTTCTCGCCGAGCCTGGTCCGTCGGCTCCAGGGTGACGCACGGGTGGTCTGTGTCCTCAACCGCACCGGCCGGGCTCGGCTCCTCGCCTGCGACGTCTGCGGGGTGGTGGCGACGTGCGAGGCGTGCGAGGCGGCCGTGATCCAACCCGAGTCGGACTATGCATGCCTGCGCTGCGGTCGCACTCGTCCGGCCATCTGCCAGGCCTGCGGCGCGACGGCGAGCCGCAACATCCGGGCCGGGGTGGCCAGGGTGAGCGAAGAGCTGGCGGCGTTGGTTCGCGAGGAGGTCGACGAGGTGACGGGGTCGTCGACCGGCGAGGCGCGATCCCGCGTCGTCGTGGGCACCGAGGCGGTGCTCCACCAGGTCCGAGACGCCCAGGTGGTGGCCTTCCTCGACTTCGACCAGGAGCTGCTGGCGCCCCGCTACCGGGCCGCGGAACAGGCCCTCGCGCTCGTGGTCCGGGCCTGCCGGTTGGTCGGCGGGCGTCGGGATGGCGGTCGAGTGATCATCCAGACCCGTCAACCCGACCACGAGGTGGTCAAGGCCGCGCTCCACGGCGAACCCGACCGGCTGGTCGGCCCGGAGTCGGCCCGGCGCGAGATCCTCGGATTCCCGCCGGCGCGTGCCGTCGCCGACGTGTCCGGCGCCGCAGCCCAACGGTTCATCGAGACGCTCGGCCAGCACCTCGGCATCGAGGTGATCGGCCCCCGGGACGGTCACTGGCTCGTGAAGGCGACCGATCACGACACGCTCGCAGACACCCTTTCTGCGACACGACGGCCCACGGGGCGACTCCGCATCGCCGTCGACCCGCCCCGGGTGTGAGGTGCGTCAGCCCTCGGAGGCCCTGACGTCGAACACGCGATAGCCCTTCTTGGACGCAAGGCGGGTGACCGAGAACGAGCGGTCCTGCAACCACCGGTGAAGCGAGTCGGCGCCCAGGTGACGCTGCACCACGAGCAGCGCGTGCCCGCCCGGCGACAGTCGCTGGAGCCACTCGTCGAGGAGGTCGTGGAGCGCGTCCTTGCCGATGTGAACCGGCGGATTCGACCAGATCTCGTCGAAGGTGAGGGTGGGGTCGACCTCGTCAGGGGCGAGCACGGTCACGTTGGAGACGCCGAGGTCATCGGCGTTCGTGCGGCACAGCGCCCGCGCCCGCTCGTTCACGTCGACGGCCACGACTCGTGCCGCGGGCGATGCCATGGCCATCGACAGCGCGATGGGCCCGTAGCCGCAGCCGAGATCGAGCAGGGTGCCCGACGCCACGGGGTCGGGAGCGACGCCGAGCAGCACCCGGGTGCCGAGATCGACCGCACCGGGAGAGAACACGCCGCGATCGGTGGTGAGTTCGGCGTCGATGAACCGGTTGGAGAGCCGGATGCGACGTCGCTTGGAAGGCACACCGGGGGAACCGCTGAAGTAGTGCTCGCCCGGATCGGAACCCATCGTCGGCGACGGTAGCCTCGCCGGATGGCCGCCCCCTATGTGATCCGCGTCGTCGGCGATCCCGTGCTCAAGGAGCGGGCGTCGGAGATCGACGACGTCGACGGGCGACTGGTCAAGCTGGCCGACGACATGCTTCGCACGATGTACGACGCGCCGGGGCTCGGGCTCGCGGCGCCGCAGGTCGGCGTGCAGAAGCGGCTGTTCGTCTACGACCTCGGCAAGGAAGACCGCGACCCCCAGGTGCTGGTGAATCCGGTCATCGCCGAGTCGCGCGGCGAGTGGGAGTACGAGGAGGGTTGCCTGTCGATTCCCGGCCTGTCGTGGGACATCGTGCGGCCCAAGGAGATCCACCTCACCGGGTTCGACCTCGACGGCAACGAGGTGTCCATCGAGGCCGACGAGCTGCTCGCCCGCCTCTTCCAGCACGAGCTCGACCACCTGGACGGCATCCTCATGCTCGACCACCTCGACGTCGAGACCCGTCGCGAGGCCAAGAAGGTCCTTCGCGCCCGCCGTGCCGAGCTCGAGGCGGCAGCGACGGCGCCACGCGGTCTCCGGTTGCCCTGACGGTGCCGGCACCGGCTCCGGCGCACCCGGCGCGTCTCGCCTTCCTGGGCACACCGGCGTTGTCGGTCCCGCCTCTGCGGGCGCTGGTCACCGCCGGCCTCGACGTCCGGACCGTCATCACCAACCCCGATGCCCGCCGCGGCCGACGAGCCGAGCCGACCCCGAGCCCGGTCAAACAGGCGGCGCTCGACCTGGGCATCGAGGTCAGGCACGATGTCGACGACCTCCTCGGGGCCGACGTCGATCTCGGCGTGGTCGTGGCCTTCGGTCGGATCATCAAGCCTCACGTGCTCGCCCAGGTGCCGATGGTGAACCTCCACTTCTCTCTGCTTCCACGGTGGAGGGGCGCGGCGCCGGTCGAGCGGGCGATCCTGGCCGGCGATCCCACCACCGGAGTCGACCTGATGGTCGTCGAGGAGGGCCTCGACACCGGCGCGGTGTACGACCGTACCGAGGTGCCGATCGGCCCCGACGAAACGGTCGACGAGCTCCGCAGCCGCCTCGTCGAGATCGGCAGCGAGATGCTGGTTCGCAACCTTCGGACCGGCCTCGACGAGCCGGTACCGCAGGTGGGCGAGGCCTCCTACGCCCACAAGCTCACGAACGACGATCTGCGCATCGACTGGACGGCCTCGGCCGTCGAGGTCCACCGCGTGGTGCGGGTCGGCGGTGCGTGGACGATGCACGAGGGGCGCCGCATGAAGGTGTGGGGGACCCGACTCGATCCAGACGGATCAGGCATCCTGGTCGCAACCGGCGACGCCCCGATCGAGGTCGTCGAGGTGCAGCCCGAGGGCAGAGCTCGGATGGCCGCCCGGGCGTGGGCCAACGGCTCCGGCTGGGCCGACGGCGACGACTTCGGAGATCGATGAAGGCCGCGCCCACCGCACGGCGCGTCGCGCTCGACGCGCTCGACGCCATCGACCCGGGCGGCGCCTACGCCGACGTGGCCAGCCGTCGTGCACTGTCCGAGGCCCGCCTCTCGGATCGTGATCGTCACTTCGTCACCGAACTGGTGCACGGCACCACGCGGATGCGCCGAGCCTGCGATCACCTCATCGACCGGTTTCTCGAGCGCTCCGTCTCCGATCGCGTCCGCAACGTGCTCCGGCTGGGCACCTATCAGCTGGTGTTCCTCGGCACGCCGGCCCATGCTGCCGTCGGCGAGACGGTGGCCGTGGCCCCCAAGCCGGCCCGAGGCCTGGTCAACGCCGTGCTCCGACGGGTGGGGTCGATCACGACCGCCCTCGACTGGCCCGACGTGGCCACCGAGTTGAGCTATCCGGCCTGGATCGTCGAGCGGCTCAGCGCCGACCTCGGCGCCGATCGGGCGGTGGCTGCGCTGCGTACCATGAACGAGCCGCCCTCGGCCACCGAACGCGAGGACGGCTACACCCAGGATCTGGCGTCGCAATGGGTCGCCGATCTGGTCGGTGCGGTGCCCGGCGATCGGGTCCTCGACCTCTGTGCCGCTCCGGGAGGCAAGGCCACGGCCATGGCCACGAGCGGGGCGACGGTCATCGCCGCCGATCGGCGCGCCCGACGGGCCTCGACGGTCGTCGAGAACGTCGACCGGCTCGGCCTGGACGTCGCGGTCGTGGTCGCCGACGGCGCCGCTCCGCCTTTCGTGCGCTCGGCGTTCGACCGGGTGCTGGTCGACGCTCCCTGCTCCGGCCTCGGGGTGTTGCGGCGCCGACCGGATGCGCGGTGGCGGGTCACCCCCGACGACATCGTCGACCTCGCGCGGATCCAGAAGCGGCTCGTCGACGCAGCCTCGTGTCTCGTCCGACCCGGCGGTGTGCTGATCTATTCGGTGTGCACGCTCACCGATGCCGAAACCGTCGATCTCGACCTCCTGCCCGACTGGGAGCCGCTTCCCGTGCCCGATGACGCGTGGGGTGCCCGTGGTCGCGGCGCGCTGCTGCTTCCGCAGGCGGCGGGGACCGACGGCATGTTCATCCAACGAATGAGGCGCCCGTGAGCGATGACGAGTTGGCGCGGCGCCAGCGGCGGTGGAGCCGGGTCCGAACCGTGGCCCTGGTCGGCATCGTGATCACGGTGCTGGCGACGGTCGTCCTCATCGTCGTCGGTGGCGACGACGAAGGCGAGCCGACGACCGTGGCCCTCGCCGAAGAGGCGTTCGCGGTCGACGTCCTCCGTCTTGGCGACCAACCGGTCGGGCTGGTGCGCAACGGCGGCCAGGTCCAGGTGTTCCGGCTCGTCGGACCCGACGATGCCGCCGTCGGCTACTGCGCCGCCGGCGAGGTCTTCGTGTCTCCCGACGCGGGCACGGTCTACGACATCGACGGAGTGCACGTCGCCGGGCCCGGGGAGATCGGACTCGAACGCTTCCAGTTCGAGTTCCTCGGCGACTCCGTCGACATCGACCTCGACACGATCGAAGAAGGAGCGCCGCTGGGCTTCGACACCGACGTGTCGGCCACGAGCGCAGTCGTGCAGGAGTGTGTGGCGGCGGTCGACGATCTCGAGTTCGCTCCGCCGGGCTGATGGGCCCGGGCCGGTCTATCGGCCCGAGGCGAACGGCCCACCGGCGGCGAAGACGCGTGCGGCGAAGCGTTCTCCGATGGTGACGTAGCCGTCGCCGTCGGGATGCAGCCCGTCAGGGAGCCCGCTCGTGTCGTCCTCGCCGAACAGCTCGAGGCCGTCGAGGAGATGGAGGTTCTCGTCACCGGCGTGCCGGCGCGCGGCGACGACCTGGGCGATCTGGCGGCGCACCCGTCGCAGGGTGAGTGAGCCCAGCACCTCCTTGTCGCCGGTGGCCCGAATGCGGCCGCCCGGAACCGGCTCGGTCGGGCCCGGGGTGTCTTCGTGCGCCGGGCAGATGATCGGGCTGACGACCACGAACGGGAGCTCCGGATGGCCCTCGCGCACGGTGTCGATGAAGCCGTGGAGCACGCTCGGGAACGTGCGCATGGTCATCGTGGCGCCGTTGACGATGTTGATGCCGCACTTCAGGCTCAGCAGGTCGGCGGGAAGGTCACGCATGGTGCGTGCGACGAACTGATCGAGGTGGCACTGCCCGCCGAGGCCGAGGTTCGTCACGTCGACGCCGCCGATCCGCGCAGCCACGGCCGGCCAGACCTGCGAGCCGCCGTGCGCCTCCATGCAATGGCTGATCGAACTGCCGTGGTGAACCCAGCGGCGGTCGACCGACGGCGCGGGTGCGTCGATCGTGGCGTCGTCGCCGACGATCACGGCCTGGGCCCGCAGGACCGTGGCCGGGGGCATCCACAGCTCGACGTGATGCTCGCCCGCAGGGAGGCCGAAGCTCACGGTGCCCACCTCACCGCGCCGGAGGTCCATCCTGGTGGGGTCGTCGGGGTCGAGCACGAGCACATTGCCCGCGGTGCTCGACTCGCTGTCCGGCGAACTCGCCATCGACCCACAGGTCGAAGATGCTCGGCGTCAACGTGCCGAGGCGCTCGATGGCGGTGGCGAGGAACTCGAATCCGATCGAGTTCGCGTCGGTCATGCAGCTGACCCGCACACCCGAGGGCGACTCGACCAGGAAGTCGACCTCGATCGGGAACTCGTGCCGCCACCGGTCGTCGAGGCGGCGGAACGTGACGTAGCCGTCGCCCGGCTCCATCGAGACGGCTCCGTCGACGCACAGGCGTGGATCGGTCAGGTCGAGTCGCACGCTGCTCAGCCGACCCGACGGGCGTCTTCGACCAGGTTGATGTCGTAGAGCACCTGATCGAGGAGGTCGCCGGCCTCGACTCCGCCGAAGCGCTGGGGCCGGTCGGCGGTGACCGTGCTGGCGAGTGGCGACAAGATCGTCCACGGCGTCGGGTGCATGAACTGCACCACCGAGTAGCGCTCGTCCTGTGAGTCGGGATCGGCCACCACCCGGTGCATGCCGATCGGAATCACACCGTTGGACAGCCGCTCGAGCATGATGCCGGTGTTGATGATCACGTGCTCCTCGGGCGGCGCCGCGTCGATCCACCCATCGACCGTTCTCACCTGGAGGCCGCGGGTGGTGGCCCGGGGGAGCGCCGTGATGAGGTTGATGTCGCCGTGTTCGCCGGCCCACACGTGCTCGGTGCCCGGGGCCTGCTGCATCGGCGGGTAGCGGATGGCCCGGGTGAGGGTGGCACCCTCACCGACCATCGACTCGAACAGGTCGTCGTGGGCCCCCAGGCCGACGGCGATGATGCGGAGGAACCGGCGTTGCAGGTTCTCGACCGACTCGTGGAACCGCATCAGCACCTCGCGCGATACCCGGCGCGACATCGGGGACCACCTGGTCCATGTAGCGGTGGGGGTACTTGCGGCGCAGCGGGTGCCCGGTCGGAATGTCTCGCGACCAGTTGAGCATCTCCTTCCAGTCGGGCACCTCGCTGGTGGCGGCGGTCTCGACCAGCAGGCCGGTGTAGCCCGTCTGGCCATGGGTTCCGGGCGCGACCCACTCCTGCTTGGCATCAGCCGAGAGCTCGAAGAACGTCCGGAGATGCGCGTAGGCGTGGTCGATCATGCCTTCACCCATGTCGTGGCTGGTGTAGACGAAGCCGGTCTCGAGGCTCCGCATCACCCCGTCGACCACCGCTCGTCGTTGCTCGGCCGATCCGGTCTCGAAGGCCAGCAGGTCCACATCGAGAATCGAGTCGCTCATCGTCGCCGACGGTAGCGCCGGTACGGTCGCGGCGTGCCTGACGCAAAGATCCTGACCGCGAGCGACGGCGTGATCGCCGGAACGCGTGAGGACAAGAGCAGCGTGGCGTTGGCGGCCTCGCTCGAAGCCGCGGGGTTCGGGGTGGTCGAACGTCGGGTCGTGGCCGACGGCATCGAGTCGGTGCGCGACGCCCTCGTCGACATGGCGGATGGCTTCGCCGGGGCGATCGTGACGACCGGCGGAACCGGCTTCGGCCCGCGCGACCTGACCCCCGAAGGCACGCGGGCGGCGATCGAACGCGAGGCGCCCGGACTGGCCGAGGCCATGCGCCTGGTGCATCCGCTCGGGCGCCTGAGCCGGGGCATCGCCGGCACGATCGGTACGGCGCTGGTGTTGAACACTCCGGGCAGCACGAAAGGGTGCGTCGAGTGCTTCGAAGCCGTCGCCGATGTCGTTCCGCACGCCCTCGACCTGCTGGCCGGTGGACGGCCACACTGAGTCCGAACGCGGGGTGACCCTTGACCGTTGAGTCAAGTGGGGGCCATCCGCCTATGCTCAGCTCGAACCGCGGACCCTCGCGGGATTGTTGGGTGCAAGTCCCGACCGGTGGTACAGCCCACGACTCCTGAGCTTCGGCGACGGACTGATCCGGTGCGATTCCGGAGCCGACGGTGAAAGTCCGGATGGGAGCGAGGGGTCGTGCGTGGCCCGTGTCGCCGCGCGTCCCTGACCTCGAGACCGAGCGCAGGAGCCACGCCAGACATGACCGGTATCGACGACAGGGAAGCCATGGCGTTGGCCATCGCTGCTGCCGATGCACCCCACCCGTCGGTGTCACCCAACCCGAGGGTCGGCTGCGTGATCATCACCCCTGGAGGCGACATCCACACCGGTGCCACCGAACCGCCGCCCGGTCGCCATGCCGAGCGGGTGGCGCTCGATGCGGCCGGCGAGAAGGCCCGCGGGGCGACCGCCTACGTGACGCTCGAACCGTGCGGCCACCACGGTCGCACGCCGCCGTGCGCCGATGCGCTGCTCGATGCCGGCGTGGCACGGGTCGTCGTGGCCATCGAGGACCCCGATCCGCTCGTGGCCGGGGAGGGTGCCGAGCTCTTGCGCGAGGGCGGGGTGATCGTCGAGACCGGCGTGCGGGCCGAGGAGGTCGAAGCGCAGCTCGCGGCCTATCTGAAGCACCGTCGCACCGGCCGTCCGTATGTCGTGCTCAAGCTGGCCGCCACCCTCGACGGCCGGACGGCTGCGCCCGACGGCACGAGCCAGTGGATCACCGGTGAGGCGGCTCGCGCCGACGCACATCGCCTCCGGGCCGAGAGCGACGCCATCCTCGTCGGTGCGGGCACGGTCCGGGTCGACGATCCGAGCCTCACGGTGCGCCACGTCGACGGAGCCGACCCGGTCCGGGTCGTGCTCGGCAAGGCCCCGGCCGAGGCCCGGGTCCATCCGTGCCGCGAGATGACCGGCGACCTCGGCGGGATCCTCGACGAACTCGGTGGCGACGGCATCGTCCAGGTCCTGGTCGAAGGCGGCGCCACGGTCGCCGCCGACTTCCACCGATCCGGGCTGGTCGACCGCTGCCGGTTCTACGTCGCTCCGGCCCTCATGGGAGGCGCCGACGCTCCCGGCCTGTTCGCCGGGCCCGGCGCCGCGACCATCGCCGACATGTGGCGGGGCCGGATCACCGAGGTGGCCCGTCTCGGCGACGACCTGCGCATCGACCTCGTTCCCGCGCCCGATCAAGGAGAGCCCTGATGTTCACCGGCATCATCGAAGAACTCGGCACCGTCACGTCGTTCGCCGACGGACGACTGCACATCGAGGCGACCGAGGTGCTCGACGACGTCGAGATGGGGGCGTCGATCGCCGTCAACGGGGTGTGCCTGACCGTCGTGGCGTTCGGCGACGACTGGTGGGAAGCCGATGTCGTCGACGAGTCGCTGAAGAAGAGCAGCCTCGGCGTGCTCGAGCCCGGCCATCGAGTGAACCTCGAACGCCCGGTGCGGGTCGAAGACCGCCTCGGCGGCCACCTCGTCCAGGGTCACGTCGACGGGGTCGGCCGCATCGTGACGCCCGCGCCGGACCTCCACGTCCGCTGCGAGCCCGACCTGACCCGCTACATCGTCGAGAAGGGATCGATCACGATCGACGGCATCAGCCTGACCGTGGTCGACGTGTTCGACGACGGATTCACGGTGGCGATCATCCCGCACACCGGTGAGGTCACGACCCTGGGATTCAAGGGCCAAGACGACCCCGTCAACCTCGAGGTCGACCTCACCGCCAAGTACGTCGAGAAACTGCTCGCCTGGAAGGATTGACAGCCCATGCCACTCGCACCCATCGAGGAAGCCGTCGAAGCCATCGCCCGAGGGGAGATCGTGGTGGTGGTCGACGACGAGGACCGCGAGAACGAGGGCGACCTGATCATGGCGGCCGAGTTCGCCACGGCCGAGAAGATCGCCTTCTTCCTGCACCACACCTCGGGCTTCATCTGTGCCCCGATCACCCGCGACCGGGCCCGCCAACTCGACCTCCAGGCGATGGTGGCCAACAACACCGAGTCGATGCGCACCGCCTTCCTCGTGAGCATCGACCTGCTCAAGGGCACCTCGACCGGGATCTCGGCCCACGACCGCTCGGCGACCATCCAAGCGCTCGTCGACCCCGACACCCGACCCTCCGACCTGGCCCGACCCGGTCACATCCTCCCGCTCGAGGCGCGCGAGGGTGGCGTCCTCAAGCGAGCCGGCCACACCGAGGCCGCCGTCGATCTCGCGCGCATGGCCGGGTTGCTACCCGGCCGGTGTGCTGTGCGAGATCGTCGACGAGAAGAAGATGGACATGGCTCGCACCCCCGAGCTCGAGGTCTTCGCCGAGAAGCACGGCCTCAAGATGATCTCGATCGCCGACATGATCCGCTACCGGCGCAAGACCGAGAAGCTCATCAAGCGGGTCGCCGAGGCCAAGATCCCCACCGAATACGGCGAGTTCACCTGTTACGCCTACGAATCGCTGCTCGACGGTGAAGTCCACCTCGCCTTCGTGCGCGGCACCGTCGTCGGTCAGGACGACGTCCTGGTGCGGGTGCACAGCGAGTGCCTCACCGGCGACATCTTCGGATCGCTCAAGTGTGACTGCGGTCCGCAGCTCCACGGTGCCTTGCGTCAGGTCGCCGAGGAGGACGAGGGCGTCGTGGTGTACCTCCGGGGCCACGAGGGTCGCGGCATCGGCATCGCCCACAAGCTGCAGGCCTACGCCTTGCAGGAGCAGGGACGCGACACCGTCGACGCCAACGTCGAGCTCGGCCTCCCGGTCGACAGCCGAGAATACGGGATCGGCGCCCAGATCCTGGTCGACCTGGGCGTCACGACCATGCGACTCCTGACCAACAACCCCGCCAAGAAGGGCGGCCTGGCCGGCTTCGGTCTCGAAGTCACCGAACGGGTGTCGCTCGAGACCGAACCGACACCGGAGAACATCGGCTACCTGCGCACCAAGCGCGAGCGGATGGGCCACCTGCTCGAGGGCCTCGACGATGTCCTCTGACCGGGCCGGCATTCCCGACGGACTCGACGGAGCAGGCCTGCACGTCGGGCTGATCCACGCCCGCTGGAACACCGACATCGTCGACCGGCTGATCGCCGGTGTCGAACGTGGCTGCGAAGCCCTCGGCGTCGAGGAGATCGTCCGCGAGCGTGCCCGGCAGCTTCGAGTTGCCGTTCGCCGCCAAGGCGATGGCCACCTCGGGCCGGGTCGACGCCGTCGTGGTCGCCGGCGTCGTGATCCGGGGCGAGACCACGCACTACGAGCTGGTGAGCGAAGGGTGTGCGGCCGGCGTGCAGTCCACACAACTCGAAACGGGCATTCCGATCGGCTTCGGCGTCCTGACCGTCGAGGACCGGGCTCAAGCCCTCGCCCGCAGCGAGGAGGCCGGCGGGCACAACGTGGGCGAAGAGGCCGCCATCGTCGCCGTCGAGATGTGCCGGCTGCGCCAGTCGTTCGAGGCGGATGCCGACGCCGACGACACCGACGTGCCCGGCGGGAGCTACCTCTGACGCTCGATCTGGTCCTGCCCGAGGGTTCGCTCGAGAAGGCCACCATGGCGCTGTTCGAGGAGGCCGACCTGACCGTTCGTGGATCCTCCGACGTCGACTACAAGGCCAATGTCGAGGACCCACGGATCGACGAGGTGCGCATCCTGCGACCCCAGGAGATCCCGCGGTACGTGGCCGAGGGCATGTTCGACCTCGACATCACCGAGACCGGGCGAGCCATCCGGGCCGCCGGTCTCAAGATCATCGACACCATCCTCACCAGCTACACCGAACTCATCGCCGGCCCAGCGTCGTACGCCGATCCGACGGTCGCTAGGTTCTCGTCTCATGGCCTCGCTGGACTCGCTCACTGGTGTGGTTTCCTCCTTCGATGATCCTCGGGGGCTCGGCGTCATCCTGGGTTCCGACGGTGTGTCACGTCGGTTTCACTGCACCCAGATCGCCGACGGGTCGCGGACGATCACCGAAGGCACCGAGGTCACCTTCACCGTGATCGCTGCTCCCGACGGCACGTGGGAAGCCGGGTCTGTCGAACCGACCGGAGCGAACGTGTAGGAATGGTGCGTGGAAGAACGCATCGCCTCACTGGTCGAACAACTGACGCTCGACGAGCAGGTCACGCTCACCGCCGGCATGGACAACTGGCGCGTCGAGGGCATCCCCCGGCTGGGCATCGGCCGCATCAAGATGTCCGACGGCCCGACCGGTGTCCGAGGTGATCTCACCTCAGGCGTCTCGGCCGTCAACTTCCCCATCGGGAGTGCGCTCGGTGCGAGCTGGGACGTCGACCTGGTGGCCGAGGTCGCCACGACCCTCGCCGACGAGGCGGCGAGCAAGGGCGCCCACGTCGTGCTCGGACCGACGGTCAATCTGCATCGCTACCCGCTCGCGGGACGGAACTTCGAGTGCTACTCCGAAGACCCCGAGCTCACCGCCCAACTCGCGATCGCGTTCATCACGGCACTCCAGTCCGGCGGCGTAGCGGCCTCGCTCAAGCACTTCGTGTGCAACGACCAGGAGCACGAGCGGCACAGCATCAGCGCCCAGGTCGACGAGCGGACGCTCCGTGAGGTCTATCTCCGCCCGTTCGAGGCGGCGGTCACCGGATCGGCGCCATGGACGATCATGGCGGCCTACAACCGGCTCGGTGGCGAGTTCTGCAGCCAGAACGACCGGCTCCTCAACCAGATCCTCAAGGGCGAGTGGAACTACGACGGAGTGGTGGTGTCCGACTGGTACGGGACCCACGACACCGAGGCGGCCGCCGCCGGCGGGCTCGACATCCAGATGCCCGGTCCGCCGCTGCAGTTCGGCCCGCCCCTCGCCGAGGCCGTGCGAGCCGGCACGGTCGACGAAGCCCACGTGGTCGACAAGGCGACCCGGGTCGTCCGGCTGGCGGCACGAACCGGCCGCCTCGACGATGCCTCCGAGCCCGCCGAACGGTCCGTCGACACCCCCGAGCGCAGCCAACTGGCTCGCCGCGTGGCGCGGGCCGGCATGGTGCTGCTGGTCAACGACGGCGTCCTTCCCCTCGACGTCGCCGGCACGGGGTCGGTCGCCGTCATCGGCCCGAACGCCACGCCGGGGCAGAGCCAGGGCGGCGGCTCGTCGCAGGTGCTCCCGCATCATGTGGTGAGCCCCCTCGACGGGATCACCGAACGCTTCGACGACGTCACCTTCGAGCGCGGTGTCGGACTCGGCATGTTCGCCGCGCCGATCGACCCGGGCCTGCTCGGCGACGGCTACGCGGTCGAGTACTTCGACGACCCCGACTTCGCGACCGACCCGTTCCACACCGAAGACGAGCGCGAAGCCCGGTTCTCCTTCTTCGGCGCGCCCATCCGGCGACTCGGGCAGGGCAACTTCTCGGCCCGGTGGAGCGCACGGTTCTCGCCCGACCAGTCGGGGACCTGGGAGCTCAGCCTGGCGGCAGCCGGTCAGGCACGGGTCATCATCGACGGCGAGGTCGTCGTCGACGATTGGGACGAGCCAGGACCCACGATGCTCGTGTTCCCCAACCAACTCGTCGAGACGCGCGGCTCGGTCGAGCTCACGGCAGGGACGACCGTCGATCTGCTCATCGAACTGCGGGCCGGCAAGCGGGGCGTCCTCCCTCACCTGCGGTTCGGCGCGGTTCCGCCCGATCCCGACATCGAACTCGGTCGCGCCGTCGAGGCGGCGCGGGCAGCCGACCTGGCCATCGTGGTCGTGGGGACCAGCCCCGACTTCGAGACCGAGGGAGAGGATCGGGCCTCGTTCGCCCTCCCCGGTCGTCAGGACGAACTGGTCGCCGCGGTGGCTGCCGCGCAGCCCAACACCGTCGTCGTGGTCAACGCCGGAGCCGGCGCGCCGCTGCCCTGGGCCGACGAGGTCCGAGCCGTCCTTTGGACGTGGTACCCGGGGCAGGAGTTCGGTCTGGCGCTCGCCGACGTGTTGGCGGGCGAGGGCGAACCGGGCGGTCGGCTCCCCTCGACCATCCCGTTCCGCATCGAGGACTCCGGTGCCCATGCGTCCTACCCCGGCACCGACGGCGAGGTGACCTACGACGAGGGCGTGTTCATCGGCCACCGCTGGTTCGACGAACACGACATCGAACCGCAGTTCTGCTTCGGTCACGGCTTGTCGTACACGACCTTCGAGTACAGCGACCTGCACATCCACGCCGAAGACGACGTGCCATCGGTCAGCGTCGCCATCACCAACGTGGGCGAGCGGCGCGGCTCAGAGGTCGTGCAGCTGTACGTCCGCGACGTCGAGAGCTCGGTGCCACGACCACCCCGAGAGCTGAAGGCGTTCACCAAGGTCCACCTCCTGCCGGGGGAGACGCGACGGGAGTCCTTCAGCCTCGGGCCACGGACCTTTGCGTTCTACGACGTCGAGACCTCGAACTGGAAGGTCGAGCCCGGCGACTTCGAGATCCAGATCGGTGCGAGCAGCCGAGACATCCGGGTCACCGGGACCATCACCATGTGACTAGTCGAGGTCGAAGGGGTCGAGGTCGTTGCCGCCCATGGCGTCGGTGCTCTCGAACTCGTCGAACTCATCGACCCCTTCGACCTCGTCAGCGATGCCGTCGAACGGCGAGTCGACCTGGTCGAGCTGGGCGTCGGCGGCTGCCGCGAGCAGGTTCACTCCTGGATCGGCTTGGGTCGCGCCCGCCCATCCGGTGTCGGCGTCCCCTGCGGTCTCGTCGGCGCCGCGGTCGGCATCGGCCACGGCGGCGGCGATGCTCGCTCCGAAGGCGAGCTCGCCGTCGTCGGCCTCCACGGGGTCCGGGGGAGCGGCCTCGCTCACGCCTGCGCCCCACCCCTCGTCGTCCGCGGGATCGGACGCAGCCGTCGCGTCCGACAGGCTCGGGGCCTTCGACGCCAGGTTGGCCGACGCGGCGTCGAGCTCGTCGGGGTCGGTGCCGGCGCGACCCGACGACATGTTCCCGTCGGAGCTGAAGCGCGGTTGGCCCTTGGCCATGCTCAGCCCTTCGCCGCAGCGAAGCCGATCTCGAGGTCGGCGATGATGTCGTCGATGGTCTCGAGGCCGACCGACAGGCGGATCAGGCCCGGATCGACACCGGTCGCGGTCTGTTCGACCTCGGTGAGCTGGCTGTGGGTGGTGGAGGCCGGGTGGATGACCAGGCTGCGCACGTCGCCGATGTTGGCGACGTGGCTGTGGAGCTCGAGGGCCTCGACGAAGCGCTTGCCGGCCTCGCGCCCGCCCGAGAGGATGAACGCCGGCACCGAGCCGAAGCCTCTGCCGCCGCCCAACTCCTGCCCACGGGCGTGCCACGGTGACGCAGGGAGACCGGCATAGGCCACCGATTCGACCTGGGCATGCCCGTCGAGGAACTCGGCGACGGCCTGGGTGTTGCTGAAGTGGCGCTCCATGCGCAGGCTCAGCGTCTCGATGCCCTGCAGTACGAGGAACGCGTTGAACGGGCTGATGGCCGCCCCGATGTCGCGGAGCAGTTGGACCCGGGCCTTGATGACGAAGGACCCGGCACCCAGGGCAGGCCAGTAGGCGAGCCCGTTGTACGACGGGTCGGGCTCGGTGAACATCGCGTGCCGTCCCGAGGCTCCGAAGTCGAACGAGCCGCCGTCGACGATGCAACCGCCGATGGCCGTGCCGTGTCCACCGAGGAACTTGGTCATCGAGTGCACGACGATGTCGGCCCCGTGCTCGAGCGGCCGGATGAGGAAGGGCGTGGCGACCGTGTTGTCGATCATCAGCGGTACGCCGATCTCGTGGGCGACCTCGGAGACACCCTTGATGTCGAAGACGTTGTTCTTCGGGTTGCCGATCGACTCGCCGAAGAAGGCCTTGGTGTTGGGCTGCGCTGCAGCCCGCCAGGCATCGAGGTCGTCGGCATCGTCGACGAAGCTCACGTCGATGCCGTACTTGGGCAGGGTGTGGTGGAACAGGTTGTAGGTGCCGCCGTACAGGGCCGCCCCCGACACGATGTGATCGCCGGCCTGGGCCAGGTTCATGATCGCGATGGTGGCCGCCGACTGGCCCGACGAGAGGGCCAGAGCGCCCGGCAGGCCGACGGCGGTCTCGGTGCCGCCCTCGAGCGACGAGATCCGGGCCTCGAGCACGCCCTGGGTCGGGTTCATGATGCGCGTGTAGATGTTGCCGATCTCGCCGAGCGCGAACAGGTTGGCTGCGTGGTCGCTGTCGCGGAACTGGTAGGCGGTGGTCTGGTAGATCGGCACGGCCCGCGAACCGGTCGCGGAGTCGGGCTCCTGCCCTGCATGGATCTGGCGAGTCTCGAATCCCTGATTGTCGGTCACGAGGTGATTGTCTAGTGGACTCGCCGTGTCGGGTCTCTACCGTCCCCGGTAGACGGGGTCGCGCTTCTCGGCGAAGGCCTTCGAGCCCTCGGCAGCGTCCTCGCTGGCCATGACCTCCCAGCCGATGGCGTCCTGATGGGCCATGGCCTCGCCGTCGCTCAGGTGCTCGGTCTCGCGCCAGGCCCGCAGGATGGCCTGGTTGGACAGCGGTCCGTTGGCCGCGACCTGCTGCGCGACGGCGCGAGCCACGTCGAGCGCCGCACCGTGCGGCGCCAGGCGACCGATCAGGCCGATCTCCTTCGCCTCGTGAGCCGTCACCGGCCGGGCGGTCAGCAGGATGTCCATGGCGATCGTGTAGGGGATCTGACGGGGGAGCCTGCAGGCCGAGCCCCCGAGCGGGAACAGCGCCCGTTTCGCCTCCCAGACCCCGAACGTGGCCGTCTCGGCCGCGATCCGGATGTCGGTGCCCATGAGCATCTCGGTGCCGCCGGCGACGGCGTAGCCCTCGACGGCGGCGATCAGCGGCTTGGTCAGGCGGTGATCGCGCAGCAGCGCCTTCCAGTGGAGGTCGTCGCCGGCCGACATGCGTTCCTGCACATGGGGGTCCTCGGATGGGGTTCCCATCGCCACCAGGTCGGCACCGGTCGAGAAGTTGCCACCCGCGCCGGTGAGGATGGCGCAGCGGATGTCGTCGTCGGCATCGACCCGGTCGAAGGCGTCGGCCAGGCCGACGAGCATGTCGGCCGACAGCGCGTTCTTCTTCTCGGGCCGGTTCATGGTGGCGATGAGCACGTGACCGTCGACCTCGACGGTGCAGTGCTGGTTGGTCAGGTCCTCGACGATGGCCACCTCGTCAGTCCCCGGGCTGCTGGCTGCGCTGCACGAACGCCATCTGGAGCTGCTGGCGGGCTTCGATCAGGGTGGGTTCTCCCTGGCCGAGTCGACCGCTGAGGTTGTCGACGATGGCGGCGAGGGCGTCGATGGCGAGCTGCGCCTCTTCGAGCTTCGGGGGCTCGCTGGTGAGGTGGATGGCCGCGAGCTCGTAGATGCCCATGGCGTGGTTGGCCACCACATCGGCAGCGGGCGCCGAGGCGATCTGCTTGCGCACCTCCTCCATCTCCGACGCCATGGCCTCGACCCGGGCCCGCTCCTCGGGCGAGAGGTCCTCGAGACTCGGGCCCTCGGGTGGGGTCCCGCCGGTGTCAGCGGCCGCGGGTTGGGCCGGTTCGGGCTGGCTCGGTTGGTTGGGTTCGACGGGGTGCTCGCCCCCAGGGGTCCACAGGCTCATGTAGGTGCTCCGATGTTCGATTGGGTTCGACATTGTCAGGGTCGGGGTGAAGGTGTGTACCCTAGGCGCCTGACAACCGAGGGAAAGAGGGGCTCACGCTCCCACCCGGCCACCGATCGTCGATTTCATCATGGCGATCACGTGCGTCTCCGGGTCGCGAAGACCGTCGAGGTCCATCCGTTCCCGGATGGAGCGAAGCGGGTGTCGGCTTTCCATGGACACTCGCCGCTCTCCGGTGAAGGTTCGCTCGGGCCACCGAAGACTCGACGGAGGAGGACCCGTCTCATTGAGGAGTGATCGGCCATAGCGGCCCCCTCGGCAAACGACCCCCGGATCAACGATCGAATTCGCGCCCGCGAGGTGCGGGTCGTCGCTCCGGACGGAGAACAACTCGGCGTCAAGCCGCTTCCTGAGGCCTTGGCCATGGCGAAGCAGCTCGACCTCGACCTCGTCGAAGTCGCAGCTGCGGCAAACCCCCCGGTTTGTCGCATCATGGACTTCGGCAAGTACAAGTACGAGGCGGCACAACGCGCCAAGGAATCGAGACGCAAGAGCAGCAGCATCTCGGTGAAGGAGATGAGATACCGGCCCAAGATCGGCGTCGGCGACTTCGACACCAAGACCCGCAAGGTCATCAAGTTCCTCGACGAGGGACACAAGGTGAAGGTGACCGTGGCCTTTCGAGGCCGCGAGATGCAGCATCCCGAGCTGGGACGCAAGCTGCTCGATGATGTGATCGAAGCCGTGGAGGACCACGGCCGCGTCGAGACCCATGCCCGCCACGAAGGTCGCCAGATGACCATGGTGTTGGGTCCCCAGAAGCAAGCCGGCAAGAAGAAGAAGAAGACCGACACGGTGACCGACGAGAGCTGAGCGGTCGGCCCGATTCGAGAGAAGGAGACGAGATGCCCAAGATGAAGAGTCACAAGGCGTCCCACAAGCGCTTCCGCAAGACCGGGAGCGGCAAGATCATGCGGCGCGGGGGCAACCGGCTGCACAAGTCCGAGCATCGCCCCACCCGGGTCATGAAGCGTCGCGAGACCGACCAGGAGGCGTCCGCCGCCGACCAGCCTCGCCTCAAGCGACTGCTCGAGAGCTGAGCAGCGCAGTCCGTTTTCGTTCGAACTGAAGAAGGAGTCACCGATGGCCAGAGTCAAGCGCGGTGTCAACAAGAAGAAGAGTCACAAGAAGGTGCTCAATCGCGCCAAGGGCTACTACGGCAACAAGAGCCGAAGCTTCCGTGCCGCGAACGAGCAGGTCATGCACAGTGGGCAGTACGCCTTCCGCGACCGCCGGGCCCGCAAGGGCCAGATGCGGCGACTGTGGATCCAGCGCATCAACGCCGGGTGCCGCCAACACGACCTCAGCTACAGCCGGTTCATCGCCGGCCTGCGGCTCGCCGAGATCGAGGTCGATCGCAAGGTGCTCGCCGACCTCGCCGTCACCGACGAGGCGACCTTCGGGTCCCTGGTCGAGACGGCGAAGGCCGCCCTCGAGGCCGCTCCGGTCGAAGCCAGCGCCTGAAACCTGAAACCGGCGCCCCGTGCCGACCATGCTGCGGGCCCCGATCGGTCTCAAGACACTGCGACGCCTTGCGAGGCGTCGCAGTGCGCGTACCGAGGCCGGTTGCTTCGTGGTCGAAGGGGCGACGTCGGTCGCCGCCGCGGTCGCCGCGGGCCACGATCTGGTCGAGGTGTTCGTCGGGCCCGACACCGACCCGGACCTCCTGGCGGAGCTCCGGGCCTCGGGCGCGCCGATCACCGAGGTCGACGCCGGTCGGCTCGACGGCATCGTCACCACCCGGTCACCGCAACCGGTGGCGGCCGTCGCGGTCACATCGGTGCGGCAGATCGACGAGCTCGATCCGATGGTCGACGACCTGGTGCTGGTGCTCGTCGACGTGGGCGACCCGGGCAACGTCGGCACCCTGCTGAGGGTGGCCGAGGCCGCAGGGGCCTCGACGGTACTGTGCCTGGGCGAGTCCGCTGATCCGTTCAATCCGAAGGCGGTGAGGGCGTCGGCGGGGTCGGTCTTCTCGGTCGGCGTGGTGGTGGACAAGGAGGTGTTCGGGACGGTGCAGGCCCTGGGCGCGAAGGGATGGGCGGTCACGGCCACGTCGCCGCGTGCCGATCTCGCCTTCGACGAGGCCGATCTGGTCGTTCCCACCGCGCTGGTCCTCGGGTCCGAGCCCCACGGGCTTCCGACCCAACTCGAGTCCGCAGCGACCCGAACCGTACGGATTCCCATGGTCGGCCGGGCCGAATCGCTGAACGTGGCCATGGCGGGCGCCGTGCTGTGCTTCGAGGCGGTGCGACAGCGCCGGGTGCGGGGCGGGTCCGATGCCTGAGTTCGAGCTGGATCTGCTTCCGGACCCCGTCGTGGTCGTCGACCGCACGCGCCGTCCCACCCGCTGGAACGAGGCAGCCGTCGATGTGTTCGGGGCCCTCGACCGGTCTCGGCCGATGGGCGACGCGTTCGACATCCGCGACCTCGCCGGCGGCGCCGCGTTTCGCGACGACTGGCCGAGTCAGCATGGGCCGGTCGAGTGGACGGTGCGCAGCGGCGGCCGCGACCTCACCACGTCGGTGACGGCCCGCCTACTCGGCGAGGCCGACGCTCCCGACGGCGCCGTCCTGATCGTGCGGCCCGTCGGCGAGGCCGACGGGCTCGCCATCGTCGCTGCGGTCAGCCACGAGCTCCGCAGTCCGCTCACCTCGATCAAGGGCTACACGTCGCTGCTGCTGAGTCGCTGGGACCACACGACCGACGAACACAAGCGCGAGATGCTCGAGGCGGTCAACCACGACGCCGGTCGAGTCGGCCGGCTCGTCGCCGAACTCCTCGACGTGAGTCGCATCGAGACGGGGCGACTCGTCCTGCACCGCTCGCTGGTCGACCTGCGGGCGATCACGGCGAGCGTCGTCGACCGCGTGCGGCTGGTGCACCACGATCTCGAATGTGCGATCGACTTCGACGACCCGTTCCCTCCGGTCTTCGCCGATCCCGACAAGGTCGAGCAGGTGATCACCAATCTCGTCGAGAACGCCGCCAAGTACGCAGACCCTCGGGGTGTCCGAGTCGTGGGGCGGGTTCGTCCCGACCACGTCGAGGTCGAGGTCCAGGACCAGGGCGACGGCATCGCGTCCGACGACCTGCCCCGCGTGTTCACCAAGTTCTTCCGCGCCGACCAGGGTCGCCCGAGCGGCTCGGGACTCGGCCTCTGGATCAGTCGCGGGCTCGCCGAGGCCCACGGCGGCACCCTCGATGCCCGTTCACAGACCGGAGCGGGGTCGGAGTTCTGCTTCTCGTTGCCACGAGACGAGCGCGAATCAACTGGACCGTCCTGAGCTGCCTGAGGCAGGGTGCGCACGTCATGCTCGATGAGATCGCGACCATTGCGTCCGAGGCCGTTGCCAGTGCCGGCACCGCCGACGACCTCGACCAGCTGGGCGAGCTCCAGCGCGCCGTCCTCGGCAAGAAGGCACCCCTCAACGCGCTGAAGCGCAACCTGCGCAACCTGGGCCCCGACGAAGCGAAAGCGACGGGTCAGGCGATCAATGCGGCCCGCGCCCAGATCGAGGAGGCGTTCGCCGACCGTCGTCACGAGCTCGAGAAGGCGGCGCGTCGCGTACGACTCGACGCCGAGCGGCTCGATCTGACCGAGGTGGTCACGCCGCCGGTCGCCGGCCACCTGCACCTCGTCAGCCAGGCCATCGCCGAGCTCGAGGACACCTTCGTCGGGATGGGCTTCACCGTGGCCGAAGGCCCCGAGGTCGAGACCGACTGGCACAACTTCGAGGCGCTCAACTTCCCGGCCCATCACCCGGCGCGCGACATGTACGACACGCTCTACGTGAAGCACGGTCCGCCGGGATCCACCCTC
Organism: uncultured Acidimicrobiaceae bacterium; assembly: GCA_963704815.1. Taxonomy (GTDB): domain Bacteria; phylum Actinomycetota; class Acidimicrobiia; order Acidimicrobiales; family Salinilacustritrichaceae; genus DATKWD01. The sequence goes on from CAVPHU010000001.1 coordinate 128,305, forward strand.
TTGCGCACCCACACCTCACCGGTGCAGATCCGGGTCATGCTCGACCAGAAGCCGCCGGTCTACTCGGTGATGCCCGGCCGGGCGTTCCGTCAGGACACCGCGGATGCCACCCATCTGCCGGTGTTCCACCAGATCGAGGGGCTGGTCGTCGACCGCGGCATCACGTTCGGCGACCTGGCGGGCACCATCGATGCGTTCACCAAGGCCTACTTCGGCGGCGACTTCGGGTCACGGCTCCGGCCCTCGTACTTCCCCTTCACCGAACCGTCGGCCGAGTACGACATCCGCCGACCCGACGGCACGTGGCTCGAGCTGGGGGGCTGCGGCATGGTGCACCCCAACGTGCTGCGCAACGTGGGCATCGACCCCGAGGAGTGGAGCGGCTTCGCCTTCGGCTTCGGGATCGACCGTCTCGCCACGACCCGACACGGCGTCGACGACCTGCGCGAGCTGATCACCAACGACATCCGCTTCCTGGAGCAGTTCTGATGAAGGTGCTCCTGTCATGGATGCGGGAGTTCGCACCCATCGAGGGCGACCCGGTCGCCATCGGTGAGGAGCTCAGCGACCTGGGTCTCGCGGTCGAGGAGATGGAACACCTCGGATCGAAGCCTCGAGGGCATCGTCGTCGCCGAGGTTCTCGATCTCAGGCCACACCCCGATGCCGACAAGATCCAGCTGGTCGACGTCGATGCCGGCGATGGTGAGGCGCTGCAGATCTGCTGTGGAGCCTTCAACATGGCCGTCGGCGATCGGGTGCCCCTCGCCACCCTCGGCACCACGATGCCCGATGGTCTCGAGATCCAGCGGCGAAAGCTCCGGGGCGAGTGGTCCAACGGCATGTTGTGCTCGCCGAGCGAGCTCGGCCTCGGCGGCGACCACGGGCGGCATCCTGGTGCTCCCCGCCGGGCTCGACGCCGGCGTCCCGTTGGCCGAGGCCATGGGCATCGGCAACGACGTGCTCTACGACCTCGAGGTGAACCCGAACCGACCCGACGCAATGTCGGTGGCCGGCGTCGCCCGCGACCTGGCAGCTCGGCTCGGCGTGCCCTTCGCCATCCCCCGACCGACGGTCCGAACCGGGGGCGATCCGCTCGACGGCTCGGTCAGCGTCGAGGTGCTCGACGGTCTCCGGTGCGGCCGCTTCGAATCGTGGGTCCTGCGCGACGTGACCGTCGGGGCCTCCGATCTGACGATCTCGAGCCGCCTCACCCTGCTCGGCATGCGGCCCATCAACAGCCTCGTCGACGTGTCGAACTACGTGATGCTCGAGCTCGGCCGGCCCAACCACCCCTACGACCTGGCGAAACTCGGCGGGCGCGGCCTCCGAGTACGCACGGCGACCGACGGCGAGACGATGGTCACCCTCGACGAGGTCGAGCGAACGTTCACCGACGCCGATCTGCTGATCTGCGACGCCGAAGACGTCCCGGTGGGCATCGCCGGCGTGATGGGCGGCGCGGCGACCGAGATCGCGACCGACACCACCGATGTGCTGCTCGAGATGGCCTGGTTCGACCCGATTCCTCTCGCCCGTACCTCACGCCGCCTGGGCATCCGCACCGAGGCCTCGGCTCGCTTCGAGCAGGGGGTCGATCCCGAGTCCGGCGAACTGGTGGCCCATCGCTTCGCCGAGTTGCTCGGTGCCACGGCGACGCTCGCGCCGGGCAAGATCGACGTGCTCGGCACGGTCCCCGAGCCGGCGCAGGTCCGGGTCCGCCCAGGGCGGGTCAACGCCATGCTGGGCAGCGACCTGTCGCTCGAGTCGATGGCCGATCTGCTCAGGCCGATCGAGTTCGGGGTCGAGGTCACCGACGACGGCGAGCTCGATGCGGTCGTCCCGTCGTTCAGGCCCGACACCGAGTCGGAGATCGACGTGATCGAGGAGATCGCGCGCCACCACGGCTACTCGAACATCGTGCGGACGCTGCCGAGAGGCGAACTGAGCGGCGGTCTGAGTCGTCGTCAGCGGGATCGGCGACGGGTGCGCGCCGCCCTGGCCGGCCTCGGCCTGGCCGAGGCGACGCCGATGCCGTTTCTCGCCCCCGGGCAGCTGACCCGCTGCGGGCTGCCCGACGTCGGTCTCGAGATCGCCAATCCGCTCGTGGCCGAAGAATCGATCCTGCGCACGGCGCTGCTCCCCGGCCTGGTCCAGGCGGTGAGCTACAACGCCCGCCATCGGAACCACGGGATCGGGTTGTTCGAGATCGGGCACGTGTTCAAACCGCCTGCGGACGCCGATGCGCCGCTGCCCGACGAACGCGAACACGTGGCCGTGATCCTCGCGGGTCGCGATGCCACCGAGGCCGTGCGTGCGTGGGGAACCCTGGCCGACCTCCTCCAGATCTCCGACGCCCGGGTGCGCAACCTCGAGATGCCCGGCCTCCATCCGACCCGCTCGGCCGTGGTCGAGGCCGGCGGCACGTCGGTAGGTTCGGTCGGGGAGATCGACCCCGACGTGCTCGACGTCCACGACATCCCCGAACGGGTGGCCTACCTCGAGGTCGACCTCGGCACCATCCTCGACCTCCGCGTCGACGACAAGCCGTTCCGCCCGTTCAGCCTGTTCCCGAGCAGCGACATCGACCTCGCCTTCGAGGTCGATGTGTCCGTCGCGGCCGACGACGTCGAGGCGACGATTCGTGACGCCGGAGGAGCGCTGCTCTGGAGCGTGACCCTGTTCGACGTCTACCGCGGCGACGGCGTGGCGCCCGGGACGCGCAGCCTGGCCTACACGCTGCGCTTCCAAGCGCTCGACCGCACGCTGACCGACACCGAGGTCGCGGATGCCCGCCAGGCCTGCATCGACGCCGTGACCGCACGGCACGCGGCAACTCTTCGAGGCTGAGCGAACAGACGTTCGATCTCCCTGCTAGGGTCGCCCGCCGTGGAGTGGGATGACCTCGAGGCCTTCCAGGCCGACGATCGACGGCGGCAGGGTCTGTTGCTGGTCGAGTTCGGGTCGTTGTGGATGGCCGGGGTCGATGACGAGCCGTGGCGAGTGCAGTGGATCGAGGCAACCGGCGAACTGATCGCGGTGCAACGCGGGGCGGTCGACGGGCACGACGGTCCGGTCGTCCTGCTCGGGCGAAACCCGGTGCGCCACGAGGTCGAGCGCACGCTTCGTGGCTGGTGGCAGGTGTGCGGCCATCGTGGCTCACTTCCCTGGGTTCACCACCGCGGGCGAGATCTCGACGGCTGACTCGGAGTCCGCCTGGCCGCGGGGGGTCGAACGGATGGCCGACGCGGCCACGATTGCGCATCCACCCAGGAGCGCGCCGACCACGTAGGCGCGGCTGAACGACGACGCCTCACCGTCGCCGCCGTAGACCGCGGTGAGCACGGTGATGCCCATCGACGAGCCGATCTGGAAGGCCATCCGTTGCGCCGCCGAGGCGATCCCGAGGTTGTGTTCGTCGACCGAGTTGGCGAGCGTGGCGTTGAGGGGCGGTTGCGCCGTCCCGTTCCCGACCCCCTGCAGGGTCAGGCCGGCGACGATGAGGGCGATGCTCTCGGTTCTCGCTCCGAGCACGAACAGCAGCAGGGCGACCGTGACGGCCGCCGCGCCGAAGATGGCAACCGGACGTTCGCCGATGCGGGTGGCGAGGCTGCCGCCGACGGGCGAGCTCGCGCTGAAGACCAGGGGCCGTATGAGCATGATGAGCGAGATCGCCGACACCGAGTAGCCGAAGACGTTGTCGACCAGCAGGGGAGCGAGCACGAAGCCGCCCATGTAGGCCGCACCCTGGAACACCGACGCAATCAGTGGCGAGCGGAAGTTGCGTCGCTCGAGGAACTCGAGCGGGAGCAGCGGGGCGTCGGCGTGTCGCTCGGCGCGGACGAAGGCGGCGATGCCGATGGGTGCGAGGAGGGCAGCGGCGATCACCAACGGGTCGGAGAAGCCGCGGACCGGGGCCTGGTTGAACGCGAACATCATGGCTCCGGCCCCGATGGCCAGCGTGGCGGCGCCGGCGATGTCGAAGCGGACGTCGGCTGGCCGCCCGGTCGACTCGCGGAGGACCAGAGCGCCGACGGCGACGGCCACGGCACCCAGCACCGCCTGGATCACGAACAGGAGCTGCCATCCGAACGCGTCGACCAGCGGACCCCCGACGGCCAGGCCGAGCGCCGGCGAGCCGGCCGCGACGAGTGACCACCATCCCAGCGCCTTGACCCGGTCCTCCTTGTCGTAGACCGACATGATGAGGGCCATCGACGTCGGCTGGGTGGCCGCCCCGGTCACCTGGGCGAGGGTGCGGATGGTGATGAGGCTCGCCGCGTTCCAGGCGAGCGCCGTGCACCCGGCGAGCACGCTGGCGGCGGCGAACCCGATGAGGAACACGCGGCGATACCCGTGGAGGTCGCCCATCTTGCCCAACACCGGCAGGGCCAGTGCCGAGGCCAGGAGCGGCGCGCTGATGACCCAGGCGAGGGTCGTCTCCGAACTGCCCAGTTCGTCGGCGATCTCGCCGAGCGACACGGTCAGGATCGTCACCGGGAACGTCGTGGCGAACATGCCGGTCAACGCGGTCAGCAGCACGCGGCGTTGATACGGCACGGGACCCGAGGATAACGGTCGTTACCATCCGGAACGGGTTTGGATGATTATTCAGCACTACGTATGATCATCGAGTGACCAGGGTCGGCATCATCGGTGGATCGGGGTTCGGCGGCGCCGAGCTGCTCCGGTTGTGCGCGGCACATCCCGAGCTCACCGCCGTGTTCGCGACCGCCGACTCGCAGGCCGAGACCCGGGTCGCGAACCTGTATCCGAGCCTGGCACCGGCGTATCCCGACCTGAGCTTCGTGGGGTTCGACCCCGCGCTCGTCGACGACGTCGACCTCGTCTTCCTCGCCCTTCCGCACGGCGCGTCACAGGCGATCGTCGCCCAGATCCACGGTCGGGTGCACTGGATCGTCGATCTCGGATCGGACTTCCGCTTCGACGACCCGGCCGTGTACCCGGAGTGGTACGGAGACACGCACTCGGCTCCTGAGCTGCTCGATGAGTTCGCCTATGGCCTGCCCGAGCTGTTTCGGGACGAGATCGCCGCAGCCGCCTCGGTCGCCGTGCCGGGCTGCTACCCGACTGCGGCCGCCCTGGCCCTTGCTCCGCTGACGAGGAACAGCCTGATCGAGACCTCGGGGATCGTCGTCGATGCGGTGTCCGGCGTCTCGGGGGCCGGGCGGGACAAGATCGCGTTCTGCGCGGCCGACGAGGACGTGTCGGCCTATGGCCTGCTGCGTCACCGGCACACGCCCGAGATCGAGCGGATCATCGAGGCCCAGGTGCTCTTCACGCCCCACCTCGTCCCGATGAACCGGGGCATGCTGGCCACCTGCTATTCCCGCCCGATCGGTCCGGCCTCGACCGATGACGTACGCCAGGTGTTCGCCGAGTTCTACGCGGACGAACCATTCGTCACCCTGGTCGACGGCTCGCCGCACACCAAGGCCGTCCAGGGGTCCAACAGCGCCCACGTGTCGGTCCTGGCCGACGAGCGCACCGGGTTCGTGGTGTCGCTGTGTGCGATCGACAACCTCGGCAAGGGCGCGGCCGGGCAGGCGGTGCAGTGCGCGAACCTGCTCGTCGGCCTGCCCGAGACGACCGGGGTGCCGACGCTGGGGGTCTATCCATGAGTGTCACCGCAGCCCAGGGGTTCGTGGCATCCGGCGTCCACTGCGGGGTCAAGGACGGCGATGTTCCCGACCTCTCGCTGGTGGTCACCGACGACGCGGCTCCCGTGGTGGCGGCCGGCGTGTTCACGCGCAACAAGATGACCGCCGCGCCGGTGCAGGTGACGCGTCGTCACCTCGAGCTCACGGGCAACCGGTCTGCGGCGGTGGTCCTGAACTCGGGCAACGCCAATGCCGGAACCGGCGCGGCGGGCGTCGGCGACGCCGATCAGATGTGCGCCCTCACCGCCGCGGCGGTCGGATGTGAGCCCCAGGACGTCCTGGTCTGCTCGACCGGACTCATCGGCAACCGGCTTCCGATGGACGCACTGACCGCAGGGATCCCGGCGGCTGCCTCCGAGCTCGCCGCCAACGGGGGACCGCTGGCCGCCGAGGCCATTCGCACGACCGACACCCACCGCAAGGAATCGGTGGCCAAGGCCGGCGGCGTCGTCGTGGGAGGCATGGCCAAGGGTTCGGCCATGTTGCGCCCCGACATGGCCACCATGCTGGCCGTCATCACGACCGACGCCGACGTGACCGCCGACGAGTTGCAGGATGCGCTCTGGCGAGCCGTCGACGATTCGTTCAACCGGCTCACGACCGACGGTGCCCAGTCGACCAACGACACCGTGCTGGTGCTGGCGAGCGGCAAGGCCGGTCGGCCCGACCTCGACACCTTCGGTGCCCTCCTGGCCGAGGTCTGCGTCGACCTCGCCACCCAGATGGCCAACGACGCCGAAGGCGCCACGAAGGTGGTGCGCATCACGGTGACCGGCGCGGCATCGGACACCGAGGCGACCGCCGGCGCTCGCGCGGTCGCCGAGTGTCAGCTGGTCAAGTGCTCGTGGTACGGCAACGACCCCTATTGGGGCCGGGTCGCATCGGAGCTGGGCGCCTGCGGCATCACGTTCGAGCAGTCGAAGGTGGCGGTGAGCTACGGCGAGTTCGTGGTGGCCCGTGGCGGCGTCGATGCCGACCACGACGGGGCCGGCCTGGCCGCCTACATGCAGCAACGGTTCATCGACATCACCGCCGACCTGGGTGTCGGCTCCGGCACCGGGCACGTGGTGACGGTCGACCTGACCCATGCCTACGTCGACGAGAACATGGGGACGTCATGATCGAGGAAGCCCAGCTCAGGGCGGATGTCCTCGTCGAGGCCCTGCCCTACATCCAGCGGTTCCGCGACGCGGTGGTGGTCGTCAAGTACGGCGGGAACGCCATGGTCGATCCGGTCCTGGCCGAGCAGTTCGCCGAGGACATCGTCCTCATGCACTCGGTCGGGCTCCGTCCGGTCGTGGTGCACGGCGGTGGTCCGCAGATCGGCGAGATGATGTCGCGGCTCGGCAAGACCTCCGAGTTCAGAGACGGACTGCGCGTCACCGACGCCGAGACGCTCGACATCGCCCGCATGGTGCTGGTCGGCAAGGTCAACCGCGACATCGTCGGCACGCTCAACGTGCACGGGCCGATCGCGGTGGGACTGTCCGGTCAGGATGCCGGCCTCATCCGTGCGGAAGCTCGCAATCCCGATCTCGGTTTCGTCGGTGATGTGGGTGCCATCAACCCATCGATCGTGGTGCGGCTGCTGGCCGAGGACCTGATCCCGGTCATCTCGACGATCGGCGCCGACCTCGAAGGACAGGCCTACAACATCAACGCCGACACCGTGGCCGGCGCGCTGGCGGTGGCGTTGGACGCCGAGAAGATCATCTACCTCACCGATGTCGAGGGCCTGCTCGCCGACGTGGACGACCACGACAGCCTGATCTCGACGACGACCACCTCCGCGCTCTCGGCCAAGATCGCCGGCGGCGAGTTGACCGGCGGCATGATCCCCAAGATCGAGGCCTGTGTCGCAGCCGTCGAGGGCGGCGTGACGTCTGCGCACCTCCTCGACGGTCGGCGCCCCCACGTGCTGCTGCTCGAGCTCTTCAGCGACGCCGGCATCGGCACCATGATCAGCGAGGCGACGCCATGACCGATCACCGCACGGCGGTCCATGCACCCGACACCATGGCGATGTGCCCGATCATGCCGACCTACGGCGCGCCGACGGTCATGTTCGTGCGCGGTGAGGGCACCCGGCTGTGGGATGCCGACGGCAAGGAGTACCTCGACTTCCTCGCCGGACTGGCCGTGACCAGCCTGGGACACGCACACCCCGCGGTCACCCAGGCGATCAGCGAGCAGGCAGGCGAGCTGCTCCACGTCAGCAACCTGTTCGCGACCGAGCACAACGGCCCGGTGGCAAGAACCCTGGATCGCCTCATCAGTGGTGGGGCCGAGGCACCGGCGTATGGCGGCTCCGTGCCAACGGCAGGCAGGCGAGGCGACGAAGGAGCAACCAGAGCTGCGACGGAGGCGCCAGCCGGTGGAGCCGAGGCACCGGCGTATGGCGGCTCCGTGCCAACGGCAGGCAGGCGAGGCGACGAAGGAGCAACCAGAGCTGCGACGGAGGCGCCAGCCGGTGGAGCCGAGGCACCGGCGTATGGCGGCTCCGTGCCAACGGCAGGCAGGCGAGGCGACGAAGGAGCCGAGCTGCCGCAACAACACGGCCAGGTGTTCTTCTGCAACTCGGGGGCGGAGGCCAACGAAGCCGCCATCAAGCTGGCGCGGAAGTGGGGAGGGCACGGCAAGTTCGTGGTCGTGTCGGCGATGCGGTCGTTCCACGGCCGCACCCTGGCCACGCTGCATGCGACGGGCCAGCCCGAGAAGCACGAAGCGTTCCAGCCGCTCCCCGAGGGCTTTCGTCATGTGCCGTACAACGACATCGACGAGCTCGAACGGTCACTCGATCCGTCGGTGGCTGCCGTGCTGCTCGAGGCGGTGCAGGGCGAGGGTGGGGTCAACGCGATCGATCCGGCCTACGCACGCGAGGTGCGCCGGATCTGCGACGAACGCCGGCTCCTGCTCATGTTCGACGAGGTGCAGACCGGACTGGGCCGGACCGGCGAATGGTTCGGCTTCCAGCACACCGGCGTCGAGCCGGATGTCGTGACCCTGGCCAAGGCGCTCGGCAACGGTGTCCCCATCGGCGCCTGTTGGGCTCGGTCCGACGTGGCTGCTGCGTTCCAACCTGGCGACCACGCCACCACGTTCGGCGGCCAGCCGCTCGCGACCTGCGGCCGCCCGCGCCGTGCTGCAGGTGATGGAGGACATCGACGCCCCGAAGCTCGCCGCCGAGCAGGGAGCCAAGCTGCGCAACGCCCTCCTGGGCCTGCCGTCGGTGACCGGGGTCCGGGGCCTGGGACTGCTGCTGGCTGCCGAGTTCGAGGGCGTCGACGCCCGGGCGCTCGCTGCTGCGGCACTCGACGCTGGACTCGTGGTCAACGGCATCACGCCGACGGCCCTGCGGTTGGCGCCGCCGCTCACCGTGTCCGACGACGACATCGAGCGGGCCGTGTCGATCATCGGGGGACTGACATGAGCGTCCGACATCTGCTCGAGATCGACGATCTGAGCAGCGACGAGCTCCACGACGTGCTCGACCGCGCCGCGGTCGCGGCGCCCGAACCGGTGCTCGCAGGGCTCGGTGCCGCTCTGGTGTTCGCCAAGCCCTCGGCGCGCACCCGGAACTCGACCGAGATGGCCGTCGCCCAGCTCGGCGGTCATCCGATCTCGATCCAGGCCGACGAGGTCGGCATCGACACCCGCGAGACGGCCGAGGACGTGGCACGGACCCTTGCGTGCTACCACGCGTTGATCGGTGCCCGGGTCTTCGAACACTCGGTGCTCGAGCGCATGGCCGCCGTGTCACCGGTTCCCGTGGTGAACCTCCTGTCCGACGAGGCCCACCCGCTGCAGGCGATCGCCGATCTGCTCACCGTTCGCGCTGCGGGCGGCGCCCTGGCCGGCAAGTCGGTCGCCTACGTGGGCGACGCCAACAACGTGGCCCGCTCGCTCGCCATCGCCGCCGGGATGGTGGGCATGAAGGTCCGGCTCGGCTGTCCGCCCGGCTACGACGCCGACGCCACCATGCTCGATCGGATCCGTGCGACCGGCGCCGAACCCCTGGTGACCCACCGCATCGAGGAGGCCGTCGAAGGCGTCGACGTCGTCTACACCGATGTCTGGACCTCGATGGGACAGGAGGAGGAGTCGGCCGATCGGCTGCGGGCGTTCGAGGGGTTCACCGTCGATGCCGCGATCATGGACCGTGCCGCCCCGGATGCGGTGTTCCTCCACTGCCTTCCCGCCCACCGGGGCGAAGAGGTGACCGCAGACATCGTCGACGGACCGCGATCGTGGGTGTGGGAGCAGGCCACCCAGCGCATGCACGCTGCCCGCGCCGTGTTCTGGTGGCTCGTCGAGCAGGCCGGGCCGGCATGAGCAAAGCACAACGTCAACACAAGATCGCCGGCCTCCTGGCGCAGCACTCGGTGACCAGTCAGGGGCAGTTGGTCGACCTGCTCGCCGACCACGACGTCGTGGCCACCCAGGCCACGGTGTCGCGCGATCTCGAGGACCTGGGGGCGATCAAGGTCCGGGTCCCGGGGGGCGAGACCGTCTACGCCATTCCCGAACTGCCGACCGAACAGGTGGCGCCCGAAGACCACCTTCGGCGGGTCCTGAGCGACTGGGTCGTCGAGGTGGGGTGCTCGCACAACATCGTCGTGCTGCGTACGCCACCCGGGTCGGCCCACGTCGTCGGTTCGGCCATCGACCGTGCCGGCCTCACCGAGATTCTCGGCACGGTGGCCGGCGATGACACGCTCATGATCGTGGTGGCCGAGACGACCACCGGAACCGCACTCGCAAGCCGGCTCAGCGACCTCGCTGGGCTCTGAATCGACAGGAGCACGTCCCATGGCGAAGAAGGTCGTCCTCGCGTACAGCGGTGGGCTCGACACCTCGGTCGCGGTCAAATGGATGATCGAGGAGATGGGGGTCGAGGTCATCGCTCTCGCCGTCGACGTCGGCCAGGCCGCGGAGGACTGGGATGTCGTCAAGCAGCGCGCCCTGGCCGCAGGTGCGTCCGAGGCGATCGTGGTCGATGCCCGCGCCGAGTTCGCCAGCCAGTACGTCGTTCCGGCCCTCAAGGCCAACGCCATGTACGAGGGTCGCTACCCGTTGGTCTCGGCGCTGTCGCGCCCGGTCATCGTCAAGCACCTGGTCAGCGCCGCGCGCCACCACGGCGCCGACGCCGTCGGCCACGGGTGCACCGGCAAGGGCAACGACCAAGTGCGCTTCGAGGTGTCGACCCGGGCCCTGGCGCCGGATCTCGAGGTCGTGGCGCCGGTGCGGCACTGGGGGATGACCCGCGAAGACTCGATTCACTACGCCTACGACCATGACATCCCGATCGTGGCCACGAAGGAGAAGGTGTATTCGATCGACGACAACCTCTGGGGTCGAGCGATCGAGTGTGGCGAGATGGAGGATCCGTGGAACGAGCCGCCGCCCGGCGTCTGGCTCACCACGAAGCCGACCGCGAGCGAACCGCGCGACCTGGTCATGGGCTTCGAGGAAGGCACGCCGGTCTCGGTCGATGGTGAGGCGATGGGCCTGGTCGAGATGATCGATCACCTGACCGAGGTCGTCGGCTCGTACGGCTGGGGTCGGGTCGACATGGTGGAGAATCGGCGGGTCGGCATCAAGAGCCGCGAGACCTACGAATGCCCGGCATCGCTGGCGCTGATCCTGGCACATGCCGACCTCGAGTCGATCTGCCTCGAACGCGACCTGGCCCGCGAGAAGGCCCGGCTCGAATCACGGTACGCCGAACTCATCTACGACGGCCTGTGGTTCTCGCCGCTCAAGGAGAGCTTCGACGCGTTCATCGACGAGAGCCAGAAGTACGTGACCGGTGAGGTGCGGCTGCAACTCGCCCCCAACTCGTGCATCGTGACCGGGCGTCGGGCCGAGCGCAGCCTCTACGACTACGGGCTCGCCACCTACGACGCGGGAGACAGCTTCCGCCACGAGGACTCGGCCGGGTTCGTGCGGCTCTGGGGCCTCGGCATCGAGACCTGGAGCGCACGACAGGGTCCAGGGTCGCAGTGAGAGCGCGGACCTCCGGCGGCGGCCTCCGTGGCCGGGGAACGGAGATCGGCCTCCGTGGCCGGGGAACGGAGATCGGCCTCCGTGGCCGGGGAACGGAGATGACGTGACCTTGTGGCACGGTCGGTTCGAGGGCGGACCGGCCGCCGAGCTGATGGCCTACACGGTCAGCCTGCCGTTCGATCAGCGGCTGGCCGCCGACGACATCGAGGGTTCACGCGCCCACGTGCGCGGGCTGTATCGGGGCGACATCCTCACCGACGACGAGCGGGATGCCGTCCTGGCTGCCCTCGACGCCGTCGAGGGCGAGTTGGCCGGTGGGACGTTCGCGTTCGTCGAGTCCGACGAGGACATCCACACCGCGGTCGAGCGACGGGTCATCGAGATCGCCGGGCCGGCCGGGGCGAAGCTCCACACCGGACGCAGCCGCAACGACCAGGTGGCCACCGACCTGCGTCTCTGGACCAAGCGGGCCCTCGCCGAGGTGGCCGGCGATGTCATCGCTCTTCAGCAGGTGCTCCTCGAACAGGCCAAAGCAGTGGGCGACGCCTATCTCCCCGGCTACACCCATCTCCAGCAGGCGCAGCCGGTCGGGCTGGCGCATCACCTGCTGGCTCATGCCTGGACGCTCGCTCGTGACGTCGATCGGCTGCTCGACGCACGTGCTCGCCTCGACGTGTCGCCGCTCGGGGCCGGCGCGCTGGCGGGCTCGTCGCTCCCGCTCGACCCCGAGGGCACCGCCGCCGATCTCGGCTTCGCCAAGGCCTTCGACAACTCCCTCGATGCCGTCAGCGATCGCGACTTCGTCGCCGAGTCGCTGTTCGCTCTGGCGCTCATCGGCGTGCATCTCAGCCGGATCGGCGAGGAGATCGTGCTGTGGTCGAGCGAGGAGTTCGGCTTCGTGCGGCTCGACGACGCCTACTCGACCGGTTCGTCGATGCTGCCGCAGAAGAAGAACCCCGACATCGCCGAACTGGCTCGCGGCAAGACCGGCCGCCTCATCGGCAACCTGACCGCCATCCTGACGACCCTCAAGGGCCTCCCGCTCGCCTACAACCGTGATCTCCAGGAGGACAAGGAGCCGTTGTTCGACTCGGTCGACCAAGTGCAGCTCGGGCTCCGCGGCATCGCCGGCACCCTCGCGACCGTCACGTTCGACACCGACCGCATGGCTGCCTCGGCCGACACACCGACGGCCGCTGCCACCGATCTCGCCGAGTACCTCGTGCGGGCCGGCACCCCCTTCCGCGATGCTCACGCGATCGTCGGCGCACTCGTTCGCCGGGCGGTCGACGAAGGCGCCGACCTGAAGCAGCTCGTTCGCGACCACGAAGCCCTCGGCCCCGACGCCGCTCGACTCATCGACCCTGGTGTCCCGGTGAAGATGCGCACCACGCGCGGGGGAGCGGGCCCCGCCGCCGTGGCCGCTCAGGTGCAGCGCTTCGAGGAGCAACTCGCCGCCGACCGCGCCCGTACCCCGGGCTGAGCCGGGGTTGGTGGTCGGGTCGGGTTGTGGTCGTGACCAGGGCGGGCGCTGCGTGATCGCTCACGCAGCGGCGGCTCTTCGGGATGGACGAGTTCGAGCCCGAAGTCGTTCCAGAAGCGGGGCAGACCCTCGTCCATCTTCACGACCAGCCCACCGGAGTGGACTCGCCGGTGATGGTGCGAACACAACAGCACCAGATCGTCGATGTCGGTGTCGCCGCCGTCTTCCCACCACACGACGTGATGGGTTCTCCTGCAGCAGCGAGAGGAAGATCGTGCCCCGCTCAGCTCCGAGGTTGAAGTGACCGAGCAGCCGCCCACCGAGCGTGCGGGAGGCGAACAGCTCGTCGCGCTCGCCCTCGGCCTGGGGCTTCGCCCCGTCGGTGTCGTGCCGGTCGATCCACCGGAGCTGCGCGGATGGAGCGAAGTTTCGCAGCTCTCCGCATCGCCCGCTCTTGCCGCATTTTCCGCGCGGCGGGCCGCTCGGGCCTGGCGACCTCGGTGGCGCACTCGGCGAGCTCGTCGATCAACGAACCGAGCCGCTCGAGCACATCATCGGGTGCCGCCATCGGGCCATGCCTCTGATCGATGAACTGCTGTGAGCCGAAGCTCCGAGGGGATTCAGACCACTCCGAACGTGGGTTCGATGCATCTCTCGACAAGAACGTGCTCAGAGATCTGATCGAGGTCGTGCCGGGGGGTTCGGCCCTACGCTGTGGCGATGCGTAGATGGCGACCATGGGTGATCGGTGGCGTCTTCGGCGCAGTTGCGATCGTGCTGAGCCTCAGCGACCGGGCTCCGGCGTTCCTCAAGCGGCTCCGCAGCCCGCTCTCTGCGCTCTGGCGCCGGTTCGAGGTGGCCTTCGGGATCGACCTCGACGTCGACCAGAGCTCGATCCCGTGGAGGAGCGACGAGATCGTGCACCTCGCGCTGTGGGGTGGCGGCATGGTGCTGGTCGGGCTGGCGCTCCGGCACCGTCGTCAGGCCGACCGCATCGCCGTCGGCCTGTTCGCGTCATCGGTCGTGCTCGAGGTGCTCCAGGCGTTCGTGACGGTGACCCGCAGCCTCTCGCTCAGCGACGCCGCGGCCAACGGGCTCGGGATCATGCTCGGTCTGTCCGTGGTCGTGGTCGCCGATCTCCTGCTGCCCGCGAAGCGCCGGACCGCGGAGGTCCTCGCCTGATGACGTACGTGCACGAGATCCGCGTGCGGTACGGCGAGGTGGACATGCAGCGGGTCGTGTTCAACGCCCACTACCTGGCCTACTGCGACGATGCGGCCGACCTCTGGTTCCGCACGCTGGGCGCCGCGCTCGAGAACGATGTCTGGGACATCATGGTCAAGAAGGCCGAGATCACCTGGGACGGCGGGGCCAAGGTGCACGATCTGCTGGCCATCGAGGTCTCCGTGAGCCGGTGGGGCACCACGAGCTTCGACGTGACCTTCGCCGGCACCGTCGAGGCCGAGCCGATCTTCACCGCGGTCGTGACCTACGTGGCGGTGAAGACCGGGACGACCGAGACGGTTCCGGTCCCCGAGTCCTTCCGCGCTGCGGCATCGTGACGGTGCCGACGGCGCTCGACCGCCGCTTCTTCGAACGCGACAGCCGTGAGGTCGCACCCGACCTGCTCAACAAGGTGCTGGTCCACGGGGAGACGCAGGGCCGGATCGTCGAGGTCGAGGCCTACTGCGGAGCCAACGATCCGGCTGCGCACACCTATCGGGGCCGGACCGCCCGCAACGCCACCATGTTCGGCCCACCGGGCCACCTCTACGTGTATTTCAGCTACGGCATGCACTGGTGCGCCAACGTGGTGTGCGAGCCCGAGGGCATCGGCACCGCGGTCCTGCTCCGAGCGCTGGCGCCGCTGCAGGGGGTCGAAGTGATGGAGCGCCGGCGTCGTCAGGCGAAGCGGCCGACCGACCTGTGCTCGGGGCCGGCCAAGCTCTGCCAGGCGCTGGCGATCGACGGCGCGCACGATGGCGTCGACCTGGTGGGCTCGGGCGGGATCGGGATCGTCGACGACGGCGTGCCAGCACCCGCCAGACCGGTCTGCACGACCCGGGTCGGCATCACCAAGGGTGTCGAGCATCAGTGGCGCTGGTACGTGCCCGGCGATCCGAACGTGTCGAGGCCTCGATGAGTCGCGACCTCCACCACGACAACGATCTCACCCGCTCGGCCGACCTCGCCGATGCCATCGACATCGTGGTGGGCGCGCAGATCGATCCCGACGCCGACCGGCACCGGGAGCACCTCTTGCAGTTCTGCGCCGACCATCCCGACGCCCTGCACCGGTCGTGCGCCGAGGGTCACCTGACCGGCTCTGCCTGTGTGATCGAGGAAGGCTCGGGCCGGATGGCGTTCCTGCTCCACGCGAAGGTCGGTCGGTGGTTGCAGCCCGGCGGCCACGCCGACGGCGAGGCGAACCTCACCCAGGTCGCGCTCGACGAGGCGACCGAGGAGACCGGCCTCAGCGGCCTGATGGTGGCCCGGCCCGCGGTCGACATCGATGTCCATGTGTTCGATGCCCCTGGTGAGCCCCGGCACTTCCACTTCGACGTACGCCACCTCGTGGTGGCGCCCGAGGGGTCGGTGTTGTCGGCCAACCACGAATCGCACGATCTCGACTGGTTCGCGCCCGACGACCTGGCGCGCCTCGATCTCGACGGGGGCACCCATCGACTCATCCGTCAGGCGCAGGCGTTGGCTCGCACGCTCGATTGCGTCGGCTGAACCGACGGTGGAGCCTCAGTCGCCGAACTTGGCGACGAGTCGCTCGATCGTGCCGAGCGTGCGGATCGTGACCGGCTGGCCGATGCGGCCGAAGTCGGTCATGTCGAGATCGGCGTCGCTCACTCCGGTGTGGGGCACCCAGTAGAACTCGGTGCCATGGGCGGCCACCAGGTCGCGATCGACCGAGAGCTCCGACAGCTCGACCTCGGCGTGGGCGAACCCCACCTGGGGCTTGCCGAGATCGGCGAGCTGGCTCGGCGAGAACGGGATGTCGGCGACGACGGCACGCAGTTCGACGATCGTGCGCACGAAGACTGCGACGTCCCAGCCCCTGGTGGCCATGAAGGCCCCGGCGAGGCGGTCCTGGACCTCGGACCGGGGCTGGTCGCTGTCGAACACGAGGTTTCCACTCGCCTGATACGACGCGGCACCGGAGAAGCCGGCATGGTCGGCGCCGTCGACCATGCCGGCGCCGTCGATGCGCCGGCCGCCGACGTTGACGCCCCTCAGGAACGCCACGACCCGCTCGGTCATGCGTCGAGCGGGCTCTTGCAGCTCGGCATCTCGTTGGTGGCGGCGAACTCGTCGATCTGGAGGGTGATCTGGCGCCCGTTGAGGCCGGGCGTGACCAACAGGCGTGCGTCGGGGTCGGTGCGGAGTCGCTCGGCGTAGTCGAACCGGTCGGCGACGAAGGCCTCCCAGTCGTCGAGCCACAGGCCGACCAGGCCGGCGCTGTCGGGGTCGACGATCTGCTCGTCGGCGAGCACACCGAGGTCGGCCACCATCACCTCGAAGGCGTCGGTCGCCGTGACGATGGTGTCGGCCCGACCTGCCGGGTCGGTGGCCTGCACGTCGGCGCGGGGGAGCGTGTCGACGAAGTCGAGGGCCTCGGCGCAGCGGGCCTCGGCGGCCTCGATGAACGCCGGCTCGTCGATCTTGTCGGGCGAGTCGCCTCGACCGACGAAGAAGGCGAGGTAGACCACGTAGCCCCACATGGCGAGCAGGGCGATGACGATCGCCAGGACGCCGGGATGCACGCGGCGGCGCACGTGTTCGTCCGAAGCCGCGTCGGTCACCCCACGATGCTGACCGATCCGATGCGGCCGGGCCGCATCGCCGGTCAACCGGCGCGCACCTCGACGTACACGACGGTTCCCGCCGGTGCGTCGGTGCCCGCCGGTGGGTCCTGGGCGACGACATGGCCCACGAACTGGTCCTCGTCGGCCACTTCGGTGACATCGACGACGAACCCGGCCGCGGTCACCAGGTCGGTTGCGTCGAAGGCCGAGAGGCCGATCAGCGCAGGGATGGTGCCCGGGGCGGCGGCGGGTGGCGGGATCGGACCCGTGACGGTTTCGGCGAGCGGTAGCGCGCTCGGCTCGGGCTCGGGTGGCGCCGGCGGCTCCGGAAAGGGGACCACCGGCGCGCCGGCCAGAGCGTCGGCCATGAACGTGCCCCAGATCCGTGCGGGGTAGCTGCCACCGGTGACCCGGATCGGGGTGCTGGGCGGGACCATGAATCGCCCGGGCTCCTGGAATCCGACCCAGACCGACGTGGCCAGTTCGGGGGTGTATCCGACGAACCACGCGTCCCGCCAGTCGCTCGTCGTCCCGGTCTTGCCGGCGGCCGGACGGCCGATCTGGGCCCGAGTGCCGGTTCCGCGCTCGACGTTCTGCACGAGCACGTCGGTCAACTGGTCGACGGTCTCGGTCGAGAGGACCTTCGTCTGGGTGTGTTCGTGTTCGTACAGCACGGTGCCGTCGGGGTTCACGACCTTGGTCACCAGGACCGGAGGGACATGCACGCCGCGATTGGCGAAGGTCCCGTAGGTCGAGGCCATGTCGAGCGCGGTCACCGGCTCGGAGCCGAGCACCGCCGCCTCGTACGGTCGGATGGGGGAGGTGATGCCGTAGTCCGCGGCCCTCTCGACCGCGTGTTCGGCCCCCACCTCGAGCATCAGCTGGGCGTAGACGGTGTTGTAGCTCTTCAGGGTGGCATCGAACAGCGACACGGTGCCCCCGCCGCCGCCGCCGTAGTTCGACACGGTCCACTGCTGGCCCTCACGGTCGAGATCGAGGATCATCCGGCCGGGGGCGGAATACGGCGTGTCGATCCCGATGCCGTCCTCCAGCGCGGTGGCCAGCACGATCGGCTTGAAGCTCGACCCGGGTTGCCGGACGGTCTGGGTGGCCAGGTTCAGCTTCTGGCCGTCGCCGGCAGCGCCGAAGAAGTCCCGCCCGCCGACCAGCGCCCGCACGTACCCGGTGTCGGGCTCGACGGCGACCAGCGCGGCATCCGGGGACGAGGCGGGATCGGACAGCACGTCGCTCACCGCGACCTCGGCCTGGAACTGCATGTCCAGATCGACGGTGGTGTGGATCCGGAGCCCACCACCGAACACGAGCTCCCGGCGCTCGAGCGGGGTCGCACCGAATCGCGGGTCGGCGAGCATCCACTGCTTGACCTCCTCGACGAAATACGCCGCCGGGTAGGCGTCGGTCTCGGGCGGGGTCGCCTCGGTGAGTTCCAGGGGCGTTGCGGCCGCCGCGTCGGCCTCGGACTGCGTGAGGTACCCGTTGGCGACCATGCGCTCGAACACGAGGTTGCGGCGTTCGAGCGCCGCTTCGGGCTCGTCGTAGGGATCGAAGCGGCTCGGTGAGTTGATCAGGCCGGCGAGCAGCGCCGCCTCGGGCAACGTGAGCTCGTCGACGGGCTTGGCGAAGTACTCGTCGGATGCCGCCGCGACGCCGTAGGCCTCGTTCCCGAAGAAGATGCTGTTGAGGTACAGCTCGAGGATGCGTTCCTTGGAGTACTGGCGCTCCAACTCGAAGGCCAGCGAGGCCTCCTCGACCTTGCGCGACAGGGTCTTCTCGTCGCTCTCGAGGAGGGCGTTCTTCACGTACTGTTGTGTGATCGTCGACCCGCCCTCGGCGATGTCGCCCGTCCCGGCGTTGGTCCGCACGGCGCGGAGGATCGCCCGGACGTCGACCCCACGGTGCTCGTAGTACCGCTCGTCCTCGATGGCCACCACGGCGTCGAGCAGCGTCTGGGGCATCGACTCGAGGGACACGTTCGTGCGGTTCTGCTCGTAGAAGAACGTCGTGATCTCGGTGCCGTCGGCCGCGAACACCCGTGAGGACTGCCGTTCGTCCGGGAGGACGGGTGCCACGCTCCGGCTCTGGTAGGAGCAGGCCGAGAGCATCAGTCCGGTCAACGCCACCAGTGCCACACCGATGAGCCCCGGGAATCGGCTGGCCCGGGAGACGGGGCGCGCGGGCGACGACATGTCGAT
>CAVPHU010000001.1:152500-1820906 GCA_963704815.1 uncultured Acidimicrobiaceae bacterium
ACATCGAGGCGGCAAGCAATGCGGGGACGCAAGAAGGTAGGTGAGCCCAGGCGATGGTAGTCCTGGGGTAAGCGTGTAGGGAGGGGACCAGGCAAATCCGGGCCCCATACATCCTGAGACGTGAAACCGAGCCAATAGGCAGAAGTCACCAATCCTATGTTGCCAAGAAAAGCCGCTAGCGAGCTGGCACGGCGCCCGTACCCCAAACCAACTCAGGTGGGCAGGTAGAGAATACCAAGGCGATCGGGAGAACTGTGGTTAAGGAACTCGGCAAAATGCCTCCGTAACTTCGGGAGAAGGAGGGCCTCAGTAGGGTGAAGGACTTCGCGTCCCGAGCTCGAAGGGGCGGCACAAACCAGGGGAAAGCGACTGTTTACTAAAAACACAGCAGCGTGCGAAGTCGTAAGACGATGTATACGCTGTGACGCCTGCCCGGTGCTGGAAGGTTACGAGGAAGGGTTAGCTTCGGCGAAGCTCTGAATCTAAGCCCCAGTAAACGGCGGCCGTAACTATAACGGTCCTAAGGTAGCGAAATTCCTTGTCGGGTAAGTTCCGACCTGCACGAATGGCGTAACGACTTTCCCGCTGTCTCAACCACAGACCCGGCGAAATTGAAGTACGAGTAAAGATGCTCGTTAGCTGCAGCAGGACGGAAAGACCCCGTGGACCTTTACTACAACTTGATATTGGGGTTTGATTTGCGCTGTGTAGGATAGGTGGGAGACTAGGAAGCATTGCCGCCAGGTAGTGTGGAGTCATCGTTGAAATACCACCCTTCGTATGTTGGGCCTCTAACCTTGGTCCGTGAACCGGATCAGGAACAGTGTCAGGCGGGTAGTTTGACTGGGGCGGTCGCCTCCTAAAGAGTAACGGAGGCGCCCAAAGGTTCCCTCAGCCTGGTTGGCAATCAGGCGGCGAGTGCAATGGCACAAGGGAGCTTAACTGCAAGACGTACATGTCGCGCAGGTGCGAAAGCAGGGCATAGTGACCCACCGGTGGCGTGTGGAAGCGCCGGAGATCAACGGATAAAAGGTACCCCGGGGATAACAGGCTCATCTTCCCCAAGAGTCCATATCGACGGGAAGGTTTGGCACCTCGATGTCGGCTCATCGCATCCTGGGGCTGAAGCAGGTCCCAAGGGTTGGGCTGTTCGCCCATTAAAGCGGTACGCGAGCTGGGTTTAGAACGTCGTGAGACAGTTCGGTCCCTATCCGCTGCAGCCGGAGGAAACTTGAGGAAAGCTGTCCCTAGTACGAGAGGACCGGGATGGACGTAGCTCTCGTGTGTCAGTTGTCCTGCCAAGGGCACCGCTGATTTGCGACCTACGGAAGAGATAAGCGCTGAAAGCATCTAAGCGCGAAGCTCCTTCCAAGATGAGGTTTCCCACTGGATCAACCAGGTAAGGCCCGTGGCCAGACGACCACGTTGATAGGCCGGAGGTGTACGCACAGCAATGTGTTCAGCCGACCGGTACTAATCGGCCGAGGGCTTGGATGAACCCTGATGTTCGTGCTCGCTATGAAGTGCTCAGCGAACGCTGCGCCCTGTGGATGCACAGGTGCGCGCCGTTGACAACAGATCTCGGTGGCCATGGCGGCAGAGTCACACCCGTTCCCATCCCGAACACGGAAGTTAAGCCTGCCAGCGCCGATGGTACTTGGGGGGAGACCCCCTGGGAGAGTAGGACGCCGCCGGTTTTCTGTCGAAGAGAGGTTCCCTCGGGAGCCTCTCTTCGTCGTTTTGGCCCGCGCCGCCCTAGTCTCAGCCGGTGGCCCCGTCCAAGGATCGACCCAAACGCGCCCCGAGCAAGGGGCCGAGCCGCTCGGGCGGGCCATCGACCCGCGGCTCGGGCAAGTCCCACGAACGCTACGACCGGGGTCGTCGCGACGACGTCGTCGACCCGCGGACCAAGAACTGGGGGCGGGTGGCCCGGCGTGGTGCGGCCCACCTCAACGACGCGGGTGCCGCCAAGGCCTTCCGTGAAGCGGTGGAAGACGAGACCGGCGAGCCCTGGGAGCCCGAGAACTGGATCGACCAGGGGCCCGTGCGGGCCGACGCAGAGGAGGCGGTCCAGCGGGCGCGCACGGGCGGGTCGCGTGCCGGCCGTGCGTCCGAGACCGAACCCGACACCACCCAGCTGAAGAAGGGGTTGCCCGCCAACCGGCGGGCCCACGCCGAGCGGGACGTGAAGAAGGCGACCAAGGCGTTCCAACGCGAGTACTTCCGCGACGCCGAGAAGTTGCTGAAGCCGCTCCACGCCATGGCGCCCGACGACCTCACCGTGCTCGAGTTGTACGGCCTCACGCTCTACCGGCTCGAGCGATGGCGGGCCGCCGCCGAACGTCTCGAGCGCTTCGCCGAGCTCACCGGGTCGGTCGAACAGCACCCGGTCATCGCCGACTGCCGGCGAGCGCTCGGCCATCACAAGCGGGTTGCCGAGCTGTGGGACGAGCTGCGTGAGCATCAGGCGTCGGCAGCGTTGATGGCCGAGGGCCGGATCGTCTATGCCGGCGACCTGGCCGATCAGGGCGACCTCAAAGGAGCGATCGCCGAACTCGAGCGAAGCGCCTACAAGGCGAAGAAGCCCAAGGACCACCACTTGCGGCTGCGCTACGCCTTGGCCGATCTCTACGAACGGGCAGGCGACGTCCCGCGTGCCCGCGAGCTGTTCGACTCGATCGCACGCCACGACGCCGACTATGTCGACGTCCGCCGCCGCATCGCCGCCCTCAGGTAGCGATCCGGCCGGAGCATCCACAGGGTCACGACGTGAGGAAACGGCGGATCGTCTCGAACGCCGTCGAGCTTCGACGACCGATCGTTGCTGTCACTGCGTGGGGGCATGATGGAGGGACTTCCCCGGAGCTCCTCCGACCACGGAGATCCACCATGTCCACGCCACGATCCACCTCCACGCCCGCCCCGACCTGCAACACCGTCCTCGTCGCCGGAACGCTGTCCAGCAACCCCCGCGTCCGCGACCTGCCCTCGGGGTCGGTCCTGCTCAATCTCGAAGTCCGTGTCGATCACGCCGACCGGTCGGCCGATTCGGTTCCGGTGGCCGTCTTCGACCCGCCGGCAGCGTCGCTGCGGCTCACCGAAGGCGATGCGGTCGTCGTTGCCGGCTCGATGCGGCGCCGCTTCTTCCGAGCCGGCGCCTCGACGGTGAGTCGCACCGAACTGGTCGCATCGAAGGTGGCGAAGGCCACACAAGGCGCGGCGGTGCGCCGGCTGGTCGACGCCGCACAGCGCGACCTGGGTGCGCTGGCGTCGACCTGAGCTGGGACCGCAGCCGGATCGTCGGCCAAGATGGCAACTCCAGCCAGCGGCGACCAACGGAGACGCACCATGCAGTCCGAACAGCTCGACAAGATCCGTGAAGGCAACGGCTTCATCGCCGCCCTCGACCAGAGCGGCGGCAGCACGCCCAAGGCGCTCCGCATCTACGGCATCGGCGAAGACGAGTACGCCAACGAGGACGAGATGTTCGACCTCATCCACCAGATGCGGACGCGGATCATCACCAGCCCGTGCGTTCACGGGCGAGCGGATCGTCGGCGCGATCCTGTTCGAGCAGACGATGGACCGCGAGATCGCCGGCACGGGCACCGCCCAGTACCTCTGGTCCACCGAGGGCGTCGTCCCGTTCCTGAAGGTCGACAAGGGCCTCGCCGACGAGGCCGACGGCGTGCAGCTGATGAAGCCGATGCCCGATCTCGACGCCCTGCTGGCGCGTGCCGTCGACAAGGGCGTGTTCGGCACCAAGATGCGCTCGGTGATCAAGCTGGCCGATCCCGCCGGTGTGCAGGCGATCGTCGACCAGCAGTTCGAGGTCGGTCGCCAGATCCTGGCCGCCGGACTCGTGCCCATCCTCGAGCCCGAGGTCGACATCACCAGCCCGCAGAAGGCGGAGGCCGAGGCGCTCCTGCGCGACGCGCTGGTGAGCGGGCTCGACGTCGCTCGCCGACGGTCAGCAGGTCATGTTCAAGCTGACGCTGCCCGAAGCCGACGGCTACTACCAGCAGCTGGTCGACGACCCACGGGTCCTGAAGGTCGTCGCCCTCTCGGGCGGCTACAGCCGCGACGAGGCCAACGCCAGGTTGGCCCGCAACCCCGGCGTGATCGCCAGCTTCTCTCGGGCTCTGACCGAAGGGCTCACCGCGCAGCTCTCCGACGAGGAGTTCGACCAGACGCTCGACGCGTCGATCGCGAGCATCCACGCGGCATCGATCACCTGACCCTCAGGTCTCTCCCCGGTAGATCCGACGGATGATGTCCTCGAGGTCGGGGGGTTCGAGGCTGAGGTCGATGATCTCGTGGGCCGCCATGACCGCAGCGATGAGGTCGGGTGCGGTGATCGCGTCGCGCGAGAACTGCAGCCAGACCGTGCGGTCCTCCTGTCGGATCACCTTCGCTCCGTCGATGTCGATCGTCCCGGCCTCGGCGAGGTCGACGACGAGCTGGCGGATGGTCCCGTAGCGCCGGCGAAGGTCGTCCACCGTGCCATCGGAGATCACCCGCCCATGATCGATGATCATGAGGCGACGGCAGAGGGCCACCAGGTCGTCGACGTCGTGGGTGGTCAGCAGGATCGTCGTCCCATCCACCACGTTCAGCTCGGTCAGGAACCGGCGGACCTCCGCCTTGGCCTCGACATCGAGACCGATGGTGGGTTCGTCGAGGAACAGGATCTTCGGTCGAGGTGTGACCGCCACGGCGAGCTCGGCCCGCATGCGTTGACCGAGCGACAGCGTGCGCACCGGCGCGCCCATCAACGGGCCGAGCGTGAGCAGGTCGGCGAGCCGGTCACGACGGCGAGCGTGGTCTGCTGCGTCCTGGCCGTACATGCGACGGGTGAGCTCGAAGCTCTCGCGCAGCGGCAGGTCCCACCACAACTGGGTGCGTTGCCCGAACACCACCCCCGTGCGCTGATTGAGCTCGCGCCGCTGCCGTGACGGCACCAGCCCATCGACGAGCACGGTGCCCGAGGTGGGCTCGAGGATGCCGGTCATCATCTTGATGGTGGTCGACTTCCCGGCCCCGTTCGGCCCGGCGTACCCGACGAAGTCGCCGGCCTCGATGGTGAACGAGACGCGGTCGACGGCGGCGTCGCCCTCCTTGCCGTAGCGCTTGGTCAATTCGTCGACGACGATCATCAGGACCCGGTGCTCTCGTAGTGGCGGAGTCCGGCTCGCCAGCACCCGGCGGCGAGCCCGGCGAAGGCGGTGGCGGCGATCGGTGTGAGGGCGAGCAACGACCGGGGGACACCCGGCGGGCCCGTCTCGTCGAGGACCCACAGAGCCGGGACGTAGACGGCGAGCGCGAGCGGAATGACGAACAGGAAGACCGTTCGCATCGCCGAGGAGTAGATCTGGATGGGATAGCTGCTCAGCGCGGCGCCGCCGTAGGTGAAGGCGTTGACGAGTTCGGTGCCCTCGATGGTGAACATCGTGACCGCGGCCCCGATGACGAGGATGCTGAACACGATGGCCGACGTGGCCACGACCGCGAGCAGCGTGATGGCCACCGTCTGGACCGAGGCGTCGACGCCGACCGCGATCGAGGCCCAGACCACGACGCCGAGCCCGGCGGCGACCCGACCCAGCTCGCGGACCTGGACATCGGAGGTCACGACCCACAACAGCGGCGACAGGGGCCGCGTCGAGCGCGAGGTCGATCCGGCCCTCGCGGATCAGGTTCGAGAAACGCGGGCGGCTCGATGGCGTCGCCGACGAGCATGCCGAGCCCGAGGCCCGCGTTGGAGACGCCGACGAGCCAGGCGACCTGGGCTGCGTCCCAGCCGCCGATGTCGCCGAAGCGCCCGACGAGGATGGCGACGGCCACCGTCTCCGCCACGACCACGCTGGCGGAGCCGAGGGTCCGCATGGCGACCTGCGGGCCGCTGCCGACCGACGCTCGGACCGACGCGACGGCCAGGTGCCAGCTGGTGGCCAGGTCGCCTCCGCGGGACGTCGCCCGTCCGCGTACGAGCGTGTCAGCCACCGAACACCACCAGCCTCCGGTCGGCACGGTGCATCACCCGCTGGCAGACGACCCACATGACCACGGCCCAGACCAGTTGGATGACGAGCGGACCGGCGACGGCCTGGCGCGTGGCGACCGCCACCGGCGCCATCAGCATGGCGACCAGGGGCGACAGGTCGGCGACGGTCTGGAGCAGGTCGGGGAAGTAGGTGGTCGGGATCAGGAACCCCGAGAAGAACCAGATCGGGATGAACACGAGGGCGAAGATGCCGCGATAGTCCGGCGACCAGAACGCGACGGCACCGATCAGGAAGCGCAGCTGCGTCGACACGACCGCGGCGAGCAGCACCGACACGACGAAGGCCGCCCAGCCGACGACCGAGGTGGGCAGGTTGAGGTCGAGGACGATGGCGGCGACGAACAGAGGTCCGGGAGCTCGGAGGAGCAGGAAGTACGACACTCGCCCGAGGTCGAACGCGACGTGGCGGACGAGCGGGTCACCGGGTCTGGTCAGCTCGGCGACGAAGTCGCCCGAACGGATGCGATCGGGCAACTCGAAGATCCACGGCGTCCAGATGGCGCCGAAAAGCGCCTGGAGCACCCAGACGTAGGTGAGGGCGTCGGCCTCGTCGAAGCCACCGACCTCGGTCGTGGCCGAATACAGGGCGACGAACAGCGCGGTTCGGACCACGCCGAAGAACACGTTCGTGGCCAGCCCGCTGAGCAGGGCGAGCCGGTACGTCGCCTGGCGCCGCATGCCCGCGCGGAACAGAGCGACGGACGGTCCCACCGCGCGGCAATGTAGCGGGCAGTCCGCGTCGGAGCCCGGGAGTGCGGGTACCCTCGTCCGAGCCAATCCACCACTCCGGGAGGACAACGGTGTCCGACACGGCCACAGCACCCGAGACGCTCGATCGCGTCATCATCCGATTCGCCGGCGACTCCGGCGACGGCATGCAGCTCACGGGTGACCGCTTCACGAGCGCTTCGGCGGTGTTCGGCAACGACCTCGCGACGTTGCCCGACTTCCCCGCCGAGATCCGCGCACCGCAGGGCACCCTCGCCGGGGTCTCGGCGTTCCAGGTCCACATCTCCGACCACGACATCACCACGCCGGGCGATGCACCCAACGTGCTCGTGGCCATGAACCCCGCCGCACTGAAGGCCGACCTCCATCGGCTCGAGTCCGCCGGCACGGTGATCGTGAACAGCGACACCTTCACCGACCGGAACCTGGACAAGGCGGGCTACGAGGTCAACCCGCTCGAAGACGGCACCCTCGACGGCTACACGCTGTTCGAGGTCCCGATGACCGAGCTGACCAAGGGTTCGGTCGAACACCTCGGGGTCAAGCCCCGGGACGCCGAGCGGAGCAAGAACTTCTTCGCCCTCGGTCTGGTGAGCTGGATGTACACCCGACCGGTCGAACCGACCCTCGATTGGATCAGCGAGAAGTTCGCCGGCAAGGAGAAGGTGATCGAGGCCAACAAGGCGGCGTTCAAGGCCGGCCACGCGTTCGGCGAGACGGCCGAGCTGTTCGACCACCCCTACCAGGTGGCGGCGGCCGACAAGGAGGCCGGCACCTACACCAACATCAACGGCAACACGGCCCTGTCGTGGGGACTCGTCGCCGCCGGGCAGTTGGCCAACATGCCCGTCTTCCTCGGCTCCTATCCCGATCACCCCGGCTTCCGACATCCTCCACGAGCTCTCGAAGCACAAGAACTTCGGGATCCGCACGCTCCAGGCCGAGGACGAGATCGCCGGGATCGGCTCGGCGCTCGGCGCAGCCTTCGGCGGACATCTCGCCGTGACCACGACGAGCGGCCCCGGCGTCGCCCTGAAGGGCGAGACCCTGGGCCTGGCGGTCAGCCTCGAGTTGCCGCTCATCATCGTCGACATCCAGCGTGGGGGCCCCTCGACCGGTCTCCCGACCAAGACCGAGGCAGCCGACCTCCTCATGGCGATGTACGGCCGTCACGGCGAGTCGCCGATGCCGATCGTGGCCGCCTACACGCCGGCCGGCTGCTTCCACGCCGCCATCGAGGCGGCCCGGATCGCGCTCAAGTACCGCACGCCGGTGATGCTGCTCTCCGACGGCTACCTCGCCAACGGCACCGAGCCGTGGCGCCTCCCCGACGTGTCGACCCTGCCCGACATCTCGACCTCCTTCGCCACCGAACCCAACGGCGAGAACGACGGTGGCGAGCCGGTCCACCACCCCTACGCCCGCGACCCCGAGACGCTCGCCCGTGAGTGGGCGCTGCCGGGGACCCCGGGCCTGATGCACCGAGTCGGCGGCCTCGAGAAGGAGGACGTCACCGGCAACGTCTCGTACGACCCCGCCAACCACGAGACGATGATCCATCTCCGTGCGGCGAAGATCGCCGGCATCGCGAACGACATCCCCGGTGTCGAGGTCCACGGCGACACCGACGCCGACACGTTGGTGCTGGGCTGGGGATCGACCTGGGGGGCCATCAGCGGTGCTGCCGACCGGATCCGCGCTCGCGGCCACAAGATCGCCCGCGCCCACCTGGTCCACCTCAACCCGTTCCCCGCCAATCTGGCCGAGGTCCTGGCCCGATACTCGACCGTGATCGTCCCCGAGATGAATCTCGGACAGCTCAGCCGATTGATCCGCGCCGACTTCCTGGTCGACGCCACGTCGATCTCCAACGTCCGGGGGCTGCCGTTCACCGCCGGTGCGCTCGAAGCGAAGATCCTCGAAGTGATGGAGGCCTCCCATGTCTGAATCCGCCGTCGAAGTCACCACCAAGAAGGACTGGACCAGCGACCAGGAGGTGCGTTGGTGTCCGGGTTGTGGCGACTACTCGATCCTCATGGCCGTGCAGATGCTCATGCCCGAGTTGGGCGTGGCCCGCGAGAACAGCGTGTTCGTGTCGGGCATCGGGTGTGCCGCGCGGTTCCCGTACTACATGAACACCTACGGGATGCACTCCATCCACGGCCGGGCCCCGGCCATCGCCACCGGTCTGGCGATGGCCCGTCAGGACCTCGACGTGTGGGTCGTGACCGGCGACGGTGACTCGCTGTCGATCGGCGGCAACCACCTCATCCATGCCCTTCGCCGCAACGTCAACATCAACATCCTGTTGTTCAACAACCAGATCTACGGCCTGACCAAGGGCCAGTACTCACCCACCTCCGAAGTGGGCAAGGTCACCAAGTCGACGCCGTTCGGCAGCCTCGATCGTCCGTTCAACCCCGTGAGCGTCGCCCTCGGGGCCGAGGCGAGTTTCGTGGCCCGAACCCACGACATGGACCGCAACCACATGATGGAGACGTTCCGGCGGGCTCACGCCCACCAGGGCGCGTCGTTCGTCGAGATCTACCAGAACTGCAACGTCTTCAACGATGGGGCGTTCGGCGAGATCACTGCGAAGGACAAGCGAGCATCGATGCTGATCCCGCTGGCTCACGGCGAGCCCATCCGGTTCGGCGAGAACGGCGAGCGGGGGGTCGTGGTCGACGCCCAGAACGGTGCTCAGCTGGTCGATGTGGCCGACGTCGGCGAGGACGCCCTGCTCCGGCACGACGAGACACGGGAAGATCCCAGCGTGGCGTTCATGCTGTCCCGCCTCGCCCGCGGTCCCTTCGAGCCGACGCCCATCGGCGTGTTCCGGGCGGTCGATCGTCCCGAGTACGGCTCGATGGCCGACCAGCAGCTGGCGGCAGCCAACGAGGCCCAAGGGCCCGGCGACCTCGAAAGCTGCTGGGGCGAAGCTGCTGCCGGGATCCGGCGCCACCTGGGACGGGGCCCGAGCGCCGCTCGACGAGGGCGGCAGAGCGGGATCGGGGACTGCGACCTGGCCCTCCGCAGCTCCTCAGTCGAACAAGTGGAAGACGATGCCCGTCTTCACCTTCGGGTGGAAAAACGTGGTCTTGGCCGGCATGCGCTCGCCGTGATGGGTCGCCTCGATCTGGGCCACGGTGGCCGGCCGGAGCAGCACCCCGGCCTGGGCGCGACCCGACTGCACGGCCTCGACCACGCGGTCGACCCCGTGTTGGAAGGTCACGTCGTGGTCGGGGAGTGAGGCGCGGGCCGCATCGAGCCTGATCGAGTCGAGGTCGCGGCCGCCGGTGAACGCGTCGGGCTTGGGGACCAGGAAGCTGGCCCGGTCGGCCTGCACCAGGCACAACGCGCCCTCGCCGGCCATCCGCGCCGAGATCGTGTCGTCGATCGCGCCGGCATCGCTCACCACGAACCAGTCCGAGAGGGCCTCCGCGAGATCGAGGTCGTCGGGCAGCCCCGTGAGCAGACGGTGGATGGGACGAACGGTCAGCTCGTCCTCGACGAGTTCGACCACGTACATGAGGGTCCGTTCGGCACCTCCGGCATCGCCGTCGGCCGCAGCGCGTCGCTCGTCGCGGTAGGCGAGTGACGTCTCGTAGCGGTGATGGCCATCGGCGACCAGCACCGGCTGCGAGCCGACGGCCGCGGTGATCGCTGCACACACCGCGGGATCGTCGGTGGTCCACACGGTGTGGGTGACGCCGTCGTCGTCGGTCCACTCGGCATCGGGGGGACCATCGGTCGGCAGCAGGTCGGTGAGTCCCTTGGCGAGCGACAGCGACCAGATCGCCGAGAGGTTGCCGCGGCAGGCGCGCAGCATGTCGAGGCGATCGGACTTGGCCTTCTTGGTCGTCTGCTCGTGGGGGAGGATCTCTCCCTCGTCGGGCCGCGACAGTTCGAGGGCGCCGAGGACGCCGGTGGTGTGGCGGGGAGTGCCGTGGTCGTCGACGAAGGCCATGCGGTAGATGGTGAAGGTCGGTGCCTCGTCTCGGCGGAGCATTCCGGTCTGCTGCCACTCGGCGAGTAGCCGGGCGGCGAGCTCGTAGCGGTCTTCGCCGCCCTCGTCGACCGGGAGGTCGATGCGCACCGCGTTGTTCGGGTGTCTGGCGACGAGTGCCGCACGATCGCGGTCGTCGATGACGTCGTAGGGGGGCGCCGCCACGTCGGCGAGATCGACCTGTGTGAGGTCGTAGCGAAGGGCGCGAAACGGTTCGAAGACAGGCACGTCGGCCAGCCTGACAGATCGTCTCGATCACATCGAAGACCCCGCGTCCAGCCATACTCTGACGTGCCCATCGCGTGCGATCTCGACGGCGTGGTCCGGCTCGGACCCGACCCGATTCCCGGCGCCGCCGACGCGGTGCGTCGGTTGCGGGCGGCCGGCGAGCGGGTGGTGTTCGTCACCAACAACGCCGCCACTCGCATCTCGGTGCAGGAGGAGCGACTCGAAGCGATGGGGATCCCGGCGGTGGGCGACGTGATCGGTGCGGCGCAGGCGGGCGCATCGCTCGTCGACCCGGGCCAGCGCGTGCTCGTGGTCGGGGAGGACGGACTGACGGAGGCGATTCGCGCACGGCGGGCCTCGGTGGTGTCCTCGGGTGCGGTCGATGCCGTGGTGGTGGGCCTCGACCGCACGTTCGACTACGAGTCGCTCACCCGTGCCTCCGGGGCCATCCGTGGCGGTGCCCGCTTCATCGCCACCAACGGGGACCAGACGTTTCCGACGCCGAGTGGACTCGTGCCGGGCGCCGGATCGATCGTCGCCGCGATCGCTGCCGCGTCGGGGGCCGTTCCCGAGATCGCCGGCAAACCGCATGAGCCGATCGCGAGGCTGGTCCGTGCCGCACTCGGGACGGAGGGGTTGGTCGTCGGCGATCGGGACGACACCGACGGCGCCTTCGCCCGGACGCTGGGCTATGACTTCGCCCTGGTCCTCAGCGGCGTGACCGACGCCGGCGAGGTGCCGGTCGATCCTGCGCCCACGTACGTGGCGCAGGACCTGAGGACCCTTGTCGACGAGTTGCTCTGAACCGGCGGCTGCCGCCGGTGTGTGACACATTGCGCATGTGCAAACTTTTGCAAGCACCGCGGGCCGCCGGTAGCGTTCGGGGCATGGCAACCAACCCTCCCATCAAGCGATTCCTCGACGCCGGGGTGCAGTTCACCGAGATGACCCAGTCCCGGGCCGAGGCCATCGTCAAGGATCTGGTGAAGGCCGGCGAAGTCCAGGCCGAGCAGGCCCAGAAGTTCGTCGACGACCTCGTCTCCCGGAGCCGAAAGAACAGCGAGCGGCTTCGTGAAGCCGTCCGCAAGGAAGTCCAGAACCAGGTGAGCAACCTCGGCCTGGCGACCCAGGACGACATCGCCCGCATCGAGAAGAAGATCGCGGCCTCGTCCAAGCCCGCCAAGAAGGCGACCAAGAAGAAGTCGCCGGCCAAGAAGACGGCGGCCAAGAAGACGGCGGCCAAGAAGGCCGCGAAGAAGTAGCGGAACCCTGGCCACCCGCCGTCGCCTCGACGCCGAACTCCTGCGGCGGGGCCTGGCCGAGAGTCGGTCCCGCGCCCGCGACCTGATCGAGTCGGGCCGGATCACCGTTGGTGGTGCGCCGGCGACGAAGCCCGCCCGGCTCGTCGACCCGGCCGAGGCGCTCGAGGTCATCGGCGACCCGCCGCCGTTCGTGAGTCGGGCCGGTGGCAAGCTGACCGCGGCGCTCGATGCGTTCGGTGTCGACCCCGGCGGCCGTCGAGCAGTCGACGTCGGGGCGTCCACCGGCGGATTCACCGACTGTCTGCTCCAGCGGGGCGCGACCCACGTCGTGGCGATCGACGTCGGCACCCATCAGCTGCACGAGCGGCTCCGCGCCGACCCGCGGGTCACGTCGATCGAACAGACCGATGTCCGGTCGGTCGATGCCGGCTCGATCGGGGGGCCGTTCGAGCTCGTCACCGCCGATCTGTCGTTCATCTCGCTCCGGCTCGTCCTGGACGCGCTCCTGAACCTCGCCCGTGCCGACGCCGACCTGCTGCTCCTGGTGAAGCCGCAGTTCGAGGCCGGACGGGGCGAGGCCGATCGAGGACGGGGGGTGATCTCGGACCCGGAAGTGTGGCGCCGGGTCCTCGATGAGGTGGCTGACGCCATCTCGGCCCGCGAAGCCGTCATCATGAACCTCATGGTCTCCGCCGTTCCCGGCGCCCGGGGCAACATCGAGTTCGTCGCGCACGTACGTCGGGGGGCGCCCGACGCCTCGATCGACGCCGCTCGGCTCGACGCGGTGATCGACGCCGCCACGGCGGCGAGCGGGAGCTGAGCATGGCCGTCGTCGCCGTCTTCGTTCACCACGAGCACGCCGAGGCGCGCGCCCTCGCGCTCGACGCCGTGGCGTGGCTGACCGACCGAGGTCACGAGGTCCGCGTGCTGGCCGACGACGCAGCAACCATCGGTCGGCCCGATCTGGTCGACTCGCCCGAGGGCATCGTTCGCGGGCTCGACCTCGCCGTGTCGCTCGGCGGCGACGGCACGATGCTCCGAGCGGTCCGGGTCGTCGGCGCCGAGGCGCCGGTCATCGGCGTCAACCTCGGCCAACTGGGCTACCTGACCGAGATCGAGCCGACGGGCCTGCACGTCGCCCTCAAGCGGTTCCTCGCCGGCAGCTACGACCTCGAGCAGCGCATGTTGCTCGACGTGGCATCCGACGGCGCACTCGAGTCCGATCGGGCCCTCAACGAGGTCGTGATCGAGAAGACGCCCGAGGGGACCACCGTGCGGCTCGGCGTGTGGATCGACGGCAGCTTCTTCGCCACCTACGCCGCAGACGGGCTCATCGTGGCCACCCCGACCGGATCGACGGCCTATGCCTTCTCGGCCCGTGGACCGATCGTCTCTCCGACGCATCGGGCGCTGATGTTGACGCCCGTCTCGCCTCACATGCTGTTCGACCGTACGCTCGTGCTCGACGAAACCGCCGAGATCCGTATCGAGGTCATGGGACCCCATCCGGCCGCCGTCTCGGTGGACGGCCGCCCGTTGGGCACCTGCGAGCCCGCCGAATCCATCACATGCACCCGCTCCGCTCACTCCGCCCGCCTCGTCACCTTCGGCGAGCGCGACTTCCTTCGCATCGTGACCTCGAAGTTCGGGCTGGCGCCTCGATGAGCCGAGTCGACCCATGACCGGTGCGCTCATCGAGCTCGCGGTCACCGATCTCGGCATCATCGACGATCTGCGGTTGGTCTTCGGCCCGGGCATGACGGTGGTGACCGGTGAGACCGGCGCCGGCAAGACCCTCATCGTCGAGGCGATCGATCTGCTCGTCGGCGGCCGGGCCGATCCGCATCTCGTCCGCTCCGGTGCCGCAGAAGCGCGGGTCGAGGGCCGGTTCGAGCTCGACGGCGAGGAGGTCATCCTCGCCCGCGCGATTCCGCGCGACGGTCGCAGCCGCGCCTACCTCGACGGCCGGCTGGCCACGGCGTCGGCCCTCACCGAGGTCGGGGCGCGCCTGGTCGACCTGCACGGGCAGCACGCCCATCAATCGTTGCTGGCCACGCGGGCCCAGCGGTCGACGCTCGACACCTTCGCCTCGATCGACCTCGGACCCCTGGCCGCTCTGCGGGCGACCGTGACCGAGCTCGACCAACAGCTCGCCGAACTGGGCGGCGACGAACGGATGCGAGCGCGCGAGATCGACCTGCTGACCTATCAGGTCGGCGAGATCGACGAAGCCGAGATCGTCGACGCGGGAGAGGACGAGCGGCTCGACGCCGAGGAAGACCTTCTCGGCGACGCCGTCGCCCACCGGGAAGGTGCAGCCGGCGCCGTGGCCTCGTTGGTCGACGACGACGGGGCGGCCGACGCGCTGGCCTCGGCCCTTGCGGCCATCGATGGGCGGCCACCGTTCGCTGCGATCGCCGATCGGCTCCGATCGGTCGTGGCCGAGGTGCGCGATGTCGCGGGTGAGCTCCGTTCCACGGGCGAGACGATCAGCGACGACCCCGCCCGGGTCAGCGAGGTCCGCCAGCGGCGCCAGGTCCTGCGCGACCTCCAGCGCAAGTACGGCGACGACCTCGCCGCGGTGCTCGCCTTCCGCCAGGAGATCGGCGAGCGGCTCGACGCATTGACGGGACGCGACGCCAAGGCTGCCGAGCTCGACCAGGCGCGGGCGCGGGCCGTCGAGGAGTTCGCGGCCGAGGCGGCCGCCGTCGCCGCGCAACGGCGGGCGGCGGCCCCCGACCTCGCAGTGGCGATCGCCACTCGCCTCGCCGATCTGGCCATGGCCGGAGCCGAGGTCGAGATCGAGGTGGGTGGTGACGACCCCGGCGACCAGGTCGAGATCCTGCTCAGCGCCAACCAGGGTTCGCCCGCGCTGCCGTTGCGCAAGGTCGCGTCCGGCGGCGAGTTGGCCCGCACGATGCTCGCCATCCGCCTCGTCCTCACCGCCGGTCCACCCGTGCTCGTGTTCGACGAGGTCGACGCCGGCATCGGTGGCGAGGCCGCGACCTCCGTCGGACGAGCGCTGGCCGAGGTGGCGAGCGACCACCAGGTGCTGGTCGTGACCCACCTTCCGCAGGTCGCGGCCTGGGCCGACCATCACATCCGGGTGGCCAAGGCGACGAGTGGCGGCGACGCGACGATCTCGACGGCGATGGTCCTCGACCCGGCCGAGCGACGGACCGAGCTGGCCCGGATGTTGTCGGGCCAGCCGGATTCGGGGATCGCCGTCGACCACGCTGCCGAACTCCTCGAACGCGCCGAACGAGGTGCCGACCGATGAGCGCGATCGACCATGACGAGAGCGCTTCGGAAGACACCGCATCGGAGCCCGTCCAAGGGCCGGCCCGCCTCGATCGACGGACGAAGCGGCTCGTGTCCCGACTCGAAGCCGGTGACGTCGCGATCATCCACCACGAAGATCTCGATCGAGTCGCGGCCGAGACGCTCATCCTCGCTCGGCCCGCGGCGGTCATCAATGCCGCCGAGTGCATCTCGGGTCGCTATCCGAATCTCGGCCCGCTGCTCGTCTGCGCGGCGGGGATCCCGCTCGTCGACGGCGTCGGTGACGACATCCTCGACGCCATCGACGAGGGCGCCGTGGTCTCGCTGGTGGACAACGAGGTGCGCTGCGACGGTCGCACGGTGGCCACCGGCAGCCGGCAGAGCATCGCGACGCTCGAGGCCAAGATCGCGTCGGCCAAGGCCACGATGGGCGCCGAACTCGAGGCGTTCGCCGAGAACACGCTCAATTACCTGCGGCAGGAACAGCATCTGCTGCTCGACGATCCCGACGTGCCGGATGTGAAGACCCAGTTCGCCGGACGGCACGTCCTGGTGACCGCACGCGGGCCGGACTACAAGGATGATCTCGGGCTGCTTCACCGCTCCGGGTACCTCAAGGAGGTCAGGCCGGTGTGCATCGCGGTCGATGGCGGTGCCGACGCGCTGCTCGACCTCGGGATCAAACCCGACCTCATCATCGGTGACTTCGACTCGGTCTCCGAGAAGGCGTTGCGCTGCGGCGCCGAGCTGGTCGTGCACGGGTACCGCGACGGGCGAGCGCCCGGGGCTGCCCGCCTCGACGACCTCGGCCTCGACTACCTGGTCTATGCGAGCGAGGGAACGAGCGAGGACATCGCCATGCTGCTCGCGTTCGAGGAGGGGGCCGAACTGATCGTGGCCGTGGGCAGCCACTCGTCGATGGTCGAGTTCCTCGAGAAGGGTCGTCCCGGGATGGCATCGACGTTTCTCGTCCGGTTGAAGGTCGGGCCGATCCTGGTCGATGCCAAGGGTGTCAACCGGCTGTATCACCAGACGAGCGTCCGCAAGGGTGACCTGGCGATGGTCGTCGGTGCTGCCATGCTCACGTTCTTCGTCTTCGTGCTCGTGAACGAGCCCCTTCGCCTCACGCTCCGCATCTATTGGACTGCGCTCACCCAATGATCAACTTCCGCTACCACGTCGTCTCGATCACCGCGGTCTTTCTCGCGCTCGCGCTCGGCCTGACCCTCGGGTCGACCTTCCTCGATCGGGCGACGGTGAACTCGCTCAGTGGGCAACTCGAGTCGCTCGAGCGCGACCTCGACGCGAGCGGGCAGCAGATCTCGGACCTCGAGGCCCAGGTCGCCGAGCAGGAGGAGGCTGCCGCCCTGTTCGCCGAACAGGGCGTGGGCCCGCTGCTCGACAGTGAGTTGGCCGACGTCCCCCTCATCGTCGTCGTGCCGCAGGGCACCGATGAGGCGCTGGTCGACCGCACGTTGTCGACCCTGGCAGCCTCGGGCGCCGAGATCCCCGGCACCTGGACCGCAACCGAACGCTTCGCCCTCGACGACGAGGCCGAGCGCCGCGATCTCGCCAACGTGCTCGGAATGGAGACCGATCTCGAGGGTGCACTCCGCCGGACGGCGTCGCAGCGCCTGGCCACCGTGTTCCTCGACCGCATGGAGCCGGTGGTCGCCCTCGGCGCGGAACCCACCGCCACCACCACGGCCGCTCCCAGCACCGACACCACCGAGGTCGGCGCACCGCCCGAGGGTGAGATCCCGGTCGACACGCTCGAGGTGGCCGATCCGCTCCTGCTCGGCGATCTGGTGACGGCAGGGTTCCTCGAGTTCCGCCCGATCGGTGACGACTCGGCCACGGTGACCCTTCCCGCCGACTCGGCCCGACTCGTGATCATCGCCGACACCAACGAGGTGCTCACCCCCGAGCAGTTCATCCTCCCGATGGTCGAGAACCTGACGATCGACGGCCCGGCATCGGTCGTGGTCGCCACCGGCGTCGATCGAGCCGCCGACGCCGAGTCCCGAGCCGAGATGCGTGGTGCGATCGTCGACCTGGTCCGAGGCAACCCCCGCCTGAGCGACAGGCTCTCCACCGTCGACAACCTGGAGACCTTCGCCGGTCGCGTCGCCCTGGTGCTCGCCACCGGTCAGGTGAGCCAGGACCGGATCTCGCACTACGGGACGGCTGACTCGGCGAGTCGATTGCTACCGGCGTCGGACGGACCGACATGACCCAGGCGGTCGCACGGGTCGACGGCGGTCTCGCCCGCGACACGGCCGCGATCACCGGGCTCAACCTCCTCTCGCGGATCACGGGGTTCGCCCGGGTGATCGCCATGGCGGCGGCGCTCGGTGCCACCTCGTTGGGGAACGCCTACCAGTCGGCCAACCTGGTGTCGAACATCCTGTTCGAGCTCCTGGCTGGTGGCCTGCTGGCTGCGGTGCTGGTTCCCGTCTTCGTCGAACGGATCGCCGCCGACGATCGGGCGGGCGCCCATGCGCTCGCCGGGGTGTTGCTCGGCCGCACCCTCGCTGCGCTCGGCGCCGTCGTCGCGGTCTTGATGATCGCGGCCGACCCGCTGATGCGGCTGCTGACGATCGGCGCGGTCAGCGATCGCGATGCGCAGATCGAACTCGGGACCTACCTCCTGTGGTTCTTCCTCCCGCAGGTCCTCCTCTACGCCATCGGTGCGGTCGCCACCGCGCTGCTCCACGCCGATCGGCGCTTCGTCGCAGCAGCGGTGGCCCCGGTCGCCAACAACCTGGTGGTGATCATCACCATGGTCACGTTCTGGGCGATGCGAGACGGCCGGACCGATCTCGCCCTGGGCACCAACGACAAACTGGTGCTGGCCCTCGGGACGACGGCCGGCGTGGCGGCCATGACCGCCGTTCCGCTGGTCGCGATCGGTCGCACCGGCGCGCACCTGCGCCCCCGTTGGAACGGCTCACCGGTCCCACTGCGACCGCTGGTCGCCAAGGGCTTCTGGGCCGCCGGCCATCTCGGGCTCAACCAGATCATGGTCGCGGTCACGATCGTGCTCGCTGCGCAGGTCGAGGGTGGCGTCGTCGCCTACCAGGTCGCGTTCACGTTCTTCCTGCTCCCGCACGGGATCCTGGCGAACCCGGTCTACACCGCGATGTTCCCCCGGTTCGCCGCGGACGTGCAGCGTGACGACCTCGACCGCTTCGCCTCCGACGTCGGACTCGGGCTGCGCATGACCGCGCTGCTCGTCGTGCCTGCCGGCGGCCTGCTCGTCGCCCTGGCCGGACCGATCCTCAGCCTGGTGCGACTGGGCGGCCTCGACCAAGCCGGCGCCGACCTCGTGGCCCTCGTGCTGACGAGCTACGCCCTCGGTCTGCTCGGGTACAGCTCGTTCTTCCTGCTCACCCGAGCCTCCTACGCGCTCGACGACGTCCGATCGCCGACGGTCGTCAACGGCTACGTGACGTTGGTGGCTGTCCCCGTGATGATCGTCGCCTCGGCGGCGGCCAACGGCGACGCGAGCGTGGCCGTCCTCGGCCTGGTCAACGCAGCTGCCGTGATCGCCGCCTCGACCGGTCTCTACCTGGTGGTGCGCACCAAGGTCCACCGCGTCATGCCCTGCCTCGTGAGCATCGCTCGCGCGATCGCACTGACCGTCGTCGCCGGTGGCGCCGCGTACCTCGTGGCCTCGTTGATCGGTGATGCCACCCGCATCGACGCAGCGCTGGCCGTGCTGGCCGGAGGAGCCCTCGGAGCCGTGCTCTACGTGTCGGGTCAGGTGCTGTGGGGTGCCGACGACGTACGGACGGTCCGGAGGTCGGCCGCATGACCGTCGTGGCGATCGTGCCGGCCTACAACCGCGCCGACCGGATCGGCGAGACGGTCGGCGCGCTGCGCGGGCTGGCCTCGATCGATCGGCTGCTGGTCGTCGACGACGCGTCGGACGACGACACCGTCTCGGTGGCCCGCGCCGCCGGCGCCGAGGTGCTGAGCCTCGCCCGGAATCGCGGGAAGGGCGGCGCGGTCGCCGCGGGTGTCGAGGCGACCCCCGAGGCCGACGTCTACCTGCTGATCGATGCCGACCTCCGGGAGACCGCCGCCGTCGCGGATCGGCTGCTCGAACCCGTGACGAGCGGCAACGCCGGGATGACCATCGGGATCCTTCCGCCGGCCGGTGGCAAGGCCGGCTTCGGTCTCGTCAAACGGTTGGCCCGCTGGGGAACCGAGCGGGGGAGCGGGGGGTTCACGCCCGAGGCTCCGCTGTCGGGTCAGCGGGCGGTACGTGCCGACCTGCTGCGCGGGCTCGCATCAGCGCCACGTTTCGGCCTCGAGGTCGCCCTGAACATCGACGTCGCCCGAGCCGGAGCCGAGATCGTCGAGGTCGAGGTCCAGATGGATCACCGGCACACCGGGCGATCGGTTTCCGGGTTCGTGCATCGCGGCAGACAGGGCATCGACATCGTGCGTGCGCTGTGGCCGAGGCTCGTCCCGTGGCGAGGCCGCGCGGGGCTGATCGTCGCCGGCACCCTGCTCCTGTTGGCCACCATGCTGATGACGTCCGGCGCTGCGGTCCCGACCAGCACGGCCGCCACCGCACCGGCCGAGCAGGTCGTGGTCGTGGGCGTGCCCCACTGGGGCCTCGACGACGTCGACACCGGGCTCACGCCGGTCATCGACGGTCTCGCCCGCGACGGCGCGCTGGCCTCGATGAGCGTCCGCACGTTGGCGGGAGGGCCCTCCAGCGTCGAGGCCTACGCCACCATCGGTGCCGGAGCGCGAGTGCGCGCCCGGTCGTCGTTGGCCGACGCCTACGAAGCCGACGCGCCCCTCGAGGGCAGCACGGCCGCCGAGGTGACGACCCGACGGACCGGCGA
Source organism: uncultured Acidimicrobiaceae bacterium (assembly GCA_963704815.1). Lineage (GTDB taxonomy): Bacteria > Actinomycetota > Acidimicrobiia > Acidimicrobiales > Salinilacustritrichaceae > DATKWD01. The sequence continues at coordinate 172,934 of CAVPHU010000001.1, forward strand.
GGATCCGGCGGGCGACATCGTGGTTCCCGGGGCCGCGGCTGCCATCGAAGGGGCGGGGAGCGACGTCCCGAGTCGCCCGGGTGCCCTCGGCGACGCGCTCGACGAGGCGGGGGTCGAGGTCGCCGTGGTCGGCACCGCCGACTTCCGTGCGCTCGACGGCGGATTCGAGCGATCTCGCCCGACCCCGGCAGCCGTCATGACCTCGGCCGGGGGAGTCGACACCGGCCGGATCGACACGGCGCTCCTGGTCGACGACCCTGCGGCGCCGTTCGGTCTCCGCGCCGATCAGGAGGCGATGCTCGACGCCACCCGCGACGCCATCGACGGAGGGGCTGGGGTGATCGTCGTCGATCCCGGCGACACCGACCGTGCGGGCCGGTACGCCTCGTTCGTGTCCGACGAGCAGGCCGAGGCGCAGCGCAAGGAGGCCCTGGCGCGGATCGACCGGTTCGTCGGCGCCCTCGCCCCGACACTCGACGACGGCACGTTGCTGCTCATCGTCGGCCTCACCCCGCCGACCCGGACCTGGGAACTCACTCCGATCGTCGCCTCGGGATCGGGGGTGGTGAACGGCTACCTCCACTCGACCTCGACCAAACGCCTCGGGCTGGTCACCCTGACCGACGTGTCGCCGACGATCCTCGACGTGCTCGGGGTGCCGACCCCCGACGGCATGATCGGCGTTCCGTTCCGCTACCACGCCGGGACGGTCGACCTCGACGCACTGCGGGCCCAGAACGAGGTGGCCACCGGGCGCGAGGGCGTCTACTTCCCGATGGCCCTCACGTTCATCATCGTCCAGGCACTGGGATACATCTTCACGATTCTCGTGCTGAGTCAGGGCGTGAAGAACGAGCGAATGAACACGGCGCTCCGAATCATGGTGATGTCGTTCGCCTCCTGGCCGCTGGCGACGTTCGTCCTGCGGGCCATCCCGGCCACTTACGACCTCGGCGCCGGGGCCCAGGCCGTCCTCATCGGGCTCTCGATCGGCATCGGGCTGGTGTCACTGCGGGCCAAGCGCCATGCCCTCAGTCCCCTCGCCTGGATCTGCGGGATCACGGCTGCGGTGCTGATGATCGACGTGGCGACCGGCGCGACCCTCCAGATGTCGAGCGTGCTGGGCTATTCGCCGCACACGGCGGCCCGGTTCACCGGCTTCGGCAACACCGCCTTCGCCGTCCTCGCGGCCACCTCGGTCCTGGCGGCGGCGATCCACGTCAACGACGCCCCCCGTCGCCGAGACGCCCTGCTCACCGCCGCCGGATTCCTGTTCCTCGTCCTCGTCGCCGACGGCGCACCCACGCTCGGCAGCGACGTGGGGGGCATCCTGACGCTGGTGCCGGTCTTCGGGCTGCTGCTGTTCGCCATGAGCGGCCGGAAGGTGTCGTGGCGCACCGTCGCGGTCGCCGGATTGGCGACGATCTTCGTCGTCGCCCTGGCGGCGGGGCTCGACCTGCTGCGGGGCGAGGGGAACCGGACCCACCTCGGTGACTTCGTCGTGGGCATCTTCAACGGAGACGGCACTTTCTGGACGACCATCTCGCGCAAGTGGGCCACGAACCTGCGGGTGTTCCAGAACACGATCTGGACCTGGATGGTCCCGATCACCGCGGTGTTCCTGGTCTACGTCCTGGTCATCTCGAAGGGTTGGCGGCGGCTGCTTCCGGAGGGCTCACCGCTTCGAGCCGGGATCCTGGCGTGCCTCGCCGCAGGGATCCTGGGGTGGCTCGTCAACGACTCGGGGGTCGTCGTCACGGCGCTCGTGTTCGTGTACGCCGGCCCGTATCTGACGTTGCTGGCCCTCGCCGGCGATGACGAATCTCCGACGCTCCTGCCGGCTCGGGTCGCCCCCGAACCGGCCGACGAACTGGTCGGTTCGCCGAGGTGATGATGGTCGCCGGGCTCGGACTGGGCCTGGTCGCCACCGCCGTGGTGTGGCTGCTCATGCGGCCGACCTTCGCTGCCGACGTGTTCGACCGCGAGAACCATCGGGGGCGCCACGTGCCGACCGCAGTCGGCGTCGTCCTGATCATCGGCGTGCTCGGCATCGAAGCGGTGCTGGCCCTGGCCGAGGCCGCAGGTCAGGATCCCGATCTGGTCACGGTTCCCGGCCGCCGACTCGTCGTCCTGGGCGGGTTGGCCTTCGCGCTCCTCGGACTGCTCGACGACCTGGCGGGCACGGGCGAGTCACTCGGATTCCGTGGCCACCTCCGGTCGTTGCTCTCGGGCCGGCTCACCACGGGCGGCGTGAAGCTGTTCGGTGGTGCCGCGGTCGGCGTCGTGCTCGCCGCGTCGTTCGAGCCCAGATCGGTCGGACGGGTCCTCGCCGACGGAGCCCTCATCGCATTGTGCGCGAACCTGGCGAACCTGTTCGACCGGGCTCCGGGACGGACAGCCAAGGTGTCGTTGCTGTGCTTCGCCGCGCTGGCCGTGGCCACGAAGATGCCCGACGAGTTGTTCGGCCCCGCCTTCGTGTTCGGTGGTGTGCTGGCGCTGCTGGTGCCCGACCTCCGCGAGCAGCTCATGCTCGGCGACACCGGGTCGAACGTCATCGGCGCCGCCCTCGGGGTCGGCCTGCTCGTCACGGCATCGCCGACGGCTCGCTCGGTGGCGCTCGTCGTGGTCCTCGCGTTGAACCTGCTCAGCGAGGTGGTGTCGTTCTCGAAGGTCATCGGCGGCACGCCCGGACTCCGTGAGCTCGACGCGCTCGGACGTCGGTCCGGTCGCTGACGCGGCGTCGATCTGCCGGGGATCCGCGAGTGGTGACCGCCGAGGGATAGGGTGAAACCCCGTGACCAAGCACATTTTCGTGACGGGCGGGGTGGCGAGTTCGCTGGGCAAGGGGTTGACGGCCTCTTCGCTCGGGCGGCTCCTCAAAGCACGGGGCCTTCGGGTCACGATGCAGAAGCTCGACCCCTACATCAACGTCGACCCGGGCACCATGAACCCGTTCGAGCACGGCGAGGTGTTCGTGACCGACGACGGCGGCGAGACCGACCTCGACCTCGGGCACTACGAGCGCTTCATCGACGAGAAGCTCACCAAGGACTCGAACGCCACCACCGGTTCGATCTATTCGCAGGTCCTGGCAGCCGAGCGTCGCGGCGACTACCTCGGCAAGACGGTCCAGGTGATTCCGCACGTGACCGACGAGATCAAACGTCGCATCATCCGGCTGGCCACCGACGACGTCGACGTGGTCATCACCGAGGTCGGCGGGACGGTGGGCGACATCGAGATCCTCCCGTTCCTCGAGGCGATCCGGCAGTTCCGTCTCGACGTCGGTCGCGACAACGTGTGCTACGTGCACGTCACCCTCGTTCCCTACATCGGGCCGTCGGGCGAGCAGAAGACGAAGCCGACGCAGCACTCGGTGACCGAGTTGCGGAGCCGCGGGATCCAGCCCGACGCGATCGTGTGCCGCAGCGCGGATGCCATCGACGGTGACCTCAAACGCAAGATCTCGAATCTCTGCGACGTCCCCATCGGCGGGGTCGTCAACGCGGCCGACGCCGGCAACCTCTACGAGATCCCCCTCATCCTGCACGAGGAGGGCCTCGACAACTGGGTGTGCGACATCCTCCGCTTCGAAGGTGAGCCCGACCTCCGCGAGTGGGAGGCGCTCGTCGAGAAGGTCGATGCCGCCGACACCCCGGTGCGAGTCGGGATCATCGGCAAGTACGTCAGCTTGCAGGACGCCTATCTCTCGGTCGTCGAGGCGACCAAGCACGGCGGGTACGTCCACGGCGCCAAGATCGAGTTCGACTGGATCCAGGCCGAGGACGTCGAGGGTCTGCTGGCCGACGGCCGCCTGCGTGAGCTCGACGGGATCGTCATTCCGGGCGGGTTCGGCGAGCGGGGGACCGAAGGCAAGATCGCCGCGGCCGCCTATGCCAGGGAGCAACAGATCCCGTGTCTCGGCCTGTGCCTCGGGCTCCAGATGATGACCATCGAGTTCGCCCGCAACGTGTTGGGGATGGCCGGTGCGAACTCGAGCGAGATGGATCCCTCGACGCCGTACCCGGTGATCGACCTGATGGATTCACAGCGAGACGTGACCGACAAGGGCGGCACGATGCGACTCGGCGCCTACATCGCCAAGCTCCAGCCCGGTTCGAAGGTCGCCGCGGCCTACGGCGAGGAGGTCGTCTCCGAACGGCACCGTCATCGCTACGAGTTCAACCCGAAGTACCGCTCGAAGTTCGAGGGGAGCGGATTCCGGTGCTCGGGCACCTCGCCCGATGACCGGCTGGTCGAGTTCATCGAGCTCGACGACCACCCCTTCTACATCGGGACCCAGGCGCATCCGGAGTTCCAGAGCCGTCCCGACCGGCCGGCTCCGCTGTTCCGCGAGTTCGCCGCGGCCGCGCTGTCGCGAGCGGAGGGCCGGGCTCCTCATCTGTTCAAGATCGAACCCCAGCGCACCTCCGTCTGAGCCGCCGAGTGAGCGCCTTTCGCCAGCTCGGGGCGCGTCGGGTCCACCAGGGCCACGTCATCGATGTCGAGGTCGGCACCTTCGTCGGACCCGACGGGATCGAGTTCGACCGCGACATCGTGCGCCACCCCGGCGCCGTGTCCGCCGTGCCGCTCCACGAGGACGGGACCGTCACCCTCGTGCGCCAGTACCGGGCGGCACTCGACGCCGACCTGCTGGAGATTCCCGCAGGCAAACGTGACCGGCCCGACGAGGACCCGGCTGCGACGGCCGGTCGCGAGCTGATCGAGGAGGTCGGCCTGGCGGCCAGCCGTCTCGACCTGCTCGCCGAGTTCCACAACTCACCCGGATTCAGCGACGAGCACTCCTTCGTCTACCTCGCCACCGGGCTCGTCCCCGTCGACAACGACCTCCAGGGGCCCGAGGAAGAGGCCCTCGAGGTGGTGACCTTCGCCCTCGCCGAGGTGCCGCAGCTCATCAGCAGTGGCCGGCTGACCGACGCCAAGTCGATCATCGGCCTCACGCTGGCGATGCAGCGGGTGGGCTGAGGCGTGCCCGCGGTCGGCCGCGCCGAGACACCCCTCGAGGTCGAGGACTTCCTGGTCCATCTCGCCGCCGAGCGGGGACGGGCGGCGTCGACCCTCGTGGCCTATCGGCGAGACCTGAGCCGCTATGCCGAATGGTTGTCCGAGCGAGGAACGGTCATCGGGTCGGTGACCGAGGACGATCTGGTCACCTACCTCCGGTACCTGCAGTCCGAGGGGGGAGCGCCCGCGAGCGTGAAGCGAGCGATGGTCGCGGTCCGAGGGGTCCATCGCTTCCTGGCCGAGGAGCACCTGTCCGCAACCGATCCCGCGTCCGCGGTCCGGCCTCCACCGGTCGCAGCGGGACTCCCCAAGGCTCTCACCGAGGACGAGGTCGAGCGGCTGCTCGACGCCATCGTCGGCGACGACGCCGTGGCCCGACGCGACCGGGCACTGCTCGAGCTGCTCTACGGGACCGGGATTCGCATCTCCGAGGCGGTGGCCACCTCGCTGGGCGACCTCGACCTCACCGAGTTGCTGCTCCGGGTGGTGGGCAAGGGCGACCGTGAGCGCGTCGTGCCGTTGGGTCGCATGGCGGCCGAGACCCTGCTCCACTGGCTGGCGCCGGGCGGGCGGAGCATCATGGCCCCGAAGCAGTGGAAGCGGCGGGGCGACGCCGATGCGCTCTTCCTCAACCAGCGCGGTGGTCGGTTGAGCCGCCAGGGTGGCTGGCTCGTGGTCAAGCGTCATGCCGAACGGGTCGGGTTGGGCGACCAGCTGAGCCCGCACGTCCTGCGACACTCGTGCGCGACCCACATGCTCGATCACGGCGCCGACATCCGCGCCGTCCAGGAACTCCTGGGGCACGCGTCGATCTCGACCACGCAGGTCTACACCAAGGTCTCCGACGAACGGCTGGTCGAGGCCTACCGCTCGGCGCATCCGCGGGCGGTCAGTTGAGCTCTCCCGCTGTACGCTCTCGGCCATGACCGACAACGCGCCAGACACGCGTGCGCTGCTCGAGGACGAGCGCTCTCACCTCCTCCACCAGATCGACGAACTGACCGCCGGTGGTGAGATCGAACTGGACTTCGACGGGAACTTCGCCGACTCGGGTCAGGTCGCCGCCGAACAAGGCGAGAACAAGGTCCTCGCCGAGTCGCTGCAGGACCAGCTGTCCGCGGTCGAGAGCGCGCTGGGCAAGATGGACGACGGCACCTACGGGCAGTGTGTGACGTGCGGCAAGGCCATCAGCGCCGCACGGCTCGAGGCGATGCCCGCCACGCCGTTCTGCATCGATCACGCCTGAGTCGCCGCGTGTCGGACTGGCTCCACCTGGCACGCCGATTCGCCGGGTCGCTCTGGCCGGCCGGGCCGTCCCGGGCCGACACCGAATGGGCCGAGTCCCATCTGCTCGACCGTGAAGTGCAGCTGTGGAGACGGATGCCGAGGGTCGATCGCCGACACGCCGTCGGTGTGGCCCGTGAGGTGGAGCTCCGCCTCGGTCACCAGGCCGAGCGTCCGGTCGTGGCTGCCGCCCTGCTGCACGACGTCGGCAAGATCGAGTCGGGTCTCGGGACCTTCGGGCGGGTGATCGCCACCCTGGCGGGCAAGGCCGCCGGGCGCGACATGGCGCGGGAATGGCAGCGCGGCACGGGGTTCACCCGCCGCGTCGGGCTCTATCTCCGGCACGACACGCTCGGTGGCGACCTGCTGGCCATGGCCGGCAGCGACCCGTTGACGGTGGCGTGGGCCCGCGAGCATCACCGACACCCGACGGACTGGACGCTCGACCCACACCTCGCCGAGGCCCTGAAGACCGCCGACGACGACTGATCTCGGTTGGGTCAGCGGACACCGAGGGCGTGGTGCGCCCGGCTGAGGGTGCCTCGGGCGTGCTCGCGGGCCCGGTCGGCTCCGACGGTCATCAACCGCTGGGTCTCGCCCGGGTCGGACGCGAGCTCGGCGTAGCGCTGCTGCACGGGCCGGAGCACCTCGACCACGGCTTCGGCCACGTCAGCCTTGAGCGGCCCGTAGAGCTCGTAGTCGTCGCTCAGGGTCTCGGGGTCGCCGCCGACGCACGCAGCGAGGATCGACAGCAGGTTCGAGACGCCTGGCTTGGCGGCCACGTCGTAGCGGACCTCGTTGTCGGTGTCGGTGACGGCTCGCTTGATCTTCTTCTCGATGCTCTTGGGGTCGTCGAGCAGGTCGATGCGCCCGGCCGTGGATTCCTCGACCGATCCCGACATCTTGTCGGTGGGCGACTGGAGGTCCATGACCCGGGCCCCGACCGGTGGCACCACGCCCTCGGGGACGACGAAGGTGTCGCCGTAGCGGTGATTGAACCGCTCGGCGACGGTACGCGTGAGCTCGATGTGCTGGCGCTGGTCGTCGCCGACCGGGACCTCGGTGGTGTCGTAGAGCAGGATGTCGGCCGCCATCAGGGACGGATAGGTGAAGAGCCCGCCGGACACGAACTCGGTGCGGTCGGACTTGTCCTTGAACTGGGTCATCCGGCTCAGCTCGCCGAAGCTCGCGGTGCAGTCGATCAGCCAGGCGAGTTCGGAGTGCTCGTGGACGTGCCACTGCACGAACAACGTGCACACGTCGGGGTCGAGGCCGATGGCCAGCAGGATCTGACAGAGGCGTTGGGTGCGCTCGCGGAGGACGTCGGGGTCCTGGGGCACCGTGAGCGCGTGCAGGTCGACGACGCAGTAGTACGCCTCGTCGGGCCGGTGTTGCTCGGCGACCCACTGGCGCAGCGCCCCGAGGTAGTTGCCGAGGTGCACCTCGCCGGTGGGTTTGATGCCGGAGAACACGACTGCCATGGGGCCAAAGGGTGACAGGCCTGCGCCCTGCGACGCCACCGCGATCCGCGGATGGCGGCAGGGGAGCGGCTGGTCGCCTAGAATCACATCGATGTCATACGAGGTGCAGACCGAGACGTTCGAGGGTCCGTTCGACCTGCTCCTGCACCTGATCCTGCGCGAGCAGGTCGAGCTCTACGACGTCCGGCTGAGCGACATCGTGGACGCCTATCTGGCTCGAGCTCGAGACGCTCGAGTCGCTCGATCTCGAGGTGGCGACCGAGTTCCTGCTGATCGCGGCGACCCTCGTCGAGCTCAAGAGCCGCCGCCTGCTGCCGGGCGACTCGACGGTCGATCTCGACGACGAGCTCGGCCTCTGGGAGGAGCGCGACCTGCTGCTGTCCCGCCTCGTCGAGTGCAAGACCTTCAAGGATGCGGCGGTGGCGCTGCGGATGATCAGCCGTGATGCCCAGCGCAGCTATCCCCGGACCGCGGGCCTCGAGGACCAGTTCCTCGAACTTGCCCCCGACCTGCTCGCCGGCGTCGAACCCGACGATCTGCGGCGGGCGTTCTTCAAGGCCGTCCAGCCCGGCCGATCCCGATGGTCGATCTCGACCACGTGGCCCCGATCCGGGCGTCGGTCACCGATGCGGTGGCCGAGTTGCTCGACGAGCTGCCACGGGCGGGCCGGCTCACGTTTCGTGCCCTGACCGCCACGCTCGTCGAACGGCTCGAGGTCGTCGTCCGCTTCCTCGCCGTGCTCGAGATGTACAAGCAGGGCTACGTCGATCTGAGCAGACCGAGCGGTTCGGCGACCTGACGATCGTCTGGCTCGGCACCGACGGTGTCGCCCCGGGCGATCTGGCGTTCGTCGACGTCTACGACGGCTGACCACCCGATGACCGACGGGGCGACCCAGGAGCACCGCAAGGCCCTCGAGGCCATCTTGATGGTGGCCGACGAGCCGGTTCCGGCACCCTTGCTCGCCCAGCTGCTCGAGGTGGGCGTCGAGGAGCTCGAGGCCCTGTGCACCGAGTTGGCCAGCGAGTACGACGCCACCGACCGCGGCTTCGTGCTCGCCCGGGTCGGCGGGGGCTACCGGTTCCAGAGCCACCCCGACGGCGCACCGTACGTCGAGCGCTTCGTGCTCGAAGGCCAGACACGCCCGCTTGTCGGCCGCCGCCCTCGAGACCCTCGCCATCGTCGCCTACAAGCAGCCGGTGTCCCGGGCGCAGGTCGCCTCGATCCGAGGCGTCAACGTCGACGGGGTGATGCGCACACTCAGCCAGCGGGGCTACGTCGAAGAGGTCGCTCGGGACTCCGGCCCGGGTCAGGCCGTGCTGTGGGGCACGACGCGGCTCTTCCTCGAGAAGCTCGGGCTCGACTCGCTCGGCGACCTCCCGGCGCTCGGCGACTTCGTGCCGGGCGCCGACGTCTTCGAGCAGCTCGAGACCGGCCTCCGGGTCGATGCCGACGCGCTCCTCGACATCACCGACGGTTCCGAGGCCGACGACCCACGCCGCATCGACGACTCCGGGGACTAGGGCGCCGTGGCCGCCGAGCGGCTCCAGAAGGTGCTCAGCCGCGCCGGCATCGCCTCGCGCCGGGCCTCGGAGGTCCTGATCGAAGAGGGCCGGGTGACGGTGAACGGCCAGCCGGCAGTGCTCGGCGGTCGCGCCGACCCGGCGACCGACCTGGTCGAGGTCGATGGGGCGCCGGTGACGGTCAATCCCGAACTGGTCCACTACCTCCTCAACAAGCCGTCGGGCACCGTGTCCACCGTCACCGACCCGCAGGGTCGTCCCACGGTGGTCGAGCTCGTGCCGGCGGATCCGCCGGTGCATCCCGGTCGGGCGGCTCGATCGCGACACCGAAGGGTTGCTGCTGCTCACCAACGACGGCGAGCTGACCCACCGCCTCACGCATCCGTCCTTCGGCGTCGACAAGGAGTACCTGGCCCACGTGGAGGGCGAGCCGTCCCCGGCGTCGCTGCGGCGCCTGCGCGAGGGGGTCGAGCTCGACGACGGGATGACGGCGCCGGCCAAGGTCTCGTCGCCGCAGCCGGGGCTGATCCGGCTCACCCTGCACGAGGGCCGGAACCGGCAGGTCCGCCGCATGTGTGCCGAGATCGGTCACCCCGTGATCCGGCTGGTCCGCACCCGTATCGGGCCCATCGCCGACCGCTCACTGCGGCCGGGCCAGAGCCGCCGCCTCACCGACGAGGAGCTGCGTTCGCTCGAGCGGGCCTGCGCGACACCATCGGCGCCGCAACCGAGGATCGAGCGTCCGACCTGACTCGGTAACCTCCACGCGTGCCCACCCGAGCGCTCCGCGGAGCCACGACCGTCGACCTCGACACGACCGAGCACATCCACGATCGGGTGATCGCGCTCCTCGAGGCGCTGTTCGAGCGCAATCAGATCGTGCACGACGACCTGGTCAGCATCATCTTCACCGCAACCGACGACATCCACTCGACGTTCCCGGCGGCGGCCGCTCGCAAGTTCGGCCTCGGCGATGTGCCGCTGCTGTGCGCACGCGAGCTCGACATCACCGGCAGCACGCCGCGCTGCGTTCGGATCCTCATCCATCTCGAATCGACCACTCCGCGAGCCGACCTGCACCACGTGTACCTCGAGGGTGCTCGGGGGCTGCGGGACGACCTCCCCGGATGATCCCGCCCCTCCGCCGGGCGGCGGTCGTGGGCACGGGCCTCATCGGCGGGTCGATCGGCCTCGGCCTGCGCCGGAACGGCTGGCACGTGTCGGGTGCCGATCGGGACACGACCCGTGCCCAACGCGCGCTCGATCTGGGGGCGCTCGATGCGCTCGGACCCGACCCCGAAGCCGAGATCACGTTCGTCGCGACGCCCGTCGGCGCGGTGACCGGCGCGGTGACCGAGGCGCTGGGTCGCACCCGCGGCGTGGTGACCGACGTCGGGAGTGTGAAGGGCCCGATCGTCGAGGCCATCGACTCACCCCGGTTCGTCGGTGGCCACCCGATGGCCGGTTCCGAGCAGGACGGGATCGACGGCGCCGACCCGGACCTCTTCGAGGGGGCGGTGTGGGTGCTCACCCCGACCGTGCAGACCGACGACACCGCCTACAGCACGCTGCAATCGGCCATCAACACGCTGGGTGCCGACGTCGTGGCGCTCCCGCCGCTCGACCACGACGCGCTCGTCGCCGTGGTGTCGCACGTCCCCCACCTGACCGCCGCCGCGCTCATGCGGCTGGCGGACGGGCGGGCCACCGAGCACCAGGCGCTGCTTCGGCTCGCAGCCGGCGGCTTCCGAGACATGACACGGATCGCCTCGGGCCATCCCGGCATCTGGCCCGACATCTGCGGCGAGAACCGGGACGCCATCGTCGGGGTGCTCGACGAGTTGATCACCTCGTTGGGTGACGTCCGCGACATCGTGGCTGCCGACGATCGTGCACGGTTGTTGGAGACGCTCGAGTCTGCTCGCCATGCCCGCCTCAACCTTCCCCAGCGGGCGGTCCGCCCGTCCGAACTCGTCGAGATGCGGGTCCCCGTCCCCGACCGACCCGGTGTGCTCGCCGAGGTGACGACCCTGGCCTCGGAGATCGACGTCAACATCCTCGACCTGGAGATCGCCCATTCGAGCGAGGGCGACCGCGGGGTGCTCATCTTGTTGATCGATGCCACCGTCGCCGAGGCATTCGTCGACCATCTCCACGAGCGCGGCTACCGGCCGGCCACCGAGGAACTGTCGTGACCGGCCCACGACGGGTCGAGCTCCTCGATCGCCCGGTCGACGCCACTGTCGTGGTTCCCGGCTCGAAGAGTCACACCAACCGTGCGCTCGCCTGTGCTGCGCTCGCGTCCGGCCGCTCCACGCTGCACGGCGCCCTGGTCTCCGACGACACGGCGGCCATGAGGGACGCCATCGAAGCGCTCGGCGCCGGGGTGCAGGTGGGCGACGACGAGACCACGCTGAGGGTGACCGGCACCGACGGTCGGCCGGCCGCCCGTCCCGCTGCGATCGACGCCCGGCTGTCGGGCACGACTTCGCGGTTCGTGCTCGGTCTCGCTGGCGTCGGGACCGCCCCGGTCGCCCTCGATGGCCGCGGCCCGCTGCGGGCCCGCCCGATGGACCCGAGCATCGAGGCACTCCGGGGCCTCGGTGTCGCCATCACCGAGCGGGGCGAGCCGGGACGTCTGCCGGTCACGGTCGAGGGTCCTGCCGCCGGTGGTTCGGTCGAGGTCGACGGGTCGTCATCGAGTCAGTTCGTGTCCGGTCTGCTGATGGCCGGTCCGGCGATGAACGCGGGCCTCGATCTCACCCTGACCGGCGACGTGGTCTCGTGGCCCTATCTCGAACTGACGGTCGACGTGATGGCCGACTTCGGCATCGAGGTCCGCCGGCCCTCACGGCGACGGTTCGTGATCGACGCACAGCACTACCGGGCGGCCGAGGTGCGGATCGAGGCCGATGCCAGCACGGCTTCCTACTTCTTCGCCGCGGCAGCCGCGAGCGGTGGTCGGGTCACGGTGAAGGGACTGGGGACCGCGACCCGACAGGGCGACCTGGCCTTCGTCGACGTGCTCGCCGCCATGGGTGCTTCGGTCGAACGCACGGCCGCAGCCGTCACCGTCACCGGCCCCGCCGTCCTGCAGGGGATCGAGGTCGACATGGCCGACATCAGTGACACCGCGCAGACGCTCGCCGCCATCGCTCCGCTGGCCGACGGCCCGACGCGCATCACCGGCATCGGGTTCATCCGTCGCAAGGAGACCGACCGCATCGCAGCGGTGGTCACCGAGCTGCAGCGGTGTGGCATCGACGCTCGCGAGGAGGACGATGGGTTCGTCATCGGGCCGGGCCGGCCGACACCTGCGGTCATCCAGACCTACGACGATCACCGGATGGCGATGAGCTTCGCCGTTCTCGGCCTGGTGGCCGGGGGAATCGAGATCGCCGACCCCCAGTGCGTCGACAAGACGTTCCCCGGGTTCTGGTCGGCACTCGACGGGCTGCGGTGAGGGTGGCGACGCGGGTTCGGAGGCCTCGGACCCGCCTCGGTTAGCCTTTCGAACCGTGCTCGTGATCGCGATCGATGGTCCTGCCGGCTCGGGGAAGTCGACGGTGGCGCGTGCGCTCGCCGTCCACCTCGGGATGGCGTATCTCGACACCGGCGCGATGTACCGCGCCGTGACGTTCGCCGCCATGCGGCGCGGCGTCGACCCGGGCGATGCCGGGCCGACGGCGCACGTGGCCCAGCAGATGGGCCTCGAGCTGCCGCCCGATGGCTCGGTGGTGGTCGACGGCGTCGATGCCACGATCGAGATCCGCGGGCCCGAGGTGACTCGTGCCGTATCGATGGTCGCGGCGAATCCTGGCGTCCGCGAGGAGATGGTGAGCCGCCAACGGGAGTGGGCACGAACGAACGACGGTGGGGTCATCGAAGGCCGCGACATCGGGTCGGTGGTGTTCCCCGACGCTGCGCTCAAGGTGTACCTGACCGCGTCCCCCGACGTCCGGGCCGCACGACGCTCGAAGGAAGTGACCGACCTCGACTACGAGACGGTGGCCGCCGACCTGGCGCGCCGCGACGCCCTCGACCAGGGCCGCGAGCACTCCCCACTGAAACGGTCGGGCGACGCCATCGAGGTCGACACCAGCGATCTGGGCGTCGACGAGATCGTCCGCCTCATCGAGGAGCAGCTCTCGTGAGCGACGCCGAGCGAGCACTGCAGGCGCAGACGCTCCTCGATCGCTTCATGTTCCTGGCCACGCGCTCGTTGGTGGCGGTGATCTCGAAGCTCTACTTCCGGATGTCGATCATCGGGAGCGAGAAGCTCCCCGACGGTCCGTTCATCCTCGCTCCGATCCACCGCAGCAATCTCGATTCCCCCTTTGCCTCACTCGTGACGAGTCGGCGGATGCGGTTCATGGGCAAGGACTCGCTGTGGCGCCCGGCCCGCACCCGCCGCTTCCTCTACGCGATCGGCGGCTACCCGGTGGCGCGGGGCAGTGCGGACCGCGAAGCGATGCGGACCACGATCGCCATGCTCGAGCAGGGCGAACCGGTCGTCATGTTCCCCGAAGGAACGCGATGCTTCGGACCGGAGGTGTCGCCGCTCTTCGACGGACCGGCCTACGTGGCGGTCCGCACCGGGGTCCCCATCGTCCCACTCGGGATAGGCGGAAGCGAGCGGGCGATGCGGCGCGGGAGCAAGCTGGTGTGGCCGGTGAAGGTCGCCATGATCGTGGGCGACCCGATTCCGGCGCCGGTGGTGCCCGAGGGGAAGCGCGCCCCCCGGCGAGCGGTCAAGGAGACCACCGAGGCGCTGGCTGCCGAGCTCCAGATCATCTTCGATCGGGCCCAGGCCTACGTGGGCCGGCCCAACCCGCCGCACCCGGTCGGTCCCGTGGGGGCGCCCGAGCCGGCGGTGGCCTCAGGCGAGTGAGGTGAGGACCTCGCTGGCCCGGAGCTGACGATCCGCGATCAGCGGACGAGTGGCCGGATCGGCACCGAAGCCGAGGGTGGTCGCGATGTCGACTGCACTCAGGAGGTCGCGGAGACTTCGGGGCGGGGGGAAGTACTCGTCCTCGTCGGTGATGCGGATCTCGTCGACCCCTTCGGTCGGATCGAGGCGGGCGATGACCGCGTCGACCAGTTCGTCGGGCGCCGAGGCACCGGCGGTGACCCCGACCGTGCCATGCAGGTCCTCGGGGAGCTCGTCGGCATGGTTCACGCGGAAGACCCGAGGTGCGCCGGACTCGGCCGCCAGCTTCTCGAGGGCACGGGTGTTGGAGCTGTTGGCCGAGCCGATCACGATGACGACGTCGCACCGCTCGGCGATGCCCGCGAGGGCCCCCTGCCGGTTGGTCGTGGCGAAGCACAGGTCGCTGCGTCCGGGGGTCCACAGGTCGGGGAAGCGCTCGCGGGTGCGGTCGAGCACGTTCGACCAGTCGAGGTGCGACAACGTGGTCTGCGCCAGCAGTGCCACCGGCCCGTCGAAGTCGGGCAGCGCGTCGACCTCGTCGACCGTCTCGACCCGGTCGATGGACGTCGGGGCGACCGCCATCGTCCCCACCGCTTCCTCGTGACCCTCGTGGCCCACGTAGACGATCTGGTACCCCTTGTTGGCCCGCACCTTGACCTCGTGGTGCACCTTGGTGACCAGCGGGCACACGGCGTCGACCACATACCCGCCGGTCGCCTCGGCGGCCGCCACCACCTCGGGCGCCGAGCCGTGGGCCGAGAGCATGATCGGACTCCCGGGCGGGACCTCGGCGATGTCGTCGACGAAGACGACCCCGAGGTCGCGGAACCGATCGACGACGAGCTGGTTGTGGACGATCTCGTGATAGCAGTACACCGGCGGTTCGAAGGCCCGGACCATCCAGGCCAGCGCCTTGATGGCCATTTCGACGCCGGCGCAGAATCCGCGCGGTGCGGCGAGCAGGACTCGATCGACCTCCATCCGCGGCACCCTATCGGCCGGCGTCAGAAGAAGATCGGAAGGGTGGCCCGGGTGGCGAACAGCGCGGTCATCGCCGTGAGCTCGTCGCTCGTGATCCCGGCGAGCCGGCCGTCGCTGAACACCAACCGGGGGTCCACACCGCCGTAGATGCGGGCGAGATCGCTGATCTGGACCGAGATGGTGGCATCGCCGCCTCGTTCCGCGATTGCCCGCCCATCACCGAAGTGCAGTCGCCACGGACCCCGGTTCTCCTCGATGTCGGGGTCGGTCACGTGCACATCGAGCGAAAGCTCGATGCCGGGCGCGAAGCCGCGGCCGGCCATCGCCCCGGACAGGTCGACCAGGCGCATCATCCACGGCCAGTCGCTCGTCGACATGGCCAGCTCGGGGCGGTCGAGCGCGACGTCGAGGATCGGACCAGGCACCGTGGTGTCGAGCGACTCGGCCGTCGAGCCGTTCGCCTTCAGGAACGCCAGGGAAGAGCGGATGGCAGCCAGGTCGATGCCTGACAGCAGCTGCACCTGGAGGTCGTAGAGCGTCCGGTCGTCCTTGCCGTAGGTGTAGACGAGGGCCGCGACGGCCTGCCCGGAACGGCGACCGATCCACGAGAAGACCCGGTCGGTCGGGGGTCCGGACCGTCGCCAGGTCTGGTAGGACCACCAGGTGGCGCTCGGGAGGATCCAGCCGTCGCGCTGCGCCGCCTCCTCGCGCTGCACCGATCGCATCTCGTCGCATCCGAAGCCGCACTCGGCCCAGTCGAGCGGCTCGGCGTTCCCGATCGCACGGAACGGGACCCGCCGGTGCGCGAAGTCGCCGGCGACCTCGTAGCCGACGCTGCGGTACAGCGACGACACGGTGGGGTAGAGCGAGCTGATCACCTCGCCCCGCGCACGCATCCGCCCGAGCGATTCGGCGAGCATGCGGCGGGCGAGGCCCCTGCCCCGAGCGTTCGGAGCCACCGTCACCCCGGCGACACCGCCGCAGGGCACCGCACGCCCCCCGAACACCTGCATGAAGTCGTGGGTCATCACGGTGCCGACGAGCTCGTCGCCGTCGAACGAGCCGACGACCCGGTCATCGTCGAAGCGGGGCTCGTCGGGGTCGAAGGGACGAGGATCGTCGAACGCCAGATCCATCAGGTGCCGCACCCGGACCCCGTGCTCGGGTCCGACCGTGCGAATGTCCGCCTCGGGCATGGGTCGACCCTACGGCTGCAGCCCGGGACCAGCCGGCCGAATATCGATCAGGCTTCGCCCTCTGCGGCGGCGAGGGCGCGGTCGAGAACCAGCAGGACCATGGCCTTCGCCGCCTCAGCATCGATCGACTGCGAGCCGAACTGCTCGACGCCCACGACGAATCCATCGGAGACCCAGACGGTGTCGCAGTAGGGGTCGGCGATGAAGTCGTCCGGGTCGTCGCCGGGGAGCACGAACTGATCGGCACACGCCCGGAACATCTGGCCGCCTTCCGCCTTGCCCAGGTCGGTCAGGTCGATGTCGATGTCGGTGTCGTCGCTCAATTCGTTGTAGAGGTCGACGAGGTCCTGCGCCGACCGCCCTTCCCCGAACGACGTGAGGTAGAAATCGAGGAAGAACCCGTCCTCGCCGTCCTCGGCGAAGAGCCCACAGGTGAGCGCCGGCTCTTCGGGAGGGACGAAGACCACCACCAGATTGGTGTCGGGGTCGATGTCGGTGACCTCGGAATCGGCCTCGGTGATCAGATCGTTCACGCCGTTGCCGAGCTCGAACGGGCAGTCGCCGATGTCGACCGCGTCGTCGACAGCGTCGTCAGGAGCGTCGTTGTCGGAGAGGATGTTCTCCAGACCTTCTCGAGCCGTCGACACGTCGCGCCCGCCGTCATCGCCTCCGAGCAGGAAGAAGGCAGCCGCGGCGATGACCACGACGGCGACCACCCCACCGATCAGCAACGGGAGCTTGGAGCCCCCGCCCGCGGAGCCGCCGGGTGCCGATGTGGGCACCGTAGCCGGGGGCGTGGCCGTGGCCATCGTCGGGGCGGTTGGAGCCGCTGCGGGCGGAACGGGCTGGCTCGCGGCCGGTCGGGGCGCCGCGGCCGGGGTCGGCTCGGGTGTCGCGGGGACGAGCGGGTCGGTGCCGGAGACGCCTGCATCGCTCACATGGTCGGTCCAGGCACCTCCGTCCCAGTAGCGGAGCTCGTGTCTGCCTGTCGGGTCTGCGTTCCAGCCTGCGTCCGTCACGGCGCCGACGCTAGCGATTCGGCGCCCTCGGGTGGGGACAGCGGCCCGACGAGTGGGGGGAGTGAGCATCGGCGCCCGTACACTCGATCGGCCATGTCCGCTCCCCGTGTCCTCGTGGTTGCCGCCGGTTCTCCGGCCGCGCAGGCGGGCCTGGTCGCAGGCGACGAGGTGTCGGCGGTCAACGGGTCGATCCCGCGCGACGTCCTCGAGTGGCAGCAGCTCACCGAGCCCGAATCGGTCGAACTCGACGTCCATCGGGGCGGGCTCGAACTCACGCTCGCGGTGTCGAAACGCCATGGCGAGCCACTCGGGGCCGAGATCCACAGCGCGGTGTTCGATCGGGTGCGAACGTGCGACAACCACTGTGCGTTCTGTTTCATCTACCAACTCCCGCCCGGCATGCGGAAGAGCCTCTCGTTGAAGGACGACGACTACCGGCTGTCGTTCCTGTACGGGAACTTCACGACCCTCACGCGGTTCACCGAAGCCGACCTCGAGCGGGTCGTGTCCGAGCGGCTGAGCCCGCTGAACGTCAGCATCCACGCCACCGATCCGGTCGTCAGGAGCCACATGCTGCGCAACGATCGCGGCGGCACGAGCCTGCGCTGGCTCCGCGCGCTCCTCGACGCCGAGATCGAGGTGCACGGCCAGGTGGTCGTCTGTCCCGGCGTCAACGACGGCGCGGTCCTCGACGACACCCTCGCCGGCGTCCTCGACGCCTACCCCGATCTGGCGTCGCTGTGTGTGGTGCCGCTGGGCATCAGCGATCACTCGCACGAGGCCGAGATGCGTGCCCACACCCTGGCCGAGGCCGGCGCGGTCATCGACGCGGTCGAGAACTGGCAGGAGGTCTTCACTTCGGTGCTCGGCCGCCGGCTCGTGTTCGCGGCCGACGAGTACTACCTGCTCGCCGGCAGGCCGTTCCCCGAGGCGGCGGCCTACGAGGGGTTCCCGATGCACGAGGACGGCATCGGTATGGCCCGCACCTTCGAAGCCGAGTTCGCCGGCGACTCTGACGCCGTCACCCGACCGAAGAGCGGTTTCTTCGCCGCCGTCGACGGAGCCCCGGCCGAGGGCTACCGGGCTTCGCGTGCGGGTGCGTCCGTCCGCGGAAGGCGAACCCGTCCGGCTGCGCCCTCGGCCGTCCGCGCCCGTCGGCATCCTCACCGCCCCGTACGGTGCGGCTGTCATCGGGCCGCTCGTCGATGCCCTGGATCGTGACGACGTCCGCCTCGTCGAGGTCGAGAATCGCTTCTTCGGCGGGAACATCGCCGTGACCGGATTGATGGTCGGAGCCGACCTGGCGCGTGTCCTCGCCGAGCAGCCCGAGGGGCATCGCTACCTCCTGCCCGACGTCTGCCTGACCGAGGGACGCTTTCTCGATGACCTGACCCCAGCCGACCTTCCCCGGCCGGTCGAGGTCGTCACCACCGACGGCGCCGCGCTGCGCGATGCGATCGGAGCACGGCGATGAACCCGGTCGTGGCCATCGTCGGTCGGCCGAATGTCGGCAAGTCGACCTTGATGAACAAGATCATCGGCAGCCGCACCGCCATCGTCGAGGCCAAGCCGGGCGTGACCCGGGACCGCAAGGAAGAACCCGCTGAGTGGCAGGGCCGCGAGTTCACCCTCGTCGACACCGGAGGCTGGCTGCCGGGCGGCGATGCGCTCGACGAGAAGGTGAGCCGGCAGAGCGAGAAGGCCATGGCGAGCGCCGATGTCGTGCTCTTCGTCGTCGACGTGACGACCGGGGTCTCCGACGACGACGCCCGCGCCGCGGCGGTGCTGCGCAAGATGGACCGTCCGACGCTCCTGGTCGCCAACAAGGTCGACGATGCCAAGCACGAGGCGTTGATGTGGGAGTTCCTCCAGCTCGGACTGGGCGACCCGATGCCGGTGTCCGCCATCCACGGCAACGGCACCGGCGACCTGCTCGAAGCGGTCGTCAGCCATTTCGAGCCCGTCGAGGAGGTCGAGGCCGAGGGCGCAGTCGATGATGGCACGGTTTCGGTCTCGATCGTCGGACGCCCCAACGTCGGGAAGTCGACGTTGTTCAACCGGTTGATCGGCGACGATCGCGCAGTGGTGCACGACATGCCCGGCACCACCCGCGACTCGATCGACACCGTGGTGGAGACCGAAGCGGGCACCCTCCGCTTCGTCGACACCGCCGGTATGCGACGTCGCGCCAAGATCGACGACGGCACCGAGTTCTACTCGGTCGTCCGCGCCCTGCAGTCGGTCGATTCGTCCAACATCGCCCTCCTGGTGATCGACGCCACCGTGGGGGTCACCGCCCAGGACGCGCGGTTGGCCGAGCGGGTCGACGCCGCCGGTTGTCCGGTCGTGGTGCTGTTGAACAAGTGGGAAGTGCTCGACGCAGAACAACGGGCCGATGTCGAGTTCCAGCTCGATCAGCGCCTGCACTTCGTCGGCGACGCACCCGTGCTCAAGATCAGTGCGTTGACGGGCAAAGGCGTGGCGAGGCTGTTCCCGGTGCTCGCCGGAACGATCGACGAGTACCAGCGGCGGGTTCCGACCCACAAGGTGAACGAGGTGCTGCGGGCGGCTCAGCAGGCCCAGCCGGCGCCGGCCGGAGGGCGCGTCATGTATGGCCTCCAGGGTGCGACCGACCCACCGACGTTCACCCTCTTCGCCAATCGCGAGCTTCCGAAGACCTACGTTCGCTACCTCGAACGCAAGCTCCGCGAGGCCTTCGATCTCGGCACGACCCCGGTGAAGGTGCGGATCCGCCGCCGATCGGCCTGATTCTGCACCGCTCGGCGTCACCTGTCCGCAAAGAGATCGGCACGTCGCAGTCGCCCCGCTGCAACCCACGCACCACTATTCTTCAATCCTCACATGGAAACCCCCCTGCTCGCCCTGGTGTCGGTCGCCTGTGCCGTCGCCGCCGTCGTCTGGGGCCGCTCGGCGCGCCGTCTCCAACGGGTGTGGCAGCGCGTCGAGGGTGAGTTCGGAGCCGACTCCGACGTGACCGTGCTGGCCCGTTCGTCGTTCCGCAAGGAAGTGCACGCCACGACGATCTACACGGTGCTGGCCATCGCTGCGGCCGCCACCGCCATCTCCGACGCACCGCAGGCCAACGTCTTCTTCGCGTTCGTGCTGGTTCCGGTGGTGATCTCGGTCGTCTACGGCCAGGACTTCATCAACGAGGCCCGCCTGGCCGAGGAGCGCTCGAAGATCGAGCGTCGGGCCGAAGAGGTGCTCTCTCAGGACGAGTTGGCTCCCCGGGCGTGGGCTGAGCGCCTTGCACCCGACGACCTGCCCGAGTTCCCCGGATTCGAGCTCGGCCGGGTGTACCAGGCGGGAACCGGCTTCATGGCCGGCGACTTCTACGACGTGTTCCGTGTCGGCCCGAACCGCATCGCGGCGGTCATCGGCGACGTCACCGGGCACGGCATCGAACCGTCGATCACGGCGTTCCAGGGCAAGTACCTGCTCCGGGTGTTCCTCCGGCAGTTCCGCGATCCGGCCCAGGCCCTCGAAGAGCTGAACAACCAGATGTCCGGCCTCGACCGGATGGAGGAGTTCATCTCGCTGTGCGTCGTGGTCTTCGACACCGAGGCCGGCACGCTGCGCGTCGCGAGCGCCGGGCACCCGCCGGCGTGGCTCTGGCACGACCGCGAGGTCCGTCCACTCCAGGCAACCGGCCCGCTGCTCATGCTCGACCCCAAGGGCTCCTACTACTCCCGCGAGATCGACCTCGACTCGGGCGATCTCGTGTTGCTCTACACCGACGGGTTGGCCGAGGCGCGCGACGGTGACCAGTTGTTCGGTGAGGAGCGGATCGCCAACACGATCCGTAAGGATCCCGGCATCGCTCCCGACGTGTTGTGCAAGTCGCTGCTCGAAGCCGCCCGGGACTTCGCGAGCAGCCCACTGTCCGACGATGTCGCCATCGTCGCCATCCGTAGGTCCTGAGCCACCGTGGACGCCGACGAACTCGGGGCGCGGACCGAACGCGCCCTGGCCGGCAACCTCGAGCGGGGCGCCGCCAAGCTGGCCGCTCAGAACAAGCTGTTCGTCCGCGACCGCATCGCGCTGCTGACCGACCAGGGCTCCTTCGTCGAGGACGGCCTGCTGGCCAACACCCTGGCCGAAGACCTGCCGGCCGACGGCGTGGTCACCGGCACCGGGCAAATCGACGGGCGGCCGGTGTGCGTCGTGGCCAACGACCCGACGGTGAAGGCCGGTTCGTGGGGCGCACGCACGGTCGAGAAGATGATCCGCACGACCGAGTACGCCCTGCGCCAACGACCTGCCGATCTTCTGGCTCGTCGACTCGGCCGGCGCCCGCATCACCGACCAGGTCGAGCTGTTCCCCGGACGACGGGGGGCCGGGCGCATCTTCTACAACCAGATCCGCCTGTCGGGACGGGTGCCGCAGGTCTGCTGCCTGTTCGGGCCGAGCGCAGCCGGTGGGGCCTACATCCCGAGCTTCTGCGACGTCGTCTTCATGGTCGAGGGCAATGCCTCGATGTACCTCGGGTCGCCCCGGATGGCCGAGATGGTGATCGGCGAGCAGACCACGCTCGAGGAGATGGGCGGGGCACGGATGCACGCCACGGTCTCGGGCTGCGGCGACAACCTGGCCGTCGACGACGAGGACGCGCATCGATCAGGCGGCGGCCTACTTCTCCTACCTCCCCAGCAGGTGGAGCGAGTCACCGCCCGAGTACGCCGCCGTGGCACCGGCCGGGGTGTTGGATGCGTCGATGGTGCCGGCCGACGAGTCGGTGGCCTTCGACATGTACGCGGTCATCGACACGCATCGTCGACGCCGAGAGCTTCTTCGAGATCAAACCGCTGTTCGCTCCCGAGCTGATCACCGGGTTCGGCCGGATCGACGGTCGCTCGGTCGGCATCGTGGCCAACGACCCGTCGACCAAGGGCGGGGTGCTCTTCACCGACAGCGCCGACAAGGCGGCCCGCTTCATCTGGCTGTGCGATGCGTTCAACATCCCGCTGCTGTTCCTGGCCGACGTGCCGGGGTTCATGGTCGGCACCCAGGTCGAGCGCCAGGGGATCATCCGCCACGGAGCCAAGATGGTGACCGCAGTGACCGAGGCCACGGTGCCCAAGCTGTCCGTGATCGTGCGCAAGGCCTACGGAGCCGGGCTCTACGCCATGTCGGGCCCGGCGTTCGATCCCGAGGCCACGATCGCCCTGCCCGACGGCCAGGATCGCCGTGATGGGTCCCGAGGCCGCCGTCAACGCGGTGTTCGCCAACAAGATCGCCGAGATCGACGACCCGGCCGATCGCGAGGCCTTCGTTGCCGAGCAGCGCCGCATCTACGACCGACGACGTCGACCTCTCCCGCCTCGCGTCCGAGATGATCATCGACGCCGTGATCGACTTCGGCGACCTTCGCAGCGAGATCGTCCGCCGGTTCGAGCACGGCCGCACCAAGCACCGGCACTTCTCGACCCGCCGACACGGCGTCCCCCCGGTATGAGCACCGGATCCCAGATCACGGTCCGGGAAGTGGGGCCACGCGACGGGTTGCAGCCCGAGGCGCCGCTGTCGGTCGAGCAGCGCGTGCAACTGATCGACGCGCTCTTGGCAGCCGGGGTGACCGCCATCGAGGCCGTGGCCTTCGTCTCACCCAAGGCGGTTCCGGCGATGGCCGAGGCCGCGGAGGTGCTGGCGGCCGTCGGTCGCCGCGACGGCGTGACCGTCACCGCACTGGTCCCCAACGTGCGCGGGGCCGAGATGGCGGCTGCGACGGGGCTGGTCGACGAACTGACGGCGACGATCTCGATCTCCGAGACCTACAACCAGCGCAACGTGCGGATGTCCACCGCCGAATCGGTGGACGTGCTCGCCGGCATCTGCGCCCTCGGGATCCCGGTCGACGCGGTCGTCTCGTGTGCGTTCGGATCACCCTACGAGGGCGACATCGCGCCGTCCGACGTCGCGACACTCTGTGCGCACCTCCGTGCTGCGGGTACTGCCCGCGTCTCCCTGGCCGACACGACCGGCATGGCGACCCCCCGGCGCATCGCCGAAGTGGTCAGAGCGGTCGACGGTGAGGTCGGGCTGCACCTGCACGAGACCCGCGGCACCGGCCTGCTCAATGCGTATGCCGGCCTCGAACTCGGCGTACAGCGCTTCGACACCAGCGTCGGCGGGCTCGGAGGCTCGCCGTTCGCCGCAGGCGCAGCGGGCAACGTGGCGACCGAGGGGCTGGTCGCGCTGTGCGACGATCTGGGCATCGAGACCGGGATCGATGTCGAGCAGATGTGTGAGGCGGCCATCCTGGTGGAGGCGATGCTCGAGCGGCCGGTGCCGAGTGCGATTGCCCACGCGGGACCTCGCTCGCGACTGGCGGCAGGAGATCGCTGATGCCCTACTGCGACAACTGCGACCGCTTTCTCAACCCCAACACGCTGCGTGACGGTGGGACGTGCCCGACCTGCGAGAAGGTCGTCGAGGACACCGGTGCGGTCAAGGCGCCGACCAAGGCACCGTGGCACTTCAAACTCCTGGTGGCCTCGGTCGCCGCCTACCTCGGATGGCGCGCCGTGCAGTTCTTCCAGTGGTTGTTCTGAGTCTTCCGCAGCCGGCGCGAGGGGGTCACCCGCCGGAGTGGACGAAGTTCGTCGGATCAGGGTGGCGAGGCCCCGGTACCGGGGAGATAGGGTGTCGGCTCCGTGAGTCACGGGCTGTGGCGCAGCTTGGTTAGCGCGTCGGTCTGGGGGACCGAAGGTCGTGGGTTCGAATCCCGCCAGCCCGACCAAACAAAGAGCAGGTCAGAGGGCCTAGAGCGTAAGCGTGGCGCTCCGGGCACGGCTTCGCATGGCACACATATGGCACATCCCTGACACAGAACGGCGTCTCAGAGGGCCGAAACGCTCGCCAGCGGAGTGGCTTCAGCGGCCCGGTACTGCTCATCGAGCGCCACCGTGAGCGCCTCATCGAGCTCGGGGAAGAGGTGGCCGTACCGATCAAGCGACACCGTGACGGAGGAATGGCCGAGCCGTTCCATGATCGCTCGAGGGTGAGCGCCCTGGCCGATCAGCAGAGCGGCGCACGTGTGCCGCAGGTCATGGAACCGGAAGCCGTCGGGCAGTCCGGCAGCCTTAACGGCCGGCTTGAAGTGCCGCCGGTAGAAGTTGCTCTGTCGGATCGGCCCACCATTGGCAGACGTGAAGATCAGGTCACGGTGATGCCTCCCGGCGAGGTGCTCGGTCAGCTCATCGGCCAGCGCAGCGAGGAGGGAAACCGTCCGGTGTTCGTAGGTCTTGGGTTCGCTGTAGATCAGCTCGCCGTGAACCTCGGATACGGATTCGGTGATGCGTAGGCGACGGCGCAGCGCATCGAAGCTCTCGACACGGAGCGCAGCGACCTCGCCAGCACGAAGGCCGGTGTAGGCGACGAGCCGAACGAGTAAGCCGTACTGGCCCGGTTCGATGGCGTTGGCGAGGTCGAGCACCTGAGCAGGCGTGAGGAAGTGCATCGCCTCCCGGCGACCCTGAGCGATCCTCACGCCGTGGCAAGGGTTCGATCGCAGCGCACCGGAACGCACCCCCAGCTCGCAGACCGAGGAGAGCACCGTCTTTGCGTTCCTCACGGTCCCCGGCTTCGCTCCCTGCTTCGTCATGTCCGAGACGAGGGCGAGCACCGCCTTGTGGTCGATCGTCGAGAGTGGCCGATCAGCCAGCCGGGGGAGTAGCTGAGCGTCGAGAACGGAGCGGTAGCCGGCCAGAGTCTTTGGCTTCACGTGTGAGCGGGTCGGCGAGAAGCGGCCGGCAGCTCGTTCTGGAGCACGTACGGGTCGGCTGCGTCGAGCGCCTCGGAGCCGCCAGTGTTGATCTCCGATGCCGTGCCGGCGAGGCCGGTGACAATGCCCTGCGGCGCACGGGAGCCGTCACCGGTCGTGAAAGCGGTCGCCATCAGGTTGTCGGCGCTGTCGATCAGCACGTCGGTCAGCTCGTGGAGGAAGTTCTCGGCGTCCTGGCCGACCTCGGAAGCTGAACGGGACGAACGACGTCGCCGAAGAACATCGGGATCGACGGGCCGACGAGCGTTGGTGATGCGTCAGCAGCCTCGGCCGCTTCTGACTTCCACTCTGGAGGTCGCACCAGCCGAGGTGACGTTCCTGCCATGTGTTCGTCGTGGTCTGCACCACTCTGGCGAGTCGGCGCAGCGGGTTGTTGCTGCCGTCGATGATGAGCATGATCGCCGGGTCGAGCGTCGAGCGGGATCATGAATCCGCCATTTGCGTCGGTCGTGCTCATGGCTCGCATCTGGTCGAGCTGGGCGAGCTGGGCCCGCAGGTCGTGGACGGTCATCTTGTGGAGGTTCTTTCGCTGAGGGTACGCACGGGGGGTGCGCGTCGGATGGGGAGTCCTGGCCGCGTTCCTGCGGTCTCGGACTACTGACCCACCTCTGACCCCTCGGCCCCTCCACGGGGACGACGCCGGTCTCGGCTGATCGGTACTGGGAACCATTATAGCCAGTCCTCGTCGGGCCAGCCGGGAACCACCAGCGGACCGATGCGCCTTGAACAACCCGATCCGTTCGGGGCCGACGTGCAGGGCCACCCATTCGTCGTCGACCGGGGCGGTGAGGGCCATGTCTCCGGCGTTGATCGCTTCGACCAGTTCCACGGCCAGGTCGGCGGGCACGTACTCGAGGGCTTCCGCAGCGGCTTGGCGCAGCAGGTCGCGATCGACCTCGGCGATCCGGTGCCGTGGCAGCACCCCGAGCGGCTGACCGTTCGAGCCGTCCAGCAGTTCGATGCCGTCCTCGAGGGACGAAACCGCCAGGGTGCCGGGTTCGAGCTGGCCGAGCAGCACGCCGTTGGCTTCGATGATCCGGCGAGCCTCATACGGAAAGCGGCCCCAGTCGATGTCGTTCTCGTCCGTCACGGCGTCTCCTCATCGGCGAGGGCGGCGATGAGTCCTTCACCGGATGAGAGGCCGAAACGACGCAGGTGTCGGACCACTCCTTGTCGGCGAGTTCCATCAGCTTTCGAATGTTCGCTCGGGCCGTTCCCTTGCGTGCCTTGGCGGTCTCGCCCACCAGCAGCACAAACAACCGGGCGGGGTGCTCTGCGCCGTCGGCCAAGGCGTGAGGGTGAGGGCCGACGGCGCTGCCGAAGGACGCAAGGAAGTCCGCCAGGAGTGCGGCGGGGTCAGCTTCGGTGTGCGGCTCGAGCACCTCGAGCACCTCGCCGGCGAGGCCGTGCCGTGCTGCCGGTTCAAGCGTTGGTAGTGCGTTGCGCTCAAAGCGACCTAAGCGACCGATGGGGGTTTCTGCGCTTTGGTCGCTTGGGTCGCTGCGCCGGAGGCTCACGTACTCAGACGGTCGGCCGCCAGTGTCGTTGTCGGTTTCTCGCTCGATGAGTCCTTTCCTGTCGAGGAGGTCGAGGGCAGTTTCGATGCGCTGAGCTGACTCGTGACGATTGAACAGGTCACGGATGAGGGTGCGGTTCAACCGGGCACCGTTGGAGTCGACCAGGGCGGTGAGGATTCGATCAGCTACCGGGTCCTCGATGCTGTCCCCGAAGCACCATTTCGCTGACGCTGCGCAGTAGTTCCACATCGACCAGGCGGCCTCGAGGTGCGGCACGTCGACCGTGCCACTACCGTCGAGAAGCGCATAGGTGACCGATAGCCGGAGCACCTGAGCCTCTGCCCTTGCGGTCGCAGCGGCGGCGAGGTCGCCGGAGTCGTCGTCGGCCATGCAGTCGTACAGCCGGCACCACAGTTCTTCGGCCGGAGACGTGCGACCGATGCGACACACCTGGCGGGCCTCGGCGATCCGGGCACCGATGGTGCTGGCGGCTTCTCGTAGCCGTACCGGTTCGGGTTCGCCGCCATTGGGGAGCCGCTTTGACCTTCGTGCTGCGACGAGGAGAAAGCGGTTCATCAGACCGTTCTCAATCTCGTTCTGCTCGAGGCGTCGTTCGAGCTCGGTGGCGGTCACGTGCCCGATGATCGACACATGCGCCCCGCTGGCTCTGAGAGGGTCCCGTCGAGTCAGCGTTCGCAGCTCGCCCGAATCCCACGCGTCGCGGATAACCGGCGACAGGGTGTTGCCTTCCCGCTTCGCAACGGAAAGCACACGAGCAAACTCCGGTTCGACCACGAGGAGCCGATGTGCCGTCACGGGAGGTCACAGATACGGCGACGGCCAGAACACATGGCAGCCAGCTCACGCCGAGCCCGACGCACCTTGCGCATTTCGGCGGCGGCCATGCGTTCGGCCTTGGCGCTATCGTGTCCGCTGTCGAGGTCGTGTGGCTGCGCCTCATCTTGCGGGTCCGGCGTCTCCATATCGGAGCGCCGGTCCTGCCCTGTTTTGCCGTTCACGACGCTTGCCCTTGGGTGCATTCTTCGAGCGCTTCCACGTAGCGGCGAAGCTCAGCGGCGGTGAGCATCATTCGGCCGTTGACCTCGACCGGGCGAAGGCGGCCGGCGGCGACCTCGCCGTAGGCCCAGCTCCGGCCGTGGCCGAGCTTCACTCCGCCTCGTTCGATGCTGTAGAGCAGCGGTTCAGATTCGTTCATCGGTTTCTCCTCAGTTCGTGACTGGACGCCTTCATCATGCGGGGGGACAGTTAGGGTCCCCCTATGGCATCCCGACCTGACCTGCGGCATGACGTCGACGTACTGCTGACCCGAGACGGCTCACGGCCGGTGGATGGCAAGGAGTGGTCGCTGGTCTTTGCAGACGCCGAAGATGCCGACCGCCACGGCGAATCGCTGGAGCCACTGGTCGAGCGAATCCGACGTGCACGGGAGGCTCGACAACAAGGCGGCGAAGAGCGACGACAGCCCATCGAACTGCGCCACGTGGAGGAGTCGGTCAGGCTTCGGGCAGAGGTGCGCACGGCGATGACTGCGGCAGAGCTCGAGAAGGCGGGGCGGGTTCGGCGATTCCGTGGCGAGGTCCTCGGCGGCGAGCTTGTCGAACCCGAAAGAATCGAGGAATGGTTCGCCTCTGTGCGCCACCCCGACGTGCCGGTTCGAGTCACCCTCGAGACGGTCTACCCGGAGGCTGACGGCGGCGAGCCTGAGGAGCGCCACTTCGGGGTCGATGATTCGAGAGCCCTTCGCTCTCTTGGGTGGCAGATTGAGGTCGACCTAGACGGCGTAGGGGGCTGGCCGAAAGGTGCCACGCTTTCCCGCCACGTCGTGACTGAGTACCCCGCCATCGACTACTGGAACGGCGACCGGAAGCCCCGACACGAACCGGCAGGGAGCGCCACGCTTCGCCGGCTGGCCGAGGTGGTCCGATTCATACGCAGGTGGTCGGGCTGGTCAGAACGAGACTCGAGCACCTGGCTTCTGACCGGTGTAGTGCCGTCGACCGGGCCAGGCATCAGCGTGAACGTTTCGGTCCGTCTCGGTCCCGACATCGAGATGGGCGAGATTCCATACCGGCCGAAGGTCACGATCGTGGTCGACGCTGACACGGACGCACGAGTCGTTGAGAGCGCCTTTCGAGAAGCGCAGACGTGGGCACTCAGCGGCGACCGGGTCCGGGGTCTCGAGGTGCATACGCTCCGCCGGCTTCTTGTGTGGCTCGACCTACCCGACGACATGACCCGCCAGGACAAGTGGAATGCGATGCTCCGTGACGATCCGGAACTGGCCGAGAGGTTCAGCGGCTTCGAGTCGTTCGATCGGACGATGCGGCGTGCCCGAGACCGGGTGTGTGATGCGGGGGAGCCGCCGAGCCGCTTCACGTGACCGTGGGCGTTCATGGCACATTTATGGCACATCCGGTCCCATCCGTGGGGGTCCGGTGTTGTCCCCGCACCGCCTCTGACCTGCCATTATCGTCCGGTCGTGTCCGGTGGAATCCTGCCTAGTCGGTCTGGGGGACCGAAGGTCGTGGGTTCGAATCCCGCCAGCCCGACCAACAAGGTGCAGGCGAGAGGGTCAGGACGACGGGGTTCGGCGGCTCAACGCCAGCGCGATGACGGCCGCGATCGATCCGGCGGTGCCGAGGTAGAGACCGATGCCGGGCGTCACTGTCAGACCGAATCCTGCGCCACCGCCATCTGAGGCAGTGCTCGCGATGTCCGACAGGTCGTAGATGTAGACGACCGCGGTCAGCGCGGCGCAGACGATCGCCGTCGGGCTCACGGACACGCCCGGAGACGTCTGCCGCTGGAACCGGAAGAAGAAGCCGGCCGCGACGGCCGACCCGATCGCGGTCAGCACGCCATCGTCGTCGGTGCCGTTCACCGTGATGAAGCCGACCTCTGCCCATGGCAGGAACGAACCGAAGAACGCACAGGCCAACTCCACGTAGGCGACGATCGCCGAGGTCGCGAGCTTGGTGGCGGGGGCTGCCTGCGACGCTGACGCCGTCAGTCCTGGCCGCCGCCGTTCTCGAAGAGCGACTTCCCGGCATCGGTGTCGCCGAACGGGCTGTCTTGGGGCGGGCGTCGGAGCTTCGTGGTGAGTCGGCCGTCCAAGAGGACGAGGATGACGGCAACGCCGACGAGCGCGAGCAACAACACGGCGCAAGCGTGACCCCATCCCCACGAAGTGTCAATGGGGGCCCTACGTAGAACTACCGATGTGCGCGCCACCGGCGCCGTTGGACACTGAGAGCCGACGACACAGGAGGCTCACATGCATGCTCGTAGGACGGTAGGGAGGCTGGCGTTCGCGGTGGCTGCGATCACGGTGGCGGCGGCCGTGTGGGCCTCGCCCGCGCACGCGTTCGACGACGTCGATTTCGTGAAGATCGACGGCACCCATGTCGACTTCGCCATGAAGTACGGCGCCTACTTCGACAACGAGAGCTATCCCCGAGGTTCGGGCCGGGTGATCTGGGACGAGGACGACGACCCGAGGGTCACCGTGCAGGCCATGGGCTACATCGACAACTTCTGGGGTGGGTGCGGCAAGATCCGAGTCCGCTACCGCGACAGCAGCAACCAGACCCTGCGGACGGTCAACCACTCGGATTGCATCGGCGTGAATGCCGGCTTCCCGCACTATCGCTTCCACGCCTCGTCGGCGTCTCGGGACACGCGGGTGACCCGGGTCCAGATCTGTGCCTTCTTCCAGGCGCCGGGAACCTCGGCGTGGGACTCCGAAGGGTGCAAGACGGTGTACCGCAACATCTAGGACGGCCGACGGCCGTCTGTCGGTTCAACCGGGCCGGATCCAGACGTGGTTGTCGTGATAGACCGCGCCGTGTCCCATGTCGGCGTCGCGCTCGGCGACGGTGGCGTTGACCGAGGGTCGATCGGCACCCGGCCACCGTCCCTTCGACCCGGTGATGACGCCGGGTCGACTGATGTCGCTCACGACGGCCACGGCATGGAAGGAGCCCCGGTCGTTGCCGACGTCGACCTCGGTGCCGTCGGCCAGCCCGAGCGTTTCGGCATCTGACGGATGCAGGTGCACCTCTTCGGCGTCGGGCGAACCGAAGGTCGAGTTGAGGGTCTCGGCCCGTGCCGGTGACACCAGGGCGAAGGGATGGCGCTCGTCGGTCGACGTCGCTTCGGCCGGCGGGACGTAGTGCGGAAGCCGCCCGTGTCCGTCGCGCTCGGCTGCTGCGGACGCGAACTCGAACCGCCCGCTCTGGGTCGAGAACCGCGCGGCGTGAGGGGCGAACGGCCGGTCGTGGGGAAGCCGCATCCACCCCCGGCTGCGGAGGTCGTCGAAGTCGACGTCGACCAGGGCGTCGCGGGCCAGTTCCTCGTCGGAGGCGAACAGCGCCGGCTCGGTCAGGCCGAGCCGGCCGGCCAACCGTCGCAGCATCTCGGTCAGCGGCAGCGCCTCGCCTCGGGGAGCAACCGCGGCCTCGTTCCAGTGCAGATAGAGATGGCCGTAGGCGGTGAGCAACTCGTGGTGCTCGATCTGCGTGGTGGCCGGCAGCAGGAGGTCGGCGTAGTCGGCGGTGGGGGTCTGGAAGTGATCGGCGACGACGGTGAAGAGATCGTCCCGCGACAACGCGGCGCGGACCCGATGCTGATCGGGGTTCGAGACCACCGGATTCGCGGCGACGACGAAGAGCGAGCGCACGGGGTCGGGCTCGTCGAGCAAGGTGTCGGCGAGTCGGGTCATGACGAGGGTTCGCCCGGTTCCCTCGGGTCGTAGGTCGGGGCGCGACAGGCGGGGGCCGTCGATGCCGAAGTGCATCGAGGTCGAGTAGGCCAACCCGCCGGCGGGTCGATCGTGGTCGCCGGTGATGGCCGGGATGGCGGCGATGACCCGGGCCGCCTGTCCGCCACCGGCGTGACGCTGCATGCCCATCGACAGCTTGATGGCGAGCGGGCGATGCTCGACGATGAGGTCGACCAGGCTGGTCACCTCGTGCTCGTCGAGGCCGCACACCCGAGCGGCGCGTTCCGCATCCCAATCGCGGAGCAGCGACGAGCGGAACTCGTCGAACCCGAGCGTCCGCCCGGCAAGGAACTCGTCGTCGCATCCGTCGCGGGCGACGAGCTCGGCCATGATGCCGAGCGCCAGTGCGCCGTCGGTGCCCGGTCGCGGAGCGAGGTGGGCGTCGGCTCGACGCGCCGACCTGGTGCGCACCGGGTCGATGCAGACCACCGGCGCACCCGACGCCTGCGCCTCGGCGACGAAGGGCCAGAGGTGCTGGTGCGAGACCAGGGGGTTGGCGCCCCAGAGGATGATCAGGCCGGCGTCGGGCAGTTCCTCGGGGTCGAACGTCGCACCGGTGCCCATGGCGTACAGCAGGCCGAGGGTGCCCGCCACCGAACAGATCGAGACGTGGTGACGGGCGAGGCCGAGGGCGTTGAACAGCCGCTGCCCGCCGGCCTCGCCTTGGAGCAGACCGAGGTTCCCGGTCCCGGAGAAGGGCCAGATGGCGTCGCCCCCGGACTCCGCGATGATCTGCTGCCATCGATCGGCCCACTCGTCGATGGCCTCGTCCCAGGAGATGGGTTCGAAGCGGCCTTCGCCCTTGGCGCCGATGCGGCGCATGGGGTGCAGCACCCGATCGGACCGCGCCGAGTAGTCGAGATAGGGGTTCATCTTGGTGCACAGCCCGCCACGGGTGAACGGGTGATCCTTGGCGCCCCGCAGCTTGACCGCCTGCCCGTCCTCGACCGTCACCGTCCACGAGCAGCAGTCGGGACAGTCGAGGGGGCAGGCCCCCTTGATCTCGGTCGTCGCCACCCCTCGATCCTCGCAGACGATCGCGGTTCGGCTCAGCGGATTCGGCGGACGCACGAACGCCGCCTCGCGACCTCACTACGGTGTTGGCGTCATCACTGAGAGAGGTCGAGGTCGGGGGGTTTCGGTGGACCTCACAATCCGAGTCGTGGGGTTCGTGCTTCGGGCGCCGTTCTTCGCGATCTGGATCCTGTGGCTGGCGCTGCTCACCGTCGTCGACGCGCTCATCACCGCCGTCTGGTTCTTCGTCGTGCTCCCGGTCCTGTTCTGCGGCATCAAGGTTCCCGCCAAGTTCATGGCGGTGGCGTTCAGGAACCGTGGCGGCGAAGACCTCCGGCAAGAGTTCGGGGAGGACGTCGAGAGCTGGAAGGACCAGCTGGGGCGCTTCCCCGAGCGGGTGAGCTCGCGATGGCCCGACGCCTGGACCTGGTACGTCACCGCGGGCCAATAGCCTCGGCGCCATGTGTGGACGCTTCGTCTCCAGCAGCACGCCCGACGAGATCGCCGACTACTTCGACGTCGAGCACGTCAGCGAGCGCCTGCAGCCGAACTACAACGTCGCGCCGACCAACGACGTCTACGCCGTCCTCGAGGACGGGGGCGTGCGGCACCTCGATGCGTTCCACTGGGGCCTGGTGCCGTCCTGGGCGAAGGATCCCGGCATCGGCTCGCGCATGATCAACGCTCGGGCTGAGACCTTGGCCGAGAAGAACACGTTCAAGAAGCCGTTCGCGACCCGGCGTTGCATGGTCCCCGCCGACGGCTTCTACGAATGGAAGAAGGAGCCGGGCGTCAAGAAGAAGCAGCCCTATCTCATCTCGCGTCCCGACGGCCGGCCGCTGGCCTTCGCAGGCCTCTGGTCGGTGTGGCGCGGTGGCAAGAAGGACGGCGAGTGGCAGGACGACGAGCCGCTGCGTTCGTGCACCATCATCACGACGACGCCGAACCAGCCGATGAGCGAGATCCACGATCGGATGCCGGTCATCCTCGCCGAGAAGGACTGGGCGTCCTGGCTCGACCGAGAGAACGACGACGTGGCGACCCTGGGCAAGCTTCTCGTCCCGGCGCCGAACGAGATCATCCGTATGCACCCGGTCGATCCGAAGGTCGGCAACGTGCGCAACAAGGGTCCCGAACTGGTCGATCCCTACGACCCCGACGAGGGCAAGCTCGCGCTGTAGGTCATTCCTCGTCGGTCCCGTCGGGGACGACCCCGTCGTGACCATCGGCGCGCAGCCCGGACCGGATCTGTTCGGCGATGTCGTCGAGATGAGCGGGGTCGGGGGAGTGGTCGGCGTTGGCGAAGTCGAGTTGCGCCAGGGACCGGAACGGAATCAGGTGGACGTGGGTGTGCGGAACCTCCTCGCCCACCACCATGATCCCAACCTTCAACGGCTCGAACGTGCGCTGCAGCACCCGGCCGATGTGCTGGGACACCACCATGAGGTGGGTTGCGTCGTCGGGTTCGAGGTCGATCCAGTGGTCGACTTCTGCGATGGGGACCACGAGCACGTGGCCGTCGGCGAGCGGGGCGATGGTGAGGAACGCAACCGCCCGTTCGTCCCGCCAGACGAACCGGCCGGGGATGTCGCCGTTGATGATCTTGGTGAAGAGGGTGGCCATGGGTGCTCCCGGGTCAGATGCTGAACCCACCCGTGATGGGCAGGATGTCGCCGAAGTGGTAGCTCGCCCGGTCGCTCGCGAGGTAGGCGACCAACTGGGCCACCTCCTCGGCCGTCCCGAACCGGTTGGACGCCACGTTGCCGAGGATGAGGGGCTTGAAGTCACCGAGCGGATCGAGGAGCGGCGTGTCGATGAAGCCGGGCGCCACGGCGTTCACGCGGATCCCGTGCCCGGCGACCTCGACACCAACCGACTTCGTGAATCCGACGACGGCGTGCTTCGCCGCGGCGTACTCGGCGTTCATGGCCCCGCCGCGGAACCCGTAGATCGAGGCCAGGTTCACGATGGCACCCGACCGGGCCGGTTCCATGTGGCGAAGTGCGGCGCGGGTGCCGTGAAAGGTCCCGTAGAGATGGATCTTGATCATCCGGTCCCACTCGTCGTCGCTCAACGTCGAGGTGGCACGAATCGGCTCGGGCTCGCGTCCTTTCATGGTCGCGACCTGGGCGTCGATCACCCGCTGGTTCACGTCGGGCCGGCCCAGCACGATTCCGGCGTTGTTGACCAGCACGTCGATCCGTCCGGTCGTCGCCACCATCGTGTCGACGGCAGCGTCGAAGGCGGCGGCGTCGCTCACATCGAAGGGAACGCTGGTCCCGCCGATCTCGCCGGCCACCGACGAGGCACCGTCCGCGTCGATGTCGTTCACCCAGACGGTGAAGCCGTCGGTCGCCAGTTGGCGGGAGATCGCGGCGCCGAGCCCCGACCCACCTCCGGTCACGAACGCTGCGGGCGCGGCATGGGTCTCAGGCATCGACTGGATCGTAGGCTCTGGAGACGATGCCCGACTCCGACGCGGTGGCCCATGCGTATGCGGCCGATCTCGACGAGGCCGCCAAGCTGGCTCGCATCTGGACGGTGCCGAACGTCATCTCGTTCCTCCGGTTGCTGTGCCTTCCGCTGTTCGTCTACGTGCTGCTGGTCCAGGAGAATCGTGCGGCGGCGGCCTGGCTGCTCGTGGCCATCGGAGCGACCGACTGGGTCGACGGCTACATCGCCCGCAACTACGACCAGGTCACCACGCTCGGCAAGGTCCTCGACCCGGTCGCCGACCGGCTGCTCTTCTTCGTCGGAGTCGGCGCCATCCTGATCGACGGCTCGATCCCGGTGTGGTTCGCGGTCGCCATCCTCGTGCGCGAGGTCCTCGTGTCGATTGGAACGGTGGGTCTGGCCGCGTTGGGCGCCCGTCGCATCGACGTGACGTGGGTCGGGAAGACGGGCACGTTCCTGCTGATGGCCGCCGTCCCGCTGTTCCTCGCAGGGGAGAGCACGCTCAGCTGGGCACCGGCGGCCCGGGTGCTCGCCTATGCCCTCGGCATCCCCGGTCTGGTGTGTTCCTACTGGGCCGCATTGCGCTACATCCCCATGGGCCGTCAGGCTCTGAGGGAAGGGAGAGCTGTATGAGCAAGGCCGTGATCATGGCCGGTGGGGAGGGAACCCGCCTCCGGCCGCTGACCTCGAACGTGCCGAAGCCCATGGTGCCGCTCGTCAATCGCCCGATGATGGAGCACATCGTGGGGCTCCTGAAGCGACACGGGTTCGACGAGATCGTGGTGACGGTGGCGTTCCTCGCCAACCACATCCGCTCCTACTTCGGCGACGGGAGTGAGTTCGGAGTGCGGATGGTCTACGCCACCGAGGAGACCCCGCTCGGCACCGCCGGGTCGGTCCGCAACGCCATGGACGAACTCTCCGACGAGCGCTTCCTGGTCATCTCCGGCGACGTGCTCACCGACATCGACCTCGGTGCGATCGAGCGGTTCCACGTCGAGAAGCAGGCGTTGGCCACGATCGGGCTCGTC
The DNA here is from genome assembly GCA_963704815.1 of uncultured Acidimicrobiaceae bacterium. Lineage (GTDB taxonomy): Bacteria > Actinomycetota > Acidimicrobiia > Acidimicrobiales > Salinilacustritrichaceae > DATKWD01. The sequence goes on from CAVPHU010000001.1 coordinate 208,995, forward strand.
GCCGTCGAAGACCCGCTCGAGTTCGGCATCGTCATCACGCGCGACGACGGCTCGATCGAGCGGTTTCTCGAGAAGCCCACGTGGGGTGAGGTGTTCAGCGACAACATCAACACCGGCATCTTCATGCTCGAGCCCGAGATCTTCGACTACATCCCCGCCGGTCGCCCGGTCGACTTCTCGAGCGAGGTGTTCCCGGCGCTGTTGGCGGACGGAAGGGGCCTGTTCGGCGCGGTCGGGTCGGGCTACTGGGAGGACGTCGGGACCCACGACGCGTATCTCTCGGCCCACAAGGACGTCCTGGACGGGCGGGTCCACGTCGACATCGACGGGTTCGAGGTGAGCGATGGGGTGTGGCTCGGCGAGGGTGCCCTGGTCGACCCGGACGCGGTCGTCGACGGGCCGGCCGTGATCGGCGAGAACTGTCGTATCGAGGCCGGAGCCCACCTGAAGCCGTACGCCGTCCTCGGCAACAACGTCCGGGCTCGAACCGGGGCCGAGCTCGACCGGGTGGTGGTGCAGGACAACGCCTACCTCGGAGAAGGCGTGCGTCTCCGAGGCACCGTGCTCGGCCGTTCGTGCGACCTCCGCAACCACGTCCGGACCGAGGAGGGAGTCGTCGTCGGCGACGAGTGCTTCATCGGCGACAATGCCTCGCTCGGCGGGGGCGTGAAGGTCTACCCGTTCAAGACCGTCGAGGCGGGCGCAACCATCAACTCGTCGATCGTCTGGGAGTCCAAGGGATCGCGAAGCCTGTTCGGGCGTTCGGGTGTGCGGGGACTGGCCAACGTCGACATCACGCCCGAGCTCGCCACGCGGGTGGCCATGGCCTACGCGACCAGTCTCGAGGGAGGGACGACCGTCATCACCTCGCGCGACTCCTCGCTGTCCGCACGGATGCTCAAGCGAGCGATGATGGCCGGGCTCAACGCCGCAGGGGTGAACGTGCTCGACCTCGAGGTGGCATCGGTGCCGGTCACCCGATTCGCTGCCCGCCGCACCGACCGGGTGGGTGCCATCACCGTCCGGCTCGACGAACACGACAACCAGTCGGTCGCCATCAGGATCTTCGACGGCAACGGTGCCGACATCTCCGAGGACGCGCAGCGCAAGATCGAGCGTCGCTTCGCCCGAGAGGATTTCCGGCGGGTGATCCCAGCCGAGATCGGCGACATCGGCTACCCGCCCCGCGCGCTCGAGTACTACACCGCAGCGCTCGAGGCCACGGTCGACCTCGACCTGGTGCGCTCGGCCACCTTCAAGCTCGTTGTCGACTATGCGTTCGGATCGACCTCGTTCGTGATGCCCACCGTCTTCGCCAAGCTGGATGCCGATGTCCTCGGTGTGAACCCCTACGCATCGACCCGTGGGGTGATGCGGTTCGCACACGACGAGGCGGTGGCCCGGGTGGGTGACCTGGTCCGGGCCAGCGGGGCGGCGCTGGGTGCGGTGTTCGACCCCGGGGGCGAGCGGTTGACGCTGGTCGACGACCACGGCCACGAGGTGAGCGGCCGCGACGTGATGTTGGCCCTGCTCACGCTGATCGGTGGCCACGTCGACGGGAAGTCGGTCGCCATCCAGGTCTCCGAGACCGCTGAGGCGGCCAACATCATCCGAGCAGCCGGCCTCGAGCCGCAGATCACCAAGACCTCGCCGGCGGCCCTGATGGATGCGGCCACCCACGAAGGTGTCGGATTCGCCGTGAGCTCCGACGGCGGGGCCATCCTGCCGGGCTTTCTCCCGGCATATGACGCCGCGGCCGGACTGCTGAAGCTGCTCGAACTGCTCGCCCTGGCCCAGGTCCCGCTGAGCGAGGTGGTCGCCGGGCTTCCTTCGGTCGCGATGGTGAGCGAGCGAGTGGTCACCCCCTGGGAACAGAAGGGGGCGGTGATGCGTGGGCTCGTCGAACTGGCCAAGGACCGCCCGGTCGAGTTGATCGACGGGGTGAAGATCCATCACGACGAGGGCTGGGTGCTGGCCCTCCCGGATCCCGAGGAGCCCTTGACCCACCTGATCGCCGAGGCGGCCGACGAGCGCACCGCCCGGCGTCTGCTCGACGAGTACGTGCGTCGCATCGGCCAGATGCAGGGCTGAACGACCCCGTGTCGGCGGGGGTCGGGCCCTCCGCAGACCTTCATCCTCAAGTCGAGGCTGAGGGCTGGTGTAGCGTTCGCTCATGCACGTGCCTGACGAGCTTCGCTACTCGACCGATCACGAGTGGGTCCTGGTCCAAGCCGATCGGGCCAAGGTCGGCATCACCGACTACGCGCAGGACGCGTTGGGTGACGTCGTGTTCGTCGAACTGCCCGAGGTCGGCGCCGAGGTGACCGTCGGAGCATCCTTCGGCGAGATCGAATCGACGAAATCGGTGAGCGATGTCTACGCGCCGCTCAGCGGGAAGGTCGTCGAGGTGAACACCGACCTCGACGACGGTCCCGAGCGGCTGAACGAGGATCCGTACGGGGAGGGGTGGATCTGTGTGGTCGAGATCACCGATGCGGCTCAGGTCGACAGCCTCCTCGACGCCGCCGCGTACCGGGCGCTGATCGAGGGCTGATCCCATCATGGCCGACGTCTTCTGCAACAAGTGCGGCCACGGGAACCCGCTGGGTTCCAACTTCTGCTCGTCCTGTGGCGCCCCGCTGTCCGGAGATCCGGTCGAGCCGACGACCCTCACGTTCCAGATCGAGGAGCACGCCGCCGACGGCGACGCCGACCTCGACATCGACCACTTCGAGATCCCGACCGGGACCGGGGCCCTGGTCGTGAAGCGGGGTCGCAACGCCGGGAGCCGCTACTTGCTCGACGAGCCGCTCACCACGGCCGGCCGCCACCCCGACAGCGAGATCTTCCTCGACGACGTGACCGTGAGCCGCCGCCACGCCGAGGTCCGGCGGACCGAGGATGGCTACATGGTCAGTGACGCCGGCTCCCTGAACGGCACCTACCTCAACCGTGAGCGCATCGAGGGCGTCGCTCCACTCGCCGACGGAGACGAGTTGCAGATCGGCACGTTCCGGCTCGTGTTCATGCTGGGCGGCGCGTCGTGACCGACGCCGACATCTCGCACCTCTCGATCGGCGAGGTGCTGTCGTTGCTCCAGGACGAGTTCCCCGACGTCACGATCTCCAAGATCCGCTTCCTCGAGAGTCAGGGCCTCATCGATCCCGAGCGCACCCCGTCGGGATACCGGAAGTTCTACGAGGCCGACGTCGAGCGGCTCCGGTGGATTCTCCAGCAACAGCGTGACCACTTCCTCCCGCTGAAGGTCATCAAGGACCGCCTGCTCGAGGCCGACCGGGCCAACCTGGCCCTCGACTTCTCGCCACCGCCCGATGTGCTGGAGCTCTTCGACGATGAGGGGAGCGCAGACGGCTCCGATCCCCTCGAGCCTCAGACCCCGAGAGACGATCCGATGTCGCTCCCGCTGAGGGAAGTGGAGCCCGTTGCCGACGCGTCGGCGGTGCCCGAAGCGGCACCTGACGAGCCGGTCAGCCCGACCCCGGCTGCGGTGCCCGAGCCCGAGCCCGAGCCCGCAGCCGACCCGGAACCCGAAGCCGGCGCGGAACCGCCCGTCGACGCCGATCCGCCGCCGGTTCGATCCGTGGCAGCCCAGCCCGTGGCAGCCGAACCCGTGGCGGCCGCCCCGGCGCCGCCCGACGAACCTTCGGCCGCCAATCCGATGGACCTCGGTCCCACCGAGATGACCCTCACCGCAGACGAGTTGAGTCGGATGTCGGGGCTCTCGACCGAGTTGATCAAAGAACTCAGCGACGCCGGGCTGTTGGCCACCCGTCAGGTGGGAGCCGACCGCTTCTTCGACGGCGACGCCGTCGTGGTCGCCCGGACCGCCGCCAAGTTCGCCGAGTTCGGTGTCGAAACCCGCCACCTGCGGATGTACAAGGTGGCGAGCGAGCGCGAGGCCGGGTTCTTCGAGCAGGTCATCATGCCGTTGCTCAAGCAGCGCAACCCGACCGCGCGCCAACGGGCCGTCGAGCAGGTGGCGACGATGGCGGCCCTCGGCCAGCAGCTCCATGCGGCGTTGCTCCGTCAGGCACTCGACGATTCGCTCGGATAGCCAGCTGGGAAGCGCCGGCCGACGAAGAGTGCGGGGTTCTTGCTACCGTCGGGCTCGTGACGGTCGCGATGGATCTGGTGGGTGTGCGGGTCGAGCGCCCGGCCAACAGCCCTGCGTTGCTGCTCCAGGAGACCGAAGAGCCCCGGCGCATGCTGTCGATCTACATCGGGGGTGCCGAGGCGACTGCCATCGCCTTCGCCGTCGACGGGATCGAGCCGCCGCGCCCGGGCACCCACGACCTGTTCGTCTCGACCCTCACGGCGCTGAGCGTCGAGATCGAGAAGGTCGTGGTGACGGCGCTGCGCGATCGCACGTTCTACGCCGAACTGCACCTCCGCAGTGCAGCCGGCTCGCAGGTCCTGTCCGCCCGTCCTTCAGACGCCGTCGCCCTGGCTGCGCGGGTCGATGCGCCGATCTTCGCCGAGGAAGCGGTGCTCGACGAGGCAGGCTACGGCCTCGAGCCCGACACCGAGCCGGCGGCCGATGCCGACGAGGTGGTCGAGGACTTCCGCAAGTTCATCGACGAGGTCAACCCGGAGGACTTCGCGTCCTGACCGGCACCCACCCCACTGCGTGGGGAGCCAGGCGAGGGGGTGGCCATGACCCGAGGCGCTGACGGGGCCGCGCCGTTGCGCGGCGCAGCGGTCGACCGCAGCAACCCGCTGCGTCAGCTCAGGATCGGGATCCTGCTGCTGTCGAGCATCATGGTGATCGGCACCGTCGGCTACATGTTCTTCGGATTGCGATTCCTCGACGCGCTCTACCTGTGCGTGACCGTGATCTCGACGGTCGGCTTTCGCGAGCTGGGCGAGGTGACCGACGGGTTCCAGGTGTTCACGATCCTGCTGATCCTGTCCGGGGTGGGCACCGCGCTCTACACGCTGGGTGTGATGCTCGAAGCGCTGGTGGAAGGTCGACTGACAGACTCGTTCGGGAGAAGGCGAATGCAACGACAGATCAATGACCTCGAGAACCACGTCATCGTCTGCGGGTACGGACGGGTCGGGCGCTCGATCGCTCGGCGCATCGTGGCCGAGGGCGGTGAGGTCGTCGTGATCGACATCTCCGATGATCGGCTCGACGACTGGTCCGGCTTGTCGGTGACGGGCAACGCGACCGACGACCACACGCTGCAGGCGGCCGGCATCGAGCGGGCCCGATCGTTGGTCGCTGCGCTCACCAGCGACGCCGACAACCTCTACGTGACGCTCACCGGCCGGTCGTTGGCGCCCGACCTGTTCATCGCCGCCCGAGCACGCGTCGACAGCGCCGAGCCCAAGCTCACCCAGGCGGGGGCCGACCGTGTGGTCAACCCGCAGAGCATCGGCGGTGAGCGCATGGCCGCCCTCGTGATGCAGCCCGCCGTCGCCGACTTCCTCGATGTCGTGATGCACGACGGCTCGCTCGAATTCCGCCTGGCCGAGGTGCCGATCGCCGACGGTTCGCCGCTCGCAGGGCTCTCGCTCCGCGAGGCCCACGTGCGCGACCGCACCGGCGCGATGATCCTCGCCATGCGCAACGGCGCCGGCGACTTCCGCACCAATCCGCCGCCCGAAGAGGTCATCGATCCCGGCGAGGTGCTCATCGCCATCGGCACCAACGCGCAGCTCGAGGCGCTGCGCCGTGCCGCCTCTGCCGGCTCCCGTTGACGGGCTGGGTCGCCCGCCGTATCCTCAGCGGCCCTGGGTGACACCGGTGTAGTTCCGGGGGTGTCACCATGCGGAGGAGGATCTCATGGTCGTGGATGTGGGTTTCAGTGGCAAGAAGACTGCTGAGTTGGTGGGAATCACGTATCGGCAGCTCGACTACTGGGCTCGAACCGACCTGGTGAAGCCGTCGCTGGCCGAGGCCCACGGCAGCGGCAGCCGCCGCCGCTACTCGTACTCCGATCTCCTCGAGCTCAAGATCATCAAGAGCCTCATCGACGCCGGCATCAAGCTCGAGAGCGTGCGCACGGCGTTCGACTACCTCCGAGACGAGCTCGGCGAGGACCCGGCGTCGGCGCAACTCGTCATCTCCGGCACCTCGGCGGTCCTGGTGCGCGACGGCACCGAACTCATCGACGTCGTCAACAGCTACCGCGGCCAGGGCGTGCTCAATCTGCTTGCCCTCGACGAGGTGAAAGAGGAGCTCGACGCGGCGATCGTCGAGCTCCACCCCGCCGAGGAGTCCGGGCCGCCCCTCTCGTCGGCCACGTCGGGGTGACCGAGCCCCACCACTCGCCCCTCGACGCGATGCATCGCGACCTGGGCGCCAAGATGGTGCCGTTCGGCGGTTGGGACATGCCGCTGTCGTACCCCGAGTCCGGAACGATCGACGAGCACCTCCGTTGTCGAGAGGACGCGGTGGTCTTCGACGTCAGCCATCTCGGCACCGTCCGGGTGACCGGCAGCGACGCTCACGACCTGCTGCAACGCTCGTTCACCAACGACCTCGGCAAGATCGAGGTGGGCCGCGCGCAGTACACCCATCTCCTCGATCCGTCCGATGCGTCGGTGGTCGACGACATCATCGTGTGGTGGGTCGACGACCAGCGCTTCGACGTCATGCCGAACGCGTCCAACACCGACGGGGTGCGCAGGGCGATCGGCGGGGTCGACGTGACCGACGAGCGGGCGATCCTCGCAGTCCAGGGCCCGAACGCCCGAGAGCGGGTCGCCGGGTTCGCCCCTGAGGCAGCTGCGGTCGGGCGCTTCCGGGTGCAGACCGCCGACGTGCTCGGGGTTGCGTGTGTGGTGGCCGGAACCGGCTACACCGGCGAGGACGGACTCGAGCTCGCCGTGCCCGCCGACCACGCCGCCACGGTGTGGGCCGCGCTCCTGGCGGCTGGGGTCACGCCGGCCGGTCTCGGTGCGCGCGACACCCTGCGCCTCGAAGCGGCCCTGCCGCTCCATGGGCACGAACTCGGCGCCGGCATCACCCCGCTCCAGGCCGGCCTCGGGTGGGTCGTGTCCTGGACCAAGGGCGATTTCACGGGCCGCGACGCACTTGCGGCCGAGAAGGACGTGGGTCCCGCCCGGCTGCTCAGGGGGCTGTCCGTCGAGGGCCGGCGGCCACCCCGAGAAGGCCAGATGGTCCGGCTCGACGGCGTCGACATCGGTGCGGTGACCTCGGGCAACTTCTCGCCGGTCCTCGGCCACGGCATCGCACTCGCCTTCGTGCCTCCCGATGTCGAGATCGGCACCACCCTGTCGATCGACGTGCGCGGCACCGAGATGCCGGCCGAGGTCGTGAGCACCCCCTTCGTCGGGGGCTGACCCGACGGGGCCGTCGTGACCGCTAGCGTCGCTCGCGACATCCATCACGCCCCAGGAGGCCACCCATGACCGTTCGACGCCTGCTTGCCGTGTTCGCAGTGCTCGCCCTGTTCCTGGCCGCGTGCGGCGACGACGGCGGCGGCCTCGCAGAGACCGCCACCGAGCCGTCGGGCGACGACAGTTCGAGCAGTGGGTCCGAAGGCGGCTCCGGGAGCGGCGACGCCGATCCCGGTGACATCGACCTCGGTGACATCGATCCGGGCGACCTCGAGGCGGCCGACGACTTCATCGACGCCTTCCTTCCCGAGGACTGCGAGTTCTTCTTCGACTTCACGATCGCGGTCGGTCTGGCGTTCGGTGGACAGGACGACCTGTCGTCGTTCAAGACGTCCGACGCCCCCGAGGAGGTCCGTGACGACGTGCAGACCGTGCTCGACGCCATCGAGGACGCGCCCGACCAGGGCGGGCTGTTCACGGCGCTCTCCGATCCGGAGGTCGAGGACGCGCTCGAGAACATCGAAGCCTTCGCCACGGCCAACTGCGAATTGGCCGAATAGGTCGCCGATCAGCCCTTGCAGCGGGGGATGACCTCGTTACCCAGGAGTTCGAGGTGCTCCCACGAGACCTCGGCCGGGATGCCACCGCAGAGCGGATGGGTGGTGACCGGGTCGAGCGGTCCGATCGAGTTGGCGTAGTCGACGCACTCGTCGGGGGTCATGATGGCGTAGATGCCCCGCTCGCGCATCTCCTCGACGGTCTTCGACGTGTCGTGGACCGCCGAGGTGACACCCTTCTGCCACGCGTCGTACTCGACCGCTTCGTAGAGGAGGTGTTCGCCGATCGTCGCCCAGCTGCGGTCGGGGTCGGCCGAGACGATGATCGTGCCGGGGCCGTCGGTCGGGGGCGCGAGGTACATCCCGGGCCCGAGCCCGAGCTCCTCGCGGGTTGCGGCGTAGATCTCGCCGAGCGAAGGGTCGCCGTGTTGCGCGAAGAGCGGCATGTCGAGCCGTGCCGCTCGGCGTGCTGCCGCCGGTGAGCCGCCGCCGTAGAACATGAGCGGTCGAGGCTGGCTGAACGGAGCGGGCGTGACCTGGACCGTGCGCCCGTCCACCTCGAAGGGTTCGCCGGTCCAGGCTCGGAACATCAGGTCGAGGCAGTATTCGATTCGCTTGCCCCGCTCGGTCCACTCGAGACCTGCCTGCTCGTACTCCTCGCGCCGGTAGCCCAGGCCGCTGGTGTACTGGACCCGGCCTCGGCTGATGAGGTCGACGACGGCGATCTGCTCGGCGAGCCGCAGCGGGTCGTGGAGGGGGACCAGCAGCGCCGAGATCATGATGGGGATCGACTGCGGTGCGGGCGGCGATCGCGGTGGCGAGGTGGAGGGGGGCCGGGAGATAGCCGTCGACGACGCCGTGGTGCTCGGACAGCACGACCATGTCGAACCCGTGCGCCTCGCACCACGCCGCCTGATCGAGGCAGACCCCGTACTGGTCGGCCCGCTGGTCGGGCGTGAAGCCGGGTCCGCGGAGGTCGTATCGAGCGATGAAGAGCGCCATGGCGGCATGGTGCCACGAAACGGGGGTCCCGCGATCACCGGGTTCCGAAGGTCCGGGTCAGGCGAGCTGCATCACGATCGAGCGGGCGTCGTAGTAGATGCGTTGTCCGACGAGGGCGTCGCCGTCGAAGGAGAAGAACGACGCCATCCGGACCCGGAAGCCGCGGCCGGTCGCCTCGAAGCCGTGGATGTCGCCGCGGTGGGTCCCGCCGAACCAGAACTCGCAGATGACCGCATCGTCGGCGTGGTGCATCGTGATGAGCTCGAATCGCTGGTCGGGAAACGCCGACCGTGAGTCACGGAGATAGGACCCCACTGCGTCAGCCCCGCGGAAGTGGCGGTTGGCCCCGACGAGTTCGACCTCGGGTCGGGCGAAGCAGTCGAGGACTCCGGCGATGTCGCTGCGGTTCTGCGCGTCGATGAGCCGGGCCAGGAGATCCTCGCGGCGGCTCCGGAGCTCGGGGTCGGGTGTCTCGGGCATCTCAGTCGAGGAGGTCCGGGCAGTCGGCGACGATCTTGTCGTAGAGCGGCTGGAAGCTGAACCAACCGGCCAGCGCCGAGCCCACCTGGGTCCGAGTCAGCTCGGCACTCTGCTCGTCGATGCAGACCGGGGTTCCTGCCGCTTCGGCCATCAGCTGCACCTCGCACGTGCGCTCCATGGTGATGAACCACCACGCGGCCTCGTCGACGGTCTGGCCCACGGTGAGCAGCCCGTGGTTCCGGAGAATGGCCGCCTTGTGGTCACCGAGGGCGTGGGCGATCCGTTTGCCCTCCTCGGTGTCGACCACCACGCCGGTGAAGTCATCGAAGAGGGCATGGTCCTGGTAGAACGCGCACGAGTCCTGCGTGATCGGGTCGAGCGTCCGTCCGAGCGTCGACCACGCACGCCCGCACTTCGAATGGGTGTGCGCCGCAGCGACGATGTCAGGGCGTGCTTGGTGGACCTGGGAGTGAATGGCGAAGGCCGCCTGGTTGACCGGCCAGTCGCCCTCGACGACGGTGCCCTCGTGGTCGACGAGGATCAGGTCGCTGGCGCACACCAGGTCGAAGCTCAACCCGAAGGGGTTGACCCAGAAACAGTCGGTGCGCTCGGGGTCGCGTGCGGTCACGTGCCCGGCGACGCCCTCGTTGAACCCGAACCGCCCGAAGAGGCGGAACGTGGCCGCCAGTCGCTGCTTGAGGTGGGTCCGCTCGTCCTCGGGTGTCTGGAAGGTCGGGAACTCGTGCGGGATGAGATCGGACAACGTGGGTGGTCTCCTCGGTCGGCGGGACTCCCGCCTGACTCTATGGTCTCGTGGGGGCGCCGCGATCAGTCCTCGTCGGGGTCGCGAGCTCGGAGGCCGTTCCACAGCAGGTCGGACAGGTGGCCCACGAGTTCCGCGCGGGTCATCGTCTGGTGTTCGAGCCACCAGTCGGCTGACTGGTGCACCATGCCGACGATGCCGAACGACCAGGGAGCGGCCGGGGTGGTGTCCCGCCCCGCCGCGTCGAGTCGGGCCGCCATCACGTCGGCGACGCCCAGGCTGACGCCCTCGATCAGGCCGGACACGGTCTGCCCGCTCTCGTCGCGGCGCGACACGTTCTGGACGAGGAAGCGGTAGAGGTCGGGGTCCCGCTCGATGAAGGACACGAAGCTGTCGATGGTCTGCTCGAGCAACTGCCGGGCACCGGCATCGGCGACGAGGCTGGCGTTGATGTCGGCGGCGACCTGGTCGGCGAACTCGGCACCGATCGTGGCCACGAGCCCGTCTCGATCGCCGAAGTGGCGGTAGAGGATGGGTTTGGTGACCCCACCGGCCGCCGCCATCTGCTCCATCGAGGCCCCCGAGCCGATCTCGCGGATGGCATCGATGGCCGCGTCGAGCAGCTGTCGACGCCGCTGATCGCGGGACAGACGGGGCTCGCCGGGCACTCGGGGAGACTACCGGCGCTCAGCCCGACGCCGGCGCGACGACCACCGGCTCCTCGGGCACCTCGCCGGCGGCAAGCGACGGCAGGAACTCGACCAGCGGCTCGGGAAGGAACCGCTCGTCAGAATCGAGGACCTCCTGGAGCGTCCACCAACGCCCGCCCTCGAACGCCATGGCCTCGAGCGACTCGAGGTGGGTGGGGGAGTAGTCGCCGGTCTGGCACCACGCCACGTGCACGTGGTCGTCGGAGTCGAACTCGATCCCGCCGAAGCGGAACCGGACCTGTTGCCTCCAGACGCATGGACCCATCTCGTCCGCGACGATGCCGGCCTCCTCGTAGAGCTCGCGGGCGGCGGCTTCGGCCGAGGACTCACCGAAGTCGATCCCACCGCCCGGAATCTCCCACCAGTGGCCCTTGCGCGCGTCCGCGGGGTCGTGGGCCTTCATCAGGAACACGCGTTGGTCGCGGTCGAGCAGGATGACCCGCGCAGCCTTTCGCTTCCATGCCATCGGCTGGGACCGTACCGGGGCAGCTGGGCTCAGACGCTGGTCGCCGCGTCGCCGGAGGTGGCCAGGGGTCGGCCGTTGCGCGATCCGATCGCCTCCCGGCGGGAGAGCGCAGCATGGATCGCCTCTTCGAGTGCCTCGATGCCCGAACACTTCTCGGCGTAGACCAGACCGTGGGCAACGGCGATCCGCTCGACCTTCGGGTCGAACAGCGACGAGCACAACACGATGGGTTGATCGGGTCGCAGCCGGCGAATGGCGTCGGCCACGGCCAGTCCGGTCCGGGTCGGGAGCACCATGTCGACCAGCACCACGTCGGGGTCGAGCTCGTCGACCATGCCCAGCGCATCGCGGCCATCACCGAACGAGGCGATGATCTCGATGCCGTCCTCTTCGAGAATGCCGGCGACGATCTTCGTCAGACGCTCATCGTCGTCGACCATCACGATCCGAGTTGTCATGGGTCGCCCTCCTCGCAGCACAGTGTCGGCGGGTTTCTCCACGACCTTGAGGAGGAATGGGTGCGAACGGCCCAGGTCGCTGGGCCGGGACACGCGACCCGTCAGCGGCGCCGGGCCGCCTTCCAGGCTGCGCTGCCGATCCGCGCGAGGCGGATGTCGGCCACCGGCGTGGTGGTCACGACACGATTGAGGGTGAGGGCGACCGAGAGACCGGTGTCGGGATCGGCCCAGGCGCCGGACCCACCGAATCCGAAGTGCCCGAACCCACGGGGGGGTTGCCGCCCGAAGGTGAAGGCCCGGTGGAAGCCCGTGCGCCAACGCATCGGGAGCAGGATCACGTAGTCGCGGGTGAAGACCTGGATGCGGGAGAACTCTTCGATGGTGGCCGCATCAAGGATCTTGCGGCCACCGAATACACCGCCGTTGGCGATCGCTCCGTACATGCTTGCGAGTGATCGGGCCGTGAAGAAGCCGTTGACGGCCGCCATCTCGGTGTCGGTGATCAAGGGGTCGGCCCCCTCGTAGAGTGTGTCGAAGTCGTCGACCAGCATGGCCTCGGCGAAGGGCCGAGTGCGGTCGAACCGGTTGAAGAAGGCGAGGATCTTCGGGAAACGGGCCCGATCCTCGGGCGTCGTTTCGGGGAACAGCGGTGCGAGGCGGTGCCGTTCGGCCTGGGGGAGGCCGATGAACAGCCCGTCGGCGCCGAGGGGGGCCGCGATCTCGTCGCGGACGAAGTCGGCGAGGGTGGTGCCGGTGACCCGGAGGACCAATTCGCTGACCAACCAGCCGTAGGTGATGGCGTGGTAGCCGCTGGTTCGGGCTCGCCGGCCGTCGGCAGGCAGCGCGGCGAGGAGCGCGGCCATCGCCCGGTGGTCGAGGAGGTCCTTCGCCTCGGGGACGAGTCCATAAACCCGGTGGAGGCCGGCGCGGTGCGTCATGAGCTCGCGGACGGTGATCGATTCCTTGCCGGCGACGCCGAACTCGGGCCAGTAGGTGGCGACGGGCTCGTCGTAGGCGACGAGTCCCCGGTCGGCGAGGACATGCAAGGCCGTGGACAGCGACCCCCTTGGTCGTCGAGAAGCTCATGGACACGGTGTCGGCTTGCCACGGCACGGTGCCCGCCTCGTCGATGTTGCCCATCCAGACGTCGGCGACCAACTCGCCCCGATGGGCGAGTGCCATGGCGGCCCCGCCGGCGCCCGGCTTGTCGAACTGCTTGCGGAAGACCTCGACCGTGTTGGCGAAATCGGGATGCACGAAGCCGTCGACCATCGCGACGACGCTACCGGCGGCAACGACCGGGGGAGTGTGCCAGAGTCGGAGCATGACGCTCTGGATCGAACCCCTGGCGTTCGGGAGCCTGCGGGACGGTGGTGCGCAGGTGATTCCCGGGCTCGATCCCGAAGCGTTCGACGGGCTCCCCGACAGAGTGATCCGAACCTCATGATGCATCCCGACACGATCGTCGTCTCGCTCGACAACGGGCGTGAACTGGCTTGGTGCGAGTACGGCGACCCTGCGGGCCGGCCGGTCGTCGGTCTCCATGGCACGCCAGGTTCGCGGCTGGCCGCGGCGCTGTTTCACGAGGCGGCGGTCGATGCCGGCATCCGGCTCGTCTCACCCGACCGGGCCGGGTACGGACACAGCTCCTTGGTCGTGGACCGTCGCCTCGTCGACTTCGGCGCCGATATCGAGGTCGTCGTCGACCGGTTGGGCATCGACCGGTTCGGGGTGGTTGGAGTCTCGGGAGGCGGGCCACATGCGCTCGCTTGTGCGCACTGGTTCGGCGAACGGCTCACCGGTTGTTGTGTCGTGAGCGGGACGGCACCCAACGACTTCGACGGCTGGAACGACGGCATGATGCCGGTCAACCGGGTGCTCACCGGAGCCAATGCTCGCAGCGAGCGTCTCGGGCGCATCATCCAGAATGCGTTCGTGGGCTTGGCGCGTCGCCGGCCCGACCAGACGATGGATCAGATCCTCAAGAGTGCTCCGGCGAGCGACCGCGTGGTGCTCGAGCGTCCCGAGGTACGCGAGTGGCTCCTCGCCGACCTCGCTGGGTCGTCAGCCACGACCGGAGACGCTGCCGCGCAGGACTTCGCGCTCATCATGAGACCCTGGGGATTCGATCTGGCCGAGCTCACGATTCCGATCGACTTCTGGCAGGGCGACGCCGACGTCAACGTCCCGCCGTCTCACGGATCCCGGCAGGCCGAGGCCGTCCAGAACGGAACCCTGCACGAGTGCCCGGGCGAAGGCCACTTCCTCCTCGTCGGCCACGCGGCCGAGATCCTCGCAGCCGCCCTCGAGGCTGCAACGCCCTAGTTCTGTCACTGTGACGAAACTCGTCGGCGACGGTGAGGCCGGGCGGTGGAGCAGATCCGGTTGCTTCTCAGCCGGTGCGAGACTGATCACCGCCAGGCAGAACGAGAGCAGGGCGACCTCGGCTTGATGCGCATGGGTGAGTCCTGGCAGCCAGCCACCGCGACGAAGCACAAAGACGCCGATAATCCACGTTCTGTAAAGTGGACGTGAGATCGAGCCGTCGCCCGTCTCCGAGGCCGGCCATGGGCGTCGGGCTGGACGCTGTGGGGCCGTCATGGTCGAATCCCCTTGCGGACGGCGGTGATGATGCGGTCGAGGATCTCGTCGAGGATGGCTTCGGTCGTGGCGAAGTTGAGGCGTGCGTGGCCGATCCCTTGCGTGCCGAACTGGCGCCCACCACTGAGCGCGACGCCGGCGTGGTCGCGCAAGGTGTCGGCCGGGTCGTCGCCGAGCGACGTGGCTCGAAGGTCGAGCCATGCGAGGTATGTCGCCTCCGGCGCTGTGAAGCCGATCTCGGGCGCTTCGCCGAGCCGGCTGGCAACCTGTTCGCGTCGCTCCCTCAGCGCCCGCTTGGTCGTGGCGAGCCACTCGTCGCCCTGGGTCCAAGCTGCGAGGTGCGCGGCGGCGCTCACCGTCGACGGGCCGCCCGGGAGGTGGATCGGCTGCTGCTCCAGCTGACGCCGCACCCGTTCGGGCCCGAGGTGGGCGATCGCACACTTCAGTCCGCTGAGGCTGAACGACTTCGACGCGCTGCTCGTGGTCACCGTCCGGTCGAGCAGGCGTGGGTCGGCGGCCACCAGTGACAGATGGCGAGCGGGCTCGTGCGCGAGGTCGGCCCAGATCTCGTCGCTCACGACGATCAGGTCGTGGTCGACGACCACCTCGGCCAAGGCGATGATCTCGGCGGACGTGGCGATCCGCCCGATCGGGTTGTGGGGCTGGGACACCAGCACCACGCGGGTGCGGTCGTCGATCGCGTCTCCGAAGCGGCCGACGTCGATGGCGCCGCCGTCCCCGAGCGGCACATCGACCACCGTCCGTCGTCCTCGCTCGATGGCGTCGCGGAAGGGCGGATAGATCGGCGAGAAGATCACGACGCCGTCGCCGGGTTCAGAGCACGTCATCAACACGTGTTCGAGGCACGTGAGCACCCCGGCATAGGGTCGGACCTGGCTCTCCGGGAACGTCATCCCGTGGTGTCGCTCGAGCCAGAGGTTCCAGGCCGGCACGAGCGAGTCGATCAGCGGGTTGTTGTACCCGAGGTCTCCCCGCTCGATCATCGCCGACATGGCGGCCTTGACCACCGGCGCCTGATCGAAGTCCATGTCGGCGACCCACGCGGCGAGGACATCAGGACCGCAGGTGGCCCATTTGGAGCCGGTGAGCGACCGCAGACGGGTGAGTTCGTCGATGCCCGGACCCTAGTCAGCCGGTGCGTTCGCGAACCCGGGCAGCGAGCTTGTCGAGAGCCTGTTCCGAGACCACCGCCTGATCAGGCGTCGAGGTCGTCGAGGTTGGCCCAGGGGGCCATCGCCAACTCGATGGCCTCCTCGTAGACCAGGACGTGTTTGGGCTCGGGATCGACCAGGTCGGCCCATGGCGTGTCGTCGACGATGGAGACCGAAGTGGTCGGTACGTTCCGTACGAGCGGGTCGTGCATGCCTGCGTTGTAGTAGGTGCGGTCGCTGATGCCGTTGGTCCAGAAGATCTCGTCGTTCGCATTCGCCCACTCGGCGTGGGTCTTCACCAGCGGAGCGTCGGTCGGTACGTCGATCGTGCACGTGTAGGGCGGAGGGTCGCCGCCGAGGACGGTGGTGATGGTGTCGCCGTCTCGACGGTGTTCGACCGGGGCCCGCCGGGTGTTGATGTCGACCGGGTCGACCGAGAACTCGGCCGAACAGGCATCGAACACGAGGTAGCGCGGCACTCCCCCGCGGTCGGCGACGAAGATCGACCACTCGGCTCGGAGCCCCGTCCCGAGCCCGGAGACCCGGTAGTAGTTGAGGGCCAACAGGTGCTCGGGTTCGTCGTCGGCGAGACAACGAATCGGGGTCGATGCCAAGCCGGCAGCGAGTCCGAACCGGTCAGGCAGCGTGTCCACCACCTCGGGCCGCAGGCGCCAGACCACGTAGACCGAAGGCGGGTCGGCCTCGACGGTGAACCGGACGAGCGGCTGCTCCTTGCCGAGCGCGATCAACACGCCCTGGCGGACCGACAGGAGCGTGTAGAGCGCTCGCTTGAACGCACGGCGGCCTCGTATCCCGCGAGCGGTCAGCGGCCGGCTGAGAGCCGAGCGAGCCGGTCGTTCAGCCACGCAGGCCCCCTACTCCCCCGGTCAGAATGGGCGGCCTCGAACGTTGCGAGCTGATCATCGGGTGATGCATCTGAAACCGATGTCCTAGCAGCCTTCGGTGGTCGGTCCTCGGTGCGTCCCCAACAACCAACCGGCGCCTTCGTTCCCGTCGACCTCCGCAACGGCTCAGAGGACGATGTCGGCGGCTCCTGCGATCGTCACCGACGTCACCCGGGGCCCGGCCGCAGCGCCGGGTGCGGGCGCCAGCGGTGCCCCGGCTCCACCGGTCGTGGCGTCGAGCGCGAGCCCGCCACCACCCGTCCCTCCACCGTCGATGGGAGCGCCGAAGTGCAATGGATCCGCACGGCGGGCGACGTCGCCGAACGACAGACCGGCGAGGTGTTCGATCGTCAGCAGCCGCACCTGCTCGAGCACCGGATCGAAGGCGTCGGGGTCGAAGTCCTCGACACTGGGAACGACGTCGGTCTGCCAGATGAGGAAGGCGGCCGCCTTGAGCTGTCCCCCGTGGAGGAAGAAGCCGACCTTCCAGTACCCGGACGGGATCCGGATCTCGAGTTCGTCGGCCTTGTTCTTCCAGACGAGGTCGGTGGTCGTGAAGACCGGTCCGGTGAACACACTCAAGCGTTGGTCGTTGTCATCGGCGAGGCCGAGCAGCCAGTCCTCGACCTCTCGCCAGTTCCTCTGGTTCAGCTTCGCGTTCTGGGGCGCGATGTTGGTCCAGCGTGAGGTGTCCGTCTCCGCAGCGAGCGCCGTCGACCGGTCGGGCCAGTGCACGTCCTTTCGACGGGCGAGGTGACCGGCATCCCACGGGTTGGCGGGCGGGTCGGGGAAGCCCTTGTAGCCGCGATCGTTGTCGATCTGGATCTGCTTCGGTACGTCGGGGTCGAGCGTGAAGCCCTTGCGTCGGATGTTGGACACCATCCGGTCGCCATCCACGTTGGCCGCGGTGTACACCGCGAGCCCACGGCTCTGGTTGAACACCAGTGAGTAGTTCGTGTGGTGAACCGGCTCACCGTCGTTCCATGCGTGCGCAGCGGTGTCGGGCAGCAGCGCAGGAAGCGGAACCGCCACGCTGCCGAGGAAGTCGGGGTCATACGGCATGTCAGCCCGCCAGTTCGAGGTGGTTGGCCACGACGAGATCGTCGCCGCTGAAGCCCTTGAAGGTCACCGTTGCCGCGTCTTCGGGGACCGTCACCTGCCTCGAACCCTGGCGGACGTTGAGGCTGTCGAAGGGCCGATCGTCGACGAACACGTCGACCCGGCCGATCTCGTCGGTCGTGAGATCGATGGTGGTCGATCCAGGCGTCCTGTCGACCACCTGGGCGTCGAGCACGCGCAACGGCCGATCGTCCAGAAGTGACGCCACGGCGTCCATCAGGTCGACGTTCCGGTCGATCAGGTCGGAGCGGCTCAGAGGGACTCGAACGTCCGGCTGGACCCCCAGGTCTTCGAGCGGGGTCCCCGATCGTGCTCCGACGCGCAGGGTGCGTCTGATCGACACCCGCATGCCGATGCCCTCGGGAAGCTTGTCGTACGGCGTGGCTTCGTCGACGGTGGGTACTTGCATGAGCTGGCGGAGCAACTCGTGGGTCCACACGTTGGCTCCGCCGGCTCCGGTGTTGCCGTCGATGCCGACCACCGGCCCGATCTCGTGGTCCTGGAATCCGGCGGCGAAGATGTCGGTCGCCGAGTAGCAGAGCGCGTCGGTGATGCATGCGACCCGCCCGCGGTAGGTCTGCCCGTACTCGTTCGCGAACGTCGCCGGCGTGATGGAGTGGCCGGTCGAGAACACCGCACCGGTGCGCACGGCGAGGGCCAACGATCGAGACCACGGGTGGAGATCGATGCCGACCGGGTTGCTCTGGTGGCGCTGACAGATACGGCGATTGAGTGGGGTCGCGAGGAACTGGGTGGGTTCCGGGACGATCGTGCGAGGGGTGAAGAGCTGCAGCAGGCCTTCGCTGGCCCAGATGTGGCCGCCACCGTTGCCGCGGACGTCGATGATGAGGCGGTCCTGGGGCAGCAGGGCCACCACGCGGCGCACCTCTTCGACGAACCCGACCGGATCGTCGACGCCGAAGGTGAAGATGCGGAGGTGGCCGACGTCGCCGGTCGACGTGGGGACCGATCGGGCCAGCAACACCCCGGGCAACGTGGTCGGGACGTCGGCTCCGGATTCGGCGGCTCGGACGGTGAGCTTGGCCTTCACCCTTCCGGCCGCCTCGGACTTCGGAGCGAACAGCAGCCGCTTGGCGACGGTCAGGGCCCCGACCTCGGCATCGACGCCCATCGAGCCCGCGGCAGTCGAAGGCGTGTCGACATCGACCCCACCGTGGGCACCGCTGATGTCGAACACGCGCCAGTCGAAGCGAATCGTGGTCTCTGCCCCGCTGTCGGTCGTGTAGGCGACTTCGACCCAGGCGCCGTCGGGCGGAAGGTCGGTCATGAGCGGGCGCTGCGTCAGGAGCCCGACGCCCCGCGCGTGGCGTGCCGCGGCATTGCTGCCGCCGCGGCGTTCGGCGATCAGTTCGACGGCGCGGTGGATCGGGATGCCGTTCCATGCGACCACCTCGACGCCTTCGACGAACGTCGGGTGACTGAACCCCTCCACGATGTGGGAGACCAGGTAGCGGGGGCCGCCGTCGTGATACTGCTCGATGTCGAACGGCACGAACGCGACGAGGTCGGCGAAGGGCTTGGGGAGCAGGTAGTTGGTGTGCAGGTCTCGCACGGACAGGAAGATCCGCAGCATCTCGGCATGGAACTGGAACTCGCTGCCCATGGAGTCGGTCGTCGTCTCGGCCAGCCGGTCCTTCATCAGACGAAGGGCCTGCACCGGGCTCGCAGCGTGCATCGCCTCCTTCAACGGGCGATGGGCGTAGTTCTGCTCGATCAGCACCAGCGCCTGATCGACGATCTTGCGCCGCTGGACGAGCGTCAGGTCGTCGGCTCCACCGAGCAGGGTGGACAGGTCGGTCGAGCCTCGCATGAAGCGCCGGACCGCACGATGGGTCTCACCCAGGTAGTCGGTGGCCTCTGCCTCCATGCTCGCCCCTCCTCGCGGGCAGCCGGCTGCCCGCCGTGGGGCGAGGGTACGACGGATGTGGTGTGGCCGTCCACGACGACCGCGACGTCAACTCCCGACACCGGCCTCGCGAAGCATCGGACCAGCTCGCCTCAGTTCGCCGGGAACCAGTTGGCGTGGAAGCCGAAGGGCAGTCGTTGGGGCATCTGGACGCGGGCGACCGGGCCGGCCTCGATGTCGCGGGCGTCGAGGATGACGATCTCGCTGTGCCCCTCCCCCGCGTCGTCGTGCATCGAGTTGATGATCCACCCGTCGTCCTCGGCCGAGCCGTCGGGGTCGGGGGCGAACACGTTCTCGCCCAGATGGCAGGTGTCGCCGGCATACCAACGGGTGCGCGTGTCCTTGGCCGTGTCGTACTTCACGATCGAGTCGAAGTCGCCGGCACCGGCCCCGTCCCGGGTGAACGCCGACATGTACAGGCAGTCGGTACGGATGCCGATGCGGTCGTCGTTCACCCGGCACATCTCGCCGATCATGTCGTCGATCGGCTCCCAGCCGGCGGTGCCGGCATCGAGGTCGATCCAGTAGCGGGCCGGTGGGGCACCGATGGTCTCGATCTCGGCATCGTCGAAGCCGAAGTTGACCTCGGGGAACCGGCAGCCCGCGAACTCGATGCGGTTGCCATCGACCCAGGCGTTCCAGAAGTGCTGGATGTGGCTGGGCTCGACCTCGAACCAGCGGATGTCGTCGGCGGTACCGAGCCGGGGCATCACCCCCAGGCGGGTCCCGTTCTCGGGCGCCCAGCGGCTCATCGACTCACCGTTCTCGATGCCCTCCATGTTGAAGGTCACGGGGCTGTCCATGAACACGGCGTGGTCCTCGGTGATGAGGAAGTCGTGCATCATCACCGGCGCCGGCAGGTCGAGATCGACCCGGTGCACGAGCGCACCGGTGGCATCGGCCACGTAGTAGGTGAGGTACGGCGGGAACAGGTTGTAGGAGAAGAAGAACATCTCGCCGGTGCGTGGGTCGATCCGTGGATGGGCGGTCATGGCGCTGCCGAGCTCGCCGTCGAAGGTCCACTCCCCCACGGTCGTGAGGTCGGGGCCGATCTCGGTGGGCGGGCCCTGCTCCCAGAGGGCGAAGAACTTGCCGGCGTGCCGGACGATGTGGGTGTTGGCCCGGTTCTTCACCGGGCCGGCGTCACCCGTGAGCGACTTGTCGGGGAAGTTCATGACCTCGCTGAGCCCGGGGTAGATCGCACGACCGAGTGCGATCTCGGCCTCGAGACCGGGAGTGCGGATCCAACGATTGCGATACGTGGCCCGGCCGTCCGCCAGATCGAGGCCGTGCAGCATTCCGTCGCCGTCGAAGATGTGGTGCGGGCCCGATCGGCTCGAACATCTGGTTCGGTCCGTTGCGGATGAAGCTGCCGTGGAGTGCCGACGGGATCTGGCCGACCACCGTGCACTCCACCGGGCCGACCTCGCGGTCGACGGGAAACATGTTGCCGCTGAGGTCGTGGTGACCGGCGGTGTTGGTGACGTGTCCGGCGAGCGGTTCGGTGATGGTCATGGTGTCCTTCGGCAAGGGGGTTGCGTCGTCATCACACCTCGACGACGCGTACGGTTCCGGTGCTGCCGTCGACTTCGATGGTCGCACCGTCGGGAATGGTGGTGGTGGCGTCGGTGGCCGAGATGACACACGGCAGACCCAGCTCGCGGCTGACGATCACCGCATGGCTGGTCTGACCGCCGACATCGACCACGACACCGCCCGCGGTCATGAACAGTGGGGTCCACGACGGGTCGGTGTAGGGCGCCACGAGGATGTCGCCCGGTTCGAGGGCGGACGGGTCGGCCGGATCGGTCACGACCCGGGCGACGCCGGTCACGACGCCCGGTGAGCCGGAGATCCCGGCGATCGTGGAGCCGGCGCCGAGCTGGGCTCCGGCCGCACGGTCGGTGCGGCGGTCCCAGTCGCTGAGCGGCGGCACGATGCCGTCCCTGACGATGAACGGCGGCTCGAGGTCCCAGAGGGCGGCGTAGTCGGCCGCACGCTGCTCGAGCAGCTCGCGGAACGACTTCGGATCGGCCACGAAGTCGTCGAGCTCGGGCTCGAGCAGCATGAAGATGTGGTCGGCGTCGGCCAGGTCGCCCGCCTCGGCGTGTCGCCGGCCGAGCTCGCGGAACAGCATCCGGCCCTCGTGGATGACCTTGACGATGGTGGTCTTGGTGCGCTCGCGGTACGCCATCATGTTGGCCGCGATCAGCGCTGCTTCGACCATGCCGGCCAACTCGTCGTCGTCGGCCACCTTCGCCCGAACCTCGCCCGTGACGGCTTCGCGCTGGGCCGCGATGGCATCGTGACGCGCCGGGGCGACTCGTCGTCGGTCTGGAACCGCACCCGGTCGAGTGCCGCCAGGGCCAGGGCCGGTCGGGTCTCCCAGCTGTCGGCGTACATGTCCCACTCGTTGGGCCCACGAGAGCCGAACTCGTGGATGAACGCTTCCCAGTCGGCGATCAGATCGACGGCGTCGGGTGACGGGTCGGTCCGCAGCCGTTCGAGCACGTCGTCGAGGTCGTCGTCGAAGGCTGCGGTCAGGACCGCGCTGCGGCGAATCTTGCGGGACATGTCCCACAGGGCGTGGCTGGGCAGCGTGGAGTCGACATCGCCGATCCCGGCGAGCAGCTTCATCGCGATGGTCGTGTCGCCGATGGCGTCACCGACGGCACTCAGCAGGCCGGGGCCGATGGCCGCGCTCGAGCCCGACACGGTGTGCTGCTCGAACAGGTGCTGCAGCAGGGGTCGGATCGGTCGGGCACGATCGAGCAGCTCTTGATCCGAAGAGGTGGTCAGGTCGCCCCGGCTCGCTCGCAGCGCGTCGGCGGTGGCCTTGTCGTCGTCGATCTCCGGCCACGTCGTGGCCGACATCACGAACGCGGTGTTGGCCTCGATGTTGGCCACGAGGTGGGGCTTGTCGTCGTCGGGATGGGGCACGTAGGGCGGCACGTCGGGGTGGTCGCCGAAGAAGGCCATGTCGAGCTGCTCGACGGTCACGCCCGGGTTGCGGACGCCCTGCATCCGACAGCTCGAGAGGTTCAGGTAGAAGTAGCCGCCGAACATCCCGAACGTCTCGGGGTACTCGTCGTCGTAGTCGGCCATCTCGTGCGTGCCACCGCGGATCCACCCGTCGCGCAGGCCGAGGACCATCGCCCCTTCCCATCCCCAGGTCCACCCGAGCGGGCTGACCGGATCGCCCATGACCTCACCGGCGTTCGCTCGCGTGTAGTGCGGGAACCGCTCGCTGGTCGGCCAGTCGGTGAGGTATCCGTCGTCCATCTTTGGAGAAACTAACCGCGCGGTTACTTTCGTGGGAAGTGCCCGAGGACTTCGAGGACGTGTCGAACTACCCGCTCTCGGACGAGCGCGAGCGAGTGCTCTACGCGAAGCAGACCGAATGCACCTTCATGTGGACCAACAAGGCCGGCGAGCCGGTGGGGGTCATCATGAACTACGTCGTGCACGAAGGGTCGTTCTGGCTCACCGCCACCCGGCGTCGGGCCCGGGTCGCCGCCATCGAGCGTGACCCGCGCGTGGCGATCGCCATCTCCAGCCGGGGCACCGACATCGGGGTCAGCCAGAGCGTGACCCACAAGGGCATCGCCGCCGTCCACGCCGACCAGGCCACCAAGGACTGGTTCTACCCCGCCCTCGCCGCCGCAGTACGCCCCGACTCCGAGTCACAGCAGCAGGCCTTCGTCGAGCACCTCGATTCGCCGGGACGGGTCGTCATCGAGGTCCGCCCGACCCAGCGCATCGGCTTCGACAGCGAGTTGATGCTCCGCGACACCGACGCGGGGATGTCCGCGTTCTCAGCTCTGAGGCGGACCGAGCACGAGACGTAGACCGTCGACACAGCGCTTCACGAACTCGGCGCCATCGGTCTGCCATGCGGCCTGGTTGCACACCTCGAGCGCCCACGGGGCCGTGGTGCCCGTCGCCCGGATCGCAGCCACGAAGCTCGTCAGGTCGAATTCACCGTCGCCCGGCGGGACGCGGTTCCGAACCGTGTCGGCCTCGTAGTCGTCCAGGGCGGGCACGATGGAGCCGTCACTCATCTGCACGTCGATGATCTTCTCGCCCGGCAACGCCCGGATCACGCCGAGGTCGTTGGCGCCACGCTGGTGGTGCCAGACGTCGATGCACAGACCCCGTTGTCGCGATCGGCGGCCTCGACGACGCGAAAGGCGTCGGCGGCGGTCGCGACGTGGGTCGACGGCATGAACTCCAGTGCGACGAGTAGGCCGTGCTCGGCGGCTCGGTCGCAGAGGGCACCGAATGCCTCGGCGGAGTCGCCGACGGTCGCCGTGCGCGAGCCGAGGGCATGGAGGCTCCGGCACTCGAACCGGTCGGCGATGCGGAACGCCGCTGTTTCCTGGTCGATCGCGTCCGCGGTGTCGGCCCGGACCGGGTCGGCCCAAGTGCGCAGGGCGTCGATCTCGGCCACGCAGAGGTTGCGCTCGTCGAGCAGTCCGGTGAGTCGGTCGGCGCTGCCACCGGCCTCGAGCCTTCGATAGTCCTCGATGGAGACACCGATGGCTCGACAGCCGGCGCCGGCGGCGGCGTCGACCCGCTGGATGATGTCGTGATGGCGCCCGAGCGTGAAGTGGCTGAGCACGAAGTCGTTCTGGGCGAGGTCGCGGGCGACGCGGCGGTGGCCATCTGAGAGCATTGTCTCCCACCTGAACGAGGAGCACACCGATGGGGCGTCTGGACGGCAAGGTCGCAGTGGTCACCGGCGGCGCCAGCGGGATCGGCGCGGCCATCGTCGATCGCTTCGTCGAGGAAGGCGCTGACGTCGTGGTGGCAGATCTGCAGGACGCTGGTGGGACGGTCGGCCGGTTCTGCCGGACCGACGTGACCTCGGAGTCCGACGTGGCGGCCGCCGTCGACCTGGCCGTGTCGGCGTTCGGCCGCCTCGACGTCATGGTCAACAACGCCGGCATCGTCGGGGCCGTCGGACCGATCGCCGAGACGAGCGAGGCGTCGTTCGACCAGACGATCGGCGTCCTGCTCAAGGGCGTGTTCCTGGGCACCAAACACGCAGCGCGGGTGATGATGCCGCAGGGCTCGGGCTCGATCATCTCGACCGCCAGTACCGCCGGTGTCGTGGGTGGCCTCGGCCCGCACCTCTACACCGCAGCGAAGCATGCCGTCGTGGGACTCACGAAGTCGGTCGCCAACGAACTGGGTCCTCACGGAATCCGGGTCAACTCGGTGGCGCCGGGCTCGACCATGACTCCCCTGGTCACCTCGCTGAGCGGCGACGTCGAGGACTCGGTGGTCAGGGAGCGCCTGGCATCGTCGAGTCTGCTCGGCATCGCGGGCATGCCCGCCGACATGGCCAACGGCGTCCTCTACCTGGCCGGCGACGAGGCTCGCTACGTGACCGGTCACTGTCTGGTCATCGACGCCGGCCAGACCACGAGCGGGACCGTGGGGCATCGCTTCCACCAGGGCGAACCGGGGGTCATTCGAGGCGCCCCGACCGGATCTACGCTCCCCGAGTCATGATCATCATCGCCGGCCACCTCGAGTACCCGGATCGTGCGGCACGCGACGCGATCCTGACTGCCGGAGAAGCCCTTCAGCTGGCCACCCGCGACGACGAACCCGGCTGTGTCGAGTACTGCTTCTCAGCAGATCCGGTCGTCGACACGCGGGTGCGGGTCTACGAACTCTGGAAGGACCAGGCGTCGCTGGCCGCTCACTTCGACCACGACAACTACCGCGCCATGCGCGAGGTGTTTCACCTGTTCCCGCGCACGGGCGGCGAGGTGAAGAAGTATCGCTGCGACCTGTCCGAGCCGGTCTACGACGAGACCCGCACCCTGCGCGCCGACTTCTTCACGGCTCCCTCATCGGACTGAGTCACGTGAGCGATCAGACCGACGATCGGGGGGCGATCATCGACCTGGCCCTGGCCTACGGACGGGCCGTCGACGACGGCGACTTCGATGCGCTGCGCGCTCTGTTCACCGTCGATGCGACCGCCGAGTTGGGAGGACCGGGCCAGAGCGGGATCGACGAGATCTGTGAGCGCCTGTCGACAGCTCTGTCCCCCTATGTCCGCTGGGAGCATCACCTCGGCGATCATGAGGTCGCCGTCGACGGCGACACCGCCACGGCCCGGTGCTCGGTGCATGCGATCCACGTCCGGCCCGAGGGTGAGTCGTCTCCGATCTACACCGTGGTGGGCACCTACGAAGACCGGTTGTCGCGCACCGGTGCCGGCTGGCGGATCACCCACCGCGCGCTCGTCGTCACCCATCGCGACTGACGCTCCGCGGCACGCCGCGCTACGCGAGGCTCGCGATCGAGACACCGGCTGCTGCGGGGATCCGACTACCCTCCGGTCGACTCGGCCGGGCCGTGCTCGGTCGCCGCTCGACGGTCTCCCACCCTTACCGAATCGGCTGATCGGAGCCCTGGAGCACCATGACCGCCAAGCTCGACCACGCAGTCTCTCTCTACCTGGAAGGCATCCGCGACGGCAACGCGCGTGAGGCCGTCGAGACCTACACCGGGAACCGGTACATCCAACACTCGACGGGCGTCCGCGACGGGGTCGAGGGATTCGTCGAGTTCTTCGAGCGCTTCATCGAGCGCAACCCAAGGCGCGACATCCAGATCATCCGGGCCATCGAAGACGGTCGCTACGTCTTCCTGCACGCGTACCAGAACCTCAACGACGGTGAAGCCGAGTGGGTCACCACCGACTTCTTCGAGACCGACACCCACGACAAGATCGTCGAGCACTGGGACCTCATCGCCCCCTACGTGTCCCACACACCTTCGGGGCACACGTCGATCGACGGCCCGACCGAGGTGGCCGACCTCGGCCGGACCGAGGAGAACAAGGCCGTCGTTCGCGAGCTGATCGAACACGTCCTCATCCCTGGCGGCGACCCGTCGAGAGTCGGCGAATTCATCGCTGACGGGTACATCCAACACAGCGGCGAGGTGGCCGACGGGCTCGAGGCCTTCCGTGAGCTCGCGATCGCGCCCGACAAGCCGCTGCTGTATTCCGAGCTCGTCCTGCTCGTCGGACAGGGCAACTTCGTCGCCACGCTGTGCAAGGCCACGTGGGAAGGCGCTCCCTACGCCCAGGGCGATCTGTTCCGCCTCGAGGACGGCCTCATCGTCGAGCACTGGATCAACAACGAAGCCATCGGGCCCGAGTCCGAATGGGTCAACTCCGGCAAGTTCTAGACACCTCGGGACGGCGACGGGATACTCGGTTCCATGCGGGTGGGTATCGCACACCACTCGGGCTGGGCGGTGGCGGTCACGGCTTCAGCACACCAGGTGGTCGACCGGCGACGTATCGACCTGATCGAGCCGTCCCCGCTATCGGGCGGTCAGGGCGGCGATCGCATCCTCGGCGCTGGCGAGCGGGACGAGCAGGTGATCGTGGAAGGAGCCGGCGATGACGTTGCACGCGATGCCCTGATCGGCCAGAGTCCGCGACACGGCCGCCGTCAACCCGACCGCATCCAGCGAGCTGTGGACATCGAGGGTCAGCCAGGCGCACTCGAAGTCGTGAGCCCACCCATTGTCCGAGGCGACGTCGACTTCGGCCACGACCGTGGTGCCCTCGGACTCCGAGACCAGCGCGTGCACCCCGTTGCCGAGCTTCACGGGCTCGGCCACGGTCGTGACCACGAACGTGCCCGGGCGGCGGGAGACCGTGAGGGTGCTCAGCATCGCCTCGAGATCGGTCTCGCCGGGCACCGAGCGAACCTAGCGTGCGGCCCGCCGGAGGCTTCCGAGCGGCCCGGCTCGATCCCGTAGTCTTGGGCCTCATCGATCCGAAGCTGGAGCCTTGGTGAACCCCGACGTCGACACCTACATCCTCGAGTCGGAGCGGTGGCCGGCCGAGATGACCGCGCTGCGCCCGATCCTGCTCGGTGGTGGGTTGACCGAGGAGATCAAATGGGGCAAGCCCTGCTACGGCCACGACGGCAAGAACATCGTCATCCTCCAGGAGATGAAGGACTTTCTGGCCCTCATGTTCTTCAAGGGCGCCTTGCTGAGCGATCCCGAAGGTGTGCTCCACGATCAGGGGCCGAACTCCCGATCGGCTCGTCGCATGCAGTTCTCGTCGGTCGGGGACGTGTCGCGGTTGTCCGACACGGTCGGCGCGTACATCGACGAGGCCGTCCACGTCGAGGATGCGGGCCTCGAGGTCGGTCCGGCACCCGAGCTGGTTCTGGTCGACGAACTCCAGCATCGCCTCGACTCAGATCCCGCGCTGAAGGCCGCGTTCGAGGCGCTGACTCCCGGCCGGCAGCGGGAGTACCACCTGCACGTCTCCGGTGCCAAGCAAGCCAAGACCCGCGAGTCCCGAGTCGACAAGTGTACGCAGAACATCCTCGACGGGAAGGGCCTCCGCGACCGCTGATTCGCTCCCGAGGGCGTGTCAGCCGCGGCCGGCGGCGGCTTCGTCGGCGCGGTTGCGGCCGGTGAGGCGGATCAGTTCTTCGTGCAACTCGAACCAGACGGTGTGGTAGCTGTCCTCGAGCGGGTGGGCGACCATCTGGTGGGTGCCGGCGGCGATGGCGGCCAGGGCCGCTTCGAGACGGTCGGCGTAGCGGGCGAAGCGGGGTTCGGAGGCGGCAACCGTCTCGATGATCGGAACGATGGCTTGGTGGATCTCGGTGTCGAGTCGGGCGAGGACCGCCGCGTCGTACTCCGGGTCGGAGTGATCGTTGGGAACCGTCTCGCGGTCCACGTCGCGCATCTGCCAGCTGGTGATGACCTGCTTGAAGCGGTCGTTGGCCGCATGGAAGTCGTCCAGCAGCGGCTCGATCACCGGGCCGAGGCGCTCGGCGTCCGTGGCGAAGCGGGCATCGACCTCGGCGATGGCGTCGGGAAGGAGCCGGAACCGTGCCCCAGCCAGCTCCTGTGCCTTGTCGTCGGCGACGAGGTCGGTGACCACCGATGAGACGTCATCGGTTGAGCACCCGAGGACCTCGGCGACGGCGTCGGCGGTCGCCATGCCCTTCAAGGCCATCACCCGGCTGCAGCTCTCGACCGTCGCAGCCTCGGTCGCACCCGTCGAACCGTCCACTGCGGCGGCCGTCGATCCCGAGCCGGCGCGCTGCCAGCCTCGGAGGATGCGAACCTCCTCGAGTTCGACCTCGTCACTGGGGTGCTCGCCAAGGAGCACCCATCCGTGCTCGCCGTCGATGGTGAGGGTCTCCCCCACCGCGACGAAACGGTCGCCGACGGTGAGTCCTGTCGGCTCGACGGTCACGCCGGGCACACCGACGACGGCAGGGAGTCCCCAACTCCGGGCGACGACCGCAGCGTGGCTGACCAACCCTCCCAGGGTCGTGACCAGGCCGACCGCGGCGGCCATGCCTGCGATGTCAGCGGGCGACGTCTCCCGCCGGACCAGGATCACGGGCTCGCCGCGGGCCTCGGCTTCGATGGCCTCGTCGATCCCGGTGCGCAGCCGGCCGGACACCCGTCCGGGTGAAGCCGCCAGGCCGGTGGCCAGCACGTCGTCTGCGGTGTGCGCCCTGACATCGGGGTTCGAACCCCTCGGCGGGTCGGCGAGCACGTCGGCGACCCGTTCGAGCGCGTCGTCCCGACCGAAGTCGAAGGCCGGGTCTCCGGCCAGGTCGATGGCGACGCGCATGGCGGCGCGAGGGCTTCGCTTGCCCTTGCGGACCTGCAACAGCCAGAGGTGACCGTCCTCCACCGTGAACTCGATGTCGGCGAGGTCGGTGAGGTCGTGCTCCAGCAGCGTGGCGGCCTCGTCCAGCTGGGTCGCCACGTCGGGCCAGAGGGTGCGCAGGTCGGCGATCGGGAGGGTCTGATGGGTGCCGGCCACCACGTCCTCGCCCTGGGCGCCGACGAGGAAGTCGCCGACGATGCCGGGTGCTCCGGTCGACGGGTCGCGGGTGAACGCCACCCCGGTGCCCGATCGGTCGCCGAGGTTGCCGAAGGTCATCATCTGGACCGTCGCCGCCGTCCCGAGGTCGTCGTCGATGCCCTCCACCTGCCGGTAGGTGGAGGCCCGGTCCGACGTCCATGACCGGAACACGGCGTTGACCGCCTCGGTCACCTGCCGGAGCGGGTCGGTCGGGATCTCGAACCCTGCTTCTGCCAGGAGACGTCGCATCCGCTGCGTCGCCGCAGCGAGCTGGTTGGCGTCGAGGCTGCGGCCCTCGTCCTCGCCCAGACAGTCGAGGGAGACCCGCCGAAGCACGTCGTCGCCGGTGCCGAGCACGATCGACGAGTAGGACTGCACGAACCGTCGAGCGGTGTCCCAACCGAACCAGCCGTTGCCGGTGGCTGCGCCGAGTGTGAGCGCGACGTCGTCGGTCATCCCGACGTTCAGGACCGTGTCCATCATCCCCGGCATCGACACCGGTGCGCCCGACCGGACGCTGACCAGGAGCGGACTCGGCCCTTCACCGAACCGGCGGCCACTGGTGTCCTCGAGTTCGTCGAGCCCCTCGGCCAGCGCCCGGGTGAGGTCACGGAACCACCCTCCTGCCGCGACGCGATTGCAGGCCTCGGTGGTCAGGGTGAAGCCCGCGGGCACCGGCAGCCCGAGCGCGGTCATGCGGGCCAGTGCGGCTCCCTTTCCGCCGAGGAGCGTCGTGCGCTGCTCGGGTGCGAGGCCGGCGGCCCCGGCGAACGAGTAGCGCAACCGCACGCTCACTCGGGTGCTCCCCACGCTTCCAGCCGGCCGCGGATCGTCGCGGTGAACTCGGCCGCCGGGGCGCCGTCGAACGCGCGGTGATCCCAGGTCAGGCTGAGGGTGAGGACCTGGGTCCGCAGTGGCAGGCCCTGTTCCCAGCGCACGGAGTCGCGCAGGCGTCCCACGCCGAGAATGGCGGTGTTGGGCGGGTTGATGACCGGGGTGAAGGCATCGACGCCATACATCCCCAGTGCCGTCACCGAGAAGGTGCCGCCCTCGACGTCGGTCACCGAAAGGGAGCCGTTTGCGTGCTGCTGTGGCCAGTCGGGTGGTCTCGCTGCTCAGCTCGGCCAGGGTCAGGGCGTCCGCCCGCTTCACGACCGGGACGACGAGGCCGCCGTCGACGGCCACGGCCATGCCCACGTTGATCTCGGGAAGCACGGCGAGGCGACCGTCCGCGATCTGGCTGTTGACGATCGGATGCTCGGCCAGCGCCGAAGCCGCGGCGGCGATCACGTAGTCGGTGAACCCCGGCTTGGGGTCTGCCGCAGCCGCACGATGATCGGCGACGGTGTCCATCCGCGCGTCCATGGTGAGGGTGAGCTGTGCCATGGACTGGAGGGAGGTGTGCATGCGCTCGGCGATGCGGCCACGCATCCCGGACATCGGAATCGTCGACGAGGGCTCCTGGAGCAACGGCACCTCGCCCGGTCCGGCCTGCTCGGTGCTCATGGTGGTCAGTTGCTCGCGGACGTGACGGACGACGTCGGCCCGGTCGATTCTCGGGTCTGGTCCTTCGCAGCGAACATCCGCCAGATCGACCCCCAGCTCTCGGGCCAACTCACGCGCGAAGGTGGTGGCCCCCCGCCCGCCGGTGGCGGGAGCAGCGACCACGTCTTCGGAGACGATGCGCCCACCGGGACCGGTGCCCACGACCCGAGCCAGCTCGACCCCCAACTCCGCCGCAACCCGGCGGGCGTTCGGTGAGGCCAGCAGCCTCCCGTCTTCGCCACGGGACGTGGCCACCGCTGCGGGAGCGGTCGTCGCGACGGGAGCAGTCGTCGATGACCGGTCCGGGCTCGCCGCACCGGTCTCGACCGCTGGTGGCTCCTCGCCCGGTTCGAGGAACCAGCCGATGAGGTCGCCGCAGGCGTAGGTCTCGCCGGCGGCACCGGTGATGTGGAGCCGCCCCGAGCCGCTGGCCTCGACGTCGCTCTCGACCTTGTCGGTCTCGATCAGCAGGACCGCGGCGCCCTTGTCCACATCGGTGCCGCTGTCCACCAGCCACTTGATGATGGTGCCCGCCTCCATCGTCAGGCCCAGCTTCGGCATCTGGAACTCGACGGCCATGACTACGCGGTCGTGCCCGGGGCCGGGCGGTCGAGGGTGGCTCTGATCTGGCCCGTGATGCGATCGACGTCGGGCACGTAGGCGGTCTCGAGCGTCGGGCTGAACGGCACCGGGGCGAACGGTGCGCCGACGCGGGCCACCGGAGCGTCCAGGTGGTCGAACGTGTGCTCCTGGATCTGGGCGGCCAGTTCGGCGCCGAGGCCACCGGCCCGGACGGCCTCGTGGACCACCACGATCCGGTTGGTCGTGCGGGCCGAGGCGACCACCGTGTCGAGGTCGAGCGGTGCGACCGTGCGCAGGTCGATGACTTCGCAGTCGATGCCTTCAGCGGCGAGCTGCTCGGCCGCGGCGAGTGATTCGACGGCCATGCGGCTGTAGGAGACCAGGGTGACGTCGGACCCGGCACGCGTGATGGCAGCCGAGCCGAGCGGCACCTCGTAGAGCGCTTCGGGCACCGGGCCCCGGGTTCCGAGCATCTTCTTGTGCTTGACGATGATGGTCGGGTTGTCGTCGCGGACACAGGCCGCGAGCAGCCCCTTCATGTCATGGGGCGTCGACGGCATGACGACCTTGAGGCCCGGCACGTGGCACAGCATGGCTTCGAGACTCTGGCTGTGCTGGGCGCCGGCCGACAGACCGGCACCGCCGTTGGTGGTGATGGTCATGGGCAGGGTGGCATTGCCCCCGAACATGTACTTCAGCTTGGCCGCCTGGTTGGCGATCTGGTCCATGGCCACGAGGACGAAGTCCATGAACATGAGGTCGACGACCGGCCGCAGGCCCACCACCGCCGCGCCGATGCCCAACCCGATGATCGCCTGTTCGGAGATCGGGGTGTCGACCATGCGCCGCTCGCCGAAGTGATCGACGAGGCCGTCGAAGCTGTGGAAGACGCCCCCGGTCTTGCCCACGTCCTCGCCGGCGACGAACACGTCGGGGTCGGCCTCCATGATCTGGCGCAGCCCCTCGTTGAAGGCCTGGAGGTAGGTGATCTCGCGCTCGGTCATGACGACACTTCTGTGTAGACGTTGTCGAGCAGCACGTCGGGCTCGGGCATGGGGCTGGACTCGGCGAATTCGATGGCGACGTCGACCTCGGCCTGGACCGAAGCACGGATGGCGTCGATCTCGTCCCGGGTGGCGATGCCGTCGTCGGCCATGACCCGTTCGAGGGCCACGATCGCGTCGCGGCCCTTCCACTCCTCGACCTCGTCGTCGCTGCGGTACTTCATCCCGAGGGTCTGGATGCCGTGGTGGTTGTAGTAGCGGTAGGTCTTGCACTCGAGAAACGACGGCCCCTCGCCGGCCCGGATCGTTCGGAGCGCGTGGGTGGTGGCCTCGTGGACGGCGATCGCGTCCATCCCGTCGACCACCATGCCTGGCATGCCGTAGCCCGCGGCCCGCTCGACCACGTCCTTGATGGCCATCGTCGTGGACCGCGGCGTGTACTCGGCGTACTCGTTGTTCTCGCACACGAACAGCACCGGGAGTTGCAGCGCCGCCGCCATGTTGGCCGCCTCGTGGAACGCGCCGATGTTGGTGGTGCCGTCACCGAAGAAGGCCACCGAGACGGTGTCGTTGCCGCGGTACTTGTTGGCGAACCCGGCGCCGACGGCGATGGGCACTCCCCCGCCGACGATCCCGTTGGCGCCGAGCATGTTGAGGTCGAGGTCGCAGATGTGCATCGACCCGCCCTTGCCCTGGCAGT
Organism: uncultured Acidimicrobiaceae bacterium; assembly: GCA_963704815.1. GTDB lineage: Bacteria > Actinomycetota > Acidimicrobiia > Acidimicrobiales > Salinilacustritrichaceae > DATKWD01. The sequence continues at coordinate 242,201 of CAVPHU010000001.1, forward strand.
AGCCCGTGGCCTTGCCCATCAGCTCGGCCATCATCTTGTTGAGGTCGCCGCCCTTGGCCACCAGATGACCGTGCCCACGGTGGGTCGAGGTGATCTGGTCGTCGTCGTGTAGCGCGACGCAGACGCCCGCGGCGATGGCCTCCTGGCCCACGTAGAGGTGGATGAAGCCGGGAATCCGGTTGGCCTCGAACAGCCGACCCGCTGCCTCCTCGAACAAACGGATCCTCACCATCCGACGGTGGAGGTCTTTGGCGATCTCGGGGCTGAGTGTCACAGGGGCTCCAGGTCAGGCGTTCGATCCGAGGGCCCAGCGGATGGCCCGTCGTAGCAGTTCGTAGTACTCGGGACGCTCCCAGGACCCCCGCTCGATGGTCGGGTGGAAGTCGTGTAGCGGCACCATGTCGTAGTGGCCCCGGCAGTGGCCGAGCGTGTTGTAGAGCACAGCCCCCTCGCCCAGCGGACGCAGGTACTGCACCACGTGCTCATCGGAGCCACTGGTCCAGTCGGACTCGGCGAAGCCCTCGGCCTCTCCGCTCCAGTGGGTGTGCAACAGCACCTCGAGCACGTCGCGGTCGGCGTGTTCCATCAGATAGAGCTCGTCGTCGGTCTCGAACGCGTCGATGCCGGCGACCAGCCAGTGGTCGGGTGCGGCGTTCTCGACGGTGTAGGGAGCGATCTTCGGGTGGGCGATGAACTGGCTGCCGAGCGTGTCGACCCACGAGGGGAAGCATCGGGGCGACTCGACGCCGTTCGGCCGTGGCAGATCGAGCGCCGCGTTCGTCCCGTGGAGCGCCACCCACCGGCCACCGTGCTCGACCCACGTCCGCAGGGCGGCCTGCGACGCCTCTGTCGGGCGGACGTCACACGTGTAGCTGACGATGAAGTCGGACGCGGTCAGCGCCTCGACGTCGTCCCAGTTGCCGGCGACGGTCGTGCGAACGTGGTCGTGCTCGGCGAGCAGGTCGAGCAACTCTCGGCGAGCGAAGTCGATGTCGTGGTACTTCCCACCCGCGACGAGACAGGCATCGACGCGCGCAGAGCTGCTCGGCCTCCACCGATCAGTAGTCGACGCGCTTGAGGAAGCCGCCGTCGATGGTGAGGTTGGTGCCGTTGATGTGCCTGGCCGCGTCACTGGCCAGGAACGCAACGGCGTTGGCGACGTCGTCGGTGGTGCCGATGCGGCCGACCGGGTGGGCCTGCACGGTCGCCTCGTAGAAGTCGGGCTTGGCGGTCCGGATGGTGTCCCAGTCGCCACCCTCGACGAAGATCGGCCCGGGCGACACCACGTTGCAGCGGATGCCCTGGGCGCCGAGCACCTGGGCTTGACCGAGCGTCCAGTTGGTGACCGCGGCCTTGAAGGCGCTGTAGCTCCCTGACCCCGAGCCGAAGTGCTCGGCGGTGGCCGTGGTGCCGATGCTGATGACCGAGCCGCCGCCGTCCGCGAGCGCCTCCTTGGCTGCGGCAACCCCGCCGACCAGAGCTTTCAGGTCGATCTCGAAGTTCTTCGACCACTCGTCGAGCGCCTTCTGGCCCTTGCCCGAGGTGTTGTGGACGTAGATGTCGACCCCGCCGAGCTGTTCGGCCGACGACGCGATCCACGCTTCGAGCGACGCGAGGTCGGCCGCGTCGACCACGCCTCCGACGACGGTGCCGAGAGAGCTGAGCTCCGCGACGGCCGCTTCGACGTCGTCGGCGCTGCGAGCGCAGATGGCGACCGAGGCCCCTTCGGCGAGCAGCGTCTCGGCGACGGCACGACCGATTCCCCTGGTCGAGCCGGTGACCAGCGCCCTCTTGCCGGCGAGTCCGAGATCCATGCGTTCGCTCCAGAATTGATCGAGTGGTTAGTTATTCCATCATCCCACCCACCCGGTCGGCAATCGCCGCCGCAGTTGCCGCATCGTGCCGGAGGGGCGACTGTTGCCCCGGCATCACCAGTCGGAGCCGTCGATCTCCGCGAGCCGGGCGCTCAGGTGGGTGTGTTCGACATCGTTGGTACACAGGCTGAGCGCTCTGCGGTACGAGGACCGGGCGAGGTCGAGGTTCCCGACCCGGTGTGCGAGCTCGCCGCGTACGGCCGCGAGCCGATGGTTGTCGTGGAGGACATCGTCGAGTGCAGAGAGCAGCGCAAGGCCCGCCCGAGGACCTTGTGCCTCGCCGACGGCGACCGCTCGGTTGAGGCGGACGATCGCGGAGCCGGTCAGTGCTTCGAGGGCGGCGTAGTGCTCGGCGATCTCGGGCCAGTCGGTCGCGGCCGCGGTTGGTGCTCTGGCGTGTTCGGCCGCGATGAGAGCCTGGAGCCGGAGTTCTTCGGCGTACCCGGACCCCGGGCGCAGCTGCGCGACGAGCCCGAGCCCGGCCCTGATCTCTTCGTGGTGCCACCTCGAGCGGTCCTGGTCGGCCAGGGTGACGAGCCGGCCATCGTCTTGGCGGGCGTCGCGGCGGGAGTGTTGCAGCACCAACAGTGCGAGCGTCGCCTGCACTTGGGTGGCCTCGGGGACGAGTTCGTGCAACATCGCAGCCAGGCGAACCGCGTCTCCAGCGAGATCGGCCCGCAACAGATCGGGCCCGAGCCGGGGGTGTATCCGGCGGTGAACGCCAGATAGATGGTTCGGCACACCTCATCGAGACGCGACCGGAGCTCGTCCCCGACCGGATCACTGAGCGGGATACCGGCGAGCACGATCTTCTTCTTCGCTCGGGTCAGGCGTGCCGCCATCGTTGCGGTCGGCACCAGGTGCAGGCGAGCGATCTGTGCGGTCGGTGTCCCGATGACCAGGCGGAGCGCAAGCGCCGACCGTGCATCGCGCGACAGCGCCGGGTGGCAACACAACAAGATGAGGTGCAGCCGATCGTCGGCCAGCTCGTCGCCGGCGGCGGCAGGTGGTTCGTAGCCGGGCCTGACCGCGAGCAGCGGCGCCTTGTGCCCGGCGACGGCCTCCGCTCTGAGTCGCCCGATCACCTGCCGGTGGGCGGTGGTGTAGAGCCAGCCGCCGGGGTTGGCCGGCACGCCGTCGATGGGCCAGCGCTCCGCCGCTCGGGCAAAGGCCTCGGCCAGTGCGTCCTCGGCCAGATCGACGCGCCGGGTCCGTGCCACCAACAGCGACACCAGCCGACCCCACGCGTCCCGATAGGCCTCCTCGACGGTGTGTTCGGCCTCGAGGGTCTGATCAGGGCGTGTCGAGGACCGGTCGGATGTCGATGTCATAGGCCGGGAGGATCTTGCACAGCTCGATCACCGTGTCCAGGTCGGGGGCATCGAGGACGTAGTAGCCGCCGATCTGCTCGGCCGCTTCAGCGTACGGGCCGTCGGTGACGGTCATCTCGCCGCCGCGCGTACGAAGGGTGGTGGCCATCGAGCCCTCCCCCAACGCCTCTCCGCTCAGGATCTCGACCCCCGGCCGGGCTGCGCACGCCTCATCGAAGGCCACGTGCGCGGCCATTCCGGCCTCCTGCTCCTCCGGTGTCATGTCTTCCCACGACGTCAGCTCACCGAATCCGGCCAACAGAACGAAATACTTCATGGTCATCTCCTCGAGGTTCGTGGTCGGCGACAACCGCCGACATCACCATGACGCGCAACTCCACCAGAATTCGACAACCTCCGGAAGGAAATCCGAGGGGGCTCGGCATGCCGGCCTGTATCGGCGTTCAGGCGGGTTCGGTGATGGGGGTGCCGTCGGGGCGGTGGATGGTGTAGGTGCCGTTGGGGTTGGGGCGGGGGTGGTAGCCGGTCTCTTTGAGGCGGTTGTGGTAGCCGCAGACGGGGTTGCCGTTGGTGTGGTCGGTGGGCCCGCCTCGGGCGGCGGGTTCTCGGTGATCGATCTGGCAGCGGCGTCCGGCGACTCCGCAGCCGCCGTAGCCACAACGGACCCCGGCGGGGTCTTTGATGGCTTCGCGGAGTAGGACGGCTTCGCGGGAAGCACCAGTGAACAATCGTTTGGCCCGTCCGTGGTTGATGATGTTGCCGTCGGGGTCGATGATGATGGCCCGCACCAGCCCGGCCATCGCCGTGGCCACCACCTCTGATGGCGTCAGAGCGACCCCTTCGGTGCTGCGACACACCAGATCGTCTCGGGTGGGGTTGTGGTCGGGCACGTGGTCGGCACCTGTCGCAGCGCGTCGTTCGAGCTCGGTGGCGAAGGTTGCTTCGTCGATCACCATGTTCACCACCGGGACTGCGGTGGAGACGCCGGGGTTCGCAGCGGCGAGTTGGAAGATCTTGTAGATCGCATCAGCCCGCCGCTGCGCATCAGTGCGCAACAGGTCACTCTTCTTGGCCACGCCCTCACCCAGGCGGGTTTTGGCGTCGGCCCAGTCGGCTTCGAACTCGGCCCGCTCGAACGCCTCGAAGATCCCCGCGATCGTCGCCCCCTGCACCGACGCATGGTTGGCCCGGGTGCGGAACGACCCGTCGAAGCCTTTGGTCACGGTGGCGTTGCGGGCCCGGTGCTCCCGATCGGACTTCTCCTCGGCACCATCAGCATCAGCCAGCATCTCCCACTGCTGCACCACCACCTTGAAGCCGTCGTGGTCCAACTCGATGGCCCGCTCACGAAACCACTCATCGGCCTCTTCGAAGAACCCCGCCACCCGCGGGTTCGCACCCACCCGACCCAACACCTGCACATGCCCGGTCGGGATCCGCCCCTCCAGATAGGACTTGGCGAACAACGGCAACCGCCGCAGAGCAGCCGCACCCTTCACCCGACCAGAGGCCTCCCCACCAGGCAGGCGGCCCAGATGCTTCAACGCGGAGGTGGCCGAGCTGTGACCATCGACCCGATAGGCGTTGGACCGATCCACCCGACCCGCCAGAGCGACCGTCGCCGCATCCAGCTGGCGCCGGACCGCTTCGAGATCACGCACCGAAGCCATCAGATCCTCCGCCAACAACAACGACGAATCGACCGACACGAGGGCCTCGGCCCCCTCACGAATCATCTCGAGCGCAACCCCGATCTCCATACCAACAATTCTGGAGACGGGGTGTGACACCTACGAACGGGTGTTTGAGCTCCCAAATCGAGGTGGATGCGGCCGCCGACAACGCCGCCGGCGGAGCGACCGGCTGCGGGTGCTCATCGGAACCTCCGCAGCAGCCGCTCGGCGATCGCGTTGTGGTCGTAGGAGGTGGCGTTGCCCATGATCACGACGCCGAATCCCAGGTCTGGGTAGATCCGCATGCAGTTCCAGAACCCAGCCCCACCGCCAAGGTGTTCGACGAAACCGCTGTCGGGGTTCCGGCCTCGCCGGAACCAACCCAGACCGACCTGGATGTTCTTGCCCGTTGCGATGATGCGTCGCATGGTCTGGGCCGAGTCGGCTGACAGGATGCGGACGCCGTCGAGCAGGCCGTCTCCGAGGTGGGCCTGGAGGAACCGGGCGGCCTCGCTCGCCGCTCCCACCAGTCCGCCGTAGGCCGCGCCGTCGACGTAGAAGGGATGCAGCGACCGGTGCGGGCCAACGGTGGGTCCGACGATCTTGCGGGGAAGGAGCAGCGGGAGCAAGACACCCATCGGGCCGTGCCGTCGGTGGTAGGGGTGGCCCGATCGCTGGCAGGGTCGGCGGTGAAACCGGTGTGGTCCATGCCCAACGGTTCGAGGATCCGGTGTCGGATGTGGTCCTCGAACGCCTCACCGGCCGCAGATTCGATGACCTCGCCGAGCACGAGATAGCCGAGGTTGGAGTACGCAGCGCGGGCGCCGGGGTCGAAGCGGAGGCGGCGATGCTTGGGGAGCACTCGCCGCACGAAGTCGCAACGGACCGGTCCGGGCTCGGTGGCGGGGTGCGCCCAACGCAGCGGCAGCGGGTTCACCAGCCCGGAGCTGTGAGACAACAGGTTGCGCACCGTGGCGGCGGAGGCCCGAGAGTCGGGTCGGGTCGCGCTGAATGGCTCGTAGTACTGAGCGATCGGTGCGTCGAGATCCAGCGAACCCTCGTCGGCCAACTGCATTGCGGCGGTGGCGGTCACCAGCTTCGTCATCGAGAACCAGTTGCAGACCGTGGTCGGCGTCATCTCCTGGCCCGAGGACAGGTCAGCCTTGCCCCAGCCCTCGCTGAGGAGCACCCCGTCGGCATCCACCGCTACGGCCGCCAGTCCAGGAACCTTGCTGAGGACCAGTCCGTCCATTGGCGTCAGGACGTCGGGTAGGTGGGCACCGTCGCAGCGAGACCGTCCTCGAACGATGTCGCGTCGGCCCAGAACCGTTCGGCGAACTTGGACGAGTCGACGCGGAACGGACGCTCCCACTGATAGAGCATCTCCTTCATCTCGCGCGCGTTGACGTTGAAGAGGCCGGCCGCCGACAGCATCCACTTCGGCATGACCTGGATCTTGAGCTCCTGATTCAGTTCGGCCGCAACGAGCGTCAGGATCTCGTGAAGGGTCCGGTCGGGTGCGTTCGGCACGTTCCAGGCCTGACCGAAGGCATCCTCGGCGTCGGCGACGCTGACCAGCGCCCTGGCGATGTCGGGGACGTAGGTGAACGAGTGCACGAGGTCCGGGTCGCCGAAGACCTGGGCTGACTTGCCCTTCGCCATGCGACCGATCGACGTGTCGCCCAGCGCCGAAGCTGAGACTCCCGGCCCGTAGAAGTCACTCGCTCGGACCGACGCGACCTCGACCCTGCCGGCGTTGTGGGCGTCCTGCCACATTCGGGTGAGCGCGGCGCGCGTTGCCGGCTTCCGTCCGTAGTCGGTCAGCGGCAGGTCCTCGGTCATCGGGACGTCGACCGGGCCGTACATGTAGCAGTTGTCCATGAAGACCAGCCGTGCGCCCGCCGCCCCGGCACCGTCGAGCATCCCGGCCATCATCGGCGGCCACTTCTCGGGCCACCCCGAATAGTCCAGACCCACACAGCCGTACACGACCGAAGCTCCCGCGCAGGCACGCTTGGCCGCGCTCATGTCGGCGACATCGCCCGCCACGACCTCGACCCCGCTCGGGACGGTCGCCTTCCCGCTTCGAGTCACCACTCGAACCGCACGACCGTCGCCGACCAACCGTTCGGTGAGCGCCCGGCCAACCGGTCCAGCTCCCAAGACGACCGATACGTCCTCACTCATCTTCGGATCTCCTCACGAGCGATGAAGCCCTGTCGCACGACCGTGTCGACTGCATCGGCCAGGGCTCCTCTTTGTAGTCGGTTCCGATCGACTTCGTGACTGGCGGTCAAGAGGATCTCGATACTGTGCCCGCCGGGATAGCTTCCGATCGTGGACGATCTGGTGATCACCCAGCTCGAGGACCTGGGGGCGGCGTACGACGTGGTCGCCTGCGACCCCGACCTCGCCGACACTGCGGCGTTCTGCGAGGCCTACGGGTACGCCCTGGCCGACTCGGCGAATGCCATCGTGGTCGTGGGCAAGCGTGACCCTCCGATCCACGTGATGTGCCTGGTGCTCGCCGACACCCGACTCGACGTCAACAAGGTGGTTCGGAAGCGGCTTGGTGTGCGCAAGTGCTCGTTCGCCAGTGCCGAACAGACTCTCGAATTGACCGACATGCAGATCGGCGGCGTCACGCCGTTCGGCACGAGGACCACGCTCCCCCTCTGGATCGACGAGGCCGTGATGGGGCGAGACACGGTGATCATCGGCGGCGGCAGCCGCGACCGGAAGCTCCTGGTGCCGCCCGCGACGCTGGCAGCCCACCCCCGTGCGGAGGTGATCGCCGGCCTCGCCAACCCAGTCGATCCGGTCTGATGCCGGGAGAGGTCGACTGGGTTGGCGACCAGGACAGCCGAGACCCGGGACCACCACGACGACCGTCACGACCGAGACGCAAGGTTCAGCCCGGTCGAGTCACGCGTGGCTACCCGTTGTGCGCGGTGAGGAACTCGGCAGAGGCGAGCACGGCGTCACGAGACGGGATGTAGGTGAAGTCGAAGTCCTGCTCGGCCGGAGCGCCGTCGACCTCGCTGTTGCGGCCCAGGTTCTGGGCGGCCTGCTTCAGGATGGGCACGAAGAGCCCCATCGCCCTGACGAGGAAGTCGGGCGCCGTCCGTGCGGGGATCCTGCGATCCGGATAGGCCTCGGCGAGCGTCGCGGCGATCTCGACCATCTTCAGCGCCCCGGCATTCGCGGCGTAGCGATTGCCGATCGATTCGGGGGTGTCGACGGCCGCGACGTGCATGTGGGCCACGTCGCGCACGTCGACGATCGGGAGCCCCATGTCCGGAGCCATCGGGAACTTGCCACTGAAGATCTGTTCGAGGAGTTCGAGCGACGTCCCGTAGTTGGTGTCCATGGCCGGGCCGAAGACGCCGCCGGGATTGATGGAGGTGAGCTGCATCTCGGGATGTTCGGCGACGAAGTCCCACGCGGCCTTCTCGGCGAGCGTCTTGGACGCCTCGTACGGCGTGACGTAGCTCGCGTCGGGATCGGTCCAGTTGTCCGCCGTCGACGGTTCGGCGGGCGGTTTGGCGCTGTCCTTGTAGATGGCCGCACAGCTCGAGGTGAGGATCACCCGGGTCACACCGGCGGCCTGTGCGGCCCGCATCGCCCGCATGGTGCCGTCGACCGCTGGCCGGATGAGCTCGTCCGGGTCCTTCGGCGTGCCGCTCGGGAACGGTGACGCGGTGTGCATGAGCACGTCGACCCCGTCGAGGGCCTCGGCCCAGCCGTCGTCGGCGGTGAGGTCGAGGGTGACGAACTCGAGGTCCGCGTCTGGGAACAGTGCCTCGACTTCGGCCCGGCGCTTGTCGGATCGGACGGTGCCGCGCACCTCGTCGCCCTTCTCGAGCAACTCGCGGACGATGTGCTTGGCGATGAACCCGGACGAGCCGGTGACGAGAACCTTGGTCATGAGTGAACTCCGATGCTGATGGTGGTCTTGGTGATGCCGTTCCACATCACGTCGAATGCGAGGTCGAGCTCAGGCCCAGTGAGGCCGGTCTCGACGGCCAGCTCGAGCTGTGACTGGATGAGTGCGCCCAGGTAGTCGACCGGCAGATCGGCGAGTTCGCCGGACTGATGCAGGCGACCGAGCACGGCCATCCCGCCGGCCAGCAGTTGCTGCGCTTCGAGCGCCGCAGCCTCGCTGACGAGCCCGGCTTCGTGCAGCAACCGACTGACCTGCCGTTGCTCGGGGTGGGCCGACGACCAGGCGATCCAGCGATCCCAGACCAGCCGGGCCTGGTCACGCAGCGGCAGCCCGGCGTCGATGTCGCCGAGTGCGTCGCTGAACTCGCCCTTCAGGCGGAGATACAACGCATCGAGCAGGTCCTGCTTCGTCGGGAAGTAGTTGAACAACGTCCCGTTCGACACGCCGGCCGCCTTGGCCAACCGGCTCGTCGACACGCCGACACCTTCGGCAGCGAAGAGCCCGACGGCCGTGTCGAGAATGGCGTCGGGCTTGTGCTTCACCCCGGCGAAGCTACCCCCGCAGTGGACTGACCAGTCACTCTACTTCAGTGATGTCGGTCACAGAGAGAACGCGCAGACCGTGCCGGCGCGTTGGACGGCACCGTCTTCGTCCTCGGCAGCACCTCCCTTTGCCAAACGTTTGCCATCGCGCATTCAAGCCGCCGGACCCGCCGGTCGATGCCACTTGTTGACATGCGTGGATTCCCGGCCAGTCGTCGATCGGTGCAGACCGCTGTGCTCGTCGCCGTGGCGCTGGGCGCCGCGGTGTGGATCGACCTGTCGGTGCTCGGCTCAGGAAGACCGGGTGACTCGGAGATGCCTTCGGCGATGCCGGAAGAGGTCATCGTCGACGTGACGGTTCCCGGCTCACCCGTCCAGGGCACGGTGCCACCGGAAGCGGGACCAGCCCGAGCGGCCACCGAGCTGGCAGGCGCGCCGACGGACGCTGCTCCGGCGCAAGCGGCACCTCCCGCAGGGCCTTCCGCCGCGCCGGGCCAGCCAGTGCCCGCCGCGCCGCAGGTCAGACCGACTCCAACCCCCGCGCCGAGCCCATCGGCTGCCCCCCGACCGTCGGCCCCGACAGCTCCGACCCCGCCAGCGCAGACGCCGACGACCACCCGTCCACCGCAGACCACGACGTCGACGACCCAGGCGCCACCGACCGCGACGTACCAGACGGCCACCTACGCCGGAGTCGGTGATGTCGTCGTCGCCGACACCAACGGCCGGCTCGAGTTCTGGTCGTGCTCTGCGGCACCGGGCTGGGGCTATCGGGTCGAGAAGAACGGGCCGACCACCGTCGAGGTGAAGTTCCGCCGCACGAACGGTGAAGGCGAAGCCAAGATCGAGATCCGCCGCCGGTCGGACGGAAGCCTCTCGATCAAGCGGGAGGACTGATGGGCCAGACACCAGCCCCACGCCCGACCCGTGAAGAGCGCATGGCCAAGCTGGCTGCCGCACGCGCTGCCGCAACCGCACGCGCTGCCGCAACCGCACGCGCGGACGAGAGCATCGAGGTCGATGCCGAGCAGCACGGGACGGCCGACGCGACACCGGTGCCGACGCCGTTGGCTCGGGTCAAGCGTCCCCGGGCGGCCTCGGGCGCCCGGGTCGTGGTCGGCGTGGCCAGCGTCGCGGGGTTCACCCTCATGACCCAGGCGATGGGGCCGCTGGTCGCTCCGGCCGCCAACGAGCCGACGACCCCACAGCCGGCAGCCGATCCAACCACCCAACCGAGTGTTGTCGTTCGACTCGTCGATGAGAACGGGAACCCGATCGCAACCGACGAGGCTGACACTGCCGGCACGGCCGAGACCGTCGACCCTGCCACCGAACCCGTCACGTCGACCCCACCGCCTGACGAGGCCGACGCGACCGATGAGCGGCCAGCGAAAGCGCCGGGCGCGGCGGCGACCCCCACTGGCCCGATGCCGGGACCGGCTGCCACCAGTGCGCCCGCTCCTGCCGTCACACCGGCGCCCGCAACGGCACCGACGCCCGCCCCTGCTCCAGCACCCGCTGCTCCGGCTCCCACCGCCCCGGCTCCAACGGCGCCACCCGTGACCGCCGCGCCCGCACCACCACCACCAACCACGGCTCCACCACCACCTCGGAGTTCAGCCAGTGGCTGAGGACACGCTCACCCGGACCGAGCCCTGGTCGGTTCGCGAGTTCCGGGCCATGGGGAGTCGGTGTCGCATCGTCGCGCCGACGCCCGAGCTCTCCACCCTCGGAGCAGCGATCGTCGAGCGTCTCGAGTCGTCGTGGACCCGCTTTCGACCGGACAGTGAGCTGAGCGGAGTCAACGCCCACCCGGGCCACCTGTGCCTCGTCTCCGACGACCTCCACGCCGTCTTGAAGGTCGCCGAGCGTGCCCACCGGACGAGCGCGGGGAGATTCGACGTCCGCTGCCTCGAGGCGCTCGAACGCGCCGGCTACCGGACGTCCTGGTCTGATGCCGGCGCCCCATGGGTCGAAGAGCCGACGTCGAGCCACCTCGACCTCCTGACGGCAGACGGCCAGTTCGTTCTGTTCGACGACCCGCCCGCGGTGCTCGTCCCGACTGAGCATCGCCTCGACCTCGGAGGCATCGGCAAGGGCTTCGCCGCCGACCTCGTGGCCGACGAGTTGCTCGCGGCCGGTGCCGAACGTGTGCAGGTCGAACTGGGCGGGGACATCCGAGTCGCCGGGCCGTCGTGGACTGGCCCGAACTGGACCGTCGAAGTCGAAGATCCCCGTGACCCGGATCGTGTGGCCTGCGAGGTCGATCTCGACGACGGGGCCGTGGCAACGAGCAGCGTCCTGCGTCGCCGCTGGCAGGCGGTCGGAGCCGACTCACACCACCTGATCGATGTTGGCACGATGCGGCCCGCACAGACGGACCTGGTGGCCGTGACGGTCGCCGCCGACCGCGCCTGGCGGGCCGAGGTGGCGGCGAAGTGTGCCCTCATCGCTGGGCGATGCGATGCGGCCGACGTCCTCGCATCGTTCGGCGTGCGCGGCCTGCTGTTCGGCACCGACGGAGCGATCGAGGAGGTCGAGACATGAACCCCGAGGTCTGGTGGTACGTCTCACGTTCATCGGGGATCCTCGCCTGGATCCTGCTGTCGTTCTCGGTCTGCTGGGGGCTGTTCATCTCGACCAAGGCGGTCGCCAAGGCCAGCACGCCGGCGTGGATCCTCGACCTCCACCGTTTCCTCGGAGGTGTGGCCGTCCTGGTGACCGGGATCCACCTCGCCGGGCTCGTGGCCGACAGCTACGTCGAGTTCGGGTGGGTCGAGATCCTCGTCCCGTTCGGATCGGACTGGAGGCCCGGAGCGGTCGCTTCGGGTGTCGTCGCCTTCTACCTGCTCCTCGCCGTCGAGGTCAGCTCGCTCGCCATGAAGCGGCTCCCCAAACGGCTCTGGCGTGCGGTCCACCGTTCGAGTCTGGTGCTGTGGCTGCTGGCAACGGTGCACATGCTCCAGGCCGGGACCGACGCGACGAACCCTTACCTCCGGGTCGGCGTCGTCGCGGCGACGAACATCATCGCGTTCCTCACCGTCGTCCTCGTCCTGGCGAACCACCGCAAGGCGGCGGCCCGGGCCAGGACTCCACCGACGGCACCGGTCAGTTCGTCGGAGCCGGAGAAGGAACTCGTCACCAGCGGCTGACCGAGAGGTCGAGGCGGCATCGCGGGGAGCCGCACCACCTGGCCCTGGCCGCGCAGCTCCCTAGCGAGGCACGTCCTTCCACGGAATGCCCTTGTCGACGCGGGGCTCGCCGGGAAGGCCGAGGACCCGTTCGCCGATGATGTTGCGCTGGACCTCGTCCGACCCGCCGGCGATGCGGTAGCCGGGTGCGCCGAGGACGTGTTCGCCCCACTCGTGGGTACCCCACTCCCCCGTGTCGGCCGTCAGCTTCGCCGCGAGGACCTGCGACACGACCTGTGACATCTTGGACATGCCCTCGGTCCACATGAGCTTGCCGAGTGAACCCTCCGGTCCCGGAGTTCCGCCCCGAGCGAGGTCGGCGGCCCGGCGGTTCAGGAACGCCTCGCACTGGGTGTGGATGTAGACCGCGGTCAGTTCCTGTCGGACCAGCGGGTCGTCGGACGCGCCCATGGCGCGTGCGGTCGCCAGCAGTTGCGACCACGTGCCGCCCGGGTGGGCATGGCCGCCACCGGTCGAATCGCTGTGGTCACGCTCGAACCCGAGGGTGGTGAGCGCTACCTTCCAACCCTCGCCCTCGTCGCCCAGACGCATCGAGTCGGGGATCCGGCAGTCGTTGAAGAACACCTCGTTGAACGACGTGCCCCCGCTCATCTGCTTGATCTGGCGGATCTCGACGCCATCGGCATCCATCGGCACGAGGAAGGCCGTCATGCCCTCGTGCTTGGGCGCGTCGACGTCGGAGCGGGCGATGAGCTCGCCCCACTCGCAGAACTGTGCGCCCGAGCTCCAGACCTTCTGCCCGTTCACCACCCATTCCTCGCCGTCTCGAACCGCCTTGCAGCCCAGTGCCGCGAGGTCCGAACCGGCGCCGGGTTCGGAGAACAGCTGGCAGCACAGCACCTCGGCCGCCAGGAATGCCGCGACGAACTGCTCCTTCTGCTCGTCGGTGCCGAACAGCTCGACGGTGGGTGCGATGAGATCGGTCGTCACGCTGAACGACTCGTGGTTCGTCGGGACCCGGTAGCCCCGTTCGAGCCGGCCAAAGGCCCGGGCGTGCTCCTTCGAGAGGCCCAGCCCGCCGTACTCGGGGGAGCCGGTGATGGCGTGATAGCCCCGGGTGGCCTTGAGCTGACGCCACCGCTTGGCGTCCTCGAGCAGGTCACGTTCCTCCTCGAAGCCGAGCGCATGGAAGACGGCCACGCTGAACTCGCCGCTCCCCCACTCCGACGGCGACTGGCTGTCTGCGGCTGGCAGCGGGTCGCCGTGTTCAGCGAGCCAGGTGGCGGCTTCGTCGGCGAACTCGTCGACGGAAACGGCCACGGCGCCAACGTAACTGGCCGGTCGACATGGCGCGAAGCACGCGGGGCGTGCATACGCCGGAACCGATCTCCGCCAGCTCGTCGGCCTACCATCGGCCCGTGGCTTCCAAGACGGCACGACTCGGGCGCCCACCCGCCTCCAGTTCGGCCGAGACCCGTGGCCGCATCATCGACATCGCCCGTCGTTGCTTCGCCGAACAGGGCTATGAAGCCACCACCAACCGGACGGTGGCCGACGAGGCCGGCATCACCACCGGGGCGCTCTACCACTACTTCGACTCGAAGCTCGACATCTACACCGCCGTGCTCGACGAGGTGCAGGAGCGGGTCTACCGCCTCTTCACCGCGGCCGAGCGCAGCGCGGACACCTTCATCGACAAGCTCGAAGCGGTCTACGAGGCTGCACACGAACTCAACAAGGCCGATACATCGCTCGCCCAGTTCCTGGGAGCGGCCCGCATCGACCGACGCCGGATTCCCGAGCTGACCGAAGCGCTCGGCGGCGGCGACACCAGGCGGGAGGAGTTCTTCGAGGCCATCGTCGATCACGGGATCGGGACCGGCGAACTACAGCCCGGCGACCGGGCCGCAGTGACCAGCCTCATCAGCGCCTTCACCATCGGTCTCACCGACGGCCTGTCGAGCGACCACCGAGAACACCGCCAAGCCCTGGACGGGCTCATGCTGATGCTTCGTGGCTATGTGGCGCACCCGCCGAGCTGACCGGGGTTCAGCGAACTCGGTGTCGTCCGAGCTAGGTGAGGGCGAGGTCGACCCGGTTCAGGGGGCCGGTTTCCACGGTGGAGGTGGCGTCGCGCTTGCGGCCGGCGACCCAGACCGAAGCATCGGGCTTGGCTTGGAGGTTCTTCACCCACTGCGACTTCTCGCGGAAGGTGCTGACCTTGATGGTCTCGCCGAATCGGGTGGCCACGAGCGGGACCTGACGGGGCTTTCCCGACACCCGGCCGGTGGTCTCGAGGACGACGAGACCGAGACCGATGGGCAGCGGCGACCCGAGCCCTGCTTTGACGGCCGGCACGGCAACGCGGTTGAGCGCGCGGAAACCTCGTCGGGTGAGGTCGGACCGGAGATCTTCGAGCGTGTTGTGCATGCCCGATGCAGCACGGCTGACGGCCTCGCTATTCCGGTCGCCGCGATGACACATGTCACCGCCACCCGGGTCGCTTGCCGAAATTGACCGCGCGGTTAGTATCGGCGACTTCGAACAACTTCCCGGTACGGGACAGGGGGAACTGATGGGCATTCTCGACGGTCGGGTGGCATGTGTGACCGGTGGAACACGAGGCGTCGGACGCGCCGCGGCCGAGGCGTACCTCGCTGAAGGTGCCAACGTGGTGGTCAACGGGCGCGACACCGACAAGGGCGCGACTGCCGTCGCCGAGATGGGCGGCGGCGACGACATCCACTTCATCGCCGGCGACATGATGCAGCGCGACGACTGCGAGGCGCTGATCCAGGGCACGGTCGACCGCTACGGCAAGATCGACATCCTCCACGCCAACGCCGGCGGTGCTGTCGGTCCGGGACCGGTGGTCGACATGACCGACGAAGGCATGGCCGACACCATGACCTGGAACTTCTGGCACACCTTCTGGACCATGCGCGCGGCGCTCAAGCACATGATTCCTCAGGAGAGCGGCCGCATCATCGCCACGTCGTCGGTCGAGGGGAAGCTCGGCTCGGCCGGCCTGTCCAACTACTCGGCGTCCAAGCACGCCATCCACGGACTCATCACGTCGGCGTCCAAGGAAGTCGGCACGCTCGGTATCACCATCAACGCGGTGTGCCCGGGTGCCATGGAGACCGACTCGATGCGCGACGCCGCCCCGGCCGCCGCCGAGGCCATGGGCATGACCTACGAGGCGCTCAAGGAGATGTTCGCCGAGGCATCGGCCATCAAGCGCCTCAACAACGTCGAGGAAGTCGCCGCGGTCTGCGTGTTGCTCGCCTCCGATGCCGGCGCCGGCATCACCGGTGGGTTCCTCTCCATCGACGGCGGCACCTCACCCTTCTAGGACATCGGTCCTGCTCGGGTCAGCGCGGTCACGCTCCGGGTCGCGACGCCGGGCATAGAGGACGGATCCGATCGCCAGCGCGGTGTAGATGCCGATGGTCACGGCCAGGGCGCTGGTGTGGAACAGCCATTGGTAGCGCAGGATCGCGACCATGCCAACGGTCAGGAATCCCATCACGCCGACGGCCACGACCGGATGCGTGCCGGTCTGCTGTCGCTTGACGAAGTTGGCGATCGCCATGAGCAGCGAGACGATGATGAAGGTGATGCTGCTGAACTCGAGCAGTTCCTCCAACCCTCCGACGATCACCAAGAGCGCGGCGGTGAACGTCATGGTGACCACGGCATGACCAGGAATGTGCTCCTTCCTGCGGCGGGCCAGGATCGCCGGGAAGTAGCCGTCGGTGGCGATGACGGCCATCAGCCGGGATGCACCGAAGATCGTGCCGCTGATCGCACTGGAGGTGGCCAGAGCGGCGCCGAGGATCACGATCACCCTTCCTGGCGTTCCGATCGCTTCTGCCGCGCCAGCGGCGAGTGCAGACTCCTTGTTGAGGATCAGGTCCTGCTTGGGAATCGCCATGAGGGCCGCCACCGCGAGCAGGACGTAGATCACCGTGGCGAGCGCAACCGCCGCATAGACCGCCCACGGAATGTCGCGTTCGGGCCTGGCAGTCTCCTCGGTCGCGTGGATGGCCAGCTGGAAGCCCTCGAAGGCGACGAAGGTGATGGCGGCCGTCATGACGAGCATCGACACGCTCAGGTCGGGCTCCACGATCGGTCGTAGGTTGGACACGTCGCCGAAGCGGATCAGGACCACGGCGATCAGGCCGAGGAGAACGAGCTTGGTGTAGACGATGAGGTCTTCGGTCTTGCCCATGCCTCGGACGCTGACGAGGTTGACGACGGCGAACAGGACGAGCACTCCGGTCGCGGCCGCCTTCGTCACCAGGGCCGGGTGCTCGACGTCGAAGGCGCTGGAGGTGTAGGCGCCGAAGGTGAACGCGTAGAGCGCCAGCGTGCTGATGTACCCGAAGGTCACCACCCAACCGATCGCCGAAGCGGCCAGGCGTGAGTGCGGGAACGTGCGCTTGAAGAAGGAGTAGGTGGCGCCCTCGTCGAGGTACAACTTCGAGAGTTGGACGTAGGAGTAGGCGGCCGCGAAGGCCAGCGCCCCGCCGATCGCGATGGCGACCGGTGTGAGGTTGCCGATGTTGCCCACCGAGACGCCGAGGATCGAGAAGATGCCGCCTCCCACCATGCCCCCGAGAGCGATGGCGAGCAGCTCCCAGCGACCGAGCGCCTTTTCCCTTTCCCGGGTGATGGCCATGGCTCTCGGTCTCTCCCCTGCCGCGATGCGTGAACCACACCGCGCTCGTGATCATGCCAGGACTCCCGAGATGAGCGACAATGGCGTCCGTCGTCGTCAGTTCACCCACTTCGAGTCGAGGTCCCCCATGAACAGCCCAGCCGCTCCCACCATCGACATCGGCATCTCAGAGTCCGAACGCGTCGTCATCGCGGACGGGATCAGCCGTGTCCTGGCCGACACGTACACGCTGTACCTCAAGACCCACAACTACCACTGGAACGTCACCGGTCCGATGTTCAACACGCTGCACCTGATGTTCGAGGAGCAGTACAACGAGCTCTGGGTGGCCATCGACCTCATCGCCGAACGGATCCGCTCGCTCGGGGTCTTCGCGCCGGGCAGCCAACGCCAGTTCGCCGAGCTGACCGTGATCGACGAGGCCGACGGGGTTCCCACGGCCGAGGGGATGATCGCCGATCTGGTGGCCGGTCACGAGGCCGTCACCCGAACGGCGCGAGAGGTCTTCGCCGTGGTCGAGGCCGCCAGCGACGAGTCGACCGCCGATCTGCTGACCCAGCGGCTCCAGGTGCACGAGAAGACCGCCTGGATGCTGCGATCGATGCTGGCGTAGTGCACACGGTTCTGGTCCGCCCCGGCATCGACACGTCGGAGATGCGTTGATCGACCGGTTGAAGGCACGGGTCGTCGACTCGACGACCGCGCTGTTCTCCCACGGGCCTCAGCCGCTGGCCGACACCATGTCGTACCGCGGCGATCCCGGGCTCCTCGGACCCGATTCGGTTTCGTGGCGGGTCATCGGTGACACGTCCGCGTTCGTCGGCGGCATCCGGGCTCTGGTCGTGCAGACCGCCCACCCCGAGGTGGTCGCCGGCGTGGAGCAGCACTCGCAGTACCGGACCGACCCGCTGGGACGGCTCTCCCGTACCTCGGTCTATGTCACCGAGACCACCTACGGCGCCATGCCCGAGGTCGATCAAGCCGTCGCGGTGGTGCGCAAGGCGCACGTCCCGGTCCGGGGCACCTCCGAGCGGGACAAGCCCTACAGCGCCGGCCAACCTGTGATGGCGGCGTGGGTGCACAACGTGCTGACCGACTCGTTCCTCAGCGCCTTCCAGGCCTACGGACCCGGCGCGCTCGAGCCGCGACGAGGCCGACCAGTTCGTCGTCGAGCAGGCTCGGATCGGGACCCTGCTCGGTGCCGATCCGCTGCCCGAGACCGCCCAAGAGCTCTCGCGCTGGGTGTCCGACCACCCCGACCTGTCGGCGACCCGCGCGCAGGCTCAGGCGATGGACTTCCTGCGCAACCCGCCGCTTCCCGCCCCGGTGAAGCTCGGCTATCGACTGCTGTTCAACGCTGCGCTGGCGACCATCCCAGCCAGCATCTCCGACATCATCGGGGTGCCACCGACCCGCCGCGGCGAACAGATCGGCGGCCGGAGCGTCGCCGCGCTGCGCTGGGCGCTCGGCTCCTCGCCCTCGTGGCACCTCGCACTCGTCCGCTCCGGCGCGGACGTGCCACCGGGCCTGTTCCGCCAACCGCTCCCTGCATCCGCCGTTGGACCGTCGCAGTCGACGACCTGATCGGCGGCGATCTCAGGTCGCCAGGACCCACGCCAACAACAGGCCGCGTGCGGTCCACGCGACCGTCCGGACCCAGTTGGTGCTGATCAGCCGCTCCGCGACTCGAGGGTCATGACCCTCGGCCAGACGAGTGTGCAGGGGCACCTGCACGAGGACGGTCGACCCCAGCGCGACGGCGAGGAGCACGGCGGCGATCCAGGCACTCGACGCCGCCATGGTGTCGGGCCGATCGACCAGGAGGATCAGGGCGGTGACACCCTCGGCCGCCATCAGCGGGCCCACCACCCAGCTGATCCGTCGCTGGTGATCGACCGCGGCCGTCCCGGGCGCCAGCGCTGAGTGGGCCGCGAGCTGCGGATACTGGACGACCTGCACCATCCAGATCACCCCGACCATGCCCCAGGTCGAGGCTGTGGCGACCACCAGTGTCGTCATCGTGAGTTGGACCCGGCCGTCAGGAGACGTCGGCGTCGAGGCATCGGGCGGATCAGACGTCGGAGCCGGTGACCTCGGCGGGAACCAGGAGCTCCACGGACATCTCGTCACGGCACGAGGCGCAGATGCCGTAGGAGACCGCCGGCATCGAGGTGCGCTCGAGCAGGCGAGCAGTCTGCACGAGGTCTTCGACATCGAGCCATTGCGAAGCGTGCTCACCTCGCCCGCACCAGCTGCACACCGGCACGGGCTCGAGGTCGTCGTCGCGTTCGGTCCGCGGGTCGAGGAGCGACACCGGTGGCCGGGGTTCCTCGAAGGCGAGCATCGACCGGAAGTGCACCCGGCCATCGGCCTCCGGCGTCATCGTCACCTCGAACCAGCGCCGAGCATCGGGAGCGTCGCAGCGGAGCGGAACCCGGGCGTCGGTCTGCAAGGCCCGGACACGCTCGACGAGGAGCTTCCACAGCTCCCGGGCCTCGTCGTTGTCGAAGTACGACCACAAGGTGCGCTCGGAGTCGAGGGTGACCAGCTCGGGAGCGTCGTTGTCCCGGGCGAACTCCGCCCAAGCGTCACCGACGCCGACCACGACATCGTCGGCGTCGATCCAGTACTCGACGACCGTTCCCGTCGCGATCGTGCGAGACGGTGGGGTCTTCGGCGACACGGCCGGCTCCGCCGCGATCGCTGCCTCGATGCGACCCCAGAGGTCAGCTGGGGGTTTGAACCGTTCGAAATCCGATTCGCCGAGCTCGGACAGGAGCTGACGGACGCGGTCGGTATCGACAGCCTCGAACGATGTCTCCTCGATGTGGCGCGCCATGGACACAGGGTAACCACGGACCCCGGCCCTCGGACCTGCCAACCCGCCGACAGCCCCGTTGGCGGCGCTCTCGAATCAACCGCGAGGTGGAGAGCGCGATCCGCCGCCAGCGGGGTGACCGACCCCTCCGACGCTTGGTACTCCGGAGACAGCCAGAAGGAGACCACGCAGATGACACAAGCAGCGACCGAACACCCCCTCATCGTCGAACGGCTCACGAAGCGGTACGGCGACCACACGGTGGTCGACGACCTCAGCTTCACCGTCGAGCCGGGCCGGGTCACCGGGTTTCTGGGCCCCAACGGTTCGGGCAAGTCGACGACCATGAAGGTGATGCTCGATCTCGCCAGTGCCGACGGCGGGCGCGCAACGGTCGGCGGACAGCGCTATCGCGACCTGGACGATCCGGCCCGCACCGTCGGTGCCATGATCGAGTCCGACGCCTTTCACCCCGGCCGCAGTGGCCGCAACCACCTGCGCATCGTGGCCGCCGCAACCGGGATCCCTCACGTCCGGGTCGACGAGGTCCTCGAGGAGGTCGGCCTGACCGACGCTGCCAGCCGCCAGGCGGGCGCCTACTCCCTCGGGATGCGCCAGCGACTCGGACTCGCCGCAGCCCTGCTCGGTGAACCGCCGGTGCTCGTCCTCGACGAACCCGGCAACGGCCTCGACCCCGAGGGTGTCCGCACGCTTCGGGATCGGCTCCGGGCCCGTGCCGCCTCCGGTGGCACGGTGTTCGTGTCGAGCCATCTCCTCGCCGAGGTCGAACACCTGGCCGACGACGTGATCGTCATCAACGAGGGGCGACTCGTCACCCAGGGTGCACTGGCCGAGCTCCAGCAGGCTGCCTCAATGGTGCGGACCGCCGAAGCCGAGCGACTTGCCGTCGTGCTCGACCGGGCCGGCGCGGCCACCGAGCCGAGCGGCCCGGACGGTCTCGTCGTCAGGGGCATGCCCATCGACGAGGTCGGCGACCGGGCCTTCACCGCCGGAATCGCCCTCCACGAACTCTCACCACAGGCGGGATCGCTCGAAGAGTTGTTCCTGACCTGGACCACCAGCCCATCTGCCGACCAGGAGGTCAGCCGGCCATGACCCGACTCATCCGATCCGAACTGCGCAAGCTCACCACCACCAAGATGCCCTGGGCCTTCCTGGCCGTGCTCGTCGTCCTCGCGGGCATCAACGCATTCGCCGTGATCTCCGGGACCGATTTCGACGGCACCAAGGCATTCATCTCCACCGAAGCCGACCAGCAGTCGCTCATGGCGTTCGCCGCCAACGCACTGGCGATCGCCGGCCTGTTCGGCGCCATCGCCGTCGCCCGCGAATACGGGCATCACACGGTGGTCCCCACGTTTCTCGCCGAGCCCCGGCGACATCGAGCCGTGGTCGCCCAGCTCATCGCCGTCGCCATCGGCGGTGCGGTCCTCGGCCTCGTCGGGGCTGCGCTCATCGTGGGAGCCGTCGTCCTGTCGCTTCCCGCCACCGACTTCGGGTTCCTCGTCTCGGCCGCCAACGTGGCCCAGATCCTGGCTGCCTCGGCCTTCGCCGGAGCCGCCGGGGCGGTGCTCGGCGCCGGGATCGGCTCGCTGGTGCGCAACGTCGGCGGGGCGGTCACCGGTGCCGTGCTCGTGCTGTTCATCGCTCCCCCGCTCGTCGTGCAGCTCGCCAACGGCACCGCGTCGTGGATGCCCAGCATCCTGGCCAACGTGGCCTCGGGCGTCGGCAGCGAGGTCAGCCGGGGCGCAGCCTTCGGCGCCATCGCCATCTGGGCCCTCGTCCCCGCCGCCGCCGGCTTGATCGCCGTCGAACGCCGAGACGTCGTCTAGGAACCTGCTCTCCTTCGTCGGTCCGGCCCGTATGGGTGCGATCCGAGGCGCCGACGTCCGCCCTGGTGCCGAGCAGCCGGCGTCTCCCCCGTGCGACGGAGAGCCCGATCCGCCCGGCGTGGGGTGCCCGCTGCCGGAGCCGGGTCTACCGTCACCATCGATCATGAACGTCGCCACTGAATCCGCCGAGGTCGCTGCACCGGCCCGCGACCGGCCCCGCGCGGTGCTTTCGTGGTTCGACCCTGGCGAACCCCACGCCGCCCGGGGGCCCTTCACCCGCTGGCCCCGCGTCACCGACGCCCTGCTCGCCGTGCTCGTCTTCGCTGGATCGGTGGTGGCGGTCGCGCTCAGCGGCCTCGACGAGGGGAACGACCTCACACTCGAAGCCATCGGTGATCTGCCGGCCGGCGCATTCACCCTGCTCGCGGGTGCTGCCGCAACACTCATGTGGAGGCGCCGGCGACCCATTGCGGTCACCGCCGTCCTGCTGGCGATCATGATCGGGTGGGCCATCGCCGGCTACGGAGACGGCCAGGACCTCGCCCTGATCGTCGCCGTGTACGCCGTCGGCCGCTATGCCACCGACCAGCGCCAGAGCCTCGCCACGCTCGCCGCGGTGATCGGGGTGAGCATCCTCGGCACCATCATCGACACCCACCAGCGCATCGACATCCTCCCCGCCCTCATCTTCACCTGGCTTCCGTGGTACCTCGGCCGGCAGTTCCGCAACCGCGGTGACTACCTGGCCCTGCTCCAGGAGCGGGCCGAACGACTCGAGGCCGACCAGCTGGCCCGGGCCCGCCAAGCCGTCGCCGACGAGCGGTCACGCATCGCCCGCGAACTCCACGACGTCGTCGCCCACCAGGTCTCGATGATGACCGTCCAGGCCGGCGCAGCGAAGACCATCGCCGCCGACGACCTCGACGCCGCCGTCGATGCCATGGGCGACGTCGAACGCGCCGGCCGCCAGGCCCTGGGCGAACTCCGCCATCTCCTGGGTGTGCTGCGCCCCGACCGCGGTGACGGCGACGACCTCGGCCCCCAGCCCGGGCTCGCCGACATCGGTGCCCTGGTGGACGAGCTCAGGCACACGGGCGCCGACGTCTCGGTCAGCCGCGCTCCCCTGCCCGAAGGCCTCTCTGCCGCCGTTGACCTGTCGGCCTACCGCATCGTCCAGGAATCGTTCACCAACATCATCAAACACGCCGGACCCGACCCCACCGTCCATCTCACCATCGCCCTCGACGACCTCGGGCTCGTCATCGAGATCAGCAACAGCACCGCCGACACGGCAGCCCCCGGGCTCCCCGCATCCGGCTACGGCATCGCCGGCATGCGCGAGCGCGCCAATCTCCTCGGTGGCACCCTCACCGCCCAACCCGAACCGCCGAACCGCTTCGGTGTGAAGGCCCACATCCCCCTCGAACTGGAGCGGACATGACCATCCGTGTCGCCGTCGTCGACGACCAGGCCCTCGTCCGCCGAGGATTCGCCATGATCCTGGACCGCCAGAGCGACATCGACGTCGTCGCCGAAGCCGGCAACGGCCTCGAAGCCCTCGAAGCCGCCCGCCAACACCGACCCGACGTCGTCCTGATGGACATCCGCATGCCCGAGATGGACGGCCTCGCCGCCACTGCAGCCATCCTCGAAGAAGCCGACTGGCCCCTCAAGGTCATCATCCTCACGACCTTCGACCCCGACGAGTACGTGTACCGAGCGCTCCAAGCCGGCGCCAGCGGCTTCGTGCTGAAGGACATCCCACCCGAAGAGCTCGCACCCGCCGTGCGCACCGTTGCCGAGGGCGGTGCCCTCCTCGACCCCACCATCACCCGCCGCCTCATCGGACGCTTCGCCCAGACCCTGGCCGCCGACACCGCCGCCGCGCGGCGGCTCGAGACCCTCACCGACCGCGAACGCGAAGTTCTCACCCAACTCGCCACCGGCGCCAACAACGCCGAGATCTCCGACACCCTCTACATCGGCGCGGCCACCGTCAAGAGCCACGTCTCGGCCATCCTCACCAAGCTCGGCCTGCGCGACCGGGCCCAAGCGGTCGTCTTCGCCTACGAGAGCGGTCTCATCACCCCTGGTCAACAGGAGATCGGCCACTAGACCCGAGCTGGCGGGCGACCGAGGTGGTCAGGTCACCAGCCAACGTCGAGAGGTCGTGCCAACGTGGGGAGGTCGTGCCCTCGGCGAGACCCTTGACCGTGGTGACCGCCGCCCGCATGACGAAGTGCACGAAGTGGCGGACCAGCCACCAGTACCGGAGGAACATGCGCTGTGATGCGGGATCGGTGCCCACCGTGCGTGCCTCGTAGCTCAACAGGGTTCGATCGGTGCCGTAGTTCCGGATCGAGAATCCGACGACGATCTTCGCGTAGCCAGGCTCGGCGAATGCGAGGAACTCATCCGCAGTGACGGTTCTCCACTCGATGTCGGGTTGCCAGACCTTGCCGATCGCGCCGAACACGAGCTCACGTCCCGGCTCTTCGTCGAGGGCCAGCCACCCTTCGAGCCCCTCCGCATCGGCCGGTCCGTCGAAGAGGTCGGACAGCCGCATCTCCGGTGGGGGCGGCGGGGGCGGGCGGTCGTCGAGCCGCTGCACGATCTTCGCGGGGATGCCCCGCACGAACATGGCGGCATCGAGGATGGGCGAATGCACCTGCATGAAGTCCAGCTCACGGGCGGCCTCGTAGACCGCGTCAGGCGAGGCGTCGATCACGATGTGCTCGTCGATCGTGGCGGCGAACTCGGGAAGCACCTCGTCGATCAGCATTCGCTCCGGTCCAGTGGTCACGGCATCCTCTCCACGGCCCGCTCGGTTGCAGACCGCGCGGTCAACGAGCCCCCACGCGCTGGACCCACTATGCCAGAGCCCTACGGCCCGAGCAGACCGCCGCCCGGATCGGTCGCTCGGACGGCTGTCGAACTCGCTGGACGTTCTGAACAGCCCTACGAGGCGAGCTTCGCCTGGAGGTCGGCGAGCGTGGAGGAGAGGAACGTGGCGATCGGCCCGGTCATGGTGTGGTCGTCGAGCGCGGATCGCAGCGCACGACGATCGCCGAAGAGGACCACGACCTGTGCTCCCGCGGAGCCGGCGACCACGGCCGGATGCTCGACGTCGGCCTCTTCGATGCGCACGTCGCCGTGTGCCAACTCGCTTCCCGCGGCACGGATGGACCCCGAGACCGGTACCACGATGGACTCGGACCCGATCGTGCGTGCGGGGAGCACCTCGCTTCCGGCCGCTGCGTCGATGAACAACAACACCGGCCCGCCGCTCGGTTCACCGAGGATGCCGGTGGACC
Organism: uncultured Acidimicrobiaceae bacterium; assembly: GCA_963704815.1. Classification (GTDB taxonomy): domain Bacteria; phylum Actinomycetota; class Acidimicrobiia; order Acidimicrobiales; family Salinilacustritrichaceae; genus DATKWD01. Next base: position 267,388 of record CAVPHU010000001.1, read on the forward strand.
CACGCACACCCGGGCTGACCTCGTCCCACGCGCTCGACCCGTCGAAGCCGCCGTCGAGATGGGCACGACTCGTCGGACCCATCGTCGTCTGGATCGCCGGCGCCCCAGGACACGGATCGCGCATGTCGATGCCGAGCGCCTGACCGGCCATCTCCTGCTCCGGCGTGACCTTCTCGGCGATCTCGGGCTTCACCGGCTGGATGGCGAACCCGCGCCGATCGCCGAACATGATCATCCCGTAGCCGCCTTCGGGTCCCCACGCGAAGTTGTCGCTGGCGTAGGGCTTGCCGCCGTCGTGGAACCGCCACTGGCCCTGCTCGTAGGCGTCGGTGCCCATGTTGGTCGTGCCCCGGACCGAGATCCGCCAGTTGTCCGACGTGTGCGCATGCGCGAACGACAGCGGCATCTGATCCTCGCACGGCTCGACGTGGCTGAAGACCACGAACGGGCCACAGTCCTCGTCACCGAGCATGATCGGCAGGATCGTCGCTCCGAGTTGGTCCTGCACCCATGCGTCGCGATCTTCGAAGTTGGCGTCGACATGGCCGTCGACCGGATGCATCGGAGTGGTGGTCAGAACTTGATACATGGCGTTCCCCGTTCGCTCGGTCGACACCACACGGTATCGCTGAGCGACGACGTCGGGCCGGGCCCGCATCCTCGCAGATCTGCCGGCGCCACTGTGCATGCCATGACGCCAGCCTGGCGCTATCGTGCGGGCCATGCCGAGCATCCAGGTGAAGGACGTGCCCGACGACGTCCACCGGACGCTGCGTCGTCGAGCAGCCGAGGCCGGAATGTCGCTCCAGGAGTACCTCCTCGCCCGACTCGAACAAGACGCAAGCACCCCCACGCTCGATGAGGTGCTCGATCGGGCCGGTGGTCGGGCCGGCGGGCATGTCCCGCTCGATTCCGCGGTCGCCGCGGTGCGCTCCGACCGCAGCGACCGTTGATCGTCGTCGACGCAAGCGTCATCGTCACCGGTCTCGGCGATGATGGCGACGACGGCGACCGGGTACGCGCACGACTCAGGGGCGAGAGGCTCGCCGCACCACATCTGATCGATCTCGAGGTCGCATCGGCTTGGAGAAGGCTGGTGGCCGCGGGGAACCTCGACGAACGACGCGCCGGCCTCGCCTTGACCGACCTGAAGTCGCTGCGGCTCGAACGGGCCGCTCACCGCCCGCTCCTCGACCGGTGCTGGGAGCTGCGTGACAACCTCACCCCCTACGACGCTGCCTACGTTGCGCTCGCCGAACTGGTCGAGGCGACGTTGCTCACCGCCGATGCTCGGCTCGCAGCGGCTCCTGGCATTCGCTGTCGCACGGAAGTGCCCTGATCGCACCGGCAAGACTGATTGGCCGCCTCCATCCGACAGCCTTCGCATTCGGCCTGCCGCCGACTGAGCCGGCACGCCCTTGCCGTCGACGGGCCCCTCCTGAGAACGGTCGGCCGCGTGAACGACAGCCCGACCTACTGATCAGCGGCGGGTGACGGTGACGGGCAGGTTGGTGTAGCCGTGGACGAAGGACGAGAAGGTGCGCTCGGGCTCTTCCTGGACCTCGATCCGCTCGAAGCGGGCGAGGACCTCCTCCCACAGGATGCGGAGCTGTAGCTCGGCCAAGCGGCTTCCCATGCAGAAGTGGATGCCGTAGCCGAACGACAGGTGGCGGTCGGCGTTTTCGCGCTCGATGTCGAGGTCGTCGGCGTTGGCGAAGACGTCTTCGTCGCGGTTGGCCGAGATGTACCACATGAGGATCTGATCGCCCTCGAGGATCTTCTTGTCGCGGATCTCGCAGTCCTTCGTGGCCGTGCGGCGCATGTACGGCAGCGGGGTCTGCCAACGGATGACCTCGGGCACCATGTTGGTCACGAGGCCGGGGTCGGCGATCAGCTTGTCGTACTGAGCAGGGAACTTGTTCAGCCCGTAGACGCTTCCCGACATGGTGTTGCGGGTCGTGTCGTTGCCACCCACGATCAGCAACAGCAGGTTGCCGAGGTGCTCGAGGGTCGGCATGTCCTTGGTGGCTTCACCGTGGACCAGCATCGACACCAGGTCGAAGCCCGGGTTCTCGCGGCGCTCTTCCCAGAGCCGCTCGAAGTAGGCGACGCACTCCATCATCTCGTCGATCTTCTGCTGCTGGGTCTCGACGATCCCACCCGGTTCGGGGACGGCGAACACGATGTCGGACCAGCGGGTCAGCTTGCGTCGGTCCTCGAGCGGGAAGTCGAACAACGTGGCCAACATGAGCGTGGTGAGTTCGATCGACACCGTGTCGACCCAGTCGAAGGTCTCGCCCTCGGGAAGCGACTCGAGCACGTCGATCGGTGCGCTCGCGGATCAGCGGCTCGACATTGCGCAGGTTGCTCGGAGCCGACACGCTCCGCACCGTCTTGCGCTGCTCGGTGTGCTCGGGCGGGTCCATGGCGATGAACGAGACCACCCGCCGCAGCGGGTCCTCGGCATCGGGGTCGCGGCGCACGCCGAGGCTGATGCCGGGCGCCGACGAGAACGTCTTCCAGTCACCGTCGACATCGTGGACATCGTCGTACTTCGTGATCGACCAGTACCGCCCTGCGGTCTCGAGCTCGTTGAAGTGCACCGGGTCCTCGGCCCGCAGCCGAGCGAAGTGGTCGTGCCACCGGTCCTCCTTGAACAGGTGCGGGTTGGCCGGGTTGATGTCCTCGATCGCGAGGTCGGCCGCAGCCGGCACGCCGGCACCGGTCTCCGCCATCTCCATCTCGGGTGTGCGGATGTTGGCGATGAGGCCAATCCCTTCTTCGGTCGTGTCCGTCGTGTCGGTCATGGTGTTGCCCCTCGTCTTCCCCGTCGTGGTCTGCTCGACAGACTGCCTCGCAGCCGGTCTCCACGTTCAGGATTCCACATCGGTACGCCCGAGCACAGACCAGCTCGACAAGTGTGACCACGCTCGATCTGACACGATCCGACGGTGCTCATCGCGGATCATCCTCGTGTTCGTCTTGCCCACCTTCCGACACCGCTCGAACGGTTGGACCGTCTGAGCGCCGAACTGGGCGGACCGACGATCTGGATGAAGCGGGACGACTGCACCGGCCTCGCCGGGGGCGGCAACAAGACCCGAAAGCTCGAGTTCCTCATCGCGGCCGCCCTCGAAGCCGATGCCACCGTCGTCGTCACGCCAGGGGCGATCCAGTCGAATCACGCGCGCCAGACCGCTGCTGCCGCGGCACGCTTCGGCCTGAAGTGTCACCTCGTCCTCGAGAACCCCACCGGCCGCGAAGACATCGAGTACCTCTCCAACGGCAACGTCCTGCTCGACCATCTCTTCGGTGCCACGATCGAGATGGTCGGCGAAGGAGAGGAGTCCGCTGTCGTGCTCCAGGCCGCTGCGGATCGTCTCGCCGAATCGGAGGAGAAGCCCTACGTCGTTCCGACCGGCGGGTCGAACGAGATCGGCGCACTCGGCTACGTGAACGCCGCCATGGAGTTCGTGTCGCAGGCCAACGACATCGGCTTGTCGGTGAAACGAGTCGTCCACGCGACCGGGAGCGCGGGGACCCAGGCGGGGCTCGTCGCGGGCCTGGCGGCCATGAGAAGTGGAGTTCCGACGCTCGGTGTCAGCGTCATGAGAGAAGCCGCCGCGCAGGAGGAGCTCGTCCTGCAGTTGGCCGAGCGCACCGCCGCCCACATCGGCGCCGCAGGATGCGTGTCCGAGGCCGACGTCACCGTCGACAGTGGCTACGTCGGGCCGGGGTACGGGGTCGCAACCGACGGCATGATTCGAGCCCTCGAACTGGTCGCTCGCACCGAGGGCGTCATCCTTGATCCGGTGTACTCGGGGAAGGCGATGGCCGGACTCATCGACCTCGTGTCGCGTGGCGAGTTCGATGGCTCAGACGATGTCGTGTTCCTCCACACCGGCGGAGCCCAGGGACTTCCCGCCTATCGCGGTGCGTTCGAACAGCAGTGACGTGACGGCGCCTGTGGGTGTTCAGCGAACGGTGCCGAAGTAGATCTGCCAGACGAGGAGCGACTTGGCCACGAACGACAACACGATGTACACGCCCTCACCGAAGACGTAGCTGCGCCAACGGCCGACGCCTCGGTACTGCAGATACTGGTTGATGGCGAAGCAGTTGAACATCACGAAAACGCTGATGAACAGAGCCCACACCCACGTCGGCACGGCCTCCTGTGCGTTGCCCAGGGCCCCAGCGAAGTAGATCGTGCCGATGATCCACGGGGCGATTCCGGCGATGCAACCGAACACGAACGGGTACCAGTCGATGTCGTCCGAGCCGGGCGTGTTGTGTCGCTCCATGAGCCATCCGAACAGGATCATCGACACGTTGGCCGCAGCCACCCCGATGAGTGCACCAACGTCGTAATCGCCCAGCAGCATCACGATGAGGACGATCATCAGCGTCGAGCTGAGGGAGTACTCGATCCACCGGTACGGGTTCTGCGTGGCCGCGATGGCCCGGTTGTACGAGCGGTTGGCCACGGTGGCGACCAGGAAGTGGAACAGCGCACTCAGCAGTGCGAACGCCGCGACGCCGTATCCGATCGTCACCTCGGTCAGCACTTCTGCCGGAAAGAGCTGCTCGGTCAGCGCCGGATCCTCCGTGGGGAAGGACGCCGTGATGGGCAGGTCGAATTCGGTGACGATGGCGAGAAAGAGCAGCGCCGACGCGAGATGGAAGGCGCCGGCAATCAGGTTCAAGCGCCGAAGACGATGCGCCGTTCGCTCGCCCACATCGGCCACCGGTGGCCCAGCCTTCCCCGCCGTCGCGCGTTCGAGGATGAAGGCCACGTCAGCCAGCCGCTCGCTGAGGCACCGGCGCGAGGTCGGGCGTCACGAGCGGAGCCACCTCACGGCTCAGCCATCGGACCACCGGCCGGGTCGCATCAGCAGGCTTCGTGGACTCATTGCTGGAATCGTTCACGCGCTCAGTCAACCACGCTCGCCCGCGTCTCACGGTGGTCGCACCAACGAGAGCGATATCGGGACTCGGATTCGCCGACCTCGACGGATCACAGACCAGACGGGCCTCGCCCACGCCATCGATCAGCCGCTTCCGTCGACTGCGTTGCGTCGAGGTCTGCCACCCGCCATCCTTGAAGGCCATGTCCTTCGAGAACGACTTCACCTACTCGGCCACTCAGTTCGAAATCGTGCTCGGGGTCTTCACCCTGACCGCTGCTGTCTTCGCCGCTGTGCTGGTGTATTCGCTGGCGACCGCCAGCACGATTTCTCCCCGATACCGGCTGACCGCCTATCTCACCGGTGTGGTCATGGTGTCGGCGACGCTCGAGCTGGGACTCCTGGCGCTGCGTTGGAACAACGCGTTCTCGTGGAACGGCTCGGTCTACGAACTCACCGGCGATCTCTTCTCCAACGGCTTCCGCTACATGAACTGGAGCATCGACGTCCCGGTGCTGCTGACCCAGCTGCTGATCGTGGCGGGCATCACGGGACTCAAGTTCCGCAAGCGTTGGGCTTCGTTCGTCATCGCCGGCCTGGCGATGATCTGGACCGGCTACGTCGGCCAATTCGACGAAGTCGACGGCGGTGCTCAGTTCTGGATCTGGGGAGCCGTCAGCACCGTGTTCTACCTGTGGCTTCTCTACGTGGCGTGGCAGACGGTGCGCGACGCCAAGGTCACGGCGCCTCCGCAGGTGCGGCGGCTCTTCGAGGCGGTCTGGATCTTGTTCCTGGTCTCCTGGACCATCTATCCGCTCGGCTACCTCATGCCGCAGATCAGCGCATCGGCGGACGGGGTCGTTGCCCGGAGTCTGGTCTACAGCTTCGCTGACATCGCGTCGAAGGCCGTCTACGGCATCCTGCTTGCGGTCATCGCGCAGAAGATGAGTGCGCACGAAGGCTACGAGCCGGCGATTGAAGCCGAAAAGGCATTCGCCGGGACCGAATAGCGGCGATTTCCCCGCCGTCCGACACCTTCCCCCGCGCCTGCAACAGGCGGGCTCCACCACGGCGTCGATCGGCAAGACCCACTTCTCCGCTCGGCCCCTGGCAATCGAGGCGGGGTCGCCGGCACCCACCGAGGAGTGGATCGGCAGGTTCGGATTCGACGGAGTGGTGTCGTCCGCACGTATGTAGGACTCCATACTGGGTCCGTGCCCTCGCTTGCCCTCCCCCGCGTCGGGCGTGAGGCGGCCGAGAGATTCGTCGCTGACCAGCTTGCTCACGTCGTGCGCGGTCCGATCGTCGGGTCCGAGACGATGCGGGGTGGCCAGGCTGCCGGCGACGCTGCGCTCGCCGCCTTCGACGTGTCGGGCTACGCCCGTTCGCGGAACCAGGTCGACCCGGCTGCGAGTCGAGGTGCGTCACGTCTGTCTCCGTACATCCGCCACGGGCTCCTGACCCTCCCTGAGGTGTGGCGTCACGTGGACGGGGGTCCGACGCGAGATGTCAACAAGTTCCGGGACGAACTCCTGTGGCAGGAGTACGCACGGCACTGGTACGCGGATCTGGGTCGGCGTACGGCACAAGGCATCCGGCGGCGGCAGGCCGAGGTCGAACCGAGCACACCGGGGTGGGATCGCACGATGGCGTGCGTCGAACGCGTCGTCTCCGAGCTCGAGACCGATGGTTGGCTCGTCAACCAGACCCGGATGTGGCTGGCCAGCCAGTGGACCGTCCGTCAGGGCTTCCGTTGGCAGGAGGGTGAGGACGAGTTCTTCGCCCACCTGCTCGACGGCTCACGTGCCGCCAACCGTCTCGGTTGGCAGTGGACCACGGGGGTCGGCTCGGCCAAGGTCTATGGGTTCAGTCGCTGGCAGGTCGAGAAGCGGGCGCCCCAGTTCTGTCGGACCTGTCCCCGCGCCGATGACTGTCCGATCGAGGACTGGCCTGCAGACCCTGCGTTCACGTCGACGCCCGCAGCAGTGCCCGACTCGCGCTTGGTCGGTCCGCTGGTGACAGCCCGGCACGGCGACCCTGAAGCAGTGTGGTTGACCGCGGAATCGCTCGGTCGGTCCGACCCGGCCCTCGTCGCCAACCCCGATCTGCGGGTCGTGTTCGTGTTCGACGAGCCCCTGCTCGCTCGCCTTCGGCTGTCGGCGAAGCGCCTCGTCTTCCTCACCGAGACCCTGGCCGATCTGGGTGCCGAGCGAGACCTCGAGGTGCGCCTGGGCGATCCTGTCCGCGAGCTGGAAGGAATCCGCCTCGCGGCGACTCACGCGCCGGTCCCGGGTTTCGTCGACCGGGCCGGTCGGCTCGACCTCGCCGAGGTCCACCCGTGGATGTGGCTGGCCGCTCCGACGGAACCGCGAGTGTCTTCGTTCAGCGCCTGGCGCAAACATGTCGAGGTCTCGGCGTGAAGACCTCCAAGACCTGCGTCCCGTGCGGGCGGGGGATGCGCTGGCGCGAGACGTGGGCAGACAACTGGGGCACCGTCGAGTGATGCCCCGCCGAGCGGTCCTCGGATCTGTCATCGTGATCCTCGGCTGGCTGAGCCTGGCCGCCTGCTCGACCGACGGCGAGCCCGCCCAGCCGCCCGTGAGTCCGGAGACCAGCACGACCGGGCTCGAGCCCGAAGCAGCGAGTACCACTGCCACCACGACCCCCACACCGGAGACGACCACCGTGACACCTGACGAAGGCTGCCGCCGCTTGACCGACTTCGACGACCGGGCCGGCAACGACCAGTGGGTCGTGGTCAACGACAACGTGATGGGTGGCCGGTCGCAGGGCGGGCTCTCGTTCGAGGACGGCCTCCTGATCTTCGAAGGGGAGATCAACACCAACGGCGGTGGCTTCTCGTCTCTGCGCTTCCCCCTCGAGCCGCGAGTCCTCGAACCCTTCAGTCGCATCGAGCTCCGGGCTCGGCCCGATGGCCGGACCTACATGGTGACCTTCGAGGACTCGCTCGCATCTCGAGATCCTCGGGTCTCCCACCGGGCACCGATCGGCTTCGGGACTCCCGGCGAGTGGCAGTCCGTGTCGGTCTCGTTCGACGAACCACGGCCGGCCATCTTCGGGACGCCGATCACCGACGAGCCGTTTCGCAAGGACCTGGCGACGCAACTGGGGCTGATGGTCGCCGACGGCGTCGACGGACCGTTCCGGCTCGAGATCGACAGCATCGACCTCTGCCCGCGTTGAGTCCGACTGCATCTCCTCAGAACGGAAGCTCCGCGGCCTGCAACTCGCGCAGCTCGTCGAAGATCTGACGGCACGCTCCCTCGTCGGCCGGCGAGGCGGGGTCTTCGATCAGCGCCTCCAACGCAGGGGCCGGGTCACCGGTGAGCGCCGCCTGAACGATCTTCTCCTGGAGTTTCGTCTGCACCGCCACCCAGTCGGCCAAGGGCGGAGCGAGCGGCGGCATCTCGTCGGGGCGGATCCCGTCAGCGTCGACCTCCGCGCCAACCTCGACGATCGCACCCTCGGCCACGTTCGGGAGGTATCCCCGGTTGGGGACGTTGACGGCCATGACCCGGGTCCGGTCGCCGGTCCACATCGCAGCGACGATCGGCACGACCTCTTCGAGGCTGTGCCCCATGCGATGCAACGGAACCGGCAGCTTGGTGTCGGCCATCCAGGACGTCACTCGCTCGATGACGCCGTCGATCCGCGCGAATTGATCGACGTGAGCGGGATGGTGGCCGCCCTGCTCGTGAGCGAAGGGCAGGTACTCGCCGATGTGGCTGTCGACCGAGCACGGCACGAGGTCGTACTCGCGGACCATGTGGGTGACGAGGGGTGAGTACAGCTGATCAGCCAGCATGGCGAGCACCGGCCGCTGTTCGCTGGCGTTCGCCAGACGGGTGGACACCGGACCGAAGTCGAAGAACCTCTTGCGGAACAGGGCCTTGACCTGCGGCAGGAGGTCCTCGCCCGTCTGCTTGTCGGTCATCTCGGTGAAGAAGGTGAAGTGGTTGATGCCCGACGCCTTGGCCGCGATCCGCGACGGATCCATCCGGAGCAAGCGTCCGATCCGGACGATGCCGATGGGCATCTCGTGACACATCCCGACGTTGCGGACGTCGGTTCCCTCGTTGATCGCCAGCGTGACGCGACTCATCGGGTTCGAGAGATTGATGAGGAACGCATCGGGGCAGTAGCTGCTCGATGTCTCGCGCAGATGCTGAGCGTGTTCTTGATGCTGCGCAGCGAGTGGAACACCGCGCCGGGTCCGCCGTTCTCGCCGTTGACCTGGGTGGCCCCATGGCGCTTCGGGATCTCGTAGTCCTGGCGCCAGTACGGGAATCGGCCGTGCTCGGCGCTGGAGATGACGAAGTCGGCGCCGGTCAGCGCCTCCGCGGGGTCGATCGTGCGGTCGACGACCACGGGCGCGCCGTTCGCGGCGTTGAGCTTGGCGGCGAACCGGTACGCCCGCTGCAGACGCCGAGCATCGATGTCGTGAAGCACGAGCCGACTGCCGTCGAGCGCCCGCGTGTGGATCACGTCGTTGACCATCGTCGGACCGAACGACAGCCCGCCGGCGCCCACCAGGGTGATCGTTGCTGCGGTCATCCGATTCCCTTCACGACGACACGGTATCGATCGGGCTGGCCACCCTCACCGCCGCGGCAACGGGCACTTCCGTGAGCACAGGCGGCCCTCGTCAACGAGGGGGCGGCGGCGCGTCCGGAGCGAGACGCGACGAGAAGGCGGACCGCTCGGACTCATCCCAGAAGACGAGGATGGCCCAGGTGTGGGTGGCCCCGGCCCGTCGGAGGGCATCGTGCCGGTGGTTGCCGTCCTCCAGCACGTACGCCCCGCCGCGGTACGAGACGAGGAGCGGCGGTGGCTCCCATCCCCGGGCAAGACTCTCGTCCATCGAATCGACCTCGGCATCCCACTGCTGCTCCGGCACGGGGATGCTGACAGCGTGGTCGTCCGGGCCGGCCAAGGGACGCAGGTCGTCCAACGCGACCCGGACGGGCCCGAGGAACGAGGCACCAGCGAACGCGAGTTGCGCGGCCAGCACCTCGTTGTCGCTCCCCGGGCTGGAAAGGAACGTCGTGACCCACTCGGCCAGGCGGTCGTCGTCGGCGGCCCGTTTCGCGGCCTCGACCGAGTAGGGGTCGACGGCGGTCACCGATCCGCGGCAGAGGAAATCGCCGCGGCCAACGACGCCAGCGAGGTCGTCCGGTCGTAGTCGGCACCGTGGTGCAAGCCGAAGGGGTCCATGAGGAACGGCCGGACGCCTGCTCGCCGCGCGCCGACGACGTCGATGGCCGGCATGTCGCCGACGTACCAAGCCGCCTCCGCATCGAGCCCCAGCAGGTCCAGCGCGGCGTGGAAGATGCGCGGATCCGGCTTCATCACGCCGACGTTCCCCGAGTCGACGACGAACTCGACGGGTACGCCCATGCCCACGCCCACCTGGCAGATCTCGAAGGCCGCCAGCCGCCGGGCCATCAGGCCGTCCGCGTTGGACACGATCCCCAGGCGTACGCCGGCATCGGCCAGTGCCTGCAACCCCTCCTTGGCGCCGGCGATCGGCTCCACCCACAGGGCGGCGTCGGCGAACTCGCTGTCGATGTGCAGGTGCGCCTCTTTGCGTTTGGCGTGGTCCACGCCGCACGCCTCGATGTAGGTCTGCAGGTAGCCCAGCCACGCCTCGGCCCAGCCAGTCTCGACGTCGATGTCGGTGGTGAACCGGGCGGCGGCCCGGTAGTGGGCTTCGGTCAGCACCGAGGGGTCGACGTCGCACTGCGCGCGCGCCAAGGCTCCCAGCACCCGAGTCGGGTCGGGCAGGACGAACACGCCGCCGGCGTCGAGCAGAACGGCGGACGGGAAGGCCACCAGCCCAAGCTAGCCACCGCTCCTCAGCCCCAGGCCTCCACCGAGCCACGCTCCGCCGGCGACGGCGCCGTCACCCTCCTCCAGCACGTCGACCTTGCCGTCGGCGTCTCGGTTCATCACCACTGCGCCCACGATCTCGAGGTCAGGTCCTTCGAGGGCCTTCAGCGCCTCGAAGTCCTCGCGGGCGGACGGCGAGTCGTCGTACGCGCCGACGTACAGAGTCAGGTTGTTCGGGGCGGTCGACGATTCGTTCGGCGAGTTCGCGCAGGCTCTACCGGGCTGGCTCAGATCGGTGTTCCGCCTGCTCTACGCACTTGGCTCGACCTTCGTCGTCGGGCCGGCGATCGTCGTGGCGACGGTCCGCCGCCGCTGGCGGCTCGTCCTCACCATCTTTGCTGCGGTGGCGGTCGCCGCCGTCGTGGTCATCGTGCTGTTCGTCTGGCTCGACCCCGGGGCACGCGCCTCGGCCGAGGTGGCCGCCGTGCGCAGCTTTCCGCTGCGTCGGCTGGCCGTCTCGACGGCCGTGCTGCTCGCCATCCGTCCGTTCGTCGTGCAACCGGTGCGGCAGGTGGTCAACGCTTTCCTCCTCATCGCGGTCGTCGGTGCCGTGCTCGTCCCGGCCGGGTTGCCGCTCGACGTGCTGGCCGGGTTCGTCGTCGGGTGAGGTGCCGCCGCGCTGACCGCGCTGGCGATCGGATCCCTCGAAGGCACCCCGACGTTCGAGGACGCGCAAGCCACCTTGAGCGACGTCGGTGTCACCGCCGAGAGCATCCGGCCGGCTGCGGACCAGGGCTGGGGCGAGCAGCGCTTCGACGTCGTCACCACCGACGGCGCGAAGCTCGACGCCGTGGTGCTGGGTCGCGACGCCCGCGACGCACAGTTGCTCAACCAGCCCTGGCATTCGATCTGGTACCGAGAGACCGGAGGATCACGCGCGCTCGACCGGGAACACCGGGTCGATCAGATCGGGTTCATCATGATGCTGGCCCAGGAGCGCGGCGCAGCGGTGCCCGATGTCGTCACCGCCGGGATCGGCGGACCCTACGACACTGCGCTTCTTCTCAGCGCGGTACAGCCGGGTCGGTTCCTCGGAGAGCTCGATCCGACGGAGGTGTCTGACGAGCTCCTGCGCAACCTGTGGCGCTCGGTCACCGCGATGCGCACCACCCGGGTCGCCCACGGCGCGCTGGATACACGCCACATCGTGGTCGACAGCGACCACGGGACGCTCGTCGACTTCACGAGCGCGACGAGATCGGCACCATCGACCGCTCTCGACGGAGACCTCGCCCAGCTGCTGGTCACCCAGGCGATCATCGTGGGATCTGAGCGGACGATGGCAGCACTCCACGACATCCTCGGCGACGATGGCGTACAGGCCGTGATGCCGGTCCTCCAGCCCGCCGTGCTCAACGCAACGATCCGCAAGGCCGCTCCCGACCTCGACGCGCTGTTGCAGGAGCTGAGCGACGCCGCCACCGACATCACCGGCACCGAGCCACCCGAGCTGATCGAGCTCAAGCGAGTGACGGTCAGCAGCGTGCTGATGCTCGCCCTGTCCCTGGTGGGCGTCTGGATGATCATCGGCCTGCTGGCCGACGTCGACTGGTCCGAGCTGTGGACCTCGCTGCCGGACGCCACGTGAGGATGGGTGATCTTCGCCGCCGTGGTCTCGGTGCTCCCCGCCGTCACCGACGCCGTCGCCTCGCGGGGCGGCATGGGCACCCAGCTCCCGCTCGGTGGGCTGACGATGCTCAACATCGGGAGCACGTTCATCAACGTCGCCGTGCCCTCCTCGGTGGGACAGGCGGCGGTCAACATCCGCTTCGCCCAGAAGTTCGGAGTGTCGGCCGGCACCGCCCTCAGCGGCGGCATCGTCATCAGCGTGGGCGGCTTCCTCACCCAGGCCCTCGTCATCCTCTACGGCCCGGCGATCGGTGTGGTCGACCTCGACCTCTCGATCTCGCGCGAGGACGCCGGCCGCATCCTCCTGATCATGATCATCGTCGTTGCGCTGGTCGGGCTCTCGGTCTGGTCCTCGCAGCGACTCCGCACCTGGTACGACGACGAGGTCAAGCCCCAGCTCCAGGCGTTCCGCAACGGGCTCACCGCCGTGGTGTCGAGCCCCAAGCGCCTCCTGCTGCTGTTCGGTGGCAACGTCGGCTCCCAGGTGCTCTACGGCTCAGTGCTGTACGGATGCCTGCTCGCCTTCGGAGCGAACGGCCCAGTGCTGGTGCTCGCCATCGTCGCCAACACCGCAGCGACGCTCCTCGGCGGGCTCAGCCCCGTCCCCGGCGGCGTGGGCGTCTGGGAGGGCACCGCCGTCGCCGTGCTCACCGCCGGCGGCGTCGACCCGACCACGGCGACCGTTGCCGTGGTCACCCACCGTATGTTCACCTACTACCTGCCACCCCTCTACGGCTACTTCGGCTTCTCGTGGCTCAACAAGCACGACTACATCTGATCCGACCCAACGCTCACCGCGGTCGAATCTGCCATCACATTGACTGACACCACACCTCCCGATCCGCCCGAAGCGAACCAACGACGACTGCGACAGGCCGCCCCTGATCGGGTCGTTGCGTTCACCGACGGCGTGTTCGCGATCATCATCACGATCCTGGTGCTGGAGATCGGGGTGCCGTCCGACCTGTCCGACCAGTCGTTGCGCGAGGCACTCGACGAGACGGAAGCCACGCTGATCGCGTGGGTGATCAGCTTCCTGCTCGTCGGCATGTACTGGGTCTGGCACCGCGACCTCTTCGCCCGCGTCAAGGCCGTCAACCGCGACCTCGTCTGGCTGAACCTGATCTTCCTGCTCCCGGTGTCGTTGATCCCCTTCGCGTCCGCCGTGGTGGGCGAGTACCGCAGCGAGCCGATCGCGCTGCACCTCTACGGGCTCGTTCTCATCGCCGCGGTCCTCGCCAGAGTCGCGATGTTCCACTACGTCAGCAAGCGTCCAATGCTGCTGTGGGAACCCATCACCGCACGCGCCCGCCGCATCGGACTCGCCATCTCCGCCGCACCGATCGCTCTGTACCTCGCGGCCATGGTGCTCGCCGACCCTGCGCCGACGGTCAGCCTCGTGGTCTACTTCGCCGTGCCTGCGGCGTATTTCGTCCTCATCACCGTGCTCCGGGACCGGCCAGCGACCGCTGACGACGCCGACGACTTCTCCTGACTCCAACGCGACCAGCCCGGGACTCGAACATCGGTCGGTTCTCGTGATCGGCGACACACCGGAAACCACATCGTCGCGGTGAGAACAGCCGCGCCCTGTGGGCGCCGAACACTCGGTCGTGGGCGCTCATGTCGGACCAGCGGGTCAGCTTGCGGCGGTCCGCGAGCGGGAAGTCGAACAGCGTGGCCAGCATGAGCGTGGTCAGCTCGATCGACACCGTGTCGACGCAGTCGAACGTCTCGCCCTCGGGGAGCGACTCGAGCACGTTCATCGTGCGCTCGCGGATGAGCGGCTCGACGTTGCGCAAGTTGCTCGGAGCCGAGACGCTCCGCACCGTCTTGCGCTGCTCGGTGTGTTCGGGCGGGTCCATGGCGATGAACGAGGTCACCCGCCGCATCGGGGCCTCGGCGCGCAGGCGAGCGAAGTGGTCGTGCCACCCGTCGTCCTTGAACAGGTGCGGGTTGGTCGGATTGATGTCCTCGATCGCCAGGTGGGCCGCGGCCGGCACGCCGCCACCCGTCTCTGCCATCTCCATCTCCGGCGTGCGCATGTTGGCGAGAAAGCCAACCTCTTCTTCGGTCGTGTCCGTCATCGGGCGATCGTCCTCGATCGACCACCCGTGTGCCCCGTCGGGCAGCTCGGTTGCAGGGTTGATGAGCAGGAGCCGCCGGCGCCCGTCAGCGAGGCGAGGCGCTCCCCTCTTCGGCGAGGCCCTTGACCGTGGTCACCGCCGCTCGCATGACGAAGTGCACGAAGTTGCGGACCACCCACCAGTATCGGAGGAACTTGCGGCGCGATGCGGGGTCGGTGCCCGCGGTGCGCGCCTCGTAGCTCAGGAGGGTTCGTTCGGTGCCGTAGTGCCGGACCGAGAAGCTGACCGCGAGCTTCGCGTAGTCCGGCTCGGAGAATCCCCGGAACTCGTCCCGGGGGCGGTCCTCCAATCGATGTCGGGTTGCCAGACCTTGCCGATCGCGCCGAAGACGAGCTCGTGTCCGGGGACTCGTCGAGTGCCACCCACCCAGGAAGTCCGCCCGGACCGGCAGCTTCCCTGCCGGTCCTAGGCTGAGGGTTGTGATCTCCACGCTGCTGTGCTTCGGCGACTGCTCCTGCTGGCAGACCTCCGACGGGTGGCGCTGGGCGGTCTCGACTCCCCCAGGTCTCGAAACAAGGATGGCCCATGCGTGCGATTCGCGTTCACGAGTTCGGTGAAGACCCGCGGGTCGACGAGATCGACGCGCCGGATTCACCGGGACAGCGGCGAGCTCTTGGTCGACGTCACTGCGGCCGGGGTGGGCGCGTGGGACCTGCACGTCGCGGCGGGCAGGCTCGCAGACATTCTCCCGAGCGGCGACCGGCCCTTCACGATGGGCGCCGAGCTCTGCGGGCGCGTTTCGCGACGTGGGCGTCGGCGTCGAAGGCTTTGCGGTGGGCGATCGGATCATGGCCAACCCCGGAATCGTCGGTGCCTGGGCCGACCGAGTTCTGGTTCGCGCATCCTCCTGCGGCCGGGCGCCTAGCAGCGCGAGCGATGAGGAGGCGGCCGCCACGCCGGTTCGAGGACTCACGGCACTGCGGGCACTCGAGCAGCTCGACCCTCCGGCCGGATCGACGCTCCTGATCATCGGCGCAGGCGGAGCGGTCGGGCGCGCAGCCGTCGAGATGGCGTGCGGGCGGGGTCTGCGTGTGGTTGCAGTCGCCGGGGGCGAGGAGCTGGAGCCGCTTCGGGAGCTCGGCGTCGAGGCCGCTGCGGACTACCGGACCGAGTGGAAGAGTCGCTTGGAGGCTGCTGCACCGGACGGAGTCGACACGGCACTTCACCTCGCGGGCGGAGAGTCCCTTGCGCTCGGCCTCGACCTCGTCCGCGACGGGGGTCAGGTCGCGACGACCGTTTCGGGTGCCGAGAAGACTGCGGCGCCGCGAGACATCTCCATCGGATTGATCGCCATGAAGAGCACGACGAGCGCACTCGGCGCGATCGCTGATCGGATCGATGCGGACGACCTGACGACACGGGTCGTGCGGACCTACCCGTTCGAGGACGTTGCGCTTGCGCTCGGTGACTTGCGTGCCCGCCATCGCGCCCCGGGCGAGATCGTGCTCTCGGGCCGCGAGGGGTGACAGCCTCGAGTGCGCTCCCACTTCATCGTCGACATGCCCTGCTCGGTCAGAGCTTCGAGGTGTGCTCATCGTTGGGCTTGGCACGTGGATCCTTGTTGCTGCTGCGACCAAGGCGCCAGCCCCGACGAAGGTCGAAGCAATCGTGGTGACGGTAAGCGCTCAGTGCGGCGAGTTGCTGGCCAATGGTTCCGGGCTGCAGCTCAAGGTGGGTGAGGAAGTTGTCTCACTTGGCGGCGATGCAGCGGTCAGCGTCGTCAGGGGCTGCCCGAAGTAGCCGATCGAGTCCTTCAAGGCGATTGAGCGACTTCGCCATCACGCAGTACCTGGTCGCCGACTGAGGCCTCAGCGATGCGATGGTGGGCGATCTGGGGGCCGGCCACCCAACCGGCCAGCTGGGGGTCGCACTCGCGCAGGTCGCCCTCGATCCAGCGGCCGTCGGGGTGAAAGGTGCCCTGGCGATCGCCGTCGGTGACAACGACTGCGCCGTTGCCGTCTCGCTCGTAGAGCGCCTTGGTGAGGGGGTGGCGGATGCCCTTCATGGCTTGTCGCCCAGCCAGTGGTCGAGCTTGTCGTGGAGCCAGCGGATCTTCGACTCCTGGTAGTTGCCGAGGGTGACGCCTGGCTTGCGGGTGGTCTCGAGGCCCTGTTGGACGCGAGCCATGTTGAACAGGTCTTGGTTGAACACCTTGCCGAGCATGCCCGAGCTCGGGGGCGTCGATGAAGGTCTCCTCGTCGGTGAGGAAGTGCACCGGCGCGTTCGGGGGCTTCTCGCCGGCGTAGGGGGCCAGGAAGATGCACTCCATGATCGAGCTTCGGTGGTCGTCGCCATTGGGGCGGAACCGGTAGACGATCCGGTTGAACGCACCCCACGGGTGGAAGTTGGGGAACACCGTGTAGTCGATGCTGTCCATCAGCTCGGCGTCGGACATCTCCTCGGCCCGCTCGCCTGCCGCCGGTGCGCCAACGCTCACGGCTGGCCTCGGCACCGACGGCGCGCATCGACTCGTCGCTCGGACACCGGCATCGGTGAGGGCTCGTCGAGGCGGGTGTCGGTCATGGCCCGCATCATCTCGTCCTGGGTCGGCGTCCAGTCGAGCAGCGGGCTCGGCGTGCCGCCGGGGGTGATCACCCGGGCGAAGTTGTCCCAGATGTCGACCTGACTGTTGGTGTCGCCCAGGTACGGCAGGATCTGCGGGTGGGTGGCGCCCACGTGGAACGCCTCGCAGAACGCCTCCTGCGCCACCTTCCAGTTGGCGTCGATCACCTTGGCCACGTGCGCCTGGGTGTAGCGATCGCCCAGGTCCCACACCTCGAACTGATCGACGATGTCGCCGAGGAACGCCTCGAGCGATTCGGCATCGGGATCGGGGTTGATCATCACGAACCCGGCCCACGTGCCCACCTTGCACTCGGGCAGCGAGAACGACTCGTCGTCGACGTGGTCGAAGTCCCAGCGGGCCGGGACATGCTTCAGCTGGCCGTCGAGCGCCCAGGCGAAGCCGTGGAAGGGGCAGCGGATCTCGCTGCACCGACCGTCGTGGTCCTTGAGCCGTCGGCCCCGATGGAGACAGGCGTTGGGGTAGGCCTTGATCTCGTCGGGTGCGGTGCGCATCACGACGTAGGAGTCACGCACGATCTCGTAGACGACGTGATCGCCGACCTCGGGGATGTCGTCGGCACGACAGGCGAACTGCCAGACACGTCGCCACAGCCGCTCGACCTCTTGCTCGTGCCACTCGCGGGAGATGTAGTGGGCGATGTCGATGTCGTCGCTGCCGAGGTACTTGGGCGACTCGAGCCGCAGCACCTCGGGCACCTTGTGGGTGTCGGTGTCGAGCAGTTGCTGGTAGGTGATGCCCGGCGACCGCTCCTCGCCGCTCACGTGTCGCTCGACGATCCATAGTCGACCACCCGATGGGTGCGGCCACCGGCCACGAGGATCAGCTGACCGGTCACCCACGATGCGGCGTCGGACGCCAGGTAGACGACGGCGCCGGCGATGTCGTCGGGTGTGCCGGTCCGCCCGAGCGGGATGCTCGAGGTGATCTGCGCCAACCGGTCGGCATCGTCGGTGAGGGTCTCACGGAACGCCTCGGTGATCACCGGCCCTGGCGCCACGCCGTTCACCCGGATGCGCGGCGCCAGCTCGAGCGCCAGCGTCTCGGTCAGGTTGTTCATCCCGGCCTTCGCCGCCGCATACGGGCCGGTCATCGGGGACCCTCGAGTCCCGGCACCGGACGAGATGTTGATGATGGTCCCGCCGTCGGTCATGTGGGCCGCCGCGGCCTTGCACCCCTGGAACGCCGAGGTGAGATTGAGTTCGAGCTGCGAACGGAACACGTCGTCGGGCGTGTCGACGAGCGTCCGGGTCGTCTTGTCGTCGGATCCGCCGACGTTGTTGACCCAGATGTCGAGCCGACCGAATTCGGCAACGGTTCGCTCGGCGATCTCGGCCGAGAAGTCACGGATGTCACCATCGACGATCAGCGCCCGTCGCCCACGCTCCCGCACACCGTCGGCGGTGGCTTCGAGGTCGTCGACCCGGCGGGCGTTGAGGGCCACATCGCAGCCGAAGTCGGCCAGTCCCCAGGCGATGGCCCGGCCGATTCCCTGGCCCGATCCGGTGACCACGGCCACCCGATCCTTCATCTCGAAGGATTCGCGCAGGCCCATTCGCGTGAAACTAACTCAGCGATTAGTTTCATTCAACGTGGCCCAGACGCTGAAGACCTTCTGTCGGGTGTGCCACGCAGCGTGCCCGATGGACGTCGAGGTCGAGGACGGCACCAAGGTCGTCGGGGTCAGCGGCGACCGTGACGACCCACTCTTCGAGGGCTACACCTGCATCAAGGGACGCCAACTCGCCGACCAGCACCACCACCCCGATCGGCTCCGTTCGTCGCTTCGCAAGACCGAGCACGGGTTCGATTCGGTGGCGTCGTCGGTCGCGCTCGACGAGATCGCCGCCCGCATCGACGCCATCGTCGAAGCCCACGGGCCACGGGCGGTTGCCAGCTACACCGGCACCGGCGCCTTCCAGAACTCGACCTCGGCAGCGGTCACCGCTGCCTGGCACGCAGGCTTCGGATCGCCGTCGTTCTACACCTCGGTCACCATCGACCAGCCGGCCCACCGGGCCGCGGCCCTGCGCCTCGGGGCGTGGGAAGCGGGCTGGCACAACTTCACCGACGCCGACGTGTCGCTCGCCGTCGGCTACAACCCGCTCGTGTCGAGCTATGCCCCGGCCGGTGGGCTCCAGGGGACCAATCCGTTCGTGGCCCTTCGCCGGGCCAAGGACCGCGGGCTGAAGCTCATCGTCATCGACCCGCGGCGCACCGAACTGGCTCGAGCGGCCGACGTGCATCTCCAGGTCCAGCCCGGCGAAGACCCGACCCTGCTGGCCGGCATCATCCGCCACATCCTGGCCAACGACCTCGCTGACAAGGACTTCTGTCTCCGACACGTCGACCAGCTCGAGGAACTGACGGCCGCGGTCGAGCCGTTCAACCTCGACTACGTGGCCGAGCGGGCACGGGTCGACGCTGCCGATGTGGCTCGGGCCGCCGAGCTGTTCGCAGCCGGCCCTCGAGGGTCGGCCGGTACCGGGACGGGGCCGAACATGGCGCCGCACTCGATGCTCACCGAGCACCTGACCCTCACGCTCAACGTGCTGTGCGGCCGGGTCAACCAGCCAGGCGACACCCTGGAGTACGGCAGCTTCCTCTCCCCCGGCGACACCCGGCGGGCTCAGGTCGTCGCCCCCGGCGACCCCGCACCGGGCACACCCCATCGGGTGCGCGGCCTGTCGGGCCAGGCGGGGGAGATGCTCACCAACAGCCTCGCCGACGAGATCCTCGAACCAGGTGAAGGTCAGGTCCGTGCGCTCATCGTGTCGGGTGGAAACCCGGTCGTTGCCTTCCCCGACCAGGCCAAGACCGAGGCGGCGATGGCTGCGCTCGACCTGCTCGTCGTCATCGACCCGCGCATGACACCCACGGCCGAGATGGCCGACTACGTCATCGCTCCGCGCCTCGAGCTCGAGCGGGCCGACGTGCCGCACATCATGGATCGCCGCCTCCCCGCGCCCTACAGCAACTACACCCCGGCGGTGCTCGACACCGACGACGACCTCCTCACCGAATGGGAGGTGTTCGCCGGCATCGCGGCCCGCAACGGGACCGAGATCGACCTGCCCGGCGGTCGGGTGCCCCACGCCGACGGTGCACTGGCCGAGGGACTCGACGACGACGCCATCCTCGACCTCGTCTACGGCACGGCCCGGCTGCCCATGCCCGAGATGCGCAACCAGCGGGGCGTGATCCACGAAGACCGGCGGATCGAGGTCGTCGATGGTGATCCCGAGGCGAACGCCCGGTTCGCCGTCGCCCCGTCCGACATCGTCGCCGAGCTCGCCGAGGTACGAGACGAAGCCTCCGGAGCCGAGGTCCTGGGTGGGTTCGACGCCGATCAACTCCCGTTCCGACTGGTGAGCCGGCGGATGAAGCACGTCATCAACTCACTCGGCCGCGAGTTGCCCGGGCTGGCCAAGGTGGGCACGACCAACCCCGCCTACCTGCACCCGGACGACCTCGACGTGCTCGGCGTGACCGAGGGCGACGTCCTCGTGATCGAGTCGCTCCACGGCTCCATCACCGGCGTCGCCGCCGCCGACCCGACCGTGAAGCCCGGCGTGGTCTCGATGTCACATTCGTGGGGGCGGTCGTCGAAGGCCGACGACCTGCGGGGTCACGGCATGCCCACCAACCGCCTGGTCGCCAACGACGACGGCTTCGATCCCATCACCGGCATGGCCGTGCAGAGCGCCATCCCGGTGCGCATCACCGCCGCGGACGGGGCGTGATCCGTGTACGCAGCGCTGATCACCGGAACGGGCTCGGTCGAGATCCGCGAGTTCGCGGAGCCGACCCCGACTGACGCGGGGGTCGTGGTCGACATCACGTTCTGCGGCGTCTGCGGCACCGACGTCCACGCCTACACCTCGGGCCGGACCTACACCCCCGCCATCTGCGGCCACGAGTGGACGGGCACGGTGTCGGCGGTCGGACGCTGGGTCTCACGCGTCGCCGAGGGTGACCGGGTCGTCGTCGGCGTGCCCGGGCCGTGCGGAACGTGCGAGTCCTGCCGTGCCGGCCATCCCCGTCAATGCGTCACCGCGGCTGGGTTCGCCCGTGGCCGGGACGTCCAGGCGCCCCCGCACGGAGGCTTCGCACCGCGCATCGCGGTCCATGCCGACCGAGTGATCGCCGCCCACCCCGACCTCGACGACGAGACGCTGGCTCAGGTCGAGCCGGTCACCGTGTCACTCCACGCCGTCCGCCAGAGCGGCCTGCGCGAGGGCGAGACCGCCGTCATCCTCGGTGTCGGCCCGGTCGGACTGACCACCATGCAATGTGCCCGAGCGGTCGGCGCCGGGCAGGTCATCGTCGTCGAACCCTCGGCGGCTCGCCGGGCGATGGCCGAGTCGCTCGGTGCGACGGTGGTCGCGAGCCCCGGGTCGGCGGGCGAGATGGTCGCCCAGCTGACCGCCGGCCACGGCGCCGATGTGGTGTTCGAGTGTGTCGGCGGCCAGGACACGCTGCAGGCGGCGGTCGAGCTCACCCGGCGCGGCGGTTCGGTGTGCCTCGTCGGGCTCGCCGACGGGCCGTCGACCGTCGACACCGGAAGCTGGATGCGCAAGGAGATCAGCATCACCACCGCGCTCGCCTACGTGCACGACGAGTTCGTCGAGTCGATGGACCTGCTGGCCGACGGTCGGGTGCGGGTGGATGGCATGCACACCGTCACCACCCGTCTCGAAGGGCTGGGCCCGATGCTCGACGACCTGGCCAGCGGCCACTCGGCCCAGACCAAGGTCCTGGTGAATCCCAACTGGTAGTCAAGAGAGGTTCCATGCCCACCCGAGTCCCCATCGCCGAAGGCCTGTTCACCTGGCCGAGCGACGAGCCCCGACTGCTGGCCAGTCGGTGCACGGAATGCGACAACCACATGTTCCCGGTGCAGGACGGCTGCCCGCGGTGCAGCAGCGGCTCGACCGAGACCGTCGAACTGGGCCGCACGGGCACGCTGTGGACCTGGACCGTGCAGGGATACCCGCCCAAGGCGCCGCCCTACGCCGGCGACGCTGACCCGGCGACCTTCGAGCCCTACGGCGTGGGCTACGTCGAGATCGACGGCAAGGTGCGGGTCGAGTCACGGCTCACCCTCAACGACCCCGACGACATGGAGATCGGCATGGAGCTCGAACTGGTGCTCGACCCCATCTACGTCAACGACGACGGTGACGAGGTCGTCACGTTCGCCTTCGGGCCCCGTCAGCCGTCGGTCCCCCGTCAGGACGTGACGGCATGAGCGACGACGTCGCCATCGTCGGCATCGGGATGCACGAGTTCGGTCGCACCGACGGCGTCGAAGGAGTCGATCAGGGCGTCGTCGCCGTCCGTCGTGCCCTCGCCGACGCGGGCGTCCAGTGGCCCGACATCGAGTTCGCCTTCGGTGGCAGCCAAGCGGCCGGCGCGGCCGACACCATGGTGAGCAAGCTCGGCCTCACCGGTCTCCAGTTCATCAACGTGTCCAACGGCTGCGCCACCGGCGGCTCGGCGTTGTTCTCGGCCTACAACTCGATCAAGGCCGGTGTCTTCGACCTGGGCATGGCCATCGGGTTCGACAAGCACGAGCGCGGCGCCTTCCGCGTCGACCTCAAGGAGAACGGCCTCGAGGAGTGGTACGGCGAGTCGGGTCTGGCCCTCACCACCCAGTTCTTCGGCATGAAGCTCAACCGCTACATGCACGACCACGGCATCACCGAGCCGACGCTCGCCAAGGTTGGCGCCAAGGCGTTCCGGAACGGATCGCTCAACCCGATGGCCTGGCGCCGCAAGCCGTTGAGCGAGGAGGAGATACGCAACTCGGCGATGCTCTCGTACCCGCTCACGCAGTACATGTTCTGCTCCCCTGGCGAGGGTGGCGTGGCGCTGGTGCTGTGCCGGGCCGACAAGGCCAAGCAGTACACCGACACGCCGATCTACCTGAACGCGGCCGTGGTCCGATCGCGCAAGTTCGGGTCGTTCGAGGTGATGGCCCCCCACCTGTCCCCCGAGCGGGCCGACGGCCCCACGGTCGATGCCTCGAGGGCTGCGTTCGAGATGGCGGGCATCGGCCCTGACGACATCGACGTGGCCCAGTTGCAGGACACCGAGGTCGGCGCCGAGATCATGCACATGGCCGAAAATGGCTTCTGCGCCGACGGCGAGCAGGAGGAGATGATCGCCCGGGGCGACACCGAGATCGGCGGCCGGTTCCCGGTCAACACCGACGGCGGCTGCCTGGCCAACGGCGAGCCGGTCGGGGCATCGGGCCTGCGGCAGGTGTACGAGAACGTGCTCCAGCTCCGCGGCGACGCCGGCGAGCGGCAGGTGCCGAACGATCCGAAGGTGGCCTACACCCACGTCTACGGCTCACCCGGGATCTCGGGTGTGACCATCCTGAGCCGCTGACGTGGCGAAGGTCCGGTCGGTCGATCTCGGGAGCTCGTTCCTGCCTTCCCTCGAGGGCGTGTGCGAGGTGTTGCTCGTGCGCCACGGCGAGCAGGTCCTGACCAAGAACATGCCGCTGGCCGAGGCAGTCGACGCTCCCCTGTCCGATCTCGGGCGCCAGCAGGCCCAGGCGGTCGGCGAACGGTGTGCGGCCCTGGAGGTCGACGCCGTCTACAGCTCGACCATGCGCCGAGCAGCCGAGACGGCCGAAGCCATCGCAGGTCACCACGATCTTCCCGTGTCCCGGCTCGACACCCTGGTCGAGATCAACCTGTGGCGAGACCTACCGCAGGACCGCGGCATCCTCGATTCGGTCGACGTCGACGAGGTGCGGCGCATCATGCGGGAGGGCAATCGCTCGCGCCGCTGGGACGCCTACCCGTACTCCGAGCCGCCTGCAGGCTTCCGATCGCGCGTGGTCGACACGATCGACCGCATCATGGCCGAGCACGTCGATCAGCGGGTCGTGGTCGGCTGCCACGGCGGCGTGATCAACGCCTACCTCGCCCACGCAATGGAGTCGTCGCTCGACAACGTCTGCACGGTGCACCACACGTCGATCACAACGGTGCGCGGCATGGACGACCTGCGCCGGGTCGTGCAGGTCAACGACCACGACCACGTGCGCCCGTTCCAGACCGACCTCAACCCGGCCAACGCGTTGTAGCCGATTGCCCCGGTTCGCTGAACAGCTGGCCGTCGACCGGCCCGACGAGGCCGCCCTCATCGACGGCGACCGTCGGCTCGGGTGGGCCGAGATCGACCGCACGCTCAACCAGGTCGCCAACAACCTGATCGCGGCCGATCTCGGGCCGGCGAACCGGGTGGCGGTATTCGCCGAGAACGCGGCGGAGACCGCCCTGGCCCACCTCGGCGGGTTGCTCGGCGGCGCTTCCACGGTGCCGGTCAACTTCCACCTGACGGCTGGCGAGGCGGCGTACATCCTCGAGGACTCGGGGACCTCGCTGCTGTTCGTCGGGCCCGAGACGGCCGGGCGAGGACTCGCAGCGGCACGGCAGGCGGGCGTCGAGACCGTCGTCGGCTGGGGCGAGGGGCTCGACGGCGGCGTCGCTTGGGACTCCTGGCTGGCCGCGGCGAGCGACGAGCATCCGCCCGGCGACCTGACCCCGCAGCCCAACCTGCTCTACACGTCGGGCACGACCGGTCGGCCGAAGGGCACCGAGTTGCCGCCGACCATGTTCGCCGGCGGTGGCACCATCGACGAGCATCTCGAAGGACTCGAGGAGCGCCCGCTTCGCCGCCCACGGGCCGCATCTGGTCGTCGGGCCGATGTACCACACCGGTCCGCTGTCGGGCATGCGCATCCTCGTGGCCGGGACGCCCTCGGTCATCCTGCGGAAATTCGATGCCGAGGCGACGCTGGCCGCCATCGAGCGGCACCGCACGCGCAGCGCGGTCATGGTCCCGACCCATTTCGTCCGATTGCTGGCACTGCCCGAAGAGGTGCGCCGTCGCTACGACGTGTCCTCGATGGAGTTGGTCGTGCACACCGGTGCTGTGTGTCCGATCGAGGTCAAGCGGGCGATGATCGAGTGGTGGGGTCCGGTGTTCACCGAGGCCTACGGCGCCAGCGAGGTCGGGACGACGTGCTCGATCACGAGCGAGGAGTGGCTGGCCCACCCCGGCTCGGTCGGCCGACCGGTCGCACCATTCGAGGCCCTCGTGGTCGACGACGACGGCCAACCCCTGCCGCCCGACACCGAGGGCAGGCTCTACTTCCGCGACACGACCGGACGCGGCGTCGTCTACCACGGCGATCCCGAGAAGTCGGCGGCCGCTCACCTCGAACCCGGGGTGTTCACCCTGGGCGAGATCGGCCTGATCGACGCGGACGGCTACGTGCACCTCACCGATCGCTTCTCCGACATGGTGGTCTCGGGTGGGGTCAACCTCTACCCCGCCGAAGCGGAGCAGGTGCTCGTCGAACACCCTGCGGTCGCCGACGTGGCCTGCATCGGCGTGCCCCACGCCGAGATGGGCGAGGAACTGCGGGCGCTGGTGGTCGTCGAAGCGGGCCGGGCCGCTGATGCAGACGAGCTGCTCGCCTTCTGTCGCGAGCGCCTCTCGACGTTCAAGTGCCCGAGATCGGTCGTGTTCGTCGACGACCTGGGCCGCAACACCATGGGCAAGGTCAACAAGCGGCGTCTTCGGGCTCCGTACTGGTCGTCACCGGGGTAGGGAGCGCGGATGGCCCGGGAGCCTCGTCGTGCCACCGGCGGACGCGGAGCGCGCGGAGCGTGTTCCATCGACTCGGCTGCCCGGTTCGTTCCATGTCGAACCAGACGCGACCACGGTGCTTGTTCTGCACGGGCCATGTTCCGTCACGGCGACGACGCCGGTCGAGGACGGCGAGGGCGTCGTCGTAGCGGTCGTCGTGCGGCGAGTTCGTGGCGGCGAAGTGGTCGAGGCCGCGGAGCAGGTCGTAGTGCCAGCGGGGAGGAAACGACAGCTTCGTGAAGGCAGGGTTCGCTGCGGTGCCGTCGCGGTGCGACTGGTACAGCTGGTGCTCGAGGAAGAACTCGCGGCCGTCGGCCATCGCGACACCGATCTCGGCACGGTCGGGGTGCACTCGACGAGCCTCGGTGAGGGCTTCGAGCGCCAGGATCGTCGTGTGGAACGAACTGTGGCGATCGCCGAAGCGCACGGTTCGGCAGTTCCAGCCGCCATCGGGAAGCTGGTTCGCCAACAGCCAGTCGAGGGCCGGCGCGACGCGGGGGTGGTCGACACCGAAGTAGTACGCCAGCGCCAGGTACATCGACGTCGCGCAGGCCTCAGGGGCGTCGATCGACGCAGCCGGCGTGAGGCCCCCGTCGAAGAAGCGGGCACCGTCCCACACCGCCTCGACGCCACGCCGCGCACGGGGTTCGGCCGGATCGAGACCGCAGCGCCGGAGCAGGAGGAGGGTGTAGGTGGTCGAGACCCACTTCGGGCTGTAGAGGCCGCCGCCCCAGGTCCCGTCGGTGTCCTGCTGGTCGAGGAGGCGTCGCCCCCACCCGGTCGTCGCCACCAGCGCTCGTTCCGACTCGTAGACATCGGGTGGTCGATCGAGGAGATCGCGACACGTCTGCCAGCGGATCGCGGCGTCACCGGCCAAGAGCCAGTCGACGAGGTCGGTCTCGCCGTTCGCCGCAGGTCCGTCGTCTGCGCGGTCAAGCATCGCGGAAAGGCTGTCGGATGATGGTGCGCAGCTTGGCGGGATCGGTGCGGCGTGCGTCGGAGAGGTAGATCTCGTGGTGCTTGCCGGAGAGGGTGTGACCTCCGTCCTCGATGAAGCGATGCAGCGTCTCGATGTCCGCGGCTTCGTCGGCGTAGGGGCCGACGTGGAGGATCTGAGCCGCGGTGCCCTCGGCGAACGCTTCGAAGCGGACCCTCGAGCCCGCGGTCAGCCCCTTCCGCTCGCTGACGGCGGCGATGACCTCGGCGCTCAGGGTCTCGGTCACGACATCGGGAACACAGATCATCGCGGTCCATGACCAGTTCGACTTGTCGTCCGGGTCGAAGTCGGCCATGTCGGGCACCCACCAGAGGCCTTCGAGCGGCATGACCGTGTAGCCGTCGCCGGTGGCGGCCTTGATCGCGGCGCGGAGCCCGTGAGCGATCGGATAGAGCGCCTCGATGGCGTCAGCGTATTCGGTGGCGGTGTTCGGATCGCCGTGACCGTCGACCATGAGGAACCGCCGTTCGGGAACATCGACGACCTCGGGGGTCGCCCTGGCGCTGTAGTGATCCCGGTGGACCTTCTTGAGGTCGATGGTGGGCATGGCCGTGTCTCCTCTGCTGGGCTGATCGCTCTGCGTCGAGCATGATCCACCCCCGCCGTCCCTGCACAGGGCCGATGGCCCCATCAGGAGGCGCCTACGCCGCCCTGACTCCGAAACGCCGCTCCAGTCGACGGTGTCGGTGCTCGAAGAGTCTTCGGACGATCAGTGCCACGATCGGGCGAGCCGGTCGCAGGCGAGGCTCGATGACGAGCCGGTCGGTGACCACGCAGCCACGGTCGCCTGCGGCGCGCAGGCGTCGCTCGTGACGCCACCGGCGTTGGAGCCACGAGGTCGACTCCTCGACGAAGCCTTCGCCCTCGTCGATGTGGGCGAGCGCGAGCGAGTGTCGGTCGAACGGCAGCACGCAGAACAGCACGAGCCAACTCCGGAACAGGACGGTCCCACTGGTGACGGTGGTGGGCAGGACCCGGTGGTCGCGCCCGCTCGTCATGTGAAGGAACGGATGGAGTTCGAAGTTCACCCCCTTCATCGTCGTCGCGTGCCGCCACACCTTCTCGATCGGCGCGTCGAGCGACGAGGCGAACTCGAGCTCGATCGGACCACGCACGCGGGCAATTGTGGCCCCACTCGATCGGGTCTGCACACGGAATTGACCGAGCGATTAGTTTCTGGTGGATGAGCGACGGATACCTCACCGACTGGCCGACCAGCGAGCGGTTCCCGCACTACACGAGGGCGAATGCCGGCGAGGTCATGGGCGACCCGGTCAGCCCCCTCGCGTGGACCTGGGCCTGGGAGGGGGCCATGGTCCTCGGCATGCGAGACGGTTGGATCCGTGGCGGCACCCATGAGCTGTCGGACTTCGACGAGGAGTTCCCCGAGACCTTCGGGATGTTCGGCGGCTACTTCTACCTGAACCTCTCCAGCGTCCGGATCCAGGGAGTGCGCAACCCGGGGGTGACCGTCGAGCAGCTCGACACGGCGTTCTTCGGCGAGCATCCCGACGTCCCGCCCTACGTGCCCCACCCTGACGACGAGAAGCCGCACCTCGTCGAGAAGATCGACGCCAACACCGCCTTCGTCATGTCGGCCACCACCTGGCCCGAGATCGAGCAGGACAAGGCCGATGCCGATGAGCTCCGTGCGAGCCGCGGTGACCTGACGCAGTGGTCGGACGCCGACCTGGTCGCCCGGCTGCGGGACATGCGACCGATGCTCCAGCACCTCTTCGAACAGCACACCATCTCGGGCTCCAGCGCCGCAGTTGCGCCGGGGATCCTCGGAGTCGTCGGCGAGGCCATCGGTGACCGCACGATTCCGATGAAGCTCCTGGCCGGCATCGGCGACGTCGACTCAGCGCTGCCCAACCACGCGCTCTGGGCCATGTCGCGAAGGATCCGTGAGAGCGACGCGCTGACCGCCGCCTTCGACGCAGGGATCGACGACGTGCTCGATCGTCTTGCGGCCGACGGCTCGGACGATGCCGCGACCCTCCTGTCGGACTGGGACGCCTTCATCACCGAGTTCGGCTCTCGAGGTCCGAACGAGTGGGACATCCGCGCCGACAGCTGGGAGACGCGACCCGCGCTCCCCCTGGCCGCCCTCGACCGTCTGCGTCACCAGTCCGACGACGAGTCGCCGCACCTCCGGCACGACGCCATGGCGGAGCAACGGCGCCAGGTCATCGACGAGGTCGGCGTCAAGGTGGCCGGCGACGCCGAGCTCGAGGGCATGTTCGAGGCCGCGCTCGTGGCCGGGAACATGATGGCGTACCGGGAACGGACCAAGTCCACCATCGTGAAGGTCATCCACGAGGGCCGCATGGTGGCGCTCGAGCTGGGACGACGCCACGCCGAGGCCGGCAACCTCGACGATCCGGACCACATCTTCATGCTCCTCGAGGGCGAGCTCGACGGCTTCGTCGCCGACCCCGCGGCGTTCCGGCAACTGTTGGCGACCCGAGCCGCCGACTACGCGACCCTCTGGGACCTCGAGCCGCCGTTCATCATCCGCGACGGCGATCCTCCCGCCCCTGAGCAGTGGCCCCGCAAGTCCGAGGCCGACGCCGGGCCCGCCCTCGATGCCGGTGACGAGCTCACGGGCATCTCGGGTTCGCCGGGCGTCGTGCGCGGAATCGCCCGCATCGTGCTCGATCCGGCCGACCCGACCGCGCTCGACCCTGGCGACATCCTGGTCGCTCCGTTCACCGACCCGTCATGGACCCCGCTGTTCATGACCGCCGGCGGCGTGGTGGTCGACGTCGGGGGCCAGATCAGCCATGCGGTCATCGTCAGCCGCGAGCTGGGCCTGCCGTGTGTCGTCGTCGGCGACCGACGCGACCGGCCGCATCCCCGACGGGGCGACCGTCGAGGTGAACGGCGACACCGGTGCGGTCATCGTCATCGAGGTGCCGTGACGGAGGGATTCGACCTCAGCGACCCGGAGGTCCAGCAGGACCCGCAGCCGCACTACGACGCCATGCGTGACGACGGCGTGCGCTACGTGCCGGCCAACGATGCGTTCCTGGTGCTCCGGCACGACGACTGTCTGACCGTCCTCCGCGACCCGCACACCTACTCGTCCCGACTCGGATCGAACCGCGAGCAGCCTCCCGAGGAGGTTCGCGACGAGATCGCCGCGATCGCGGCACAGGGGCTCCCCCGGCCGAGGACGCTCCTCGACAACGATCCGCCCGATCACGCTCGGTTCCGACGCCTCGTCGCCCGAGCGTTCACGCCCCGCAAGATGGCCGAGTTGCGGCCGTTCGTCGAGTCCCTCGCCGACGGCCTGATCGACGACTGGGACGATCCGTCGTCGGTCGAGTTCGTCGAGCAGTTCGCCGTCCTGCTGCCCGGGGTGGTCGTCGCCCACGCCCTCAACATCCCGGCCGAGCGTGAGGACGACTTCCGCCGCTGGTCCGACGCCAGCACCGCGACGATCGGTGGGTCGATCAGCGCCGAGCAGCACGTCGAACTGGCCACGATCAACCTGGAGCTCCAGCAGTTCTTCGTCGAGCAGTTCGAGTTGCGTCGCACCGACCCGCAGGACGACCTGCTGACGACGCTGTTGCAGTCACACCTCGGCGCCGCCGAGGACGGCAGCGATCTCCGGCCGCTCGACATGCCCGAGCTCGTGCGCATCCTCCAGCAGCTCCTGGTGGCCGGCCACGAGACGACGGCCAAGCTGATCACCGAGATCGTGCGCCTGCTGGCCGAGACCGATGGGGCGTGGGACCGCATCAGGGAGCATCCTGAGAGCGATCCCCCAGGTCGTCGAGGAGGGCTTGCGGATCTCGAGCCCGAACCAGGGCATGTCACGCGTCGCCACCCGCGACACCACCCTGGCTGGGGTCGACATCCCGGAGGGTTCGCGCCTCGTGGTCATGTTCGCGGCCGCCAACCGCGACGACGTCGTGTTCGGATGCCCGCACGAGTTCGACATCGACCGCGAGAACCTGCACGACCAGATGGCCTTCGGCCACGGCGTCCACTTCTGCATCGGCGCCAACCTGGCCCGCCTCGAAGCCATCGTGGCCCTCGAACGCCTGGCTGCCCGGATCGACTCCTATCGCCTGCACGACGACAACACGTTCGAGTACCTCCCGAGCGTGACGCTCAGGGGTCTGAAGCGCCTCCACATCGACGCCACGATGGCACCGCGCTGAGCCGACCCCCGGGGTTCGGCGTGCATCGGGCGTCGACCCGATCGGGCGCGTGGCTCCCCGGACGTAGGTGTCACACCCCGTCTGCATACTGAAGGGGTCCTGATGATCTGTCAGGCGGGGAGGTTTGGCAATGGCGATCTGGTCAGCAGCGGCGGCGCCGTTGGGTGAGGTCGAGCCTGTCGACACCATCCTGGCCGAGGCGGTGGCGTCGGAGTTGGCGGTCGATGCGAACGAGTTGTCGGCCGAGCAGTTGGGCGCCCGGTCGGTACGGTTGCGGCGTGAGATCGACCGGCTGTCGGTCGCGGTCGCTCGTACCGACGCGGTGTTCGAGGCGACACGGGCATTTCGGACACTCGACCCATCGTGCACGAAGGCATCGCAGTGGTTGGCGACGCAGACCCGGGTGCCGATCAAGCAGGCCCGTGCGGCCTACCGCCAGGCTCGACGCCTGGCGCTGCTGACCACGATCCAGGCGGCCGTCATCGCCGGGACCATGACGCTGTGGCACGCAGCGAGCGTGGCGAAGCTGGCGGCGAGCCCGGCTCGGGTGCGTCGGCTGCGGCTCGACGCCGCCGATCTGACCGAGGCCGCCGAGCGGTCGGCCCGCGAGTTCGGGCTCCGACTGCGTGCTTGGGCCGAGGAGCACTTCGCCGCCGAAGTCGAGGGCGAGGCGCAGGCGGCCGAGGAAGCCCGCGGTGTGTCGGTCGGCCGATCCGAGTCGGGTCAGCCGCGCATCGCGGCTCGGTTGGCGCCGGTGGCCGGAACCGCGGTGATCAACGAACTGGCTCGGATCGAGCGCGAGCTGTTCGAAGCCGACTGGGCCGTCGCCAAGGCGACTCACGGTTCGGGCGTTCGGTTCGAGCACCTGTCTCGGTCTGCTGATCAGCGACGGGCTGACGCGATGGTCGAGATGGCAACCCGCTCCGAGTCGGCCGCGCCTGGGGCGCTGGCACGCCGGCCGTTGGTGAGTGTGCTGGTCGGATTCGACGCCGTGCGATCACGGGTGGCAGAGATCGAGGACGGCACCTATGTCACGACCGATCAGGTGCTGCGAACCATGTCGGTTGCTGATCTCGAGCGGGCCGTGCTCGGTGCCGACGATCGCATCTCGGTCAGCCGACGCGCTCGGTTGTTCACAGGCGCCGAGCGGCGTGCGGTGGAGATTCGAGACCGCCACTGCACCGAGTCGGGCTGCGACGTGGCACCCGACCGATGCGAGGTCGATCACGTGCGACGATTCGAGCACGGCGGCGAGACCGAGCAGGCCAACGGCTCACTCCGCTGTGTCGAGCATCACGAGGGGCGGCGGGCCGACCCGGCGTCGCGGCCGCTCCCATGGGAGTTCGCCGAGCCCGAGTGGGACACCCTCGAGGCCGAAGTTGCGCAGGTCGCCGAGGCGTTGAAGCGCATCCCATGAGTGCGTTCGGTCGCGCCCATCGCGACTCCACGCCACCCGAGCAACGGACGGGAAGTCGCTGGTGGGACCCACCAGGTGAGCTTCGCGGCATCAACCTTCGCTCGTGGCTCGTGCTGCAACTCGCCGATTCGCACGGGTCGCTCACCGTCGCCGAGCTCGTCGATCGGGTGGGTGAATCTGGGATGCGGGTCGACGGGCGGGCCGGCAAGACCATCAGCGACGCCATCCGCTGGGAGGTGCGAAGGGGCCGTGCGGTGCGCCTCGAACGCGGTCGCTACGCCGTCGGGCGGCTCGCGCGATCGACCAAGCACCGCATGCAGCGTCGGCTGCAGGCCTGCCGCACTCGCTCGAACAGCTCCGCTCGGCGCATCGGCACCGGCGTAACAGGCGACGAACGGCCCGAGGTTGGCCTGGCCCGTGAGTTCCTCACTTCGATCCGTGCTGTCGCTCGGACGCGGAACGGCACGACCACCCCGCAGCCGAGCCTGACCGGAGCCGCCGGCCGACCGCCTCCGTGAGTGGGTCGGCTCGGCGAGCCGGCCCACGCGCCCCGCGAGCATCACGCCGAAGTACCCAGCCTCCGACGAGGCCGTGACCATCACCGCACGAAGCGTGTGGTCGCAGCTCAGGCTCGCATGCCTCCGTCGACGATGAACTCGTGGCCGGTGCAGTAGGACGCCTCGTCCGAGGCGAGGAAGAGCACGACGTTGGCCACTTCGTCGGCCGAGGCGGTGCGACCCATCGGGATGCGCTCCTTGATCATCGGGAGGAACTCGCCGAACTCGTCGAGCTGCTGGTGTTCCTCGACGATCCCGCCGATTGCCCCATTCCCGGCTGAGGCGGTCCGGCTCAGAGATCCTCGAGGGTCTGGCGCAGGCGACGGACGCTGTCGGCCTGACCACCCGGACGGTTGCGGGCGTCCCAGACGGCCCGGTGGCCGGCGATGAGCTCGAACTTGCGGCTCGCCACCTCGTCAGCAGCCTCGGGGTCGCGGCCAAGGACGGCCACGCCCCGGTTTGCTGCGGCCCGCAGCATCTCGACGACCCATTGGAGCTCGACCAAGGTGGTGTCGGTCCCGAGCCGTTCGGGTCGTGGCGGTTCGAGCTGCAACGACTGGGCGAGGCCGGCGAGCACGTCGTCGACCTCGCGCAACATCACCGTGGCGTTCTCGGCGCTCGGTGAGGGTTCGGTCCACTCGAGAAGCGCCGGGATCTCGGCCTTGCGGAGGCGGAGCAGCCAGAAGAGCGGCGTGGAGTTCGGTGAGCTGAGCCCACTCCGTCGGTAGACGGTCCCGAGCTGTTCCAGGTACCGACCGAGCATCCGCGTGGCGTCGCCGGTCACGGTGGCGACGGCTCGATCGATGTCGAGGTCGCGGTTGGGCTCGGGCGCCCAGGCACTGGTGCCGGTCCGGACCATCGCCGGCAGACTCACCGGGAGCGGCTGCCAGTGGCCGTTGTCGCCCCAGTCGGTGAGCAAGACACCCTCGGCACCGGCTCCGAGCGCTGCGTCGACTGCACGTTCGCAGTTGGTGAGGGCGTTGTCGACGCGACCGCCGATCGTGTTCCAACCCGAGGTCCCGGGGCACAACCGGAAGCGGACGCCGGCCTCGGCGTAGCGGGCTGCGCGTTCCTCGAAGGGGTGGTCGGCCTCGTAGCCCCACTCGAGGGCGGTGACGTCGTCGGGCAACTCGGTGATCAGTTCGGGGTGCTCGTCGACGATGTCGCCCCAGAACTGCATGGTGCGCCCGTGGCCGCGGCACGAGCTCGGCGATCCGGGTGAGGGTGTCGAGGTAGACCCGGCCCTTGCCGACCTCGGCCACCCGCTCGGCGCTGCGCCCCTTGCCGAGGTCCCACGTCTCGTCGAGGCCCACGTTGAACTTCTGACTGGAGAAGTTGGGCAAGAGCTCGTCGTAGAGGCCGGCGAGGAACGTGAAGATGGCCGGGTCGGATGCGTTGAGCGAGAAGCCGTGCGGGAACTTGGTCCCGAAGGGAGTCGTGAAGCCGTCGGGCAGCTCGGCCAGGTCGCGATAGCGCTCGTGGGCGAACCACCGCTCGAGGTGCCCGAAGCTGTTCTGGTTCGGCACCAGCTCGATGCCGGCCGCGTGCAGTACGCGTCGAGTTCGAGCACGTCTTCGGCGGTCATCGGTGACGCATCGCGCCCAGACCGTCGTGGTGCTGCTGATAGGCGAAGGTGTGCTCGGTGTACAGCTGCAGCTGGTTGATCTGCGCAGGTCGGCGAGGATGTCGACCAACGTCTAGCAGCGTCTCCATCGTGGGCACCTTGTCGCGGCTGATGTCGAGCATGAACCCGCGCCGCAGCAACGAAGGGTGATCGTCGATGCGAACCGCCGACCTCGCCTCGCGCCCCGCGAGGAGCAGCTGGGTCGCGGTGTCGAGCCCGTACCTGGCGCCTGCGAGATCGTGGGCAACGATCCGCACCGAGGTGCCTCTCGCCTCGAGGCGGTAGCCCTCGGGCTCGGGAACCTGAGCGGCCGACACCTGCACCTGGATCCGCACGTCGGCCGCGGGCACCGCCGAGCTCGCCACGATGTCCCAGGTGTGCCCGCTCCGCCCCAGCAACCGTCGGGCCGCGCCGAGCAGTCGCCCGGGCTCGTTGACCGAGAGGACCACGAGCCCATCGGATGCCAGATGGACTTCGCCTTCGAGCTCGGTGATGGTCTGGGGTCGGGGCAGCAGGTGCTGACCGAGAACGTGCATCGCCCTGCGTTCTCCTTCCCTGGCGAGGTCAAAGCTTGACCGACCGACCTGGCCGAATCAGGTAGGGCTGCGGATTCCTCGTTCGACGACGGGGCGGGCCGCAGCCAGCAGCCATTCGACGGCTTCGCCGTAGTCGGACTTGGTCGGGTTCCCTCGCAGGTCGCGATCGACGTCCTCCACCGCGGCCTCGAGCACGAACAGCAGGTCACCCAGCTCATCGAGTTCGGCACGGGTCACGACGAGCTCACGCTCGGAGAGCCCGAGATCGGTCGACCGGCGGCGAGCCTCGTAGTCACGCTGGCGACAGGACCGACGGCAGAATGCTCGCGGCCGGCCAGGGCCACGGCTCGGCGGGAACCGGCGACCGCACCAGCGGCATCGGGGCTCGTCGGCCATGCGCGCAGCGTACGAGTCGGCAGTGGCCCGAATGAGTCATTGACCTTTGGGCGCCACGGCGCGAAGGTCACAAGTGACGCCTGACGCACCGGTTCCGAACACAGGAATCGGCGGGCCAGGTGCCGACTTGTCGTCGATCCGCAAGGAGGAAACGCAACTTGGCACCCCGCAGGAGACGACCTGAGCGCAGCCCGCCCCGACCCTGAGGCGAGCGCGTCGCTCGCACGATCTCATCGGCCCGGTTTCGAACCGTCGCCCGCCGGTTTCTCCCAAACCGACCAGCCTCGAGCTGGCGAGCAGGAACCAGACGGAGTGCGTGTCCGAGACCGGGTCGATGCGCGTCAGGGTGTCCGGCCCTCCCACCCGAGCCGCTACCATCGGCCCTGCGACTCACGCTGATGCGGGAGAGTGCCGGACGCCGCAGCCAGCGGCGGGTGGCCGCCGAAGGAGCAACCTCCCCCGGAACCTCTCAGGCCCACGGACCGTGCCGGCTTCGTCGCCTCTGGAGAGAGGCCGTGCGCGGTCCACCGAAGGGGAAAGTCCGCTTGCGGGCGAAGCTCTCAGGTTCACCGACAGAGGGGGGCGAAGAAGTCGACGACCCCCGAATCACGAATCCGTTCTGAGAGGTTCCCTGATGTCTGTTCCGTTCTCCGATCGTCACATCGGCCCCCGAGGGAGCGATGTCGACACCATGCTCGCCCGGGTCGGCCACGACTCACTCGAGTCCTTGATCGGGGCTGCGGTCCCCGAAACAATCCGCAGCGAGGAAGGACTCGCCATCGGCCCGGCCGCGTCGGAGCCCGAGGTGCTCGACGAATTGCGGTCGTTCGCCTCGCGGAACCAGGTGCTCACCTCGCTCATCGGCCTGGGCTACCACGACACCATCACCCCCGCGGTGATCCTGCGCAACGTGCTCGAGAACCCGGCCTGGTACACGGCCTACACGCCCTACCAGCCGGAGATCTCCCAGGGCCGGCTCGAGGCGCTGCTCAACTTCCAGACCGATGGTCAGCGACCTCACCGGGATGGACATGGCCAACGCCTCGCTGCTCGACGAGGCGCACGGCCGCGGCCGAGGCCATGACGCTGCTGCCGCCGGCTCGCCAAGGACGACCGCACCGCGTTTCTTCGTCGACGCCGACTGCCACCCGCAGACGATCGCGGTCGTGCGCGACCCGGGCCGAGCCGCTCGGCATCGAGGTCGTCGTCGGCGACCCGCGAGGCTCCGAGCTCGACGGCCGAGCGGCTGTTCGGCGTGCTGCTCCAGTACCCCGGCATCGAGCGGCGAGGTCCGCGACCTCGGCGCCGCTCATCGACGCCGCGCACGCGGCCGGGCGCGCTGGTCGCCGTCGCCGCCGACCTGCTCGGCCTGCACCGCTGCTGACGCCTCCCGGCGAGCTGGGCGCCGACGTCGTGGTCGGGCTCGTCGCAGCGCTTCGGCGTGCCGCTCGGCTTCGGCGGGCCCCACGCCGGCGTTCATCGCCGCCCGCGACGCCGCACAAGCGCTCGCTGCCCGGCCGCCTCGTCGGCGTGTCGGTCGACGCCGCCGGTCGCCCGGCGCTCCGCCTGGCGCTGCAGACCCGCGAGCAGCACATCCGCCGCGAGAAGGCCACCAGCAACATCTGCACCGCCCAGGTGCTGCTGGCCGTCATCGCCGGCATGTACGCCGTCTACCACGGCCCCGACGGGCTCTCGACGATCGCCGAGCGGGTGCACCGGCTCACCGGCATCCTGGCCGCCGGCGCTGCGGCGCGGCCGGCGTCGACGTGGTCAACGAGCACGTTCTTCGACACGCTCACCGTGCGGGTGCCCGGGCGGGGCCGCCGCGATCGCTGGCCGCGGCCGTCGACGCGGGCATCAACCTGCGCCGCGTCGACGCCGACACCGTCGGCGTCTCGCTCGACGAGACCACCACCCGACGCGGTCGTCGAGCGCGGTGCTCGGCGGCCTTCGGCGTCGACGGCGGCCGACGACGCGGCGCCGATCGACGGGCGCCGACCGGCATCCCGTCGGCGCTCGCGCGCACACGCCGTTCCTCGACCCACCCGGTCTTCCACGCGCTACCGCTCCGAGACCGAGATGCTGCGCTACCTGCGCTCGCTCGCCGACAAGGACCTCGCCCTCGACCGCTCGATGATCCCGCTCGGCTCGTGCACGATGAAGCTCAACGCCACCACCGAGATGATGCCGGTCACCTGGCCCGAGTTCGCCGACATCCACCCGTTCGCCCCGGCCGACCAGGCCGCGGGCTACCGCGAGCTGATCGACCGACCTCGAGGCCGTGGCTGGCCGAGATCACCGGCTACGACGCCGTGTCGCTGCAGCCCAACGCCGGCTCGCAGGGCGAGTTCGCCGGCCTGCTGGCCATCCGCGGCTACCACCGCAGCCGGGGCGACGGGCGACCGCGACGTCTGCCTCATCCCGTCCTCGGCCCACGGCACCAACGCCGCGTCAGCGGTCATGGCCGGCATGCGGGTCGTGGTCGTCGCCTGCGACGACGACGGCAACGTCGACCTCGACGACCTCGGGCCGAAGGTCGCCGAGCACGCCGACGACCTCGCCGCCCTCATGGTCACCTACCCGTCGACCCACGGCGTGTTCGAGGACCGCATCGGCGAGATCTGCGACCTCGTCCACGAGCACGGCGGCCAGGTGTACCTCGACGGCGCCAACCTCAACGCCCTGGTCGGCCTGGCCCGCCCGGGCCGGTTCGGCGCCGACGTGTCGCCACCTCAACCTGCACAAGACGTTCTGCATCCCCCACGGCGGCGGCGGCCCGGGCGTCGGCCCGGTCGCCGTCGGCGCGCACCTCGCCCCGTTCCTGCCCAACCACCCGCTCGTCCCGGCTGCCGGGCCCGCCACCGGTGCCGGCCCGGTCTCGGCCGCGCCGTGGGGCTCGGCCGGCATCCTGCCCATCTCGTGGGCCTACATCGCGCTGATGGGCGCCGAGGGGCTCACGGCGGCCACCGAGGTGGCCATCCTCAACGCCAACTACGTCGCCGCCCGGCTGCGCGACGCACTACCCGGTGCTCTACACCGGCGACGGCGGCCTGGTCGCCCACGAGTGCATCCTCGACCTCCGCGCCGATCACCAGGACGACCGGCGTCACCGTCGACGACGTCGCCAAGCGGCTCATCGACTACGGCTTCCACGCCCCGACCATGTCGTTCCCGGTGGCCGGCACGCTGATGGTCGAGCCGACCGAGTCCGAGAGCCTGGCCGAGCTCGACCGCTTCTGCGACGCGATGATCGCCATCCGCGCCGAGATCGCCGCCATCGAACGCGACGAGATCGCCCACGCCGATTCGGCCCTCGCTCACGCCCCGCACACCGCCGAGGACCTGCTCGCGGCCGACTGGGACCGACCCGTACTCGCCGCGAGGACGCCGCCTATCCCGGCACGAGTCGCCGAGCGACGAAGTACTGGCCGCCGGTCAGCCGCATCGACGGCGGCTACGGCGACCGCAACCTGGTCTGCAGCTGTCCCCCGCTCGAGGACTATTCGGGCTGAGGAGGGCGGTTCAGCCGTTCACGACGTCGGCGATCTGGCGGAGCATCATCGCAGGGCCCGCCACCAGCAGGGTGGTGATGCAGCTCGCGCGCCAGGCTTCGAGATCGTCGCGGATCTTGGCCTCGGGTCCGATCAGATAGACGTCCTCGACCATGGCGGTCGGCACCGCAGCCGCCGCGTCGCCCTTGCGGCCGTCGAGGTAGGCCTCCTGGATCTTCTCGCAGGCGTCGCCGTAGCCGAGGCGGGTGAACACGTCCTTGTGGAAGTTCCGGTCCTTGGCACCCATCCCGCCGACGTAGAGCGCGAGGGTGGGTCGGAGGAAGTCGGCACAGCCCTCGACGTCGTCGCCGACGATGGTCGGGACCACGCAGGCCACCTCGAAGTCGTCGGCCGTGCGGCGGGCGCCGGGGCGTGCGAATCCCTCGTTCAGCGCCTCGCGGTAGAAGCCGTCGGCCTTGGGCGAGAAGAACATCGGGAGCCAGCCGTCGCAGATCTCGCCGGCCAGCGCCACGTTCTTGGGGCCCTCGGCGCCGAGGTAGACGGGGATGTCTTCGCGGAGCGGCCGCACGATCGACTTCAACGGCTTGCCGAGCCCGGTGCCGCTCTCGAGCGGCATCTGGTAGTGCGCGCCGGAGTACTCGACCTCTTCGCGAGCGAAGATCTTGCGGAGGATCTCGACGTACTCGCGGGTGCGGGCCAGCGGCTTGGCGTACTCCTGTCCGTACCAGCCCTCGACGACCTGCGGGCCCGACACGCCGAGGCCGAGGACGAACCGGCCACCGCACAGGTGGTCCATGGTGATGGCGGTCATCGCCGTCGAGGCCGGGGTGCGAGCCGAGATCTGGGTGATCGCCGTCCCCAGCTGCATCGACTCGGTCTGCGAACCCCACCAGGCCAGCGGTGTGAAGCAGTCGGACCCGTACGCCTCGCTGGTCCACATCGAGGTGAACCCCAGCTCCTCGGCCAGCGCGACCTGCTCGGCGGCGTCGGGCGGGGGTCCGGAGCTGGGCCAGTAACCGATGATGAGTCCGAGATCCAGGTCGTTGCTCACGCCCAGACCGTAGCTGCGATGCAGAACTAGAACGTGTTCTAGTATCGGAGACGTGAGCCGCTTCCCGTTCCCCGTCCCGTTCGGCTGGTTCTGCGTGGGCTACCCCGAGGACTTCCCCGTCGGTGAGCCCAGACCCGCCGCGCTACTGGGGTCGCCACCTGGTGATCTGGCGCGACGAGCGGAACACGGTCCACGTCCAGGACGCGTTCTGTCCGCACCTCGGGGCTCACCTCGGCCACGGTGGCACCGTCGAGGACTGCGAGATCGTGTGTCCGTTCCATGGCTGGAAGTTCGATGCCGAGGGCACCAACACCGACATCCCCTACTCCGAGCGCACCAACCGCAAGGGCACCCTGCGCACGTTCCCGGTCGTCGAGGTCAACGACCTGGTGATGGCCTGGTATCACCCGGACCCCGAGGTCGAGCCGATGTGGGAGGTACCCGAGGTGCCCGAGTTCGGCGACCACCCCGACTGGTCGACCGACATCCGAACCTCCTACGAGGTCGACACGACGATCCAGGAGATGGCCGAGAACGGCGTCGACTCCGCCCACTTCCGCTACGTGCACAACACCGCCGACGTGCCCGAGTTGGAGTCCTACGAGACCGACTTCCCGAATGCCCAGATGAAGTCGAAGCAGAAGTTCCCGACGCCGCGCGGCGTGATGGAGGGACGCATCGACTCGACGTCGTTCGGCCCGGGAGTGTCGCTCGTGTCGTTCTCGGGGATCGTCGACACCCTCAACCTGGCGGTCACGACGCCGATCGAGTCCGACAAGTGCGTCATCCGATTCAACTTCCGCTTCAAGACCATGGGTGACGAGGTGACGACCCGCAACGTGGGCAACGCCTTCGTCGACGAGGTCCACAAGCAGGTGCTCGAGGACAAGCCGATCTGGGAGCACAAGGCCCACCTCGTCCGCCCCGCGTTGGCCGACAACGACGGGCCCTTCACCAAGTTCCGCAAGTGGTACGCCCAGTTCTACGCCGAACCGGTGGGCGACGAGCGCGACGTCTACGAGCCGCCGTGGTGGCCCGACCGCGTCGACGAGGCGCCGGCCAAGGCGACCAACGCCGCACGATTCGACGCCTAGACCACGACCATCCGGTCAGGGAACGACGACGACCTTGCCCCGGGCGTGGCCCGAGCCCGCGAGGGCGATCGCGGCACCGGTGTCGCCGAGCGAGTAGGTCCGGCCGACGATCGGGTCGAGCTCCCCATCGGACACGAGTCGGGCAACGGCCTCGAGGTCGGCCTGCTTGGCCAGCGAGAGGAACGGCCGGAACCGTTGCCGGACGAACGGCGACGCCAGCCGGGCCTTGACGATGCGGCCGAGGCTTCCGAACACGGGGCCACCCTTGCCGCTGTTGGGGATGAGCGTGCCCGAATCGGTGAGCACCCGCCGACGCGCTCGGAGCGAACGGTTGTCGGCCATGTCGAGGATCAGGTCGTAGCGCTCGCCGGCCTGGGTGAAGTCATCGAGCGTGTAGTCGATCGCCGTGTCGACGCCCAGCGACTCCACGAACTCGACGTTCGGCCGGCTGCAGACGCCGGTCACCTCGGCGCCGAACGACTTGGCGATCTGCACCGCAAGGCTCCCGATGCCGCCTGAGGCACCGTTGACCAGGACGCGGTCACCCGGCTTCGTCTCGGCGATGTCGCGAAGCGCCTGAATGGCCACACACCCGGCCATCGGGAGGCCGGCGGCCTGCTCGAAGGAGGTGTTCCCCGGCTTCGACGCCAGATGGTCGGCCTTGGCCACCGCGAGCTCGGCGAAGGTGTGCGCGCCGACGCCGAAGACCTCGTCGCCCCTCTGGAAGCGGGTGACGTCGGGACCGACCGCCTCGACGACACCGGCCACGTCGGTGCCGCGGATGCCGTTGCGCGGTCGACCGAATCCGTACCCGAGTCGCATGACGTACGGCTTGCCGATCGTCATCGACTGGTCGGCCCAGTTGACCCCGGCCGCAACGACGCGCACCAGCACCTCGCCGGCCCCGACCTCCGGTGGGTCGACGGCTTCGACCGCGAAGACGTCGTCGGGCGGTCCGTACTCGTGTTGGACGGCTGCCTTCATGGGCCCAGCCTGCCGCGCGCTCGAAGGCTGGGCGCCAGTGCCGTTGGACCTCGAGTTCAGGGCTTGTCGGCGCCGACGGCCCACATGGCGAAGAACTGGGAGCCACCGCCGTAGGCGTGGCCGACGGCGGTCTTGGCCCCGTCGATCTGGTGCTCGCCCGCCTGGCCACGCACCTGCATGGCCGCCTCGGCGAAGCGGATCATCCCCGACGCGCCGATCGGGTTGGTCGACAACACGCCGCCCGAGCAGTTGACCGGCAGGTCGCCGTCCATCGCGGTGACTCCGGCTTCGGTGAGCTTCCAGCCGTCGCCCAGGTCGCAGAAGCCGAGGTTCTCGAGCCACATCGGCTCGTACCAGGAGAACGGGACGTACATCTCGACGACGTCGACCTGCTCGCGTGGGTTGGTGATGCCGGCCTGCTCGTACACCGCCTTGGCACACGCCCGACCGGCGAGGGGGTTCACCTCGTCACGGCCCGGATACATCGTCGGCTCGGACCGCATGGCCCCACCGAGCTTCCAGGCCGGCGGAGCACTCGGCGACCCGACGCTCGCCTCGTTGGTGAGGACCATGGCGCACGCCCCGTCGGACGACGGACACGTCTCGCTGTAGCGGATCGGGTCCCACAGCATCATGGCGTCCTTCACCGAGTCGAACGTGGTGTCGGGCTCGTGGAGGTGGGCGTAGGGGTTCTTGAGGGCGTTGAGCCGGTCCTTGAGCGCCACCATCACCCCGATGTGATCGGGGGCGCCCGACCGTCGCATGTAGTTGCGGATGTGGGGCGCGAAGTAGCCACCCGCCCCGGCCACCAGCGGCGGTTGGAACGGGATCGGCAGCGACAGGGCCCACATGGCCTCGCTCTCGGACTGCTTCTCGAAGGCGACCGTGAGCACCCGATCGTGGACACCCGACTCGATGAGGCTGGTCGCGACCAGCGCCGTCGACCCGCCCACCGACCCGGCGGTGTGCACGCGTAGCATCGGCTTGCCGACCGCACCCAGCGCATCAGCCAGGTAGAGCTCGGGCATCATCACGCCCTCGAAGAAGTCGGGAGCCTTGCCGATCACGACGGCATCGATGTCGGCCCAGCCGAGACCTGCGTCCTCGAGGGCACGCACCGCGGCTTCGCGCACCAGCCCGGCGATCGACACGTCGCCCCGGGTGGCCTCGTGCTTGGTCTGTCCGATCCCGGTGATCGCAACTCGCTCGCTCATGATTTCCGTTCCCCGGCCACGGAGGCCGCGCTCGGCCGGCCTCCTCGTGCCTCGTCGGCCTCGCACGCATGCTTTGCTCCGAGTCCGCTCATGATTTCCGTTCCCCGGCCACGGAGGCCGCGCTCGGCCGGCCTCCTCGTGCCTCGTCGGCCTCGCACGCATGCTTTGCTCCGAGTC
The DNA here is from genome assembly GCA_963704815.1 of uncultured Acidimicrobiaceae bacterium. Taxonomy (GTDB): domain Bacteria; phylum Actinomycetota; class Acidimicrobiia; order Acidimicrobiales; family Salinilacustritrichaceae; genus DATKWD01. The sequence continues at coordinate 310,969 of CAVPHU010000001.1, forward strand.
CGCTCATGATTTCCGTTCCCCGGCCACGGAGGCCGCGCTCGGCCGGCCTCCTCGTGCCTCGTCGGCCTCGCACGCATGCTTTGCTCCGAGTCCGCTCATGATTTCCGTTCCCCGGCCACGGAGGCCGCGCTCGGCCGGCCTCCTCGTGCCTCGTCGGCCTCGCACGCATGCTTTGCTTCATGATCCGTTCCCCGGCCCGAGGCCTCGGCGGCCTCGTCGGCTCGACGCATGCTTCTCCGAGTCCGCCATGCCTCCAGGACGCACACCAGGTTCTGCTGGAGACAGGCGCCCGACGTGGCGTGGGCGACCGCCCGCTGCGCCTCGCCGGCGGAGATGCGATCGGCCGCCTCGGCGATGCGCACCAGCCCGGCGGCCATCAGCGTGTTGGCGGCAAGCGCTCCCCCGCTCGGGTTGATGTCGACGTCGTCGCCGAGCCCGAGGGCATCGCGCACGATGAGCTCCTGGTGGGAGAACGGCGCGTGCAACTCGGCGACATCGACCGGGCCGTCCGCGACGCCGGCCAACTCGCCGGCGATGGTCGTGGACGCCGACGTCGTGAGGTCGCGGACACCGAGCTGGTGGGCCTCGATGCGGTGGTCGAGACCGGTGATCCAGGCCGGACGGTCGTTGAGCTCGCGGGCCTTGTCGTCGGCGGCGAGGATCACTGCCACCGCGCCATCGGAGATCGGCGGAAGATCGTGCAGCCGGAGCGGCTCGACCAGGTAGTCCTCACCCAACAGCGACGCCGCGTCGGGCGACGAGGTGAGTTGCGCCTTCGGGTTGTTCGCGGCGGCGTTTCGAGAGCGGGCGACGACCTCGGCCATCGCTTCCTCGGTCACGACACCGGCATCCAGTGCAGCCCGTGCCTGAAGGGCGGCCAGGGAGACCGCATCGGGCCACAACGGACCGAGGTAGTAGGGGTCGAGTTGGCGGGACAGCACATCGCGCACCGAACCCGGCGACGACTTGCCGTAGCTGTAGACGAGCGCGGTGTCGATCTCGCCGATCTGGAGCTTGACCCAGGCCTCGTAGAGCGCCCAGGCCCCGTCCATCTCGACATGGCTCTCGCTGATCGGCGGGTAGGCGCCCACCCCGTCGAGGGTCATGACGAAGCTGAACGCCTGGCCGGCGAGGTAGTCCGTGCTCCCCGAGCAGGTGAATCCGATCTCGGACTGGTCGAGGCCGGCCTTGCCCTTCACGTCGGTGAGGACCGGCATGAGCATCTCGACCTCGTTCAGGTGCTCGACTCGGCGCTGATGCACCGACTGAGCCGTGGCGACAACCGCGACATCCCTCATGAGATGTTCTGCGCGACTTCGACGTCGGGCTCTCCGGTCGGGCGGAAGTACTTGATGTTCTCGAGCGTCGTGCCCAGCTGGTCGTCGTCGACCCACACGGCCTCGACCCGGAGCCCGATGCGGACCTCGTCGTAGGGCATCTCCTGGACCATGGCGAACAGGCCCAGGTCGGCGCCGTCGAGTTGGATGGTGGCGCAGACGTAGGGCGTCTCGACCTCCTGTCCGTAGAACTGGAGGTTGACCACACAGAACGTCGTGACGGTGCCGGTGTCGGACACCTCGACCTGTTCGGTGGTGGGGACGCCGTCGATCGGGCACGAGCCACGCGGCGGCACGTAGACCTTGCCGCAGACCGGGCACCCGCCACCGATCAGCTTCTTCCCCTCGACCGCCCTCAGGAACTGACTGGTCGCCTCGCCGGCGGTGAACTCGTAGTCGAGGCGGGCCGGCGTGCGGATCGAGCGGACGGGCTCGACATCGGCGATCGAGGCCGGGAGTTGCAGGCTCATCGAACCGGCTCGAAGCAGGCGATGTCGGTGATCAGACCTTCACGCTCATCGGCCCAGCGGACCTGGACGGCCATGCCGGTGGCCATCTCGTCGTGCTCGGCGGCCACGGCATGCAGCATCGCGGTGTCGGCACCGTCGATGCGGACCAGCGCCCAGGCGAACGGTTCATCGAGTGGCTGGTTGGGCCGGGGGTTGGCCTCCCATGCCCAGGTGGTCACCGTTCCCGTCGACGGCAGCTCGACCAGTTCGGTGAGCTCGTCACTGGTGACCGGGTCGTACTCGACCGGCGGCACGTGGACCCGTCCGTCACTGCCTCGAACCCCGATGACGACCTGCTCGCGCAGCCCGGTCAGGAACGCACTCTGGACCGGTCCGACCGTGCGGCTGAACGGGAATTCGATGACCAGTGGTGCCCGCAGCACCTCAGCATCCGACATGGGCACGTGTTCTAGCACGATCTGACACCTCGTCAGATCATCGGAGGCGCAACAGCACCTGCTGGTCGACATCGGCGACGTGGACGCCGTCGATGCCGAACACCGATCCCCTCGCCAAGCCGCGCGATCCGACGAGTCGCCGGCAGTCGAAGTCGTGGAGCTGCCACGCGCCGGGAGCCGGGTGCTGATGGAACCAGATGGCGTGATCGAGACTGGCGGTCTGGACGTCGGCGTGGGCCGACTCCTCGGCCAGATCGCGCAGGTGGGCGAGGTCGGGGTGGAGCGCGAAGACCGCCTCGGTGGGCATGTCGTCGGAGAGGTAGGACAGCGCACACGCCGAGACGAGCGGGTCGTCCGGCAGGTCTTCGCGCATGCGCAGCCACGCGCCCGAGCGTCCCGGGCCGGTGTCGGCCGTCGGCAGATCGCGTCGGTCGAACAGCTCGCTCCACGTGTCGTCGTCGATCTCGTCGGGACCGGTCACCGGCCGCAGGTCCGACCCCTGCACGTCGATCGTGTCCTCGACGATCTGGAACGAACAGGCCATGTTGAGGATCACTCCGACGCTCTGGCGGGCCACCACGCGTCGGGTGCAGAACGACCGTCCGTTGCGATCGCGGTCGACCTCGAAGCGGATCGGTTCGGTGTGGTCGCCCGGGCGGATGAAGTAGGCGTGCAGCGAGTGCGGCCGGTAGGCCGGATCGACCGTGAGGCCGGCAGCGCGCAGCCCTTGCGCGACGATCTGCCCGCCGTACAGGCCACCCCAGGGGTATCGAGGCCCGGTTCCGACCCAAGTGTCGGGGCCGTGCGGCTCCAGCGCCATCATCGCTTCGAAGGTCGTCACGAAGGAGCGGCTTCAGCCCTGGCGTTCCTCGAGACGGTTCTTGAGGAAGATCAGTGGGAGCACGAAGCCGGCGAGCATTCCCGCCAGCCAGACGATCACGGTGGCGAGCAGCCAGGTCGTGAGTCCGGAGATCGCGAGCCCGTCGGAGACCAGCGAGGTGACGATCAGTCCGATCAGTGTGGCCGCGAGCGCGGTCCCGCCCATCAGACCCTTGGCGCTCTGAGCGGCCATCTTGGTCAGGAACGGCTGCATGATCACCTCGATGACGGTGAAGATCACCACGGCGATGGCGAACGCCACCCCGCTTATCTCCATGTCTTCGAGGACCGAAGCCGCGACCAGCAGGCCGATGGCGTTGGCCGCGAGATGAATCACGGCTGAGATCAACAGGCGGATCATCCGAGGATCGTACCCGGGCCCACGCAGGCTGGGCGCTACAAGGCGGCGAGGCCACCTTCGACCTCGGCTTCGATCACGCCGAGCTCTTCGTACTCGGTGTCGTACGCGTCCTCGTCACAGTCGAAGGTGAGCTGTTCGGCCTTGTCGATCCACTCGGTGACCGCAGCGTCGAGCGATGCCGCGGGCGACGGCAGCACCTGCTCGCGCTCGGTCCGCACCGTGCCGAGATAGGCCTCGCACGCGTCCTGGTCGGCGGGTGGCGGTGGCACCGCCTCGACGAGCGGCGCCCAGGTCTCCTCCCACGTCGCGACGTCGGGCCGCGAGTCCTCCCCGCCGCCGCTGCTGCAGGCGACGACGAGAAGGAGCGCGAGCGCCCCGCCGAGGAGACGGCGAACGATCAGAACTCGATCACCTGGCGAATGGCTTCGCCGCGCTTCATGATCTCGAACGCCTCGTTGATGTCGTCGATCTTGATGCGGCTGGTGATCATGCCTTCGAGGTCGAGGCGGCCGGCCTTCCAGAGCCGGAGCATCCGGGCGAAGTCGCTGCGCACGTCGGCCGAACCGTAGTAGCTCCCGACGAGGGTCTTCTCGGAGAAGAACAGCTCGAAGGCCGAGAACTCGACCATCTGCTCGGGTCGGCCGACGCCGACGATGCAGGCGGTGCCGCCGCGGCGGGCCGCGTCGAAGGCGGCGCGCATGGTGAGCGGCAGGCCGATCGCCTCGAAGGCGTAGTCGAATCCGTCGCCGCCACCGATGGTGGCCTGCAGCTCGGCGAGGTCGTCGGGCTTCACCGCATGGGTGGCGCCGAACTCCTTGGCCTTCTCGAGCTTGTCGGCATTCAGGTCGACGGCGACGATCTCGGCGGCACCGGCGATGCGGGCGCCCTGGATGACGGCCATCCCGACCCCACCGAGGCCGAAGACGACGACCGACGAGCCCGGCTGCACCTTGGCGGTGTTGATGGCGGCTCCGACACCGGTCATCACACCACAGCCGATGAGCGAGGCGATGTCGAACGGCACGTCGTCGTCGATCTTCACGACCCCCTGCTCGGGGATGACCATCTCCTCGGCGAAGGTGCCGGCGCCGGCGAACCCGAACACCGGGTTGCCGTCTCGGGTGAAGTGCGGCGTGCCACCCATCACCATCTGGATGTTGAAGCAGAGGTGGGGCGACTTGCGGTCGATGCAGTTGACGCAGTTGCCACAGGGCGGGCTCCAGGCGACGATCACGTGATCGCCCTCGGCGACGGAGGTGACGCCTTCGCCGACCTCGACGATGGTTCCGGCGCCCTCGTGGCCCAGCACGGCCGGGGCGGGTTGCGGGATGGTGCCGTTGAGGCCCGACAGGTCGGAGTGACAGACGCCGGTGGCTTCGATCTTGACTTTGACCTCGCCGGCGCCGACGGCGACGACCTCGATGTTGTCTACGACTTCGAGGGCTTCGTCGCCCACGGCGTTCATCATGGCGGCACGCATGTTGTTGAAATGCTCCTGGAAAGAGTGAATTGGTCCGCTCACCGTAGCCGCGGCGGCCAGACTTCTCCGATGAGCGCCGATGACGACGCCGTGCTCGAGGCGGTCCTGGCCCGGATCGGGGTGGCCGGCGCGCCGTTCCTCGGCTCCGGCGGCGAAGCACGGGTGTACGCCCTCGACGCGGATCGGGTCGTGCGGATCACCCATCCGGGCGCCGACGTCGGCCCGATCCGACGGGCGATCGACTTCGTCGCCGACCTCACGCCCACGGGCGGTCTGCGCCTTCCCGAGGTCCTCGATCTCTGGGAGCAGGACGGCCGGGTCGTGAGCATCGAGCGCCGGCTGCCCGGGACCTCACTCCTCGTCGCTCTCGAAGCGGGCGGGGCCCGACCAGACCGAGCCCGCCTGATCGAGTCGCACCTCGACGCCTCCGACGCCGTCGCGGCGATGTTCGACGCCTCACGAGCCACCCGGTTCGGCGAGTTCCTCGGGGCCGACCCGATCGGTGGCGCGACACTGCACGAGTTCCTTCTCGCCCGCGCCCGGTGGTCGCTCGAGCAGGTCGACGACCTTCCGACCGTCGACCTCGACGCGTCGGTCGGCGATCTTCCCGACCTGACCGCACCCTCCTCGGGGTGCCTCGTCCACCTCGACGCCTTCGCCGGCAACATGATGACCGACGGTCGTCGGGTCACCTCGGTCTTCGACTTCGGCGGCGCCACCGTCATCGGCGACCGCTGGATGAACCCCGTCTCGACCGCGGTCTACCTCGGCGTCCCGACGATCACCCCGGGCGCCACACCGGAAGACACCGAGGTGGCCCGCCGCTGGCTCGCCGACCGCGGGCTCGCCGAGCTCGAACACCCCTTCCGCCGGTGGCTGGCCGCCTACTGGGCGTTCGCGGTCGACGATGTGAAGCTCCACGCCTGGTGCCGCTCGGTGTTGGCCTAATCTGACGCCTCGTCAGATACGTCGACCCAGGAGTGGCACAGGTGGAAGAGCTCGGATTCTGGAAGCGGGCCGAGATCGATCCGGACCGGCTGGCCCTGATCGACATCGACGAGACCGAGGTCACCGCCGGTGAACTGCTGGCGGCCGCCAACCGGATCGCCAACGGTCTCGACGCCATCGGCGTGGGCAAGGACGACACCGTCGCGGTCGTCATGCCCAACAGCCGGGCCATGTACGAGATCTACCTGGCGGCCATGCAGATCGGCGTCTACCTCACCCCGATCAACCATCACCTCGTCGGACCCGAGATCGCCTACATCGTCGAGGACTCCGACGCGAAGGTGCTCATCGGACACGAGCGCTTCGCCGACGCCCTGGTCGCCACGGCCGAACTGATCAGCCTGCCTGCCGACCGTTGCTTCGCCGTCGGCGATGTCGAGGGGTTCCGCCCGTTCACCGAGCTGACCGAGGGTCGACCCGACACCGCACCGGTCGAACGGGTCTCGGGTGCGGCCATGCACTACACGTCGGGAACCACCGGCAAGCCCAAGGGCGTGAAGCGTGGCCGCGCCGACGCCGACCCCAGCGACATGGGCGCCATGTTCGCCATGTTCCTGATGATGTTCGGCATCCAGCCCGAGGACGACAACGTCCACATCGTCGGCTCGCCGCTCTATCACACCGCCGTGCTCATGTGGTCGAGCAGCTCGCTGCACCTCGGCCATCCGGTGGTGTTGATGGACAAGTGGGAGGGCGAGCGCATGCTCGAACTGATCGACCGCTACCGGGTCACCACCTCACACATGGTCCCCACCCAGTTCCATCGCATGCTGGCGCTCCCCGAGGAGGTCCGGTCGAAGTACGACGTCTCGTCCACGCGGGTGATGGTGCATGCCGCGGCGCCGTGCCCGGTGCCCGTCAAGCAGCAGATGCTCGACTGGTGGGGCGACTCGATCCACGAGTACTACGCCGCGACCGAAGGTGGGGGAACGATCGTCACTCCCCAGCAGTGGCGGGCACGGCCGGGCACGGTGGGCCAGGCCTGGGCCGGGTCCGCTGTGGTGATCCGCGACGACGACGGCAACGAATTGCCCACCGGCGAGGTCGGCACGATCTGGATGGCGATGGGCCAGGCGGCCTTCGAATACAAGGACGATCCGGAGAAGACCGCGGCGTCGCAGGACGCCGACGGGTTCTTCACCGTGGGCGACGTGGGGTACCTGGACGAGGAGGGCTATCTGTTCCTGTCCGACCGCAAGATCGACATGATCATCAGTGGCGGAGTGAACATCTATCCGTCCGAGATCGAGTCGGCGTTCCTGTCGAACCCCGAGATCGGTGACGTCGCCGTGTTCGGCGTCCCCAACGAAGACTGGGGCGAGGAGGTCAAGGCCGTCATCGAGCCGGCGGCCGGCATCGAGGCCGGCGATGAGCTCGAAGCCCGGCTGCGCGCGTGGGCCGAGGAGAACCTGGCGAGCTACAAGCGCCCGCGGACCTACGACTTCACCGACGAGATGCCACGCGATCCGAGCGGCAAGCTCTACAAGCGCAAGCTGCGCGACCCTTACTGGGAAGGCCGCGACCGGTCGATCTGAGACTCAGACGGGACGGACGTTCTGGGCTTCCTCGCCCTTGCGTCCCGGGGCGACGTCGAACTCGACCTGCTGCCCCTCGTCGAGGGTCTTGTACCCCTGGACGTCGATGTTCGAGTAGTGCACGAACACGTCGTCCGCGCCTTCTCGACTGATGAAGCCATAGCCCTTCTCGTTGTTGAAGAACTTGACGGTACCGGTAGCCACTTGCTTGCTCTTTTCATTTGCGGATCGGACCCCTTCGGCCCAATTCGCCGAAAACACTAGCCCTTCGGAATGAGCAGCGTGGCCGCGACGCCGACCTCCGATGCCACCCAGTCGAGGTCGCGGATCCCGTTGGCCCACACGATCAGACAGCTGAACCAGACGTGGCCGAGGACGCGGGTCACGTCGGCACGAACGTCGGGATCGGTCCCGGGAGGGAACGCGTCGGCGAGCATGCGGATCATCACCTCGGTGGTGCGGGCCTGCTCGAGCCCGGCCGCCTGGTCACCGGAGGTCTGGGCCGCGATCACCGCAGCCGCCAGGTCGGGGTGATCACCCAGGGCCTTGAGCGCCCGACCCAGGACGTCGGTGACCCGCTCGGCCGGCGTGTCGCCTCGCGGCGGTCGTCGGCCCACTTGTCGTTCGAGATCCTCGACCCACTCGATCATCGCCGCGGCGAGCAGGTGATCCTTCGAGGAGAAGTAGCGGTAGATGGTTCCGAGCGCGACCCCGGCCTGCGCCGCGACGTCGCGCATCTGGACCGCTTCGTAGCCGCCGTCGGCCGCCAACTCGAGGGCTGCCAGCACGACACGCTGGCGGCGGGCGGCTTGGCGATCGGTCAGCGTGCTGCCCGCGATGGTGGCCATCGCAGTCGATCCTACGTGCCGGCCGATATCGTCCGCCCCGATGGCCTACAACATCGCTGACCTGTTCGAACACGCGGTCGACGTCGTGCCCGATCGCACGGCGATCATCGTCGACGGCGTGACTCGGACCTATGCCGAACTCGAGGCTGCCAGCAATCGCATGGCGGCCAACCTCACCGCGGCAGGTCTCGGTCCCGGTGACCACGTGGGCATCTACGGCCCGAACTCGGTCGAGTGGATGGAGACGATGCTCGGCACGTTCAAGATCCGTGCGGTGCCGATCAACGTCAACTACCGCTACGTGACCGACGAGCTCACCTACCTGTTCGACAACGCCGACCTGGCGGGGCTCGTCTTCGATGCCGAGTTCGCCGAGCGGGTGCGTGAGGTGCGTGACGCGTGTCCGAAGTTGCGCCACCTGGTGCACATCGGGGGCGCGAACGAGCACACCGAGGCCCTGGGCGCCGTCGACTACCTCGACGCTCTCGCCGCCCAGTCAGCCGACCGAGTGCCACGCGACCGTTCTCCTGACGACCTCTACGTGCTCTACACGGGGGGCACGACCGGGTTCCCGAAGGGGGTCATGTGGCGCCAGGAGGACGTCTTCTACGCGCTCGGTGGCGGCATCGACGCCCTGACCAACCAGCCGGTGACCTCGGAGTTCGATCTGGCCCGCAAGGCCGAGACGAGCCCTTCCGGCATCGTCAGCTTCGCGCTCGCCCCCCTCATGCACGGCGCCGCCCAGTGGAACGTGCTGCGGTTCCTCTTCGAGGGTGGGACCACGGTCATGCAGCGCCAGTTCGATCCCGTCGCGACCTGGTACGCCATCGCCGAACACGGTGTGAACACCATCATGATCACCGGCGATGCCATGGGCCGGCCGATCATCGAGGCCTACGAGCAGATCGACGACGATCTCGACCTGTCCTCCTGGTTCGGTCTGGCGAGCAGCGCGGCCGTCTTCTCGCCCACGGTGAAGGATCGGTTCCTCGACCACTTCCCGAACCTGATGATCATCGACGCCATCGGCTCGACCGAGACCGGGTCCAACGGCATGATCACCATGGGCAAGGGCGAGACGGCCATGACGGGCGGCGGCCCGACGGTGAGGCCCGGCAAGGACGCCACGGTCGTCGACGACGACCTGCAACCGGTCGAGCCGGGCTCGGGCGTCATCGGCCGCCTGGCCCGAACCGGCAACGTGCCGTTGGGCTACTACAAGGATCCCGAGAAGTCGGCCGAAGTCTTCGTCTCGGCACCCGACGGGTCCCGCATGGTGTTGGCCGGCGACAACGCCCTTCGCGAGGCCGACGGCTCCATCACCCTGCTCGGACGCGGCTCACAGTGCATCAACTCCGGCGGAGAGAAGATCTTCCCCGAAGAGGTCGAACAGGCCCTCAAGGCCCACCCCGACGTGTTCGACGCCATCGTCGTCGGTGTCCCCGACGAACGATGGGGCCAGCGGGTCGCGGCGGTCGTCCAGCCTCGCGTGGGAGCCGCGCCGACGTTGGACGATCTCGATCCACACTGCCGGGAGCACGTGGCCGGCTACAAGGTTCCGCGGGAGCTCCATCTGGTGTCCACCGTGATGCGCTCACCGAGCGGCAAACCCGACTATCCGTGGGCCAAGAAGGTCGCCACCGGCGAGATCGGCGTCTGAACCCGTCCTCAGGAGCGCGCGGTGGTCCAGTCGGTGACGAGATCGGCGGCCGCGTCGGGGCCGACGTCCTCGAAGTAGTGGGCGCCGGGGAGGAACTCGAGCGTCGTGTCGTCGCCGCCGAGCGCCCGCTCGATGGCTCGGGCATCGGACGGGAACACCCCCTGGTCACCCATCGACTGCACGACCAGGGACGGCACGGTGATGCGCTGGAGGTTGGGCGCCCCCACACACTGCGACTCTCGCAGGCTCCACATCGACAACCACGACCGCAGGGTGCAGGTGGCGGCGAGACCCATCGGGATCCGGTTGGCCCGAGCAGGGTCGCCGGCGTAACAGCCGACCTCGCGCTCTGACGGATCGAGGGTGAGATCGACGAACCGGGGGTCGGCCCACGCGCGGTTGACCGAGAACGTGCGGTCCCAGATGCCCGCCCCGCCCAGGCGAGCCAGTTCGCTGATCGCCCACTCGGTGATCCGGTGGTTCCTGGCCCGCTGCGCCGCCCGGTAGGTCGCGACGAACTCGGTGTCGAGCGGCGGCGTGCGGGCGAACAGGTCGAGGTCGGAGTCGGTGGGAACCGGATCGGTCTCGTCGGTGACCGCGGGATCGAGCCAGGAGGTGAGCACGTCCGGCCGGCCCGGGTGGGAGTTCAGCGAGACGTACAGATCGGCGGGGGGCAACGACCGCGCGGCCTCGGGCAGTTCGAGGTCTCGGCTGGCATCGAGGTGCGGGTCGGTGGCTTGGGACTGATAGGCGGCCATGAGCGATCCGCCACCCGAGTTCCCCAGGATCACGACGACCTCGGCGCCGGCCACCTCCCGAAGCCAGCGGACGCCGACCCCGAGGTCGACCAGCGCCTGTTCGAGCAGGAAGTAGGGCCCGTGACCGCGGAATCGCGTGTTCCACCCGAGGAACCCGAACCCGCGCTCGGCCAGCGGAGCGGCCAGGTAGTGCTCGGAGAAGTCGACCTCGTAGTGGGTGGCGATGAACGCGACAGGTGGAGTGCTGCCGGCGGCGTAGTGGTAGAGGCCCTGACACGGATGGCTCCCGTGGCCGGCCCGGTGCGAGGTCGGCGCGTCGAGACCGACCCACCGCTTCAGGACCGTCATCGGCCGCCCTCAGACGTGGTGCGGTCGGGCATCGGCATCGATGCCCGCATCGCAGAACAGGATCGATCCATGGACGTAGCTGGCATCCGGGCCGAGCAGGAACGCCACGACGCCGGCGATCTCGTCGGGACGGCCGGTGCGACCGAGCGGGATCGGCAGCGCATCGACGAACTCACCGAACACCGGGTCGTCTCGGCTGGCCTGCAGCAGCGGCGTTTCGATGGGGCCCGGGGCCACCGCGTTGAGCCGGACGCCGTGCTGGCCCCACGCCGACGCCTGCAGGCGAACCCAGGTGCCGAGCCCGAGCTTGCTCATGGCGTAGGTCACCGGGCCCACCTCGTCGCGCAGGGCGGCGACCGCAGCGTCCTCGTCGCCGGCGAGCATGGCGTCGATCGAGGTGTGGTCGTCGATCGCGGCCAGCCCGACGGAGTTGGAGCAGAAGGCCACGGCCGACCCCTCGCGGTCGATGAAGGGGAGGACGCCGGACAACGTCGCGACCGCCCCGAAGTAGTTGACCCGCACGATGAGCTCGTTGGGGCTCTCGTGCCCCACCCCGGCACACGCCACGAAGCCGGCCAGCTTCCCGCCGGCGGCGTTGACGACACCGTCGACGGCCGTGGTGCAGCCCTGCGACGTCGAGAGGTCGGCCACGACGTCGGCGTCGGCCAGGTCGACGCCGATCGCCTCGTGGCCGTCGGCCTGCAGGCGACGGACCACCGCCGCACCCAACCCCGAGGCCGAGCCCGTGACTCCGTAGATCCCCATCTGGTTCGACCGTACCGGTTGGGATGGCCTCAGCCGCCAACGCCGGCGGGCGCTGCGGCGAGCGAGGCGCCGAGGTCGACCAACGAACGGTTTGCTCCGCCCAGGTGGAGCTCGAGCTCCTTCGCCCACCGGAAGTAGCGGTGCTGGGGGTAGTCGGTGTCGACGCCGATGCCGCCGTGCACGTGCTGGGTGGCGTGGACGACCCGCTGCCCGCCCTCGGCCGCCCAGAAGCAGGCGCCGCTGAGCTGGCGATCGAGGTCGTGGCCGGCGTCGGCCAGCCACGCGACCTGGCGGCTCGTCAGCTCGATGGCCTGCCCGTCGATGTAGGCGTCGGCCAGCCGATGGGCCACGGCCTGGAACGTGCCGATCTTCGAGCCGAACTGCTCTCGCTCGGAGGTGTACGCGGCCGCGAGGGCGAGCGTCCCCTGGCACACGCCGGCCATGGCACGACAAGTCAGGATGCGTGACCGGTCGACGAGACGGTCGATGGTGTCGCCACGGCCCAGCTTCGCCGCTCCCACCACGACGACATCGTCGAACCGGAGATTGGCCGCCGGCAGCAGCGCCGTGGTGGCAACCGGCTCGCGGGAGAGCCCCGGTGCATCGACGGCAATGGAGACCAACACTCGGTCGCCGCCTTCGATCGACGCCGGAACCACGAACTGCTGCGCGATCGCCCCGAAGGGAACCGCGAGCACCTCGCCGGTGATGCGGACGCCGTCGCCGGACTCGGTGGCGACGACCATGGGATGGCGGGCGGTCGCCGGATCGGGTCCGAGATCGAGCGCAGGGACGGCGATGCGGGCTCCGTCGATCACCTCGGCCACGTCGTCGAGCAGCCCGCCGTCAGCGAGGGCCATGATGGCGGCGACCACCGGCGCGTACGGGACCGCAGCGGTGTGGCGTCCGACCGCGTGGGCGACTTCGCCGGCGGCGAGCAGGCCGAGGCCTCCCCCGCCGGACGCCTCGGGCGATGCGATGCCGACCAGGCCGGCCTTGGCGAGCTCGGTCCAGGTGTCGGCATCGAAGCTGCTCGCGGCCTCGACCTCACGAAGGTGGTCGGGGGTCGAGCGGTCGGACAGGATCGTGATCGCCAGGTCGGCGACCGCCTGATGGGTCTCGTCGAGTTCGAAGTCCATGGCGCCTCGTCAGGTCCGGGGCACCCGGGGCAACCCGAGGCCGAAGAGGGCGACGAGGTCGCGCTGGATCTCGTTGGTCCCGCCGCCGAAGGTCAGGATGAGCACGCCCTGGTGCCCACGCTCGAGGCGTCCGTTGAGGGCGGCCGCCTCCTCGTCGCGCTGGAGCGCCGCGGTCGGTCCGACGATCTCCATCAGGAGCCGGTAGGCCTCGGTGTAGAACTCGGTGCTGAACACCTTGGTGCCGCTGGCGTCGGCCGGATTGGCACCGCCGCTGGCCGCGACCTTCCAGTTGATGAGCTTGACGAACTCGAGCTTGGCGTGAACCCGGGCCAGGTTCATCTGCACCCACTGTTGGTCGATGACCCGCCGCCCATCGGCGAGTTTGGTGCGTTGGGCCCAGTCGACCACGTCGTCGTAGGGCCCTTCGATCATGCCGGGAGGGCCGAGCGAGACCCGCTCGTAGTTGAGCTGGTTGGTGATCAGGTTCCAACCGTGGTGGAGCTCGCCGATGATGGCGTCGTCGCCGCACCCGCACGTCGTCGTAGAACGTGTTGAACGTGCTGGCGTTCACCATCGTGTTGATCTTGGTCATGCTGAAGCCCGGATCGGTGGTGGGCACGGCGAAGATGGTGATGCCCTGGTGCTTCGGGGCCTCGGGGTCGGTGCGGGCCGCGAGCCAGATGTAGTCGGCGTAGCTGGCCAGCGACGGTGTAGATCTTCTGTCCGTTGATGACCCACTCGTCGCCGTCCTTGACGGCCGTGGTGTGCAGCGAGGCCAGGTCGGTGCCGGCGCTCGGTTCGGTGTAGCCGATCGAGAAGTGCAGTTCGCCGGCCAGGATCTTGGGCAGGAAGAAGTCGCTTCTGCTCGTCGTTGCCGAACTCCATGATCGTCCGGCCGACGGTGTTGATCGACAGGAACGGCAGGGGTGCGCCGGATCGCCAGGCCTCGTCGATGAAGATGAACTGCTCGATCTCGGTTCGTCCCTGGCCGCCGTACTCGGTGGGCCAGCCGATGCCGAGCCAGCCGTCGCGCCCCATCTTGCGGACCGCTTCCAGGCAGTGAGGGCCGCCGGTGTCGCCCGCTGCGCACTCCTCGGTGACCTCGGGGGTCATCAGCTCGTGGAAGTACGTGCGGAGCTCGAGGCGGAGCGCCTCCTGCTCGGGGGTGTAGGAGATGAAGATGACCGACTCCGATCGTGCGGGCGACGGCCGATCACCGTAGCTGACGCCGCGTCAGATGTCGCGCGAGGACAGTCCGCCCGAGGCGATGGCCCGGTCGATGACATCGTCGGGGACCCCGGACGCGGCGAGGACGGCCCGTGCGTCGTCGCCGGCGGCGGTCCGAGGGGCCGAGGGCAGGGGCGGATCGGTCCGGCTGAAGCGCGGCGCCGGCCGGTGCTGCGGCACGCCGTCGACCTCGATGACCGAGGATCGGGCACGAATCTGTGGATGGGTGGTGCTCTCGAGGAGCCGGAGGACGGGGGCCACGCAGGCATCGGTGGGGCCGAACGTCTCGGCCCACTCGTCCCTGCGCCGGGTCAGGATGACCGCGCTGATCGCGTCGCGGAGCTCGGGCCAGGACGCTTCGTCGTACTGACGATCGAGCCACGTGGCGGGCAGGTCGAGACCGGCCACGAGCTCGGCGAAAAACTGCGGCTCGATGGCACCCACCGCCACCCATTCGCCGTCGGCACACTGGTAGCAGTCGTAGAACGGTGCCCCCGAGTCGAGCAGGTTCGTCCCCCGCTCGGCCGAGAAGACCTCCATGGCGTACGCACCGAAGAACGGCGCCATGAGCATCGAGACTCCGTCCACCATCGCCGCGTCGACGACTTGGCCCTGGCCGCTCGTCGCCCGCTCGACCAGGGCGGCCAGGACACCGGCCACGAGGAGCATCGAGCCACCGCCGAAGTCGGCCACCAGGTTGAGCGGGGGCGTCGGCGCCTGCCCCTCACGTCCGATGTGGGCGATGGCGCCCGCAGCCGAGGCATAGGTCAGGTCGTGGCCGGCCCGATCGGCGTACGGGCCGCTCTGGCCCCAGCCGGTCATCCGGCCGTACACGAGGCGAGGGTTGGCGGTGCACAACGAATCGGGCCCGAGGCCGAGTCGTTCGGCCACCCCGGGCCGGAACCCCTCGACGAACACGTCGGCCCGGGAGGCGAGGTCGGTGACGAGCGCGCGCCCGTCGTCGTCCTTGAGGTCGACGCCGAGCGTCGGCCGGTTGCGATTGAGCACGTCGTGGGCCGCCGTGGCGGGGTCGATCGGCGAAGCCCCGATGCGGTCGATCCGCACGACGTCGGCCCCCAGATCGGCCAGCACCATGCAGGCGAACGGCGCCGGCCCGAGTCCGGCGAGTTCGACGACGAGGTTGCCGGCGAGCGGCCCGCTCATGCGAGGTGGCGGCCGTGGACGTCGGCGATGGCGTCGAGCATCACCGGGACGTACTCGGTGCGGGCACAGGCCACATGGCCGTCCTCGACCCGGTGAATGGTCGCCTCGGGGATCTGAAGGGCCATCTGGAGTTGCACCGCCGGTGGGATCGCCCGATCGCGCGTGGTGACCATCACCGCCGTCGGCACATCGACGCGACCGATCCACTTCCGGGCGTTGTAGGTGCCGACGGCCTGGCCGACCTCGACGAGCTGACGGACGTGGTGCCGGCCCATCTCGGCCGCCGCCCACCGGCGAAAGTCGGCCGGCCGCTCGGGATGGTCGATCTGGCGAGCGGACGGCAGGCGCTGGGTGATGGCCTTGATGGGGAGCCGACTGGCCGCCGATCCGGCTCGCGACGTGCCGGCCGCCGCCGCCATCACCGTCGAGAAGATGAGACGTTCGCGGACCCCGGGGACGAACCGGTCGGCGGTGGCGCAGAGGACGAGGCCGTCGACCAGATGCGGGTGCTGGCGCCACAGCAGCTGTGCCACCGGGCCGCCCAGCGAGTAGCCGACCGCGATGACCGGGCCGGTGTCGAGCTCGGCGCACAGCGCGGCCACGTCGTCGGCGCAATCGGCGATGCGGAAGCGTCGACGGGTCTTGATGCCGCGACCATGGCCGCGGAGGTCGGGAGCGATGACCCGGTAGTGCCGGCCCAGCGGCTCGAAGGCGTTGAACCAGTTGAGGCCACCCGAGGCGAACCAACCATGGAGCAGCACGACGGTCGGGGCGCCTTCGGGACCCTTGACCTCGCGGAAGAACGTGCGGCCGCGGCCCTCGAGGACCAGTCGCTGCCCGAGCGGAAGCGGGGGGCCACCGACCGCCTCTTCGGGATCGATCTCCGGGACCGCGTGGACCATGGGTTCACCCTATGACACTGCGTCAGGTCGACCGGTCCGGTGCTGGTCCGTCCGTGCGAGATGCGCCGTGCGAAGGGGCCCCGAGTACCGTGGACGGACTATGCCGAGTCGGATCGAGATCGAACTCACGAGTGCGCGCGATGATGCCACCTGGACGTGGCGAGCCGCCGGGGCTCGCGAACCCAAGGGCACCCTCGACGGTTCGATCCTGCCGGCCGACGCCGCGGTCGGCAGCGTCTATCGAGCCGAGGCCGACTTCACGATCGACGGCATCGACATCCTCTCGGTGGCCTCACCGACCCGCGAGCGCAAGGGGCTCGACACGCTCGAGTTGCTGGGTTCGGGCACCGACGAGCCATTGGTGACCACCACCCTGGCCAAGGACGACCGGTCCGGTGGCCGAGGTGGCGGCAAGGGCGGGAGAGGCGGCAAGGGCCGCGCCAAGGACGGCAACCGCGGCAAGCGTGACGGCGACCGCAATCGTGGCGGCTCATCCTCGGGGCGTCGACCGTCACGCGATCAGCCCGAGGTCCCACCCCCGCCCAGTCGGCCCAAGGCACCCCGCCTCCGGGCGGGGCGCACCCACCGCAAGGCGGTCCTCGAGTCGTTCCCTCCCGAGCAGCGCCCCGTCGCCGAGCAGGCGCTCAAAGGGGGCGTGCCGGCGGTCCGCACCGCCGTCGAACAGCAGAACGTGCAACTGAAGGCCGAAGGTAAGCCCGAGATCACCCCCGACGCGCTGATCTCGCTGGCCGAGTCGATGCTGCCACGCCTGCGCGCGGCCGAGTGGCACGACCGAGCCGAGGCGGCGGTCGCCCAGCTCGACGAGGTCGACCTGCGTGATCTCCGCTCGGTCGTCACCGCCGCCGACCGCGGGGCACGCGACGACGAGACCCGTGCGGTGGCAGCGACGCTGCGCGATGGCCTCAACCGTCGCATCGACGAGGAGCATCAGCACTGGATCGACGACCTCACCGACGCCGTCGAGCACAGCCGCACCGTGCGGGGCCTCCGTCTCAGCTCCCGCCCGCCGAAGGCAGGGAGCCCGGTGCCCCCCGAGCTCAGCGACGGTTTGGTGAAGATGACCAACGAGGCGCTCAGTGCCGACGTGAGCTCGGATCGGTGGATCAGGATCCTCGACGCGCTCGCGTTCTCGCCCATCCGGGCCCGAGTGGTGCCGGTGTCGCTGCCGACCAAGCCGTCGGCCCAGCTGACCGCCGCCATCGCCCAGATGGGCAACCGGCTCCCGGAGATGGCCCACATCTTCGGCATCGAGCCCGAGACCGCCTCGCAGCGGCGCAAGCGGCGAGCGGCCGAGAAGCAGCAGCGCAAGGATCGCCCGAAGGCCGCGAAGAAGCCGGCGAACAAGCCATCGAAGCGCAGCGACGCCGTCGAGCCGGCCAAGGCCGACGCGACCCCCGAGGCCGAACCGACCGACGAGTCCCCGACGGACGTCGACGAGACCCCGGCCGAAACCGACGCCACCCCGGCCGCAGCCGATCAGTAGTCGCGCGGGGTGACCTGGCTCGACCGGGAGCCACGGCCGCGATAGTCACCGGTGGTGGCGTCTTCGTCCCACCGGGCATTGCACGAACGGCACTCGCAGCTGTCGAGACGAAGCGAAGCGAGGTACATGCGCTCGACCTCGTAGGAGTCGCAGAACGGACACTTCAGGCGAACCGCCTCGTCGCTCACCGCGAGGACGCTACCGAGTTCTCGCCCGCCCCGCTGCGCGCCCTCGCCTCGTTCGAGCGGTTGCGAACCAGACCGGTAGGTTCGATGTCCATGATCGACTACGACAAGCGCGGCCCCCTGGCCGTCATCACCATCAACCGACCCGAGGCCAAGAACGCCGTGAACGGCGACGTGGCCGAGGGCATCGAGGCCGCCATCGACCAGCTCGAGGAGGACGACAGCGTCTTCGTCGGGGTGATCACGGGTGCGGGCGACGTGTTCTGCGCCGGCGCTGACCTCAAAGCCATCAACTCCGGCGATGCCGCCCGGCTGAACACCCAGCGGGGCGGGTTCGGTGGGATCACCAACCGCGAGCGGACCAAGCCGATCATCGCGGCGGTCGACGGCCCTGCGCTGGCCGGAGGGTGCGAGATCGTCCTGGCGTGTGACCTGGTGGTGGCCAGTACCCAGGCTCGATTCGGTGTCCCCGAGGTCAAGCGGTCGCTGGTCGCTGCCGCAGGCGGCCTGTTCCGCCTCGGCCGCAAGCTCCCCCGCAACATCGCGATGGAACTCATCATGACCGGCGATCCCATCTCGGCCGAGCGGGCCCACGGCTACGGCCTGGTCAACGACCTGGTCGAGCCGGGCGAGGCCCTGGCCGCAGCCGAGGCCCTGGGTCTGCGGATCTGTGCCAACGCACCCGTCGCCGTCCGCGAGAGCCGCAAGGTGGCCCTGGCCGCCACCGACGCCGAGGACAGCGTGGGCTGGCAGATGTCGATGGACGCCATGGGCGTCGCCATGTCGAGCGCCGACTTCTCCGAGGGCCTCACGGCCTTCATCGAGAAGCGCGACCCGCAGTGGACCGGCAAGTAGGCAGCAGTCCCTTCAGCAGTAGGTGCTGATGATGCCGTGATCGTGGAGGAACTCGGCGAGTCCCTCCACCAGCCGCCATTCGGCCACATCGGCGAGCGGCACCCAGGCGACCTCGACGGCGTCGTCGCCCGCCTCGGGCTCGTCGTCGTCGAGGATCGTCACCTCGAAGTCGAGGATCACGTAGTGGTAATCCTCGGACAGGCGCTCCACCCAGCCGATCAGCGGGCCGCAGACGCCGGCCAGGCCGGTCTCCTCGGCGACCTCACGCACCACGGCCTCGACGACCGTCTCACCGCGCTCGATGGCGCCTCCGGGCGGCGCCCATCGGCCCGACTCGGGCTCGTTGCCACGCTTGATGAGCAGCAGGCAGCCATCGCGGATGATGATGGCACCGACCACCAGATCGGGGCCCGACCTCATGAACCAGACCTCATGTGAGCGTGCGGTGGACGGTGAGAGACCGCGCGACCAGGCCGAAGGACTCGAAGAAGTTCTTGGTGTGACGGTCGCCGGGCAGCGCCTCACTGTCGATCCCGAAGCAGCCGGCCTCGGTGGCCCAGTCGAGCAGATGGTTCATCATCGCCTCGCCGATGCCGACGCCGCGCGCATCGGGATCGACGTAGAGGTCGGTGACCACGGCCAGGCGACCTCCGTCGGACAGCACGACGAAGTGGCCCGCTCCGTAGCCGAGCGGCACGCCGTCGATCGTGCCGACCACCAGTCGTGCGTCGGGCCGGCCGAGATCCTCCGCGAGCGACGATCCGGGATCGAGGGCGCGTCTCGACGTGCGCGCCCACAATCGGCCGCCGCGCTTGTCGAGCTGGAGCTCGACGGCCCGGCCGGCCAAGTCCACGAGCGCGTCGAGATCGTCCGGCTCCGCCGGTCGGGCGGTGACGTCCACCTCAGCCCTGGATCTGCGCGACCTTGTTGAGGATGGTCTTGCGCCCTCGATGGCCCAGCTCGTGCACGCGCACGGCCTCGAGCTCGTCGGGCGACAATCCTCCGAGCCGGGTCACGACCTGCGAAGCCGACAGCCCGTCGTAGTCGGGGATGGCCAGGTCGGGCTTCGGGCCGGCGGTCGCGGTGGCCACCTTCTCGGCCGCGTTCCGCGTCCTCGGCCCGTCGTGGCCGGGCTCGGCCTTCGCGGTGGCAGCGTTGGCCGGGGCACTCGTGCGCCTCGCCTTCGCCGGCGGCGAGTCGGGGCGGGCGGTGGTCCCGAGGGTCTCGAGCAGTTGGGCCCGTCCCTGCTCGATGCGCTTGCAGGCCTCGCTCTGGCCGATCTGGACCGCGAACTCGCCCATCATCTTGGCGGCGGTGACCTGGCTCCGACCCTTCTCGACCAGCTCGGGGTACGGATCGGGCCCTTCGAACACCAGACCGATGGGTGCGTAGACGAACGCCTCCATGGCGCGCTCGAGGGCCTCTTCAAGCGGGCTGCTCGACGGGCTCACGTCCACGAGGCTAGGCCTCGGTCGCGACGGGGGACACATCGACCCACCGGGCTCGATCAGTCGTCGGCGCCTGCGCGCCCGGCGACCTGGGTGAGGTCGCGGCGAACCGGCGCGAGGAACGCCAGCGGCCGATGACTCGAGCCGCGCCAGAACGGCGCGGAGCTCTTGGGCGGCGCCGGTGTGGTCACCTGCGGCCGCTCGCGCGGCGGCGTCGCCCTGCACGGCCAGGGTCCAGGTGCGAACCGATTCGTAGGACCCGTCGAGAGCACGATCGGCTGCCCGCCGGCTCGCCTCGAGATCGCCGGCGGCGGCCAACACGACCGCAAGGTGGCTGGAGGCTCGCCGCCAGGCGCTCGTGGGCAGGTCCGGGTCGCCCAGGTCGATGGCCTCTTCGAGGAAGCGCAACGCAGCATCGAGTTCGCCGGCGAGACGCCGCTCGCGGCCCAGCGCCACCAGCGACCGGATCTCGCTGTCGCGATCGCCTGCCCCTGATCGGATGAGGTCGAGCGAGGATCGGGCGAGTTCGACCGCCACCTCGGGGTGCTCGTCGTCGAGTTCGATCGAGGCGAGTTCGGCCAACAGGCGTGCCTCCTCGCCGACACTGGTGCTCGATCGGGTCAGCTCGATGCCCGCCAGCAGGGTGCGGCGGGCCTCGTCGTATCGCCCCTGGGAACGCGCCGACATCCCGGCCACCACAGCCACCGTGGCCGAGCCCCACGGGTCGTCGATCTCGCCGAACACCCGCTGCGCTCGAAGAATCGGGTCGGCGGCTGCGTCGACGTCGCCCTGTTCGACCAGACAGGCGCCGAGCAGCGTCAACAACATGCCCTCGCTCCACGGATCGGAGGTCTCGGCGGTCGCCTTGAGCAGGGTCGTCGCGATCTCGTGCGCCTGCTGCACCCGACCCTCCAGCCAGAGGCTGAACCCCATGATGCCGAAGCACCAGCCCACGCCGGCGATGTCGTCGTTCTGATCGAACTGGGCTGCGGCATCCCAGAGGTGCTCACGCGCTTCGGCGATGTTGCCGAGGAGGAACTCACACCATCCGAGACTCCGAAGGGTGATGGGCGACGCCTTGCCCGACCGTGACTCAAGGTCGTGGGCGTGCAGCAACTTGGGCTGCGCCGACCGGGGCCGGCCGGCCACCAGTTCGGCCCAGCCGGCCTGGCTGAGGGAGACGGCCTCACCCACGACGTCGCCGTCGGACCGCCAGAGCGTGCGTGCCCGATCGAAGGCCTCGGCCGCGTGGGTCTCGTCGCCGGCGAGGCGAAGACACACGCCGAGGTGGGTGTGAGCGGCCGCGACCTCTGCCAGGTCGAGCGCGGCCTCGTGCTGGAGCAGGTCGGCGATGAGGTCCGCAGCCCGCTCGAAGCGTCGGAGCTCGATCAGGAGCTCGACGTGGGCGAGCACGTCGGCGGCCCGCTCGGCCAACGACGAGGTTTCGATCGCCTCGGCGCGGCTGTACCAACGCTCCGCTTCGCGCTCGGCGTCGCGATGGCGCGCCGCTTCCGCGGCCGCGATCACCCGCCGGTAGGCGTCGGCGATCTGTCCGTCCTCGATGGGTGCGCCCAGCTCGCGGTGCAGCATGACCGCCCGCTCGGAGTGGTGAGCGAGCTGGTCGATCGACACCGCGCGGGTCTCGCGCGCCAGATCGGCGAGGAACTCTGCGATGAGGTGATGCTTCTCGGCTCGCTCGGCGATCGGGAGCGACGTGTAGATGGCATCGCAGACGATGGCGTGGCGGAAGCTCGTGTCGCCGGCGGCATCGGCGACCAGTTCGCCCAGCAGCTCGCGCTCGATCAGGGACTCGACGATGCCCTCGACGGTCTCGAGCTCGGTGATGCCGGCCAGGGCTGCGGCGGCATCGACCCAGAAGACCCGACCCAGCACCGACGCGTTCTGGAGCAGATGCCGTTCATCCGGGGTCAGGGCATCGACCCGGGCATCGATCATGGCGCGGGCCGTGTCCGGCAGCCCGACCGCCGGGAAGTCGGCCGCCACCTCCCATCGCTGCTCGGCCGAGACCAGCAGCTTGCGCTCGATCAGGTACTGCACGACCTGTTCGATGAGGAACGGGATCCCGCCCACGGCCTCCAGGATGCGGTCTTCGACCGCGGGACCGAGCACGACCTCGTCGAGATCGTGGTGGTGCAGCGAACCGAGGACGACCCGGATCAGCTCGAGTGACGACGGCCGGTCGAGCGGTCCGAGGGGTACCTCGACCAGCGGGACTCCTGCGAGCACCTCCCGGTCCGAGAGGTCTTCACGAGTGGCGAGGACGACGAGGATCGGAAGGGCGACCGGCCCGTGCAGACCGGCGAGGAACTCGAGGAGGACGTCGTCGACCGCGTGGGCATCGTCGATGACGATGACCAGCGGGCGGTCACGCGCCAACGCCTCGAGCAGCGTTCGTGCCACCGCCACCTGCTCGTCGTGACGGCGATTCCTGACCGGAGCCTTCGCCGACACCACACTGCTCGGCTCGGCGATGCCGAGTAGTTCGGCGAGCCGGTTGAGCCCGATGCGGTTGGGTTCGCGATCCGGTGCGATGAGTTCGGTGACCCGTTGCCGGAGGTGGTCTGCGGCCGCGTCGAGGTCCTCGAGGTGCTCGAGCCCGAACACCGGCCGGAGGGCGTCGCCGAGCGGCTGCCAGGGGTCGCGCGTGCCGTAGGGCCGGCCTCGGCCCCACAGGACCCGGGTCGACCGTCGCCGCACCACGCGCCGATGCATCTCGGAGGCGAGCCGCGTCTTGCCGATGCCTCCCTCGGCCCGGATCTGGACGAACCGCACCGCCGGAGTCTGGGCACTCTCGTCGGCGAGGTCGAGGAGGCGGGCGAGCTCGTCGTCTCGACCGACGAGGCGGGTCGACAAGCGCACTTCCGGTGGTCGCCCGGCCGTGTTCAGGCGGCCCATCGCCGCATACGCGTGCACCTCGTCGCGCTTGCCCCGGAGCTGGTACGGGCCACGATCCTCGTAGCGAACCGACGCTCGCGAGGCCTCTCGAGTGCGCTCGCCCACCAGGATCTCGCGGGGTTGGGCGGCGTCGACGAGCCGGTGCGCCGTGTTGACCGTGTCGCCGGTCACCGTCGGAGCGCCGCTGGGTCCGACCCGACCGACGAGGACCTCACCGGTGTTCACCCCGATGCGGAGGACGAGTTCGGGCCGCAGCGCGGCCAGGGTGTCGGCCAGGCCGAGGGCCGCGTGGACGGCGCGGGCCGGGTCGTCCTCGTGAGCCGTGGGCGTGCCGAAGACCGCCATCAGCTCGTCACCGATGATCTTGTCGACCGTCCCGCCATGGCTCTCGACCACCGGCACCAATGCGTCGAAGCACTCATCGAGCAGCACCTTGACGGCCTCGGGGTCGCGTCCGTCCGCCATGGTCGTGAATCCGGCGAGGTCGGCGAAGAGCACCGTGATGACCCGGCGCTCGGCCGTGGAGCCGCCGGGGGAGACGGGGGTTCCGCAGGTCGGACAGAAGCTCGCCTCGGGCGGGAGCACCGCCTGGCAGTCTCCGCAGAGCTGTGCGGAACTCACGCGCTCAGACGCAGTCGTTGCAGTAGAGGTTGTCCTCGTCGGCCAGTTGCGACCGGGGCTTCACCAGGAAACAACTCTCGCAGAGGAACTCGTCGGCCCGGCGGGGTTGGACCTTCCCGCCCGGCTCGGCTGCGGGTGCGGGTGCCGGTGGAAGCTCCTCGTCGTCTTCGTCGTCCTCGTCGTCGGGGTCGGCGGCGAGACGGTCCTTGAGAATCGTGTCGAGGTCGTCCTCGACGTCGTCGGGATCGGCGGCGTCCTCGTCCTCGTCGTCCTCAGCGCCCGCCTTGGGCGCCGCGGCCACCTTGGGGTCGTCGTCATCCTCGTCGTCGTCGTCCACGACCGCGTCGTCGGCCAGCACCACGTCGACGTCGAGGTCGTCGTCGATCTCGACATCGAGGTCGTCGTCGAGATCGTCCTCGATCTCGTCGATCTCCTCGATCTCCTCGACGTCGTCCATGTCCTCGATGTCGTCAGCCATAGCTCCTCGGGCCCCGAACTGGCGTGCAGGGGCGCCGATCATAGGCACGTTTCACGACAATGCAACTCCTGCCGACGACGTCGTGCTTCGACGGGCGTTCCGCTCAGCAGGCCGCACGGAGAATCGGGTAGGGATTGATCGCCACACGGCGGCTGTCGCGGTACTCGACGTGGGCGTGCGGACTCGAACCCCGCGCGTTTCCGCTGTCGCCCACGTAGCCGACGATGTCGCCGGCCGAGACGTTGCCCGCCTTGCCGAAGCCGTTCAGGTGAGCCACGTACCAGTAGCCGCCGCTGCTGTCGAAGATCCGGACCGCCCGCCCGGAGATGCTGCCGTTGGCCTGCTCGACCCGGCCGCTGACCGGGGCGTAGACCGGGGTGCCCTTGGCGGCGAACAGGTCGTTCCCTGCGTGGGACCGGCCGCCCGATCGGGGGAAGCCCCAGTCGTTGAAGAAGCGGGCGCCGGGGACGGGACAGCGGATCGCTCCGCCCCCACCACCACCGGGGATGACGAGCGTCTGCCCGACGCGGATCAGGTTCTGATTGGTGATGCTGTTGGCGCCGGCGATTTCGGCGATGCTCGTGCCGTAGCGGCGGGCGATGCTGCCGAGCGTCTCGCCCGACTTCACGATGTGGGCGCCCGCCGCGTCGCTGCCGCCGGAGCCGGGCAGCGTGCCCGGGCTGTAGAGCACCAGTCGGGTCGAGGCGTAGATCCGGCCGTTGGTGATCCCGTTCCATGCGGAGAGGTCACGGGTCGAGATGCCGTAGCGCGCCGCGATGCCGCCGAGGGTGTCGCCGGACTTCACCGTGTGTTGCTGTCCGGGGAGCCCGGATCCGCCACTCGAGACCGGGGTCGAACTGTTGGTGCTGCTCGACGACCCCGGCACCTCGAGGGTTCGACCGGCGATGATCAGGTTCTTGTTGGTGATGCCGTTGGCCGAGACCAATGCCGAGACCGTGGTGCCGTGGGCCGAGGCGATGCCGGCGAGGGTGTCGCCCGGCCGGATTCGATAGGTGGTAGACGACGAACCGCTGTCGGAGGAACCCCCACCGGGCATCGTCAGCTTGGTACCCACGACGATGTGGTTGGGATTGGCGATCGCGTTGATCCGGACCAACTCGGCCACGGTGGTGTTGTGGCGCTTTGCGTAGTCCGAGAGCGTGTCGCCTGGCTGGACTTCGTGCGTCGTCCCCGCAAAGCCGGACGCGAGCACGACAGCCGAGAGAAGCACGGCACGGAGTCGAGTGGAGACGCGAATGGGGAACAACCTCCTGCGGTCTCCGCCCGCTGAGTGGAGGGCACACTACCCAGCGTGTCGCCGGAGTCAAGAGGAAGTTTTCAGTGGGTGGCGCGGCGGGCCTCGGCGCGGCGTTCGGCGTCGAGCCGCTCGAGGCTCGGCTCGGGCGAGTGGTCGGTGTGACTCATCGCGGCGGCGACGGCGCGGTGCCCGGCTTCCTCGGCGATGAGCCGGTGCATCTCCTGGCCGACCGTGCGGTAGGCGGGGTGGCCCTGTGGGGTGGTGCGCAGCTCGATGAGGTGCATCGCCTCGCGCGCGTTGAGATCGAGGTAGAAGCGAACCTTGTACGCCAGGCTCACGGCATAGCCCGCCTGGTGCGGGAACCGTTCTGCCATGGCATCGTGCAGCGACGCCGATCGGTGCATCGCCTCGTCGAACTCGTCGGCCACGCCGGCCAGCTCGACCGATTCGGGTCGGGTGAAGCCGTGGACCGGCGACAGCGTCTGCCACTCGATGGTGAGCATCCGGTGGCGCTGGAGGTCGCGGAACGCGCCGTAGTCGGCGAGGACGTCGAAGCGGTAGTTGGGTCGCTCGAGGGCTCGGCCCGGCTTGTGCCGGCGGTTGGCGCGGTCGCCGACGTAGGTCTCGATGACCTCGATCCGCTCGTCGACGGTCATGGCCCGGGCCCGCTCCTCGAGCTGCCGCTCAGGGAGGTTGACGTGGGTGTAGAGGATCGAGGCCACCAACTTGACCTCGGCATCGGGGTCGAAGTCGACCAACGTGACCGGCGCGGTGTCGTCCGGCTCGAGGTCGCCCAGCAGCCGCTCGGCCAGCTCGTCCATCGCCGACCGGTTGGTCGAGAGGTAGCTGCTCCAGGCGACGCCCCGATCGTCGAGGTCGACCCGCTTGAGGAACGAAGGGATCACCTTGCGCAACTCGTGGAGCATGAGGTCGGCGTATCGGCGGGCCTCGGGAAGCGGGTGGGCCCGCATCCGCAGCAGCAGCGCCTCGTAGCCCTGGCCGGTTCCGTAGATGCCGACGTTGCTGAGGCTCGCGGCCGGCAGGATGCCACGGACCGCGTCGAACGCCTTGGCCTTGAGTGCCTGCCGGTAGACGAAGTCGGAGTCGGACGCATCCTTGGGGAACTGCTCTTTGAAGAACTCGCCCATGATCGGCACGAGTGACGCATAGGAGTCGAACAGCCGGTCCATGTCGGCCACGTAGCGAGCACCCAGGTCCGAGGCCAGCACGTCGGGGTCGCGGAAGTAGCGGTAGCGGCCGCCGAGGCGGGCGTCGTAGGCGATGTAGCGAGTCGACTGCTCGAGGTAGGACATCAGGCGTCCCCACTCGAGCACCTTGGTCAACAGGTTCGATGCCTGCTCGCACGCGAGGTGCACACCCCCGAGCTGGGCGACCGAGTCGTCGCCGTACTCGAAGAAGACCCGGTCGTAGAGCTCTTCGGCCCGTCGCAGACCGATGGTGGCGTCGACCGTCTTGTCGCCGCTGATGTCGAGGTCGCCGAGGAACTCGTCGAGGAACAGTCGGCGCAGCGACTTCGGTGAGCGCGAGTAGCGGGCGAACAACGCCCCTTTGACCACCTCTGGAAGGTTGACCAGGGCGAAGACCGGTTGGTCGAGGTTCGTGAAGTACCGGCGCAGGACGTCGGCCTCGTCGGGCGCGAACTCCTCTCCGATGTACACACTCACGGTGGCCGACTCTACGTCGGGGTCGGGGGTCCTTCGCGGATCAGACCTCGGCGTCGTCGGTGTGGCCGCGGACCAGGGCGGCGTGATCGATGCGGACGAGGATCTTGGTGTTCAGGCCCCGGCCGAGGGCCGCGCGGGCGAGGTCGGCGAGATCGGGTTCGGGTCTGGGTTCGTCGGGATCGCGCGGCCGGCCCGGCGCTGACGGTGGTGGTCGGAACAGGGGCAACGGGTCGGGTGGATGCGCCGACGCGAATCGCTCTCGTGTTCGCTCGGCGCCTGCGGGCGGCTCATCGGCTGTGGAGGGGTCGTCGGTGCTTGTGTCATCGGCGTTGGCCGGCCCGCAGGCCTCCCCCGCATGTTCACCCGCTGGGTCTTCGCCTCGGGCGTCGGCGGCCGTGGGTTGGTTGGCGACGCGGGGGTCGAGTTCGCCTCGAGCGATCCGCATCAAGATGAGCAGCGCGTCGGCCATGCGCTGACCATGCGGACGGCGGACGCCGCGCCGGCGCTCTTCGAGGAACAACCGGTGCGCGACCGCCTCACAACCCGCCCAGAGTCGTGCGGGTACCACGAGTCGGGCTCGAACCGAGACGCCACATCACACAGACGGTCACGGAGCACCGCGATCTCGGCGACATCGGCCATCGAACTCATGTTCGTACCCTACCCAGAGGGTGAGACAACTACGACCCGAACCCGGCCACCCCCATTCAGCAAGGCTCCCGGGAGACTCGCAACGCAACCGCGTCCGCGGTCTCGGCGTCGCCACCCGGACGTCGAGGTCGGCGTGTGGGTCAGGATGACACGGTGACGAAGGACGAGTTGGGAGATTGGTGGAGCTGGTTCGGCGAGAGCGAGTGCCGGGGGTATTCGCCGCTCTACGAGCGGATCTGTGCCGCCGTGGCTGGCTCCGACCTGGTGCTGGATCGGCTGCTGCTGCTTCCGGGTCACGCGCAGCAACCGAACATGCTCCTCGCAGCCGTGCACGACCTCGTCCTCCGCGGCGGCGCGCCACTGATCGCGGACCAGTACGCCGGATCGGCGGCCGGTGACGTCGGGCCGATGTTCGTGGACGTCGCACTCGAGGCATGGGCCGAGTTGGTGCCGATCCTCGAACTGCGGCGTACGCAGACCAACGAGATCAGCCGGGTGGCGCTCCTCGCTCCCGCGTTCGCGGCGCTCGACATCGACCGACCGCCCACGATCGTCGACGTGGGGACGAGCGCCGGGCTCACCCTTCAGATCGACCGGTGCCTCATCGACTACGGCTCGATGGGTCGCATCGGTCCGAGGGACAGCCCGGTCCGAGTGTCCTGCGAGGTCCTCCACGGAAACCCACCGATCCGGCCGACGCCCGTCGCAAGGCGCATCGGAATCGACCGCCGGCCGCTCGATCCCAGCGATCCCGACGACGCCCGCTGGCTCCTCGCGTGCACCTGGCCGGACACCGGCCGGCTCGACCGGACTCGTGCGGCCGTCGCACTCGCGGCAACCCATCCGAGCGAGCTCCGGACGGGAGACGCTGTGGCGGACCTGCCCGCACTCCTCGACGAGATCGGCGAACCACCCGACGTCGACGGCGTGACACCGAGCGTGCTCGGAGCGGTCCGCTACGAGAACGGCAACGTGGTCGATGCCCGCGTGCTGGCCCACGTCCACCCTCACGGCAACTGGCTCTGGTGGCACACCGGCTGACCTCAGTCGTCGTACTGGTCGAGCCGTGAAGCCAGGCCATCGTCGATTCGAGATCGTCCTCGTCGCGGCCCTTCGGCGTGAGGTCGAAGGTCAGCGCCTTCTCCTCGGTGAGGAGCTCACAACGAGCGTCAGCGATTCCTCACCCGGGCGGCGAACTCTGCGCGCCCGGTCGAGCAGGTCGGTGTCGTGCCAGAGGTCGGCGATGGTCATCGCCATCGCCTTCGCGCCGTCGATGACCGCACGGTCGGCTGCGTCGCTCGCCGTGTGTTCGGCGAAGGCTTCGGTGTGGATGGCGGTGCCTGGCGGGGCGACGGCGATCATCGGGTGGATCGACGGCACCTCGTAGCTCACGTTGCCCATGTCGGTGCTCCCGACGACGCCGGTCCCGGGGACGGGAGCCTCGACCGTGCGGCCGAGCTCGGCACAGTTGACCGACCACGCGTCGAGCATGGCCCCGTTGTCGCGCATGTCGAAGTACGGCCGGTCGTCCCACTCGTGGGTCATGGTGCACCCGGTGGCGTCGGCCCCGGCCTGCAGGCAGGCCAGCACCCGGGGCTTGAGGGCCTCGAGCCCGGTGACGGTCGGCGACCGGACGAACCAGTAGGTCTCGGCCCGGGCCGGGACGATGTTGGGCTTGTCGCCGCCGTCGGTGAACACGCCGTGGATCCGTTCCGCCGGATCGATGTGTTGGCGGAGGGCCGCAACGGCCTGGTAGCCGAGGACCGCCGCATCAAGCGCGTTCCGTCCGCGCTCGGGCGCCGCCGCGGCGTGTGCGGCCTCGCCGTGGTAGGTGGCGACGACCTGTTGGACCGCGATGGCGTCGATGCGGGTCAGGTCCCGATCGGCGGGGTGGATCATCATCGCGGCGTCGACACCCTCGAGCGCGCCGTGCCGGATCATCAGGACCTTGCCGCCCCCGCCTTCCTCGGCCGGTGAGCCGAGGATGCGGACCCGTCCGCCCGCCTCGTCGGCGAGGGCCGCAGCCGCGAGGCCGGCTCCGAGGCCTGCGGCGGCGATGACGTTGTGACCGCACGCATGGCCGATGCCGGGCAGGGCGTCGTACTCGCACAACACGGCGATGACGGGTCCCTCGCGTCCCGCCTCGGCCGAGAACGCGGTGGCGAGGTCGAACGCCGATCGGGTCGGCTCGAGCCCCTCGCCGTCCAGCAGGTCGGTGAGCCGCTCGTGGGCGAAGTGCTCCTCGTAGTTCAGTTCCGGGTGGGCATGGATCGCCCTCGACGCGTCGATCAGCACGTCGGCCCGGGCATCGACCTCGGCGGAGAGGCGTTGCTTCAGTACGGCGAGGTCCATCGCCGGAGGGTAGCCAGCGCCCGTGCCGCTCAGTGTTCCAGCACGATCTTGCCGAGCTGCTTGCCGGCCTCGAGGCGCTCGAGGGCGAGCGGATAGTCGGCCAGCCGGAACGTCGTGTCGACGGCCACCGGGAGTCCCTGGGCGACCAGCGTCGTGACCTCGGCGAACTCCTGGTAGCTGCCCATCGTCGAACCGATGATCTCGATCTGCTTGAAGAACAGCTTCGGCAGATTCACGGTCACCTCGGGACCGGACGTGCCCCCGCAGACCACGAGCCGTCCGCCGGGCACGAGCGACGAGACGCTCTGGTCCCACGTCGCGGGGCCGACGCTCTCGACCACGACGTCGGCTTTGACGGGCCAGCGCTCCTCGGACGAGTCGAACCCGTCGACGGCACCCATGGCGATCGCGGCGTCGATCTTGTCGCGGTCGCGGGAGGTCACGTAGACCCGGGCCCCGGTCCACACCGCGAGGGCCAGCGCCGCCATCGACACCCCTCCCCCGATGCCGACGATCAGGACGGTCTCGCCCGACCGGAGACGAGCCCGCCGCAACATGCGATGGGCCGTCAAGGTGGCGAGGGGATAGGCCGCGCACTCGACCCACGAGCGATCGGCCGGTCGGGCCACGACGTTGCGCTGCGGGACCACGACCCGTTCGCCGTGGCCTCCCCACCGCTGCTCGCCGACGATGCCGAAGCCACGCCCGAGTGGGCTGTCGTTGCCCAGGGCGACCACCGACTCGAGCGTGCTCACCGCCGGATTCACCACCACCTCGTCGCCGGGCGCCCACTGCTCAACACCGGCGCCGACCTCGTCGATCACCCCTGCGACGTCGCATCCCGGCACGTGGGGCAACGTGGGCTTCGGCAGTCCACGGGTGACCCAGAGGTCCATGTGGTTGAGGGCGCTGGTCACCGGCCGCACCATGACGTCGTCGCGGCCAACGGTGGGCGGGTCGATCTCGCCGGAGCGGTAGGAGCCGGGCGATGCGTCGAGGATCCAGGCCTGCATGGGTCCCACCGTAGAGATCGGCACGGCTCAGACGACGATCCGGGCGACCATCCCGATCGCAGCCGCCACGAGCACCGCCAGGACGGCACGCTCGAACATCGGACCGGCCAGGCGGTCACGGAAGCGGGCGCCGAGCGGCAGCATCACCGCCATCGGGATCCCGGCGGCGACGCTGCCGGCGAGGCGAGCCCCGGTCATCTCGCCCTGGGTCGTCAGCACCGCGATCTGGATCGAGCCGGTCACGGCGAAGATGAGCGTGATGGCGTAGACGTAGGCGGACTTGCCGAGCCGGTAGCCGTGGAGCCAGGTGGCGATCACCGGCCCCGACGCACCCACGGCACCCTGGACGACGCCGGTGACCGCGCCGACGGCCGGCGCCCACTGGTGGGTGAGCGCCGGCGACAGCCGAAGCTCCGGGCTGCGCACGAACAGCACGACGAATCCGAGCACGGTGACGGCCAGCAGGGCGAGCAACGGGTCTTCGGGCAGGTTCACCAGGGCGAAGGTCCCCACGACCGCGCCGAGCACCCCGGGGACGAGGAGCCGCGGGAGATCACGCACCTCCCCCCGGGCCGAGCGTTCGGTCCAGCAGAGCCACAGGTTGGCAGCCAGGTTCGGGATCGCGACCGCGACCACGGCATCCTCGATACCGGTCGCCAACGTGGCGAGGGGCACCACGATGAGCGGGTACCCGAGTCCGGTGACGCCCTTGACGAAGGCCGCGAAGACCGACGCCAGCACGATGACCGTGAGGGCCTGCCCGCTCACACGACGCAGAGCAGCGCGTCGGGCTCCACTCGAACCGACAGCGCTGATGCCCGCCGAGTCACCGCCTGGCCGTCGAGCCACACGGTCGTGTTCGGCGGCAGGTCGAACTGTGCCGCGGTCACCCGTCGCTCGCGGATGTCGGGATGGGGCACGTGGCTGCCCGATCGCAGACGACTTCGGGCCTTGAGGCGTTCCGCCGTCCCCATCGAGACCTCCAAGACGTCGAGGCGCCCGTCGTTCGGGTGCGCCTTGGGGGCCACGTTCCAGTGGCCACGGAACTGGGCGTTCATGACGGCCAGGATCGGCCCACGCCACCACCCCTGTCGGGCCACGAGATGGGCGGTGAACCAATACATGACCCCGTCGATCAGGACCGCGCCGAGATCGACCGGGAGGCGGCGCGCCTCGGCGGTGCGGAGGCGGCCCTCGCCCCCTCGCGGCGCACCGAGGGTGCGCCAGAGGTCACCGCCGACGAGGCCGAGCTCGGGGACCGCGGTCCCCAGGCGACGGGCAGCGGTGACGGCTCGCCGGGCACGGGCATCGGAGTGGGCCACCACACCCAGGCTGGACAGCGGACCCGCCTCGCCCCAGTCCTCGGCCTTGCCGATCGTCATCGATCGTCCCCGACGGCGGCCGATGCCGCCACGACGCCGCGATCGAGGGACCGGGCCGCCGCCCGGGCCGCGGCGGCGGTCTCCGACGAAGGGGCGACATTCGAGATCTGGCGCAACAGATCGACCACCTGCCGGACGTTGCGGACGAAGTCGCCGCCCGAGAGGTCCTCGTGTTCGATGAGTCTGTTCAGGGCCTGACCGGACGCCCAGCGGTGCGCCAGGTGGCAGAAGCCGGGTTCGGCGCTGCGAGACTCGGGCAGGTCGAGGCGCCGCTCTTCGTCGTTGAGGTCGGCGGCGATCCGTCCGATCTGCTTGACCGCCTGTTCGACGCGCCGCGACGGCCAGCGGGGCGGTGGTGGCGGACCAGGGCTCCGATGCTCGTAGACGAAGGTCGACACGACGGCCGCGACCTCGGGTGGGTCGAGGCCGTCGAGCGTGCCGGCGGCCACCGCCTCGGCCACGACCAGATCGGCCTCGTGGTAGATCCGGCTGAGGATCTCGCCCCGCGGCGTGAGGGACCAGCCGTCCAGGTGGCCCCAACCGTCGAGCACCTGGAGTACGCGGTCGAGTTGACGAGCCAGCGTCCCCGACTGACCCGCCAGCCGGCGTTCGGACAGGAGGATCTCCCGCTCGAGGCGCTCGATCCGGCTCAGCCGACGGAGGTCGGCGTCCGCCACCTCGGGCATGGCGGGCAGGGTGGCGCCACCGGACGCGGACCGAAGGTCGGCCGCGCAGAGCAGCTCGGCGACCTCACGTCGATGGTCGGGATTCTTGGGTGCGAAGTCCGGACGGAGCTCGACGTGCCCGAGCACCTCGGGGCTGGCGTGGAAGTCGGTGACCCCGACCGTGGTCACCGCACGCTCGGCGTCGATGGCCCGGACCTTGATCCCGCCCTTGCGGTGGGCGACGCTCAGCACTGCGAGAGGCTGGCCCACGGGCCCTTCGATCACCGAACCGGGTCGCTGGCGGTCGAGGGTCGCCTCGATCTGCCAGCGCGCGGAGCGACGCTGTTCGGTCACGTCCCGACGTCGCTCGCGGGCCTCCTCGATCGCGGCGCGATCCTCGAGCGTTTCGACCAGGTCACCCAGCTGCTGGCGCTTGCGTCGCAGCCGTTGCTCGCTGCGCACGACGCCCCGATCGGCCTGGAACTGTGCGAACGAACGCCCCAACACGTCGTGGGCGCCGGCCGGGTCGACGCGACGCACCAGGTTGATCGCCATGTTGTAGGTCGGTCGGAATGCGGAGGCGAGGCGGAAGCTCCGACTGGCCGCCAGGTTGGCGATGCGCTCGAACGGGACCTGCGGGGCCCAGAGGGCAACAGAGGCGCCGCGGTCGTCGATGCCCCGCCGACCGGCCCGACCGGTGAGCTGGGTGTACTCGCCGGGGGTCAGGAACTCGCGTCGCTCGCCGTTGAACTTCGTCATCCGCTCGATCACCACCGAACGGGCCGGCATGTTGACGCCGAGCGCGAGGGTCTCGGTGGCGAAGACGAGCCGGACCAGGCCTTCGATGAAACACGCCTCGACGGCCTCCTTGAACGGCGGCACCATGCCCGCGTGGTGCGCCGCGACGCCCTTCTCGAGTGCGGCGCGCCAGCGGGTGAACTCGAGCACGTCGAGATCGGCGTCGGTCAGCCCGGCGGTGTGCGCATCGACGATCTCACGGATGCGGGGTTGCTCTGACGGGTCGGTGAGGCGGACCCCGGCGTCGAGGCAGTGCCGCATGGCGTCGTCGCAGCCTGCCCGGCTGAAGACGAAGACGATGGCCGGAAGAAGCTGGTGCTCGGCCAGCACGTCGAGCACCTCGAGGCGGCGTGGCGTCTCGAAGCGTCGGCGGGGGCGGCCCCGGTGACGCTGACCTCGGCCTCCGCCCCGCCTTCGCGCGTCGCCGTGTTGCTGATCGAGGTCGAAGCGGCTGCCCTCGGGGTTGGGCTCGCCGTCGACCAGCACGGGCAGCAGGTGCGGCTCGGGGGCCGACCGGTCGCCCACGAGGTAGAGATGATCGAGCTCGACCGGTCGACGTTCCTCGGTGACCACCGACGTGGGGCCACGCACGGTTTCGAGCCACTCCCCCAGCTCCGGTGCGTTGGACACCGTCGCCGACAGGCAGACCAGCACCACGTGGGGTGGGAGTTGCAGGATGACCTCCTCCCACACCGGCCCGCGGTAGCTGTCCTGGAGGTAGTGGACCTCGTCGAGGACCACGACGCCGAGATCGTCGAGGTCGGTGCGGCCCGCGTAGATCATGTTGCGCAGGACTTCGGTGGTCATCACCACCACGTCGGCATCGCCGTTGATGGAGTTGTCGCCGGTGAGCAGTCCGACGTGCTCGGTGCCGAGCCGGCCGCCCAGATCGCGGAACTTCTGGTTCGAGAGTGCCTTGATCGGGGTGGTGTAGAAGGACCGCAACCGTTGGCCCCGCGCCGCATCGATGGCGTAGTCGGCCACCAGCGTCTTCCCGGATCCGGTGGGCGCCGACACGAGCACCGAGCGTCCGTCGTCGAGGGCATCGAGCGCGTCGGCCTGGAAGCGGTCGATGCGATGCGGAAGGGCGGCCTCCCACTCGTCCCGGATCACGTTCGGTTGCGCGTCATCAGCCGCCCGATGAGGATCGACGCCTCGTAGAACAGGTACATCGGGACCGACAGCACCATGAGGCTGTACGGGTCGCCCGACGGCGTGATGACAGCCACGAGCACCACGATGCCGACGATGGCATAGCGCCGCCACGCTCGCAGCTGCCGGGTGTTCACCAGGCCGGCCAACTGGAGGAAGATCAGCAGGATCGGGAACTCGAAGCCGATGCCGAACGCCAGCATCATGTAGGTCACCAGCTGGAAGTACGAGCCGGGCCGGAACGCCTGCTCGAGGTCGGATCCGCCCACCTCGACCAGGAACTCGAGCGCCTTCGGCAGCGTCCAGTACGCGAGCCCCGCCCCCAGGACGAAGAGGAACAGCGCGCTCAGGACGAACGGTACGGCGTACTTCTTCTCGTGGGGGTGCAGTCCCGGAGTGACGAATCGCCACACCTGCCAGAGGATGACCGGCATGGCGAAGGCGATGCCGGCGTACCCGGCCAGCTTCAACCTGACCGAGAACCCTTCGAGCGGTTCGATCTGCAACAGCCGGCATTCGGCGTCGTCGGCGAGCGTGGTGCAGTACGGCTCGAGCAGCGCCTCGAAGATCCACGGGTAGAGGATCCAGCCGGCAACCATCCCGATGCCGACCGCGATGACGGTCTTGATGAGCCGGTCGCGCAGTTCGGTGATGTGCTCGACCAGCGACATCCGCCCCTCGGCGTCGCCCGCGGAGTCGTCAGTCTCCGTGCTGGTCGTCGCCATCGGGTTCTGGCTTCTCGGCGGTCTCGGGCTCGATGCCGGGTTCTTCGGCGTTCGGATCGGTCGCCATCGGGGCCGAGACCGGCTTGGTCGACGGCTCGACCATGTCGGCCTCGTCGAAGGCGCTCTTCATCTCCTGCTGGAACCCGGTCGATATCTTGCGCAGCTCACCGAGGAACTGGCCGGCCTGGCGGACGGCCCCCGGCAGGCGTTGGGGCCCGAGCACGATGAGGGCGACGAGGAGGATGACGAAGACCTCACCTCCGCCGACGTTGAACATCCTTCTGAGTGTACGGGCGCGCTCGTGTCGTCGACGTGTCGGCCCGCAGTCGCGGGCCTGCTAGCGATCGAGCCCGTCGACGAGCTCGGCGAACCAGTCGTCACCGGCGAGGCGATGGTGGAAGTCGATCAGGTCGTCGTGGGAGAACGGCCGGCCCACCTTGACCTCGAGCGCTTCAGCCGGAATGTCCCAGGTCGACAGCTTCACGCCGCTCGCGACGAGGAGGTCGACCACGCGGGGTTCGGCCGGCTTGACCACGTCACAATCGCACAGTGGGCAGCTGAATCGGTACGTCCCGGAGTTGTCGGTCGTGCAGACCTGCACCTCGACGTCGCCGATCGTCAACTCGACGTCGCCGCAGTCTTCACAGTTCGCCCGAATCCGCGTTGCCATGGGTGCCCATCTCTCGTCCGCTCCGTCGCAGATGTTCCATCGGCGCTGAAACGGTGGGTCTTGAGGCTTTGTTTGCCACAATTCGGGCGTGTCGAATCCCCCTCTCCGCCCGCCGATCGGCTTCGCTCACCGAGGGGCCCGCGCCGACGCGCCCGAGAACACCCTCGAGGCATTCGCCCTGGCCCTGCGGCTCGGGGCCGAGGGCCTCGAGTCCGATGTGTGGGTGACCGCCGACGGAGAGGCGGTCCTCGATCACGACGGAGTCGTGGGCCCACGACTGCGCCGGCGCCCGATCGCCGAGGTCGACCGGTCCGACCTTCCCCCGCACATCCCGACGCTCGACGCGCTCTACGAGACGTGCGGCACCGACTTCGAGCTCTCGCTCGACGTGAAGGACCCGGCTGCGTTCGACCGCACCCTCGCCGTGGCCCGTTCGGGCGGCGATGCGACGGTCTCCCGGATGTGGCTCTGCCACCACGACTGGCGGCAGGTCGCCGAGTGGCGGCGAGCAGACGATTCGGTCCGTCTGGTGGACTCGACCCGGGTGAAGCGGATGACCGAGGGTCCTGAGCGCCGCGCCGCACAACTCGCCGATGCCGGCGTCGACGCGATCAACCTCCACCACTCCGACCTCTCGGGCGGGCTGGTCGCCCTGTTCCACCGCTTCGATCGGTACGTCTTCGGGTGGGATGCGCAACACGAACGAGTGCTGCGCGAGCTGGTCGAGCTGGGCGTCGACGCGGTGTACAGCGATCACGTCGACCGCATGGTGGGCGTGCTCAGCGGTCCGTGACGGGGCTCCGCAACGCGTCCGGGAGGGTTCGTTCGTGCACCAGGCTGAGGTGCTGCACCGCCCGTGTGAGTGCCACGAACAACGCACGGGTCCCGACGCTGCCGCGATCGATCATCGCGGCGGGCTCGGCGACACACACCGCATCGAACTCGAGGCCCTTGGCCTGCAGCGGCGTCAGGACACTCACCTGCTCGCCCCGCCCGGTGCGCTCGGCGGGCGCCCAGTCGAGTCCGGCGGCATCGAGCCGGTGCTCGAGCGAGGCGATCAACGAATCGTCCGCGATGAGCGCCACCGACCCGAAGCGCTCGACGAGCGCCGCGACCTCCTCGGCGACCAACGCGTCGAGCGGGCGACCCTCGTCGGCCACCACGTGCGGCACCGAGCGGCTCGGGCGGACCGAACGGGCCGGCGTGACCCCCGGGGCGGCGACCGGCAGGAGTCGGTTGGCGAGGTCGAGGATCGGCGCCGGCACCCGATAGCCGATGGTGAGCTCTTCTCGCTGTGCGGGAGCATCGCCCCCGAGGACCGAGACGACGTGGTCCCAGCTCGACTGCGACCACGGTCGAGTTCCCTGAGCCAGATCACCGACGACGGTCAGTGAGCCGCGTGCGGCTCGCCGGGCGGCCATGCGGAGGGCCATGGTGCTGAGATCCTGGGCCTCGTCGACGATCACGTGGCCGTAGGTGGTCCGGGGGCCGGTCAGCTGGTCCTCGGCTTCATCGAGCAGCGCGAGTTCGGCGGTGGTCCACCGTTCCTCGGACACCTTGGCGGCAGCCGGACGGACGATCGCCGCCTGTTCGTCGTCATCGAGCAGATCCGCCGCCGCTCGGCGGAGCCCGGCCTTGGACGTGACGATCGATCGCACGACCTGGGTCGGGCTCAGGCTCGGCCACCAGCGATCGAGCAGCCTCAGGAACGGCTTGTCGCTCCGGGTGTCGGCGAGGAAGCGCGCCTTCAACGCCGGGACCTCCGCCCCCGCCGCGTGGCGCTCGTAGGCATGGTGCAGCACCTGGTTGCGGAAGGCCTCGCGCCCGATGCCGTGGCGCACCCCGCGCACGACGACCTCGTCCATGATCTCGGCGATGGCGTCGGGGCTGATCCGGACCGTGCCCCAGCTCGTCGACAGGATCACCTGCTCGGTCGGGAGACGACGTCGTCCGGCGATCGCCCGGGAGACGACCGCAGCCATGCGGCCGTCGCCCAGCACGGTCGCGGCAGCGTCGTCCTCGGCGGGCCCGACCCGGTACCGGCTCCCGGCCAACCCGGGAATCGTCGTCTGGACCACTGCGGTCTCGCCCAGCGACGGCAGCACGCCGGCGATGTAGCGCAGGAACGTCGGGTTGGGGCCGATCACGAGCACGCGACCGAGATCGAGGTGCTCCCGGTGCTCGTACAGCAGATAGGCCGCCCGATGGAGCGCCACGGCGGTCTTCCCGGTTCCGGGCCCACCCTGCACGACGAGGAGCCGGTCCAGCGGGGCGCGGATGATCTCGTCCTGCTCGGCGGCGATGGTGGCGACGATGTCGCGCATCTCGCCGGTGCGTTCGCGGTCGAGTTCGGCCAGCAACGGATCGGGAATGCCACCGCTGAGCGCGGCGAGGTCGGGGTCGGTGAAGTCCTCCTCGGCGATGTCGACGAGCGTGACGCCGTCGAGGCTGAACCGGCGGCGACGCTCGAGGCCCATCGGGTCCTGGATCGTCGCCCGGTAGAACGGGACGCTCACCGGCGCGCGCCAGTCGACGACCACCGGGTCCCCCGCGTCGTCTTCGACGTGTCGCCGTCCCACGTACCACCGGTCGGCGTCCTCGGTGTCGATCCGGCCGAAGCAGAGCGCCGGCCCGTCGTCCTCGAGGCTGCCGAGACGCCGCCGGAGGTGCCAGCCGGCGATCTCGCTGTCGACCTCGGTCGCAGCGGATTCGGCCTCGGCCAGTGCGTGTTCGGTCCGGCCGCGCATCGCGGTGATGCAGTCGTGTGCCCAGTCGAGGTGGGCCTGCTCGGCTGCGACGTCGGGGTGTGCCGCCACGGGGCGAGGACCCTATCGTTCGGCGAGATGACCCTCCGAGCGGTTTTCCCCGGCTCGTTCGACCCGCTGACGATCGCCCACGTCGAGATGGCCAGCGCCGCTCGAGCCCACACCGCCGGCGACGTGGGTCGCGACCTGCGGGTCGATCTCGCGATGTCGCAGGACCCACTCGGCAAGGACGGAGCCTTACAGACCCCCGTCGACGCCCGCCGCGCCCACATCGAAGCCGTGACCGCCCACCTCGAATGGTTCGGCGTCGCCGTGCTCGAGCAACGCCTGATCGTCGAGATCGCCGCGACCTACGACCGCGTCATCCTCGGGGCCGACAAGTGGGATCAGTTGTTCGACCCCCGGTTCTACGCCGATGACCGCCGCCCCCGCGACGTCGTGCGTGCCCTCTGCCCGGTGATCGTGTTTCGGCGCCCAGGTCATCGGGTCGAGCACCTCCGCTCCGACGACACGCTGCTCGACCTCCCACCCGATCTGCGGACGATCAGCAGCACCGCCGCACGCGCCGGAAGGCACGACTGGCGCTACCGCGGCGACGGTTAGAGCCCGCCCAGGTGCCCGAGCGGCCAGATGCGGAGGAACGCGCGGCCCTCGATGAGATCGAGGTCGATCGGTCCGAAGAACCGGCTGTCGAAGCTCTCGTCGCGATTGTCCCCCATCACGAACACCGTGCCGTCCGGGACGGCGGTGGCCGGCAGGTTGAGGGTCTGGGTCCCCTCGGGCAGGTAGCCCTCCGCCAGCGGTTCGCCGTCGACGAACACCTCGCCGTCGATCGCCTCGATCGTCTCGCCCGGGAGGCCGACGACTCGCTTGATGAGGTCCTTGATCTCGGACTCGGCCTGTCCTGGGGGACGCTTGAACACGATCACGTCGCCACGGGACGGGTCGTTCGAGCGGTAGCTGAGCTTGTTGACCAGCACCCGGTCACCGACGTCGAGCGTCGGCTGCATCGATCCCGACGGGATCAGATAGGCCTGGAACAGGAACGTCTGGATGAGCAGCGCGATGGCCAGGGCCCCGACGATCACGGCACCCCATTCGAGCGACGACTTCAGGCCGGGCGACATGCCCGATCTCGCCGGAGGCTCGTCCAGCAGCGGGGCGTTCACAGGGCGTGCACGCTACCGCCCGTACCGGTCCAGTACGGCTTCAGCAGCGATCCGCCGACGATCCCTGAGGTCATCGGGGGCGTCGACGACCGTCGCCTGGTCGCCGAGGCGGAGCAACAGCCGGTCGAACCACCGGGTCGCGGCGACCGCCATGGTGACGCGGATGGTGCCTTCGTCGTTCGGTGTCGCCGCCTCGACGGGGTACTGCTCGAGCACCCACCCGGCGCTGGGTGCCAGGTCGAGCGTCACCCGGGGGTCGTCGTCGGTCGCTTGGAACACGCCGATCGGCGGGGTGGCCTCGGGGGCAGTGAAGCGCTCGTCGGTCGCCTGCGCCGACTCGATCCGGTCGAGGCGGAAGACCCGCTCGCCGCCCGCCTTGTGGCAGTGACCGACGACGTACCACTCGCCCTTGTCGTTGAAGACCCGCCACGGATCGATGCGCCGCTCGCTGCGCTCGTCCCGACCGTAGGAGTAGTAGGCGAGGTCGACGCTGCGATGGTCGTTCACCGCTGCCGAAAGCAGGTCGAGCACATCACGGTCGGCGTGGCCGGTGTCGACCAGATCGGGATCGACTCCGAGCACCGCTGCCACCTTGAGGAGGCCCCGTTCGAGAGGACCGTCGGGATCGTGTCCGGGAAGGTTGCGCAGGACCGCCGCGGCCGTGATGAGGCTCAGACCCTCCTCGGGCGTGAGGCGCAACGGACGCTTGAAGAAGTCGGCGTAGTGGATCCAGACCCGTCCCTCCTCGACGGTGACCTCCATGAGCGCGTCGGGCGTGTAGGGCGGAAGCCCGATGAAGGGGAGGATGGCCAGGTCGGCGAGCAGCCGCTTCTCGGTCACGTCGAAGCGGGCACACACGTCCTCGATCGTCGGCCCGTCCTGTTCGGCGATCCAGGGGATGTACGCCAGCACTCGGGGGAGCCGATCTCCGACCGCGATGCGGGGCATCAGCGCATCGCCTCCAGTCGCTCGATGATCATGGTTCGCAGTTCGGGCGGGTCGAGGATCTCGGCGAACTCGAGGAAGCCGAGGGCGAAGGACAAGAAGGCGTCGAGGTTCCCGACCTCGAGCCGGAGCACCACCGACCCGTCGGCGCGCCATTCCTCGACCAGCTCGTCCCCGGCGGTCTGGGCTGCCCATGCCGCCTGGTCGGCATCGACCAACAGTCGTGCGGTGATGGTCGTGTCGCCCCCGAGCTCCCAGGCCTGGCGGCGGATGCCGGGCACGTCGGTGGACGGCTTCTCGAAGGCCCGCGGCGGACCGGCCACGACGTCGCCGTCGATCCGGTCGAGCCGGAACACCCGCTCGTCGTCGCGGTCGAGATCGAAGCCGGTCACGTACCACCGGCCGCGCTGATAGTCGAGGCGGAACGGGTTCAGGTGCCGAGTTTCACCGCGGTACCCGAAGGTGACTCGGCGACGGTTGCCCACTGCGTCGAACAGGCTCACCAGCGCCGGACTGGCCGGGAGCTGCTCCACCAGTGGGGGTGGGATCGCGACGCCGTCGCCGGCGCCGCCGTCGGGCGCCCCACCGAGCTTGGCGATCGCGGCGCCGATGTTGACCCCGTCGAGACGCACGGCGTTCGACGCCAGGTGCAGCGCCGCCAGTTCCTCGGGCTCGAGCCCCGGATCGCGCAGGAAGTAGTCGTCCTTGCGAATCCGGTACCCGTCCTGTGGCGGATCGCTGTGCGTGATGGGCTCGACGACCAGGGGGATCCCCATCTCCCGGAGGTCTTCCTTGTCGCGTTCGAAGCCGCGCCGGAACGCTTCGTCGTTGTCGGGGAACCCGGGGATTCGGGCGCGCAGCTCCTGAGCGGTCAGCGGGCGTGGCGCCTCGATCAGCGCGGCCGTCAGGTTGAGCAGCCGTTCGAGCTTGTCGGACACGGGCGAGAGACTATTGGTCGACGCCGACCGCACCGCTCGCCGCCGCAGCGGCGACGTCGAAGAACAGACGATCGGCGGTGTGGTCGCGGCCCATGGTGGTGATGGTCAGGCCTGCCTCCGCGAGCAACCGGCCGACGTCGGGAACCTCGACCCCGATGGCCCCCACCGGTGCGGCTTCGAGTCCGTCGGGCACGAAGATCTGCGGGGTCGACCGAACCAGTTCGAGCGCGGTCCGGCTGTGATGGCTGATGCCCTGATGCCGCGGCCGAGGGTCGCCGGACGACGCCCGGAGGCACAGGACCGACCGACCACCGAGAGAATCGGTGGTGTCGCAGATGCTCGCCACCTCGACGGCGGTGTTGCCCAGGCGGCTGCCGGTGCCCACCACCCCGGGACCCATCCCGACGATGATCAGGTCGGCACCGTCGTCGGCGGCGACGAGCAGCGCCGACGGCAGCGACACCGCCTCGAGATCTCCGCCGAAGGCGTGGCCGGCGGTGACGGTCCGATCGAGCATCCCCCGCCCGGTCAGATCGACCACCAGGTCGCTCAGCGCGATCGGAAGCGCGGCGCCGTCGGTCATCACGTAGACGATGCGGGCATCGGGACGGAGGTGGCGCGCGACGACGGCCACGACCCCGGCCTGGCTGTGGAGGCCGCAGACGACGACCGGCACCCCACCGAGATCGGTGCGGCCTCGGTCACCCGCCTCGGTGGCACTCCCGGTGTCGACCTGGAGCGACGTGTAGCGCAGCTTCATGATGTGGCCGGGACCCGGCTGACTCCAGTCGTCCCGTGCCAGGTTCCAGTGGACGACGTGCCAGCCCCCGGTGCCGAGGCCGAGATCGACGGCGGTGGTGTTGACGATCACGTCGTCACCGACGGCGACGTCACCGATCAGTTGGGTGAGCACATAGGCCCGTTCGCCGCCCACCAGACCGACCCGCTGCAACCCCGGACGCTCGAGATGGATCTCTTCGACGGTGGCGCGCCGGAAGCTGGGCATCGCCGGGCGTCAGAGGCTGTCGATGAGCCGGTCGACCCGCTCGTCGTGCGACTTGAACGGGTCCTTGCACAGCACCGTGCGTTGGGCCTGGTCGTTGAGCTTCAGGTGGACCCAGTCGACGGTGTAGTCGCGCTTGCGCTCCTTGGCCCGCCGGATGAACTCGCCGCGGAGCCGGGCCCGGGTCGTCTGCGGAGCCAGTTCGGTCGCCTCGTCGATCTCGGCGTCGTTGCACATCCGCTCGACCATGCCCCGGTCCTGGAGCTTGTAGAACAGGCTGCGATCACGGCTCACGTCGTGGTACTGGAGGTCGATCAGGGCGACCCGGGGGTGGTTCAGCGGCAGGTCGTGCTTGGCCCGATAGCCCTCGATGAGCTTGTGCTTGATCACCCAGTCGCACTCTCGGTCGAGGCTGAGAGGGTCCTTCTCGAGACCGGTCATCACGTGCTCCCACATGGTGAGGGCCTGTTCCTCCAGCGGGGGGAGGCCGCGGGTGTCGGCGTAGCGGAGCGCCCGGTCGAGGTACTCGCGTTGGATGTCGAGGGCCGAGGCTTCGCGCCCGTTGGCCAGCCGGATCGGGCGACGACAGGTGATGTCGTGGCTGATCTCGCGGATGGCGCGGATGGGGTTCTCGAGCGTCATGTCCCGCATCACGACACCCGGGTCCTCGAGCATGCGGAGCAGGATGGCCACGGCGCCGACCTTGAGAAACGAGGTGTATTCGCTCATGTTCGAGTCACCG
The DNA here is from genome assembly GCA_963704815.1 of uncultured Acidimicrobiaceae bacterium. GTDB lineage: Bacteria > Actinomycetota > Acidimicrobiia > Acidimicrobiales > Salinilacustritrichaceae > DATKWD01. The sequence continues at coordinate 355,207 of CAVPHU010000001.1, forward strand.
ACGATGACGTGGAGTCGTCGGTACTTCTCGGCATCGGCGTGGGGTTCGTCGCGGGTGTTGATGATGGGCCGCGAGCGGGTGGTGGCGCTGCTGACGCCCTCCCAGATGTGCTCGGCTCGCTGCGAGATGCAGTACATCGCCCCGCGGGCGGTCTGCAGCACCTTGCCGGCGCCCGCGTAGATCTGGCGGGAGACCAGGAACGGGATGAGGTGCTCGCTGTAGGACCCGAGGTCGTCGCGCCGTCGCGTCAGGTAGTTCTCGTGGCAGCCGTAGGAGTTTCCGGCCGAGTCGGTGTTGTTCTTGAACAGGTAGATGACTCCACGGATACCTTCCTCGTGGAGCCGGGCCTCGGCTCCGGTGAGCAGCTGTTCGAGGATGCGCTCGCCGGCCTTGTCGTGCACGACGAGCTCGCGGATCGAGTCGCACTCGGGTGTGGCGTACTCGGGGTGCGAACCGACGTCGAGGTAGAGGCGGGCTCCGTTGGCGAGGAAGACGTTGCTGCTCCTCCCCCAGGACACCACCCGTCGGAACAGGTAGCGGGCCACCTCGTCAGGACTCAGCCGGCGTTGCCCGCGCAACGTGCACGTGACGCCGTACTCGTTCTCGAGCCCATAAATCCGTCGATCCACCCGAGGGACGCTAACGCCCGTCGCGGCGGGGCTTGCGGCACTAGGACAGGAGTTCGGCGATCTCGTCGGCTTCGAGGCGTTGGAAGGCCCGGCGTCCGTTGGTGCGCGACAGCACGGCCGCTTCGAGGTGGTCGGGCGGGATCTGGCGGTCGGGGCCGCCCAGGGCCTCGGCGCACGCCGCGAGCGCGGCTTGCTTGTCGAGGTCGTCGGCGTAGGCGGCCTCCATGCGTTCGGTGATGGCCTCGGCCTCACCGCCGAGCACCGCGTAGCGGTCCTTGTCGACGACACTGCCGTCGTAGGTGATGTGGAAGAGCTGGTCGTGGGCCCGTTCGTCGCCGATCTCGGCCACCAGGATCTCGACCTCCATCGGCTTCATCTCGTGGGTGAAGATCTGGCCGAGCATGTTGGCGTAGGAGTTGGCGAGGCTACGGGCGTCGACGTCGCGGCGGCTGTAGCTGAACCCCTTGAGGTCGGCGTGACGGACGCCGGCGATGCGGAGCTGGTCGAACTCGTTGTACTTGCCGACCCCACCGAAGGCGATGCGGTCGTAGATCTCACTGACCTTGCGCAACGTGGCCGAGGAGTTCTCGGCGCACATGAGGATGCCTTCGTCGTACTGGACCGCACACAACGAACGCCCACGGGCGATGCCCTTGCGTGCGTAGTCGGCCCGATCCTTCATGACCTGCTCGGGCGCCACGTAGAACGGCATCGACATGACTAGTTCACTCCCGAGCTCTCGCTGCCGCCGGAGATCTGTGAGGTCTCGCGTAGGCGCTCGACGAGGCTGTCGAAGCGTTCGCGGACGTCGTCCTCGCTCACCAGGTCGAATCCGTCGGACGTGATGGTCGCGACCAGGGGGAAGATGCCCCGGACCGGGTCGGGACCGCCGGTGGCGCTGTCGTCGTCGGCCGCCTGGAACAGGGCTTGGATGGCCAGGTCGACACCGCCGTCGCGGTCGAGCCCATCGCGGAACCCGAGCTTGATGACCGTGCCGGCGTGGAGGCTGCCCGAGCCGGTGGCGGCGTAGTCGCCCTCTTCGTAGCGGCCGCCGGTGATGTCGTACTGGTAGAGCCGGCCCTGTTCGAGCCGCCGGTCGTAGCCGGCGAACAACGGAACCACGGCCATGCCCTGCATGGCGGCCGGCAGGTTGTTGCGCACCATCTGACTGAGCTGGTTGGCCTTGCCGTCGAGGCTGAGGCTCTGTCCTTCGACCTTCTCGTAGTGCTCGAGTTGGAGCTGGAACAGCTTCACCATCTCCATCGCGGGCCCCGCAGCGCCGGCGATGGCCACCCCGGACCAGCGGTCGGCAGGGAAGACCTTCTCCATGCTGCGGTGCGAGATCAGGTTGCCGCTGGTGGCTCGGCGGTCGCCGGCCATGATGACGCCGTCCGCGTAGCGAATGGCGACGACCGTGGTGCCGTGGGTGATGTCGGCGTGGCCGGCAGCGTCGCCGAAGGCCTCGGTCGGATGGAGACCTCGATGGGTGAGCAGGGCGGCGAAGTCGGGGCCGGGGTCGTCGCTCGGACTGAAGAACGGGAGGGTCACTCGCCGCCCTTCTGCACGTAGGACTTCACGAACTCCTCGGCGTTGACCTCGAGCACCTCGTCGATCTCGTCGAGCAGGTCGTCGAGTTCGTCCTTCAGCTTCTCGCCGGTCTCGGATCCCTGGGGGACCTCTTCCACGACCTCGTCGGAACGGGCCGGTGTCGCCTTCTTCTTCTGTTCGCGTTCAGCCATCTGATTCCTCCTCGCCCAGCCGGTCGAGCAACTCGCGGGCAGTTGAGCACTCGTCGACCAACCTACCCACGTGGGCCTCGGTTCCACGCGTCGGTTCCATCATCGGGACGCGCCGCAACGGGTCGCCGCCGACGTCGAACACCAGCGAGTCCCAGTTGGCCGCGACGATGTCGCCGGCCCACTTCTGCAGGCATCGGCCGCGGAAGTAGGCCCGAGTGTCGGTGGGCGGGTTGAGCACCGCGTGCTCGACCTCGGCGTCGGTCGTGATCCGCTGCAGTCCGAGTCTGGACACCAGTGACTTGTCGGCACGCATGTCGTGGTACTGCAGGGCCACGGCGGCCAGGCGGGCGTCGCCTGGCGCGAGGTCGTGGCGCTCCTGCATGCCGTCGAGCAAGCGTCGCTTCGCCACCCAGTCGAGGCGGTCGGCGAGGAGCATCGGGTCGGTCTCGAGGTCGGTCAGCACCTCTTCCCAACGCAGGAGCACATCGGTGCCCACATCGCCGCCGATGCAGTCGAGACCGTGCGACTCGGCGTACTTCTTGGCCCGATCGAGATACTCCCACTGCATCTCGAGCGCGGTCACCGTGGTGCCGTCGACGAGGTCGAGGGGTCGCCTGAGGCTCAGGTCGTAGCTGACCTGGCGCATCGCCATCACCGGGCGAGCCAGGGCGAACGACACCGGCAGGAACTCGTCCTCGATCATCGACAGCACCAGGGCGGTGGTGCCCACCTTGAGGAACGTGGCCACCTCGCTCAGGTTGGCGTCACCGCAGATGACGTGGAGCCGGCGATACTTCTGTGCGTCGGCGTGCGGCTCGTCGCGGGTGTTCACGATCGGCCGCTTGAGCGTCGTCTCGAGCCCGACTTCCTCTTCGAAGAAATCGGCGCGCTGGGTGATCTGGTACGGCACCTCGTCGATGCCGACCCCCGGCGCTTCGGACCCGACCTTGCCCGATCCGGTGAAGAGCTGACGGCTGATGAAGTGCGGGGTGATCTGGCTGACGATCCGACCGAACGGGACCTTGCGGTCCATCAGGTAGTTCTCGTGGCAGCCGTAGCTGTTGCCCTTGCCGTCGCTGTTGTTCTTGTGGACGACGATCTCCTGGTCGCCGCTCAGCAGCGCGCCCGACGCCTCCATCGAGCGACGCAGGATCAGCTCGGCCGCCTTGTCGTAGACCACCACGGCGTAGGGGTCGGCGCACTCGGGGGTCGAGCACTCGGGGTGGGCATGGTCGACGTAGTAGCGGGCCCCGTTGGGGAGCACGGCGTTGACCAGGTTGGTCTCGACCTCCGGAGCGAACGCACCCTCGGGGGTCAGGCCGCGGGCGTCGTTGTAGGGCGACTCGTTCTCGAAGTCCCAGCCGACCTTGGGTTGGGTGCGAGACCCTGCGCCGAGGTCGTTCAACTCGTTGATGTACGCGTTGATCAGCACCGACGACGCGGCGATGGGGTTCGACTCCTCGGGTCCCCGGACGATGATCCCGAACTCGGTCTCGACCCCGATGATCTTCCGCAGCGCCATTACTTGCGTTCCCCGGCCACGCAGGCCGCCCCTGGACGGCCTCCTCGTGCCTCGTCAGCCTCGCACCGTTGCGTCACTCCGAGCAGGGCCACCCGGTTGCGTTCCCCGGTCGTGTCATTGCGGTCGCTCCGCTCCCTGGTTCGGCGGGCGCGTGCGCTTCCTCCCGCCGAACGGCAGGCCGCCCCTGGACGGCCTCCTCGTGCCTCGTCAGCCTCGCACCGTTGTTTCACTCCGAGGTTCGTCACCGGCCCGACGCTACCGGCGGGTTGCGGCTACTTGACCGTCTCGCGCTTCCACTCGACGCCGAGCGCCTCGAAGGTCTCGTCGCCGTCCTCGTCGTTGTGGACGTAGTGGATCTCGGTCGGATCGAGCCGGAAGAAGTCACCACCGCTGAACACGTCGCCGAGGTAGGGGTAGCGGGCGGCCACCTTGGCACCGGCTTCGGCCTCTTCGTCGCCGTGCACGTCGACCACGTCGCCGCTGATCTGGATGCCGCGTGCGGCGGACGCGTCCTGGCCCTCGTCGGGGGCATCGCCGACGGCGATCGATCCGCGGGCGTTCTCGCTGAGGTTCCGGTGTGACTGCGAGCCCGGTGCCACCGAGAAGTAGACCGTCGTGCCCTCGGTCGCGTAGAAGACCGAGCACGCGTGCGGCTCGCCACTCTTCGACGAGGTGGCGAGGGTGAGCAGTTCGTGATCAGCGAGGAACGCTTCAGCCGATTGTCCCATGGGGTGTGCCTCCGCAGCGTGAGAAGTGAGTGGGTGAGCGATCGGAACGTAGCAGCAGTCGTGAAACGGCGTGCGGGAACTACAGGTACTGCCCCGTGGCCACGGCCTCGATGGAACGCCCGCCCTTGGCATCTTCGTCCTCGTTGCGCTGGATGAGGGTGCGGACATAGGTGATCCGCTCGCCCTTCTTGCCCGAGATCTTGGCCCAGTCGTCCGGATTGGTGGTGTTCGGGAGATCCTCGTGCTCCTTGAACTCCTGATGGATGCTCTCGATCAGGTCCTCGGCTCGGATGCCCTTGTCGGAGCCGGCCAGGTGCCGCTTGATGGCGAGCTTCTTGGCCCGCCGCACGATGTTCTCGATCATGGCGCCCGAGCTGAAGTCCTTGAAGTACATCAGCTCCTTGTCGCCGTTCTGATAGGTGATCTCGAGGAACCGGTTGCGGTCGTCGGTCGAATACATCTCGTCGACGGTCTGCTCGATCATCGCCGCGACGCACTTGTCGGGGTCTCCCCCGCCGAGCGACTCGATCTGGGCCGCGTCGATCGGGAGATCGGACGTCAGGTACTGGTGGAAGATCTGCGAGGCCGCGATCTCGTTGGGACGCTCGATCTTGATCTTCACGTCGAGGCGACCCGGCCGCAGGATGGCGGGGTCGATGAGATCCTCGCGGTTGGACGCACCGATCACGATCACGTTGCGCAGCGCCTCGACGCCGTCGATCTCGGCGAGCAGCTGCGGCACGATGGTCGACTCCATGTCGGAGCTGATGCCGGTGCCGCGGGTGCGGAACATCGAGTCCATCTCGTCGAAGAAGACGATGACCGGCCAGCCCTCCTCGGACTTCTCGCGGGCCCGCTCGAACACGAGCCGGATCTGGCGCTCGGTCTCGCCGACGTACTTGTTGAGCAGCTCAGGACCCTTGATGTTGAGGAAGTAGCTGCGGGCCTCGCCGTCGCCGGACACCTCCGAGACCTTCTGGGCCAGGCTGTTGGCGACGGCCTTGGCGATGAGCGTCTTGCCGCAGCCGGGCGGGCCGTAGAGCAGGATGCCCTTCGGTGCCGGCAGCTTGTGCTCGGCGAACAGCTCCTGGTGCAGGAACGGCAGCTCGACCGCGTCGGCGATCTGCTCGATCTGCTCGTCGAGGCCTCCGACATCGGCATAGGAGATGTCGGGCACCTCCTCGAGCACGAGCTCCTCGACCTCGGGCCGGGGCAGCTTCTCGAGCAGGAGGCCGGACCTGACGTCGAGCAGCAACGTGTCGCCCGCTCGCAGCGGCACGTCGCGCAGCGAGTCGATCAGTTCGACCACCCGGAGCTCGTCGGCCCGACCGACGATGATGGCCCGGTCGCCCTGGTCGAGGACCTCCTTCAGGGTGACCACCTCGCCGGTCATCTCGGCCGAGCGAGCCAGCACGATGTTGAGGCTCTCGTTGAGCACGACCTGGCACCCGCGCACCAGTTCGTCGTCCTCGATCTCGGGATGGACCGCCACCCGCATCTTGCGTCCCCCCGAGAACACGTCGGCGGTGTCGTCCTCGTTGCGCTCCAGGAAGATGCCGTAGGCCGACGGCGGCTGGGTCAGCTTGTCGACCTCCTCACGGAGCGCGGCGATGTGATCACGGGCTTCCCGCAAGGTGTAGGTCAGCTTCTCGTTCTGGGACACGGCCTGCGCGAGTTGACCCTTGGTCTCGAGCAGGCGCTCCTCGAGCGTTCGTACCCGTTTCGGTGCGTCACGGAGGCGGGAACGCAGCGCCAGGATCTCGTCGGTCAGGACGTCGATCTGCCCGCGTAGTTCGTCGGCCTCGGCTCGCTCGTGGTCTGGTCCGGATTCGCTCATGGAGATCTCCTCGGGTCCGTCGGCGACCCTAACGTCCGATTCCGGCCGCGCCGCGGCACCCCGTGGACCCCCGTCCCGGGTTGGCGGCAACCACCCTCTGCGTCGGTATGATCTGCGACCGCAGCGCCAGCGGCGCATCGTCACACCTAGAGAGGCAACTGCGAACATGAAGGTCTGGATCGACCAGGATCTCTGCACCGGCGACGGGCTCTGCGAAGAGATCGCCCCTGACGTCTTCACCCTCCTCGACGATGGTCTCGCCTACGTCAAGGAAGGCGACAAGGTCTTCGACCAGCCGGGCGGCCCCGATGGCCTCGCCGTCGTGCCCGACGGGCAGCTGGAGGCGACCATCGAGTCGGCCGAAGAGTGCCCAGGCGAGTGCATCTTCATCGAAGTCGACTGAACCGTCACAGACACGGGCCGGTGTCGACCGCCTGTCCTGCGTTGACGGCCAGCACATCGTTCAACTCGTCGGTGGTGAGCGCGTAGGCGACCCCTGCGTCGTCGGGAGCGATGGCGAAGGCCACCCCGACCACCTCGCCCGAATCGTTGACCAGCGCCGACCCGCTGTCGCCGGCGCGCAGTCCCGAGGCCAGGATCAGCACCTCACGCTCCGTGCGGCTCGCGTCGTAGATGTCGAAGCCACGGGCGTTCACGATGTCGCCGACCTGGAACGGGGCGATGCGCAACGGTCCTCCGCCGGGATGCCCGAACACCCCACCGGTCCCGCCCTCGTCGATGTCGCCGATGGGCAACGGTGCCCGGTCGAGACCGGGCACCGAGAGCAGCGCCAGATCGCGGTTCGGGTCGAAGGCCACGACCGTGGCGCCGAGGACCGACCCGTCCGATCGCTCGATCTCGGTCTCGTCCTCGCCGGCGACGACGTGGGCGTTGGTCACCACCAGGTCGGGCCCGGCGGCGAAGCCCGTGCCCTCCTGGAGGCGCCCGCACGCGATCCCCGACACCTTCACCGTCGACGGGATGACCCGGTCGAGGACCGCCTGTTCGAGTCCGGTCACGCCGGGTGGATCGCCGATGTCGGGCGCCGGTGACAGCGCCTCGAACACCTGCGGGAAGTCCTCCTCGCCGACGATCCTTCGGAGCGCCTGCAAGGTGTCGGGAGCCGGTGGGAAGACCTCGTCGGTGATCTCGGCCATGACCGAGTTGCGGGCCTGATCGGCGGGCCAGCCCGGGGCGTTGGCCATGGTCGGGAGGATCAGCCACAGCAGGATGGCGACCGACAACACCCCCGAGAACGCACCGATGCCGCGATCGACGGCGAGCGCCGGGCCGGTCGGCAGCTTGTAGCGCAATCGGGAACCGATGACGATCCCGATCGCCTGCCCGACGAACGCCCCGAGGATCAGGGTCCCGACCGCGACCGCCAGCAGCTGGAACTGGTTGGCGCCGTCGAACACCCGCAGGATCGGGGCCAGCGCCCGCGCCGCGATGAAGATGCCGAGCCCCATCCCCACCCATGAGATGGCCCGGGCCACGAAGCCGAGGCGATAGCCACCCACGCCGGCCATGCCGCACAGCACGATGAGCGTCAGGTCGAGCAGGTTCATGATCGGGGGCTCAGTCGCCGAGCAGACGAGCCTTGGTCAGGAAGCCGGTGTGAGCGATCATCCGATGGTCCGGGCGCACCGAGAGCCCCTCGATGTGCCACGTCCGGCGCAGGTACTCCTCGGTCTCGGCCATGCCGAAAGGAGAGCCCTCGAGCGTCTGACGGAGTCGCGCAGCTTGGGTGATGGTCGGCGTGTATGCCACCAGGATGCCCCCGCGAGCGAGCGAAGTGACCGCGTGCGGGATGACCTGCCACGGCTCGGGCAGATCGAGCACGATCCGATCGAGGCCGGTCTCGTCGACCCCGTCGTAGCAGTCGCGCTGTTCGACCGAGTACCGTTCGAGCGCCTCGTCGCCCAGGAACTCGCCCACGTTCTTCTGCGCCCGCGCCGCGAAGTCCTCGCGGAGCTCATAGCCCGTCACCAGGGCGCCGGCCCGCAGCAGCGTCATCGAGAGCGCACCCGACCCGATGCCGGACTCGAGCACCCGCGCCCCGGGGAAGATGTCGGCCAGGATCAGGATGGGGCCGAGGTCCTTGGGATAGATGACCTGGGCGCCGCGAGGCATCTTCAGGACGTAGTCGGCCAGGGTGGGCCGGAAGGCGACCACCGTCGTCCCGCGGGTCGAGCGTGCCGTGGCGCCTTCGAGACCGCCGATGAGGTCGTCGTGGGAGGTGACCCCCGAGTGGCTGTGGAACTGACCCCCCGCCTCGAGCGTGATCAGGTAGCGGCGTTGCTTGTGATCGAGCAACATCACCAGCTCGCCTTCGACGAGCGGCCGGGTCATCGATTCGGCTTCTCGGTGAGGGGGACCGGCTGGCGGTCGAGTCGGTCGGACGTGTGGGCGGCCGAAGCCCGCTCGACCAGCACACAGAACGCACACCGCTCGTTGGTGGTGGGTGCTCCGCAGCCTTCGCACGACCCGAGTTGGTCGGTTCCGAGATCCTCGTCGGTGGCGAAGCGGTCGACCGCACGAGCGAGGAACCCGTTGTAGAACGCCGCCTTGGATCCCGGCGACGTGGCCTCGATGGCGTTGAGTGCCTCCTTGTACCCGAGGTGCCGGTTGCCGTCGGACATGGGGCACTCGTCGACGATGTAGTCGATCCCTCGGATCACGCAGTACGCCGCGGTCTCGCGCTCGGCCAGGCGGACCAGCGGCTTGACCTTGCGGGGAAAGCCATTGCGCGCCGGCAGCACGGGCGCCTGACGTCCCAGGTACTCGGTCTGCCAGTGCAGCACGTTGCCGAACAGCACGGCAGCCTCGTCGTCGAGGTTGTGGCCGGTGACCACGGCGTCGTAGTCGCCCTCGCGCGCGGCCTCGTCGAAGAGGTGGCGCTTCGAGAGTCCGCACGCCGAGCACGGGGCGCGGCGTGCGGCACGGGCACCGGTCGGGATGTCGAACCCGTGGTCGTCGACCAGGTCGATGATCCGCAGGTCGAGGTCGCGCTCGGCCGCGAACACCTCGGTGAGGCGGCGGGACTCCGCGGAGTACTCGCCGATGCCGAGACCGAGGTAGAGCCCGTCGACCTCGTAGCCCAGGTCGACCAGGAGCTCCCACAGCGCGAGCGAGTCCTTGCCGCCCGACACCGCGAGCAGGACGCGGCTCGCTGGCTCGAGCATGTCGTGATCGTGGATGGCACGCTCGACCTGGCGCCGGCAGTGCTCGACGAAGTGATCGGTGCAGAAGTTGGCATTGTGGCGTCGCACGTCGATGACGGCGGGCGCTCGGCAGACTCGGCACTTCACGTCATCCCCCCGAGATCACCGAACGGAGCTCGACCGTGGCCTCGTCGGGCAGCATGCCGTCCCCCGGCACCAGTTCGCCGTCGCGAATCACCAGCACCGACTCGCGCGAGAGCTCGAACCGGTTGAGCAGCCGCGACACCGACATCGGACCCTCGACCTCCACTTCACGGTTGGGATTGCGGAGACGAACGAGCACGCCTCAGCCGTGGGTCTCGGTCGTGTGGGTGATGACCAGCTGCTGACCCTCTTCGAGCGTGCCCCGGTAGACCAGGTCGTTGGTGCGAACCGCCCGCTTGCGGATGAAGCGGAAGCCGGCCATCAGGATCCACAGCGCGAGCAGCGCACCGCTGTCACCTTTGACCCCACGGTCGTAGGCGACACCACGGAGCTTCTCGAGCATCAGACCCGCCGGATCTCGACGACGGTGGTCTTCTTCTTGCCCCGCCGCCGGCCCACGAAGAACGCGAACGCAGCGACACCGACGACGATGACCGCACCGGCCGCCAAGGCATAGGACTTGGCCGTCTCGGCCGTCTCCTCGACGCCGCCCTGGAGCTGGCGGAACTTGTTCTCGAGGTCGACGCGGGAGATGGGCGGCGAGGTGCCCGAGTTCGAGGACTCAGGTGATCCGGGAGATCCGGGAGATCCGGAGGATTCGGGGGATTCGGTCGGCATGGCTGCGGTCACATGGTCCTGCTTCGCTTGTTGGCCTGGGCGACGGCGAGGCCGATGACGACGACCGCACCGAGGAAGGTGATCAGATAGGGAGCCCACGACCAGTGCCCGGTGAAGGTCGATCCGGTCTCGGTCTGCAGGGCACGGAGCATCGCGAGCATCAGCAACACCACCCCGAACGCCGCCAGGAGCGCGCCGGGAAAGCCCAGCTTGAAGAAGCGCCCCAGGCTCTTCAGCGGATCGACGGTCTCCTGCTTGAGGTACCGCTGGACCAGATCGACGAGATCGGAGAGGACCTCGGGCACGGTCTGCGGTTGTTGGTCCTCTGCGTCAGCCACGGCACTCCTCAGAAGCGGAACGGCCCATTGTCCAGCGCGAGGCGCCCGGGCGCAAACGACCCGCACGAGTGCTCACCCCAGCGACAACCGGGCCTGGAGCGTCTCGGCGACCTCGGTCAGCGTCTCGGTCAGGTCCGCAGCCCGGACCTCCGGACTCGGTGCACCCAACAGCCGCTGTTGATCGAGCGGGCCGATCGGCGCCACGAACGAGGCCTGGAGCGCTCCGACCACCGGGTCGTCGCTCAATTCGATCGTCGCCGGCACGCCGGTCTCGCCGAGCTCGGCGGCCAGGGCCAGACACCGGCGCAGCAACCGGCACATCTCCTCGTGGTCCTCCGCGAGATCGCGAGTCGGTTCGGGTTCGGGCCAGTCGGACACCTCGGCCAGCGGATAGGGGTCGTCGGGCAGCCAGGCGTCGACCCGGATGCGCCGCACGCCGACCGCGGCCAGGGCCCAGCGCCCGTCGTCGAACTGCTGACTCTCGACGATCTGCGCGACCGTGCCGATCGTGCTGCGAACGTCGTCACCGCCCACTTCGGACCCGCGCTCGATGAGGACCACCCCGAACTCGCCGTCGCCCGCGACGCAGTCCTCGGCCAGCTGCCGGTAGCGGGGCTCGAAGACGTGGAGGGGAAGCACCGCGGTCGGGAACAGCACCGAGCCGAGCGGGAACATCGGGAGGCGAGCGGGGGATTCGATCGGTGAAGAGTACCGGCGACCCACGCGATGTACCCCACGACCTTCACTCGCCCGTGAGCGGCCCCAACGCTGCGGGGTCGGGCAGATCGGGGTGGTTGAACAGAATGAGTCCCAGTTGCTCCTGGGCGTTGAACAATTCGCTGCTCACGACCCGACCCGGTTCGACGTTGACCAGGTAGGCGAACTGCAGCGCCTCACCCTGCGCTCCCTCGACGGCCCCGGCCAGGCCCGAGACGATGCGCAGGCTGCCGGTCTTGCCCCGGAGGTTGCCGTCGAGCGGCGTGTCCCGGAACCGGTTGGTGAGGGTCCCGCTCTCGCCGGCGACCGCCAGGCCCTCGATGATGGCCTCGTCGACGCGGTCGTCGGTGAGAATCTGGGTCATGAGGCCGCAGGTGGTCAGGTTGCCGTTGGCCACGCCGCTTCCGTCGAGGGCTCGGGTGCCGTCGACGTCGAAGCCGGCCTCGGTCAACACTGCGGCGAGGGCCTCGGTGCCACCGATGCTGGTTCCGCCTCGCCCGGTGGCGAGCCCCAGTTCCTTGAGCAGCAACTCGGCGGTCGAGTTGTCGGACTCCTGGAGCATCTGGGCGAGGATCGTCTCGAGCGGCGCCGACGCGATGGACGCCAGGGGTTGGGTTCCCTCGGCCGTCGGGCCCGAACGACCGTCGGCGGCCACCGTCACGCCGCGAATCCGCAGTTGGTCGGTGAGCAGTTGTGCGGCGTGGCCGGCCGGATCAGGCGACTCCACGAACTCGGTGGTCCCTTGGCCGTCGCCGGGAAAGGCGACGAATCCGTCGTTCACGTAGAGCGCACTGAGCGGCCCGGTGACGTCGGCGACCTGGTCTTCGGGCAGCCAGACCTCCGGGATCGGCAACCCGCGCTGGCTGTCGTAGCGACCCTCGTCACCGACGATGCCGCCGGTGATCTCGGTGAGGCCGGCCTCGACCAGACGGTCGGCCAGGGTCTCGAAGTCGGTGTGGATCTGCGGTTGCCGGCGGGCGCTCCCGGCGTAGAGGTCGGTGGCCAACAGCGGATCGCCGCCCCCGATCAGGAAGAGATCGCCGTTGACCACTCCACCGTCGATGGCCGGCCCCTGCACCACGGTCTGGAACGACACCTCGGGGCCGAACTGCAACAGGGCACCGGCCGCCGTCAACAGCTTCTGCGTCGACGCCGGGATCATCGGCTCGGACGAGCGGTGGGTGAACAGGACGCGATCGTCGTCCCTGACCTCGAGACACGTGGTGGCGTCCTGGGTCGCGACGAACGTGTCGAGCGCGGCGGCGAGCCGTCGGTCGGCGATCGGGGCGCCGGTGACGGTCGGCACCCGTCGGGCGCTCAGCACCGGGGTGGTCGGCGCCGCGAGGGTCGTCGGCTCGGCCTGGGGCGGGACTCGATCGGCGCTCAGCTCGAGCGCCGTGAGCCCGGCCACCAACCCCACCACCATGAGGAGCGTGACGGCAAGCCAGCGCCGGATCCGCTTCAACGTCGGGCGAGCCAGTCCCGGCGGCGAACCAGGTGCTCGAGGGCGGTGATGGCGCGGTTCCCGCTGGCGTAGCAGAGGCGGCCCGAGGCTCGAACGGCGAGCGGACCGGGGTTCGCAGGATCGGCGACGGCGAGTTCGGTGGCGGTGAGGATCGGCTTGTCGAGCCGGGTCGAGATGTCGGCAGCCGCCGCGGCGAACCGGGCGTCCTGGCGCTCGTGGTAGTCGACGATGCGCTCGAGGCCGTGGTCGGGATAGAAGCCGCCCTCCCGCATGAGTTTGCCCTGGTTGGCCTGGATGCCGAGGCCCAGGTAGACGATCGCGTCGACCTCGGGGTGACCGGCCACCAACTCGAGCACCTCGGGGATGGTGTCCCGGGTCTCTCCGCCCGCCAGGTCGACCGGATTGTTCCGGCTCCAGCGGGGCGGCAGCTCGGCGTCGATCGCGGCATGCAGGTCGTCCGGGAGCTCGATCAACTCGAGCACCCCTCCGCGGCTGATCGCATCGGCGCTCATCACGCCCCAGCCACCGACCGTCGTCATCACCACGACTCGATTGCCCTTCGGGAGGGGTTGCGTGGCGAACGTGGCCGCCACGTCGAAGGCCTCCTCGATCGTCGCCGCCCGGCTGATGCCCACCTGGCGGGCGATGCCCTCGAACACGGTGTCGTCGGCCGCCAGCGAACCGGTGTGGCTCGCCGCGGCACGCTGGCCGCCGGCGGTGGCACCGCCCTTGACCATCACCACCGGCATGCGCTCACACACCGACCGGAGCCGTTCGCCGAACGCTCGGCCGTCCCCGATCCCCTCGACGTAGGCCAGACCGACCCGGGTCTCGGGGTCGTCGGCGTAGAAGTCGAGGTAGTCGGGCACGCCCACGGCGGCTGCGTTGCCGGCACTCACCGCACGACTGACGCCGACGCCGGTCTGCACCGCGTAGTTCATGAACGACGACACGAGGTTGCCGCTCTGGCTGGCGATGCCGATGTGGCCGGCCGGCGGATGGGGAGCGACGATCTGGGCGCACAACCGGGCCGGCGTCGACACCACGCCCTGACCGTTCGGGCCGCACAACAGCATCCCCAGTTCGTCGGCCAGGGCGACGAGCTCCTGCTGGGCGACGAGGCCTTCGTCGCCGGCCTCGCCGTACCCCGCGGTGGTGATGAACGCAGCCTTGATGCCCTTGGCCGCGCAGCTCCGCAGCAGTTCCGGATTCGCCTTCGCGGGCGTGCACACGAACACGAGGTCGGCTTCGTCCTCGGGCAGGTCGTCGGGCGACGGTACGGTCTCGATCCCGAGCACCGGCGCCCCTTCGAGGTTGGTGCCGAACACGTTGCCCTCGTAGCCGCCGGCCAGGATGTTGTGCAGGCTCACGAAACCGAACTTGCCCGGGTGGGTGGACGCCCCGGCCACCACGACGCCACGCGGGTCGAACAACGCACGGAACAACTCCTGGGTCGGGCCGGGCCGGGCCGACGCGCTCGATGCCTCGGTCCGGTCGCCGAGCTCGACGAGCGCGTCGACCGCAACCGGTTCGCCGTCCACGACGATCAACGGGTTGAGGTCGGCCGACACGATGTCGGGCCGGGCCTCGGCCGCGTCGGAGAGACCGACCAGCGCCGCCGCCACGGCGTCGCGATCGACCGCCGGCTCGCCCCGGAACTCGCCGAGCAGCTTCTGGGTGGCCAGGTCGTCGATCATCGTCCGAGCCTCGCCGAGGTCGATGGGCACCTGACGGAACACCACGTCCTCGATGGCCTCGGCCAACACGCCACCGATGCCCAGCATCACCGTCATGCCGAACTGCGGGTCGTGGTGCAGCCCGGCGATCAGCTCGCGGTTCCCGCGCAGCATCGGCGCCACCAGGACGTGCACCTCGCCGTCCTCGGGGGTGGCCGCACCGAGCAGTTCGGTGGCGGCGGCGTCGACCGACGCCGCGTCGACCAGACTGAGGCGCACCAGCCCGCGCTCGGTCTTGTGGGCGATGCCGTCGCCACCCAGCTTGACCACGACCGGGAAGCCGAGCTCCTCGGCCGCAGTCACCGCGGCTCCACTCGAGTCGACGACCCGCTCCGGAGCGATCGGGATGCCGAACTCGGCCAGCAGGCGCTTGGACTCGGCTTCGCTCAGGGTCGGCATGGCGAGCGATCGTACGCAGTCCGCCCCGCTCAGGGCGTCAGGGCGGCGCGGAAGAACTCGAGGAGGTGGTCGAGGCGGGCGTCGAGCGCCTCGGGCGCCAGCGGGTCGCGGTTCATGAGCCCTTCGAGGAACGGCACGTCGCTGAAGTAGTTGAGCACGACGCCGAGCCCGCTGATGATCAGCTGCTCGGGATCGTGGCGACGGAAGTGCCCTTCGTCCATCATCCGGGCGAAGAACCCGACCGCCTGCTCGAACAGCGGACGCAGGGCCGACCCGAGGTCGATCCCGAGGTGGGAGCCCGATTCGAGGGCCTCGCGCCGCACGAGGCGGACATAGTCGGGGTGGACCTGGAAGAAGCGGAACGCGGCGGTGAGCACGTGGTCCATCTGATCCCAGCCCTCGCCACCGTCGGCCACGGCCTGCTCGACCTCGACCAGCCAGTCGGCGATGATCCGGTCGAAGACCTCGCGGTAGATCGCGTCCTTCGACGGGAAGTGATGGAGCAGGCTCGGACGGCGGACCCCGACATCGGCCGCGATGTCGTTCAGCGACGTGCCCTCGTAGCCGTGTTCGGCGAAACAGGTCGTGGCGGCGATGATGATCTGGTCACGCGTCGACGGCTCGGCCTGCCCAGGAACATTCACTGCGCGTGAATCTACCGGCAGGTCGGAGCGCCGCTACCTTCGCTGCTCATGCAGATCCTCGCTGCGGTGTTCCTCGAAGACCTCGACGTGAAGTCGACCTTCGAGGGAGGACCCACCCACCTCGACTTCAAGGGCGTCCACTTCTCGGCTCCGGCACCGACGCCCGCCCCGGTGCAGGTGACCCCGCACCTCGTGGTGCTGGTCCACTGTCCCGTCGACGACGACGGCCAGGACGTCCTCGAGGTCCGCTACCTGCGGGACGGCGAGCAGATCGCCCGCAACGTCCAGCCCCTCCAGGTCGAGTCGGGCAAGTTCAACTTCCGGCTCGTCCGGGGCGAACTCGACTTCGACGACTACACCACCGTCGAGGCCCACTGCCGCCTCGGCCAGGGACCCGTCACCGTCGTGCCGTACACCCTCCTCCCGCCCGTCGACGAGCACGCCGGCGACGGCCCGCCCCTCGGCGTGCCGCCCACCGGCTGAACGAGGTCGGGCGACGATGGCCGGGCACCGGCGGTACGGCTCCGCGCTCAGCGAACACCCTCTCTCGGCGCAGGCCGTGGGCGAGGTCGTCGGCCAGATCCTCGACGTGGTCGGCACCGAACCCGAACTTGCGGTCGTGTTCGTCAGCACCGACCATCGGGGCAGCTTCACCGAGATCGTCGGGGCCATCCGTACGATGCTCGCCCCGGGTGTCCTCATCGGCTGCACCACGACGTCGATGCTCGTCGACGGCCTCGAGATCGAGCAGCGACCGGCGATCAGCCTGTGGGCCGGGAATCCCGGGCGGGTCGAGCCGATTCGGATCGGCGTCGATCGCACCGACGATGGCGTCGCCGTCGACGGGCTGGACGACCTGGTCGAGGCCGGTGAGGGCACGCTGCTGCTCCTCGGCGATCCGTTCTCGACGCCGACGAGCGCGCTCCTCGGACGGCTCGGAAAGGCGGCGCCCGACCTCGTCGTCATCGGCGGACTCGCCGGTGGTGGCAGCGGACCCGGGGCGAACCGGCTCGTGCTCGACGACCTGGTGGTCGAAGACGGTGCGGTCGGGGCGCTCCTCCCCCCAGGGATCGTCGAACCGGTCGTCTCGCAGGGCTGCCGGCCGATCGGGGCTCCGGCGATCGTCACCGCCGCCGAGGGCAACCTGATCCTCGAACTGGCCGGCGTGCGCGCCCTCGACCGTCTCGAGGAAGAACTGGGGCTCCTGGCCGGCGAGCCGCGCGAACAGGCCGCACAAGGTCTCCACATCGGGCTGGTGGTCGACGAGTCCAAGGCCACCTTCGGAGCCGGCGACTTCGTCATCGGCAACGTGGTCGGCGCCGACCAGGAGCGACGCGGGGTCGCCATCGGAACGCCGGTCGAGGTGGGCCAGACCGCACAGTTCCACGTGCGCGATGCACTGACCTCCGATGTCGATCTCGATCTGGCGCTCCGCGACGGACCCGAGCGGGGCGCCTCGCTGGTCTTCTCGTGCAACGGTCGCGGGAGCGCACTCTTCGGGCCGGTCGATCACGATGCGCGCACCGTGTTCGACCATCTCGGCGGGCCGCTGACCGGCATGTTCTGCACCGGCGAAGTCGGTCCCGTGGGCGGCGACAACCGCGTCCTCGCGTTCACTGCCGCCATCGCGGTGTTCGCCGACAGCTGACTCCACGGCCGCGGCGGAGGCCTCCGATAGTCTCGCCGCGTGACCGACGCCGCTCTGGAAGCTCACGCCATCAACGTCGTGCGGGGACTGGCGATGGATGCGCCCCACGCCGCCTCATCGGGTCATCAGGGCACGGCGATGGCGCTCGCTCCGCTGGCCCACGTCCTGTGGACCCGCATCATGACCTACGACGCCGCCGCTCCCGACTGGCTCGACCGCGACCGCTTCGTGCTCTCGGCCGGGCACGCGTCGATCCTCCAGTACTCGATGCTGCACCTCACCGGCTTCGGGCTGACCCTCGACGACCTCCGCCAGTTCCGCCAGTGGGGCTCCGCCACCCCGGGCCACCCCGAGGAGCCACACCCCCGGCGTCGAGGTCACCACCGGGCCGCTCGGCCAGGGCTTCGCCAACGGCGTCGGCATGGGCATCGCCGAGCGCTAGCTGCGGGCCCGCTTCGGCTCCGACGTCTGCGACCACCACACCTTCGTCATCGCGGCGACGGCGACCTCTCCGAGGGCGTGAGCCACGAGGCGGCGTCGCTCGCCGGCCACCTCGGCCTCGGGCGGCTCGTCTACGTCTACGACGACAACCACATCACCATCGACGGCCCCACCGAGCTGGCCCTGACCGACGACGCGGCCAAGCGGTTCGAGGCCTACGGCTGGCACGTCGAGGACCTCGGCGAGGTCGCCGAGGACCTCGATGCGATCGAGGCCGGGCTCCGGCGGGCCATGGCCGTCGAGGACGCACCGTCGCTGATCGTGCTGCGCAGCCACATCGGCTACCCGTCGCCCGACCCACGTCGACACCGCCGCCGCCCACGGCCTGCCGTTCGACGACGCCGAGCATCACCGAGGCCAAGGCGGTCATGGGGATTCCCGACGAGCCCTTCTGCGTCCCCGACGACGTGCTGGCCCTCTACCGCGCGGCGGGCAGCCGCGGCCGAGACGCACGGCGAGGCCTGGGAGAAGCGCCTCGACGGCCTTCGACGGCGATCAGGCCGAGCTCGACGCCTGCCTCGCTCGACCGGCCGTCCCGGGTGGGCCGAGGCACTGCCCGACCTTCGCGCTGCGGGCGAGACGATCGCCACCCGCTCGGCGAGCGGCAAGGTCCTCGCCGCCCTCGTCGACGTGGTGCCCGGCCTGGTGGGCGGCGGCGCCGATCTCACCGGCAACACCGGCACGAAGCTTCCCGAGGCGGCGCCCAGTCTGCCGACGAACCCGGCGGCCGCCAGATGCACTTCGGCGTCCGCGAGCACGCCATGGGTGTCGGTCATGAACGGCATGGCCCTGCACGGTGGCGTGCTCCCGTCGGTGGCACGTTCCTCGTGTTCAGCGACTACATGCGACCGGCGGTCCGCCTCGCCGCGCTCGCCGAGGCGAAGGTCGTCTTCGCGTGGACCCACGACTCGGTCGGGGTCGGCGAGGACGGCCCCACCCACCAGCCGGTCGAGCAGGTCGCATCGCTGCGAGCCATCCCCGGCCTCCGGGTCTTCCGCCCGGCCGACGCCAACGAGACGCCCACGCCTGGCGGCTCGCCATCGACCACGACGGCCCGACCGCCCTCGTGCTCACCCGCCAGGACGTCCCGGTGCTCGACGGCACGGCCGAGGGTGCGGTGGCCGACGGCGCCTACGTCCTGGTCGACGCCGACGATCCGGCCGGTGGTCCTGGCGGCGACCGGCACCGAGGTCCAGCTGTGCGTCGCAGCCGCCGCCGCGCCTCGCCGCCGACGGCATCGCGGCCCGGGTGGTGTCGATGCCGTGCTGGGAGCTCTTCGAGGCGCGGACGAGCACCGAGCAGGCGGCCGTGTTCCCGGTCGGCGTCCCCACCGTGGGCATCGAGGCCGGCGCCTCGCTCGGCTGGCATCGGTGGGCCGACGAAGTGGTCGCCATCGACCGCTTCGGCGCCTCGGCGCCCGGCCAACGTCGTGCTCGACGAACTCGGCATCGACCGCCGAGCACGTCGCGTCGCGACCGCTCCGCCAGATCCTCGGAGGAACCTGACGTGACCAAGCTGCACGATCTCTTCGACGACGAGGGTCAGAGCCCGTGGCTCGACAACCTCCGTCGCGGATGGCTGACCGACGGTGAGCTGCCGACCTGGGTCGACCAGGGCATCCGGGGCCTCACCTCGAACCCGTCGATCTTCCAGAAGGCCATCGCCGACAGCGACGACTACGACGACCAGTTCGGCGACCTCGTCCGCGACGACGTCGGGGTCACCGAGGCGTACTGGGAGCTGGTGATCACCGACATCGAGGCCGCGCTCGACCTGCTGCGTCCCGTCCACGAGGCCAGCGACGGTCTCGACGGCTTCGTCTCGGTCGAGGTCGCCCCCGGCCTCGCCCGCGACACCGACGGAACGATCGCCGCCGCCCGCGAGCTCCACACCCGCATCGACCAGCCGAATCTGTACGTCAAGATCCCGGCCACCACCGAAGGGCGTGCCCGCCATCGCGCAGATGATCGCCGAGGGGCGCAGCATCAACGTGACCCTCATCTTCTCCCTCGACCGCTACGCCGAGGTGATGGAGGCCTACCTGTCGGGGCTCGAAGCGGCCGACGGCGACCTCTCCGGCGTCTCGTCGGTGGCCTCGTTCTTCGTGACGCGGGTCGACACCGAGATCGACCGCCGTCTCGACGAGATCGGCTCGGCCGAGGCGCTCGCGCTCCGCGGCAAGGCGGCCGTCGCCAACGCCCGCGCTCGCCTACCAGCTGTTCCGCGACGACGTTCTCGGGCCCCCGCTGGGAGGCCCTGGCCGCCCGGGGCGCCCGGGTCCAGCGACCGCTGTGGGCCTCGACGTCCACCAAGAACCCGACGCCTACCCCGACACGCTCTACGTCGACACACTGATCGGGCCCGACACGGTCAACACCATGCCCGACGCGACCCTCGACGCCTTCGTCGACCACGGCACCGTCGCGCCGCACGATCGACACCGGCGACGATCCGGCCGAGGTGCTGGCCGCCGTGCGCGATGCCGGCGTCGACCTCGACGACGTCACCGGCCTGCTCGAGGACCAGGGCGTCGCCTCGTTCGAGCAAGAGCTTCGACGAGCTGCTCGAGACCCTCGGCGCCAAGGCCGACGACCTCCGGTCGGACTGAGGGCCGACGATGCACGGCGAGCTCGAGGTGGTCGACGACGTCGCGGCGGCATTCGCCACCCACTTCCGTGCGGCCCACGCCGCCCGACCCGGACCGTTCTTCTCGGTGGCGCTGTCGGGCGGCGACACGGCGCGGCGCTGCTACGAGCGGCTGGCCGAGGAGCGCGCGCGATCGACTGGAGGACGGTCGATCTCTACTGGGGCGACGAGCGCTGCGTGCCCCCCGACCGACGCGGCGTCCAACCACCGCCTGGCGCGCGAGGCGCTGCTCGACCGCACCGGCGGCTTCCACGCCTGGTACCCGATGCGCTGCGACGAGGGCCCCGACGCCTACCAGCTCCGCCTGTCGAGCATCGAGGCCCTCGACCTCGTGCACCTCGGGCTCGGGACCGACGGCCACACCGCATCGCTCTTCCCCGACTCGTCGGCCCTCGTCGTCGGACCCCGGCCGGTTGGTCGCCCTCAACGAGGATCCCTCCGGGCTCAACCCTCACCGCCGGATGACGCTCACCCCGCAGGGCATCGCGCGGGCCCGCCTGGTCGTCGTCACCGTCAGCGGCGAGGAGAAGAGGGACGCGCTCGACCGGGTGCGCAGGGATGACCCCACGGCACCGGGCAGCCTCGTCCGAGGCGACCAGGTCGTGTGGCTGGCCGACCGCGCCGCCGCCGGCGGCCTGACCGATGAGCCTGCCGCGTCCGACATGCACGAGGACCTGCTGGCGCTGCCGCTCGACGACCTGATGGCGCCGCGCCGGGCCGCGATCCGCGACGACCGCACCACGGCACCCGGGTCACCTACTCGCCCAAGGTGTTCATCCCGCTCACCATGCTGTGTCGCGACAGGTGCGGCTACTGCACGTTCGCCCAGCCGCCGGCCCGGCTCGACGCGCCGTACCTGACCGCCGACGAGGTGCTGGCCATCGCCGCCGAGGGCGCCGACGCGGGCTGCCACGAGGCGCTCTTCACCCTCGGCGAGCGCCCCGAGCTGCGCTACCCGGCCGCGCGCGACTGGCTCGGCGCGCACGGCTACGCCTCCACCGTCGACTACCTCGCGGCCATGGCCGGCTGGTCCTCGACGAGACCGGCCTGCTCCCCCACGCCAACGCCGGTGCCCTCGCACGCCGACGAACTGGCCAAGCTCCGAGCGGTCGCTCCCTCCCAGGGCATGATGCTCGAGATCGCTCAACGCCGACCTCGACGCCCACCGGGGCTCACCCGACAAGACCCCCGAGCGGCGCCTCGCCACCCTCGAGGCCGCCGGCGAGCTGGCCATCCCCTTCACCACCGGGATCCTCGTCGGCATCGGCGAGTCCCGGGCCGACCGCATCGAGGCCCTCGAGGCCATCGCCGACCTCCACCGACGCCACGGGCACGTGCAGGAGGTGATCGTCCAGAACTTCCTGCCCGAAGGAGGGCACGGCGATGCACCGGGCCGATCCGTGCCCGCCCGACGAGTACCTCGAGGCCATCGCGCTGGCCCGCCTGATCCTGCCGCCCGAGGTCCACCTCCAGGCCCCGCCCAACCTCTCCGACGACTTCGGCGACCTGCTCGACGCCGGCATCGACGACTGGGGCGGCGTCTCGCCCGTCACCGCCGATCACGTCAACCCCGAGCGACCCTGGCCCGGGCCTCGATCGCCTCCGCGAGGTCACCGAGGCCGCCGGCCACGCCCTGGCGCCCCGCCTCACCATCTACCCCGAGTACGCGCTCGACCCCGAGACGCTGGCTCGACCGAGCCGACCCGGCTTCGCGGTCCTCGACCGCTCCGACGCCGAGGGCCTGGCCCGCGACGACCCCGGCTCGTACTGGCCCGAACAGATCAAGGCGGCCATCGACGCCGGGTCCGGCGCCGACGTCGTCCAGATCGGCCGCCGCAACACGGCGTGGTACTCCGGTGCGCCGGTCGACCCACCGATCCTGATCCCGGGGCGGCCCTCGGCCCGCGGCCGGGTGAACGAGGTGCTCGCCGGCGTCGCTGCTGGGCGAGGAGGTCGGCGAGGACGAGATCGTCACCCTCTTCGGCGCCCGCGGCCCCGAGGTGGCCAGCGTGTGCCGAGGTCGCCGACGAGCTCCGGCAGCGCGCGGTCGGCGACGTCGTCACCTACGTCCAGAACCGCAACATCAACTACACGAACGTCTGCACGTTCAAGTGCCGGTTCTGCGGCTTCTCGCAAGGGTCCGCTCTCGCTGAACCTGCGGGGGACCCCCTACCTGCTCACCCTCGAGGACATCGCGAACGAGTGCGTCGAGGCCGACGGCGCTCGGCGCCACCGAGGTGTGCCTCCAGGGCGGGATCCACCCCGACTTCGACGGCGACTACTACATCGACGTCACCCGGGCCGTGCAGCGACGTGGCCCCCGAGATCCACATCCACGGCTTCACCGCCCTCGAGGTGACCGAAGGGGCCAAGCGCCTCGGTGAGCCGCTGGCCGACTACCTCCGACGTCTCATGGATGCCGGCCTGCAAGACCCTGCCGGGCACCGCGGCCGAGATCCTCGACGACGAGGTCCGCGAGGTGCTCTGCCCCGACAAGATCAACACCGAGGAGTGGCTGACGCCCACCGCACCGCCCACGAGGTGGGCCTGCGCTCCAACGTCACCATCATGTTCGGCGCCGTCGAGCAGCCCCGCCACTGGGCCCGGCACCTGGTCCGCACCCGTGCGCTCCAGCAGGAGACGGGCGGATTCACCGAGTTCGTGCCCCTGCCGTTCGTGCACATGGCGGCGCCGATGTACCTCCAGAAGCGGTCCCGGCGCGGCCCGACCTTCCGCGAGTCGCTGCTGATGCACGCCGTCGGCCGCATCGCCTACCACGGCTGGATCGACAACATCCAGGCGTCCTGGGTGAAGCTCGGGACCGCGGCGCGGCCCAGCTGCTCCAGGCCGGCGTCAACGACCTCGGCGGGACGCTGATGGACGAGAACATCTCCCGGGCCGCCGGTGCCGACCACGGCCAGCTCATGGACGCCGCGGCGTTCGACGATCTCGTCACCTCCGTCGGCCGGCGGCTCGAGCAACGCACGACGCTGTACGGCCGTGTTGCCGGCGTCTGACACATGGACGACGATGACATCAGCGATGCCGACCTCGATGCGCTGCTCGACCGGGTCGCCACGGACGGCCCCGACCGGAGGCTCCACCGAGAGCTCCTTCGCTCCTCGCTCGGCTTCGCGAGCGACGAGCCGAACCGCCTCGACCTGAAGATCACCCTGGCCGCACTCAGCGAGATGCGTCGTGCCTTTGCGACGTTCGCCCCGTACCAGCACCGCCGCAAGGTGACGATCTTCGGCTCGGCCCGCACCAGGCCCGACGACCCCTTGTACGCCCAGGCCCGGGCCGTCGCCGACCTCCTCGCCCGCGCGGAATGGATGGTCGTCACCGGCGCCGGGCCCGGGATCATGGCGGCCGGCATGGAGGGCGCGGGCATCGAGAACGCGTTCGGGGTCACCATCCGCCTGCCCTTCGAGGAATCGGCGAACGAGTTCATCGCCGGCGACCCGAAGCTCGTCGACATGAAGTACTTCTTCACCCGCAAGCTGATGCTGGTCAAGGAGTCCTCGGCGTTCATCGCCCTGCCTGGCGGATTCGGAACCCAGGACGAGACGTTCGAGTTGTTCACCCTGCAGCAGACCGGCAAGGCCGAACCGGCGCCGGTGGTCCTGCTCGACACCCCGGGTGGCACCTACTGGACCGCCTGGGCCGAGTTCGTCCGGACCGAGCTGGTGGGCGGAGGACTCGTCTCTCCCGACGACCTCGATCTGTTCTGCGTCACCGACGACATCGACGAGGCGGCCTCCGAGATCCTCCGATTCCACCGGAACTACCGCTCGCTGCGGTGGGTCGGCGACCGACTCGTGCTGCGCCTCGAGCAGACGCCCACCCCCGCGGAACTGGCCTCTCTCAACGAGATGTTCGCCGATGTCGTGGAATCCGGGAAGATCAGCGCGACCCAACCGCTCAAGGCCGAGGCCGCGGATGACGACGACCTCGGGGCCGATCGACTCGTGGTTCGATTCAACCGCTACCGGATGAGTCGGCTTCGTCGCCTCATCGACGAACTGAACCGACTCCCGTCCTTGGAGGGCGAACGTGGAAGCTGAGGACCTGCACGAGTGGGTCTCGTTCGAGGACCCGGACGAGCTGCGGACCTGGGTGTTCGATCTCACGTTCCTGCTGAGCAACTGGACCTGCATCTACGGCCGCGGCTGCCAAGGGGTGCTCACCGGTCCGGCCCCCGAGCTCGAACACGGGTGCTGCTCCTACGGTGCACACTTCGTCGACGACGAGGACCTGGCGACGACGCTTTCCTTCGCCGATCGGCTGAGCGATGACCAGTGGCAGTTCAAGAAGCTGGCCGCCCGCAGGGGTGGAGCGACCCGGGTGACGAAGGCGGGCGATCACCTGACCCGGCTGGTCGACGGGGCCTGCGTCTTCCTGAACCGGCCCGACTTCCCGGGGGGCGCCGGGTGTGCCCTGCATCGGGCGGCGCTCGACCACGACGAGCGGCCGCTCGACTGGAAACCCGATGTGTGCTGGCAGCTTCCGCTCCGCCTCACCGAGGACACCGACGATGCCGGCTACATCACCTCGACCCTGCGCGAATGGAAGCGACGCGACTGGGGCGACGGAGGGCACGAGTTCGGCTGGTGGTGCACCGACACCGACGACGCGTTCGTCGGTGGGACCCGCGTCTACGAGGCCCTGGCCGACGAGATCGTCGAGACTGATCGGCGAGGCCCCGTACGCGTTGCTGTGCCGCCACATCGAATCTCGACCATCGACGCAGTACCTTCCGCACCCGACGTCGAGGAGGCGGCCACGATGAACGGCTTCACCGCAGAGGAACTGGACCGAGCGGCGCGCGACGTCGGGATGATCTACCCGTTCTACGTGCTCGAACAGTTGGTGGCCGCCATCGACGCCGGGAAGCACGTGATCCTGACCGGCCCTCCCGGCACCGGGAAGACGACGCTGTCCTACCTCGTCGCCGAGGTCGGACAGCGGAGCATGCTGTGCACCGGCTACCTGCCGACGACCGCGACCACCGAGTGGACCACGTTCGAGACGATCGGCGGCTTCCAGCCGACCGCCGACGGGCTCATCTTCCGCCCGGGGATGTTCGTCGACTCGATCGTCAACGGCCGCTGGCTCGTCATCGACGAACTCAACCGCTCGAACTTCGACCGGGCCTTCGGCCAGCTGTTCACCGTCCTGTCGGGCCAGGCTGTCGTCCTGCCGTTCAAGCGTGCCGGTCACTCCGACCCGATCGCGCTGGTCCC
This sequence comes from uncultured Acidimicrobiaceae bacterium, assembly GCA_963704815.1. Classification (GTDB taxonomy): domain Bacteria; phylum Actinomycetota; class Acidimicrobiia; order Acidimicrobiales; family Salinilacustritrichaceae; genus DATKWD01. The sequence goes on from CAVPHU010000001.1 coordinate 380,985, forward strand.
TTCGGGGGTGCCTGCGCCGCAGGACACCGACGTGATCCGGGTACCGACCTCGTGGCGCATCATCGCCACGATGAACGTCTTCGACAAGAACCTGCTGTTCGAGATGTCCTATGCCCTGATGCGGCGCTTCGCCTTCGTCGAGGTCGTGTCGCCCTCGGACGAGGAGTTCCGCGAGCTGCTCGAGGGACCGGGCGAGATCGTCATGGACCTGCTGGCGCTCCGGTCGTTCCGCGACCTCGGCCCCGCCGTCTACATCGACTCGGCCAAGTACGCCGCGCGGCGGTCCACCGACGAGGACGTGAGCCGGTCGCGCCTGCTGTACGAGTTGTTCTACGCGTACTTCCTCCCCCAGTTCGAGGGGGTCGACGACCTCGAGGCGACCAACCTGTACCGGGTCGTCGCTCCACTGTTCGAGCCGGCCGAACAGGTCGAGGCCCAACGCACCATCGGAGAGGTCCTCGGGGTCGAGCTCGCCCTCTGAGAGACGCCGATGGACTCCGAACAGGCTCGCGCCTCCCTCGGCTACCTCTGGGGACGACTGGCCCGGCCGCTCAACATCGCCCCTGCGGTGGCTGCGCTCCTCGGGATTCCCCAACCGGTCACCCGCCAGTTCGTCGGCGTGAGCATTGCGGCCAGCGAGCCGGCCGACGCACTCCTCGATCGGATGCCGAAGCTGCTGCGGTCGTTGTCGATCTCCACGGTCGACACCTCCGAGCGCTGTCACGGGGAGGTGCGCGGACCCGTGCTGTGGAGCGAGACGATGGCGGCCCGGTCGGCGACCGCAGGAGACCCCGGCATCTTCGTCTGTTCGACCCCGGCCCGTGCCTACGACACGCCCGACAACCAGGTGCTGGTCGGTGCGCTCGACGCCATCCACCGAGCTGGAGTCGAGCTCGAACGGGTGACCTCGCGTTCCGCGGAGACCGAGATCCTGAGGCGGGCCAAGAGCAACTCGGACAAGGCGCTGCGGTTCCTCGAACACCGCTCCCTCGGGAGCGTCGCGCGGCGCCGTCCCCCGGGTCGGATCATCCAGCGGGCCCGCACGGGCCGGCGCCCCTCGTTCCGCCTCGCCATGGCGGTGTTGGCCCGGGCTGACGAGCCGATCACCATCGACCATCTCGTGGCCCTGAGCACCGAGACGACCGCGGCGCAGCACGACGTGCTCATCGCCGTCATCCGACAACTCGAGTCCTTCGGGTACAAGCTGCCGGCCTTCCACGCCGACGGTGACGTGCTCCGGTCCGGGCCGGTCAGCTACCGCCACCCCCGGATCCACGAGACGGACGAGGTCGGTGGGATCCGGGTCGGATCGGTGGTCTTCGACGTTCCCGTTCGCGCCGGGGTCGATCGAGCGACGGCCCAGGCCGAACTCGCGGCCCGTCTTCCCGACGACCTCACGCCCTGCCTCGTGCTCGGGCGGAGCGACATCACCCGCGGCATCGAACAGGCGCTCGACACCGGGATCTGAACCGGTCCGCTGCCCTCAGGCCTCTTCGGCGTCGACGAGGCACCACGAGGCGTGATCGTGCCCCGGCTCGGCACCACACTCTGCGCAGGCCTCTTCGTTCTCTTCACCGAAGATGCTGTCGATGTCGAGCGAATTGTTGCGCTTCAGCGCACGGGCTTCTTCGAAGCGGCGATGACGACCCTTTTCACGGGCCAGCTCCCAAACGTCGGCTGCGGGACCGCGAAGTGTAACGACCATGTTCGCGGGATCCGCACCCTATCGCGACCGTGCCGCCCCGGTGTTCGATGGCCTCAGATCGGGATGTTGCTCCGGGCCTCGGCCACGAGGCGCCCCTCGCCGGCGAACGCGAGGGCCGCATCGCCGTTCACGAGCCGGCGAATCCGGTCGGCCACCAACTCGGCCCGCCACCCCTCGTCCAGGCGACCCGGTTGCCCGCCCAGGAACGCTTCGAGGTCGCCCCGGGTGGCCAGGAGCGCCGGGTCGAGCTGGTGATCGCGGGCGAACTGACTGATCCAGGCCGAGAGCAGGCTCACGGCCGGTCGGAGGTCCCGGTCGACCTGGACCTCCGTGGGCCGGATCACCGCGTCGAGATCGAGGGCTTGGCCCCGAGCCACCGCATCGAGCAGCTCGTCGTCTGCCCCGCTCCGCAGATGGCGCTGATCGAGGCCGCGGATCTTGGCGAGCGCCGATCGATCGGTGGGAGCCTTCTGCGCGATGCCGACCACCGCCAGGTCGGGCAGGACGAACCGCAGCGGACGGTCGACCCGCCGCGCCCGGTCTTCCCGCCAGGCGGCCAACGTCTGGGCGATGGCGGCGGTCCGTCCCTTGAGCCGCTTCGCTTCCTTGATCCGCCACCATGCCTGCTCGGGAGGCGGTCGGTCGAGCGTCTTCCGGGCAACGACCCGACACTCGGCTGCCGCCCATTCGACCCGATCCAACTCCGCCAGCTCGGCCAACAGGATGTCCTCGAGCTCGAACAGGTACAGGACATCGGCCGCCGCGTAGGTGAGCGCCGAGTCGGGCAGCGGCCGCCGCTTCCAGTCGGTCAGCCGGTCTCCCTTCGCGAGGTCGACGCCGAGGTGGTGGCGGCACAGCGCGGCGAGACTCGGCGTGCTCATGCCGACGAACCCGGCGGCGATCTGGGTGTCGAAGAGGTGCTTGGGTTCGACCCCGCACACGACGTCGAGGACCTCGAGATCCTGGGTGCACGCGTGCATCACGATCCGGGTCTCGCTCTGCAACAGCTCCGCCAGCGGAGCGAGGTCGACGGCGAGGGCGTCGACGAGCACGATCCCGCCGTCCCACCCGAGCTGCACGACGGCGACGTCGGGGACGTAGGTGCGCTCGCGATGGAATTCGGTGTCGAGACCGACCCGTTCTTCGCCCGCGAGCGTGTCGAGCAACGCGGCGAACTGCGAGGGTTCGTCGATCCAGGTGTACTCCGGACCGGTGATCAGGACTCCCCGGTGCCGGCGTCGACCGGCTCGCCCGCCTCGATCCACGCGAGGGTGCCGCCACTGACGTTCGCCACGTCGCGACCCTGAGCCGCGAGGAACTCGCAGGCCTTCAGGCTGCGGTGGCCGCTCCGGCAGATCAGATGAAGGGGACCGCCGGGCAGGTCGGCGATGCGATCGGGAAGGTCGGGCAGCGGGACCAGCAGGGCGCCCGGCACGTGAGCTGCCTCGAACTCGTCGGGGTTGCGAACGTCGACGAGCTGGATCGCGCTTCGTCTGGCCGCCAGGTCGGCCACGGTGATGTGCGGGATGTCGGTCACGAAGAGAGTTTCTACCTGAGTGGCAGGTCTGATGGCATGTCCGCGTCCTGCAAGCTCGCTGCGACGAGGCCATCGACCTCGAGCACCTCCAGCCCGTTCAGGCCACCGTGGATCGACCGGACGCCACCCTTGAACGCCGAGCGAAGCACTCGGTGAGCGCGCCCCCGACGGATCGCCAACTGGTCGTACTGGCGGTGGCCGTCCAGCAGCGGCACGGCCACGTCAGCCCGTTCGTCGTCGAGGAGCGAGGAGACGAGCGTGGCGAGACTCACCGCCGAGGGAGACACGAGATCACACGCCGCGACCACGACCACGGGCGCCTCGGTCGCATCGAGCGCCGAGACGATGCCACCCAGCGGCCCGGCACCGGGCCAACGATCCGCCACGACGTGGAGGCCCGCCCGGGTGAGCGCCGGCCCGTCGCCTCCGACAGCCATCACGGTCGAGGCGCCGCTCATCTCGAGGGCATCGCCCACCCGCCGGGCCATGGGTGTCCCGTCGATCCGGAGCAATGCCTTGTCCGAACCCATGCGACGGCTGGCTCCGCCACACAGCACCATGCCGGCCACGGCGACCGAATCGCTCAGCTGATGCCCCCGTAGCTGGCCGACTTGCCCCGGCTGGCGCCGTGGGTGGCGACGGCCTCGGCGAGGTCGGCGGCGAACTGCTCGACCACGTGCTCGTGATAGGGCCAGAGCATCAGGTGCAGCCCGCCCTGCTGGCGGTCGAGGTGCCATCCGCGATCGTCCATCACGTCGCCGATGGCGCCGATGTCGGCATCGGTGGCATGGAACTGGAACAGCGACATGTCCGGCTGATGGGTGACCTCGAGCCCGTCGATCGCCTCGACGGCGTCGACGAACCGCCGGGTGACGTCGCGCACCCGGATGGCCTTCTCGACGAACCCGTCGTGCCCGAGGTACTGCAGGGTCGCCCAGGCCGTGGCGATGGGTGATCCGGCTCGGGTGCCGGCCGTCGTGGCCGATCCGTAGAGGCCGCCGGGCCAGTCGTCGTAGAGGAAGTACTGCCGCTCCAGCAGGTCCTTGTCCCGGTACAGCACCAGAGATGCGCCCTTCACCGTCCAGCCGTACTTGTGGACGTCCATGCTCATCGAGGTGACCCCGTCGACCCGGAAGTCCCACGGCGGGACCGCCTCACCGATCTCCTCCCAGAACGGCAGCAACCACCCGCCGAGGCACGCGTCGACATGGCAGAGCGTCGAACGTCGGGACGCGGCGTCGGCGATCTCGGCCACCGGGTCGATCACGCCGAACGGATAGCAGGGGGCGGAGGCCACCACCAGGACCGTCCGTTCGTCGATGGCCGCCGCCATCGCATCGGGATCGGCCCGGCCGTCCGGTCGCACCGGGACCCGGACGTGCTCGACGTCGAGGTACTTGGCGGCCTTGGCGAAGGCCGGATGTGCGGTCGTCGCCGTGAGCAGCACCGGCTCGAACCGGCCGCGTGCTCGGCCCTCGTCGCGAGCGGTCTGGACGGCGAGGAAGATCGATTCGGTGCCTCCGCTGCTCAGCTTGCCGGCGGCCGGATTGCCGTTGACGATCCGGGCGCCGAAGGCCACCACCTCGGCCTCCATCTCGGTCAGGCTCGGGAACGCGAAGGGGTTGAGCGCGTTCTCGTGGAGGAACTCGAGCGCCACGGCCTCCTGGAGACGGTCGAGCTCGGGATCGTCGGGGTGATAGACGAGGCTGAAGGTCCGTCCGCCCTTCCAGTCGGCGTCGCCCGATCGCCGCGTTCGCATGTCGGCCAGCACGGCCTCGACCGACCTTCCCGGTGGCACCTCGGTGGCCGCCATGTCAGTCGAGTTCCGACGGGGGCCAGGACGGGTCGAGCTGACGGAGGAACAGCTCGCACCGCTCGGCTTCGTCGGTCTCGTCGATCTCGTCGGCCGCCTGAGCGAGGCCGGCCAGCGCCCGGAGGAAGCCACGGTTGGCCGGGTGCTCCCAGCGCACGTAGCCCGAGCCACGCCACCCGCTCTGCCGGAGACGGTCGAGGCCGCGGTGATAGCCGACCCGATGGGCGGCGTACCGCTCGATGACGTCGCGGCCCAGTTGCCCGAGCCTCGCCCAACCGTCGAGGAACGTCGGGTGCGCCGCCACCGCGCGTGCGACGGCGGCCCTCCGCTGGTCCACGTCGGCGAGGGCGAGCGCCGCCTCGAGGGCGACGAGCGCATCCTCGGGCTCGGGGTCGAGGACGGTCTCGGGGGGTCCCGACGGGCTGAGGTTCACGTGGCTCACGGTCAGCACGCTATTGCACCCGCGTCGGGCCGGCCTGCCCTCGCTAGGGTCCCCGCATGTTCGCCACTGCGCCGACGTGGCTCGACGGCAACGTGGCGGTCGCCTCGCTGTTCGTCCTGCTGGTGGTCGCGCTGGCCGTCCTCAGATTCGTCCGGAAGAAGGCGACGCGGCTCGCACTCCTCCTCGTCCTGACCCTCGGTGCGGGGTTGGTCCTGTCCGAGCGCGACGAGTTCGAGCATTGCGGGTCGACCTGCGAGTGCGACCCGGCCCGCGTGCACATCACCGTGCCGTTCTGCGACCCGTTCTGAACCTCAGACGAGGCCGTGACTCAACATGGCGCCCGCGATCTTCTGGAAGCCGGCGATGTTGGCTCCGGCCACGTAGTCGACGGTGCCGTCGGCCCGGGCTCCGTGGGCGACGCACTGCCCGTGGATGCTGTCCATGATCCCTCGGAGTCGCTCGTCGACCTCCTCGGCCCCCCAGGAGATCCGCAGGGAGTTCTGGCTCTGTTCGAGGCCGGACACGGCCACCCCACCGGCGTTCGCAGCCTTGCCCGGGGCGAAGTGCACGCCGGCCTGCTCGAACACGTGCAGCGCGTCGAGCGTCGTCGGCATGTTGGCGCCCTCGATCACCGCGATGCAGCCGTTGTCGACCAGTTGCTTGGCGCCGTCGGCATCGAGCTCGTTCTGGGTCGCGCACGGGAACGCGAGGTCCGCCGACACCCCCCAGGGACGGGCCCCCTCGAGGTACTCGCAGCCGTACTTCTCGGCGTACTCGGAGATACGACCCCGCCGCACCTCCTTGAGGTCCTTCATGAAGGCGAGCTTCTCGGCGTCGATGCCGTCCTTGTCGTGGATCGTCCCTCCGGAGTCCGACATCGTGAGGACCTTCGCGCCGAACTCGGTGAGCTTCTCGGCCGCGTAGATCGCCACGTTGCCCGATCCTGACACCAGGGCGGTCTTGCCCTCGTAGGACTCGTCGACGTGGTCGAGGAGATGCCGGCCGAAGTAGACCGCGCCGTAGCCGGTGGCCTCGGTGCGCACGAGGCTGCCGCCGAAGGCCAGCCCCTTGCCCGTGAGCACGCCCGTGAACTCGTTCTCGAGTCGTTTGTACTCGCCGAACATGAACCCCAGCTCGCGGGCGCCGACGCCGATGTCGCCCGCCGGCACGTCGGTGTCGTCGCCGATGTGGCGGTGCAGTTCCTTCATGAGGGACTGGGTGAACCGCATCACCTCGCGGTCGGACTTGCCCTTCGGGTTGAAGTTCGAACCGCCCTTGGCCCCACCCATCGGGAGCCCGGTGAGCGCGTTCTTGAAGCACTGTTCGAACCCGAGGAACTTGAGCACGCTCTGGGTGACGGTCGGGTGGAAGCGCATCCCGCCCTTGTACGGACCGATGCCGTTGTTGAACTGCACCCGCCAGGCCCGATTGACCCGGGCGTTGCCGTCGTCGTCCTCCCAGACACACGCGGAAGATGACGATCCGGTCGGGCTCGGTCATCCGCTCGAGGATCTGGTTGCGCTGGTACTCGGGATGCGTCGAGCGCGATGGGCATCACCGTCTCGATCCACTCCTCGACGGCCTGGTGGAACTCGGGTTCGCCCGGGTTTCGCTTCTTCAGGCCCGCCATGAAGTGATCGACGGCCTCTTGCACCTTGGGATCTTCAACGACCATTCCGGCAGCCTCGCGCAGATTCCCCGGGCGCGCGGCGAATCTGCGGCCTCAGCCGGCGAGCAACGCTGCGGCCGCCGCCGGATGCGAGACGTGGACACCGTGCCCGGCCCCCTCGACGACCCGCAGATCAGCACCGGCGACGCCCTCGACCAGGTCGACGGCCGCCCGGTGGTGCCGTTCGTCGGATTCGGTGCCGTGAGCGCCGGTCACGGCACAGCAGAGATCTCCATCGACGTACGGCGGCGGGTTGGGTGGTCGCACCGATCGCAGCTCGGCGACGAGCGCCGGGCCCTCCGACCGCCGTGCGACACGGGTGGACGGGGGCAGCCGCTCCCAGATCGCGTCGCCGACGATGCGACGCATGAACCGCTCGGCCACGTCGGCAGGGTCCGACTGGTCGGCCATCGCCGCGCCACCGGCCGAGGTGCTCGGCCACCAGGGCAGCCACGACCGGGGCGCCTCGTAGGCGACGACCCGCTCGAACCGTTCGGGTTCGCGGGCAGCGGCGGCCAGCGCGACCACCCCTCCGAGGCTGTGCCCGAACACCCGGGCCGTCCGACCGTCGATCACGTCCAGCAGATCGTCGGCCTGCTGTTCGATGCCCACGGCCGGGCCGAGATCGACCGACCGCCCATAGCCGCGGCGGTCGTACCGCACCACCACGAAGTCGCCGAGATGACGCGTCATCCTCGCGAAGCTCGTCGAGCGGTCCATCGACCCGTGCACGAGCACCACCACCGGCCCTTCACCCTGTTCGGTCCGCCAGACAGCCCCGCTCATCCCCGCACCAGCCTACGGTCCGGCCCGAGCAGCCCGATCGACGGTCGATAGCCTGCGGCTCTTGGAACTCCTGCTGATCCGCCACGCACTGCCGCTCCGCGTCGAGCTGGAGACCGGTCCGGCCGACCCCGATCTCAGTGACGTCGGCCACGCACAAGCCCGCCACCTCGCCCAGTACCTGGAGGGCGAGCGCGTCGACCGTCTGGTCACCTCACCGCTCAAGCGGGCCGTCCAGACCGCCGAGCCGATCAGCGAGCGACTCGGGCTCGAGGCCGAGGTGAGCGAAGGCGTCAGCGAGTTCGACGCCCTCAGCTCCGAGTACGTCCCCATCGAGGAGCTCAAGGCCACCAACGATCCGCGATGGCAGGAGATGCTCGATGGCACCTGGCAGACCGAGGAGGGGATGACCCGCCACGAGTTCCGCGACGTCGTCGTTCCGTCCATCGACGAGATCATCGCCGACAGCCCGTCCCAGCGGGTCGCCGTCACCTGCCACGGCGGCGTGATCAACGCCTACCTCTCCCACATGCTGGGGCTCGACGAACCCATGTTCTTCGAACCCCACTACACCTCGATCAGCCGCCTCGTCGCGTCGAGTCGCGGGCACCGCACCCTCGTCTCGATCAACGAGATCGCCCACCTTCCCGGCGCTCGCCATTGACCCCCTCCGCCTCGCCCGACGACGACCTCGACTGGAAGCCGATCGCGCCGGAGGCCAAGACGTTCTGGACCATCGGGGCGACGTTGGTGATCCTCGTCGGGTTCGGGCTCGCCGGGGCGGTCCTCCTCGCGGCCGGCCGATCAGGCCTGGCGGCTGGAACCGGCGTGCTGGCGGTGGTGGCCTGGATCTGGATCCGCGCCCTCGTCGCCCGCCGATGGAGATCGTGGGGGTATGCCGAGCGTGAGAGTGACCTGCTGATCCGTCGAGGCGTGCTGGTCCGTCGATTCACGGTGGTTCCGTACGGGCGCATGCAGTTCGTCGACGTCACGCAGGGGCCGCTCGACCGCTGGCTCGGACTGTCGAACGTGACCCTCCACACGGCGGCCGCGCGCTCCGACGCCACCATCCCCCTCCTCGCCACCGACGAGGCGAACCGGCTCCGCGACCGGCTCGTGGTCCTCGGCGACGTCCGTGCTGCCGGCATCTGAGGGCTGGGAGCGGTTCCACCCGCTGACCCCGCTGCTCACCACGTGGCGATTCGTCGTCGTCGGGCTCTTCTTCGGCCTCCAACAGATGCCGGCCGCGGCGGCCGACACCCCGTTGGGGCTCCTCATCGGCAGCGGGCTCGCCCTCGCGGCCGGTGCGGGCGGCTACGGCTACCTCTCCTGGCGGTTCGCCGGCTACCGGCTGCTGGGCGATCAACTCGAGATCCAACGGGGCATCCTGTTCAAGAGCCGGGGCAACGTACCCATCGCCCGCATCGAGTCGGTCGACCTCGGGCAGACGGCCGTGCCCCGTGCCGTCGGCCTCGCCGAGGTCGTCGTCGAGGTGGCCTCCCAGGGCGGCGGCGAGGCCGCACTCAAGTACCTGTCGCTCGAAGAAGCCCGGGCGCTGCGACAGCGCCTCGACGACGCCCGCCGCGGAGCCTCGACCGAGGTCGGGCCGGGCGTCGATGCGCAGCCGCCGACCGTGCCGCTCGGCGCGGTCGACGATCGCGACCTGCTGTTCGCCTACGGCGTCGGCCCGGCCATCGGCGCCGCAGCCCTGTTCGCCGGAGGCATCGTCGTGGTTGCGATCTCAGGTGTGCAGGCACTGCTGGCGTTCGGCATCTTCGGTCTCGTCGCCATCGTCACCACCGTCGTCACCCAGGTACGCCGCGTCGACCGGCTCCACGGGTTCGAGATCAGCCGAGGGGCCGACGAGCTCCACATCACCCGTGGATTCGTGGAGAAGCTCACCCAGCAGATCCCCCTCGCCCGCATCCAGGCGATCCGCATCGACGAGCCCTGGCTGTGGCGTCGGTTCGGTCGAGCACGCCTCCAGGTCTCGGTGGCAGGCTACCGCGGCGCCGACCCGGCACGGGCCGAGGCGACGGCGATGTTGATGCCGGTGGCCCCCCGGGCCGACATCGATCGCCTGGTGGAGACCCTGGGCGGGCCGACCCTGGGCGGCCTCGCCATGACCGGGCCGCCCCGCTCGGCGCGATGGCGGTCGCCGTGGCGGTGGCGCCACACCCGGATCGGCCATGCGCCGGGGTTCACCATCGTGCAACGCGGCTGGATGGGCCGCACCACCGACTACGTCACCGCCACCAAGCTCCAGAGCCTGCGAACCACGAGTGGGCCGTGGCAACGACGCCTCGGCCTGGCCACCCTGCACCTCGACACGGCGGGGTCGGGCATCGCCGTGTCCGCCCCTCACCTGCCCGCGACCGAGGTCGAGCACGAGCTCTGGACCAGCCGGTTCGGGACGGGCGCCTAGTTGAGCCGGGCCCGGTAGCGCTCGGCGGCTGCGGTGACCTTGTTGCGCATCGTGGGGTCGAGACGGCCTGCAACGAGGTCGGCCGTGCGGGCGGCCCGGTCGTAGCGACCGGCTTCGGCCAGGGCGCCCACGTAGGTGAGCAACTCGCGCGGTCCCGCACCGGGCAACATGGTGGCGAGGCTCGCGATGAGGGCGGCGTCGCGTCGGTGTTGACGCCGCCGATGGCTCGCCATCAGGTTGTTCAACACCCGGGCCAGGATCTTCACCGTGTCCACGGGCTGCAGGAACGCAGGTGACCACGGCACCTGGTGGCCGGCTGCCTCGTGTCGGGCGCGGCAGTCGGCGGCGTCGAGCGCGAGGCCACCGGCGAAGACGTCGAAGAAGCGGTCTGGTTGCTCGCGGTCACGCACGATGAAGTGGCCCGGCAGGCCGATGCCGTCGATCCCCACGTCGATCCGCCGACCGACCTCGATCGCCAGCGAAGCGAGCAGGATCGGCAAGCCCGTCCGTCGCTCGACGACGCGGTCGAGGAACGAGTTGTCGACCTCGTCGTAGTGCACGGCGTTGCCGATGAAGCCCAGCTCGCCGAACAGGTGCGAGATCACGGCGTCGACCGACCGCGACTCGACTCCCGCGGCGAAGGCATCGAGGCGCAGCAGTTCGGCATCGATGTCGACGGCATGATCGTGGGCGGCGATGAGCAGGAGCGCACGGTCCAGCGCCGGCGGGTCGTCGCGGGTCGCCTCGCGAAACCGCTGGGTGAGCTCCATGGGGACCCGAGGTTACGGCGTGGCCTACATTCGCCCACCATGTTCCCAGGAGCGCACGTCACCGCCGGTTCGACACCCTCGCGCGGCGATCACCCCGCGGTCATCATGGGCTCCACGGGCGAGACCGTCACCTACGCCGAACTCGACGCCGAGGCGAACCGTCTCGCCCGGGTGTTCCGAGCCGCCGGTCTGAGCGCCGGCGACCACGTCGCGTTCTGCCTCGAGAACCACCCGCGATTCCTGTCGGTCGCCTGGGGTGCCCACTACGCCGGCCTCTACTACACGGCCATGTCGAGCCGCCTCACCGACGAGGAGATGGCCTACATCATCGACGACTGCGGGGCACAGGCGCTGATCATCTCCGGCCACACGGCGCGAAGCCGCGGCCGGGCTGCGCGACGCCATGCCGAACGTGAAGCTCCGTCTCATGATCGACGGCACGATCGAGGGCTTCGACTCCTACGAGGACACCGTCGGGGCTGCATCGCCGCCAGCCCCTCGACGAGGAACGCATCGAAGGGGTCGACATGCTCTACAGCTCGGGCACGACCGGCCGACCCAAGGGCGTCAAGGTGGCGCCAGCCGACCACCTCGCTCGGCGAGGCGGCCGAGCGCGGTGCAAGGACTCGGCCAGCTCCTGTTCGGCTTCGACGAGGACATGCGTCTACCTCTCGCCCGCGCCGCTGTACCACGCTGCCCCGCTGCGCTTCTGCATGGCCGTCCACCGGGTCGGCGGCACCGTCGTCGTGATGGAGCACTTCGATCCCGAGGAGGCCCTCGCGCCTCATCGAGCGTCACGCGCGTCACCCACAGCCAGTGGGTCCCGACCATGTTCATCCGCATGCTCAAGCTGCCGCCCGAGACCGCGTCAGGCCCACGACCTGTCGAGCCTCCAGGTCGCCGTCCATGCCGCGGCGCCGTGCCCGATAGCAGGTGAAGAAGCAGATGATCGAGTGGTGGGGCCCGGTCGTGCACGAGTACTACGCCGGCACCGAGGGCAACGGCTTCGTCTACTGCAACAGCGAGGACTGGCTGGCCCACGAGGGCACGGTCGGCAAGGCCCTGGTCGGAACGATCCACATCGTCGACGAGCAAGGCGCCGACCTGCCGGCGGGCGAGCCGGGCACGGTGTACTTCGAGGGGGAGGCCGCGGCGACGTTCGAGTACCACAACGACCCGGACAAGACCGCCGAGTCCCGCGACCCGAGGGGACGGGGGTGGAGCACGCTCGGCGACGTCGGCTACCTCGACGACGACGGGTTCCTCTACCTCACCGATCGCAAGGCCTACATGATCATCTCCGGCGGCGTGAACATCTACCCGCAGGAGGCCGAGAACATCCTCGCCATGCACCCCAAGGTGTTCGATGTCGCCGTTTTCGGTGTGCCCAACGACGACTTCGGCGAGGAGGTCAAGGCCGTCGTGCAACCGGCCGAGGGAGTCGACCCGAGTGATGACCTCGAACGGGAGCTCATCGCGTACTGCCGGGAACACCTGGCCGACGTCAAGTGCCCGCGCTCGATCGACTTCCGGGCGGAGCTGCCCCGTCATCCCACGGGCAAGCTGTACAAGCGCCTCCTGAAGGACGAGTACTGGGCATCGGCCGGACGCACGATCTGAGCCGTGTCGCAGGCCGCTGACGTGAAGCCGTTCCTCGACCACCCGGGGCCGATCCCGTTCGCCCATCGAGGTGGGGCGAGCGACGCACCCGAGAACACCCTCGCGGCGTTCCAGTACGCCATCGACCTGGGTTATCGCTACCTCGAGACCGACGTCCACACCACCGCCGACGGGGCCCTGATCGCGTTCCACGACGACCGCCTCGATCGGGTCACCGACCGGGTCGGGCTGATCGAGGAGCTCACCTGGGCCGAAGTCGCCGAGGCCCGGGTCAGCGGCACCGAGCCCATCCCCCGGTTCGAGGATCTCCTGAGCACGTGGCCCGACGTCCGGATCAACGTCGACCCCAAGGCCGATGCCTCGGTCGATCCGCTCATCGAGGTCCTCCGGCGCACCGGAGCGACCGACCGGGTGTGTGTCGGCGCGTTCAGCGACCGACGCATCGATCGTGTGCGCGACGCGCTCGGCGGCGACCTGTGCACCGGGATGGGTCCCCGACAGATCGCCAAGCTCACCGCGGCAGCCAACGGGGTGCCCTTCCTCGGACGATTCCGCAGCGACTGTGCCCAGGTACCGACCAAGCAGGGTCCGGTGCCGCTCGTGACCTCACGCTTCATCGAGGAAGCCCACCGGCACGACATCGCGGTCCACGTCTGGACCATCGACGAGCACGACGAGATGCACCGCCTCCTCGACCTCGGCGTCGACGGCATCATGACCGACCGGCCGGTGGTGCTGCGTGAGGTCCTCGAGGCCCGGGGCACCTGGACCGATCCGTGATCGTCCCCCTCACCCCGCTCGACTTCCTGGCACGGGCGCGACGCCTCTTCGGCGAGCGGATCGGCGTCATCGACGGCGACCGGTCCTTCACCTACGCCGAGTTCGGGCAACGGTGCGACGCCTTGGCTCGGTTGCTGATCGAGGACTGCGGGGTCCGACCCGGCGATGTCGTCGCGTGGCGGTGCGGCAACACCCATGAGTTGCTCGAGGCCTACTTCGGCGTCCTGCTCGCCGGAGGCGTGCTCTTGCCCGTCAACATCCGCCTGGCGCCTGCCGAGGTCCGCTACGTCCTCGACGACGCCGACGCCCGGGTCGTCTTCCGCCACCCCGACCAACCCGAGATGGACAGCCCGGTCCCGACCCGGACGCTCGATGCCGAGCACGAAGCCGCCATCGACGGCCATCGCCGCGCATCGCCGTTGACGCCACCGCCGGTCGACGAGGATGCTCCGGCCGAGGTCTTCTACACGTCCGGTTCGACCGGGTCACCCAAGGGAGCGGTCCTGTCGCACCGCGCGCTCTACCTGCATGCGATCCACAACGCGCTCACGGGTTCGATCACCGGTCACGACGTCGTCCTGCACACCATCCCGCTGTTCCACGTCAACGGGTGGGGTGTCCCTCACTACCTCACCGGACTCGGCGGGCAGCATGTGCTGCTGCCCCGCTTCGACGCCGCCGAGGTGCTGCGCCTCGTCGAGGCCCACCGGGTCACCCGACTGCTCCTCGTGCCGACGATGGTGCAGATGCTGCTCGACCACCCAGACCGAGCGCGGCGCGACGTGTCGTCGGTGACCCAGGTGACCGTCGGAGGTGCGCCCCCACCGCCGGACATGCTGGCGGCCGTCGAGGCGGCCTTCGATGCCGAGTGCGTCTGTGGCTACGGGATGACCGAGACCAGCCCGTCCATGCTGCGGTCGCTCGACAAGCCGGGACTCGAGCCCTCGGCCGAGCGGCGGGCCTCGACCGGTCTGCCGATCATCGGCGTCGACCTCCGGGTGTTCGACGACCACGGCGCCGAGGTCGCGTGGGATGCCGGCCACGTGGGCGAGATCTGTGTCCGGTCGAACCACGTCATGATCGGCTATCTCGGCGACACCGAGGCCACCGACCGGGTCGTGGTCGACGGTTGGCTCCACACGGGCGATCTCGCCGTGGTCCGACCGGACGGGTTCGTCCAGGTGGTCGATCGGAAGAAGGACCTGATCGTGAGCGGCGGGGAGAACATCGCCTGTCCGGAGGTCGAGCACGCGCTCCTCGAACATCCGGCCGTCCGCGAGGCTTCGGTGGTGGGGACGCCGGACGACCGTTGGGGCGAGGTCCCCAGAGCGTTCGTGTCGTTCCGCGACGACGTCGCCGACCCGCCGACCGCGGCCGAGTTGGTCGCCTTCGTTCGCGAGCGCCTGGCCCACTTCAAGGCCCCACGCGAGGTGATCGTGCTCGCCGACCTCCCCAAAGGCGGCACGGGCAAGATCCAGAAGCAGACCCTCCGGGCGTGGGCGCCGTGAGCGCACCCCTCGTGCCGTACGCGACGACCTACGCCCCCAACGGCATGGTCTGCTCGGTGGACCACCTGGCGTCGTCGGCGGGCGTCGGCGTGTTGCGTGACGGAGGCAACGCCGTCGACGCCGCGATCGCGACGAGCGCGGTCCTCGCCGTCACGACCCAGCACCTCTGCGGCATGGGGGGCGACCTGTTCGCGCTCGTCCACACCGGTGGGCGAAGCGCCCCGGATTGTCTGAACGCCGCCGGGCGGGCGCCATCGGGCGCCTCGATCGACGCGCTGCGTGCCGAGGGTCACCGCACCATGCCGTTCCGTGACCACCTGGCACCGGTCACCATGCCGGGCTGCGTGGACGGTTGGCTCACCCTTCACCAGCGCCACGGGCGCCTGGGCCTCGACCGCGTCTTCGCCGACGCCATCGCGTATGCCGACGACGGGTTCGGCGCTTCCGTGTTCCTCGTCTTCATGATCGACCGGATCCGGCAGGTTCCCGGGTCGGACGCATACCACGACGTTCGGCGCACGGGCGACGTGGTGCGTCGACCCGCCGTCGCCGACCATCTGCGGTCGATCCTCGCCGACGGCCGGGATGGTTGGTATCTCGGACGCTTCGGCGAGGCGCTCGTCGAACTCGGCGACGGACTGATCAGCGACGACGACCTCGCCCGCGCCCACGCCGAATGGGTCGATCCGCTCGGTCTCGACGTGTTCGGTCATCGAGCCTGGACCGTCCCGCCGGTGTCACAGGGGTACCTGGCCCTCGCCGCCTCGTGGATCGCCGAGCGGTGCGACCTCGGCGACGATCCGGAGTCGGGCCGGTGGGCGCACCTGACGGCCGAGTCGGCACGAATCGCCGGCCACGATCGGCCCCACGTGCTCTTCGACGGCGCCGATGGTGCGGCCCTGCTCACCGAGGAGCGGCTGCTCGGCCAGCTCGCTCAGATCGATCCGAACCACCGAGTCGATCTTCCCGAACTGCATCCCCCCGGCGGCACGATCCATCTCGCCACCGCCGACGCCGACGGCATGGCGGTGTCGCTCATCCAGTCGAACGCCTCGGGCTGGGGAGCGCACCTGACCGCTGCCGAGGTCTTCCTCCACAACCGTGGCAACAGCTTCGTCCTCGACCCGTCACACCCCGCGGCCTACGCCCCCGGGCGCCGGCCACCGCACACCTTGTCGCCCGCACTGGTCACGCATGCGGACGGATCGCTCCGGGCCGTCCTCGGCACCATGGGAGGCGACAGCCAACCGCAGATCGTGCAACAGCTGCTCACCCGGGTGCTCCTCCACGGCCAGGGCCCCGCTGCTGCGATCGCTGCGCCCCGGGTGCTGCTGGGCGGCGGAACCACCGGGTTCGACCTGTGGGCCGACGAAGGCCCGACGGTGACGCTCGTCGAGGACCACGCGCCCGAGTCGTGGCGGACCGGACTCCTCGAACGGGGCCACGACGTCGTGTCCGAGCCGGCGTTCAGCTCGAACGCAGGGCACGCGCACCTGATCGAGGTCGGTCCGGCCGGGGGCTGGCGCGGGGCCAGCGACCCTCGTGCCTACACCGGCTCGGCGACCGGCTGGTGACGCCCGTTCACTCCGGGTCGGTGAAGTCGGGCTCGCGCTTCTCGAAGTACGCCATCACGGCCTCGACCTGGTTCGGCTTGCCGATCAGCCCACCGATGGTGGCCCGTTCGGCGGCGAACTGGTCGGCCAGATCGACCGTCCCGGCGAGATCGAGCAGGTGCTTGGCGCCTCGGATGGCATGAGGACTCTTCCCGGCGATGTCGCGGGCGAGCGCCATGGCCTCGGCGTGCGGGTCGTCGGCGACCCGGGTGGCCAACCCGATGCGGGCGGCCTCGACACCGTCGACCATCCGACCGGTGAACGTCAGCTCCTTGGCCACGTCGTTGCCGACGAGACGGTGAAGGGTCGCGGTGCCGGTCATGTCGGGGATCAGCCCCCAGCGGACCTCGAGGACCGACATCTTGGCGTCGGGGGCGACGATCCGGATGTCGGCGCCGAGGGCGATCTGCAGCCCACCCCCGAGGCACGGACCGTGGACCGCGGCGATGACCGGGACGGCCAGCTCCATCCAGCCATAGGCCGACTGCTGGGCGAAGTGGGTGATGCGATCACCCGTGTCGCCGATGGTGGCCACGTCGTCGGTCCCCCCATCGTCGGCCACCTCGGTCGGAGCGTCGGCCCCGGCCATCTGCTGGAAGCTCCCGAAGTCGAGGCCGGCGCAGAACCCTCGGCCCTCACCCGACAGCACGACCGCACGCACCGACGAATCGTGCTTGAGTGACTCGGAGGCGTCGACCAGCCCGCGGAACATCGCCTGATCGAGTGCGTTCATCTTGTCGGCGCGGTTGAGTCGGACGTCGGCGACGCCGCCGTCGATGGTGATGCTGACGCGATCGGACATGTGGCCTCCCGGGACGTGGAGCACCAGTGTGGCATCCGATCGAGGCGGCTGACCGGACTCGGCCCTCCACGCGCCGTAGCGTGGTCCGTTGCCCCGGGCGTCGCCCGCCACTCGTCCATGATGCCTCCGACTCCCCGCACGATCCTCGCCGCCGCGGTGGCCCTCGCGCTCGCCGTCGGCACCGCCTCGGTGGTCGCCGCGGCCGAGCCCACCACCGAGCGCACGGCAGCCCTCGCCGGCGAGGCCGGTGGCTTCGACGAGCTTCCGCCGGTCCTGCCGGGCGCCGACTCGTTCCGCAGTCACCGCGACCTGCTCGGGGTCGACCTCGACAGCACGGCCTACAACCAGGTCCGCAGCGTCTACGACGAGACCGCGGGCGAACTCGGGGGGCATTCGTCGAGCGAGCCGATGCCGAGACCGAACGCAGCCTGCTCCTCGCCGCACGCCAACGCGAGCTCGGCGCACTCGCCGCGGCAACGGCGCGCCGGGACTCCTTCACCACCCTCCTGGACGAGCTGAACGAGACCATCGGAGCACTCGCCGTCGAGATCTTCGTCAACGTCGACAACACGGCGGTGCTCCAGACGCTCGAGGACCCGGCATCGGCCAACCAGCTCCAACGCGACCGTGCTCTGACCCTGGCCGCGGTCAACTCGCTCGTCGCCGAGCGCAACGCCGCGCTCGAGAACGTCGAGCGCGCCGAGGCGTCCCGCGTGATCGCCTCCAATGCCCTCGACGACATCGATCAGCGGCTCGGCCTCGCCGCCGAACGCATCGACGCAGCGATCGACACGACCAGGCGCCTGGCCCCCGTGCTCGGCGAGCAGCGCGAGGACGTCGAGACCGAACGGGCCTTGGCGAACGTCACCGGAACCGACCTGACCCTGGTCTCCCTCGACGCGTACTACCGGGCGGCCGACACGCTGTCCGAGGTCGACCCCGGCTGTGGCATCGCGTGGTGGGCCATCGCGGGGATCAGTCGCGTGGAAGGCCGACACGGAACCTTCGGCGGGTCCGAACTCGACGCCGAGGGAACCGCCGATCCGCCCATCATCGGAATCCCGCTCAACGGATCGAACGGGACCGCGTTCATCGGCGACAGCGACGGAGGCCTGCTCGACGGCGACCCGACGGTCGACCGAGCGGTCGGACCGATGCAGTTCATCCCCGACACCTGGCGACGGTTCGCGGCCGACGGCAACGGCGACGGTGAGGCATCGCCCCACAACCTCTACGACGCGACCACGGCGGCCGCGTTCTACCTCTGCCGATCGGGACGCGGGCTGTCGAGCGACGACGCCCTTCGCACGGCCTACTTCTCCTACAACCGCAGCGAGGCCTACGTGGCCAGCGTGCTCGGGCACGCTCGCGACTACGAGGCCAAGCTTCCGATCGGCGATCGCAGTGGCTGACCGGTGGACCCGGTGGACCCGGTGGAGCCGGTCGGGCCGGAGCGCCGCGGTCGGTCTCGCGCTGTGTCTGCTCGCTGCGGCCTGCAGCTCGGGTGGCGACGGCGCCGATCCGACCGACGACGGAGCGATCCCACCCTCCACGCAGACCACCATCGTGAGTGACGGCCCGGCCGTCGTCGGGGGCGACATCCCCGCCGACGGGCCCGGCGAACCATCCCCGCCACCGACCGACGAGACCGAGGTCGACGTCGCGTGTGCCAACTTCCGGACCTACGTGGTGGCCGATGCCCCGTGCGACCGACTCGTCGAGCCGGCCGACGACCCCGTGTGCTCGGCGCCCAACGGCGGCGCCATCGAGTGCTCGGCGGTTCCGCGCGTCGCCCGGGTCGCCCAGATGTCCGGCGCGGTCATCGGCGGCCAACCGATCACGCCCGACGTCGAGGCGATCCAGTTCGGCAGCGGCCCCGGGCCGACCAACACGTCGCTGCTGCTGTTCACCGAGGCCCCACTGCCCGAGTCGACGGCCGATCAGCTCGAGCTCGCCGTCGTGTACGAGGCCCCGGGCGGCGCGGGGTGCGAGGCCTCCGGCGAGGCATGGGACGGCGGGTCGTTCGTGAGTGTGCTCCGTCTCGGGCCGGGACCGGCGCGCGTGACCGACCTGGGCTGCCGGCCCGACGGCTTCTCCGAGATCAGCCAGCGGAGCAGCTGGCTGGTGGCGGGCGACATCGTGATCGTGCACCTCCCCGTCGACCTGCCCGGCGCGCCGGGCCGCGTCACCGGGACGTTCCGCTCGGCCCCCGACTTCGCCTTCGCCGACGGCCGCACCCTGACCCGGCGGCTCGATCCCTCCGCCTGGGACTTCGCAGAACCCATCGACACCTGATCGGGTAACGTCGGCGCGCCACGGCGGCGGACCTCGGTGAGAGAGGTGGTTGACAATCTGTCACCAGCCTCATACGGTCGCCGCCACGTGACGCCTGTCACGTCGCGACTCCGTCGCACTCACATACCGATCCGGGGGGTTCCGTGATCCGCTCTGCAGGACTTTCGACTCGGTGGCTACGGCTGCTGTCACTTTTCATGGTGTTCGGCCTGTTGGCCGCCGCGTGCGGCGGCGACGACGGCGGGACCGAGGAGGGCACGTCTCCGTCCGGCGAGAACGACACCCCGCCCGAGCCCGAGGGCGACCCCGCCCCGGGCGGTTCGGTCAACTACGCGCTCGAGGCCGAGACCAACGGCGGCTTCTGCCTCGCCGAGGCCCAGCTGGCCATCTCGGGCATCCAGGTCACCCGGTCGATCTACGACACGCTGACCGCCCCGAACGCCGAAGGTGAGATCACGCCGTTCCTCGCCGAGAGCTTCACCCCCAACGACGACTTCACCGAGTGGACCTTCGTCCTGCGCGAAGGCGTCAAGTTCCACGACGGCACCGACCTGACCGCGGAAGTCGTGAAGAACAACATCGACGCCTACCGCGGCGAGTACAAGGATGATGCCGGTGAGCTCATCCGTGAGCCGCTGCTGTTCGCCTTCGTCCTCCAGGACATCGCATCGGTCGACGTGGTCGATCCGCTGACCGTCACGGTCACCACCAGCCGACCCTGGGTCTCGTTCCCCTGGACGATGTGGAGCTCGGCCCGCTTCGGCATCATGGCCCAGAGCCAGCTCGACAGCGACACCTGCGGTGACGACATGGTCGGAACCGGCCCGTTCGCCCTCGAAGAGTGGGTGGTCGGTGAGCAGATGACCCTGACCAAGAACGCCGACTACTGGCAGACCGACGCCAACGGCGTCCAGCTGCCCTACCTCGACGAGCTGATCTACCGCCCGATCCCCGACGGCACGCAGCGCGTCAGCGCCCTCGAGACCGGTGAGGTCCAGATGATCCACACCAGCTCGACCCAGCAGATGGTCGAGCGCCTCGAGCCGCTGGCCGACTCCGGCGACATCAACCTGTACCAGACCGACTCGTTCGGCGAGGTCAACTACTTCATGCTCAACGTCACCAAGCCGCCGTTCGACAACAAGAACGCCCGCATCGCGGTGGCCGCAGGTGTCGACCGGGAGCTGCTCGACGAGGTGCGAGGCGGCGGCATCGCCACCATCGCCGACGGGCCGTTCCAAGCCGACGTCATCGGCTTCCTCGACGACACCGGCTTCCCGCAGTTCGACCCCGAGGCATCCATGGCTGCGGCCGCGGCCTACGAGGAGGAGACCGGGCAGCCGCTCGAGTTCACCTACTCGACCACCGCCGTCGAGGAGAACACCCTCACCGCCCAGGAGATCCAGGGCCAGCTCGCCGAGGTCGGCATCGACATGACAATCCGTTCATCCGCCGACCAGGCGACGCTGATCAACGAGGCCATCGCCAAGGACTTCGACGCCCTCGGCTGGCGCAACCACCCGGGCGCCGATCCCGACACCCAGTACAACTGGTGGTACACCGGCTCGCTGGTGAACTTCGGCGGCCTCGACGACCCGGAGATCAACCGCCTCCTCGACGAGGGCCGCACGACACCTGACCAGGCCGAGCGCGTGGCCATCTACGAGGACCTCAACCGCCGATTCGGCGAAGAGGTCTACAACGTGTGGACGACCTTCACGATCTGGGCGATCGCCACGGCTCCCGATGTGGGCGGCCTCCTCGGCCCGCCATTGCCCGACGGCACCGAGCCCTTCCCCGGTCTGGCCACCGGCGCACCCGTTGCCGGTCTGTTCGTCAACACGGCGCCCGCCGGGGGCTGAGCTGGGACCCGACGGGAGGTTGACGGGACCGAGGTGAGGACCACGTGAAGACCATCGCGCTCCGGCTCGGCCAGGTGCTCATCGTGCTGGTGCTGGTCACGCTCCTCACCGCCCTGCTCATCAACCTCCTGCCGGGCGACCCGGTCGAAGTCATCATCCCGTTCGGCAGCGACGACCAGCGGGAGGTCCTGCGTGAGGACCTCGGCCTCGACAAGTCGCTCCCCGAGCAGTACACGACCTGGTTGGGCAACTTCCTCACCGGGGACTTCGGGAACTACTACCGCCAGAGCAAGGTCGACCCGGTGTCCGATCGCGTCACCGCGAGTGCACCGGTGTCGATCCTGTTGGTGTTCTACGCCCAGGTGCTGGCGTTGGTGTTCGCCATCCCGCTGGGGGTGCTCACGGCGCAGCGGGCCGGGTCGAAGTTCGACCGCGTCACCAACACGACGATGTTCGGGCTGCTGTCGATCCCGAACTTCGTGCTGGCCTACCTGTTGTCGTACTTCGTCGGGGTCCAACTCGGGTGGTTACCCGCGGTCGGCTACACCAGGATCACCGAGAACGTGGGTGACCACGTCGAGTCGATGATCCTGCCGGCGGTCAGCCTGGCCGTCGGACAGATCGCGGTGTACATGCGGCTGCTGCGCACCGACCTGGTGGCCACGCTGCAGGAGGACTTCGTCCTCATGGCCAAGGCCAAGGGACTCAAACCCCGCCGGGTGATGTGGCGCCATGCGTTGCGTCCATCGAGCCTCACGTTGCTCACCGTCGCCGGCCTCAACGTCGGCACCCTGCTCGGCGGCGCGCTGATCATCGAGATCATCTTCGACATCCCCGGGATGGGCACGCTGCTCTTCGAGGCCATCGGCGAACGCCAGTACGTCGCCCTGCAGAGCCTCGTGGCGCTGATCGCCGTCGCCTACGTGGCGGTCAACGTCACCGTCGACATCCTCTACCGCATCCTCGACCCCAGGATCCGAAATGCCTGACTCCGGCCAGCACGACGAGGGCGACATCGTCCTGGCCGCGACCGGCGGCATGCCGGCGCTCGACACCGAGTTCGACGTCGACGCCGAGACCGAGATCGAGATCGCCTCGACCAAGAAGCTGGGTCCGATGGGCTGGTTGGCCATCGGCTGGCTGGTGCTCGTCGTGGTCATGGCGATCGTTTCCGAGCATCTTCCCCTTCGGCGAATTGGGCGAGCGCGACATCGAAGCGCTGCGCAACGACGAGGGCGCCTCGCTGGCCCATCCGTTCGGATTCGACAGCCGCGGATCCGATCTGATGACGCGGGTCATCTACGGCACTCGGGCCTCGGTGCTCGTCGCGGTCGGCTCGATCGTCTTCGGGTTGGTCTTCGGGGGGCTCCTCGGGCTCATCAGCGGCTACTTCCGCGGCCGCCTCGACAGCCTCATCGTCAACGTCTTCAACGTGATGCTCGCCATCCCTGCCCTCGTCCTCGCGCTCACGCTGGCGACGGTGTTCGCCAGCGGCACCGATGTGTCGTACGCACGCCGCGTCGTCGTCGTGACCTTCGCCATCGGCATCGTGTCGGTGCCCATCCTCGGGCGCATCACCCGGGCCTCGACGCTCACCTGGTCCGAGCGCGAGTTCGTGATCGCCGCCAAGGCCATGGGCGCACGGTCCCACCGCATCATCATCCGTGAAGTCCTGCCCAACGTGCTGCCGGCGATGTTCTCGATCACCCTGCTCGGCATGGCCATCGCCATCATCACCGAGGGAGGTCTCGCGGTCATCGGTGTCGGCATCCCCGCCGAGCTGTCCACCCCGAGCTGGGGCAACCTGATCGCCACCGGCCGATCACAGATGCTGCTCGGGGCTCCGAACCAGATCATCGGCCCGGCCCTGTTCATCTTCTTCACCGTGCTCTCGCTCAACTACCTGGGCGACGTCGTACGGGCCCGATTCGACGTGCGAGAGAGCGTGCTCTAGTGGCGAAGCGAACGATTCGAACGATCGAGGCCGACGCCGGTCCCGACGAGGCGGTTCCCCTTCTGGTCGTCGACGACGTCAAGACCTCGTTCAACACTCCGGCCGGCCGGGTCAAGGCGGTGGACGGGGTGTCGTTCACCCTCGAGCGGGGCCGGACCCTCGGCATCGTCGGCGAATCGGGCTCGGGGAAGTCCGTGCTGTCGCGGAGCCTCCTCGGTCTGCTTCCCGGACGCAACGTCGAGAAGAGCGGCTCGGTCCTCCTCGAAGGCAAGGAGCTCATCGGCCTCGACGAGGAAGCGCTGCGCGAGCACTGGGGCACCGACATGTCGATGGTGTTCCAGGACCCGATGACCTCGCTCAACCCGGTCACCAAGATCGGCAAGCAGATCACCGAGTCGCTGCGCTTCCACCTCGGCATGCCCAAGGACGAGGCCAACGAAACGGCCCTCAGCCTGCTCAAGTCGGTCGGCATCCCATCACCGGCGCAACGCCTCAAGGAATACCCACACCAGCTGTCGGGCGGCATGCGTCAGCGAGTCGTCATCGCCATCGCGCTGTCCTGCGGCCCCAAGCTCCTCTTCGCCGACGAGCCCACCACCGCGCTCGACGTGACCGTGCAGGCCCAGATCCTCGACCTGCTCCAGAACCTGCAGCAGGAACGCTTCATGTCGGTGGTCCTGGTGACCCACGACCTCGGCGTCGTCGCCGGCCGGGCCCACGACATCGCCGTGATGTACGGCGGCAAACTCGTCGAGAAGGCCCCCACCAAGGTGCTGTTCGCCGACATGAAGCACCCGTACACCGAGGCGCTGCTCGAATCGATCCCCAAACTCGACCACGCGAGCCACACCCGGCTGGCCGTGATCCCCGGCCGTCCGCCGAACCTGATCCGCCCGCCCGCCGGGTGCAACTTCGCCCCGCGCTGCAACTACGCCCAGGACCGCTGTCTCACCGAGGAGCCCGCCCTGACCGCCGAGAAGGCGGGTCACGAGTTCGCGTGCTTCTTCCCGGTCGGTACGGACGAGGGGCGCAAGGCCCTCGAGCGGAACCTGGCGGCCGGACACTCCGCCGCAGGAACACCCGTCGAGCTCCCGGCCGGAGCCCACGCATGAGAGAGGCACGTTTCGATGGCCGGTAGCGGCAAGGCCCACCTGAGCCAGGATCCCGACGAGGTCCTGCTCACGGTCGAGAACCTGACCATGCACTTCCCGGCCGGAGGCGGCAAGGTCGTGCACGCCGTGACCGACATCAGCTTCGACGTGCGCAAGGGCGAGACCCTCGGGCTCGTCGGCGAGTCGGGCTGTGGCAAGTCGACGACCGGCAAGGCCATCCTCCAGATGCCGCCACCGACGTCGGGCTCGGTGGTCTTCGACGGGACCGACCTCACCCAGCTCAAGAAGTCACGGCTCCGGGAGGAGCGCACCCAGCTGCAGATGATCTTCCAGGACCCGATCAGCTCGATCAATCCTCGGAAGCGGATCATGGACATCGTGGCCGACCCGCTGCGCGTGTGGCACCGCAACGACGACGAGGACACCGGGTGTCCGAGGCCCTCGACGCCGTCGGCCTCGAGCCCGAGATCTCCAAGCCCAAGAAGCGTCACGAGTTCTCCGGCGGCCAGTGCCAGCGCATCTGCATCGCCCGGGCGCTGGTGCTCAACCCGAAGCTGATCATCTGCGACGAGCCGGTCTCGGCCCTCGACGTGTCGGTCCAGGCCCAGATCCTCAACCTCCTCGAGGACATGAAGGAGCAGTTACGGCCTGACCCTGGTGTTCATCGCCCACGACCTCGCCGTGGTCAAGAACGTCTCCGACCGTGTGGCGGTGATGTACCTCGGCAAGATGTGCGAGGTGGCCGCCCCCGACGACCTCTACCACCATCCGGCGCATCCGTACACCAATGCGCTGCTGAGCGCGATCCCCGATGCCCGACCCGGCCGTCGATCAGCGCGAGAACCTCGGGCTCAGCGGTGAGCTGCCGTCGCCGATGAGCCCACCGTCCGGCTGTCGATTCCGGACCCGCTGCCCACGCGCCGAAGATCGGTGCGCCGCCGAGGAGCCACAGATGCGCGAGGTCGGCGAGGAACACTTCGTCGCCTGTCACTTCCCACTCGTGGGCGATCCCGCTCCGGACACTCCGGTCGAGGTCACGACTTCCTAGCGTCCGACGCAACCGGACCGATCGGGGGAACGGTGACCGGGACCACAACCAGAAAGCGACTCACCCGGCAGGGACGCCGGGCCCAGATCGCCGGGGCTGCAGCCACCGTGTTCGCCGAGCGCGAGTCGAGCGACGTCAGCTTCGAGGACGTCGCCGCGGCCGCCGGGGTGTCACGCAGCCTCGTGTACAAGCACTTCGGTGATCGGTCGTCGCTGCTCGCCGCGGCCTATCTGCACGACATCGAACGGCTCGACGCCCACATCCTCGAGTCACTCGAGGCATGCACCGACGACGACCAGCGCCTCCGGTCGGTGGTCGAGGCCTACCTCGGATTCGCCAAGAGCAACCACGCCAGCTCACGGCTCATCGCCACCCTCGGGACCCTGCGCCACCCGGCCGTCCAAGCCGCGATGTACGCCCGCGTCGATCGCATCGCCGAGCAGTTCGGTCACTCGCCCGAGGCGCTCCTGGTCGCCCGAGGCATCGTCGGTCTGCTCGAGTCGGTGTCGATCTACTGGGCCGACAATCGGACCACCGAGGTGGACGAAGCGGTCGACATCCTGGTCCGGGTCCTGCGCAACGGTCTCAGCGAGGTGGCCGACGATCTCGGCTACTCCCCTGCCGTCTCGCTCTCCTAGGGTGCATGCATGGCCACGCCTCCCCCCATGACGATCGACACCGACACGATGTACGAGGTCACGATCTCGACGCCCAAGGGCACCATCGTCGCCGACCTCGATCCCCGACTCGCCCCCAACTCGGTCAACCACTTCGTGAGCCTGGCTCGCGACGGGTTCTACGACGGGCTGACCTTCCACCGCGTCGTCCCCGACTTCGTCATCCAGGGCGGCGACCCCCAGGGCACCGGAACCGGCGGCCCGGGCTACAAGTGGGCCGACGAGCCCGTGCTCGGCGAATACACCCTCGGCGCCTTCGCCATGGCCAACGCCGGACCCGACACCAACGGCTCGCAGTTCTTCATCTGCATCGCTGACTGCACGACCAAGCTCCAGCCGCTCTACAACCTGTTCGGCCACGTCACCTCGGGCATCGAGGTCGCCCAGGCCATCGGCGTGGGCGACACGATGGACCGAGTCACGGTGGCCGAGAAGCCGATCACCTGAGCTCGACGGTGACCTCGGGCTGGATCGAGGTCGGCGAGGACGTCTGGTACCGGCGCTACGAGCCCTGGGACGTGAACGTCGGTGTCGTGCGCGGCGCCGACGGGCTGTGTGTCGTCGACACCCGTGGCTCGCACCCGCAGGCCCGACAGCTCCTCGACGATCTCGGGGCGCTCGGTCCCCGGGTCGTCGCGGCGGTCAACACCCACTGGCACTTCGACCACACGTGGGGGAACGCCGGATTCAAGAGCGCAGGCGCCGAGCTCTGGGGTCACGCGTCGCTGCCGGCCACGATGCGCCGGTGGTTCGACGACGTGCGCGAGTCGCTGGTGTTCGCCGACCCGTCGCTCGAGGAGGAGCTGGCCGATCTGTCGTGCACGCCGCCCGATGTCCTGGTCGATCCGGTCCGGGTGGTCGACCTGGGTGATCGCGGCGTCGAGGTCCGGTACCTCGGAGCGGGACACACCGACGGTGACGTGATCGCCGTCCCCACCTCGGCACCGGTGGTGTTCGCCGGTGACCTGGTCGAGCAGGCCGGCCCACCCGCCTTCGGCGACGACAGCCATCCGCTGAGCTGGCCGGACACGGCGGCCAACCTGCTTGCACGTGTCGACGACGACACGGTCGTGGTGCCCGGTCACGGCACCGCTGTCGACCGAACCTTCTGCGACGAGCAGCGAGAGGCCATCGAGACCGTGGCCATGCTGTTCCGCGAGCTGCACGCATCCGGCGTTCCCCTCAAGGACGCGCTCCGCGAGGGCCAGGGTCGCTGGCCGGTCGCCGAGGAACGTCTGGGCGAAGCCGCTCTCCGAGCCTACGAGGCGCTCGGTCGGCCATGATGGGCGGGTGACCGCGACCGCCGACCTCGAGGTGGCGCTCGCGCTCGCCGACATCGCTGACGCCATCACGCTCCCGGCGTTCGAGCGGGGCGAGCACCGGGTCGAGATCAAGGACGACGGTACGCCGGTCACCGACACCGATCTGGCAGTCGAAGCGGCGATGGTCGACCACCTGTCCGCCGAGCGCTCGACCGACGGCATCCTCGGTGAGGAGGGGGGTCAACACGGACCGGCTGATCGGCGCTGGATCCTCGATCCGATCGACGGGACGACCGGGTTCATCCGGGGCACCCCGTCCTGGGGGACCCAGATCGCCCTCGAAGTCGGGGGTGTGTGCGTGCTCGGGGTCACCTCAGCGCCCGAGCACGACTCCCGGTGGTGGGGCGAGGTCGGCGTCGGGGCCTTTCGCCGGACGCCGGCAGTGGACGGCGAACCCATCACCGTCGCGACCGAGCACTCCTTCGTCGACGCGATCGCCTGCCGCCATCCCCCGGGCGCCGACCCGACGCCGGTCGGCGACCGGATGGGCGAGCTGTTCGAGCTGTACGAGGCCCGACCTCACGGGGTCCTGCTGGTCGCCGAGGGTGTGGTCGACATCTGTGTCCAGGACCGTGGCGCCCCGTGGGACTACGGCGCGTTCTCCGCCATCGTGACTGCCGCCGGCGGACGGTTCAGCTACCTCGACGGCTCGACCGAAGTCACCCAGACCGGCCCCGGGCTCTTCACCAACGGACTGCTCCACGACGAGGTCCTCGACGCGCTGCGTGGCCTCGACAGCCGGACCTGACGACCGAGCGGGCAGAATCGAAGGCGATGCCCGACCATGCCATCGCCCCGCTGCTTCGTGAGGTCGCCGCACGGCTCGGGTCTCGCGATGCCCTTCGGTGGCGTGACCGAACCTGGACCTGGCGGGAACTGGACGACCGCTTCAACCAGTTCGCCAACACGCTTCTGGGCGCCGGGATCGGTGGTGACGTCCACCACACCGGGCTCGCAGGGTGGGAGAGCCCACACGATCACGTCGCCATCATGGCGACGAACAGCAACGAGTACCTCGAGGCCATGTTCGGGTCCTTCGGCGCCCGGGCGGCGCCGGTCAACGTCAACTACCGCTACGTCGCCCACGAGTTGCACCACGTGCTCGCCGACTGTCGAGCGAGCGCGCTGGTGTACCACGCCCGCTACGCCCCGGTCGTCGAGGAGGTACGCGGCGACCTGGAGCACTTGAAGCTGCTCCTGCAGGTCGACGACGAATCCGGCAAACCGCTGCTGGCGGGCGCACGCCCGTACACCGAGACGGTCGATCGCGCTCCCACGTCGATCCCCGCCGTCGCGCCGTCGCCCGAGGACCACTACGTGCTCTACACCGGAGGAACGACGGGGAAGCCCAAGGGCACCCTGTGGCGCCAGAGCGACTTCCTCCACACTGCGCTGTCTGTTCGCGACGACATCGACACGCTGCTCGCCCGAGCCGAGCGTCGCTCGCTGACCGTGCTGGCCACTCCGCCGTTCATGCACGGTGCCGCGCACTGGAACGTGCTGTCGGGCTGGATCGGGGGCGCCACCGTGGTGATCCAGGACGACCCGACACGACTCGACCCCGCCGATGTGCTCGACACGGTGGAGCGCCATCGGGTCTCGTCCTTGCTGATCGTGGGCGATGCGTTCGCGCAGCCCCTCCTGGCCGAGTTGGAGTCGGGCCGCGGTCACGACCTCTCCTCCCTCCGGTTCCTGCTCACCGGGGGTGCCGTCCTGTCGGCCGACGCCAAGGCCCGGTTCCTCGAGGCGATTCCGGGACTCCGTGTCGTCGACCTCCTCGGGTCGAGCGAAACCGGCAATCAGGGCACCCGGTCCAGCTCGACGGCGGCCGACGTCGGAAAGGACTTCGAGCGGGCCGAGACGACGGTCGTGCTGTCCGAGGACCGGGGCCGGGTGCTCGGTCTCGACGAGGACGAATGGGGGTGGCTCGCCCAGTCGGGCCGGGTGCCGCGTGGCTACCTGGGCGACCCGGCGAAGACGGCCGAGACGTTCCCCGAGGTGGACGGGGTGCGCTATGCGGTGGCCGGCGACCGGGTGCGACCCGGCCCGGAGGGCACGTTCGCGTTCGGTGGACGCGACTCGGTCACGATCAACACCGGTGGCGAGAAGGTCTTCGCCGAGGAGGTCGAAGAGGCGCTCCGGGCTCACCGGGCCATCCGCGACGTGACCGTGGTCGGCTGCCCCGACGACCGGTGGGGCCAGGCCGTGACCGCCGTGGTGTCGCTCGTCGGCGACCCCTCCGACGACGAGCTACGGGCCGCGGCCGCCTCGGCCATCGCCGGGTACAAGCTGCCGCGGGCGTTCGTCCGAGTCGACGAGGTCGTCCGCAGCCCGAGTGGCAAGCCCGACTATGCCTGGGCCCGGCGCACGGCGGTTGCGGCCCGGGAGCCATGAAGCGGCCGACTGCGGTCGGTGCGGAGGTCTACCTCCGCAAGCCGGCGCGTTCGGATGCCGACGAGTTCGTGACCGCCGCGAGTGCCAGCCGATCCCTGCACGGTCGCTGGGTCCACCCGGCGACGGACGCCCGCACCTATCGCCAGTGGATCACGCGAGGAGAGCGGCACGACACCGAGCAGTTCCTCGTCGCGCTGCGAGACGACGACCGCATCGCCGGATTCATCAACCTCAACAACATCATTCGCGGGAACCTGGGGTCGGCGTTCCTGGGCTATTCGGCCTTCGTGCCCCATGCAGGCAGCGGCCGGATGTCCGCCGGACTCGACCTCGTGCTCGAAACGGCGTTCACCCAACTCGGCCTGCACCGCCTCGAAGCCAACATCCAGCCCGGCAACGAACCGTCCAAGGCACTGGTGCGGCGGGCCGGCTTCCGCCTCGAGGGCTACTCCCCCGACTACCTCCGGATCGAGGGGGTCTGGCGCGACCACGAGCGATGGGCGATCCTCGAAACCGACTGGCGCGGACGCAAACGGGCAGACTGAAGGGTGCCGACCCGGACCTATCAGCCCGACCGCGAGGTCGACTTCCGTGCGACGCTCGGTCCGCTGAACAACGGTCCGACCGATCCGATCAGCCGATTCGCCGCTGATGGCTTCTGGCGGACCATCCGGCTGGCCACGGGCACGGCGACGGTCCAGATCCGGCCGATCGACGACGGCGCCTTCGGCATCGAGGCGTGGGGCGACGGCGCAGACGAGGCGCTCGCCCTGGCACCCGACTGGCTCGGAGCCCGGGACACCGAGACCTTCGTGACCGACCACGAGCTGGTCGGCGAGCTCCATCGCCGGCATCCCGGCCTCCGGATCGGGCGCAGCGGCGACGTCATGGCCGCGTTGTACGTGGCGATCTGCGGGCAGAAGGTCACCGGGACCGAGGCCCATCGGGCGTGGCGCCAGCTGGTGACGACCTACGGCGAGGCGGCCCCCGGCCCCGCCGACCTGCACGTCGCACCCGACGCCGAGCGCCTGGCCGGTGTGCCGTACTACGACCTGCACGTCGTCGGGCTCGAGAAGAAGCGGGCCGACGTCGTGCGCCGGGTTGCGGCGGGGGCTCGTCGACTGCAGCGGGTGGATGACCTGCCGCTCGACCAGGCCCATCTCCAGCTGCAACAGATCGCCGGTATCGGGCCGTGGACGGCCAACGAGGTCGCAGCAGTGGCCCTCGGCGACGCCGATGCGGTCAGCGTCGGCGACTTCCACCTCAAGAACCATGTCGCCTGGGCACTGGCCGGGCGCGAGCGGGGCACCGACGAGGAGATGCTCGAACTGCTCGAACCGTTCGCCGGCCACCGCGGTCGGGTCATCCGCCTCCTGAGCCTGGGCGGACTCTTCGCGCCGCGGCGCGGTCCCCGCACGGCCCCGCGCGACATCAGCCGGATGTAGCTGCCCCTCGACTCGTGCCCCGGATGGGGTGCCGCCGTCAGGCGGCGGCCTCATCTGGGGGTGGTCGTCGGTGTTGTTGGAGTTGGAGGCGGTGGCCGATGGTGTCGGTGAACACGGGTCGGCCGGTGTCGTTCATGTGGACGTGGAGGTGGCGGTGGTGGATGCGTCGGTGGTGGTGTCGGCAGGCCAGGACGAGGTTGGCGACACAGGTTTTGCCGCCGTTGTCCCACCAGATGATGTGGTGGGCGTCGCATTGTTCGGCGGGGACGTCGCAGCCGGGGGTGCCGCAGGTGGGCCCGTCGCGGGCGACCAGGGCGGTGCGCATGGCTTCGGTCGCGACCCGGGCGGTGCGGCCGAGGTCCAACAGTTGGCTGCGTGCTGAGAACACGGCGCGGGTGAGGTGGGCGTCCTCGGTGAACATGGCGGCGATCGACAGCGGCAGGATGGTGCCGTTCGGGGCCAGATACTCCAACGCCCCGTCGGGGTTCTCTCTGGCGTGGATGACGACCAGGGGCTTGCGGCGTCGGGTGTTGGTGGGTGCGGCCGCGCCGAGTCCGACGAGTTCGGCGAGGGCTTCGGCGCGGCGCTGCGCCGGTGAACGATCCAGGGAGGGGTCGGAGGGGTCGGTGGCGGCGCGGTGGCGGTCGCGGCGGAACAACTCGTCGGTCTTTTCCGCGTAGCGCGGCATCGATCTCCAGGCCTCGTTCGATGCCGAAGTCGCCGTTGAGTTTGAAGCGGTCTCCGACCTTGGAGAACGACACCTCGTCGGTGTCGGGGTCGCGGGGCTCGTTGCCATCGGGGTCGTTGGCCAGCAGCCAGCGCTGCACGACGGTGTCGAGATCGGCGGCTCGGAGCTTCTCGGCGTGGCCGACCAGCAGCTCTTCGTCGCGGCTGAACGCTGCGTAGGTGCGGGGCTTGGTGCAGCGCACCAGCAACCGGGCATGGTCTTCGGTGATGCGCCCCGCAGCGAACGCGTCGGCGACCAGCGGCATGCGTCGCAGCGCCTTGGCCAGATGGGCCGAGGACGCGGCGGTGCGGGCCCCGATGCCGATCTGTGCGGTCAACCAGGACTTCGCGGTCGGGGCGAACTCGAGCAGATGGAGCCCCCGATCTTCGAACTCGCCCAACGTGGCGAGGGCGGCCGCCCGCACCCTGGTGGTCAACTGCTCGAGTCGAGCGAGGCGACCGGTGAGGGCTCTGCCGTCAAGGGATTCGAGATCCTGGCCGAGCCATTCCTCGAGCTCGATGCCCAAGGCATCAGAACTCATGAACGACACCCTACCCGAACACACGTTCGATCACAACCCCGATCCGAGATTCCTTCGACGTCGCCGCCGATTCCCGTCGATCACTTCTGCGCCCGCACTCGAGCGATCGCTGCCGGCGCAGACCCGGTCGCCAACCCCTGAGGAACCGGCGATCGGGTGCCCCACCAACCGGCACTTGGAGATTGCCTCGGCCAGTGCCTGGCAAGGTCCACGGCCACGAGGGAGCGATCCGGTGTCACTGGTTACTGTCGCGCCGTGAGAAGGCTGTTCCTGAGCGTTGCCGTGGCCCTGTTGGCGGCGGCATGCGGTGTCGGGTCCGACAACGGCCGCGCCGCTGAGGTCGAAGAGCCGGTGGAACGACCGACGCAGGCCGAGCTCGACTTCACTTCGTCGGCGGACATGTTCGCCGCGTTCGACGACTTCGTCGTCGGCGTTGACTCCGGCGGTATCAGCGAGGGTCCCGAGGGGGTGACCATTGACCGGGCCGACGCGGCGAGTCCTGGACCTGACCGAAGGATCGGTCGCGGAGATTGATCTTGCGGGGACGGGTCATGTCACGCCACTGGCGCTGCACGGTGACGCCGCCGGTGCGGTGGTCGTGATCGTCGATTGCCCGGTGGAGCCGACCGGCGAGAACGAGGCGTGCGACGACCCGTCCTACGAGTCGTACCGACTCACCGGTCCGTCGACTGGCTGGGCCGAACTCGATCTGGGCCTCGACGCGATCGCGGGTGAACCGATCGGTGTTTCATCGATGGCGATGTCGGCCGAGGGCCTGACCATGGTGATCCGCGCCCAGGAAGGCGATCGGACCTTTGGGGTGCTCTCGGTCCTCGAGGGCGACCGTTGGCGCGGCCAGAACGGACTGACCGAGGGCACGAGGGAAGCGTGCCGAACCAGCCGGTTCACCTATCTCCTCGTGCACGACGCACCTGACACATCCGGGATCACCCAACCGGTGGTCGTTCAGCGGCTCGGCGGCACCCGAGACGTCCTGACCATCGACGTCCCGCCGGTCGCAGAGCTCTTCGGGGCTCCCCAGGTGGCCCTTGGCTGCGACGCAGACGGGGCGGTGCTCGTGAGCGGCCGGGTCGGCGACGAACCCCCGATGGTGTATGAGTTCGGCGACGACCTCGGCGAGTGGCACGAACGGCCCGATCTCGTCGGTGGCGAGACCCTGTCGTTTCCGCCGGTCCGTTCAGCGCCCGCCGGTGCTCAGCTCACCTGGTCCAACGTCACCCGCCCCGACGAACCCTTTCCGACGACTGTGACAGTCACGGCGCGGGTCGGCGACGCCGCAATCAACACGGTGGTGCCGATCGACGCGGTCGCGGTTGCTCGACCGAGCAACGGCGACCTCGTGTTCCTGCCCGGTCCGCCGTGCGACGAACCCGAAAGCTGCGCTGACCCGAGTGCGCGACTCGCCGAGGTCAGGATCATCGATCCCTACCGCTGACTCCTCTCAGTTCTTCGCCGGCATTCACGGCGTCGGAGTGTGGTGAGCGAGCATGCATCTGCCGAATAGGACACTCGTCGATCAGGGACGCGCTCCGCCAGGATGGCCGCCCGCCGCTCTACTACGTGCGTAGAGGCGCCAGCCGTGGCTCCTGATCGTCTCACGAAGCTGGACCGTGCGAGAAGTAGTGCGGCCGGGACCTGTAGGCAGCGCCCACTGCCGGATACCGGGCGGCGCTGCACAAACACGCGACGATCCCGTCTGATCCACCCGTATGGGCACATCTTCAGGGGGCATCGAGGTGACCTGGGTGACCTGCAATGCTGAGACGCATGATCAAGCGAGCGATCGACCGGTCCGGCAAGGGCTGGTTCGCCGGGCCATGGGACGGCGAAGTTCCGGTGGCACTCGGCTACGCCGACACCGGCGTGAACGAACTACATGTTCATCAGTCGATGTACGAGATCTACTTCGTGGCTCGGGGAACCTCCGTCGCGCTCGTCAACGGCGTTCCTGTGAATCTGAATCCCGGTGAGCTGCTGGTCGTCGAGCCCGGCGAGGTCCATACCTTCATCGAGAGCAGCAGGGACTACTTGCACTTCGTTGTCCAGACGCCCTTCGTGGAGGGCGACAAGGAGCCCAGGTAGCGATTCGACGGATCGATCCGCACCTACTGCCGGATCTGCGAGCGGCGTGCCCGCTGGATATCGCTCTGGCACGTTGCCAGCGCCTGGTGGGTCAGCGTCGGGGTTCGTCTCGGGTCATCCTGCACACGGCGAAGGGAACGTCGTCCCGCAATCCGTCCTCGCCGTCAGCGATGCCACGGCTGCGGATCTCGCACGTCGCGCATGCCGATGCGTGCCATGGCCGCTCGGGACCGCCGATCGTGCTGCGCGATCGTGGGCGATGGGCACACCGATGGCCAAGGTGCCGATGATGATGCGGCTCGGATCGCCCGCACCCTTGAAGGCGATGATGGTGCACATGCCGATCAACGCATCGGCCGTGAGGACGATGCTCGAACAGGTCGGCATGAAGCGGGCCATCGAGTCCGGAACGTTCGATGACGACATGCTCGCCTGGTCCGTTGCCGTCATGAAGCACACCGGCACCTTCAAGTCCGAAACGGCCAACAACACGTTCATCTCGCTCAAGGGAGAGAACCCCGAGTTCCTGTTCACCGACGACGAACTCCAGCGCCTGGACATGCCGGTGCTGTTGTTGTGGGGCGACGAGGACACCAACGGCGGCCAGCACGAAGCCGAAACGTTCGCTCACCGGCTGCCGAATGCCAGCCTCGAGATCGTGCACCAGGCCGGCCACGCACCCTGGATCGACAAACTCGAATTCTGTGCGACGAAGACCCGCGACTTCCTGCGCGGCTGATCGACGACGCCAACCTGTGGACAACTCGAGTTTTCCACAGGGTTGCGCCTCTTCCTCCTCACAGGGACCGGGTCGTACGGTGAACCCATGGCGACGTTCGAGATCAGACGCAAGGACGGCGAGGTCGAGACGCTCGACGGCGCCGACGCCTACCAGCAGGAAGGCCCGATGACCACGTTCTTCCGCTGCGGCGACGGGCGCTCGGTCATCGACGTCTGGAGCACGCGGATCGCCTCGTTCCGCACGGCCGATCTGGTGTCGGTCCGCCGGACCGAGACCGTACGGTCGATCGCCGCCGTCCCCGCCTGAGTCAGGGGGCGGGGAACCGCCACAGCGCAGCGTGCTCGAAGAAGGCCGTACCGCCGTCGGGCACGACCTCGAAGCCGCTGCGCTGCTGTCGCAGCGCACCGACCAGGCCCGGGCATGCCGACTCGAGCGTCCGGTAGCTCGCACTCCAGACCAGCCAGAGGTCGCCGTCGCCGGCGCGCTCGAGCGCCTCGTCGACGAACGCGGCGACGTCGGCCGACTCGTTGCGCTCGGCGTAGTCGACCCAGTCGATGCGCTCGGGCCCGTCGAAGGTCGGGAAGACGACGCGTTGGTCGGGAACCTCGAGACCGCGATCGACCGAGGGACCGAGTTGGTCGGGGCAGAACACCACGAGGTCGTCGGCACCGGCCTCGGCATCGATGGCGTCGGCCAGTAGGTGGCCCTGGGTCCGTTCCTCGGTCACGTTCCGGTACGCGCCGCCGAGGGCGGCCACCACGAGCAACGCGGCCGCGGCATCGCGTGCGACGACGCTCGGGAGACGAACCAATCCGACGCCGGCGACGACCAGCACGAATGGGAGGAACGCCGCCGAGTAGCGACCGGCGAAGGTGGCGTCGGCGGCGTACCCCGCCACCACACCGATCGCGAGCGTCGAGGCGGCCACGGCCGCCTCGGTGCGAACTCCCGAGACGGTGCGGAGATCGACCCGCAGCTCTGCCAGCGTGCCGGCGACGGGCCGGGCCACGAGGGCGAGCGCCAGCAGTCCGGCCAGCACGAACGAGAACAGCAGCGCCTCGGGGAAGGGACCACTGCCGACGTCGAGGACGACCTGTTCGAAGACGCGCGGGGGCTCGCCGGCAGCGCCCAGGGCGTGCCGGTGTTCGCCGACTGCTCGAGCAGGCTCGGCAGCCAGGGAAGGAACAACACGACCCCGGCCAGCAGCGACCCGATCACCTGGAGGCTGCGGCGACGCCGGTCGCCGCGGGTCCGGACCGCCCGGACGATGAGCAGCAGCCCCGCCGCCATTCCGAGCCACATGGCCCAGTAGTGGGTGAGGAGCAGCCCGCCGGTGACGAGCGACAGCCCGATCGCTCGAGGCCACGAGAAGCGGGCCAGCAGGTCCTCGGTGAGCAGGAGCGCAGCGAAGACGCCGAGCATGACGAGCGCGTACATCCGGGTCTCGGTCGCGTAGCGGAGGTCGAACGGCGTGACGGCCACGACCAGCAGGACGCATGCCGCGCCGACCCGGCCGCCCCGGCGCCGGCCGGCAATCCACGCGAGCGGCAGCGTGGCGACGGAGATGACGCCCGACAGGGCCCGGACGGCGACATCGCCACTTCCGAAGACCTCGATCCAGCCGTGGAGCAGCACGTAGTAGAGCGGCGGGTGGCCATCCTGGCGGAGCGCCTCGGGGATGTCGCCCAGGGGCAGGCTCGCGATGTTGACGCTGAGGGCCTCGTCGAGCCAGAGCGCCGACTGGGTGGTGAAGCGGAGCACCACGAAGAGCGCTACCACACCGACCAGTCCGACGCCTTCGAGGCGGGTCAGGGGCGGCGATGCCGCTGGGGAGCTGTGCTTCACGCCGGGTCACGGTAGCCACGCGCCGGTCCCATGTGGCTGAGGGTCACCTCGTTACGATGTCTCGATGCCCGAAACGCCTCCCTCCCCCGGCAAGGTCGCCGTCATCGGCGCCGGCCCGGCCGGACTCACCGCCGCCTACAAACTGGGGCAGGCCGACATCGACACCACGGTGTTCGAGGGCACCGACGTCGTCGGCGGCATCAGTCAGACCGTCGAGCGTGACGGGTGGCGCTTCGACATCGGCGGTCACCGGTTCTTCACCAAGGTCACCGAGGTCGAGGAGCTTTGGCACGAGATCCTCCCCGCCGAGGACTTCCTCACCCGTGGACGGATGAGCCGGCTGTTCTACCGGGGCAAGTTCTACGACTACCCCCTGAAGCCCCTCAAGGCGATGCAGAACCTCGGGTTCATCGAGGCGATCCGTTGCGGCTTCTCGTACCTCTGGGCCCAGGTGCGCCCGCCCAAGGACCAGTCGAACTTCGAGAGCTTCATGGCTGCCAACTACGGCTGGCGCCTCTACGGGCACTTCTTCAAGACCTACACCGAGAAGGTGTGGGGCATCGATGCATCCGACATCTCGGCCGACTGGGGTGCGCAGCGCATCAAGGGCATGTCGCTGTGGAAGGCGGTCTGGGAGCCCGTCCGGTCGCGTTTCGTCGGTCGCCGCGACAAGGCGAGCCAGGTGACGTCGCTGATCGAGGAGTTCGAGTACCCCAAGCTCGGTCCCGGCATGATGTGGGAGAAGTGCCGCGATCTCGTCGTCGAGCAGGGCAACGAGGTCCTGATGCAGACCCGGGTCGCCACCGTGCACCATGCCGACGGCCGGGCCATCTCCGTCGAGTCCACCGCCGCGGACGGCAGCCGCTCCACGCTCGAGGTCGACCACGTGATCTCGTCGATGCCCATCACGCTGCTGCTCAAGGCCATGGACCCGCCGCCGCCGGACGAGGTCATCAAGGCGGCCGACGATCTCACCTACCGGGACTTCCTCACCGTGGCGCTGGTCGTTCCCGAGGAGCACGGCTTCCCCGACAACTGGATCTACGTCCACTCCCCCGACGTGAAGCTCGGCCGCATCCAGAACTTCGGCTCGTGGTCGCCCTACATGGTGAAGGAGGGCCGGACCTGCCTCGGCCTCGAGTACTTCGTGTTCGAGGGCGACGAGTTCTGGAACACCAGCGACGACGAACTCATCGAGCTCGGCAAGCGCGAGATCGCGTCGCTCGGGCTGCTCGACGCGTCGGTGGTCGAGGCCGGCTACGTGGTCCGCATGCCGAAGGCCTACCCGACCTACGACGAGACCTACAAGGAGAACGTCGCCGTGCTCCGGGCATGGCTCGAGGCCAACACGCCCAACGTCCACCCGGTCGGCCGCAACGGCATGCACAAGTACAACAACCAGGACCACTCGATGTACACGGCGATGCTCACCGTCGAGAACCTGCTCGGCGCCGACCACGACATCTGGTCGGTCAACGTCGAGGACGAGTACCACGAGGAGTCCGGCGGCGGGAGCGAGAAGGGCACCGGCCGAGAGGCTCCGGTCATCCCCAAGGCGGCCGACCCTGCGCGCAAGCTTCGCCAGAGCTGACCGCTTCGTCGTCGCCCTGACGGTCATCGCCGTCACGGGTCTGGTCGCCCGCGTCGTCGCGACCCTCGTCGCCAACCAGCACACCGACCTGGGGCTCGGCGACGGCTTCTTCTACCACCACTCGGCCCGGCTGCTGGCCGAGGGCGAGGGGTACGTCGATCCGATCCGGGTCCCGATGGGCGATGCCCGCGCCACCGCGCTGCACCCCCCGCTCTGGTCGGCGGTGCTCGCCGTGCCGAGTGCGATGGGCCTCGACAGCGAGTTGGTCCATCGCCTCGTCGGCTGCGTGATCGGTGCCGCCAACGTCGTCGTCGTCGGATGGTGCGGGCGCCTGTTCGCCGGCCGCCGGGTCGGGCTGGTCGCCGCCGTCATCGCCGCGTTCCACCCGACCCTGTTGGCCGCCGACGGCTCGCTGCACGCCGAGACGGTGTTCGGCCTGTTCGCCTCACTCACGTTGCTGTGCGCCATGGTGGCGGTCCGCGACCAGGACGTCCGCGCCGCAGCGGCCGCCGGTGCAATGGCGGCGCTGGCGGCACTGACCCGCGGCGAAGGCCTCGTGCTGGCCGTGTTCATGGGCCTCGCCTTCCTTCTCCTCGGGCGGGGCCGCGAGCGATGGCGCCTCGCGGTTGCGATCGGCGGCGTCACCCTCGTCCTCATCGCGCCCTGGACCCTGCGCAACCAGATCATGATGGGCGAACCCGTCCTGCTCTCCACCAACGACTCGACGGTCCTGGCCGGCGCCAACTGCGACCCCACCTACTTCGGCTACGACATCGGGACCTGGTACCTCGAGTGCGTGCGGGCCGTGCCGTTCTCGATGAGCGAGGTCGACCGGTCGGCCATCTGGCGAGAGGACGCCATCGACTACGGCCTCGACCACCTCGACCGGACCCCCGCGGTCGCCACCTCCCGTCTCCTG
Source organism: uncultured Acidimicrobiaceae bacterium (assembly GCA_963704815.1). Lineage (GTDB taxonomy): Bacteria > Actinomycetota > Acidimicrobiia > Acidimicrobiales > Salinilacustritrichaceae > DATKWD01. The sequence goes on from CAVPHU010000001.1 coordinate 421,029, forward strand.
AGGATCTGGGGGGTGTGGAGGCCCGGTCAGCAGGAGATCGTGGAAGGCCGCTCTCCGGGCATCCAGCAGGTCGGCATCATGCTGCACGTGTTCGTCGTCCTTCCCCTCGCCGTCATCGGGGCCTGGGTCAGCCGGAGGCGGACGCCCATGCTCTGGCTCGTCTTGGTCCCGATCGTCACCGTCGCCGTGACCGGGGTGCTCGCGTTCGGCACCCTGCGCTTCCGCCACGGCGCCGAGACCGCGCTGGCCCTCCTCGCGGCGTCGGCCGTCGTGTGGGCCGCCGACCGGATCCGAGGCCGCCGAACCGGCGACCGGTACGCTGCGTCGGTACCCGCCGGGTGAGGAGCGACCGCGTGGCCGATCTCGTCATCATTCCCGCATTCAACGAAGCGGCGACCCTCCCCGCGGTGCTCGCCGCCCTGGCGGCCCAGGACGACGAGCTCGACGTGCTCGTGATCGACGACGGCTCGACCGACGACACCGCTGCGGTCGCCCGCTCGGCCGAGGTCGTCGTGCTCGAGCTCCCGTTCAACCTCGGGATCGGCGGTGCCCTCCGAACCGGGTTCCGCTATGCGGTCGACCACGGCTACGACCGGGCGGTCCAGCTCGATGCCGACGGTCAGCACGACCCGGCGCTCATCGGCTCGCTCCTCGCCGGCCTCGACGAGGCCGACCTGGTGATCGGGAGCCGGTTCGCGGGAGAGGCGACGTCCTACGACCCGGGGCGAACCCGCCGGCGAGCCATGCGGATCCTGCAGATGACCCTGCGCATCCTGTCGGGCCGCCAGTTCACCGACACCAGCTCGGGCTTCCGTGCCTTCAACCGCCCGATGCTCGAGTACTTCGCTGCCAACTACCCCGCCGAGTACATGGAGTCGGTCGAGGCGCTGATGGCCGCCCACTACGGCGGGTTCACCGTCCGCGAGATACCGACCCGCATGGCCGAGCGCCAAGGGGGCGAGGCCTCGAACCGCAGCCTGAAGCTGGTCTATCACTACGTGCGGGTGATGGCGACGCTGCTCGTCAACGTCCGGCCGACGAGAAACGAGGTCCGGAGCGCATGACGACCACGGCGCAGGTCTTCCTTCTGTTGGTGACGCTCACCATCCTGGCCTTCGTCGTACGGATGGTGCGCCGCAAGACCCTGCAGTCGAAGTACTCGCTGCTCTGGCTGGCGATCGTGTGCGGCATGGTCGTGCTGTCGATCTTCCCCGACACCGCCGACCACATCACCGAGGAACTCGGTGTCGACTACCCGCCGGCCGCCTTCCTCGCGGTCGCGGTGGCGTTCTTGTTCGTGGTGATCGTGCAGTACAGCTGGGAGCTCTCAAGGCTCGAAGCACGCACGCGTCCTCCTCGCCGAGGAGGTGGCGCTGCTCAAGGAGTCGGTTCGGCGGATGACCGACGCCGACCAGCCCGAGGACCAGCGCGAACCCACCTGACGCCGGCGTCGACTGCGACGGCCGCGCCCACGGCGATCACCACCTCTGCACCGGCCCGGTAGCGCGTCACCCCGAAGGTCGTCGCCGCGGTGAAGAAGACCATCCCGACGATCACGAGTTCGGGCCAGATCGCCACGCGCCGACGCCGAAGGACCACGAGTCCGACGATGGCGAGCGGCGTGAGGACGTAATACATCGCCAGCGCGGTCTCGGCGGTGACGTCGCCGCCCCGCCCTTCGACGAAGCTGTCGATGCGGGTCTGCTCGCCGGGCTTGTACAAGTGCCAGATGCGGGCGACCCTGGCCACCATCACCTTGGGGAGCTGGTCCAGGTTGTCGGTGATGTAGTCGACTGCGATCTCGCGGTAGAGGCCGTCTCGGACCGACGGGTCGGGCTCGGTCGGAGGGTCGATCTGCGGCGCGATGATGCAGTTCAGATCCCAGTAGCCGAGGTTCGGGCCGTCGTAGGTGAGGTCGCAGTTGCCCACTGCGAGCGTCTGGCCCGAACCGGTGCTGATCAGCACCAACTCGTCGTACCGGGTGGTGTTGTAGGCGACCCACGGAGCGAATGCGAGGATCGGGATGAGCGCAGCGAGTCCGGTGTTGACGATCCGCTGTTTCAGCGGCCACTCGGGCCGGGTCAGGACCAGCGGCGTGAGCAGCACGACGTAGAGGAGGATCGATTCGGGCCGGGTCATGGCGCAGACCATGAGGGCGAACGACAGCAGCAGCACCTTCGTGCGATCGGGCTTCTCGATGATCTGGTGGGTGAGGAGCAGCGCGCAGGCGATGCCCAGGATGAAGACGGTCTCGACCTGGAGCAGACCGTCGTTGACCCAGATGTTCGGATAGAACGCGGCGATCGCCGCCGCGATGAGACCCGCCAGCCAGCCGGCGAGGCGCCGCGCCAGCAGTGCGATCACGGCGATCGACACCGTGCCGACGAGGGTCATCACCAGGCGTTGCCCCTGCGGTCCGTCGATGCCGAGCACGTCGAGCAACGCCAGGATCAGCACGAACCCCGGTGGATGGTCACCACCTGGACTCTCGATCCCGCTCTTGAAGAAGTCGAACGGATTGAGGAAGCCCCGCCCGTCGGCGACCAGCTTCGCCTGGAAGTGGTACCAGTACGCGTCACCGGTGACGAGCTCGAGGTTCTTCTGGCGGATGAGCACGAACCCGACGCGGACGGCGAGGCCGCCCGCCATGAGCAGGCCCACCGCGGCCCACCACCACGAGGGTGCCTCGGGTGCGGGTGTCTGCGGTGCGGGTGCTTCGGGGGCGCGATCGTCCGAGGACGCCTCGACGGTCTCGGTCATCGGACCGCCGACTTGTCGGCTTGGCTGGTCTCGGCCTCGACCCTGGGCGACGGAGGGCGCCGGTGTCCGAGGCGGATGGCCGGCCGTTCGATGAGGTAGTAGCTGAGCGCGGCGACGGGGATGGTGAGCACGACGGTGACGATGCCCATCTCGATGACCGAGGTGTTGAACGGCTGCTGGTCGGTCCAGCGCAGGTAGAGGTCCTGTATGGCCTCGTGCCAGATGTAGATGCCGTAGGACACCAGGCCCAACCAGACCAGGAGCCGGTTGGCCAGGAGCCGATTGACCGGGCCGCCGCGTGCCGGAGCGAAGATGGCGGGCGCGATGAAGAACAGGGCCACGAACGAATAGACCACCCGAACCAGGAAGTTCTCGCGTCCGGTGAACAGGGGAAGGACGGGCAGGTCGATCAGGGTGCACAGGCCAACGAACAGGGTGCCGGCCAGGGCCCAACACACCCAGACGGTCCGTCGGGCACTCAACCACTCGGGCTGCGGCGCGTCGCGGTGGGCGTACCAGGCGCTGGCGACCGCCAGCCCCATGCCGAGCGCGAACTCGTCGAGGCGGAACGGCAGCCAGGTCGACATCTGGCCGAACTGCGAGTGGCTGACCCCCAGGACCAGTACCGCGACCTTGAGCAGCGTCGAGCCGACCCACAGCGTCGCCACGCCGGTGATCTCGGCCCGGAGTTGGGGGCGGGGCGGACGGGGCACCCTCGCCATCACCCAGGCATAGACCGGCAGGAAGGCATAGAAGGTCAGCTCGGTGGCCAGGGTCCAGGACTGCTGGATCGGGCCGCCGACCAGCTGCGCGTTGTCGTAGACGTGCAACAGGAAGAAGTGGGCCCAGAACTGGTGCGGATCCTCGAACGCCGGTGCGTCGAGCACGTACCCCACCAGGATCAGCGCCGCCCAGTAGGCGGGAAAGATCCGCAGGATGCGGCGTCGGGCGTAGGTCGCCAGATCACGCGCGCCTTGCTGGGCGAACCGGCTGGCCACGAACGGCCGGTAGAGCAGGAACCCCGACAGCACGAAGAAGATCGACACGCCGACGTCGCCGCGTGCGAGGAAGGCGCCGACGCCGTCCTGCGTGCGATGGGCGTAGCCGCTGAGCAGGGCGACGTGGACCAACACGACGGCCAGCGCTGCCACGGCCCGGTAGCCGTCGAGCGCAGCGAAGTGGACGCGCTCGGGAGCACGACGGGTGGCGACCATCGGGGCCAAGCCTACGTTGGCCGCCTTCGTGAACCGGCGGCAGTGCCGTAGGATCGCCGCCATCATGAGTTCCCCGTCGAGGGGGCGACGCGGTGCCATCATCGGCGCCACGCTGGTCGCTCTCGCAGTGTTGCTCCCCCTGCGCGGCCTGTTTCGCGCCGAAGGGGGGTCGATGGAAGAGGGCTTCATGCTCGTCTTCCCCGAGCGGGTGCTGGCGGGCGACGTACCCAACAAGGACTTCCTCCACCTCTACGGGCCGGGCAGCCTGTGGGTGCTCGCCGGCGCGTTCAAGGCCTTCGGCGTCTCGATCTTCGTCGAACGGGGCGTCGGCCTGCTCCACAACCTGAGCCTCATCGGGTCGGTGTTCGTCTTCGCGCTGCCATGGGGCCCGACGGTGGCCACCATCGCCGCGCTGCTGGCGGTGGTCATCGCCCTGACGCCGATCGGCATCATCGCCCTTCCCTGGGTCGGCGGTCTGGGCTTCGTGACGGTGGGCGCGGTGCTCGCGGCCCGGGCGCTCCCCGACGGCCCGTGGGCCGACCGGCGGCCCGGTCGGCTGACCCTGCTGGCTGGGGTGTCCTTCGGCTTCGGCTTGCTCTATCGGCCCGATCTCGTCCTCGCCGTGGGGCTGGCCGGTGGCGTGCTGTGGTGGGCTTCGGACGACCTGCGTCGCCGACGGTTGCTGACCGGGCTGGCGGTCGGGGTCTCGCCCATGCTGGTGCACCTGGCCATGGCCGGACCGGGCAACGTGTTCCGCGGCATGTTCGTCGAGCCGGTGTTCGAGCTGCGTGACGGCCGGCGGCTCCCGGTCCCCCCGTCGGGCGACGACCTCGACGGCTACCTCCAGAAGATCAACGAACTCGACACCCTCGACTGGCCCGCGCCGTTCAACACCCCCCAGCAGATCCGGCTGTGGTTCTTCGTGCTGCTCGCCGCCACGCTCTTCGTCGCCGTGGCGGCGGTCCTCGGCGTGCGACGTCGCCGGCCGCCGTGGCGTTCGCGGCTCCTGCTCGTGGGCGCCGCGATCTCGGTCGGCATCCTCCCCCAGGCCATCCAGCGCCCCGACTCCACCCACCTGGCCTGGGTCGGGTGCTTCACCATGCCCATGCTGATCGTGGCCATCGCCGATGTGGCCGAGCGCCGATCGATCGACCCGTCGCCCAGCCGTGCGTGGCTGACGTCCGGTCTGGTGGCGACCCTCCTCGTGGTCGCCGTGTTCCCGTTCTTCACGGCCCGGAAGTACGCCGACCTCTCGCTCCAGACCTTCGATCGCAGCCGCTCGGCCACCGCCGTCACCAACGATGGTCGGACCTTCTACGAAGGACGGGCCGACATCGCGCCGGCCTTCGACGCCCTGGCGGCCGAGGTCGATGCCCTGACCGAGCCGGGTGACCGGCTGTTCGTCGGCCCGGCCGATCTCAGCCGAACGGCCTACGTCGACTCGTACCTCTACCACCTGTTCAGCGACCTCGTGCCGGCGACCTACTACATCGAGATGGATCCGGGCGTGGCCGACGCCGTCGACTCGGGACTCGAGGACGACCTGGCCAGCGCCGACGTCGTGGTCCTGTCGACGCTGTGGGACCGCTGGGAGGAGCCGAACGCCTCGGTCGAGGACGGTTCCGACGCCTCCGAACGGGTCCTGGCCGATCAGTTCTGTCTGCGCGGCACGTTCGGCGAGCCCACCATCTACGAGCTCTACACGCCGTGTTGACCCGTCAGGACCGGATCCGTTGGCGCAATGCCGCCCTGCTGGGTGGGTTCCTCGCGCTGCTCCCCTACCTGTGGTTGATCAACGCCGGCCGGATCGACCTGTTCGCGGAGAAGCCGCTCGGCGACTTCTACGACGCCCAAGCCCACTCGCTGCTCGACGGACGCCTCGACGTGCCCGCGGAGGTGTTGAAGGTCGAGGCGTTCGAGAACGACGGCAAGACCTACATGTACTTCGGGCCGGTGCCGGCGATCCTCCGCATGCCGGTGGCGGCCGTGACCGACGAGCTCGACGGCCGGCTGACCCAGACGTCCATGACCCTCGGGGTGATCGTGGCCATGTTCTTCGGGTCGCGCCTGCACAAGCGCCTCCGCATCATGGTGCGGGGCCGCGACCCGTTCACGCGCGCCGAGCTCGTCGGCGCCGGCGCGTTCACCTTCGCCATCGGTGCAGGCTCGAGCCTGTTGTACGTCGCCAACACCCCGATCGTCTACCACGAGGCCATCACGTGGGGCGTGGCCATCTCGCTCGGCGCCTACGAGCGGCTCCTGGCCTGGCGCGACGAGCCCACCACCGGCCGCCTCCTCGGCCTGGTGGCCATCATCACCATCGCCCTGCTCACCCGGAGCTCGGTGGGGGGTGGACCCCTGGCCGCCTTCGCGATGTACTGCGGGCTCGACCTCCTGCGCCGCCGACTGTCGGCACGACAGATCCTCCGACTCGGGCTGGCCATCCTGCTGCCGGTCATGGTGTACAGCGGCGTCAACTTCGCGAAGTTCGACTCGCTGTTCTCGGTGCCGTTCCAGACCCAGGGCATCAACGACCTGCGGGCCGACCGCGCCGACGTGCTCGAGGCCAACGACGGCACCATCTTCGGCGTCCGGTTCCTCCCGTCGACCACCCTCCAGTTCGTGCGGCCCGATGCCCTCGACGTGTCGCGCGAGTTCCCCTACCTCGACTTCCCCGAGCCGGCGACCGTGATCGGCGACGTGACCTTCGACGACATCGAGCGCTCGTCGAGCGTGCCGAACACCATGCCGGTGTGGACCGTCCTCGCCGTCGTCGGCATCGTCGCCATCGTGCGCGACCGCCGTCTCTGGCGGTTGGCCGTGCCGATCATCGGGGCCACCGCCGGCGTGGTGGTCACCCTGACCATCGGCTACATCGGGCAGCGCTACACCGCCGATGCGCTCCCCTTGCTGGTGCTCGCGGGATCGGTGGGGCTGCACCACCTCACCGTCCCGAGCCGCATGCGGTGGCTGCCCGTGTTCGGAGCCCTGCTGGCCGTCACGGTGTTCGTCGTGCTGGCGCTCGGCCTCCGGTACCAGCGCGAATGGGGCTTCCTGATCGACGAGGACGTGCGGGCCGAGCTGGTGCGCTTCCAGTACGGCGACGCACCGGCCCTCGGCGCGCTGCCGGTTCCGCCCGTCGGCAACGAGTTGCCGGGGGTCATCACCGCGCCTGGGTCGCTGTTCGTGATCAACGACTCCGCGGCGATCTACTTCGCCAAGGACCGCACCTGGGAACCGGTCGAGCGGATGGCCGAAGGCGGACGCTTCGTCATGGACGTCACCCTTCCGGGGTCGTTCGAGGCCGCCGAGGTGGTGTCGACGATCGTGGTGGCACCGGCCCCGACGCAGGACGGCGAGCGGGCCTTCACCGTCGCCCACGCCGACCAGGTGAGCGACCCGATCGTCTACGAGCCGGGTGAACCGATCTCGTTCGACGCCGTCGTCGACTGGCGCATCGGCTTCGTCACCGTCGAGGTCGACGGCGAGACCGTCATCGACCCCTTCTACGACGGTCCCCGCACCGACGCGACCGTGAACCCCGACTTCCCCGGCACGATCGACCTCGCCGACCGCGAGCCCACGGCCTGCCGAGCCGTGGTGGGGCAGGTGGGCTGAGGCCGTCGACCCTCCGGCGCGCTTCAGGGACGAGTGGGGGCGAGCTCGTAGAGGAACTGATAGGCGAACAGCGTCGGCCTGATGCCCACCAGGGCGCGATCGACCGTGCTCACGACGGTTCGGGCCCGGCTCGGGGTCGGGGTGTGCTCGCCTGCGCCACGGTCGGCGACCTCGATCGGAAGGCCCGTGGCCTCGGCCCGGGTGACGGTGAAACCGGCAGCGTCGACCAGGTGCTCGAAGCTTCGGCGGGTGAAGAAGCGCACATGGTCGACGTCGAGGATGCCGCGACGGTCGTAGTCGAAGATGCCGGCGGTCACGCGGAGCCGGGGGTACCAGTGGCCGAAGTTCGGGACCGACGTGATGATGCTCCCGCCCTCGGCCAGCACGCCATGGCACTCCTCGAGCAGCCGGCCCGGGTTCCGGACGTGCTCGAACACGTCGGCGGCGACGATCACGTCGAAGTCCTTGCCGACCTCCGACGGGATGCCCTCGGCGAGATCGCCGATCACGAAGTCGTCGACCCGGTCGCGCACCCCCTCGTGCTCGACGAGATCGACGCCGACCACCGTGTGCCCCAGGGCCGTGGCCGCCTCGGCGAAGGCCCCGTCGCTGCAGCCGAGGTCGAGGACCGCGGGAGGGCCGACGCCGCCGCAGCCACGTCAGCAGCCGGGTGTGCGACGTGTCGCCGTCCATCTTCATCTCGTAGGCATCGCTGGCGAACGCGCGCTCGCCCGAGCCGAAGCCCATCTTGTGCAGGCGGTACTGCATGGTGTGGGCCGCGACGTCCTTGGCGTACTTCATGCCGTTGACCCGGCTGATCTCGTCGCCGTAGTAGGTCGGGATCGGCACCTCGACGATCCGCTTGCCGGCCTCGATCATCTGCAGGATGATCTCGGTGTCGAAGTCGAAGTCGTCGCTGTTGGAGGCAAAGGGGATCTCGGCGAGGGCGTCGACGGAATACGCGCGGTAGCCGCTGTGCCACTCGGACAGATCGGTCCCGGCCATGGTGTTCTCCCACTTGGTGAGAATCCGGTTGCCGACGAACTTGTAGAGCGGCATGCCGCCGCCGCGGGCCCCGCCCTTGTCGAGCATGCGCGAGCCGAACACCACGTCGGCCTCGCCGGCCTCGATCGGCCCGACGATGTCGGGGAGCATCTCGGGCGCGTACTGCCCGTCGCCGTGGAGCAGGACCACGATGTCGAGCCCGGCCTCGATGGCCCAGCGGTAGCCCGCCTTCTGATTGCCCCCGTAGCCGAGGTTCTCGTGCTGGCGCACGGCGGTGATGTGCAGATCCTCGGCGAGTTGCTGGTAGCCGAGAGCGATGAGATGGGTGGAGTCGTTGCTGGAATCGTCGCTGACCAGCACTTCGGTGATCCGACCCCGGAAGTCCGGCGGAATGCGGTCGAGCACTGCCGCAAGGGTCGACGCCGCGTTGTAGGCGACCACGAGGATGCCGATCTTCATCATGCCGGCCCGAACGTTACCGGTCAGGGCCGATGCCGAGGTGGTGGGGTACCAGGCCTGGAGGGGGCACGTCAGTAGGGTGCTGCCGATGCGCACGATGGTGGTCGTCCCCACCTATCTCGAGGCCGAGAACATCGAGATCACCCTGGCCAACCTGCGCACGGCGGTTCCCGATGCCGATGTGCTGGTGGTCGACGACAGCAGCCCCGACGGCACCGGCGACCTGGTGCGGGCCTTCGCCGAGCAGGACGAGGCCGTCAGCCTGCTCAGCCGAGCCAAGAAGCAGGGTCTCGGCCATGCCTACCGCGCCGGCTTCAGCGAGGCGCTCGACCGGGGCTACGAGATCATCTGCCAGATGGACGCCGATCTCAGCCACGACCCCGAAGCGTTGCCCACGCTCCTGACGGCGCTCGACCAAGGCGCCGACATGGTCATCGGGTCGCGCTACGTACCGGGCGGCTCCATCCCCCACTGGCCGTGGCACCGCCGGGCGCTGTCGAAGTGGGGCAACCGCTACACCGGCATCGCGCTGGGCTCCCCCGCGTCCGACGCCACCTCCGGCTACCGGGCGTTTCGAGCCCAGACGCTCCGCGACATCAGCTTCGACACGACCCGGATGGGCGGCTACGGATTCCAGATCGAGCTCGCCTACCGCGTGTTCCGCAACGGCGGGAAGATCGCCGAGGTGCCGATCGCATTCACCGATCGTGTGCGAGGCTTTTCGAAGATGTCACCGAAGATCATGTTCGAGGAGCTGTGGCGGGTCACCTGGTGGGGCATCCGAGACCGGGTGTTCCGCCGTCCCCCGCGATGGTGACCAGCGCTCGCGACGCACGAGAGACCCGCCGCGGCATCCCCGACCCGATCGAGGGGCCGACGCTCACCAGCCGGGCATGGACCTGGTGGACCGACCACAAGCGGTTGCGGGCAGGCGTGGCCGTCGCCGTGGTGGTCGTGGTCCTGGCCCCGCTCGTGCTCGGCGCCTGGCGGGCTCCGGGTGCGCCGATGGAGGAGGGGAAGCTCCTCATCGCCGGCGAACTGGTGCTCGACGGCCAGGTCCCGCACGACGACTTCGAACACTTCTACGGCCCGGCCGACGTCTGGGCCGTCGCGGTCTCGATGGCCGTCTTCGGCCAGAACGTCGGCGCCGAACGCCTGCTCGGCGTCGCGTACTACATCGTGTTCGTCGGGGCGATCTTCGCCCTGACCCGCCGCTTCGGGCTCGTCGCCGCGACGCTCGCGGCCCTGACCGCCGGGATCATCCAGATCCCGTTCGGGGTCCACGCGTACTCGTGGTCGGCCGGGGTCGCGTTCGGGCTGGCCGCCATCGCCTTCGCCCTCGCGGCCATGGGCCCACCCGGCTCGGCCGAGGGCGGTACCCCCTTCGTGGCCCGAACCGACCAGGGGCAGGCCAGAGCCGCCACCATCTCGGGCGGTCTCGCCGGACTGGCCCTGCTCTACCGACCCGACCTGGTGCTGGCCATCGGCGCCACGTTGCTGGTGCTGGCCCCACGCCTTCGCCCTGACCTGCGCAAACGTGGCTTCCTCGCCGCCACGGCCACCTGCCTGGTCCCCTACCTGATCCACCTCGCCATGGCCGGTCCCGGCCCCACCTTCGACGGCATCATCACCTCGACGCTGTTCCGCCTCCGTGACGGCCGCAGCCTCCCGGTCCCTCCTCCGGGCGACGATCTCACGGCGTGGCTCGACCTGTCGGCCCCCGATCCGCCGCCCTCCCGGGTGCTCCCCGACACCCAACTCGTCGTCCAGCTCCAGTCGTTCTTCTGGCTGACGGCGGCTGCCACCGTCGTGTTGGTCGTCGTGGCGTGGTACGCCCTCCGCCGCCACCGGACGCATCCCGATGACCGCGGCCATCGCGTCGGTGAGCCTGTTCTCGGCCCTTCTCGTGACCCAGATGCTGCAGCGGGCCGACGCCACCCATGTCCGATTCGCGGCATCGACGACGCTCGCCATCGCCCCGGTGGTCGCCGCGGTCGCCCTGCACCTGGTCGATCGGCGCTTCCCTCGCGACTGGGGGGCGGTGCAGTTCCTGTTGATGTCGGGGTTCGCCATCGCCCTGCTCGTGCCCTACTACACCCTGCGTCTGGCTTCGATGGACCTCCGCTGGGGTGTGGGCGCCCGGTCGGTCGCCGAGGCGACCAACGACGGCCGGCGGTTCCCGGTCATCGATCCGATCTTCGACGACGTCAGCGGGGTCATCGACCTGGTCAACCGCGGAGGCCCGGGCAGCGGCCGGATCTTCATCGGGCCGCAGGAACTCAGGCTCGCCAACTACGCCGACAGTTTCCTCTACCACCTCTTCAGCAACTATCGCCCCGCCAGCTTCTTCGTCGAGTCGAACCCCGGCATCGCCAACCGCGAAGGATCCGGGCTGGCCGACGACCTCCGACGAGCCGACGTGCTCGTGCTGTCCGACGAGTACGACAACTGGGACGAGCCCAACGGGTCGAGGGACCTGGGTCCGGACGAACCGAACCAGGTCGTCACCGAGGAGTTCTGCCTCGCCGGGACCTCAGGGCGCTACGAGGTCCACCTCCGCCGCGGCACGGCCGCCGCCGAACAGTCGTGCGAGGACCCGTAGGGTACGAGATCAGTAGGGCCAGGGGGCGTCGCCGGTGTGACCGAGCCGTCGGGCAAGGTCGTCGCGATCGGCGGCCAAGGCACTCTTGATGGCCACCGACCGTGCGAAGTAGCCCAGTTGGGCCAGCTGACGGCCGGCGTCGCGGACCTGCTCGCGCCGTTCCAGTTCGACCCGGCGGTACCGCGAGAGGGACCGACTCCGCCCCTCGAACACCCAGTCGCCGGCGAACACCAGCTCTCGGAGCTGGGCCAGCGTCACCCCGACCGAGTTGAACGAATCGTGGATGAGCATGAGGCCGCCCGCTCGGACGCGCCCACCCCACTCGACGATGTCGGAGCGGGCGGGTGCGTAGCGATGGGCACCGTCGATGAACAGCACGTCGATCTCTCCTTCGACCTCACCGTGGGCCCGATCGCTGAAGGACCGAACATGATCGACCTTGTGGAGCACGCCGGCGTCGGTCAGGTTGCGGAGGAAGGCGTCGTGGTCGCTCTCGCCCGTCTCGACGCTCGTCGTCATCTCGCGAGGCCCCCGATCGGTGCCGGCGTGCGGGTCGATGGCGACCACGCGGACGCCGTCGACGGCGCTCGAGCCGAGCACGATGGCCGAGCGGCCCCGGAAGCTCCCGATCTCGACGATCAGCCCCGGTGGGCTGATCGAGCGGGCGGCATCGTGGAGCATCCGGGCCTGGCCCTTGCTGAGCCATCCCTCGACCCCGTCGAGGCGGGCCCAGATGTCTGCGAAGGTGAGCGAGTCCGTCACCGGCGGCACGGTACTATCCAGCGCCGCCCGACCCGGGCACTGCGACCTGTGCCGACACCTGCTCCCGAACTCTCCCGGACAAGCTCCCGCACGCCGGGACCCGCACGATCGCTGGTGATTCCGATGTTCAACGAGGCGATGCGCATCGCCTCGACGGTCCACACGCTGGCTTCGTCGGCGCCGGCACTGGGCGACCTCGAGCTGCTCTTCGTCGACGACGGCAGCACCGACGCCACGGCCTCACTCGCCGAGGCGGCACTCGCCGAGCACCCCGAGCTGTCCGGGCGGGTGATCCGACTCGAGCACAACCGCGGGAAGGGGGGCGCCGTCGCCGCGGGGATGGCCCACGCCCACGGTCGCGCCGTCGCCTTCGCCGACGCCGACCTGTCCACGCCGCCCTCGGCCATCATCGCCTGCCTCGAGACCGTCGAATCGGGTGATGCCGACGTGGTCGTCACGAGCCGGCACGCGCCGGACTCGCACATCACCGGTGCTGCTCCGGCGTCGCGCAAGCTCACCACCGACGTGTTCCGTCGCCTGCTCGGGTGGCGGCTCGGGATGGACCGCTACACCGACACCCAGTGCGGCCTCAAGGGGTTCACCCGCGACGCCGCCCAGGTGTTGTTCACCGACCTCACCGTCCAGCGATTCGCGTTCGACGTCGAGGTCCTGCTCCGGGCCGAGGTCGCCGGCCTCCGGGTCATCGAATTGCCGATCGAGTGGCACCACGTCGACGACTCGACGGTGCGTCCCTTGCGCGACGGAGCCCGCATGGCCGTCGATGTGCTGCGCCTCAGAGGCCGCGTTCGTCGCTGGCAGACCGATGCCAACGCCGACCTTCCCGTGCTCGCCCTGCTCGAGCGACGGCACTGGTGGTACGTGAGCCATCGCGAGGTCATCACCGACGCCATCCGCGACGGCCTCCCGCGCCAGCGCCGCACCCGCGCCATCGACACCGCATCGGGAACCGGCACGGTCGTCGACCGCATGGGCGAGCTCGGGTTCGGTCACCGCATCGGCCTCGGAACCTCCGATGCGGTCCTCCGCCACGGACGTGGTCCCACTGCCACCCCGGCGGACCTGTCGCTCGCCAGCGAGCGGGCGATCCCGCTGGCCGATGCCACCGCCGATGCCACCATCGCAGTCGACACCCTCGCAGTGGCCGACGACGACCTCGCTGCGCTCGCCGAGTTGCAGCGGGTGACGCGGCCGGGTGGGCTCGTCGTGGTCACCGGCCCCGGCATGCGATCGATGTGGAGCGACTACGACACCGCGCTCGGCCACCGGCGGCGCTACGACCGCGTCGACCTCGAGGCCCTCCTCGACGCGGCGGGGCTCGACGTGGTGCGCGTGAGCTACTTCCACGCCTGGCTCACCCCGCTCACCCTGCTGCTGCAGCGAACGCCGCTGCGGCGGGTCCTGTTGCAGAAGCCCGAGCAGGCGACCTTCGTCGACGCTCGCCTCAATCGGCTGCTGCGGGGCTTCGTGGCCGCCGAGTCCTTCCTGCTGCGGCACGTCGACCTCCCGTTCGGACAAGCCATCGTCGCGGTCGGGCGCCGGCGGGAACCATGAGCATCGAATCGGTCCACGTCGTGGCCTGGCGCGACCTCGACGACCCCACGGCGGGTGGCAGCGAACGCCACCTCGACCACGTGCTGCACGAATGGGCCGACCGGGGCCTCGAGGTGACGCTCCGCACCGGCGCGGTGGCCGGGATGCCGGCCCAGATCGACCGCGACGGCATCCGCGTGATCCGTCGCGGTGGCAGGCTCGGGGTCTGGCTCCGCAACGTGATGGCCTCGGTGCTCAACCGCGACGGCGTGTTCGACGCCCGCCTCGAGGTCTGGCACGGGGTCAGTTTCTTCAGCCCGCTGTGGAGCCGGATCCCGACCGTCGGCATCTTCCACCACGTCCACTCCGACCAGTTCTCCAAGGTGCTCCCGCCCGGGCTGTCCCACCTGGCCCGGTTTCTCGAACGGCAGGTCTACCCGAGGCTCTACCGGGGCCACCGGCTGGTGGTGCTCTCGGACTCGGTCAAGGAGCAGATGATCGACGAACTCGGGTGGCCGGCCGACGACCTGGTGGTCGTCGAGCCCGGCGTCTCCGACGACTTCGTTCCCGGGACCCGGTCGCCGATCCCGCTCGTGGTGGTCGTCGGCCGGATGATGCCGCAGAAGCACGTGGACACGGCCGTGGACGTCCTGGCCCGCGTGCATCAGCAGCGACCGGATCTCCGCGCCGTGATCATCGGCGACGGCCCCGAGCGACCGAGGGTCGAGGCCCGGATCGCCGCGCACGATGCCGGGGAGTGGATCGAACTGGCGGGCGCCGTCGACGACTCCACGAAGATCGAGACCTATCAGCAGGCCTGGTTGGTGCTCTCCTGTTCTCGCAAGGAGGGCTGGGGCATGACCGTGACCGAGGGCGGGGCCTGCAGCACACCCGCGGTCGTCAGCGACATCAGCGGCCACCGACAGGCCCTGGTCGACGGCGAGACGGGCATCCTCGCCGCGGACGAGGACGAGCTCGTGCGAGCGGTCACCGACCTGCTCGCCGATGACGCTCGGCGGAAGGCGATGGGTGAACGGGCCCGGCGCCACGCAGCCGGATACCGGTGGGAGCGTGCCGCCGACCGCATCCTCGCCGAGTTGCAGGACGTGAGCGCACGATGAACGAGCGTCGACGGGTGCTGAGCGACCGGATCACCTACGTGGTCCTCGCCGCCATCGCCTACCTCCCCCTGCTGCGGACGCAACCCGACGTGATCGGGGCCGACACCAAGCACTACCTGTACCTCGACCCCGATCAGCTCATGAACCGGGCGGCATCGGTGTGGGATCCGAGCATCGGGCTCGGGACCGTGAGCCACCAGAACGTCGGCTACCTCTGGCCCATGGGACCGTGGTACAGCCTGTTCGAGGGCGTCGGCATCGCCGACTGGGTCGCGCAGCGGCTGTGGCTCGGCACCCTCATCTTCGCTGCGGGCCTCGGGGTCATGTTCCTGCTGCGTCAGTTGGGGATGCGCGGACTCGGCGCCAGCGTCGCCGCTCTCAGCTACATGCTGAGTCCCTACGTCCTGGCCTACGCCGCCCGGATCTCGGCGATCCTGCTCCCCTGGGCCGGGCTGCCGTGGCTGATCGGCCTGTTCGTGCTCGCCCTCCGACGCGGGGGCTGGCGCTGGCCGGCAGCATTCGCGCTCGTCGTGACCACCGTTGGCTCGATCAACGCCTCATCGCTGTTCTTCGCCGCGGTGGCCGTCGTGCTGTGGGTCCCCTTCGCCGTGTGGCATCTGCAGGAGATCGACCTCAAGACCGCCGGACGAACCATCGGCCGGGTCGGCGTGCTCACGGCCATCACCCAGGTGTGGTGGCTCGCGGCCCTCATGCTGTCGAGCGCGTTCGGGCCTCCCGTCCTCGAGACCACCGAGACCTACGAAGCGGTGTCGACGTCGAGCCTCAGCACCGAGGTCGCCCGGAGCCTCGGGAACTGGTTCTTCTACGGTCAGGACGCCGTCGGACCGTGGGTCGAGGCATCGCTGCCCTACACCCAGGAGGGGTGGCTGATGGCGATCAGCTTCGTCCTCCCCACGATCGCCTTCGGTGCCGCCGCCATCGTGCGCTGGCAGCATCGCGCCTACTTCACGACCCTGATCGTCGTCGGCGCCGTCATCGCCATCGCCGCCTTCCCGTTCGACGACCCGTCACCGTTCGGTGCCCTGACCAAGGTCCTGACCGACCAGTCGTCACTGGCCTTGGCACTCCGCAACGCCCAACGGGCCATTCCGTTGCTGGCCCTCGGTGTCGCGGCCCTGCTCGGTTCGATCGTCCACGCCGTCGGTGATCGGATCGCCTGGGGCCGGGTGCTCACCGCGGCACCGCTCAGTCTGCTCGTGCTGGCCAACTTTCCGGCGCTGTGGAGCGGCCTGCTGGTCGAAGAGAACCTCCAGCGGCCACAGGAGCTCCCTCCCTACCTCCTCGATGCCGCGGCGTTCCTCGACGAGAACGACGACGGGACGCGGGTCCTCGAGATCCCGGGCACCGACTTCGCGGCCTACCGGTTCGGCAACACCGTCGACCCGGTGCTCCCCGGACTCATCGACCGCCCGTGGGTCGGACGGGAGAGTGCGCCCCAGGGCACCGGAGGCTCGATCAACCTCATCGGCGCCCTCGACCGACGCCTCCAGGAGGGCACGTTCGAGCCCGACAGCCTCGCCCCGGTGGCCCGGCTGGTGAACGCCGGCGAGGTCGTGCTCCGCGGTGACCTCCAGACCGAGCGCTACCGCACCCCCCGCCCGTCGGTCCTCGCCGAGCACTTCGAGACCCCTCCTCCGGGTCTCGGCCCGCCCACCACGTTCGGGGTCGGCGTGCGCAACGATCCTCCCGCCGATCTCCCACTGGTCGACGAGATCGCGCTCGGGGCCGACCCCGAGCTCGCCGACCCGGCCGCCATCACCGTCTATCCCGTGTCCGACGTGTCGCCGATCGTCTCGACGACATCGGGATCGACGCAGGTCCTGCTCAGCGGTGACGGTGATGGGGTGGTCGACGCAGCGGCGGCCGGCCTGATCGACGGCAACGAGCTCCTGTTCTACTCCGCCGACCTCGCCGATCTGCCGGCCGGACTCGACGGCATCGTGTTCGACGCCGACGCCAGAGTGATCTTCACCGACACCAATCGTCGACGGGCCGAGCGCTTCACCACCCTGCGCGAGAACACCGGCTACACCGAGACCGCCGACGAGGAAGCGCTGGTCGACGACTTGTCCGATGCTCGCCTCCCCCTCTTCGGCGACACGCCCGACGACGGCGATCCGTCCTCCTCGGTCACCATCCTGGAGGGCGTGGCCGACATCCGGGCCACCAGCTACGGCAACATCGTGACCTACATCCCCGAGGAACGCCCGGCCCTCGCGTTCGACGGCGACCCCTCGACGGCGTGGAAGACGGCGGCCTTCGACTCCCCCGTGGGCGAGCGCCTGCGGGTCGACTTCACCGAGGCACGACCGATCAGCGAGCTCACGCTTCTGCAACCGCAGTCGGGCAGTCCGAACCGGTTCATCGAAGAGGTGACGATCACCCTCATCGGTGAGGACGGCGCCGCCACGAGCATCGACGTCGAGCTCGACGAGTCGTCGAGGATCGAGCCCGGCCAGACCTTCACGTTCCCCGAGATCGAGGCGGAGGCCGTCGCGATCGAGGTGACGAAGGACTCGGTCGGTGAGCGACGCGATTACGTCGGACTGAGCGCCGTCGGCTTCGCCGAGGTCTCGATTCCCGGACTCTCGGTGACCGAGACCGTCCGCCTCCCCACCGACGTCATCGCCCGCGCCGGCGGCCACAGCGGGCCGCTCTCGGTCGTCCTCACCCGGCAACGGGCCAACCCGGCCGAGCCGGTGCGATCGGACCCAGAGCGCAGCATCCAACGGGTCTTCGCCCTTCCCGACACCCCCCTCGGCGCCTCGGTCTACGGCACCTCCGGCACGATCCGCCTCGCCGACCGCTCGCCCGACGACGTGATCGACCGCGTGCTCGGACGCCCCGGAGCCGCCGACGGCGGGGTCACGGCCACTTCGTCGAGCCGGCTGCCGGGTTCACCCGACGCACGCGCCTCGAGCGCGCTCGACGGTGATCCGGGCACGGCGTGGGTCCCGGCCCTCGGCCCCCAGGTCGGCCAGTTCGTGCGGTACGACTTCGGGCGACCGCTCACCACCGAGTCCCTGGACCTCCAGGTCATCGCCGACGAGCAGCACTCGATTCCGTCACGCCTCAGGTTGACCAACCAGGACGGCGACGAGGTCGTCGTCGACGTCCCCCGAATCGAGCGCCAGGCAACACCGGGTGCCATCGGCGAGGCGACGGTCATCATCCCCGACGGGTTCGACTTCGAGGTCCTGCGCGTGACGATCGAGGCGACCGACCCGGCGACCACCACGGACTACTTCGCCCGCTCGACCGTCGAGCTGCCGGTCGGCATCGCCGAACTCGGGCTCTCCGGCGGCGAGGTCGTCGACCCGACGCCCGCCACGGTCGAATCGGGCTGTCGTCGCGGGCTCGTCACGATCGACGGGGTCGACACCCCCATCTCCCTGTCCGGGACCACCGCGGCGGCCGAGGCCCGCGAGCCCATCGACTTCGTGGCCTGCGGCGAGCCCCTCACGCTGGTCGAGGGCGAACACACGGTCTCGACGACACCCGGTCGCGACACCGGCCTCGACATCGACCGGGTCGTGATCAGCCGGATCCTGCTCGGTGGGGACGTTGCGCCCGAGGCGGTCCCCGACACCGGTCCGTCGGTCCGCACGACCCGGACGAGCCGTTCGAGCTTCGACCTGCAGCTGCGAGGTGCCGATGATCCGTTCTTCGTCGTCCTGGGCGAGAGCTACAGCGACGCCTGGGACGCCAGCACCGACTCCGATGCGAACATCAGCCCACCCATCCGGCTCAACGGCTTCGCCACCGGCTGGTACGTCGATCCGTCGGCCGTCGCGCCCGATGCCGAACCGGTGGAGGTCGCGCTGCGCTGGACCCCGCAGCGATGGGCCACGTTCGCCCAACGGTTCAGCCTGGCCGGCGTCGCCATCTGTGTCGTCCTGCTCCTCATCGGCCGACGTACCCGCGAGGTCGAGGTCGCCGAGCCGCCGGCTGCGCTCTTCCGCGTGCCGACGCTCGTCCTCGACTGGGATCACCCCTCTCGAGCGATCGAGCTGGTCCCCACCGTCACCGTGAGCCTGATCGCCGGTCTCCTGAGTGCGCTGTTCATCGACCCGCTGGCGGGCCCGCTCGTCGCCTGTCTCGGCATCGTGCTCGGACTCCGCCCGTCGCTGCGGTCGCTGTTGCCGATCGGCGCCGCGCTCTCGATCGGCATCGGCGGCGCCCTCACGGTCGCCGTCCAGATGTGGAAGGACTACCCGGCGGGCTTCTCGTGGGCCTCGAGCTACGAGTCGCTCCATCCCCTCGGGTGGGTCGCCATCGCGCTCCTTGCGCTCAACACGACGCTCGAGGTCGTGGCGGCCCGCAGTGCGCCCCCACGCGAGGTCCGGGATCCCTAGATTCTGGGTCATGTCCGACGTACCGATCGTCTTCGTCCACGGCTTCGCCACTTCGCACCAGCGCACCTGGGTCGACAACGGCTGGACGGCGCTCGTCTCCGACGCCGGCCGTACCGCCGTCGGTATCGACCTCCTCGGCCACGGAACCGCGGCGAAGCCGCACGACGCGGCGGCGTACCTCGACATGGAACAGCAGCTCCTCGACGAGATCGACGCCCACGAACCCACGGGCGAACGACCGGTCGACGTCATCGCGTTCAGCCTCGGCGCCCGGCTCACGCTCGCCGCCGCGTCCCTCCGACCCGAGCGATTCGGGCGCATCGTGGTCGCCGGCGTCGGCGCCAACCTGTTCCGAGACGACCGCTCCGACCTGATCGTGCGCGCCATCCGGGGCGAGGCACCGGGCGACCATCCGGTGGCTCAGTACTTCTCGGGGCTCGCCGACGACCCCGACGCCGACCGTGAAGCCCTCGCCCTCGTGCTCGAACGACCGCATCCGCCGCTGACGGCGGCCGATCTCGGTCGCATCACCGGGCCGGTGCTCGTGGTGCTCGGCGACCAGGACTTCGCCGGACCGGCCGACCCGCTGGTCGACGCCCTGTCCGATGCCACCCTGCACCCCCTCCGCGGGGTCGACCACTTCTCGACGCCCAAGGACTTCGGCTTCATCGACGCGGCCCTCGAGTTCGTGGACGCTCAGCCCTTCTAGGGAGCTGGGCCGGCCGCCACGGCTTCGCGTTGTGCCAGGATCGGTCTTCGACCCAACCGCCCCCGAGGAGGACCCATCCGCGCCGCTGTCCTGAACGAGATCCCCGGCACACTCGAGATCACCGACGTCGAGACCACCGACATCGGCCCGAAGGAGGTCCTGATCCAGACCAAGGCCGCCGGCCTCTGCCATTCAGACCTCCACTTCATGGAGGGGAAGTATCCGTACTTCACACCCACCGTGATGGGTCACGAGTCCGCCGGGATCGTCGAGGCCGTGGGTGACCAGGTCAGCTACGTCCAGCCGGGCGATCACGTGATCACGTGCCTCTCGGTCTACTGCGGTGCATGTGAGCCCTGCCTCACCGGGCACCTGACCCTGTGCGACGACAAGGAGTCGACCCAGACGCGACATGGCCGGTCCGCAACGCCTGGCCCTCCCTGACGGTTCGCCGGTCTGGCAGTTCCTCGACATGTCGAGCTTCGCCGAGCAGATGCTGGTGCACGAGCACGGCCTCGTGAAGATCGCCAAGGACATGCCGCTCGACAAGGCGGCCCTCATCGGCTGCGGCGTCACCACCGGCCTCGGTGCGGTGTTCAACACCGCAGGTGTCCGTCCCGGCGAGACCGTCGCGGTGATCGGCTGCGGCGGCATCGGCCTCAACGCCATCCAGGGCGCCCGTATCGCCGGGGCCGGTCGCATCATCGCGGTCGACATGCTCGACAACAAGCTCGAGATGGCCGATGACTTCGGCGCCACCGACCTCGTCAACGCCGGCGAGACCGATGCCGTCGCCGCCGTCCAGGAGCTGACCAAGGGGGGCGTGCACTACACGTTCGAGGCGATCGGGCTCGCGGCGACCGCCCAACAGGCCTACTCCATGCTGCGCAAGGGCGGCACCGCCGTGGTGATCGGGATGATTCCCGTCGGGGAGTCGGTGTCGATCCACGGCGCCGAGTTGCTCTACGAGAAGACGCTCACCGGCTCGAACATGGGCTCGAACCGCTTTCGCGTCGACATGCCCCGCTACATCGAGCTCTACCTGCAGGGTCGCCTGAAGCTCGACGAGCTGGTCTCACAGACCATCACGCTCGACGAGATCAACGAAGGCTTCGAGGCGATGAAGCAGGGAAGCGTCGCCGCGCAGTGTGATCACGTTTGACTGAGCGTGGCGCGGCCGGCGCTCAGTTGCCGTTGACGCTCCAGTGCCACGGTTCGGACGGCAGGTTGGTGAACCCGTACTCGTGCGCGTGCTCGGCCAGCCAGATGAACGCCGGCTGCGACCTGGAGCCGATCGTCCGGCCGTCGACGGTGAAGTCGATCGCGAGTCCGATCTCGTGCAACGAGGATCCGGGTCGTGCGGTCGGCGGCGAACACGCTGAGGCCGGCGCGGTGAACACTCCCGCCTCACCACAGTGTGCCCGTCGGAGCGCGATCTGCTGCTCGGTCGAGCGATAGCCGCCTCCGCCGAGCTCGATGCCGTCGAGTGACGCCGCCTGGAGCATCAGCTCCAGTTGCGGAGCGATGACCTTGTGGACCCGAATGCCCCGGACCACCACCGTGTCGACTCCACCCCGGTTCGGGAGCCCGGTGAGCTGGGACGCCAGCCGCTGCGCTTCGGCCACCAACTCACCGGCGAGCTCGGCGTTCTCGTCCGCGATCTCGGTCGCCTCGAGGAAGTCGGCGGTGATGCGCGCCTGCACCTCTGCCATGAAGATCTCGTTCTGGAGCAGCGCCTCGTCGAGCTCGGCGATCGCCGAGATCTGGTCGTCACGAGCGTCGGTGGCCTGCACCTCGGCGTCGGCCGCCTGCTCGGCCAGGATGCCCAGCTCCACCTTGGTGCGTTCGACCTTGCCGATCAGATCGACGTCGAAATCGATCTTGGAACCGCGGAGCACGTCCTTGGTCTCGGCGGCGTTCGGACTCTCCGATTCGAGCAACGTGGACAGCGCACCCGTCGACGGTGGGTTGATGAAGGCGTCGACCACCATCTCGTCGAGCTTGGCCTGGAGCTCCTCGAGCTCGACGACCTTGGCCGCGTGACGCTCCTTGGCCCGTTGCGCCTCGACGACCCGGGTGGCGAGGGTGCGCTGCGCGTCGTCGAGTTGCTTCTGCTGCAGGGCCAGGTTGTCGTTCAGGTCCTTGATGGCGGCGATGAGCTCCGCCTGGCTGATGGCGAGCGCATCGAGGTCGGCGGCCAGCTCGGCTTGGCGCTTCTGATTGGCCTCCAGCTCCTCGAGGGTCTCCTCGGTGTTCTGGGGCGCATCCTCGGGCTCGCCGGCCAGGGCGGGCACCGGGGGAAGCGCCAATGACGCCACCAGCAGGATGGCGACGAGCGCGAACGGAGACCGCCACCTGTTCGGTCGTCGCCCTTGCCCGATCATCACCCTCCTGCTTCGGCGCGCCATGGCGCAGACTTGAACGCCCGAGCTTAGGAACTCCGGATCCCCACGACCTCGGCAACCGGCGAAAATGGGCTCAACGGCCCAGGTCGGGGCGGGTTCGGGACGCGCCCGCACACGACCGGTAGATGGCGTCGACCACGGCATGCGCCCGGAGCGCGTCGGACACCGAGGGCGTCGCAGGCCCACCGGCGGCCACCGCGGCCACGAACTCGCCGTCGGGGTTGCGGTCGGTGATCCCGCGCGGCGCAGCGGCAGCGAGCAGCGCCTCACCCTCGACCACGTGGGTCTCGCCGGTCGTGTCGGCCCACCGCACCGGCCCGTACCAGTCGCCCTCGACCACCACGTGCCGTCTCTCACAGAAGACCTCGAGGCGGCGCAGGCTCGGGCGGGCATCGATGTCGTGCCAGATGCTGGTCAGCGAACCGACCGCACCGGAGTCGAGGGTGAGGACCGACGAGACGACGTCCTCGATACCGCGGATCGCATGCATGTGGGCCTGGTTGCCGCTCACCTCGGCGACCGGTCCGAGCAGGGTCTCGATCAGGTCGACGTCGTGGATCGAGTGTTCGAGCAACGTGCCCGAGCCGGCGAGCACGGGGTCGGACCTCCAGGTCGAGCCGTAGCTCCCTCGAATGGGGATGAACTGATCGTCGCGGAAGACGAAGCTCATCACCCGTCCGGCCTCGGCATCGCCGATCAGCGAACGGGCCAGGGCGAAGGCCGGCGACCGGCGCAGGATCAGCCCGACCTGGTTCACGATGCCGGCCTGGTCGACGACCTCGGCGAGGCGGCGCGCCGTCGGGAGGTCGGGGCCGAGCGGCTTCTCGCAGAACACGGCGAGGCCGCAGGCCGCGGCGGCCTCGACCAGCTCGAGATGCGCCGACGTCCAGGTGCAGACGTAGACCGCGTCGCAGGAGTCGAGGACCTCGTCGACCGTCTGGCAGGCAGTCGCCCCGCTCCTCTCGGCGAAGGCTGCGGCCCGGTCGCCGTCGGGATCGTGAACGCCGGCCCACACGGCGTCGACGCCCGACGCCCGCAGCATCTTCGAGTGGAACGTGGCGATCAGGCCGGCCCCGAGCCACCCGACCCGAACCGCCTCGGCCATCAGTTGTTCTTCATCGTCATGCCACCGTCGACCGGCACCACGGCACCCGTGATGTACGAGGCCGACGGGAGGCACAGCGAGAGGGTCACGTGGGCCACCTCCTCGGGATCGCCGTAGCGCTTCAGGGGGACGCGGCGGCGGGCGAAGCGGGTCTTGGCTTCGTCGTCGATCCCCGCGGTCATTCCGGTGTGGATCGGCCCGGGGCACACGGCATTGACGGTGACGCCGAACGGTCCGAGTTCGACGGCCAGACTCCGGGTGAGCCCGATGACGCCGTGCTTGGACGCCGTGTACGGGGCGATGTACGCCGAGCCGCCGATGCCCTCGGTGGAGGCGATGTTGACGATCCGGCCATCGCCGTTGCGCTTCAGATCGTCGACGCAGAGCCGGATGAGGGTGGTGTGGGCCGTGAGGTTGACGGCCATCACCCGATCCCAGGCGGCCTCGAACTCGTCGCCGTCGATGGGCGCGGCGATGTTGATCCCGGCGTTGTTGACGATGACGTCGATCGGTCCGAGCCGATCGCGGATCTCGGCGACCGCGGCGGCGAGGGCGGCCCGATCGGTGACGTCGACCACCCAGGCCTGGCCGGTCGATCCGGCATCGGCCATCGCATCGGCGGTGCCCAGGACCGCGTCGGTCAGGTCGAGCGCCGCCACCTTGGCGCCCTCGTCCGCGAACAGGTGGGCCGTCTCGCGGCCCATGCCGCTCCCGGCGCCGGTGACGATCACCACCCGGCCGCGCACGGATCGATCGAGGCGGGTGAGCCGGCTCATGACTCGGCGACCGTACTCGCCTCACGGGCGAGGAGGTCGGGAGGAGGTGGCCCGTATCGCTTGCGGACGTGATCGACCAGCGCTCGCACCCGCGCCCGTGAATCCCAGTACGGGCCCCGGCTCGATGGCCGCACGACCCCGTGGGCCAGATGGATCAGTGCGATGCAGAATCGGACGAAGGCCTTGTAGCGCCCCGAGTGCTCGCGCACCTGGAGCAGGGTGTTGCGGAGCTGGAGGTAGTCGACGGCGGCGGACCGCGAGCCGATGTCCGGATTGACCACCATGGCGCCACGGACCAGCCCGCTCTCCCATCCCGCGTCGGCTGCCCGGAGCGCCAGGTCGGCTTCCTCGCAGTACGAGAAGTAGCGCTCGTCGAACAGACCGACCTGATCGAGGCACGCACGACGGGCGAGCATGAACGTTCCGTGCGGGTGTCCGGCCGGCTCCCACCCCTCGTCCACGGTCTGGGGGCCGAGGATGCCCCCGAAGTACGGATCGACCACGGGGGTCGCCCCGTCACCGAAGTCGGCGCAGGCCAGGCCGGCACCCGGCCGTGGGGCGACCGTGGTGAGCATGGTGGACAGGCAGTCGGGAGCCGGCAGCGCGTCGTGGGGCATCAGCGCGACCCACTCGCCCGACCGTTCGGCCAACCACCACCGAAAGCCCACGTTGGCCGCCGGACCGAAGCCCAGATTCGTGCCGTTCTCGATGATCCGGACGTCGGCCGGCACGACGACTCGGAGGTGCTCGAGGTGTTCGGGCAGGCTGCCGTTGTCGACCACGACGACCTCGGTGGGCACGTCGGAGTCGCGTACGGCCCGCACGGCCTTCTCGCACCGGTTGGGGCGATTCCAGTGAACGACGATCACCGTCGTTGCCGCTGCCATCACGCCGAAGGTAGCGGCCTGGCCTAGGTTCACCGCCATGGCCGACGACGCACTTCGCCTCATCGATTTCATCGATGCCTCGCCCTCGCCGTTCCATGCGTGCGCCAACGCAGCAACCCGACTCGAGGCCGCCGGCTTCACCCGCCTCGACGAGACCTCCCCATGGACGGCCGACGACGTGGCGCTGGGCTATGTGATCCACGGCGGAAGCCTCGTTGCCTGGCGGGCCGATCGCCACGCCCCGGCCGCCGGACTCCGCATCATCGGGGCCCACACCGATTCGCCCAACCTGCGGGTCAAGCCCCGTCCCGATCTCAGCAACGCCGGGATCCGCCAGATCGGCGTCGAGGTCTACGGCGGTGCGCTGCTGAACTCGTGGCTCGACCGGGACCTCGGCCTGTCGGGGCGAGTTGCGGTCCGGTCCGCCCAGGGCACCGACGGACGGCTCCTCCTCGTCGACCGACCGGTGCTCCGGGTCCCGCAACTGGCCATCCACCTCCACCGCGAGATCCGAGAAGAAGGCCTCAAGCTCGACCCCCAGAAGCACCTCATGCCGATCTGGGAGAGCGGTGAGCTGTCCGAGGGTGCCTTCGTCGAGTTCGTGGCCGCCGAGTTGTCGGTCGACCCGGGCGCGATCGACGGATGGGACGTGATGGCCCACGACGTGCAGCCCGGCGCCCTCCTCGGTCGCAACGAGGAGTTCATCTCGATCGGTCGCCTCGACAACCTCATGTCGTCGTTCGCCGGCCTGGAGGCCCTGCTCGCCAGCGAACCCGACGACCCACACGTACAGATGCTGGTGCTGTTCGATCACGAGGAGATCGGGTCGACGTCGGACCGGGGTGCGGCCTCGGCGATGCTCCCCGCCGTCATCGAACGGATCACCAGCGCTCGGGGCGGCGACCGAGACGATCTGCACCGGGCGCTCGCCGGATCGGTCTGCGTGTCGGCCGACAACGCGCACGCCACCCACCCCAACTACGCCGACCGACACGACGCACAGCACCCCATCGCCCTCAACGGCGGTCCGGTGCTCAAGACCAACGCCAACCAGCGGTACGCCAGCGATTCGGCTTCGTCGGCGGTGTTCGTGGCCTCCTGCCGAGCCGCCGAGGTGCCGTACCAGCAGTACAGCCACCGCAACGATCTGCCGTGCGGCTCGACCATCGGCCCGATCACGGCATCGAACCTGGGGATCTCGACCGTCGACGTCGGCGCCCCGCAGCTGGCGATGCACTCTGCTCGCGAGCTCGCCGGCACCGACGACGCCGAGCACTACCGCAGAGCGTTGACCGCGTTCCTCAGGTCCTGACCGCCCAGGGGTGATCGGCGGCGAACACGGCAGCGGCGTCCTGGGCCGTGGTCGGTCCGTACATCACGTTGCCGAACGCCGATTCCTGTCGAACCCCCTCGATCTCCTCGACGTCCGGCCGGCATGGCAGGGCGGCGGCGTCGATGCCGTAGATCCGGGCCGCGTTGCCGCCGAAGATCTTGGCCTTGACCTCGTCGGTGAGCGCGGGATAGCCGAACTCCTCCTGGAACTTCTCGGTGATCTGGAACGCCCGGAAGGCCTGGATCTGGTCTTGCGGCGTGCCGTACCAGATCGAGTCGGTCCCCCAGATGATGTTGTCGGGCCCGAGATGCACGAGCAGCTTGCCGAGGACGTGGGCCGCCTGGTCGGGCGAGCTCATGAGGTTTCGCCAGGTCGATCCGAGTTCGGCGTAGACGTTCGATCCCGTGCCGAGGCCGGCACCGAGCACGGTCGTGACGAGCCGGTTGATGCCGATGTCGGCCGTCTCGGCGGTGTAGGGCCCCTCGAGGTCGCCCTCGTACCCCGAGTGGTAGACGACGAACTCGAGATCGGGGTGGTCGACGGCGGCGGGGCCGATGTCGACCGGCGAGCCGAACGGGCTGTTCTGCGACAACCCCTTGTGGACCGAGACGATGTTCGGGCCGAGCTCGCTCACCCGCTCGAGAAACGCCTGCCCGACATCGTCGGTGAACAGGTAGGGGTCGGCCACGTGGGTGTAGGTCTTCCATGCCGCGATCGGGAACCGATCGGCCAGTTCGTTCATCGAGTCGAGCGCCGCCTCGAGCGGGCCGACATTGGGCACGGCATGCCCTTGCATCAGCGCCCGGTTCTCGCCGCACAGCTCGGCGGCCGCGGCGAGTCCCCGCTCCATCACCTCGGCCGAGAGCGGGTCGGGCTCGAAGACGAAGGGCACGGCCGACAGGATCGCCAACGAGGTGTCCGAGCGCACGAACACCTCCTCGAGCCAGTGCTCGATCGAGAAGCACGCACGGCGGTCGTCCTCGCCGCACGAGGCCTGAGGGAAGCCACTCCCGGGGAACGAGCCCGGCTCGGTGGTCGTGAGGTCGAACTCGAGCAGGTGGGTCTGCACGTCGATGATCGGCGAACCGTCGTCGCCGATGGCCTCGGCAGCTGATTCGGGCTCGCTCGTGGTCGACGAGTCGAGCTCGAACGTGCCGCCCCCCTGGCTCTCACCCGACTCGCTGCTGCACGCGGCGAGGGCCAGCAGCGTGGTGGCGGCCCCCATCGAGGAGAGGAGGAAGCGGCGTCGCGACATACCCAACCGATCCGCCATCTCGTCGCACTGCCGGCGCGCCCGACGAACGGCCTCTCGGACTGCGGGCGACACCGTTCGGGGCGCGTACTCTCCGTTCGATGCCGGCCCGAGCTTCACGGGCAGTCCCGGATCGGGCGTTGGCGCAGCGGCCATCACCGGAGGCTACACAGTGACCGTATGACCCCGGACGCGGCCCGAGCCCTCCTGGGTGTTCCGCTCGGCGCCGACTGGGAGGTCGTGCGTCGGCACTACCGCGAGCGGATCCGGGTGGTGCACCCCGACGTGTCGGGCGGGTCCGCTTCGGAGGCGGCCGAACTCAACGTTGCCTTCGCCACCCTCGTTCGGGCCCGACGAGAGCCCGCCTCGCCACCCATCGACGAACCGCCGTCCCCACCACCGGTGACCCCCGTCGCCGCCGATGTCTCGTTGCTCGGGATCGACACGCTGCTGATCGAGGCACCGCCCGACGAGACGTTCCGTCGGGTGCTCGCCGGCCTCGATCTGATCGGCGAGATCAGCTACGTCGACCGGTCGGCCCCCATCGCCGAGGCCATCGTCGTCCTCGACGACGGCTCGAGCCACAGCCTGGTGGTCTCGTTCCAGGGACGGGGCCTCGCCACCGAGGTCTTCGCGACCCTCGAAGCCATCGAGACGGTGGCCAGCAGCTCACCCGAACGGGTGCTCCAGACCCTCGCTCGCTTCATCCCGTCATGATGCGGCTCGCGACCGCCGCAGGGGTTGCAGCTGGCCGGCAGCCCGCACGGCCAGCAGCACCGGAATGATCTCGAGGCGGCCGAGCAGCATCAGCACGTCGAGCACCGCTCGTGACGGCCTCGACACCGTCAGGAAGTTCGACGCGGGACCGGTCTCGGCGAGCCCCGGCCCGACCCCTCCCATCGAGGTGATCACCGAACCAGCGCCGGTCACCAGGTCGACACCCAGTCCAGCGAGCAGGACCACACCGGCGACACAGACGAGGAAGTACAACATCACGTAGCCGACGATGTTGCTGACGATGGCCTCGGACAGCGGGTGGCCGTCGTTGCGGATGGCGAAGACGCCGCGCGGATGGCGGACCCGACGGAGTTCGCGGGCCGCCACCGAGAGCACGACCCGCACCCGGAAGAGCTTCAGCGCTCCCGAGGTCGACCCGGCCATGCCTCCGGTCACCATGAGGAAGAGCAGGACGAGCTGGGCTGCGGCGACCCATTGGGTGAAGTCGACCGTCCCGAAGCCACACGAGGACACGAGCGACACGACGTTGAACGAGGCGTCGCGCAGCGCCCGCTTTCCGTACCCCTCGATGCCGAGCACGGTGGTGATGAACACGATCGAGACGAGGACGATCCCCACGAAGAATCGGAACTCACCGCTGCGCCAGAACACACGCAGATCGCGGCCGCGCAACGCATGGAAGTAGAGCGCGAAGTTGACCGCGCCGAGGAACATGGCGCCGATGGCGACGACCTCGACGGCCAGAGAGTCGAAGTGTCCGAGCGAGTTGTTGTAGGGAGAGAAGCCTCCCGTTGCGATGGCAGTCATCGCATGGCTCACGCTGTCGTAGAGGTCCATCCCGGCGAGCGCGAACCCGACGGCCGCGACCGCGGTCAGCCCCACGTAGATGCCGGACAGACGTCGTGCGGTGTCGGACACGCCGCGGGGCGAGTCGGTCCGAGTCCGGACCGGGGGTCTCGGCCCGGAGCAGTTCCATGCCTCCGACGCCGAGCAACGGCAACACCGACAGCGCCAGCACGACGAACCCGATGCTGCCGATCCACTGCGTCAGCTGTCGCCAGAACAGGATCGAGGCACCTTGGGCCTCGATGTCGGACAGGACGGTCGCGCCGGTGGCCGTGAATCCGGAGACCGACTCGAAGATCGCGTCGTCCCAGGAGGAGAACGTGCCGGCGGCCCAGAACGGAAGCGCGCCGGCCAGGCACACGACGAGCCACAGCACGGTGACCGCACCGAAGGCGGTCCGCGTCCGGATGCGTTGCGGGACGGTGGTGCTGCGGACCAGCGCCAGACCGGCCAGACCGACGACGAAGCCACAGGCGAGCATCGAGCGTGCGTCAGCGTCCGACTTCAACGTCCCTACGGCGGCGCTGAGCACCTGACCCGCGCCGACGACCACGAGCGACCATCCGAGGAGGTGAGCCGTTGCGCTCGGCCAACCACGTGCGACGACCAGCGCCGATCGAGGACTGGCTGCGCCGGTCAACGAGCGGCCACCAGCGTGCGGGCACGCCTCACCGGGTGTCGGGCGCGAGTCACGACGCTGAAGACGCCGAGCAGGATCGGGAACATCTCGAGTCGTCCGGCCAGCATGAAGAACATCAACACGCCCCGGGCCGGTCGATCGAACACGAGGAAGTTCGACGCCGGGCCGGCCTCGCCGAGGCCGGGCCCCATGTTGCCCATCATCGACACGATGGAGGTGCCGCCGGTCACCAGGTCGTTGCCGAGCATGGCCAGGATCACCGTGCCGACGATGATGAACACCACGTACAGCAGCACGAAACCAACGATGCGGTCGGCCACCGGGTCGTTGACGGGGCGTCCCCCGAGCTTCATCGGGAGGACGGCGCGGGGGTGGGCGACCCGCCGCAACTCGCGACGAGCGTGGGCCAGCGCCGCCTGGAAGCGAATGACCTTGAGTCCTCCGGAGGTCGACCCCGCCATCCCACCGGCGAACATGAGGAGGAGCAGGATCAGCTGGGCTGCCGGAATCCACTGTACGAAGTCGACCGTGCCGTAGCCGGTGCTCGTCACCAGCGTCGCGGCGTTGAACAGCGCATCCTGCAACGCCTGGCCGGCAGACGTGCCGTCGCTGCGCAGGAGCAACCACAGACCGGCGACCGACAGGCCGAACAGGCCCAGGTAGAAGCGGAACTGGGGCGACCGGAGATACCGGCCGGGCCGGCCCAGCATCGCCGCCCAGTGCAGGGTGAAGTTCGTACCCCCGATGAGCATCAGGACGACGAAGGCCATCTCGACGGTGACCGATTCGAAGTGCCCGATCGAGCGGTCGTAGGGCGACAACCCTCCGGTCGACACCGTGGTGAACATGTGGACCACGGCGTCGTAGAAGCTGAGACCGACGACGAGCAGCACCACCACCGACACCACGCTGAACACCACGTACACGAGCCACAGTCGCTTCGCCGTCTCCCGCACCCGTGGAGCGAGACGGTCCGACGTCGGCCCCGGAGCCTCGGCGCTGAGGAGGTCGAGCCCGCCGACCCCCAGGAAGGGAAGCACGGCCACGGCGAGGACGACCATCCCCATGCCCCCGTACCACTGGCTG
Organism: uncultured Acidimicrobiaceae bacterium; assembly: GCA_963704815.1. Classification (GTDB taxonomy): domain Bacteria; phylum Actinomycetota; class Acidimicrobiia; order Acidimicrobiales; family Salinilacustritrichaceae; genus DATKWD01. Next base: position 452,274 of record CAVPHU010000001.1, read on the forward strand.
AGACCTCGCCAGAACAGGATCCCGCGGCCGCTTCCTTCGATCGGGGAGAGCACCGTGCTCCCGGTTCCGGTGAACCCCGACACCGACTCGAACAGCGCGTCGTCCGGCACCGGGAACGTGCCCGCCAGCAGATAGGGAAGCGACCCGGCAGCCGCCGCGACCACCCAGGTCATGGTGACGGCCCGGAACGTCGAGCTCGTCGTGATCCGCTCGGGTGCACGGGTGAAGGCCCACAGCAACCCGCCGAGGCCGGCACACAGGGCGCCGGCGAACGTGATGGCGAGGACGTCATCGCCTCCGGCCCCGGCATCGACGGCGGCCGAGACGAACATCCCGACCGAGACGAACAACAGGGTCGCTCCGGCCATGCGTCCGGGAAGGCTCGCGATCCCCCGTTCCGGGGTCGAGAACTGGGTGGTGCTGGTCATGCGCGGCGACCGAGCGAACGACGAACCGCCTGGGGCCACCGGCGCGGCACCCGGAACAGCACGAGGATGCCCACGACGAGCGGCGAGATCTCGAGCCGCCCGAGGAGCATGACGGGGACGAGCACCATGCGCGCTCCTGCGGTCAGACCGGTGGCGCCCGCGCTGGGAGACACGTCACCGAGTCCGGGCCCGACGTTGGCGAGCGCCGAGACGGCGACCGAGAGCGACGACACGAGGTCGACGTCGAAGATGGCGACCCCGATCGCAGCGAAGCCGGCCACCACCACCCACAGGATCTGGTAGCCGATCAGCCGCGACACCAAGGCCTCGTCGAGGGTCTCGCGGCCCACCTTGACCACCACGACCGACCGAGGCTGGATCTGACGGAGCAACTCGCGCCGGACGTACCCCAGCAACGCCATGGCCCTGATGATGCGGAATCCGCTCCCGGTCGAGCCCGACATGGACCCGACGCCCATGAGCATCAGCAGGATCACCTGCGGACCGAACGGCCAGCCCCCCCAGTCGGCGACCGACGCGCCCGTGGTCGACACGACCGAGGTCACCGAGAAGGCCGACTGGCGCAAGGTCTCCGCCCAGGGCTGCGACAGGTCACCGATCAGTTGGGAGAAGACGACCGCAGTGCCCCCGAGCAGCAGCACGAAGTAGGCCCGCAGCTCCATGGACCGCCGAAGGGGGCCGATGTCGCCGCGCAGCAGCGCGGCGACGAGCGCGATGTTCAGACCCGCCAGGGCCATCCCTCCGACCGCAACCCACTCGACGATCGCCGAGTCGAAGAAGGCGAAGGACCCGGCGTGGTTCTCGAACCCACCGGTCGAGATCGTCGTCAGGGCGTAGGTGACCGCATCGAACGGCCCCATGCCGGCGATCGCGAACAAGGACGATGCCGATCGCGGTGAGCGCGAGGTAGAGCAGACCGAGCCGGGACAGCAGGCGGCGTGTCCGCGGCGAGAACAGGCTCAGGCGTCGGGTCGAGCGGTTGACATCGCTCACCTCGAGACCGCCGACGCCCAGGAACGGGAGGAGTCCGACGATGATCGCGAGTGCGGTGAACCCCCCGATCCATTGCGTCAGCGCCCGCCAGAGCACCACCCCACGGGCGGCTTCCTCGGGTTGTTCGAGCACCGAGAGGGCCGTGGTGGTGAAGCCGGCCACCGACTCGAACAGGGCGTCGTCGAGGCGGTCGAACGTGCCGGTCACCAGATAGACGGCCGTGGCGGTGACCACGAAGACGGCGAAGACGCTGGCCACGGCGGCGAAGGCGGTGGCCGTGCGCAGCCGCGCGGGCAGCTCGAAGAAGATCAGGTGAGCGAAGCCGATGCTCAGCGCCACGAAGGCACACAGCGCGAGCTCGGGACCCTCGCGCCAGTCGTCGAGTCCGGACGACAACGCTGCGACGGCCAGTGCGATGCCACAGACCATGAAGGCCGCGCCGGCGAGGAAGCCGTTGGTCGACGACACCCGGCCCCTGCGGGGGTCGGGACCGAGGCGCGCCGGTTGTTCGGTCGGAGATGCCTCCAGCAGTTCGCCCACGGCTCAGCCGAACACGCGACGGACCTCTTCGACCGTCCCCGGCATGGCGAAGAGCACCACGCGATCGCGGTCGCGCAACACCGACCGGCCGCGTGCGATCTGCGGCTTGCCGTCGCGCACGATGGCACCCACCAACACGTCTTTCGGCAAGCGGAGCTCGGCGACCAACGAGCCGTCGGCAGGGCTCCCTTCGCTCACGATCAGCTCGAGCACCTCCACCTGACCCTGGAGGAACGTCGCCACGGCGGACACCCCGCCTCGGACGAATCGGAGCACGCCGTTGGCGCTCGCCGTGCGGGGTGAGAGGGCGACGTCGATCCCGGCCTCCTTGAGCAGGGGCAACAGCGAGAGGCCGTGCACGACGGCGATCGTCTCGCCGGCACCCTCGAGTCGGGCGAACAGGCAGGCCAGGATGTTGGCGTCGTCCTCGCCGGTGAGGGCGATCACGGCGTCGGCACTGGCGACGTCGGCGTCCGCCAGCAGGTCGGCATCGGTGATCTCACCCTCGAGGACGACGGGGCCCTCGAGGGTCTCGGCGAGTTCGCGAGCCCGGACGGGGTCGCGCTCGATCAACATGACGTCGATGCCGCGAATCGCCAGTTGCCGGGCCACCACCTCGGCGGTGCGACCGCCGCCGAGCAGGACGATGCGCTTGGGCATCTGGCGGGTGAGCCCCAGAAGTCGGTTGAGCTCGCGGCGAGCCCGCTTCTTGCACAGCACCCGGACGAGGTCACCGGCCTCGAGCCGGACGTCACCTCTGGGGATGATCGTCTCGTCGCCCCGGGTGATGACGCCGAAGAGGAACTCCCACTCGGGCTCGTACTGCTGCGCGATCTCGACCAGGGTGTTGCCCACGATCGGCGCATCGGCGGGCAGGCTGGCACCGACGACGACCACCTCACCGTTGGCCATCTCGGCGATCTCGGAGGCGCCGGGGTTCTCGAGCAGCTCGATGATCTCGGCCGCGGTCTCGGCATCGGGGTCGATGACGAGGTCGATGCCGATCTCGTCGCGGAGCTCGGCCGCCCCCTTGCCCCGCAGCTCCTCGTTCTCCAGACGGACGATCGTCTGAGCATCTCCGTGCAGCTTGGCGATCATGGCCACGACCAGGTTGACCTCGTCGTTGCTGGTGACGGCCACGACGAGCTCGGCCTTGCCGATGCCGGCATCGTGCAGGATCGAGGGCAGCGTGGCGTTGCCGTGCAGGGCGAGCACGTCGAGCCGTTCCTCGGCCTCGCGGAGGACCGCACCGTCGCGCTCGATGAGCGCGACGTCGTGACCCTCCCGGCTGAGTCGTTCTGCGACGTACGAGCCGACTTCTCCGGCGCCCACCACGATGACGTTCACGGCCTCATCCTTGCGCACGGTACGCACCCGACCACGAACGCAGCGAACACCGTGTCCCGAACTTGACGTTTCGGGGGACCGAAACCTACGTTGCGCCGGTCGCGAACCGACACCCTTCATGGACGGACCCCCCACTCTCTCCCGCTCGGAACGAGAGATGCTCAAGGGCATCTACCGCCTGATTCGACGCGCCGGTGAGGCCCACACCGGCAACCTCGCCGAGGCCCTGGGCGTGAGTCCGAGCACGGTCACGACCGGCGTGAAGCGGCTCGCCGATCGGGGCCTCGTCGACCACGTCCCCTACCAGACCATCGAGTTGACCGAAGCCGGGTCGATCGCTGCGGTCGGGTGCATCCGCCGTCACCGCATCGTCGAGCGATTCCTGGCCGACATGCTCGGCTACGCATGGAACGAGGCCGACCGACTGGCGGCCAGCTTCGAGCACGAACTGCCCCAGGAGGTCGAGGACCGCATGTTCGTCGCCCTCGACCGCCCCGACTCCTGTCCGCACGGCTTCCCGATTCCCGACCCGGCCGTGTCGGAGATCCCGTCCCTCCCGCCCCTCTACAGCCTCGAACCGGGCGACCGGGCCGTGGTCGCCGTGCCCGGCTCCACCGATCCCGAGGTCGCGGCCTTCCTCGACGACCTGGGCCTCGTGCCCGGAGGTCAGATCGAGGTCAAGGAGAAGCACCCCTTCGACGGTCCCCTCGTGGTGGCCGTCGCCGGAACCGACCGCACCCTCGGGAGCACGGTCGCCAATCAGGTCTACGTCCAGCAACTCAACAAGGGAGATTGAACCTTGGAAGCAGTCCCGTACCTCGCGCTGGGTAGTGCGATCGCCGCCCTCGTGCTCGCGGTCTTCTACTACACCGCCGTGAAGAAGGCGATCCCGGCAACGAGCGCATGGTCGAGCTGATGGAGGCCATCGCCGAAGGTGCCCGCGCCTTCCTGCGCAGGAGTACACCTGGGTCGCGGTCTTCGTGGCCGTCATGTTCGTGCTCATCGCCGTCTTCTTCGACTACGGCCGCCCTGGGCGCCTCGCCTACCTGCTCGGCGCGGTGCTCTCCGCCTGCGCCGGCTTCGTCGGCATGACCGTGGCCACCATGGCCAACGCCCGCACGACCGAGGCCGCCAAGGACCGGGCCCCAGATGGCGCTGCCGCTCGCCTTCCGCGGCGGCGCCGTCATGGGCTTCTCGGTCGCCGGGCTCAGCCTCCTCGGGCTCGTCGATCCTGCTACCTGGTCTTCGTCGCGTGGCTCGAGGTCGACGACGCCTTCGAGGTCATCACGGCCTTCGGCCTCGGCGCCTGCTCGATCGCCCTGTTCAGCCGCGTCGGCGGCGGCATCTTCACCAAGGCCGCCGACGTCGGCGCCGACCTCGTCGGCAAGGTCGAGGCGGGCATCCCCGAGGACGACCCCCGCAACCCGGCGACGATCGCCGACAACGTCGGCGACAACGTCGGCGACGTGGCCGGCATGGGCGCCGACCTCTTCGAGAGCTACGCGCGGCTCGATCATCGCCCCCATCGCCCTGGTCGCCTTCACGCTCCGGCGCTCGGCCGCCGAGAGCGACCGGCGGGGTCGCGACATCGGTCGGCCAGCCTCCGCTCATGTTCCCGCTCGCCATCGCCGCCGTCGGCATGGTCGCCTCGATCATCGGGCCTTCACCGTGCGTCAGCCGGGAGCTCGGCCGAGGTGCACGGACTCTCCCGGGCCCTGCACCGGGGCACGAACCTGGCGGCGGCGCATCACCATCGTCGGGGCGTTCGCCCTCGGCTACGTCTTCTTCGACGGCGACACGGCTTCGACGAACTGGTGGGGCCTCCCCGTCGCGGTCGTCGGCGGCCTCCTCGTCGGCTACGCGATCGGCCAGGTCGCCGAGTACTGCACCTCCGACCACTACGCCCCGGTCAAGCAGATCGCCAGCAGTCCGAGACCGGCCCGGCCACGATGATCCTCGGCGGGCATCTCGGCCGGGCATGATGTCGGTGGCCGCCTCGGTGCGTGCTGATCGTCGTCGGCGTCGGCCTCGCCTACTGGGCCGGCGAGCAGGCCTTCCGGGCTCGACGACTTCGGCGGCATCTACGGCGTCGCCATCGCCGCCATCGGCATGCTGGCCACCACCGGCGTCGTCGTCGAGCGTCGACGCCTACGGCCCCATCGCCGACAACGCCGGCGGCATCGCCGAGATGGCCGAGCTCGCCCCGGAGGTCCGGGAGGTCACCGACTCGCTCGACTCGCCTGGGCAACACCACCGCTGCGGTCGCCAAGGGCTTCGCCGTCGGCTCGGCCGCGCTCACGGCGCTCGCCCTGTTCAAGGCCTTCGAGGTCGCGCTGGCCGCCGAAGGCCGGAGCGTGCTACGACGGCTCAACCTCGACGTCGGCGAGGTCGAGGTGTTCATCGGCCTGTTCCTCGGCGCCATGCTGCCGTTCCTGTTCGCCGCCCTGACGATCGACGCCGTCGGTCGAGCGCGCCAACAAGATGATCGAGGAGGTCCGCCGCCAGTTCCGCGAGATCCCCGGCCTCCGCGAGGGCGAGCCGGGCGTGAAGCCCGACTCGGCCCGCTGCGTGGCCATCTCGACGAAGGCGTCGCTGCGGGAGATGATCATCCCCGGTGCCCTCGCCATCGTCGTCCCGCTGGTCATCGGCTTCATCGACGTCGACGCCCTCGGCGGCTTCCTCGCCGGCGCGCTCGTCACCGGCTTCTGCCTGGCGATCTTCATGGCCAACGCCGGCGGCGCGTGGGACAACGCCAAGAAGTACATCGAGGCCGGCGCCCACGGCGGCAAGGGCTCCGACCCCCACAAGGCCGCGGTCGTCGGCGACACGGTCGGCGACCCGTTCAAGGACACGTCCGGGCCGTCGATGAACATCCTCATCAAGGTGATGACGATCGTCGAGCTTGGTCTTCGCCAGCGCCTTCGTGTGATCGAGGCAGCCTGGGACGAGGCCCGGACGAGCGACTCGATCGCTGTCCGGGCCGAGTTCCTGGTCGACGAGGTCGACCGTGGCGCCCTGGTGGTCGACATCCGACCGGTCGAGCAACGCCGGCAGGATGGCGACCTCGGCGGCGCCGTCGTCATCGACCGCAACGTGATCGAGTGGCGGCTCACCCCGAGCAGCCCCTGGCGCATCCCCGAGTTGGCCGGCCCTGACCACCGGGTGGTCATCGTGTGCAACGAAGGCTTCGCCTCGACCCTCGCGGCCCTGGCCCTCCGAGACCTCGGTCTGGTTCGTGCCACCGATCTCGAGGACGGGTACCAGGCACTCCTCGCAGGATCCGGGCACGAACTCGTCGACGGCCGACCCGTCGTGGACCGCAGTGTGTGGTCCGATTCCTGGCTTTCGCCGTGATGGCCGTCAGGACCTCGCGCGTTTTGTCATCATGAACCGATGGCGAGCACTGCCGAACCGGTTCCTGCTGCGACCGGCAGGTGGGCCGACCAGACCTGGTTCGCCCGCTTCGTCGTCGTGCTCGCCGTCGCCTCGCTCGCATTCGAACAGAGCCCGGCCAACGAGGCCGTCCGGGCCAACCTCGCCTTCACCGTGCTCGACCACACGGGCAACGCCATCGTGGTCGGACTCGCGGTGCTGGGGATCACGCTGGTCATCGAAGGGGTGCCCGGCGTCCTGATCACCGCCGGACTCCATCTCAACCCGACGCTGGCACGACGATTGATGCGCAAGGCCGATCGCGAAGCAGCCGACGCAGGCGAGCCGCCGGCATCGTCACCGACTCGGCGCAAGGTGACCGTCGGCAGTGCCATGACCGATGTCGGAATCGCCCTCGGGGTCGGAGCCGGTCTGGTCGTGGTGAAGCGACGCTGGACCGACCCGACCCGAACCCTCCGCCAGGACCTGAAGACCTGTGCCGTGGCCTGCCTGATCGTCGCCGTCGTGTCGGGCATCATCGGCTGGCTGGTGGCCGGCGGCATCTTCTGGGCCGAGAAGGTCGGCCTCGAACGACCGGCCGAGTTCATCGTCGACTACGCGACCGACTGGCGCTTCTGGGTCGTCGTCATCGTCGTCATCCAGGCGATCTCGTTCATCGGCGGCCGCCTCAAGGCGTCCCGTGAGCGATCGGTGTATGTCCCCAAGCACCTCGCCACGGGCCGTCCCGGCGACGAGGAGGACGACATCGTCATCGATCTCCGGGACACCGAGGCCGGCCTGCACGGTGATCGGGCCCCCGACGGTGGTGCCTCCGCCGTGCGGTCCCGCACCTGATCGCTCATGGAGACGAGCGGATGCGCCGCCGTCTCCTCCACGCGCGACGATCTCGGGGTTCGCGCCCGCACGAACGCGGCGCGGCCCCGCCCGTGCACGGGGCCGTGTCACCGGTGATCGAGCAGCCACCGTGCCACGTCGTGCATGTCGGCGTGCCATGGCCGGTCGCTCGCGGTCGACCAGGCGAGGGTCTGCGCGATCGACCAACCCCTGGCCCGCTCGGCGTCGAGGTCGAGCGCCTCGACGAGCCGGTCGAAGCGGGCGAGCACCGCGTGCTTCGAATGGCCCAGCTCACGTGAGCGGACGATGGGCGCGATCGCGAAGGCTCGTTCGCCGGCCAACGGCTTGGGGTCGATCGCCAGCCACGGCGCGCGCCCGGCCGACAGCACGTTGCCGCCATGGAGGTCCTGGTGCAGGAGCACCTGCTCGGGTTGGGTGCCACCCAACGCGTCGAGGAACGACAGGGCCGCGTCGCGGAGCCGCACCTCGTACGGCTGATGCTCGTCCCAGGCCGCGGCGAGCGATTGCCTCCACCCCGCCGCTTCGTCCTCCAGCGTGCCGACCGCAGACGGGGCGATGACCAGCAGGCGTTCGACCAGGTCGACGAGCACGGCGAGCGCGACATCCGGATCCGCCGTCGTCAACGGGTCGCCCGGCGCCAGCCGCTCCAGCAGCAGGGCATGTTCGGTCTCGTCCTCGTCGAGCAGCCGAACCGCACCATCACCGTTCCACGTGCGCAGAGCGAGGGCTTCGTGCGTGCACTCACGGTGGGGCCACTGCACCTTCAGCACGACCGATGCCCGGTCGACGGTCCTGGCCGGCGCGGTCCACGACGCGTGGCCGCTCGGGTACATCGGACCCACCTCGGTGAGATCGAAGCGCAACCGACATCGGTCGATGCGGTCGGGGAGCTGGGCCAGCCACGTCGCGATCGCGGGATCGGTGCGCGCCGTCTCGACCAACGTGGCCGGTCGATCGTCCTCGTCGACGCCGCGCTGGCCCATGCGGAGGTTCTACTGGCCGGTCGGCACCCAGTTGCCGTGGAATCCGTAGGGCACACGAGTCGGCAGCTTCACCGTGGCAACCGGGTCGCCGGCGAAGTCCTGGGCGTGGAGGATGACGATGTCGCTGGTGTCGGTCGTCGAGTCGTAGACGTAGGACATCACGTAGCCGTCGTCCTCGGCGGCGTCGTCGGCGGCCGGCACGAACACCGGCTCGAGCGTCTTGCGACCGTGCCCGTAGTCGTGGACTTCCGACGTCCCGGCCACGAGGTCGTGCTTGACCGCGTCACCCAGGGCGACCCCCACCTGCTCGGGGATGAACGCGGCGCCGTAGCCGTAGCGATGGGGCTTGCCGAGGAGCCGCTCGTCCATCCGCGGGAACTCCTGCGGGCGGTCGTCCAACAACTCCTCGGTGGCCTTGCCCGATGACGGATCGAACGTCCAGCGGTTCAGCGTGGGGTCGCCCTCGTTGGGGCCACTCACGTTGGCGGCGAACACCTTCGGGTGGCGCACCGCGTCCATGACCACGCCACCGCCGGGCAGGTCGTAGGAGTTGAGCGGGTGGAACACGTAGCAGGGGTCGACGTCGAACCAGGCCACGTCGTTGCCGTCGGTCGCCTCACGGTCGAGGAGCCCCATACGTGCCGGGTAGTCGTCGTTCCACCGGTAGGGGAACCGGACGCCGGACATCGCCGCTTCCAGGTCGAACACGCACGGCATGTCCATCACGACGATCTTGGACTCGGTGAATCCGCAGTCGTGGATCATCGGCATGCCGCCGACCGGCACCTCGACGGTCTTGCGGACCCTGCCGTCGGCCCCGACCACCACGTACTGCACCACCTTGTCCATGAACGGCGAGTAGCAGACCGCGTGCAGATCACCGGTGTCCGGATCACGCTTGGGATGGGCGCTGAACGGACCCTCGAGGGTGTCGCCGAAGCAATCGGTCGCCTCGGTGTCGAGCTCGTCGCTGAGCCGTGATGGGTGCCCACCCGCCTCGACGATCGCCCACGTGGCTCCCGCGTGACCGATCACGTTGGTGTTCGGGCCACCGGTGAACATCTCGTGGACCGGCCCGGGCACCGGCTCTTCGCCGAGAAACTCGCTGGCGGCGATCCCGCGCACGATGCGGTTTCGGTACCACTCGGCCTGCCCATCGCGGAGCCGCACGCCGTGCACCATGCCGTTCCCGGTGAACCAGTGGTAGCTCGCCGGATCGGGATCATCGAGCGGGTTGGGGCCGTTGCGGATGAACCGCCCGTCCAGTGACTCGGGGATGGTCCCGATCACTTCGAGGTCGGTGAGGGTCTGTTCTTCGCTGACGGGCGCGAAGTTGCCCGAGAGGAACGGGCTGGGGCTGGGACGCAGTTCGGACATGATCACTCCTGATCGGTGCTGACGGTGGGTTGGTCGTGGTCGGGAACGGGGATGTGCGATTGCAGACGCGAGGTCGACGAAGGCGTCGATGCCGCGGGGGTCGGTGCCGATGGGGCCGTGGAGCCAGAGCTCACAGAGGCCGTGGACGATGGCCCAGGTGACCACCGCGAGGTCGCCGGTGTCGTCGTCGGGGCGCCATCCTTCGGCCTGCGCGGCGGCCACGTGGTCGACCAGCTGGGCGAAGGCGACCAGCCCCGCCTCGACGCACACCTGATCGGTGGCGTCGATGAGGTCGGGTCGGAACATGACGGCGAACACGCCGGGGTCGTCGAGAGCCATGCGCACGTAGCCGCGCCCGGCGGCGCGGAGCCGTTCGAGCGCCGTGGCGTCAGGGCCAAGGGCCTCGACCGCTGCGTCGATCGACGCATGGAGCTCGACGAATCCCTCGGCGGCCAGAGCCGACAGCAGCGCCTCGAGTCCGCTGAAGTGCCGCAGGGGCGCACTGTGGGACACCCCGGCATCCCGGGCGATGGCCCTCAGGCCCAAGCCTTCGACGCCGTCCTCGACGAGGATGCGTCGGGCCGAGCCGAGGAGTCGGTCCCGGGTCGGGACAGCGGTGGCCATGGTCACGGTTGACACTGTCCACCTCGTCGTGGACAGTGTCAACACCCTCGGGTGATGCATCGGTCACACCTCGGAGCGGGCGAGGCACGCCGGTCGCTCGACCCGTTGCTGCTGGGCGACCACCAGGTGGTCTTTCGGCAGCAGAGAATCGGGCTGCGGTGTTCAGAGCGGTCCGGGCTCGGTGAAGGCGTTCCAGGGGCCCTTGACCTCGTAGGTGCGGCCCGGGTTGCGCTGCGAGCTGAAGTAGAGCCGGTCGCCGGCGGGGTTGAAGGCGGGACCGGTGATCTCGGTCCCGGTCACGCCGGTGAGTTGCACGACCGGGAACGACGAGCCGTCCTCGCGCACCAGCACGATCTGCAGGTCACCAGGGTCCTCGGCGACGTAGATCACGCCGGCATCGGAGGTCGCGATGTTGTCGACGTTGGTCAGTTCGCCCGCCTGCACCGCAGCGTCGTAGATGACGTCGAGCGTGTTGGCCGCCGGGTCGTACAGCCACACCCGCTGGTCGCCCTTGGTCGAGAACGCGAGCCGGCCCTTCGTCATCGCCGCACCCTCGCCGCCGTTGAAGCGGACCGTGTCGGGAACCTGGTCCTTGCAGGCGACCGGGTTGCCGTCGGGGTCGGGCACCACCTGCCACGAGAGCACGCTCGCCGTCTCGGTCAGCACCTGCAGCTCACCCGAGGACAGATCGCCCCACGTGTCGGGCACGAAGCGGTAGAGGGCGCTGTCGGGCAGATCCTCGGTCAGGTAGATGACCTCGTTCGCCGAGTCCGCAGCAGCGGCCTCGTGGGTGAACCGGCCCATCGCGAGGCGGGCGACGCCCGGGGTCGCCCCGAGCGGGTCGCACTCGAACACGCGGCCGGCGAAGAACTCCTCGCAGCTGAGCCAGGTTCCCCACGGAGTCGCCCCGCCGGCGCAGTTGCCCACCGAGCCGGTGAGTGCGTTGCCGGCGCCGATGATCGTGCCCGCGCTGCTGAAGTGCAGGTACCCGACGCCACCGGGGATGCTCTCGCTGTTGCTCACGTAGCTCCAGCCGCCGCCGGCAGTGGCGAAGCACGCCCCACCGTCCGGGTCGGTGTGCCAGGTGTACCCGGTGCCCGGCACTTCGACTCCGGTCGTGGCGACGACGCGACCGCTGAAGAACGGATGCAGGCGCAGCCCGGTCGGATCGGGAGCGCCGAGGTCGACCGGGTCACAGGCTGCCAGGACGAGCGATGCCCCACCGAGGGCCAGGGCGACGGTGCCGTGCGACGTGAGGCGGAGGAAGTCTCGACGGGGCAGGGGGCTCATCAGCACTCCTCGGGTTCAGCGATGCGCCGAGGGTAGACGAGTCAGGATCCGCCGGCAGGCCGTCGCCTATCGTGGGCCGTCATGCCAGGACCCTCACTCTCCAGCTCCGATCCTTCCGATGCGTCGTTCGACCTCCGGATGTCCGAGGAGGCCAAGCCCGCAGTCGCCAAGGTGAAGGCGTTCATCGCCGACCACGTCGAGCCGATCACCGAGGAGTTCTACGCCCTCGGCGAGGGTCGGGCCGATCGTTGGAGCTATGCCGACGGCCAGCTCGAGCTGCTCGAGACCGCGAAGCAGGCCGCCCGCGAGCAGGGACTCTGGAACTTCTTCCTGCCTGACGCCGAGACCGGCGAAGGCATGTCGAACCTCGACTACGCCTACGTGGCCCAGGAGCTCGGGAAGAGCCCGCTGGCGTCGGAGTCGATGAACTGCTCGGCCCCCGACACCGGGAACATGGAGGTCCTCGAGCGGGTGGGCACCCCCGAGCAGAAGAAGCAGTGGCTCGAACCCCTCCTCCGCGGCGAGATCCGATCCGCCTTCGCCATGACCGAGCCCGGGGTGGCCAGCTCGGATGCGAAGAACGTGCAGACCTCCGCGGTCCGCGACGGCGACGAGTGGCTGATCAACGGCGAGAAGTACTACATCTCCGGGGCCGGCGATCCGCGCTGCAAGATCATGATCACCATGGTCCGGACCAGCCCCGACGGCCCGACCCACGAGCAACAGAGCCAGATCCTCGTTCCCATCGACGCCCCTGGGGTCGAGATCCTCGGACCGATGCACGTGTTCGGCGAAGACGACGCGCCGCACGGCCACATGCACATCCGGTTCACCGACGTGCGGGTCCCCTACGAGAACATCCTGTGGGGTGAGGGCAAGGGCTTCGCCATCAGCCAGCTCCGCCTCGGCCCGGGCCGCATCCACCACTGCATGCGGTCGATCGGGGCGGCCGAGCGGGCCCTCGAGCTCATGGTCACCCGAGGACTGAGCCGCGAGGCGTTCGGCCGACCGCTGGCCAAGCTGGGCGGCAACCTCGAGACCATCGCCAAGGCTCGCATCGAGATCGAGGCCATGCGCCTCATGGTGCTGCGCGCCGCGAAGGCCATGGACACCATGGGGAACGAACAAGCGCGGGTCTGGATCTCGGCCGTCAAGGCGATGGTCCCGATCCGGGTGTGCCAGATCATCGACGACGCCATCCAGCTCCACGGCGCCACCGGGGTCTCGCAATGGACCCCGCTCGCCAGGATGTACGCCAACATCCGCACGTTGCGGCTCGCCGACGGCCCCGACGAGGTGCACCACATGGTCGTCGGTCGAGCCGAGGTGCGGCGCTACGAGACCGAGCGCGGCTGACCCACCGTCATGGCCCGCAGCGACGAGGAGTTCGCGGTCACCAAGAGCAACATCGGGTGGCAGATGCAGCTCGACGATTCGCAGTACCGCGTCCTGCGGCGTGCCGCCACCGAACCGGCCTTCTCGAGCGACCTGGTCGACGAGAAGCGTGCCGGCACGTATCGCTGCGCCGGATGCGAGTCGGAGTTGTTCGCCGCCGCCGACAAGTACGACTCGGGCACCGGGTGGCCGAGCTTCAAGAAGCCGGCGACGTCGGAGACCGTCGGAACTCGCCGCGATTGGAAGATGATCATGCCCCGGACCGAGGTCCACTGCGCGACCTGCGGCGGCCACCTCGGCCACGTGTTCCGGGACGGCCCCGGACCCACGGGCAAGCGGTTCTGCATCAACGGGCTCGCCCTCGACTTCGAGCCCGACGAGGAGTGAACGATCGCGGAACACCGCGCGCCCCGCGAGTCATCGCTGCGCGGACACGCCAGACTGTTCCCCATGGCTGATCAGACGACCAACGTGCCCAGCGAAACCGAGCTGCGCGAGCGCCTCACGCCCGAGCAGTTCGAGGTGACCCAGAACGCCGGCACCGAACGGGCCTTCACCGGCGAGTACTGGGACTGCCACGACGACGGCACCTACCGCTGCGTCGTGTGCGACGCCGTGCTGTTCGCCAGCGGCACCAAGTTCGAGTCCGGCAGCGGCTGGCCGAGCTTCTACGAGCCGATGGACCACGACGCCGTCAACGTGGTGACCGACACCAGCCACGGCATGGTGCGGACCGAAGTGACGTGTGCGAACTGCGACGCCCACCTCGGTCACGTCTTCGACGACGGACCCGCTCCCACCGGTCAGCGCTATTGCATGAACAGCGCCAGCCTCCGACTCGACCGTGACACCGTCGACGACGACTGAGTCGGAGCCTGCGGCCCGCACCTCGTCGCACCCGTCGCTCTGGCGCCGGACCGACCACGACGTCACCGACTGGTTCGACGCCGATGCCCTGGCCGAGGCCAAGGCGTACGCGACGCCACTCAATCGCCTTTCGCTGATCCGATCGATCCTGTCGGTCGCGATCGCGCTCGCCATCGTCACCTTCGAGGTCGGTCCCTGGGCGGCCGACCTCGTCGACGGTGGGTGGGTGCTGCAACTCCTCGCGGTCCTCGTCGTCCTCAGCCTCATCGAGCTGGCCTGGTCACCGTGGTTCGACGCCTGGATCGAGCTCGACTACGACAAACGCCACGATCTGTCGACGCAGACGACGGGTGGGTTCGCAGCCGACCTGGCCAAGGGCACGGTCCTGAGCGTCCTGCTGCCGTTCGTCCTGATGACGCCGTTGTACGCGGTGATGCGCAACGTCGACGACTGGTGGCTCGCCGGATGGGCCATCGCCACCACGCTCGTCGTCGTCCTCGCCTTTCTGTACCCGGTGGTGATCATGCCGAGGTTCAACAAGTTCGAACCCCTCGAAGACGGTGATCTGCGCGACCGGATCGACGTGGTGGCCGCCCGAGCCGGCGAGGAGATCAGCGGCACCTTCACCATGGATGCCAGCCGGCGAACCAAGCGGGACAACGCCTTCGTCGCCGGATTCGGCCCCACCAAACGAGTCGTGATCTACGACACCATGCTCGATCACCCCACGTCACTCATCGAGCAGGTCGTCGCCCACGAGATCGGCCACTACCGCCTCAAGCACATCCCCTGGACCGCGGCCTTCCAGGCGGTCGTGTTCCTGGGTGTCTTCGCCTTCCTGGGTTGGTGGACCTCGTGGTCCACCGGGCTCGAGTGGGCCGGCGTCAGCGACATCGGTGATCCGGGGTCACTCCCCTACCTGCTCGTCGGCTTCGGCATCGCCGCCAAGGCGACGAGCTACGCCCAGGCGTTCTACAGCCGCTCCAAGGAGCGGCAGGCCGACCTCGAGGCCCTCGAGCTGCTCGGCGACCCCGACGCCTTCATCGACGTCTGGCGCCGCATGGCACCGAAGAACAAGGCCGAGCTCGAGCCCTCGCTCAAGAAGCGCCTCGAAGCGAGCCACCCGGCCATCGCCGAACGGATGGCCTTCGGGAAGGCATGGGCGGCCATGAACCCCGACGTTCAGCCGGTGACCTGACCAGCATTCCGGCCGAGCGCGGCGCCGAGGACTATCGTTCGAACACATGTTCGTCGACGCGCCCGTCACCCAGCTCACCGACGAGCAGGAGCGAGCCGTCACCCACGATGGCGGCAACCTGCTCATCGTCGCGGGCGCGGGGACGGGCAAGACCGCCACGCTCACCGCCCGGCTCGCTCATCTCGTCGAGTCCGGGGTCGATCCCGAGCGCATCCTGCTCCTGACGTTCAGTCGTCGGGCGGCCACCGAGCTGATCGATCGGGCCGAGACACTCCTGGGCGGATCACTCGCCAGCCGCTGCTGGGGCGGCACGTTCCACGCCGTCGCCAACCGCCTGCTGCGCCGCTACGGGTGCGCCATCGGCATCGAACCCGACTTCACCGTGCTCGACCAGGCCGATGCGGCCGACCTGCTGGCCCTGCTCCGCGACGAGGTGAGCACCCGCCCCGAAGGGACACGCCGGCGGGCCCGCAAGGAACTCCTGGCTCAGGTCCTGAGCCGGGTCGTCAACTCGCGCACCCCGCTCTCGGAGGTCCTCGACCGGCACTACCCGTGGATCCGCGACGAGCGCGACGAGCTGCGCGAGACCTTCACGGCCTACACCAGTCGGAAACGACGTCACCACGTCCTCGACTACGACGACCTCCTGCTGTTCTGGTCGGCGCTCCACTCCACCCCCGGGACCCGATCACTGGTCGCGGGAAAGTTCGACCACGTGCTCGTCGACGAGTACCAGGACACCAACGCCCTCCAGGCCGACCTGATCGAGGGTCTGGCGCAGGCCGGTGCCGTCATCACCGCCGTCGGCGACGACGCCCAGTCGATCTACGGGTTCCGTGCGGCAACGGTGCGCAACATCCTCGACTTCGGCGACCGATTCGACGCGGATGTGCTCCAGCTCACCCGCAACCACCGCTCGACCCCCGAGATCGTCGCCATGACCAATGCGGTCATGGCCGACGCGAGCGAGCGCCACGAGAAGGACCTCGTCGCGATTCGCCCGTCGGGCCCGCTCCCCGAGCTCGTCATCAGCAGCGACGAGCACCGTCAATCGGTGGCCGTGTGCGAGCGCATCCTCGGTCACGTCGAGCGGGGAACTCCGCTGGTGCGCCAGGCCGTGCTGTTCCGGACCAGCCACCACAGCGATCTGCTCGAACTCGAGCTCGCCGCCCGCAAGATCCCGTTCGTGAAGTTCGGTGGCCTCCGATTCCTCGAAGCCGCCCACGTGAAGGACCTGGTCTGCGCGCTCCGGCTCGTGTGCAACCCCGCCGACGAGCTGGCATGGTTTCGCCTGCTGCAGCACCTCGACGGTGTCGGACCCGCGCGCGCCCGACGGCTGGTGAGTCACCTCGCCACCGAGCGCAACAGCCTCGAGGCCGCGATCGAGCTGGGGATGCTTCCCGAGGAGGCCGTCCCCGGGGCCACGACACTGCTCGTCGCCCTCGAACAGGCCTCGGCGCCCGAGCTCTCGGCCGCCCCCGCCGCCCAGATCGAATGTGTGCGGAGCTGGCTCGACCCGGTCATCGGGACCCGGCACGGCAACGGAGAAGCCCGCATCGCCGATCTCGACCGACTCGAGGATGCCGCGGCCACCAGCGCGTCGCTGTCGGGATTCCTGACCGAGCTCATCCTCGACCCGCCGGCATCCACCGGCGACCTCGCAGGCCCGCCTCATCTCGACGACGACCATCTGACCCTCAGCACCATCCATTCGGCCAAGGGCGGCGAGTGGGACGTCGTGCAGGTCATCCACCTCGCCGACGGGAACCTGCCCAGCGACCTGGCCACCGGCTCACCCGAGGAAGTCGACGAGGAGCGGCGCCTGCTCTACGTGGCCCTCACCCGAGCCCGCGACCACCTCCATGCCCATGTGCCCCTCCGGTATCACCATCGCCCCCGCCGCCGCGACGACGCCCACGGATACGCCCAGTTGAGCCGCTTCCTGACCGACGAGGTCCGCCGCCACGTCCACGAAGTCGCCGATCGGGTGCCCGAGAGCCCATCGGCACCGCCGGTGGCCGTCGATGCCATCGCCGAGGTCGACCACCTCGTGACTGCGCTGTTCGACTGACCGCGGACGGACCGCGCCGTGCGGCGATCAGGCCGTCGGGATGACCGAACGGTCGGCGATCCAGACGTGATGGCACGCCGGGCAGACCATCTCGACGGTCCCCCGCACGAGATCGACCAGTTCGGGGAACCCGATGCAGCTGCACTTCTCGCAGTTGACCCCAGGCTCTGGCGCCTCATCCCCCTCTGTGGCACGCACCGCAGCGGCGCCTTCACCGAGGCGCTCGCGGCGGGCTCGATCGAGGGCTTCGGACAACGTCACAGCGCGAAGTATAGGCCATGCGACCCATGCCGTCACCAGGTCATCGCGAGCTCCCAGCTAGCCTGCGCGGGACATGGCTGACGGACCCGGGACACCCCGGCGCGACGAGCGGAAGGTGTTCATTCCTGCGCCCGACGTCCCACCGGCGGCGACGCCGTCCGGTGGCGCCGGTGCCCCGCGCCCCGCGCCGCCGAAGGCGCGGACGCCGGCACCGGGTGCGCCGCCCCCCTCCAAGGCGAAGAAGCCGCGAACCGGCACACGGAAGCGGTGGCCGCTCGTGCTCCTCGGCATCACCCTCAGCTTCGTCCTGCTCGCCCTCGGTGGCCTGCTGTGGGCCAACTGGAAGTTCAGCCAGATCGAACGAGTCGAGGTCTCCTCGGCCCTCGGCGGCGGCACCGGCACCAACTACCTGTTCGTCGGAAGCGACAGCCGCGAGGGCGTCGATCCCGACGACCCGAATGCCGGTGCCCTCGCCCCCGTCGACGGCCAGCGATCCGACACCCTGCTGGTCCTGCGCACGAGCGACGACAACGGCGCCATGTTGTCGATCCCGCGCGATCTGTTCGTCACCATCGCCGACACCGGGGAACAGCAACGGATCAATGCCGCCTACAACGGCGGTCCGGAGCGTCTGGTGAACACCATCCGCGACAACCTGGGCATCCCCATCCATCGCTACGTCGAGGTCGACTTCGTCAGCTTCGCCGGCCTGGTCGACGCCGTCGGCGGCATCACCATCGACTTCCCCTTCCCCGCCCGCGATCCCAAGTCCGGCCTCCTCGTCACCAGTGCCGGGCCCCAGCAACTCGACGGTTCGCAGGCGCTCGCGTTCGTGCGGAGCCGGAACTACATCGAGACCATCGACGGGGTCGAACGCACCGACCCCACCGCCGACCTCGGTCGGGTCCAGCGACAGCAGCAGTTCCTCCGGGCGGTGCTCGACGAGGTCGGTTCGGTGCGCAATCCGTTCGAGCTCGTGAGCATCGCCAACAGCCTCGTCGGCGGGCTCCGCATCGACGACGAGATGACCCTGTTCGACGCGCTCGGTCTGCTGCGCCGGATGAGCAGCCTCGATCCCGAACCGCAGACGCTCCCCACCACGCCGTTCCGCACCTCCGGGGGTGCGGCCGTCCTCGACCTGAACCGCGACGAAGCCGAGCCGATCCTCCAGCAGTTCCGCTGAGGACGCACCGAGGGTCCGAGGTCGCGAGGCCGACCCCGTCAGGCGGGCGCGAAGTCGACGGTCCGCGCGTCGGTGTCGACGCTCACGACCCGGACGTCGAGCTGCTGGCCGAGGTCGCCCACCTGGCCCGGAAGCGGCCCGATCACCGGTGGCTCCCGGAACTGGAGAACGGTCGTGTCCTTGCGATGGTCGACGACCGTGGCGGTCAGCACGTCGCCCACCCGGCTCTCGAGCACGACACTCTCGACGTAGTCGACCACGGCGCGCTCGAGTGCGCCGGCCCGCGAGCCCGAACGACCCATGATCGCGGGCAGGTCGTCCATCCGCTCACTCACCCAGCTCGGAATCGTGCTGCCTGCATGGAGCGCGAGACAGATCTCCGTCGTGTACCGGTCGACGAGCCGCCGCAGCGGTGCCGTGACGTGGGCATACGCACCGCCGATGGCCGCATGCCCGGCCGCGGGTGGCGTGCCGTCGCGGAACGCGACGTAGCCGGCGCCACGGAACAGGCGGGCGGCCTGGACCAGCAGCGCAGCCTGCTCGGGTGTGGACGCTCCGAGGTGGCTGAGCACCTCACTCGGCGTCGCACCGTCGGGCCACGACAGTTCGAGTGCGGCTGCGGTCCGACGGAGCCGATCGACCACCTCGTCGGAGGCCGGCGGCAGGGTGCGCAGCACGCCCACTCCTCCAGCCGCCATGAGACGAGCGGCGGCCATGCCGGTGAGCAGCGAGAGCTCGGCGTTCCAGTGCTCGACCGCGAGGGGCTCCCGGTAGCGCAGCCGGTAGGCCCCGTCGCCGGTCTGTTCGACGTCCTGATCGGGCAGTTGGAGATGCACGGCACCTCGGTCGAGTCCCCGTGCGAGCCGGTTCGCACCCACTTCGCCGAGTCGGACGAAGAGCGGCTCACCGGCGGCATGGCGTCGCTGCGCGTCCTCGTAGGTGAGCTGGGCGCGGCTCATCACCCGAGCTCGCTCGACGCTCACCTCCTCCAGATCGCCGTCGCTCCCGAGATCGAGGGTCCACAGCACGGCGGGGCGCTCGACTCCCGGGAGGAGGCTGGCGGTGCCCTCACTCAGCGGTGTCGGGTGCAGTGGCGAGCGATGATCGGGGCTGTAGAGCGTCATCCCCCGCTCGTGGGCCGCCTGATCGACGAGGGAGTCCGGCGGCACGAAGGTGGCCACGTCGGCGATGGCGTAGAAGACGCGATGACCCGACTCGCGAGCCTCGATGAAGAAGGCCTGGTCGAGGTCCATCGATCCGGCCGGGTCGACGGTCACGAACGGGATGTCCAGCCGATCGACGCCTCGATGCCGGGGCACGAGCCTGCGTGCCTCGCTCTCCACATCGGCAGGGAAGCCGGCAGGGACGTCGATCTCGGCCCGAATCTTCCCGAACCCGGCTTCGAGCCGTGGTCCCGAGAGGTGGAGCTTCCGGTGAGGGACGAGCATGCCGGGCGAGGGTACCGGCGCCGACCCCGGGCGAAGGCGACCTCAGTCCTTGGTCGCGACCGCGTTCGGGGTGACGTTCATCTTCGGCTCGTACTCGGCCGCCTGCACGTCGCGTTGCTCACCCCCGAGGGTCGCCAGCAACTCGGTTCGGCACGACGGGCACGGCCCGTAGAACTCCTCGTCGACGGTCTGGTGGCAGCGCGGGCAGTCGAAGGGCATCGACGGCGACGCTACCCGTCGGCCTCGACGGCTTCGGCGATCCGGTCGTGGATGTCGGGCACCGCACTGCGGACCCGGGCCCAGCTGGGCATGAACGGCGTGTCGAGCGGGTCGACGAGGAACTGGTCGCCGGCCTGGGACACCGCCCGGGCGAACACGTCGACCACCTCGATCTCGGCGTGCCGGTCGTAGCGGAGACCGTTCATCACCGCGTCGTCGTGGTAGCGATCGACCAGTTCGAGCGCAGCACGCTGGTAGGTGGCGCGAAGGGTGCGGAAGTGATCGGTCGAGAGCACCCTGCCCTCCAGCGCGAGACGTTTGACGACGGCCTTGGTGAGGTCGATGGCCATCTTGTGCAGCCCGCTGGACGGGTCGTCGCCCGAGACCGGCTGGTGCTTGTGGTCATAGAACCCGGCCATCTCGACCTGACAGACCTGACCCGCACGATGGTTTCGGTAGATCTCGCCGAGCATGCCGATCTCGAGGCCCCAGTCGGCCGGCACCCGGATCGCCAGCAGGGCCTCGGACCGAATGCACACCTCGCCGGCGAGCGGGTAGCGGAAGCTCTCCAGGAAGTCGAGGAACGGGGCCTCGCCGACCATCGTCTGCAGTGATCGGAGCAGCGGTGCGACGAGGAGTCGCGTGACCCGTCCGTGCATGCGCTCGGCGTCCGCCCGCACGTAGAAGCCCTTCGAGAACACATAGCCGAACGTGGGATGGACCACCGGGTACACCAGGCGGGCCAGCATCTCGCGCGAGTAGTCGATGACATCGGCGTCCTGGAGCACGATGGCGCCAGGGTCGGGCCGACCGAGGACATAGCCGAGGCACCACCACACGTTGCGCCCCTTGCCCGGCTGCGCCGGGTTGATCCGCTCGTTCCGGAGCTCGGCCTCGACGGCCCGGAGGTTCGGGCCGTCCTGCCAGAGGACGTGATGCTCCTGCGGCAGGGCCGAGAAGAACGCCTTGGCCCGTGTGTGGTCGTCAGCGTCGGCTCGGTCGAGGCCGATCACCACCCGATCGACGTAGTGGGCCTTTCCGACCTCGTCGACGATGCGTCGCAGCGCCGGCCCGTCCATCTCACTGGCGAGACACGGGATGACCAACGTCACCCGCCTCAGCCGGGTCCACTCGTCGAGCTCGGCCTCGAGGTCGGTGAGCTTGCGGTCGGTGAACCGGTGGAGGGTGGCGATGTCGCCGTGTTGCGCGAAGTCCACGATGCGGCGCCGAGCGCCCCTTCAGACCGAGACGGCCGCGGCGAGCCGGTCGACGAAGAGTGCTGAGCGCTCTTCGAGCCGGTCGCGGCGGATGGTCATCCCCCCGATGACGTCGCCACCCCGCTCCTCGACGATGGCCTGGATCTTCTCGAGCGTCTTGCCGGGTGCCAGGGCGTAGGTGCAGTAGACGGCTGCCTGCTTGCCCGTGATGGTGGGCATGTGCTTGAGCCGACCGGCGCGTCCCGGACGCTGCCCGAACAAGAAGATGCCGTCGGTCCACGAACCGACCACCACGAGGTCGGCCCGGGAGAGCACCTCGAGGTCGATGCGCATGATGTCGAACGCAGCAGCGTCGGCACCCCGCTCGCGCAGGCCCGAGGCGATGAGTTCGCCCGCCTGGGCGGTGTTTCCGGTGAGGCTCTCGAAGATCACGGCGGCACGCACGGCATCGTTTCTAGCACCAGGTAGGGTCCGCGCCATGCAAATGCCCTATCGCCGCCTCGGCCGTTCCGGTCTCAAGGTCAGCCTCCTCTCGTTCGGTTCGTGGGTCACCTTCGACACCCAGCTCGACACCGGTCTCGCCCTCGACTGCATGACCGCGGCCCGCGACGGCGGAGTGAACTTCTTCGACAACGCCGAGGCCTATGCCGGAGGCAAGTCCGAGGAGATCATGGGTCGGGTCTTCTCCGACACCGGGTGGGATCGCCACAGCTACGTCGTGTCGTCGAAGTACTTCTGGGGCATCCACGACGATGTGAACATGCGGGGCACCCTCAACCGCAAGTACCTGATGCAGGCCGTCGACGCCACGCTCGAGCGCATGCACCTCGACTTCCTCGACCTCGTGTTCTGTCACCGGGCCGACCCCGAGACGCCGATCGAGGAGACCGTGCGGGCCATGCACGACCTCATCACGTCGGGCAAGGCGCTCTACTGGGGCACCTCGGAGTGGACCGCGGACGAGATCCGTGCGGCATGGGAGATCGCCGAGCGCCATCACCTCCACAAGCCGGTCATGGAGCAACCGCAGTACAACCTGCTCGCCCGCCGCCGGGTCGAGAAGGAGTACGCCCGGCTGTACGAGGACATCGGCCTCGGGCTCACCACGTGGAGCCCGCTGGCCTCGGGAGTGCTCACCGGCAAGTACCTCGACGGCATCCCCGAGGGCAGCCGTGGCGCACTCGAAGGCTACGAGTGGTTGGCCAACTCGCTCACCGACGAACAAGCGAACGCCAAGGTCCGCCGGCTGGTCGAGGTGGCCGACCGACTCGGGGTGAGCGCAGCCCAGCTCTCCATCGCATGGGTCGCCAAGAACCCCAACGTCTCGACCGTCATCCTCGGAGCCAGCAGCGTCGACCAGGTCAACGAGAATCTCGGCGCCCTCGATGCCCTCGACAAGCTCGACGACGGCGTGATGACCGAGTTGGCCGAGATCTTCTGAGGCGTCAGGCCCGGCCGGTCACCGGTCAGCCCTCGCCGAAGATGCGAAGTGCGTTCTCGCGGAGGAACTTCGGCCACACGTCGTCGTTCAACTCGAGCTCGTCCAACTCGGCGAACGTGCGGTCGAGCGACAGGCCGGCCGGGTAGTAGCCGGCGAAGACGAACTTGTCGGCACCGCGGGTGTTGGCGTAGTCGAGGATGGCCTGCGGGTAGTGCTTCGGGGCGAACGCCGACGGCGAGTAGTGCAGGTTGGGCCACTTGATCATCAGCTTCACCATCAGCTCCTCCCACGGCTCGCACCCGTGGCGGGCCACGATGCGGAGTTCGGGGAAGAACCAGCAGACCTCGTCGAAGTGGCCCACGTACTGGCAGTCCATCGGGACCCGCGGGCCGGGAACACCGGCGTTGAGGAAGATCGGGATGTCGAGCTCGACGCACTTCGCGTAGATCGGGTACATCTTCTTGTCGTTGATCGGGACCTGGGGCAGGAGCCCGGCCGGGAAGATGTGGACGCCACGCACGCCGTGTTCGCGTACCGCGACCTCGAGGTCGCGGATGCCGTCCATGCCGCGGTTCGGGTCGACGCTGGTGAGCCGGAAGAACCGGTCCGGATACTCAGCGGCCATCTTGTGGCCGTGCGCGTCGTCGCGGAAGCCCACCGCACCGATGTCGATCCCGACCCGGTCCATCTCGCTGATCAGGTGCTCGACCGGGTCACCGACGTCCTCGATCTCGGGCACGCCCTTGAACATGTAGCCGGCCGGGAACTTGTCGACGTCGGGGAGGTTGCCGCCGACGTAGCCGCGGGCGATCTCCTTGTAGGCCGTCGTCAGGTACTCCTTCACGGGCAGGCCGATCATGGTGTCGATCACACCGATGTCGCGGGGCATGGGCACAGTGGGAGTCCTCCGGAGTCTCTGACGGGGCGTCGGATAACTTACGGCGATGACCGAACCGACCACCCCATCCGGCGGCCTCGAAGGCCAGTCGATCCTCGTCACCGGAGGAGGGAGCGGCATCGGTCTGGGTTGCGCCCTGCGGTTCGCCGCCGACGGGGCCCACGTCACCGTCTGCGGTCGGACCGAGGAACGGCTGCTCGCCGCGGTCGAGCAGATCCGGTCGGTCGCGGTGACGGGGAGCCAGATCCAGCACGTGGTGTGCGACGTCACCGACGAGGAGCAGATGATCCAGACCATGCGCGTCGCCGCCGGCCCCACCGGGGTGATCGACGGGGTCGTCGCGTCCGCCGGCGGCAACTCCGGACTGTGGCCCGTCACCCAGGTGCCGGTCGAGGACTTCCGTGCGGTGATGGATCTCAACGTCACCGGCACGTTCCTGACCCTGAAGCACTGGGCCCGGCTCATGGCCGCGGAGGGCCACGGGTCCTTCGTGGGCATGTCGTCGATCGCTTCTCCGAGAAGCCATCGCTGGTTCGGGCCTTACGGCCTGGCCAAGGCCGCCATCGACACCCTCGTCGAGCTGGCCGCCGACGAGCTCGGATCGTCGGGCATCCGCGTGAACTCGATTCGCCCCGGCCTCACCGACACCGAGCTGGTCGGCTTCGTCACCGCCGGCGGCGACGTGCTCGAGAGCTACCAGGACAACATGCCGTTGGGTCGGGTGGGCACGGTCGACGACATCGCGTCGCTCGCTCGGTTCCTGATCGGGCCCGACAGCACGTGGATCACCGGACAGGCGATCTCGGCCGACGGGGGGCACCACCTGCGTGCCGGGCCCGACTACTCCTCACTCATCGAGCCGCTCTACAGCGCCGACGGCCTTCGCGGGATCGTCGACTCCTGAAGCGGCGTCGAGCTAGTTGGCCTCGATGTCGCACGCCCCGAACGCGTCGGTGATGAGCTCGAACAGGCGATCCTGCTCCTCGGCGGACAGGTCGGTGAAGTCGCCCGATCCGCCGGTGGCGAGGCCGATCTCGGCGAGACCGTCGACGCCGATGTCGCCGACGATCGCCTCGGACACACACTGGGCGTCGGCCTCGGGGAGGTCGGCCGAGGTCACGAGCTCCTGGGTGAGGAGGTCGACGGCTTCGGACTCACTCGGTCCGTCGTCATCTCCGCACGCAGCGAGGAACATGAGGGCGGCAAGAGCGATGCCGAGAAGGCGCAGGGCGCGGGTCATCGGTGGATCCTTTCCAGGGGAAGCGGCGAGCGCCGCGGAACCCAGGTCACGCTACTCAACACTGCGAAACGAACCGCGCAGGGTGCGCAGGTAGCGTCTGGCCGTGCCTGCCATCTCCGAGCTGTTCGACCCCGATGCGTGGACTGCGGTTCCGGGCTTCGACTTCGCCGACATCACCTACCACCGGGCGAACGGAGTCGGGGCCGTGAGGATCGCGTTCAACCGTCCCGAGGTCCGCAACGCCTTTCGACCCCACACCGTCGACGAGCTGTATCGGGCACTCGACCATGCCCGCATGAGCTCCGACGTCGGGTGCGTGCTGCTCACCGGCAACGGCCCGTCGCCCAAGGATGGCGGCTGGGCGTTCTGCTCGGGTGGCGATCAACGCATCCGGGGCAAGGACGGCTACCGCTACAGCGACTCGGAGACCGCGGCCCAGATCGACCCGGCCCGAACCGGCCGTCTGCACATCCTCGAGGTCCAGCGCCTCATCCGGACGATGCCCAAGGTCGTCATCTGCGTCGTACCCGGCTGGGCGGCGGGTGGCGGGCACTCCCTCCACGTCGTCTGTGACCTGACCCTGGCCAGCCGCCAGCACGCCGGTGTTCAAGCAGACCGACGCCGACGTCGCCAGCTTCGACGGCGGATTCGGGTCGGCCTACCTGGCGCGGCAGGTGGGTCAGAAGTTCGCCCGACAGATCTTCTTCCTCGGCGACGACCACTCCGCCGAGGACGCCCACCGCATGGGTATGGTGAACGAGGTCGTCGACCACGCCGATCTCGAGCAAGTGGCGCTCGACTGGGCTCGCAAGATCTGCGCCAAGAGCCCGACCGCGCAGCGGATGCTGAAGTTCGCGTTCAACCTGGTCGACGACGGCCTCGTCGGCCAGCAGGTGTTCGCGGGCGAAGCCACCCGGCTCGCCTACATGACCGACGAGGCGGCCGAGGGACGCGACAGCTTCCTCGAGAAGCGCGCGGCCGACTGGTCAGGCTTCCCCTACCACTACTAGCGCTCAGAGGGTGTTGGCGTGCGACGGCTTGGAGACCATGTAGGCGAACATGCCGAGCAGCGGCACCAGCAGGATGACCACGGCCCAGATGGCCTTGGCCCACCCACCGTGGTCGGTGCGGCGGAAGTTGTCGATGAAGACCCAGATCACGCCGAACACGATGACGAAGCCGACCCAGAAGAAGGTCAGGCTCCAGAAGACGCTCAGCAACGGAAAGTCGTAGGCCAGCACTCGCTCATCTCCCACTGATCGGACGAGGAGTGCCTAGCACACCCCGAGCCGCAGCGGGTCCGTGCTTCACCCCTCGGCTTCGGAGGTCGAGGTGGTGGGCGCTTCGGTCGTGGGCGGAGCCGTGGTGGTCGACGTCGAGTTGTCGAGCGCAATGCTCGCCTCGGCGAGGCGGTCCTGGAAGGCCCGCAGGGTCGCATCGTCGACCACGCCGGTCTGCGGGACGCCCAGCTCGGCCTGGAACGCCTTGAGCGCCGCTTCGACCTCGGGCGTCCACTGGCCGTCGATCGGCCCGTTGTAGAAGCCGAACGCTGCGAGCACGCCCTGGATCGCCGACACCTGAGCCGATGCCCGTCCCTCGAGCTCCTCGGCCAGCGCCTCCTGGCTCAGAGGATCGAGGTAGCCCGTCTCGGGGAGATCGTTGGCGGCCTGGAGGGCCTCGACCGCATCAGCGGTCGCGGGCCCGTAGACCCCGTCGACCGGACCGGTGTAGTAGCCGGCCGTCGTGAGATCGGTCTGGGTGGCCGCGACGATCGAGCGGATCTGCTCGATGGCGGAACCTTCGTCCTCGACGCAGCCCGCTTCGAGCAGCAGGACGATCCAGTTGACCTCGAGTGCGTAGGCCGCGGAGGTGATGGCGACGTCGGCATCGGCCAGCGGCGTCGAGTCGTCGACGCCCTCGATGGCGGCGGCGAAGCTCTCCTCGGCGGCCTCGACCTCGGCCAGGGTGTCGTCGGAGACCTCGACGGTCACCAGGCTGGTGCTCGTCGTGCTCGGGGCTTCATCACCGGCTGCGGCAGCTTCTTCTGCGGCCAGGCGGGCCTCTTCCTCGGCCTCGGCGACCTTCTGGCTCCTGGATCTCGATGGCTTCGGCGAGGTCGTCGCCGGCCTCCCGGGCCTGTCGCCGGCTTCGAGCAGCGGGTCGACACCCTCGCGGAGGTCGCCCACGGTCGGCGCCGACTCGTCGAAGATCATCCCGTAGGCGTCGAGCGCGTCGATGTACGACTCACCCTCGACGCAGAACGCCGCCAAGCGTCTCCTCGACCGACGGATCACCGGCAGGAGCCGTACTCTCGGTCGTGGACTCGCTGTCGTCGTCACCACATGCCGCGGCGAACACCATGCCACGACCAGAACACCCAGGACTCGCTTCATCATGACCTTTCGGGAAGGGATTCGAGGCAGAAAACGTAGCCATCGGCGGGATCTCGCTTGCGGTTGAGTGATTCGGCTCGCGAATCCTGCCGCGGTGGCCGAGTCGGCACCTCACCCGCGTCGGGTGACTCGGCGAAAAGGCTCGGCATCCGAGCGTCGGCGTCAGTCCTTTCGCCAGACCGACACGTGCGAGGTGCTGTCGGCGGTGAACGGGGATCGGTCCCAGTCGGCCCAGCGGCTCTCGAGGGTCATGCCGGCGAGGCGGGCCATCAGGTCGAGCTCGGCCGGCCAGACGTAGCGGAACGGCGTCGTCACCTCTCGCACGCCCGCCTCGTCCGCCACGAAGTGGTGCGACGTCGCCTGCTGGGCGACGAGGTCGGTGTAGCGGTCGATAGCCCACGTAGCCCGGGGCGTGGGAGAAGACGACTGGGCGTCCGAGCCGGGTGGCAGGCGGCGCAGATCGGGCACGACGACCTCGATCGCGAAGCACCCTCCCGGCTCGAGATGCGCCGCGGCGTTGGCGAAGCAGTCGACCTGCCGGTCCTGGGTGATGAGATTCCCGATCGTGTTGTACACGAGGTAGACGACGCGAAACGTGCCGTCGACCCGTGTGGTCGCCATGTCGCCGATGGTCACCTCGATCGGCTCGGCCCCGTCCTTGACTCGAAGCCGGTCGGCCATGGCCTCGGAGAGTTCGATCCCCGAGACCGGCACGCCCCGCTGGGCCAGCGGAACGGCGATCCGGCCGGTGCCGATGGCGAACTCGAGCGCTGCACCGTCCCCCGCGAGGTCGGCGAGCACATCGACGGTTCGGCCGACCACCTCGTCGTCGAACATGGACCCGGAGGTCGCGTCGTAACGGGCCGCGACGTCTTCGCCGAAGTGGTTCTCGGTCACGACCGGACCCTCGCAGGTCGAAGCCTCCGGCGGCCAGCGTCTTTCGGACGGCCGACCGGCGCAGGGGTTCAGTCGTCGGGGATGACGCGGATCGGCGAGAAGCACATCTCGTCGACCGTGCCGTCGCTCCAGGTGATGTAGCGCGGCTCTTCCATGTGTTGGAGCGAGCGATCCCACACGCACTCGACCCGGATGACGTCGTCGCGCTCGATGCGCACGTCCTCGGCCGGCTCGTAGTAGAGCTGCCACTCGAAGCTCCAGACCGGGATGTCCACGATGATCACCTCGTCGGGCGTGTCGGGGTTGAGGGTCATGCGATACGCCGCGCCGAACTCGTGCATGTGCGGCAGGACCGACTCGAACGTGCCCGAGACCCGGACCCGGTGGTCACACGTGCTGGAGAAGACCGTCCCATCGAGGTCGTCGTAGTCGTCGAGCGTTCCTCCACACAGCCCGATCAGCCCGTCGGGGATGACCCGGGCGAACGCGCCGTACTTCTCGGCGATGTCGTCGAGCACGGTCTCCCGATCGCACAGGGGCCCCTCCTCTTCCGGGGTGCACGGTCCTTCGGCCGGATTGATGAAGGTCTGACCGCGGAGGCGACGCAGCGACTCCCCGTTGGCTTCGAGCTCGGCGAGCTCGTCGGGCGAGTAGGTGTCGATCACGATGGCCGACTGATCGGGCGGCGTCTCGTGGTCGTAGTGGTAGTGGACCTGGTTGACCAGGAACGTGCCGGGCTCGAGGAACTGCCCACTGCCGGGCGGGTAGGTACGGGGCTGCTGACCCGGGGTCCACCCGCCGAACCCGGAGGCGTTGATGCCCGGCATCGAGCCGATCTGTCCGTAGCAGGTGAAGCCTGAACCCTCCTCGGCCGCGTCGAGCTCGTCGATGGCCGCTCGGCTCGACGGAGCGACGGCCGTGATGATCGCGTGGTGGGTGATCTCCTCCTTGTCGGGCTCGAAGCTGTAGCCCTTGACCCAGGTGCCGTCGCCCTCGGGGTCGGGGATCTCGGAGATCACACAGCGATAGTCGTCAGGACGGTCGAGCGAGCCGACGTAGGGCTCGGCGGGCTTCACCACGAGGTCGCGCTCGATCGGGTCGAAGGTGGGGTCGGCCTTCTCGAGCGGCGTGTTGGCGGCGACGTCGAGCCCGCCACCGGCAGCGGCCCAGTCGGCGATCGCCTGAATGTCCTCGTCGCTCATCGAGTAGTCGTGCTTCAGCGGCACGCCGACATCCGAGGCCGGCCACGGCGGCATGTAGCGGGCCCGGGTGACGAGGGCGATGTCGTCGGCGATGGCTGCGGCGTCGCCTGCGGTCGCGAGTTCGACGGTGTTCCAGCCGGAACCGCCCTCGCTGTGGCAGGACGCGCAGTTCGACTCGAGGATCGGCATCACGGTGCCGGCGAACTCACCGTCGCCGGGTACGGGTTCGCCCGGCTGGGCGTCGATGGCCGCGTCGGCGCTCGACCCCGCGTCGACCTTGCGGGCGACCAGGTCGAAGGTCAGCTCGACCTCGTTGCTCGTGTGGGCGAGGCCGGCGATGTTGATCGGACCGACGTCGAAGGTCGACATCAGCACCGTCGAGGACACCGTGGCCCGCAGCTCGTCGCCATCGAGTGCGACCTCACCGGCGAAGGTCACCGGAGCGGTCGTCTCCTTGACCGTCAGGTCACCCGAGATGGTGACATCGACCGGTTCGCCGTCGTTCGCCGCGGCACCCAGACCGTCGACCGCGGTCGGCTCGAACTCCGCGAACGGATGATGCGTCGACTCGAGGAAGTCGTGGCGGATGCGCTTGTCGCGCAGGCTCGAGTCGGACTCGAGCATCTCGACGTTGACCACGATCGTCCCGATCCGGCTCGCAGCCGGATCGTCGACGTTCACGGCGATGTCGCCACCGAGCACCGTGGTCGTTCCCTCGGTCGTCTTGGACCGGCCGGCGAGGTCTTCTTCGACCTGATAGGTGACCGACGAGCCATCGTCGGGCGCGATCCGGTAGAGCTCTTCGGCGTCGCCGTCGATGTCGTCGATCGTCGGCGCCACGACCCCGGTGGTCTGTGCGGCGTCGTCGGCCAGCAGCCAATCCCACTGGTCCTTGGTCAGCAGCGCCACGGCGCCGAGCAGCACGACCAGCATCATCGCGATCTGGCCGATTCCGAACCGGCGAAGTCGTGTCATCAAGGATGGCAATTGTACACACGGACGTGACGTCCGTCACGGTCAGCCGAACGGGCGACGGTTCTGGACGGTGTCCCAGCCGGTGACGTCTTCGGCCGGGGTGCGCGGCGCCACCCCGAACCGCCCGACCGGGCGACCCACGGGAACGAGCGCCACGATCTCCTGGTGGGGACGCACGCCGAGCAGGTTCTTCATCTCGTCGTGGTACACCCGGAACACGGTGGTGAGGGTGGTGCCGAGGTCGAGGCCCCGCGCCGCCAGCATGAAGTTCTGGACAGCCGGGAACACCGACGAGTGGACGGTGCCGATGTCGAGTGGGCCCTCGTCGTCGACGAGTGGTTCGTAGGGCGTCATGACGAAGGCCACCGACGGAACCTCGTGCAGATGGTCGGCGAGGTGGCGGGTGAGGTTCATCATGCGGGTGCCTTCCATCGACGGCACCGCGCGGGTCAGGGCGGACAGGTAGCGATCGGTGGCGCGGCGGTAGATCTCGCCGACGGCCGCGCGCTGGTCGGCACTCCAGACCACGACGAAGCGCCAGGGCTGCACGTTGCCGCCGCTGGGCGCCTGTACCGCAGCGGTGAGGCAGTGCTCGATCTCGGCTTCGGTGACGGGCGGGTCGTCGGTCAGTCGCCGCATCGCCCGGGTGGTGAGCAGGGCTTCGTCGAGGTCCATCTCAGCGTCCTTTGAAGTCGGGTGCGCGCTTGTCGACCATCGCCGCCACCGCTTCGACGTGATCGTCGCTCCGGAACGTGGCGATCTCGAGCGCGCTGGCGTGCTCGAAGGCCGGCAACGCCGTCGCCTTGATCCAGGCGTTGACGGCCTGCTTGGTGTACTGGACCGCCAGCGGGGGCAGTTCGGTCAGCCTCCGGGCGAAGGCGACGCTCTCGGCGCGGAGGTCCGCCGCGGGATACGCCCCGGCGGCGAGCCCGAGGCGAACCGCCTCGTCGGCATCGACGGCGTCGCCGGTGAGCAGGAACCGTTTGGCCATCATCGGGCCCAGCGCCAGCGGCCAGGCGATGGTGCCGCCGTCTCCGGCGGCGAGGCCCACCCGCACGTGCGGATCTCCGATCACCGCCGTGTCGGCCATGAAGGTGGTGTCGCACAGCAGCGCGATCGACGCACCGAGTCCCATCGCGGCCCCGTTGACCGCGGCGACGACCGGAAGGTGCACGTCGAGCAGGTCGAAGATCATCTGGCGGGCATCGAGGCGCAGGTGCTCGAGGCGCTCGGGGTCCTGGAGGCTGGGGAACCAGCCGAAGTCACCCCCGGCCGAGAATGCGCGGCCGGCAGCGGTGAGCACGACGGCCCGTGCCTCCCGTTCGCGCTTGAGCCGGCCGAACAGGTGGGTCAGGTCGTGGTGGAGTGCCTCGTCGACGGCGTTGAGACCGCTCTCGGGATGCTCGAGTGTGACCACCAGGACGTCGCCCTCACGTTCGAACCCGATGGTGGAGAAGTCGTCGTCGCTCAACAGGAGCAGATGTTGTCAGATCTGTCGCAGATCGGTGGCGAGGCCGAGGGTGTGCCGGCCGACGACCTCGTAGGTGCGGGGTGCCACCATGGCGTGCTGGGTCGCCACGTGCACGTCGCGGAACACCCGTTGGAGCGGGCTCGTCTCGTAGACCGCGGCTCCCCCACCGCTGTGGAAGCAGCGATCGACGGCCTCGACGCAGCGCGCCGTGGCATCGGTCGCCGCCAACCGGAGACCGATGCGATGCGAGTCGTCGACCGTCCGCGCGCCGGCATCGGCCGCTGCGTCCGCGATGGCGGCGTCGAGCAGGGCTCGGGCCGACCGAACCGCGGCCTCGGCGCGGGCGACCTCGGCCTGGACGACCGGACGCTCGGCAAGCGGCTTGGAGCTTCCCTGCGGACGCTTGTCGGCTGCGAGCAGCACCAGTTCGTCGATGGCACGACGGGCGAGCCCGATGGTCACTGCGGCCACCCCGCAGGCAAGGGCGCCGAAGAAGCTGAACCGGTAGAGCGGGCGGTCGATGACCGGCTCGCCGCCCACCTGGACCCAACGGCCCTCGGGCACGAACGCGGCATCGACCTCGTAGTCGGTGCTTCCGGTTCCGCGCAGGCCGGACGTGTGCCAGGTGTCGAGCAGCTCGACCTGGGAGCGTTCGAAGAACACGAACGGTGCGACCAGGCCGTCGCCTCGGGGAGCCGGGGCGCCCTCGGAGTCGACCAGCAGCGCTCCCCCGCCGATCCAGGTGCAGTGACGGGTGCCCGAGCCCCACTGCCAGCGGCCGCTGACCGTGAGCCCGCCCTCGGATGCGGCGGCTCGGCCGACCGGCGCGGCGAATCCCCCGGTGACCGCGCCCGGGTCGCCGTAGATCGGTTCGAGCCAGTCGGGGGCCAGATAGCCGCTCACCAGGGAGGTCGTGGCGGCGATCATCCCGCACCAGGCCGTGGCCCCGTCATCGACCGCGAGTCGCACCACGGCATCCACCACCTCGGCGATCGGTGCCTCGGTTCCGCCGATCTCGGCCGGGACACACGCCCGCGGGAGCCCGGACCGGACGACGTGGGCCGCGACGTCGTCGGTCAGATGCCGGAGGCGGTCCTGCTCGGGTGCTGCCGCGCGGCCCGCTGCGCCCGCTGCCGCGACCTCGAACCCCACGGTCAGAAGGTGATGACCGAGAGGGTGGCGAACCCGTTGATGAACGCCTCGGCGTCGTCGACCGGGTCTTCGAGGGTGCTCTCGCAGTCGACGGTGAACACGTCCTCGGTGTCGTCGCGCTCGCCGACGGGCACCTCGACCAGCCCGCGCACCTCGCCGACGGGACACGTGGGCACGTTGAGCGAATCGACCATGGCCTCGGCATCGCCCGCTTCGAGCGCAGCGCGTCGCTCGTCGAGGTAGTCGAGCGCCAGGACCACCGCGTCGTCGAACTCGGCGACGCCGTCGACGAGCCCGCTGCTGACCGCGAGGGCCGGGAGCCCCCGCCTCGCCGCCGTCTTGGCCGCCCCGACCGTGCCCGACACCTCGCTCAGCTCGCGGATGTTCTGACCCGAGTTGATGCCCGAGATCACCAGACCCGGCTCGATGCCGAGCTCGTCGAGGGCGTAGATCACGCTGTCGGCCGGCTTGCCGTCGACGGCGGTCCCTGCGTATCCGCCGGCCGTCGCCGATTCGGTGGCGGTGACCCCTTCGGTGGTGGCGTCGCCCGAGCCCGATTGGTTCTCGGCCGGGGCCACCACGACGATCTCGACGTCGTCGAGACCCTGCAGACCGTTCACCAGCGCATCGATACCGGGCGCGCCGATTCCGTCGTCGTTCGTCACGAGGATCACGAGTGGCTCAGCCGCCACGGTCGTGGACGTGCTCGAACTCGACGAGCTCGAGGACTCGTCGGCCGGTGCGGCATCGTCTGCGTCGTCGCCGCCGCACGCGGCCGCCATGAGCACCAGGGCGGTCAACGCCACGATCACGATTCGTCGGGTCATCGGTCGGAATCCTCTCATGACGGGTCGGGGAGTCCCTGCTGCTTGTCGAGCATGTCGGCCATCACGTTGCGGATGAACTCGTCGGCCTCGTCGTTCATGCCACCCTCGACACCGCCGTAGATGGATGCACTCTTCGGTGGATCGCCGGCGTGCTCGGTGGCGTACGCGACCGCCTCGGCCAGGTCGTCGGCGAACTTCTCGACCACGCCGTCCTGAGTCTGGGGTCGGGTCACGGCCATGTGGATGGCGTTCGGGTACTGCTGGCCGTTGAACCGCCATCCTCGCAGCCGCATGAAGTCGTTCACGTGGTAGATGTCGAACTCGTCGGACGGAACGAGAAGCAGAACGTCGGGTCGCCCATCAAGATGCAGCTCGGGATGGCTCTTGACCGCGTCCTGCATGGCGAAGGCCGTCTCGAAGATCTTCTTCGGCGTAGCGCAGGTAGCCCTCACGCCCGAGGCTCACCATCCCGGCCCAGGTCGCGGCGAGCAGCCCGCCCGACCGGCTGCCGTCGATGCCAGGCGAGCAGTACTTGCCTCCGCTCCAGTCGGTGAGGAAGAAGTACTGGTCGTCGGCGCAGGTCGATGTCGCGAAAGGCCAGGACCGACGTGCCCTTGAAGCCGTAGCCGTACTTGTGGGTGTCGGCCGAGATGGTCGTCACGCCGGGCAGCGCGGAAGTCGAACACCGGGATGTCGTAGCCGAGCTCCTCGCCCCACGGAAGGATGAACCCGCCGAGGCAGCCGTCGACGTGCAGGCCGATGCCGCGCTCGAGCGCGAGGTCGCACGAGCTCGTCGATCGGGTCGATGGTGCCGTAGCCGTAGTTGCTGGCCGATCCGATGAGCGCGACGGTGTTGTCGTCGACGGCGTCGGCCATCGCGTCGAGGTCGGCACGCGTGGTCTCCGGGTCGATCGGGCACCGTCTCAGCTCGATGCCGAGGAGGTGGCAGGCCTTGTCGAAGGCGGGGTGTCCGGTCTCGGGCTTGATGACGTTCGGACGTGGTGATCCCTTGACGGTGCTCCCGAGCGTGCTCCGCGATAGGCGAGCATCGCGTGCAGGATGCGAGTCCGCTGCCGCCGCTGGTCACCAGTCCGCCGGGCTCGGTGTCGATCACGTCGTCGCCGTGGAGCATGTCGAGCGTCATGGCGATGATCTCACCCTCGAACCGCGTCGCGCTCGGGCAGATGTCGCGCTGGAGGACGTTCACGTGGGCGAACAGCTCGTACGCCTCGCCCATGAAGTCGTAGTGCTCGTGGTCGCCGCAGTACATCGTGCCGCTGCACTGCCCGCTCTCCCATGCCTGGTCCTCCTCGGCGGCGAGCTGCGAGAGCTGCTCGGCGAGGATCGCATCGCGGGGACGCCCTTCGCTCGGCATGCCGCGCAGCACGTCGTAGCGGTCGGTGTAGGGGTAGACGCTGCTCATCGGAGGCTCCGGGACATCAGGGATTGAGGGCTTGGTAGACCGGCTGGAGCGCCTCGAACGCAGCGATGAACTGCTCGGTGACTCCGGCCAGCAACCGCTGGTTGGCGGGATCGGGTTCGTAGGTTCGCGCAAGTCGGACCAGTGCGTCGAGAGCGTCGTCGCCGATCGCGCCGTGGCGGGCGAGCGCGAAGAGCCCGGTGGCCCGGGCGATCGCCCGATCCGGGTCGACGAGCGGGCTCGACCGGCCGGTCGAGGACGTCGGCGAGGATCTGACACCACGCGCGCCGAGCGGGCGGCGCCGCCCACGAAGGCCACGTCGTCGACCGCGTGCTGGGTGAACCGCTCGACGTGGGGAAGCAGCCAGGCCAGGTTGTGGCCGA
This sequence comes from uncultured Acidimicrobiaceae bacterium, assembly GCA_963704815.1. Lineage (GTDB taxonomy): Bacteria > Actinomycetota > Acidimicrobiia > Acidimicrobiales > Salinilacustritrichaceae > DATKWD01. The sequence continues at coordinate 488,283 of CAVPHU010000001.1, forward strand.
CCCCCTCGGCCGCCGCTCTGACCAGGTCGGTCCGCGTCGTCTCGAGCCCGAGGTTGAGGAACCCGCCGCGCATCGCGGCGTCGGCCGACGGCGACAACGAGCCGTTCAGCCAGGGAAGGAACAGCACGCCGTTGGCTCCGGCGGGCACGGCGCCGAGCACCTCGTCGAGCCGGGCGAACGGATCGTCGGCCCGATGGTCGGCGAGCTGGTCGGCGGGATGGAACAAGCCGTCGAGCACGAACTCGAGGGCACGACCCCCGATGCCGTTCTCGGCCCACACGAGATGGGTGCCGAACGGGCTCGGCATGGCGAGGACCTCGTGGTCCAGGTCGACCGAATGGTGATCGACCCGGTCGACGATCACGCTCGTGGTCCCGATGGCGAGCCCGGCTCGCCCCTCACGAAGGGCACCGGTGGCGATCACGTCGGCGATCGTGTCGCTGAGCCCCGCCTGTACGGTGACACCCGTCGGAAGGCCGAGTTCGGCCGCCACCGGGCCGAGCAGCGTGCCGACGGCGTCGTGGAGGCCGATCAACTCGGGCAGTCTCGTGGGGTCGACCCCCGACCTCGACAGGAGGTCGTCGTCGTAGGCGGTCACCCCGAGGGCCCGGTTGTCACACAGCTGCGAGGTGAGCATGGTCACCTGGGTGGCGCACCGCCGACCGGTCAGCCGGGCGTTCACGTAGTCCATCGGTTCGAGATAGGAGGCGGTGACCTCATGGATGTCGGGCCGGTCGCGTTCGAAGTGCAACAGGTGGGCCAGCGAGAGGCCGTTCCCCACCGGGGGGATGCCGTGGCGCTCGACCCAGAGCACGAAGTTCCCGTCGTCGGCGCCGAGGACCTCCCAGGAATGATCGGTTCCCCGCTTGTCCTGCCACAGCGCCATGGGTGCGACCGGTGCGCCCGAACCGTCGACGGGCACGATCGAGCTGTACTGGCTGCACACGGCGAGACTCACCACGTCCGCCGCGGCGCTGCGGTCGGCGGCGGTGACCTCGGCGATCGCCGACGTCACCGCCGTCCAGATCTCGGTGGCATCCTGCTCGGCGATGTCGCCGGACCGACGGGTGGCGATGACACGGGACGCCGAGGCCACGAGCGTCCCGTCGTCGGCCACGAGCGCCACCTTCGCGTTCGTCGTGCCCAGATCGATCCCGATCGCGTGACTCACGGGCGGGCCCGGTCCCGAGCGGCGGCGACGACCTCGTCGAACAGTGCCTGCTGCGTCGGGTCGTCCGCAGCGGTCAGCTCGGGGTGCCACTGCACGATGAGGCTGCGCGGGGAGCCGTCGAGGGCCAACGCCTCGACCAGCCCGTCGGGTGCGGTGGCCACCGCGGTCAACCCCTTGCCGAGCACATCGACCGCCTGGTGGTGCCAGGACATGGAGCGGACCTCCTCGACGCCCATCACCGCAGCCAGATGCGAGGACGGGTCGACCGTGAGGTCGTGGAGGATCGGGCCGGTCGGATCGTCCCGATGGGCGACGGTCGGGCCGAAGACATCAGGCACGTGCTGGTGCAGGGTGCCGCCCATGGCCACGTTCACCACCTGCATGCCCCGGCAGATGGCCAGCAACGGGAGCTCGCCGGCCAGGGCCGCATCGACCAGCGCGAGGTCGGAGCGATCGCGATCGGCTGACGTTCCGTAGACCGAGGCGTGGGCCGGCTGGTCGAACTCGGACGGATCGACGTCGCCGCCGCCGGTCAACACCAGTCCGTCCAGTCGAGCCACCAGCGTCGCGGCATCGTCGCCGCCGGCCGGGAGCAGGACCGGGACGCCGCCGGCCCGGCGGACGGCGGCGACGTAGGCCTCCGGGAGTTCGAGGTCGCCGCGGCGGTTGGCGGCGTGGGTCGTCAGACCGATGAGCGGGGCCACGGCGATCGACTCAGATCCGCTCGAAGTAGCGGACCCGCTCCCAGTCGGTCACTGCCGCGCGCTGCGGCGGCGACCTCGGTCCGGAAGAAGTGGGTGTAGTGCTCGACGACCTCGGGTCCGAACGCCGACGCGGCGAGCGAACTCGCCTCGAAGGCATCGGCGGCGTCACGCAGCGACGTGGGGACCTGATGCTGACCCTCGGTCGAGTAGACGTCGCCGAGGACGGGCGGCGGCGGCTCGGCCTTCCGCTCCATGCCGTCGAGGCCCGCTGCGATGGCCGCGGCATAGGCCAGATAGGGGTTCACGTCGGCGCCGGGGATCCGGCACTCGATCCGGAGGCCCGGCCCTGCGCCCACCACCCGGAAGCCGGCGGTCCGGTTGTCGGGCGACCACGCCAGCGCCGTCGGTGCCCAGCTCTGGGCCTGATAGCGCTTGTAGGAGTTGATGGTCGGCGCCATGCAGGCCATGAGGTCGGGCGCATGGGCCATCCACCCGGCGAGGAAGTGCTCGAAGGTCTCGCTGCAGGCGATCCCGCCCAGCTGACGGGTCCCCGGGAAGAGCGGCTCGTCTCCGGACCAGAGGCTGAGGTGGAGGTGCGAGCTCGATCCGGCCTCGGACTCGTCGGGCTTGGCCATGAAGGTGGCGCTCGCGCCCTGCTGGTCGGCGACCTCCTTGACGCACTGCTTCATCAGCACGTGCCGGTCGGCCATCGAGAGGACGTCGGCATACCGGATGTTCAGCTCGTGCTGACCGCGGCCCCACTCGCCCTTGGTCGATTCGACCGGGATCTCCGATGCGTCAGGTGGCGGCGGAAGGCCCCGTTGAGGTCCTCGGTCCGCGCAGCCTGGAGCAGGTGGTAGTCCTCGATGTACCAGCCGGCGGGGGTGAGATCGCGGTAGCCGCCGGCGGCCGCGTCGGTGAACGACGTGCGGTACAGGAAGTATTCGAGCTCCGACGCCGCCATCGCCTGCTGCCCGGCGGCCTCGAGCCGGGCGATCTGGCGCTTGAGGATCGACCGGGGGGCGACGCTCACCGGCTCGTGGGTCCGCTGGTCGACCGCATCACACATCACGAAGGCGGTGCGGTCGAGCCAGGAGAGCACGCGGATCGTTCCGAGATCGGGCACCAGGTGCACATCCCCGTAGCCCGCCTCCCAGTTGGAGTAGGAGTAGCCGTCGATCGGTTCCATCTCCATGTCGACCGTGAAGAGGTAGTCGCAGACATGGGTTCCGGCCTCGAGATCCTCGAGGAGGAACGGCCGCGTCGACCCGCTTGCCGACGAGGCGACCGTAGAGATCGGGGAAGCCGAGGATGACCGTGTCGACATCGCCAGCAGCGACGGCCTGGCCGAGTTCGTCCGGTGTCATCGCCGCTCTGTCTAGTGTCGCAGCGATGCACACGCACGCCTCGTACCTGAACGGATCGGATCGAGCCGCGGGAGCGACGGACCGTCGACTGGTCGACCCCTCGACCGAAGCCGAGTTCGCGATCGTCGACGAGGCCGACGACGCCCTGCTCGACGAGGCGGTCGACGGTGCTGCACGAGCGTTCACGGCGTGGTCGGCCGTGCCGCCGCGAGCGCGCACGGTCGTCCTCCGCAGGGTCGCCGAGCTCATCCGGCGTGACGCCGAGCTGCTCGCCCGGGTCGAGTCACAGAACGCGGGCAAGCCGATCGCCGCAGCTCGTGGCGAGATCGGCGCCGCCGCGGCCGTGTTCGACTACTACGCCGGAGCCACCGACAAGGTCGGTGGCCAGACCCTGACGCCGAACGCCCCGGGCACCATCCTCACCTTCCGTGAGCCGCTCGGCGTCTACGCGGTCATCACGCCCTGGAACTTCCCGATGCTCATTCTGGCGTGGAAGGTGGCGCCGGCCCTCGCGATGGGCAACTCGGTCGTCGCCAAGCCGGCGTCGGCGACCCCGTTGACGGCGCTGATGCTGGCCGGGCTGCTCACCGAGGCCGGACTGCCCGACGGCGCGTGCAACGTGGTCGTCGGACCCGGCTCGTCGCTGGGCGAGTCCCTGGTCACCCACCCCGACGTACGCAAGGTCAGCTTCACCGGTTCCACCGAGGTCGGGAGTCGGATCATGAGCCTGGCATCGCAGGACATCACGCGGGTCTCGCTCGAGCTCGGCGGCAAGTCGGCCAACCTGGTGTTCGCCGACACCGACCTCGATGCCTGCGTCGAGTCGTCACTGTGGTCGGTCTTCGACAACGCCGGCCAGGACTGCTGCGCCCGCAGCCGGATGTTCGTCCAACGTCCTGTCTACGACGAGTTCGTCGACCGCTTCACCGAGGCGACCGAAGCGATCAGCCTCGGCGACACCGGCGACGAAGCGACCCGACTCGGGCCCCTGATCGGGCCCGGGCACCACGCCGACGTGCTCGGCCACGTCGAGGCGGCACGATCACAGGGAGCCGAGCTGAGGTGTGGGGGCGGACAGCCCGACCGTGCCGGGTTCTACATCGAGCCGGCCGTGTTCACCACCGCCGACCCGACGCTCGAGTTCCTCCACCGCGAGCTGTTCGGCCCGATCGTCGGCATCGTCCCGTTCGACGACGAGGACGAGGCGGTCGGCCTCGCCAATGATTCGGTGTACGGCTTGTCCGGCTCGATCTGGACCCGTGACGTCGGACGAGCGCTCCGCGTCGCCCGGGGCGTCGAGACCGGGATGCTCTCGATCAACTCGTCCTCGAGCGTGCATGTCGAAGCGCCGTTCGGTGGGGTGAAGCAGAGCGGGCTCGGACCGCGAGCAGGGCATGGTCGCCCTCGACCACTACAGCGAGCTCAAGACGGTGTTCATCGCCCATGATTGACCGGCATGATTGGCTGGTATGACTGATCTCAACGTCGAGACCCGACCGGGCACCGAGCCCGCCCTGCTGTGGGGCCATGCGCTGCTGCAGTCGATTCCCACCGGGCCGATCGATCCCGCAACGCTCGATGTCGAGAACGAGATCGTCACCTACGACGCCCGCAACCACGGCGAGTCGCCCGACGCCACCGCCTCCGATCAGCTCACGTGGAAGGCCCTGACCCGCGACCTGTTCGCGGTCGCCGACTCGACCGGCCACGAGCATTTCGTCGCCGGTGGCGTGTCGATGGGGGCGGCCACGGCGTTGACCGCCGCCACCCTCGCTCCGGAGCGGATCCTCGGGCTGGTGCTGGTGATCCCTCCGTCGGCATGGGGTGTGCGGTGGGTCCAGAAGGTGACCTACGGAGCGGCCGGCACCCTCGGTGCCACGGTTCCGCTGCCTGCCGTCCGACGCGCGTCACGTTCGCTGCGAGGCGCAGCCAGGAGCGATCTGCCCGATTCGGAACTGCTCGCCGACATCAGCATGCCCACACTGGTGTGCGGCTGGCACCTCGACCCGTCGCACCCGCACGCGACGGCGAAACGCATCGCCGAGACGATCCCCGAGGCCGAACTGGTCACCTCGAAGCGCCCTGGCGACGCCGGCGGGTGGAAGGAACGCATCGAGGAGTTCGTCCGAACCGTCTGAGGAGCTGCGCGGACAGGGCCGAGCGTCGCAGTTCCCCGCAATGCAACCAGGGCTGCGCAGTTTCACATGCGGTGAAGGGCCCCGCCTTCGACGGGCAGCACGTTGCCGGTGACCAGGTCGCTGCCGGTGACGAGGCTCAGGATGGCTGCGGCAACGTCATCGGGAGTCGACACCCGATCCAGGAGAGACTGTCCGGCATACATGGCCTTGACGCCCTCGTAGGCCTCGCCCAGGCCTTCCTGGAGCCACTCACCGTCGATGAACCCCGGCGCCACGGCGTTGACCCGGACCTCGGGACCCATCACCCGGGCCAGGGTCACGGTCAGGTTGTTCAGGCCGGCCTTGCTGGCGCAATAGGCGATCGACGAGCCGGTTCCGGCCAGGCCGGCCACGCTCGACGTCATCACGACCTCTCCCCCGCCGTCGGCCTTCAGGTGATCGCGGGCCGCGCGCGTGCAGAAGAAGGGGCCCTTGAGGTTGACGGCCAGGATGCGATCCCACGCGTCGGACTCCATCGCCTCGAGGTCGTGGTGGGGAACGAATTGCGTGGTGCCGGCATTGTTGATCAGCACGTCGAGGTGGCCGAAGCGGGCGACCGCTGCGTCGACCAGTTCGCGACAGGCCGCGTCGTCGGCAACGTCGGCCTGGTGGGCGAACGCCTCGACGCCGCGGGTCCGGCAGTCCTCGGCAACCGCCTCGGCCTTGTCGGCCGACGAGGCGTAGTTGATCACCACCGAGCACCCGAGATCGGCGAGTCGGCGTGCCGTCGCGGCGCCCACCCCGCTGCTGGCACCGGTCACGATTGCGGCCTTGTCAGTGACTTCCATGGCGGCCGACCGTAGCCCGCACGCTTCTCCTACGATCGACCGCATGGCCCACCTGCACCGACCCCATCCCATCACCCGTCGCGGCTTCCTCACCGACCTCGGGAAGGGGACGGTCGCCGTGACCGTGCTGAGTACCGCGTTCGTCGCTTGCGGTGATGACGACGGGGACGCTGCGAGCGGCACGACCAGTTCCATCGAGGGCGAGTCCGATCCGAGCGCCTCGTCGAGCCAGACCATCGACGCGAGCGAAAGGCTCTTCTTCGAGCGGGCTTCGTTCGGCTTCGTGTCCGCCTATGTGCTGCTTCGGGGCAACGAAGTCGCGGTGGTCGACACGGGCACCGGGGATGTGACTCCGATCGCAGACACGCTGGCGGCCGCAGGGTCGGGCTTCGACCGGGTGGGCGACATCATCATCACCCACCTGCACGGCGACCACGTGGGCGGACTCGACGCGCTCACCGAGGCCGCGCCGTCAGCCCGAGCCCACGCGGGCGAGGCCGACATCGCCGGCATCGCAACGGCCGCCACCCTGAGCCCGTTGAACGACGGCGACGAGGTCTTCGGCCTCCAGGTCATCGCCACGCCCGGCCACACGGCCGGTCACGTGTCGGTGTTCGACCCCGACACCGGGATCCTCGTGGCCGGCGATGCCCTCAACCTCTCGACCGGCGACCTCACCGGTTCGGCACCCGAGTTCACCGCCGATGCCGCAGCTGCCGACGCGTCGGTCGACAAGCTGGCGACCCTCGAGGTGCAGTCGATCCTCGCCGGCCACGGCGACCCGCTCACCGAAGACGCCGGCCCGGCACTCACCGCGCTCGCCGGCGCCTGACAAGCCGCCAACTCCACGATCTCGGGTCTTGTTGCGCCAATAGCTGGCGCAAGAGCACCCAAGATCCGGCGGGACTCGACGCGCACATCGCCTCCGGCTTCTCGCTCGTGGTCGAGTGCTGACCGTCCAACTCAGGTCGTCGAGGTGGCGCTGCGGCACAGCATGGCCACCTCTTTCGCCCCGCCCTCGACGTCTTGGGTGCCCACCTGCTCGAACCCGAACGCGTCGTGGAAGGCCAGGCTCACGTCGTTGCGCGGCCGGAGGTTGACCTCGGCCAGCAGCGGGCGTTCGCCGGCTCGATCGACGGCGAACTCGTAGAGCGCTCGCCCGAGCCCACTGCCCCGCTCACCGTCGGCGACGACGATGCGGTCGACGTAGCAGAAGTCGTCGTACCGCTCGCTGAACCAGCGGTAGTTGGGTGACTCGTAGTCGTCGACCCCGGGCCCCATCAGGATCAGGAAGCCGGCACCGTCGCCGATCACCACGAACCGCTCCGCAACGCGCCCGTAGAACTCGAAATCGCCGGCCGACATCGGCGTCACGGCCGGGATCGCCGCCTCGTTGAGGGCGACCACCCCCGGTCGATCACCGGGCTCGACCGAACGAATCACGACCCGGCCCAGGCATCTCAGGTGAGAGGGGCGGCGCTGGCGGGGATGGGTGATGGGAGGGCCGACGCACCCATGAGGTGCTCGTCGACGGCCGCGGCGCAGGCCCGGCCCTCGGCGATGGCCCACACGATGAGGCTCTGACCCCGGCCCATGTCGCCGCAGACGAACACGTCGTCGACGCTGGTGCGATAGTCGTCGCCGCGAGCGACGTTGCTCCGCTCGGTGAGATCGACCCCGAGTTGATCGAGCAGACCGCCGCCTTCGGGGCCCAGGAAGCCCATGGCCAGGAAGACCCGCTCGCACTCGAGCTCGAAGTCCGAGCCCTCGACCTTGGTGAACCGGCCGTCGACCATCTCGACCTCGTGGGCCTTGAGGCCCCGGAGGTTGCCGTCGGCGTCGCCGAGGAACTCCTCGGTGTTGACGCTGTAGACCCGCTCGCCGCCCTCCTCGTGCGCGGTCGTGACCTTGTAGGACATCGGGTAGGTGGGCCACGGGTTGCGGTCGGGTCGTTCGTCCGGCGGCCGCGGCATGATCTCGAACTGGTGGATGTTCTTGGCGCCCTGCCGGTGAGCGGTGCCGAGGCAGTCGGCCCCGGTGTCACCGCCGCCGATGATGACCACGTTGCAGTCCTTCGAGGTGATGGGCACCTCTTCAGGGTCGAGATCACCCTCCTGGGCCTTGTTGGCCCACGGCAGGTACTCCATGGCCTGGTAGACGCCGGTGAACTCGCGCCCCGGGATCGGCAGGTCGCGCCAGTTGGTGGCGCCGCCGGCGAGCACGATGACGTCGAAGTCGCGCTTCAACTCGTCCACCGGCACGTTGTCGCCGACGTTGGCGTTGGTCCGGAACTCGGTGCCCTCGGCCTCCATCTGCTCGACCCGTCGATCGAGATGACGCTTCTCCATCTTGAACTCGGGGATGCCGTACCGCAGCAGTCCGCCGATGCGGTCGGCCCGCTCGAACACGACGACATCGTGACCGGCACGGGTGAGCTGCTGGGCGGCGGCGAGGCCGGCTGGGCCCGACCCGACGACCGCGACCTTCTTGCCGGTCTTGTGGCTCGGCACGACGGGAACGACCCAGCCCTCCTCCCACGCCTTGTCGATGATGTCGACCTCGACCTGCTTGATCGTCACCGGCGGTCTGGTTGATGCCGAGCACGCACGCGGCCTCACACGGTGCCGGGCACAGCCGGCCGGTGAACTCGGGGAAGTTGTTGGTGGCGTGCAGACGCTCGATGGCGTCGCGCCAGCGGTCCCGGTACACCAGGTCGTTCCAGTCGGGGATGAGGTTGCCCAGCGGGCAGCCGTTGTTGCAGAACGGGATCCCGCAGTCCATGCACCGGCTCGCCTGGGCGCGCAGGGTCTCCTCGTCGTGCGGCTCGTAGACCTCTTTCCAGTCCCGGAGCCGAACCGGCACCGGCCGCCGCTCGGGCAGCGCCCGATCGGTGTGCTTCAGGAATCCTCTGATGTCTCCCATTACTTCCGTTCCCCGGCCACGGAGGCCGCCCCTAGCCGGCCTCCTCGTGCCTCGTCGGCCTCGCATCCTCCGCAGCTGTTCACGCCTCTCATTCCTCGTTCCCGGCCGGACGTCTCGGTCGCTTCGCTCCCTGGGGACGGGCGCTGGCGCTTCCTCCCGCCGAACGGGAGGCCGCCCCTCGCCGGCCTCCTCGTACCTCGTCGGCCTCGCAACCTCCGCAGCTGTTCACGTCTCTCATTCCTTCATCTCTCCTATCCGTGGGAGGCGGCCATGATCGCCTCTTCGACGTCTCGTCCCTCGACCTTCGGCCATGGCGGCCGCTTCGAGCACCCGTCGTGTAGTCGCGGGGCATCACCTTCACGAAGTGGCGGACCTCGGTGTGCCAGCGGTTGAGCATGCGTTCGGCCACCGGTGATTCGGTCTCGATCTGGTGCTGGCGCACGGTGTCGCGCAACCAGGTCTGGTCGTCGGCCTCCAGGGCCTCGAGATCGACCATCTCGGTGTTCAGGCTCCGATGGAACGTGTCGTCCGGGTCGTAGACGTAGGCGATCCCACCCGACATCCCCGCGCCGAAGTTGCGGCCGGTCGGTCCGAGCACGACGACACGGCCACCGGTCATGTACTCGCACCCATGATCGCCCACACCCTCGACCACGGCCGTGGCCCCCGAGTTGCGGACACAGAAGCGTTCGCCGACCTTCCCGCGGAGATAGACCTCGCCGCGCGGTGGCTCCGTAGAGGATCACGTTGCCGGCGATGATGTTGTCCTCTGCGACGAACCCTGCGCGGGCCTCGAGTGGCGGCCGGACCACGATCTTGCCGCCCGACAGGCCCTTGCCGAGATAGTCGTTGGCGTCGCCCAGCAACCGCAGCGACACGCCTGCGGGCACGAAGGCACCGAAGCTCTGGCCGGCTGAGCCGTCGAACAGGATGCGGATCGTGTCCTCGGGGAGGCCGTCCTCGCCCCACTTCTTGGAGATCTCGTGGCCGAGCATGGTGCCGACCGTGCGGTTGAGGTTGCGGATCGGCTTGACGATCTCGACCGGCTCACGGCGGTCGATGGCCGCACGGGCCAACTCGATGAGCTCCATGTCGAGCGCCTTGTCGAGCCCGTGATCCTGGCCCTTGCTCTGGAACCGGTCCTGCTCCCACGGCGAGGTCGGGCACGGCCAGGATCGGCGACAGATCGAGACCGCTGGCCTTCCAGTGGTCGATCGCTCCGACGGTGTCGAGTGCCTCGACCTGACCGATCGCCTCTTCGAGGCTCCGGAAGCCGAGCTCGGCCAGGTACTCGCGCACCTCCTCGGCGATGAACTCGAAGAAGTTCTCGACGAACTCGGGCTTGCCCGTGAAGCGCTTGCGGAGCTCGGGGTTCTGGGTGGCCACGCCCACCGGGCAGGTGTCGAGGTGACAGACCCGCATCATGATGCAGCCCGACACCACCAGTGGCGCGGTGGCGAACCCGTACTCGTCGGCGCCGAGCAGCGCGGCGACCACGACGTCGCGGCCGGTCTTCAGCTGACCGTCGGTCTGCACGACGATGCGGTCGCGAAGGCCGTTCATCAGCAGCGTCTGCTGGGTCTCGGCGAGGCCGAGCTCCCATGGCGCGCCGGCGTGCTTGAGCGAGTTGAGCGGCGACGCACCGGTGCCACCGTCGTGGCCCGAGATGAGCACGACGTCGGCCTTGGCCTTCGAGACCCCCGCGGCCACCGTGCCGACTCCGACCTCGGCGACCAGCTTCACGTGGATGCGGGCGTCGGGGTTGGCGTTCTTCAGATCGTGGATGAGCTGCTTGAGGTCCTCGATCGAATAGATGTCGTGGTGCGGCGGCGGCGAGATGAGGCCCACCCCTGGCGTCGAGTAGCGGGTCTTGGCGATCCAGGGCCAGACCTTCTGACCGGGCAGTTGGCCGCCTTCGCCGGGCTTGGCGCCCTGGGCCATCTTGATCTGGATGTCGTCGCGTTGGTCAGGTAGTTCGACGTCACGCCGAAGCGACCCGAGGCCACCTGCTTGATCGAACTGCGGCGCAGGTCGCCGTTGTCGTCGCGATCGAACCGATCGGGGTCCTCGCCGCCCTCGCCGGTGTTGGACTTGGCGCCGAGACGGTTCATGGCGATGGCGAGGTTCTCGTGCGCCTCGGCCGAGATCGAGCCGTAGGACATGGCGCCGGTGGAGAAGCGCTTCACGATCTCGCTGACCGGTTCGACCTCGTCGATCGGCACCGCCGGGCGATCGCCCGCCTTGAACCTGAACAGGCCGCGGAGCGTGGCGAGATGCTCGCTCTGGCCGTCGACGAGTTGGGTGTACTCCTTGAAGACCTCGTACTGCTTGGTTCGGGTGGCGTGCTGCAGCTTGAAGACGGTCTCGGGGTTGAAGAGGTGGTATTCGCCCTCGCGCCGCCACTGGTACTCGCCGCCGGCCCAGAGGTCGCGGTGCGCGGCCTTCTCGGGCCGGTCGAGGTAGGCGAACTCGTGCCGCTTGCGAACCTCTTCGGCGATGACGTCGAGGCCGATCCCACCGAGCTTGGACGAGGTTCCGGCGAAGTAGCGGTCGATGACCTCCTGGCCGATGCCGATGGCCTCGAAGACCTGGGCACCGGTGTAGGACGCCACCGTCGAGATGCCCATCTTCGACATGATCTTGAGCACGCCCTTGGTGCACGCCTTGATGTAGTTGGTGATGGCCTGTGCCGGATCGATGTCGATGACGCCCTCGCCGATGAGGTCCTCGATCGACTCGAACGACAGGTAGGGGTTGATCGCTGCCGCGCCGAAGCCGATGAGGAGTGCCATGTGGTGCACCTCGCGGGCATCGCCGCACTCGACGACGAGCCCGACCTTGGTCCGGCTCTGCTCACGGATGAGGTGGTGGTGCACGGCCCCGGTGAGCAGCAGCGACGGAATGGGCGCGAGGCCGGCATTGGAGTGCCGGTCGCTGAGGACGATGATCTTCGCGCCCTCGGCGATCGCGACCGAGACCTTGTCGCAGATCTCGTCGAGGGCCCGCCGGAGCCCGTCGCCGCCCTCGTCGACCGGGTAGAGACCATCGATCGCGAACGCCTGGAACCCGGGCAGGTCGCCGTCGTCGTTGACGTACAGCAGCTTGCGCCAGGTCCTCGTTGGAGATGATCGGTGATCCGAGCCGGATCTGCCGGCACGAGGCCGGGTTCGGGTCGAGCAGGTTGCCTTCGGGACCGACCGAGGCCCCCATCGAGGTCACGAGCTCTTCGCGTATGGCATCGAGTGGCGGGTTGGTGACCTGGGCGAACAGCTGTTGGAAGTAGTCGAACAGCAGGCGAGGCCGGTTCGACAGCGTCGCGATGGGCGTGTCGGTCCCCATCGACCCGATGGGCTCGGCTCCGGTTCGGGCCATCGGGGCCAGCAGGATCTTGATCTCCTCGGTGGTCCACCCGAAGACCCGCTGGTGCTTCACGACCGAGCTGTGCTGCGGCGTGAGCAGGAACCGCGGCGGCAGGTCGTCGAGGTGGAGCAGACCGTCGTGGAGCCAGTCGCCGTAGGGCTCGGCGTCGGCCAACTCGCGCTTGATCTCCTCGTCTTCGATGATGCGACCCTTGGCCGTGTCGACCAGGAACATCCGTCCGGGCTGGAGGCGGCCCTTGCGGATCACCGTTGCCGGGTCGATGTCGAGCACCCCCACCTCGCTCGCCATCACCACGAGTCCGTCCTCGGTCACCCAGTAGCGGGAGGGCCGCAGGCCATTTCGGTCGAGCACTGCGCCGATCACCGTGCCATCGGTGAACGCGATGGAGGCGGGCCCGTCCCACGGCTCCATCAGGCACGAGTGGAAGCGGTAGAAGTCGCGCTTCCAGTCGGGCATGGTCTCGTGGTGCTCCCACGCCTCGGGCACCATCATCAGCACCGCGTGCGGAAGGCTCCGGCCACCGAGGTGCAGCAGCTCGAGGCATTCGTCGAATCGTGCGGTGTCGCTGGCCCCGTCGGTCATGATCGGATAGGCCCGCTCGAGGCGATCGCCGAACAGATCGCTTGCGAGCATGCCTTCGCGTGCCCGCATCCAGTTCTCGTTCCCGCGCACCGTGTTGATCTCGCCGTTGTGGGCGACCATCCGGTACGGGTGGGCCAGCGGCCACGACGGGAAGGTGTTGGTGGAGAACCGCGAGTGCACGAGCGCCAGCGCGGTCTCGAGCCGTTCGTCGGCCAGGTCGGTGAAGAACTCGTCGAGCTGGAGCGTGGTGAGCATGCCCTTGTAGACGATCGTCCGCCCCGACAGGCTCGGGAAGTAGACGCCGGCGTCGGACGGCGCGGTGTCCACCTCGTGTTCGATGCGCTTGCGCAGCACGAACGCGCGACGCTCCAACGACAAGCCCGAGAGCGGGGCCGAGCCCTGCGCCGCCGCCACGAACAGCTGACGGAACGACGGCATCGCCTCGGCGGACATGGAGCCGATCATCGAAGCGTCGACGGGCACCTCGCGCCAGCCGAGGACGCGGAGGCCCTCGGTGTCGGCCAGCTTCTCGATGGCGGCCGCGGCTTCGGCCGCAGCACCGGGATCAGCGGGCAGGAACCCGATGCCGGTCGCATAGGTACCGGCGTCGGGCAACGCGAAGTCGCAGACCTCGCGCAGGAACGCATCGGGGACCTGGATCAGGATGCCGGCACCGTCGCCGACGTTCTCTTCAGCGCCGGTCGCCCCACGGTGGTCGAGGTTGCACAGCGAGCTGAGGCCCTTGCGCACCATCTCGTGCGACTTGCGGCCGTGCATGTCGACGACGAAGGCGACTCCACATGCGTCGTGTTCGAATGCGGGGTCGTAGAGACCCTGCTGGGCAGGCGTGGACATGGATGACTTCCCGTGAGCGTACGAACGGATGGGTTCAAGCTTGCGAGACCGGGACGTCATTGGCCCAGCGCAGGAGCGCCTCGACTGTATCAGCCGTCGGGTTTCGTCCCGAATCACTCGTGCGACGACCGGACCGGTCGCCATCTCGCAACGCGGTTGTAGCACCACACAGCGTGGTCTTCGTCTAGGGTGGATCCATGGGGTCGGGGCCGTTCGATCGAGTCACTCGTCCCGGCCGCGCCCTGTTGGAAGCGATGCTCGCCCACCCTGATCTCGAGCGACAAGGGCTCGATCTGGTGCGGGTCACCGGTCTCGATCACGCGATCGTCTCGTCCGCCCTGCACCGACTGACCGAGCAGGGCTGGCTGAGTGCCGGGGGCGGGGGCAGCGACTTCGACCACGATGACCTGCGGCTCCGTTGCTTCTACCGGCTCACCACCTTCGGACGCGGCCTTGCGCTCGCGGCCACCGGTCGTGGACCCGACGCATCCGACTGAGCCGCCTGGCTACCATCGCCGCATGAGGAACCGATCATGGACTTCCTAGGGGCCGGCATCCTCCTGCTGTTCTTCGTGGCCTTCCTGGCCCTGTGGGTGTTCTCGATCGTTTACTGGATCATGGCCATCGTCGAGGTGGCGAAGCTTCCCGAGCAGCAGTTCCGGGCGGCAGGCACCGACAAGACCATGTGGGTCATCGTCGTCGTGCTGGTCGGCATCATCGGCGCACTGATCTGGCGTTTCGTGAAGCGTGACGAGGTCCTGGCCGCCGCCGGACGCACGCCCGCGCCGCCCCCCGGCTGGTATCCCGAACCCGGTGGGACCGCCATGCGGTGGTGGGACGGGGTCCGCTGGACCGAACAGCGCCACGCACCACCGACCGGCTGAGACCTCGGACGGGTGCCGCAGCCGTCGATGTGACCGGGAACCTCTGGTGCGGTCGAGAGGACTCGAACCTCCACGGGCTTGCGCCCACCAGCCCCTCAAGCTGACGCGTCTACCAATTCCGCCACGACCGCGTGGCCGCTCCGGTCTTCTGGAGCGAGGCGCCACCCTACCGGGTCGACTGGTGGTCGGATCAATCATTGCGAGCGGGGGCTCGATGGTGCAGCATGGTCGAGGTGAGACGTCTGGGGGCTCTTCTCGCCGCGTTCGTGCTGCTCGTCGCGGCATGCGACCGTGACGACCTGATCAGCACGCCCGACGACGGCGCCATCGTCGACGGCAGCACCGTGACCGTCACGGGCACCCTGCCCGCCGAGCTCGCGCTCGGCGGCGTGCTCACGGTCAACGGCGTACCGACCGCGCTCGAGCCCGACCGGACCTGGTCGGTCGAGGTCCCGCACGCGACCTCGGGCTACGTGACGCCCATCGAGGTGTTGTACGACCCAGCCGGCAACGGACCGATCTATCGCCAACGTCGGGCCGTCGTCCGCGGCGCGACGATCGGTGAGGGCCAGTTCTCACCCGACGGCGTCGGGATGCGCGTCACGAACTCCGGCCTCGACGGCCTCGGACCGGTCATCGAGGACCTCGCCGGCGGCGCATTCGACATCGGCGGCCTCCTGATCGCCCAGAACCCGATCATCGACCAGGACAATGCGTTCCTGACCCTCGACATCCTGGGCAACGTGTTCGAGGCCGGCGTCGCCGACGTCGGCATCGTGCCCAGGGTGACCGACGGCGCGGTTCGCACCGACATCACGATCACCGACCTCTACGTGGGCGTCGACCTCAACATCAGCGACGGCCTGCTCATCGATTCGGACTGCTCGCTCGAGCTCCAGATCCCGACGACGACGATCGTCGCCGACTTCGATCTCGCTCCGAGCCCGGCCGACCCCACGGCCGTCGACGTCACCATGATCGGGGCACCGGCGGTGACCACCACCGGGCTGAGCTACGAGTTCATCTCCGGCATCTGCGACGGCGACCGTTTCCTGATCGGCGACATCGTGAACGCCGTGGCCGGACCGCAGGTCGAGAGCCTGGTCAGCGACGGGTTCGCCTCCAACCTCGCCGACCCCGATGGCCCCGGGCCGCTCGACTCCCCCATCGCCGATGCCATCGAGACCGCCCTCGCCGAGATCTCGATCGCCGGCCCGATCGGCGAGGCCCTCCAGGCCCACCTCGACACCACCATGACCTCGATCACCGAGTCGTCCACCGGGCTCGAGCTGAGGGCCGACGCCGACTTCTTCGCCACCCCGGGGGCCGGACCGAGCGACTGCCCCGCCGTGCCGGGCGCGCCCGACCTCCCGAGCACCTACGACCTCCCGGGGGCCTTCCCGACCCTGGGTGCCACCACGCCCGGGGGAAGCCCCTACGGCCTCGGCCTGATGATCTCGGGCTCGGCCTTCAACCAGTTGCTCGGAGCCATGACCGAGTGCGGCGCCATCAACAGCGACGTCACCGACTTCCCGTTCGGCCAGACCACCGTGCCCATCACCTCCACCCTGCTGGCCGGCTTCATCCCCGAGTTCGCGACCGCGCTGCCGGCCGACACACCGCTGTTCATCCGGGTGACACCGACGGTCGCGCCCTTCCTCACCGAGGCCCCCGCCGGACCCTCCGGTGAGCTCGCCGAGCTGATGCTGGCCAACCTCCAGCTCGAGGTCATCGAAGCTCGCCCCGGCGTCGGCGAGGTGCTCTGGCTCCGGCTGGCCCTCGACGCGCCGCTCGGATTCGACCTGGCCTACGACGCCGTGGCCGCCGAGCTGGCGCCGACCATCACGCCGCCGGCGGCGGCGGCCATCGACGCTCGGGTCATCCGGAACGCGGTCAAGGCGAACGAGCCCGCGGTCGAGGCCCTCTTCCCGAACCTGTTTCCCCTCTTCGCCGACGCGCTCACCGATTCGTTCGCCGCATTCCCCCTCCCCGGGTTCCTCGGACTCGACCTCGACGTCCTCGAGGTCGACCGCGCCGGCCAGCACTACGTCCTGTACGCCGATCTCGACACGGTCCCGCAGACGCACATCGAGAAGGTGGAGGTCACCGACCTCAGCAGCGCCGACAGCGCGGTCGACAGCGTGTTCGACGTGAACGAGTGGCGGCATCGCCTCCGGGTGTCGTCGTCGTCGACGTCGGTGGCGGTCGATTTCAAGGGCATGCTCGGCGCCGACGCCTGCTGCACGGTCGACGACGAGAGCCGGAGTGCCACCGCCGCCTACCGCATCGAACTCGACGTCGTGCCGGCCGACGGCGAAACGTGGCAGCTCGATGTCGGCCACCTGCTGAACGGGGCCCACACCATCATCGACGAACGAGTCGCGTTCGAGGTCGGCGGCGGCGTCACCCGGTTCGACACCCCGGTCACGGCACGGGCGCGGATCGGCGGCGGTGCCTGGCAGTCGTTCGACTTCGCCGCCACTCCGTCCGAGGTCGTCGACAACCCGTGCTGGGGCTCGTGCGGAGGCTCGGGCACCAAGAACGTCGCCTTCGGCGGTGGCAACAGCCTGGTGCTGACCGGCACCACGGCCCAGACCATCACCGTCGAGTTCAGCTTCTCGATGTTCGTGAAGTCCGACTCGAACCTCGCCTTCCCTGCGGTCGGTGGCGACGAGGCTGCCATTCGCTTCGGAGCCAACGACACCATCGCCAATGGCTTCACCGCCGGCGGCTACCCGGGACTCGGCAACCGCAGCATCGTCGACGACGGCCACTTCGCGGTCCTCAGCCTCACCAGCACGCCGTAGGAGCTGCGCGGACAGGGCCAACGTTCGCAGCGCCCGCCAGACCCGCTCCGGTCGCTCGTTCGTCGCGACGGGCCGCTCTGGCCCCAGACGAGCAGCGGGACCTCAGTCGAGCAGCAGCGCCAGCCCGATCGTGGTGAACGTGAAGGTCAGCGCCACGACCACGGTGATTCGATCGAGGTTGCGCTCGACCGCCGTCGAGCCGGCGGCTGCCGCTCCCATACCGCCTCCGAACATGTCGGAGAGGCCGCCACCCTTGCCGCTGTGCAGCAGCACCAGGACGATCAGGCTGATCGAGACGACCACATGAATGACGATGACGAACGGGGTCAGCACGGCGACGAGGATACCGGATCAGGCCCGGCCGGCATGCACGATGGCGACGAAGTCGTCGGACTCGAGGCTCGCCCCGCCGACCAGCGCGCCGTCGATGTCGGGCCGGCTCAGCAGTTCGGCCGCGTTGCCCGGCTTCACCGAGCCGCCGTACTGGATCCGCACCGCGTCGGCCGCGTCGCCACCATGGAGCTCGCGCACGGTCGACCGGACGAACGCACACATCTCCTGGGCGTCGTCGGGGGTGGCGGTCCGGCCCGTGCCGATGGCCCAGATCGGCTCGTAGGCGACGACCATGGTGCCGACCTGCTGGGAGGTCAGGCCCTTCAGGCCCTCCTCGAGCTGCCTGCGCACCTTGTCCTGGGCGCCATCGGCCTCACGCTCCTCGAGCGTCTCACCCACACAGAGGATCGGGGTCATCTCCTGCTTGAAGATGGCCCGGACCTTGGCGTTGATGAACTCGTTGGTCTCACCGAACAGCTCGCGGCGCTCGGAGTGTCCGGCGATCACGTAGGAGACGTTCAGCTTGGCGAGCATCGGAGGCGCCACCTCGCCGGTGAAGGCGCCGCTGTCCTCGTGATGGCAGTGCTGGGCCCCGAGGGCGATCGGGAGCTTCTCGGCGTCGATGATCGTCTGGATCGAGCGCAGGTCGGTGAACGGCGGATGCACCGAGACCTCGACCTCGAGGGCGTCGTCCTCGGTGATCTGGTACGAGAGCTTCTGGACGAGCTGGATCGCCTCGAAGTGGTTCTTGTGCATCTTCCAGTTGCCGCTGATCAGCGGCTTGCGACCGGATGGTGTCGGGCTCATGCTGTGGGTGCCTCCCTGAGGGCGCGAAGTCCGGGCAGGTCGCCCTGCTCGAGCAGCTCGAGCGAGGCACCTCCACCGGTCGAGACGTGATCGATCTGGGTGTCGAACCCGAACTGCTTGGCTGCTGCGGCAGAGTCTCCCCCACCGACGACGGTGAATCCACGACACTCGGCGACCGCCTCGGCGACCGTGCGCGTGCCGGCGGCGAATCGTTCGTCCTCGAACACCCCCATGGGGCCGTTCCACAGCACGGTGCGGGCCTCTCGGATGACGTCGGTGAACTCGGCCGCCGTGCCGGGCCCGATGTCGAGGCCCATCCAACCGTCGGGAATCGTCGTACCGAGCTGGCGGACCTCGCCGCCGGCCGACGGGTCGCCGATCTTCCCGCCGGGGCCGAGCGCCGTCACATCAGAGGGGAGGTGGATCCGGTCACCGGCCTCGGCGAGGAGCCGACCGCAGGTGTCGACCATGTCGTCCTCGCACAGCGACGCACCCACGTGGTGGCCCTGCGCCTTCAGGAAGGTGAAGCACATCCCGCCGCCCACGATGAGGGAGTCGACTGCGTCGAGCAGCGCTTCGATGACGCCGAGCTTGTCGGACACCTTCGAGCCGCCGAGGATGGCCACGAACGGGCGCTTGGGATGATCGCGGATCCCGCCGAGCACCTCGACCTCGCGAGCCAGCAGGCGACCCGCTGCGCTCGGCAGATACCGGGGCGGCCCGACGATCGATGCGTGCTCACGGTGGCTGGCCCCGAACGCGTCGTTGACGTAGCAGTCCTGTCCGGCGACCAGCTCGGCGACGAACGCGGGGTCGTTGGCGGTCTCGCCCGGGTGGAACCGGAGGTTCTCGCGAAGCTCGACGCCCTCGATCAACTCGGCCAGCCGCGCCCGAACCGGATCGAGCGAGAAGGCCGGATCGGGTGCACCCTGCGGCCGCCCGAGATGGCTGCACGCCGTGACGTGGGCCCCGTGGTCGACCAGCCAACGCAACGTCGGCAACGCGGCACGAATGCGCAGGTCGTCGGTGATCGTCGTGCCGTCGAGCGGCACGTTGAAGTCACAGCGGACCAGGACCCGCTTGCCGGCGACGTCGCCCAGGTCTTCCAGACTCGGCACCGAGCTCATGCGTCACGCACGGTGGGGTGGGAACACGCGTGCGAGGTCCGTTCGCCGGGAGGAAGCGCCAGCGCCCGGCGAACCAGGGAGCGAGCCTGCGAGCGACCGAGACAGCACGAACGAGGAGACCGGCCACAAGCGGCCTGCGTGGCCGGGGAACGCATCAGTGGTTCGCGGCGCCGACGATGAGAGCGAGATCGACGAGGCGGTTCGAGTAGCCCCACTCGTTGTCGTACCAGCCCTGGACCTTGGCGAGGTTGCCCATGGCCATGGTGAGACCGGAGTCGAAGGTGCAACTGGCCGGACTGCCGACGATGTCGGACGACACGAGCGGCGCGTCGCTGTAGTCGAGGACCTTGGCCAGGCGACCCTCGGAGGCAGCGGCCTCGAACGCCTGGTTGACCTCGTCGGCAGTGGTGTCGTTCTTCAGCACGGCCGTGAAGTCGGTGATCGACCCGTCGGGGATGGGGACCCGCAGTGCGATGCCGTCGAGCAGGCCCTGCATCGACTCGAGCACCAAGCCGGTGGCCCGGGCCGCTCCGGTCGAGGTCGGGATGATGTTGGCGGCCGCGGCGCGGGCCCGACGCAGGTCGCTGTGCGGTCCGTCGACGATGGCCTGATCGCCGGTGTAGGCGTGGATCGTCGTCATGAGGCCCTTCTCGACGCCGAAGGCGTCGTCGAGCACCTTGACGAGCGGCACGAAGCAGTTGGTGGTGCACGATGCGTTCGAGATGACCTTGTGCGCGTCGGGGTCGAAGGTGTCGTCGTTCACGCCGACGACGAAGGTGGCATCGGCCCCGCCGGCGGGGGCGGAGACGATGACCCGCGGGGCGCCGGCCTCGATGTGCTTGGCGGCGTCGTCGCGCTTGGTGAAGAAGCCGGTCGACTCGATGACGACGTCGACGCCGAGGTCGGCCCAGGGCAGGGCGCTCGGATCGCGCTCGGCCAGCACCTTCAGGGTGTCGCCGTCGACGCTGATCCCGCCGTCGGCCGGAGCGACGTCGGCGGGGAACGGTCCGTGCACCGTGTCGTGCTTGAGGAGGTGAGCCATGGTCTCGATGGACCCGAGGTCGTTGACGGCGACGAAGTCGATGTCGGCATCGATCTTCTTGGCGGCCCGGAAGAAGTTCCGGCCGATTCGTCCGAATCCGTTGATGCCGACGCGAATGCTCATGGAGTCATGTCTCCTCAGTGGTCGAGAGGGTGGTCTCGGGCTATCCGACCAGATCAGGAGCCCTGGTGCCAACTACACGAGCCCACGATCTC
Organism: uncultured Acidimicrobiaceae bacterium; assembly: GCA_963704815.1. GTDB lineage: Bacteria > Actinomycetota > Acidimicrobiia > Acidimicrobiales > Salinilacustritrichaceae > DATKWD01. The sequence goes on from CAVPHU010000001.1 coordinate 509,445, forward strand.
AGTCCGAAACGATGCAGGTCACCCATGTTCCGCCCACCCGGCGATCCTCGGCGCACCTCGGAACGCCGTCCGGTGGTGGTGGCGGCCCCTCCGCGGCGAACGACAGCAGCCAGGTCCGACCCGACGAGGACTCCGGGTCGAACACCTCGGCGAAGCCGTCCTCACGAAGCACGACCTCCGACCAGTTGCGTTTGATCGTGAACGCCCAGTTCAACTCGTTGCCCAGGTGCTCCGGAGCGATGGCCACCCGGTCACCCGGGCCTGCCTCGCGGTCGACGACGGCGATGGCTTCGAGGTTGCGTCCGGACGAGACCTGGTCGATGGTGGACGGGAGCATGAGGACGAACCCGAGGGCGACCAGACCGACCGCCCCGATCGGGCCGAGCCGACGGCCGAGCCAGTCGGCGAGGAACGCCATCCCGACGATCGGCATCCAGACGCCGAGCGCCATGGTCCGCGGGATGAACAGGTGGGCCTTCACCCCGAGCACGATCAGGGCACAGGTCGGGACGACGAACCCGAGCAACGCGACACGCTGCAGGATCCGGTCGCGTCCCATGGCGAGGAATCCACCGATCAGGAGCGCCGGGATGAGGAACCGCGGAACCGACTGGTAGGTGAACAGGCCATCGAGCGTGAACTCGACCCAGCTCAGGCTGACGAGCGGGAACGTGTCCGTGTCGCCGCTGCCGGACTGGTGGAGGAACGCCGGTCCCCAGAGCACGGCCCACAGCATCAACGGCACGGCGATCGCGGCTCGGAACTCCCAGGCCGATCGATCCCGCCGGAGCCCCGGGAGCAACGCCAGGCAGACGAGGAAGACGAGAGCCGAGTAGTGGGTGAACAGCACGGCGAGCGCCAGCACGAACACCACCCACGTGTCGCGCCGGGACGGACGTCGCAGCCAGCGCTCGCACGTCCAGGCGAGGAGGACGCCGGCCAGCGCGAGGAACGCATAGGCCCGGGCCTCGCGCCCGTGCAGGACGAGAAAGGTCGACACGGACGCGAGTGCGACGGCGATGGGCGCGACCCGCCCACGATCACGGAGCCACACGCCGAGTGCGACGAGGGTGCCGATCGAGGCGAGGACCGACGGGACCCTGAGCCAGAACTCGCTGCCGTCCGGCACCAGCAGCCCGACCGTCAGGTAGGCGAGCGGCGGATGAACGTCGATGTTCCACGTGCGCTCGATGATCTGGGGAATGCTGAGGTTGGTGGCAGCGCCCGTCCAGGTCTCGTCGTAGGTGAGCCCGTAGCTCCCCAGATTCCACAGACGTAGCCCCACGCCGAGCGCGACCGTGGCGAAGGCGAAGATCCACCACCGGCGGAGTTCGGTGCTGAACCGGCTCGTGTCGGGCGCGACGTCGGTGAGTTGTGTCACCGATCGACGTCGCGATGGTGCACCGACGGGTCGTACCCGCGGCGTCGGATCAGCTTGGCCAGTTCGTCGGCGACCGCCACCGCACGGTGGCGACCTCCGGTGCAACCCACGGCGACGGTGAGATACGACTTCCCCTCGGCGACGTAGGCAGGGAGCAGCGTCGCGAGCAGGTCGTCGAGCTTCACCAGGAACTCGCGGGTGATGGGCTGCAGCAGGACGTAGTCGCGAACCGACTGGTCGCGCCCGGTCAGCGGGCGCAGGTCGTCGACCCAGTGCGGATTGGGGAGGAAGCGGAGGTCGAAGACCAGGTCGGCGTCGAGCGGGACTCCGTGCTTGTAGCCGAAGGACTGGATGGTGATCGTCATCTGCTCGTCGGCCTCGTCGCCGAACAGCTCGACGACTCGATCGCGGAGCTCGTGGACGTTCAGCTCGGAGGTGTCGACCACGACGTCGGCTTCGGCCTTCACGTCCTCGATGAGCGCCCGTTCGCCTTCGATGGCGGCGGTCAGGTTGCCGGTGGACAGCGGGTGTCGACGGCGGGTGTTCTCGTAGCGACGGACGAGGACGTCGTCGGCCGCGTCGAGGAACAGGATGCGTACGTCGTACCCCGAGCTGCGCAGCCAGCTCAGCTCGCCGACCAGCTCGTCGTGGTAGAGCCCACCACCGGCCACGAGGGCGACCCGACTGATCGACGAACCCGGCGCCTCGGCCAGATCGACGATGCGAGGGATGAGCGGCGGCGGCAGGTTGTCGATGACGAACCACCCGAGGTCCTCGAAGGAGTCGGCCGCCTGCGACCGACCTGCGCCTGACATCCCGGTGATGACCACGTACTCGCTCATGCCCCGACTCCTTCCCCGTCACGATACGTCCGACGGGCGACGAGGAGGAGCAACCGCGGAATGGCCCGGGCCGCCTCGTAGCCGGGGCACTGCTCGAGGAACTCGGGCGGGGGCTCGGGTTCCTCCATCCGTTCGACCAGGAGGCCGCGATCGCTCATGGCGTTCACGTACCGCCCCAACGGCCGGTGCACGAAGGGAAGCCGGATCCCGGGCTCGACCTCCTCGATGGTCACCTGTTCGGTCAGGTAGGGGCCGACCCGCCAGTACTGCTCGGGTGGGTCGACCATGTGGTCGTCGATCCAGCCGCTGTCGGGCGTCTGGATCAGTGGGTGGTTGAGGAAGAGCAGGAACCGTCCACCCGGTTCGAGGACCCGAGCCACCTCGGCGATGGCATCGTCCATCGCGTCGATGTGCTCGAAGACCAGGCAGGCCACGACGGCGTCGAACACGGCGTCACGAAACGGCAGGCGATCCGCGCGTGCCTCGCCGTACACCGGGCCGCCGCCGCGGTCGGCCGCGAGGGCGATCTGCGCCCGGGTCGGGTCGATGCCGATCACGGTCGCGACCCCGTCGGCCTTCGCCTGCCGCGCGATCTGGCCCTCGCCGGTCCCGACGTCGAGCACCGCCCGTGCCCCGTCGAGATGCCTCGACGCCAGCGGAATGATCTGGTCGACGTACTCGGGATCGACCCCGTCGGTGAACCCCTCCTGCCACCAGGACGCGTGGGCCTCCCACAGACCCTCGGGCTCGGCGGTCACGTGCGCACCTTGGCGTGGACGGCGTCGGCCACCTTGTCCGGGAGCCACGACAGCGCCCGCAGCTCACTCAGGCTCGCCTCGCGCACCTTCTTCACGCTCCCGAGCTCGGCCACCAGGCGCTTCTGACGCACCGGTCCCAGGCCGGGAATGTCGTCGAGCACCGAGGTCGTCATCCGCTTGTTGCGCAGCTCGCGGTGATAGGTGATGGCGAAGCGGTGCGCTTCGTCGCGGATCCGTTGCAGCAGATAGAGCGCCTCGGAGCCGCGAGGCAGCCGAATGGACTCGCGGCGACCGGGAACGAAGACCTCCTCGAACTGCTTGGCCAGCGCCGCCACCGGGATCTCGCCGTCGAGGCCGAGTTCCTCGACCACGCGACGGGCAACCGACAGCTGCCCCTTGCCGCCGTCCACCAGCAGGAGCTGCGGCGGGTAGCTGAATCGCCCTTCCCGTTCGCTGACCGGAACGTCCCGCTCCTGGACATAGGCCGTGAGCCGGCGGGTGAGGACCTCCTCCATCGCGGCGAAGTCGTCGTTGCCGGCCACCTCCTTGATCTTGAAGCGGCGGTACTCGCTCTTCTTCGGGAGCGCGTCCTCGAGCACGACCATCGACCCGACATAGTCGCTGCCCTGGATGTGGCTCATGTCGTAGCACTCGATCCGCAGCGGGGCGAGGGGCAGATCGAGGTGCTCCTGGAGCTCACTCAGCGCACGGGAACGGCTGTTGTGATCGGTCGACCGCTTGAGGCGGTGCCGCAGGAACACCTCCTCGGCGTTCTTGGTCACCGTCTCCTGCAATCGGCGCTTGTCGCCCCGATGCGGGACCCGGATCTCCACGGCGGTCTCGCGCACCGACGAGAGCCAGCGCCGGTAGAGGTCGACGTCGTCGGGCTCGGTCGGCACGACCACCAGGTTCGGGATCTCGAGTCGGTCGTCGTCGTAGAGCCCTTCGAGCACGTCGCCCACCAACTCGCCCGACGTCAGGTCCTCGACCTTGTCGACGATGAATCCCTTGCGTCCCTGGACCCGGCCGCGACGGACCAGGAACACCTGCACCGCGGCCTCCAGTTCGTCCTCGGCGATGCCGATCACGTCGAAGTCCTCGTTGCGTTCGGCCACCATCTGCTGCTTCTCGACGGCCTTGCGGACGTTGGTGAGCCGGTCGCGGAAGCGGGCCGCCCGCTCGTACTCGAGGTCCTCGGCGCTGCGCTGCATCTCGCCTTCGAGATGGTCGAGCACCGCGTCGGTGTCACCCTCGAGGAACGACAGCAGCTGACGGGTGAGCGCGGCGTACTCGTCCGCGGTGACCTCGCCGACGCACGGACCGCTGCACTTCTCGATGTGGAACAGCAGACACGGCTTGCCCAGCTTCTGGTGGCGACCGAGCTTGCTGTCCGAGCAGGTGCGCAGAGGAAACGTCCGCAGCAACAGGTCGAGGGTCTCGCGGATGGCGTAGGCGTGGGCGTAGGGCCCGAAGTACCGGACACCCTTTCGCTTACGACCCCGCATCACCATCGGGCGGGGCCATTCGTCGCTGACGGTGACGGCGAGGAAGGGATAGCTCTTGTCGTCGACGAGCCGAACGTTGAACCGCGGTCGGTGCTTCTTGATGAGGCTGTACTCGAGCATGAGGGCTTCGACGTCGTTGCGGACCTGGATCCACTCGACGGTCTCGGCGGTCGCCACCATCTGCGCCGTGCGGGTCGGCAGGTGCTTCTGGAAGTAGTTCGAGAGCCGGGAACGCAACGACTTCGCCTTGCCGACGTAGATGATGCGACCCTCGGCGTCCTTGAACTGGTAGGAGCCGGGGACGTCGGGGATCGATCCGGCCGGAGGTCGCTGCACCATCGGGCCCAAGGCTACGGGTCGCCCCGAGTTCAGCGCCCGTGCTCGTCGAGACGGGCGATGGTCCGCTGATCGAAGCGCTGCGATTCGGGATAGCGCTCGAACTCTTCTTCGGAGTACACCATCTCGGCATCGACCTCGCGGCTCCCGCGGAGCAGTTGCACGGCCCCACGAATCGTCGAACCATCGGCGAACGGGGTGATGTTGTCGACGATGACGAGAGTCGGCCCGACGATGACCGTCCTGCCGGGCTCGGCGACCTCCTCGACCGCCCGCGCGATGCGGTCTCCGTCGGCGGCCGCCTCGGACCACAGTCCGGTGCGGTACCAGCGAACGTCCACCGCCAGCACCAGCAGCACCAGCCCCACGGTGACGGCGACCGAGCGACGCCAGGTCCAGAGCGACACCAGGAGGCCGGCGTACACCATCGCCGCACCGAAGGCCGAGAGGTAGTTGGACCGGTCACCCGCGCCGAGCGGTTCATAGAGGTAGCGCACGTACGGCGTGGTCCCGAGCGCCACGACGACGGCACCTGCGACAACGAGTCCGAATCGCGACGGATCTCGGTCCTTCGGGCCGACGATGCCCCTCGAGAAGACCAGCGTCGAGCCGGCGAGAGCAGAGAGGACGAGCAGGTCACCCATCGCATCGGTGGTGGTGAAGGGCCAGGCGAAGTTCGCAGGAACGACCAGTGACAGGTCGGGAACCGTCTCGAGCGCCTCGCGTGCGACGTTCCAGTGCAGATACGACCAGAGACCCGCCACCGCCGCCCCGACGCCGATCGCGATCGTGAACGGCCAGTCGATGCGGCGACGAGCCAACCACTGCACGGCGAGCACCCCGGGCAGCAGCACTGCTGCGACGGACTCGTACGACCACAGCGCGGCGACCGTCAGCAGCACCGCCAGCACCGCATGTCGCCGCGTCCGATCCGGGCGGGCGGCCACATCGAGCACGGCGACCGCACACAACTGAGCGAGCCCGGCCTGGGCGACGGCGGGCCAGGTCTCGAGCGACAGGTGGCTGGGCACCACCACCCATGCCGCGGCGGCCGTCGTCGCAGCGATCGGTGAGACGAACCTCACCAGAAGCCGGCGAAACAGCACCGCCGTGGTTCCGGCCATCGCAGCCATCGTCAGCAGCATGGGGGCGGGGTGAGGGCCGATGATCCCGTAGAACACCGTGTACACGAGGCGACCGACCGGCCGGTCGCCACCGGCCTGCACCACCCCCGTCACACCCTCGAACGAGGCGTTCCGAAGATAGAACCAGTCGTCGAGAAGGAATCCCGAACCCCGCAGGAGATGCACGCCGGCGAAGAGCAGGGGCAGGCCGAACAGCGCCGCCTTGACCGCCGTGGTCGAAGCCCGGAACGGTGAGGCAGGCGCAGCCGGCCGAGCTTCCGTCGCCAGCATCACCGCCGGCCGGTCGGCGCGCACACCACGGGAGCGTGGCGCATCGACTCGGGCGGTTCGATGCCGAGCAGGCCGAGCACCGTGGGGGCGATCGCACTGAGCGGCACCCGCTCCTCGATCTCGATCGGCTCGACGCCAGGTACATGGATCCACAGCAGCCCATCGGGGTGGTGCATCCCGCTCTTGGTGGTCTCGAGCCGGTAGAAGAGGTCGCCGAACCGCACCTCGTGCTCCGAGTCGGCGAACACGATCGAGGCGTCAGGATCAACGGTGTCGAGCCGGGGACAGCCGGCGAAGACGTCGGCGCCGCTCCGACGGACCGAGAACGCCGGAGCGTCCTCCAGCGAGGCAGCTTCGAGTCGCGCGGCGACGGACCGCGCCGCCGCGTCGTCATGGCACAGCAGGTGGAACTGACCGCTCATCACCGGACTGACCTCGGTGACGCCGGCCAGCCCGAGACCGTGATGGATCGTCTCGACCGACCGGGCACGGTACGGCCGGGTGCCACCGTAGGTGTCGCCGGCGACGTAGGGCTGCTGGCCGAGTGCGCTGCAGAACACGATGGCCGTGTCCTCACCGGCCAGGTCGATCGCCTCGCCCACCAGTCGATCCATGTTCTGGTATCCGGAGCGGATGGTGTCTGCGTGCATGGCGAGGTCGGTGTCGCTCGGCGGCATCTCGAACGACGAAGGATCGTGCTCGCGCCAGTGGTGGTGCTGGAAGTGCGCCGTGCTGTTCGCGAAGAACGATGCGAACACCGGATCCACCTCGTGGTGGTACCACCGGAAGACGTCCCACGCCATGCGGTCGAGCACCAGCGCCCTCGCCGATCGAGGTCGACCTCGCCGGCGTTCGGCGACCAGCTGCTCGAGTGCCGCGCGGGCGGTGCGAGCGCGAAGCCCGTGGCGCGCGAGGAACCAACCGAAGCGAGCCAGGTCGGCGGCGCCGGTGGTGGCCGCAGGGTTCGTGTGTTCCTGCACGTTGGCCCGCACGAAGGTCTCGAAGGGCTCGAACTCGGCCGGCAGGGCGTCGGCACCGACGCTCCAGGGGTCCGAGAGCGCCGCCCCACGGAGTCGGTCGGCCCGAACCGGCACGTTCATCGCGCCGCACTGCCAGACCGGATCGCCGGCGTCCGACACCGCTTCTGCGATCGTCGGCTGCGCGAGGAGCGCCGACTCCCCCAGCTTCTGGATGCCGTGGACCTCGGGCGGGGTGCCGGTGTGGACCGTGACCCACTGCACCCAGGGGTTCAGGAGCGGCGGGACCGCTTCGGGGTCGGTGAGCGCACGGGTCGAGAGCTGCTGGAGCCTCGCGAAGTTCGGCAGGGCGCCCTCGGCGATGAACTGATCCATGAGTGCCGGAGTCAGTTCGTTCAACTCCAGCATCAGCACACGTCGAACCGATCGCTGAGCCACCTGACCTGAAGCTACCGCCACACCGACGAGCATCGGCACATGCCCCGCCGTTCTTGAGGTGGGTGGCGGTAGGTTTGCAGCATGCTGCGGCTCCAGAGCCCCCTGCCGGACGAGTACCTGTCGGCGACCGATGACGAGCTGGCGGTCCGCATCCGGGACGCCAAGGCCACTCTGGGCGACCGAGTGTTCATCCTCGGGCACCACTACCAGAAGGAAGAGGTCATGGCCTGGGCTGACGCCCGGGGAGACTCGTTCCAGCTGTCGGTGCTGGCCCAGCAGCGACCCGAAGCCGAGTTCATCGTGTTCTGCGGTGTCCACTTCATGGCCGAGTCGGCCGACATCCTCACCAGCGACGACCAGAAGGTCGTCCTCCCCGACCTGAACGCCGGCTGCTCGATGGCCGACATGGCCACGCTCGACGAGGTCGAGGAGGCCTGGGACGATCTGGCTGCCACCGTCGACATCGAGCGCGTGGTCCCGATCACCTACATGAACTCCTCGGCCGCCATCAAGGCGTTCGTGGGTGAACACGGCGGGGCCGTCTGCACGTCGAGCAATGCGCGGGCCGTGCTCGAGTGGGCCTTCGCCAAGGGCGACAAGGTGCTCTTCTTCCCCGATCAGCACCTCGGCCGCAACACCGGCGTGGACATGGGCTACTCGCTCGACGACATGGCGCTCTGGAACCCTCGTGACGACTTCGGGGGCTTGACCGAAGCCGAGGTCAAGGCTGCCTCGATCCTGCTCTGGCGGGGCCACTGCTCGATCCACCAACGGTTCCAGCCCGACCAGATCGAGGCCTTCCGAGCTGCCCACCCCGACGGGATCGTGATCGTGCATCCCGAGTGCCCGCACGAGACGGTGCGGTTGGCCGATCAGGTGGGCTCGACCAGCGGAATCGTCAAGGCCATCGCCGAGGCGCCCAAGGGGTCCACCATCGCCGTCGGCACCGAGATCCACCTGGTGCAGCGGCTGGCCATGGAGACCCTCGACAAGAAGGTCGTCTGCCTCGATCCGCTCATCTGCCCGTGCTCGACGATGAGCCGCATCGATGCGCCACACCTGGCGTGGGTGCTCGAGAACCTGGTCGCCGGCACGGTCGTGAACCAGATCACGGTCGATCCCGAGACGACCGAATGGGCCAAGGTCGCACTCGACCGCATGCTCTCGATCGTTTGACGCCGCGCGGCCCTGGTTCGTTGACGCGCCGCCTCGTCTACATCGCCACCTTCCATCCCGACGATCCGGGCGAAGAGTTCCTCACCCCCGAGATCGCGGCGCTCCGCTCCGCAGGCCACGAGGTCGTGACCGTTCCCGTGCGCCCGAGGACCCGCGAGGTGGGTCCAACCTGTTGGGCTCATCACCTGCTGGCGATCCATGTCCTCGCGGTGGCGATCCGAACCGCGGTTCGGCATCCACTCGTGGCGACACGAGCGATGGCACAGGCCATCGATCTCCGACGACCCGCCGTGACGGGGAGGAACCTGGCGGCCGTGCCCAAGGGACTCTGGCTCGGGAGCCGACTCGGCCCGGACGACCGCATCGTTGCTGCGTGGGCCACGACCCCGTCGACGGTCGCGCGCATCGCCTCCGCCCTCTCCGGGGCCCCCTGGGCCATGTCGGTCCACCGACACGACATCGAGAGTTCGATCGATCTCGAGGGCAAGGCGCGTGACGCGGCGTTGGTGCGCCCGATCTCGACCGCAACCGCCGAGGGGATCTGCGACCGGCTCGATCGCGAGGTGCCGAACATGTGCGTGATCCACCTCGGTGTCGAGGTGCCCGAAGCGCCGACGTGGACCCCACCCACGACCACCGATGTGCACGTCCTCTGCATCGCGGCACTCATCGAGCGCAAGAACCACGCCACGCTGCTACGCCGCGGCGAGCCACGACCAGCGCATCCGACTCACGCTGGTGGGCTCGGGAAGCTCACGGGCAGCACTCGAGGCGCTCGCGGCGAGTCTGTCGATCAGCGATCGAGTCGCCTTCCTCGGACAACTCGACCACGCCGAGGTCGATGCGCTCTACCACCCATCGGCGTCACCTGTCTCGGTGGTCGCGCTGCCGAGCACGAGCGAAGGGATCCCGGTCTCGCTCATGGAGGCCCTGGGCCACGGCTTCCCGGTGGTGGCCTCCGATGTCGGCGGCGTCGCGGAACTCGTCGAGCCGACGCGCGGGCATCTGCTGACCGACCCGTTCGACGACCAGGCCTTGAGCGACGCACTCATCGAGGCGGCGTCGACGTGGACCGCCGATGACGCCAACCGGGCCCATGCCTTCGTGCGCGACGAGTTCGGCGCCGACTCGACATCACGCACGTTGCTCGATCACCTCGGCTGATCGGCCGTCCCCCGCACCAGGCCCTGCACCACCAGCCGGAGGTCGTCGCGCCGAGGCACGAGCAGCTTTCGGCAGACACCCTTGCCGGTGAGTCGGCGGTAGTAGGCCACGCGCTCCGCCGTCACCACGAGATACGACACGGTGGTCGCGGTCGCCGCCCCGTTGATCCCGAACGCCGGTATCAGCGCAAGGTTGCCGACGACGTTCACGAAGAGTCCCGCTGCTGACCCCGCGATGTTGGCTTGGGGCCGTCCCAGAGCAGCCCGGAAGCTGGCGAGCACTCGCGACAGCGCCAGGGCGACGACCCCCACCAGTGAGATCCGCAGCGCAGTCGTGCCGGTGACGAACTCCTCGCCGAAGACCCGCAGCATCGGGGACGCCACGACGGCCACGACACCCGCGCAGGCCACTGTGGCGAGGGTGACGAGGCGAGCCAGCCGCTCGATGATCCTGTGCTGAGCCTCCCGATCCGCCGGCGTCACCTGGCCTGCCACCGCGCCCGCAGCGATCTGCGAGAAGAACCAGAGTCCCTCGCACACGAAGAGCACGACGGCATAGACGCCGGCGGACGTGGCGTCGAGCAGGACACCGATCATGAGGAGGTCGAACCGGTAGGCGATGAACGTGATGACGGTCGCTGCGTACGACTGCAAGCCGTAGCGCACCATGGCCGCGCGCGGGGTCTGAGGGGCTGATGGCGCCGAGCCCCGCCTCGCGACGACCACCACCAGCAGGGCGACCGCGATGGTGACCACCTCGAACCCGGCGAGTGCGGCCCGAGCACTTCCGTCGCCCAGGAGCACGAGGACGGCCACCAGGCCGAGAAGCGCCTGGCGCACCACGGCCATGGCGCCCGACGTCGTCAGCCTTCGCCGGCCGCGAAGGATGCTCAGCCCGGTGTTCTCGATCGAGTACCACGCGCTGGCCCCGAGCAGGAGGGCGAGGTCGATCGCCGTCAGCTCGGGCAGTGCGTCCTGGCCGTACCAGGCCACGAACGGCACCGACACGACGACTCCGGCGACCGCCACTGCTGCGGTGACTCGGAAGCTGCGGTCGACGACACCACGCCCGCTCTCGACCGCGGCGAAGTAGCCGGCCGATGCGGTCAGTCCGAGGCTTCCCAACTGGAACACGAGGAACAGCACGCCCAACGCGAGCGAGTAGATGCCGAAACCCTCATCACCCAGCGCGCGGGCCAGAACGGCCAGCACCCCGATCCGGAGCACGCCGGCGAGCGCCTCGAGGGCGTACACTCTCACCAGGCGGGCACCGAAGGACCCGGTTGCGGTCAACGAACCAGAGCAGCCAGTGGCGGAGCGGCGTCAGCACCCGGACCGATGTCGACTTCGAGCGCGTTCGACCCGGCGAGCGCGGCGCTGAGGAGCTCGGCGTTCCGGTCGACCACATCCGATGCCGTCAGCAGCGCAGCCGGGTTGAGCGCCTCCCACATACGGAGTGGCTCGAGGTACGTCTCGAACTCCGACTCGATGATCAGGTTCGACCGCCAGGCCAGCTCGTTCGGGTCGATCGGACGGATGTGGACCCCCGATCGGGCGCCGCGGCGGAGGAACGCCACGTGGTCGAGATGGGTCGATGGCGCGACCCGGTCAGCTCCGAAGACGTCCTCGGCACTCATCCGTCGGCGCCGCCTGTCCAGGCCGAGGAGTCGATCGGCGTGCCACGCGACTCGCGCCCGCCGGCTCCCCACGCCGGCGCAGCAGTCGGCGAGCGTGGGCACCGCCGCCAGGTTGTACGGGTAGACCATCAATCGGCGACGCGACCGCAGCGTTGCCCCGTCGTCACCGACCAGAGCGATGTCGTCGGCCAGGTGGCGAAATCCGTGGGCCAGGACCAGCGAACAGGCCGTCGACGTCTTCCCGACTCCCCCAGCCGAGGTCAGCGCGAGCCCGGATCCGCCGGACTCGACCACCGAGGAATGGAGAACGGCTGCCGCTCCCGTGTAGAGCGCGAGCACCTCGAGCAGGGTCACGACGTGGTACGCGTGATTCGCTTCCCAGGTCATACCCGCTCGGTCGACCATCGGATAGACCGGCCTCGGGATGCCGAACGACGGCCCACGGCTGCCGATCCACATCACCGCGTGCACCCGTCCGTCATCGAGTCGGACCTCGATGTCCAGATCCATGCGCGCTCGGTGCACGCGGAAGCCGTCGCCGAGGTCGGTCACCCCGCCGAAGCTCGGACCATCCGGCGCTGGGGCCGGCCGTTCACGGACCTCGAGCGTGAAGGCCGGAGGAGTCTCGGGAACGGGGTCGGAGCCGAGTTCGGCCCGTGCGAGATCGACCACTGAACCCTCGCCCACCAGCTCACCGAACCCGCCGGCGAACCAGAACACGCTCATGCTCGGTCCCCTCTGGCGGCATGTCCGACCTGGTCGATGATGCGTACTCCGGGCCAGCGAGCAGGATCGAGGCTGTTGCGTCCGTCGACGATCACCTCGGCGGACTGGTGGTCGTCGAGCGACCGATCGCGGTATTCCTCATGGGCGGTGTGCACGATGATCGCCGTGACGTCGTCGATGTCTCCCGTCGGCTCGAATCCGAGCGCCGCCAACTCGCCAGGCGTGTAGAGCGGATCGTCCCACAGAACCGAGGCCTTTCGTGCTGCGAGCGCATCACGCAGCGCATAGGCCCCTGAGAACGCCGTCTCCTTGACCCCGGCGCGATAGGCCACCCCCATGACGAGGACGTGCCGGCCGGCGAGGCCGCCGAGTGCGGCATCGAGGCACTCGACCGCGTGCCACGGCATGCGGTCGTTCACCTCTCGCGCGGTCGCCACGAGGCGAAGGTCGGGCGCTCCCGCGAGCAGCATGTGGGGATAGACCGGGATGCAGTGTCCGCCGACCGAGATACCGGGCTGGTGGATGTGGCTGAACGGTTGGCTGTTGCAGGCTTGGATGACGTCAGCCACGTCGACGCCGAACGCCATGGATGCCATCGCCAGCTCGTTGGCGAACGCGATGTTCACGTCGCGGTAGGTGGTCTCGGCCAACTTCGCCAACTCCGCCGCCTCGGCCGAGCCGAGGTCCCACACCCCGTTCGCCCGGGCGAGGTCGTCGCGGTCGTCGAAGTCCAGGAACGACTCGTAGAAGTCGGTCCCACGTCTGGCACTGGCGGCGTCGATGCCGCCGATCAGCTTTGGGTACCGGCGGAGATCGGCGAAGATCCGGCCCGAGAACACACGCTCAGGGCTGTGGACGACGAAGAGGTCGTCGCCCTGGGCGAGCGATGATCCTGCCCGGAGCGCCGGGGCGAAACGCGTCCGCGTGGTCCCGATGGGGAGCGTGGTCTCGTAGGAGACCAGGGTGCCGGGACGCAAGCCGTTCGCGACCGCCGCGGTCGCAGCGTCGATCGCGGCGAAGTCGGGTCGGGCCTGATCATCGACGACCAAGGGGACGACGACGATGACCACCGAACTGGCCTGCACGGCTTCTGCCGTCTCGGTCGTCGCCACGAGGTGGCCTGAGGCCGTCGTCGAGCGCAGCGCGTCGGCAAGGCCCTCCTCTCCCGGAAACACCTCGATGCCGGCATTCACCTGCGCGACGACCGACGCATCGATGTCGGCGCCGAGCACGCGGTGTCCAGCGGACGCGATCGCGCAGGCGAGCGGGAGTCCGATCTTGCCCAGACCGACCACACACACGTCGGTCACGACACGTCCTCCACCGTGCCCCGCTCGGCGGAGCGGGCGATTGCGTCCGCAACTCGCAGCACCTCGAGTCCCTCCTGTGCGGTGACGATGTCGCCGTTTCCGCCCACGACCGCGTCTCGGAAGCCGGCGTGCTCGAGCGCCAAGGGCTCGGGCTTGGCGATGGCGAAGCGGATCATGTCGCCTTCGGCCACCCCCCGGAAGCTCGAGATCGCGTCCCATTCGGTCGCCACGCTCGCGTTGGCGAAGTAGAGGAGGTCGGACGTCACGGTGTCGGCGACGAAGCGGCCCTTGGTCCCGGTGACCGTGATCCGGCGCTCCTTGGTCGGCGTGAGCCAGTTGACCTGGTGGCTGGTGACCAGGCCGTCATCCATCTGGCCGACGGCAACGACCAGGTCTTCGTGCGGCCGACCGGCGCGATGAGCCACCCGAGCCGACACCGATCCGTAGCTGCGTCCGGTCACCCACATGGTGAGATCGATGTCGTGGGTCCCGAGATCCTTGATGACCCCCACATCACGGATGCGGTCGGGGAACGGCCCCTGACGCGACGTCGAGAGCTGGTAGAGCTCGCCGAGTTCGAAGTCCAACAGGCGGCGCTTGAGCGCTCGGATGGCGGGGTTGAACCGCTCGACGTGACCGACCGCGGCGACCACGCCGGCCTTCTCGATCGACGCGAGCAACTGCTGACCCTCGGCCAGGTCGGTGGCCAACGGCTTCTCGATCAGCATGTGGACACCGGCTTCCGCGAGCGCGGTGCCGATCGGCAGGTGATCGTCGGTGGGCGTCGCGATCACGGCGGCGTCGATTCCGGCGGCGATCAGGGCTTCGAGCGTCGAGTGGTTGGGGACATCGGGGGCGACGCCGTGCGGATCACCCAGCGGATCGTGCACCGCAACCAGCTCGATGCCTTCGGTGCTGCGCGCCAGACGAACATGATGGCGACCCATCATCCCGAGGCCGATGATGCCGAGGCGAAGATCGGTCATGCCGTCACGGCCTCGATGACCCGGTCGATGTCGGCCGCGTCCAGATGGGGCCCGACGGGCAGGGAGAGAACCTCGTTCGCCGCACGCCGGGTGTTCGGCAGATCAACAACTCGACTGAAGGCCGGGAGCTCGTGGACCGGGATCGGGTAGTAGACGCGAGCTTCGACCTCAGCCGCATCGCAGCGCATCGCCAGCGCATCACGCTCATCGCTCAACACCGTGTACTGGTGGAACACATGGGTGCATCCGGCGCGGACGGCGGGAACCCGCACGTCGCTGCCCGCCAGACCCTCGTCGAGCCAGACGGCGTGGCAGCGGCGGATGTCGGTGAAGCCGTCGAGCCGCCGGAGCTGGACCCGACCGATGGCTGCGGCGAGGTCGGTCATCCGCAGGTTGAATCCGACGATCTCGTTCTCGTACATGCGCTCCATGCCCTGGCTCCGGAGGAGGCGGGCGGTGCGAGCCGCGGCTGGATCCGAGAACGTGATCATGCCGCCTTCGCCGGTCGTCATGTTCTTGGTCGGGTAGAAGCTGAAGGCGGCGACGTCGCCGAGGGCTCCGACCGGTGTCCCGTCGACCGTGGCGGCGTGAGCCTGGGCGGCATCCTCGACCAAGGCGAGTCCGTGTCGCGCTGCGAGAGCGGCGAAGGCGCTCGCGTCGGCCGGGTGGCCGTAGAGGTGCACGGGCAGAACGGCGGCCGTCCGTGGGGTGACCGCGGCCTCGGCTGCCTCGGGGTCCAGGCAGAACGTGTCGAGTTCGATGTCGGCGAACACGGGCTCGGCGCCGGTGAGCCGCACGGCGTTGGCCGTGGCCGCGAAGGTGAACGACGGGACGATCACCTCGTCGCCCGGTCCGATGCCGATCGCGAGAAGGGCGAGGTGGAGCGCCGAGGTCCCGGAGTTGACGGCGACGCAGAGCCGATCCTCGACGCGAGCCGCGAATTCCTCCTCGAACGCCGCCACCTCGGGACCTTGGGAGATCGATCCGGACAACAGCACGCGGTCGACGGCCTCGCGTTCCTCGTCGCCGATCATCGGCCTGGCGATCCGAACGGTCACGACTCGTCCTCGACGAGACCGTCGTCTCGCTCGTGATACGTGCGGCCGGTGTCCGGGCACCTCCACCGCTTGGTCCCCTCGGCGACCAGTCGCCGTCCGGTGCGACCGACCCATGCGATCCTCCGGGCCGGCGACCCGGCGACCAGCGCCCATGCCTCGACGTCGCGAGTGACCGTCGAGTGGGCGGCGACGAGCGCCCACGCACCCACCGTCACCCCGCCGAGCACGACCGCGGCGGCGCCGATGGAGGCGCCGGTCGCGATCTGCACGCCCTCGGCCTGCCAGTCCTGGATCGTCTTCAGCGACCGGTCCGGGTTGACGGCGCGCGGGTGACGATCGTTGGTGAGCACTGCTGCAGGACCCACGAACACCCCGTCACCCAGACGAGCCGGACCGTACAACAGCGCATTGTTCTGGACCTTGCAGTGGTCGCCGAGGGTCACCTCGGCGTCGATGTAGACGTTGCGGCCGATGGTGCACGTCCGACCGACGGTTGCGGTCGAGCGCACCTGGGACAGATCCCAGATGGTCGTGCCCGCTCCGATGGAGGCTCCGTCCTCGATCACGGCGGACGCGGCGATGTGTCCGTTCACGAGTGCAACACCTTACGAGCGTCGAACAGCACACCCTCGATATCCTCCGCGAGCCGCTCGAACGAGTGCTGACCCTCGACGAACCGTCGCCCTCGACTTCCCATCTGTCTGCGCTCGTCGGGCGGGAGTGCAGCCATCGCCTCGAGTTCGTCGGCGAGCGACACCGGGTCGCCCGGGATCGCACAACGACCGGCGTCGGCCAACGCGACCGGATTCGGTTCGGTGCGCACCGACGTCACCACAGGTCGGCCGGCGGCGAAGGCGTCGAACAGCTTGGTCGGGCTGATCCCGAACCGGAACACCGGCGAGTCGCGGAGCACCAGCAGGCAGACGTCGGAAGCCGCCACCAGGGCAGGCACCTCCGCCTCACTCACAGGATCCTCGATCGAGATCAGCGGGCATCCGGCCGCTCGCGAGGTGAGCGCCTCACGTTCGGGGCCGGCGCCCACCAGCCGGATGGTGACCGAAGTGCAGCCTCGCCGCTCCAGCTCGCGGGCGGCGTCGACCACCACCTCGAGGCCGTTGGCGTGGCCGAGCGTGCCGGCATAGAGGGCGACCATCGGCGACGCTCCGGGCGGCGCGACCACCGAAGGCCAGCGCGACAGATCGACGCCGTTGGGCACGTAGCGGATTCGAGTGGGGTCGGCTCCTCGGGCGACCATGTGGTCGATCGCCCCGGGGAGCACGGTCACCACCTGATCGGCCGTGGCGTACAACCGCTTCTCGAGGAACCCCAGCACCGCCATGGCCGGGTGATGAGGCCCGAAGTCACCGAGGTCGATGAGCGACTGCGGCCACAGGTCACGGACCTCCATCACGAACGGGACCCTGAAGTGACGGGCCAGTCGCCGTGCCGCGAGCGGCGACAGCAGGTGGGGCGAGGACCCGAGCACCGCGTCGGGCGCGCTGAGCGGGACCGTGTGGGCATGGCGCGACACCGCCCACCAGAATCGGATCATGTTGTCGATCCGGCCGCGAAGACCGTCGTACGGCGGGGTCGGCCACCACACGTAGGTGACTCCGTCGATGTCCTCGATGGCCGGGCCGTCCGCACGGGGTCGGTGATCGCGACGGGTGTAGTGGTCGAAGATGGACGCGTGGATCACGACCTCGTGCCCGCGGTCGCGCAGCGCACGAGACAGTCCCAGATGGCGGGTCGGCCCGCCAGAGCTCCCGGGAGGCAGCGCGTAGTGATTGACGATCCAGATCCTCACGGGTTCGGGTCCACGTCCAACAGCGCTCGGATGATCTCTTCGGATGCTCGTCCGTCGCCGTACGGCTCGGCATCGGCGCCCTCGGACCCGAGGGCACTGCGGATCACCGCCACGACCTCGCTCGCGTCGACGGGCGGGGCGAGACGGTTCCACCCGAGCTCGACGAGCTCGACCCACTCCGTCTCGTCGCGCAGCGTGACGCACGGGCGCCGGTGGAAGAAGGCCTCCTTCTGCACCCCTCCCGAGTCGGTCACGATGACGGCCGCGGTCGCTTCGAGCGCCAGCATGTCGAGGTAGCCGACTGGCGGGAGGCGACGAATCGGGCCGGTGTCGACGGCGGCAGCCTCCAACGCCCCTTCCGTGCGGGGGTGCAGCGGCAAC
The DNA here is from genome assembly GCA_963704815.1 of uncultured Acidimicrobiaceae bacterium. Lineage (GTDB taxonomy): Bacteria > Actinomycetota > Acidimicrobiia > Acidimicrobiales > Salinilacustritrichaceae > DATKWD01. Next base: position 527,341 of record CAVPHU010000001.1, read on the forward strand.
ACGACCGGAAGGTCGGCGGCGACCTCGACCAGGGCTTCTATCGCCGTCCGGAGGCGGGCCGGGTGATCGGTGTTCTCGGCCCGATGGAGCGTCGCCAGGACGAACCCATCGGCCGGGAGGTCCAACTCGTCGAGCAGGACCGAGCGGCTGCGAGCGATTGGCCCGAACAGCTTCACCGCATCGAACATCACATCGCCCGTCCGAACGATCCGGCCGGCATCCACACCCTCGGCGGCGAGATTCGCCATGGCAGCGTCGGTCGGGGCAAGACACAACGAGCTGACGTGGTCGGCCACCACCCGGTTCACCTCTTCGGGCATGGTGCGGTTGAACGAACGAAGGCCGGCCTCGACGTGTGCAACCGGAACGTGCAGCTTGGCGGCGACGAGCGCAGCGGCGAGCGTCGAGTTCGTGTCGCCATAGATCAGCATCCAGTCGGGGCGAGCCGCCTCGACCACCGGCTCGAGCGCGATCATCATCCGGCCGGTCATGTCGCCGTGCCCCCCGCCCGAGATCTCGAGCAGGTGATCGGGGCGGGGCAGACCGAGTTCGTCGAAGAACACGTCGGACATGTCGGCGTCGAAGTGCTGACCGGTGTGGACGAGTGAAGGCTCGACATCGGCTGCTCGTTGCATGGCCGCGAGGAGTGGTGCGGCCTTGATGAACTGCGGGCGGGCGCCGATGACGTGCATGACGCGCATCATCGGCCGCTGCCTTCGCTTCCGAGCACGCTGCGGACCGTGCGCCCGATGATGCGGAGGTCCAACATCAAGCCCTGGTGCCGGAGATACCAGAACTCGTACTGCAGCTTGTGGAGAGCATCTCGCTCGTCACCGGCATAGCCGTACTTCACCTGCGCCCAACCGGTCAGCCCCGGTCGCACGAGGTGACGGAGGTCGTAGAACGGGAGCTTCGCCGTGAGCTCGCCGACATAGCGCGGCTGCTCGGGTCGGGGACCGACCACGGACAGATCGCCACGAAGGATGTTGATGACCTGAGGGAGCTCGTCCAGATGGGACCTGCGCATGAACCCACCGAACGGCGTGATCCGGTGGTCGTCGACGCCGGTCCACTCCGCCTCGTCGCCGGCGCTCGGCACACGCATCGTTCGGAACTTCAGGATCTGGAACACCCGGCCGTGCCGCCCCACCCGCTCCTGCCGGTAGAGCAGCGGCCCCCGATTGGCCAGGAGGTCCCCCAAGAGGACCAAGGGCGTGACGACCACGAGGACGACCAGGCCCAGCGTCGCCGCGACGAGGTCGACCACCCGACTCACCCGGCTGTAGCGCAGGCGATGCACCTCACCGATGTCGAACATCAGCGAGACGCGTTCGAGCTCGGAGACCGGGAGCTTCGCGAGCCACTGCTCGTAGAAGAGCGAGAGCGTCCGGACGCGGACGCCGTGCTCGTGGAGTTGGGCCGTCTGCCCGACCACCGACTCCTCCGCCTGTGCGTCGCGATCGAGCACGACGACGCTCGCAGAACCGGTGACCACCGCCTCGACCAACGGCTTCGACGGCCCGCCGGCGGACGTCGCCTCGAGCGGCGTCAGCCAGCCGACCACGACCGCAGGGACCTCCGGGTTCGCCGCGAGATCTCGCTCGAGCTCGCTCCGGTCGGCCTCGGTGCTCACCACCACGACCCGATCGCGCCGACGGGCCTGCGATCGGAACGCTGACGCCACCGCGCTGCACAACATGGCCCAGGGCACCACGAGCACGGCGGTCCCGAACACCACGAACCTCGGGAGCAGCGCGTCGCCCACGAAGAGCTGGAGCACCGACACGACCGACGCTCCGACGACGGCAACGGTGAGTCCGGCCACGAAAGACTCGCGCGGTGTCCGGGTGATCTCGGGAAGACCGACGCCGTAGGCCGCGACGATCAGCCCGATGGCATACCCCGCCGTCCACGGAACCCGGGCGGTGGCGAGGAGTCCGTAGTCCTCGAGGACCCATGCGTGGTACGCCGCGAGGCCGTACACGATGCCCACGATGCCCAGGTACAGCAGGGGTCGAGCAAAGCGCCGCACCCCATGACACTACGAGCGGCGGGCTCAGTCGGTGATGGATAGGAGCGGGCCGAGGTACTGGCCCGTGTAGCTGCCGGCCGTCGCCGAAACCGCCTCGGGGGTGCCCTGCGCGATGACGGTGCCACCGCCGCTCCCGCCCTCGGGCCCGAGATCGATGAGCCAGTCGCAGGTCTTGATCACGTCGAGGTTGTGCTCGATCACCAGCACCGTGTTCCCCGCTTCGGTCAGCCTCGACAGCACCGCGAGCAACTTGCGGACGTCCTCGAAGTGCAGGCCCGTCGTCGGCTCGTCGAGGATGTAGATCGTGTGGCCCGTGGAGCGCTTGGCCAGTTCGCTCGCCAGCTTCACCCGTTGCGCCTCGCCACCCGAGAGGGTCGGGGCCGGCTGACCCAACCGCACGTAGCCGAGCCCGACGTCGACCAACGTCTGCATGTGGCGGGCGATGGCCGGTTGGTTGGCGAAGAACCCGAGCGCCTCCTCGCAGGGCATGTCGAGCACCTCGGAGATGTTCTTGCCCTTGAAGGCGATGTCGAGGGTGTCGCGGTTGTAGCGGTCGCCCTTGCAGATCTCGCACGGCACGTAGACATCCGGAAGGAAGTGCATCTCGATCTTGATCGTGCCGTCGCCCGAGCAGGCCTCGCAGCGGCCGCCCTTGACGTTGAACGAGAACCGCCCCGGGAGGTAGCCCCGGACCTTGGCCTCCTGGGTCTGGGCGAAGAGCTTGCGGACGTGGTCGAAGACACCGGTGTAGGTGGCCGGGTTCGATCGCGGGGTGCGGCCGATGGGCGACTGATCGATGTTGATGACCTTGTCGATGTGCTCGGTGCCCTCGACCACCTTGTGCAGTCCCGGCGGGGTCTTGGACTTGTAGATCCGTTGCATGAGGGAGCGGTAGAGGATGTCGTTCACCAGCGTCGACTTGCCCGACCCCGACACCCCGGTGACCCCGACGAAACATCCGATCGGGATCTCGACGGTGAGGTCCTTGAGGTTGTGCTCGCGCGCCCCCACGACCCGGAGCCACTCGCCACCCGGATCGCGCCGCTTGGACGGGACCGGGATGGTGCGCTTGCCCGACAGGTACTGACCGGTGAGCGAATCCTTCTTCTTGAGCAGCTGCTTGAACGTCCCGCTGTGCACCACAGCCCCGCCGTGCTCACCCGCACCGGGCCCGATGTCGACCACATGGTCGGCGATGCGAATCGTCTCCTCGTCGTGTTCGACCACCAGCACGGTGTTGCCGAGCTCACGAAGCCGGATGAGCGTCTCGATGAGTCGCTTGTTGTCTCGTTGGTGCAGGCCGATCGACGGCTCGTCGAGCACGTAGAGCACACCGACCAGGCCCGAACCGATCTGTGAGGCCAGCCGGATGCGCTGGGCCTCACCGCCGGCCAGGGTGGCGGCCGACCGTGACAACGACAGGTAGTCGAGGCCGACGTCGAGGAGGAACCCCATCCGCGCGTTGACCTCTTTGGTGACCCGTTCGGCGATCATCCGGTCGCGCTCGTCGAGCTCGAACGCCGAGAGCACCTTGGCGGCCTCGCCGATCGACATCGCGCAGATCTCGGCGATGTTGTGACCGTCGATGGTGACCGCCAGCGAGAGCGGGCTCAGCCGAGCGCCACCGCACTCGGGGCAGTGCACCTCGCGCATGTAGCCCTCGATCTGCTCCCGGGTGTTGTCGGAGTCGGCCTCGCTGTGGCGGCGCTGCAGGTAGGTCACCGCGCCCTCGTACTTGGCGTTGTAGGAGCGGGTCCGGCCGTACCGGTTCTTGTACTTGACGTGGACCTTGCCGACCCCCTTCCCGTACAGGAACGCCTGCTGGTGGGCTTTGGACAGCCCCGTCCACGGGACATCGACCGGGGCGTCCAGGTCCTCGGCCACCGAACTGATCAGCCGGGTGAAGTACTGGCTCCGACCGCTCGACCACGGGGCGATGGCCCCTTCCTCGAGCGACAGGTCGGGGTTCGGCACGACGAGTTCGGGGTCGACTTCGAACTTCGTCCCGAGCCCGTCGCACGCGACGCATGCGCCATAGGGGCTGTTGAACGAGAAGTTGCGCGGCGCCAACTCCTCGAACGACTTCCCGTCGCTCGGTCGGGAGAGGTGCTGGCTGAAGACGATCGTCTCGGGGTCGGCGTCGGCGTGCATGATCTGGATCTCCGCCACCCCCTCGGCGAGGTCGAGGGCGGCCTCCATCGACTCGGTGAGCCGCCGGTCGATGCCGGCCTTGAGCACGAGGCGATCGACGACGACCTGGATGGTGTGCTGCTCGTAGCGTTCGAGGTCGAGCTCGTCGATGTCGCTCAACTCGATCTGATCGCCGTCGACGATGGCACGTCCGAACCCCTGGCCGGCAAGGTCCTTCAGCAGCGTGTCGTAGGTGCCCTTGCGGCCGCGGACGACGGGGGCGAGCACCTGGAACCGGGTGCCCGGCTCGAGTTGGAGCACCCGATCGACGATCTGCTGCGGCGTCTGGCGCACCAGGCGCTCGCCGGTCTCGGGATCGTGGGGCACCCCGATCCGGGCGAACAGCAGGCGCAGGTAGTCGTAGACCTCGGTGATGGTGCCGACGGTCGAACGCGGGTTCCGCGACGCCGTCTTCTGGTCGATCGAGATCGCAGGCGACAGACCCTCGATGAAGTCGACGTCGGGCTTGTCCATCTGACCCAGGAACTGCCGGGCGTACGCCGACAGGGACTCGACGTAGCGACGCTGCCCTTCGGCGTAGATGGTGTCGAACGCGAGCGACGACTTGCCCGAGCCGGACAGGCCGGTGAACACGATGAGCTTCTCGCGCGGCAGTTCGAGGCTGATGTCCCGCAGGTTGTGCTCGCGGGCGCCGCGAATGACCAGCTTCTCCGACATCCGGACGAGCCTATCGGTCCGGGCCGTACGAGAACATGTGTTCGATCACCCGTCGTCGTCTCGCTCGTAGGTGTGCACGAAGTAGGGGGTGTCCAGCAGCTCGAGCTGGGTTGTCGAGACCGCCGTCCATCCCTCGCGAGCCGGCGGTTCGGCGACCGGCGAGACGAGCCCGACCCGCTCCGCGCCCGACCGCTCGGCGATCTCCAGCGCGCCGATGAACGGCTCGTTGCGTCCGAGGCTCAGCCACGTCTGGTCGACGGTCACCGCGCCGCCCTCCCGAAGCAGGAATCCGTCACTGGCGATGAGCACGGGCTCGGGGCGCTCGACGAGCCGTTCGAAGAAGTCGTCGACGTCATGGCTTCGGTAGCTCAGCCAGCTCAGACCGAACGCCGTGACGGCGACGGCCAGCCCGAGCACCGTCCGCCGGAACCACGGCGGCGCGTCCTCGAGCACGACCACGCCGACCGCGGTGAACAGCATCGTCGGCGCGAGCAGGTAGCGGCCGCCCCACTGCGGGGCAGCCGCCCCCACGAACGAGAACATCCAGATCAGCGCCGTCGACCCGAGCGCAACGCCCACGAGGTAGCGCTCGATCACCGTCCTCGGCGTGCGAGCGAAGGCGAGGACGGCGACGGGAGAGGCAACGAGCGCACCCGGGACGAAGCCCAACCCGCTGACGATCATGAAGAACATCACGGCCGCTGCCGACGCCAGGGCGAGCTTCGACACGGCGTCGATCGCGTGGGAGCAACCAGAACGATCCCAGGAGCGCCGCGACCAGCACCAGCCCGGAGGCGACGGCAACGGGGGCGTCCCCGACCGAACCGCCGAACCAGGTCAGGAGGGCGTCGTGGGCGCGGTCGGCGAGCTGGGTGGCGGTCTCGGTGGACGCACGGCCCTCGGCTCGGGCCACCCTGCTGTTCCCGCCCAGCGCAGCCTCCAGCCGGTCGTTGAGCAGGAACAGGATGACGAAGGCGACCGACGTCGAGGCCCCGAGCCAGAGGGAGCTCCTCACGCCCCGCCGCAAGACCAGGAGACAGGCCCCGCCGAGCGACACGAGCAGGACGATGTAGGCCTCGGATCGCATCGATCCCGCGAGTCCGAAACAGGCGCCGGCAGCGGCGCCGAGCCAGGCCGGTGACGGGTCGTCGAGTGTCCGCACGAGCAGCGCCACCCCGGCCAGCATCAACCCCGCGCCTGGCGCGTGCTCCCACACGTCGAGGGCGTAGATCGCGATCGGCGAGGCCAACCCGGCCACCCAGAATGCCGTCCTGGCGACACCGGCGCCGCCGATCCGGCGGGCGATGTCGGCGGTCGCGAGCGCAGCGAGGAGCGCTCCGAGCATCGGCACGATCATCGCGGCCCGGGTGCCACCGACGTCGTACAGCGGCCGGGCGGCGATGAGCATCGGCAGGGTGCTGACCGCCACCCATTCATCCTCGGTGTTCCGCTCGGTCCCGAACAGCGGGTGGTAGGTACCGTCCGGGTCGAGGTCCTCGGCCCAGTACCCCACATCGACCCGGAGCGTGTTGCCGGCGGACATCGACTCGAGGGTGGCCAGTTTGGCGCCCGTGTCGGTGCCGAGGCTGCCTCCAGGATTCATCACCAGGCTGAGCGCGCCGTACACGAGCAGGAGAACGAGGGCCTCGACCACCTGCCGTCGGTTCGCCGTCGGGCTCACGGCGTCAGATGCACGGCGTGGAGATCGGAGACGCCGAGATCGATCGCACGCGACCGGCGGTGAAGCGGCCGGGCTCGACCGGGATCTCCGGCCGGCCGCCCCACACGAGGAGCACATCGTTCGCCCCGGCCTCATCGACCCACCCGAGTACCTCGGTGGCGGTGTCGACGTCGGCGGTCACCACCCGACCACTCAGCGACAGCTCCCACATCGATCGGCCGAGCAACGGTGCGAGGAACACCACGTGGTCGCTGGTGGCGGCCTCGGTCTCGAGGCGTTCGGTCAGCGTGTCGGTTCGGTCGATGATCGCTCGTTGCTCCAGCAGGCCCGACGCGACCACGAGCGCACTGACCAGGAGGACCCCGACGAAGACGCGGCTGCGATGAGGTTGAGCGATCCGAATTCTGAGGTCGTCGAGCGCGAGCGCGATGGTCGGGGTGATGAGCGGCAAGGCGATCGCCACGTACCGCCATCCCCACTCGAACCCGCCACCGTTCGCGTACTGGGTGGCGAGGACCCCCGCCATGAACAGCCCGACGATTCCGAGGGCGCAGGCCTCGGCCGCCTCGATCCGGTGGACGCCGGTGATGATCAGGAACGCGGCAAGGCCGAGCAACGGGAACGCGAGCAACAGTCCGGGCGTGACCGTCGGATCGGTCAGACGCACCCCTGCGAGGACGACGGCGATGGCGACCGACAGCGTCGCGAGGTGGACACGACCAGCGCGAACGAGTGCGGCGGCGACCAGCACGAGCACGACGGCGCCGATGAGCGCGACATCGATGAAGGGCTCGACGAGCCCCTCGTAGGACGGGTCCACCAGCACCCGGAAGGCTGCGTCTCGGCGACCGTCGAGTCCGGCTCGCGACGTGGCGGCGATCGTCTTGGTCGAGATGTCGGGCGAATCGACGAGCGAACCGATCCACCGAGGCTCTGCCAGGAACGCGGCCCCGGCTCCGACCGCGCTGCCCACGGCGGACGCAACCAGGGATCGTCGTCCGGTCCGAAGTCCGGCCGCACCCAGGACGAGGGCGGCGGCGGCTGCCAGCAGTACCGCTTCACTCCGGAACAGCGCCGCCGCGGCGGCGAGTCCGGCCATAACGAGGAACGTCAGACCCGCCGATCGCCGGTCCGCCGTCGCGGCGACGAGCGCCGCCGCCCCGACCAGTCCCGCAGCGACCCCATGGGCGACGATCAGCTGGCTGTCGAAGACCAACGGGCTGAGCAGGCCGGTGATCCAGAGCGCGAGTGGGCCGGAGCCGGGTCGGAGGCGGCTCGCCAACTGGCCGGCACACACCGAAGCGACGACGACGCCCAGCACCGACAGCAACCGGATCCCGAACGTCCCCGCCACGCTGCTCGCCGCCCATCCGACGAGCACGCTCGCCGGGTGGGCGACGAACGGCAGCGTATCGGTCGGTGCCGACGAACTGCACCCGGCTCATCGGCGCGTGTTCCCCACTCGGGTCGAGGTCGGCGAAGGGGCGCTCGGTGCTCCAGGCCCCGTCCTCCACCAGCTCGATCTGAGCCAGGTGCAGTGCCTCGTCGACGAACACGTGGGACTCGGTGCCGATCGCGAGGGTGAGCGCCACGAGCACCACGAACAGGCCGGCGCCGTGTCCGATCCACGCCCGCCGACTCAGGAGACCTCCCGAAGCTCGCGCTTGAGATCCTTGACTTCGTCACGCAGGCGGGCTGCGTACTCGAAGCGGAGGTCGGTGGCCGCCTGGTGCATCTCCTCCTCGAGCGTCTGGATGAGGCGACTGAGCTCGTCGTGGGGCAACTCGGCGAACTCGCTCCGCTGCTCACCCGGCCGGCGCTTGCGCGTGTCCGACCCGGGGATCGGCACACCCTGATCGCGTTCGGACGCCGGACGCAGCGACGCGAGGATGTCGGTCACCGCCTTGCGGATGGTCTGCGGGTCGATGCCGTGCTCGAGGTTGTAGGCCTGCTGCAGGCTCCGACGACGCTGGGTCTCGGAGATGGCCCGCTGCATCGAGTCGGTGAGCTTGTCGGCGTACATCACGACCTGCCCGTCGACGTTGCGAGCCGCGCGGCCGATGGTCTGGACCAGCGAGGTCTCCGAGCGGAGGAACCCCTCCTTGTCAGCGTCGAGGATGGCGACCAGGGACACCTCGGGAAGGTCGAGGCCCTCGCGCAGCAGGTTGATCCCGACGAGGACGTCGAACTCGCCGAGCCGGAGATCGCGGAGGATCTCGATGCGCTGGATCGTGTCGACCTCGCTGTGCAGGTACCGCACCCGGACGCCCTGCTCGAGCAGGTACTCGGTCAGGTCCTCGGCCATCTTCTTGGTGAGGGTCGTGACCAGGACGCGTGCATCCTCCTCGACCCGCTCGGTGATCTCGGCGAGGAGGTCGTCGATCTGGCCCTTGGTCGGGCGCACCACGATCTCGGGGTCGACCAGCCCGGTCGGGCGGACGATCTGCTCGACGATGCGGTCGGAGTGCTCGCGCTCCCACGGGCCCGGGGTCGCCGACAACAGCACGGCCTGGGGGATGCGTTCGATGACCTCCTCGAACTGGAGCGGCCGATTGTCCGCAGCCGACGGCAGCCGGAATCCGTGGTCGATCAGCACCTCCTTGCGGCTCCGATCGCCCTGGTACTGGCCGTGGAGCTGCGGAATGGCCACGTGCGACTCGTCGATCACCAGCAGGAAGTCGTCGGGGAAGAAGTCGACCAGCGTGCTCGGTGCCTCGCCGGGACCGCGTCCGTCGATCGGAGCCGAGTAGTTCTCGATCCCGTTGCAGAACCCGACCTCGGCCATCATCTCGAGGTCGTACTGCGTGCGCATCCGGAGGCGCTGCGCCTCGAGCAGCTTGCCCTCCTTCTCGAACTGGGCCAGCCTCTGCTGGAGCTCGGCCTCGATGCGCTCGATGGCCTCGCGGAGGCGCTCACCCCCGGCGACGTAGTGGGTGGCGGGATAGACGACCATCTCGGTGAGGGTGTCGACCCGTTCGCCGGTGAGAGGATCGACCACCGTGATCGACTCGATCTCGTCGCCGAACAGCTCGATGCGCAGCGCGGTCTCGTCGTAGGCGGGCTGCAACTCGATGCTGTCGCCCCGAACCCGGAACGTGCCCCGCGTGAGGCTCATGTCGTTGCGGTCGTACCGCATGTCGATCAGCTTGCGCAGGATGTCGCGCTGGTCGTGCTCCTCGCCCACCTTCAGGATCAGCAGGTTGTCGCGGTACTCCTCGGGTGAGCCGAGGCCGTAGATGCACGACACCGACGCGACCACGATCGTGTCTCGCCGGGTCAACAGCGCAGCCGTCGCCGAGTGCCGGAGCCGGTCGATCTCGTCGTTGACCGAACTGTCCTTCTCGATGTAGGTGTCGCTCGACGGGACGTAGGCCTCGGGCTGGTAGTAGTCGTAGTAACTGACGAAGTACTCGACGCGGTTGTCGGGGAAGAACTCCCGGAACTCGTTCGCCAGCTGGGCTGCGAGCGACTTGTTCGGGGCCAGCACGAGCGTGGGCTTCTGGACCTGCTCGATGGTCCAGGCGATGGTGGCGCTCTTGCCCGAGCCGGTGATGCCCAGCAGCGTCTGGAACCGCTCTCCCGCGTTGATGCCTTCGGTCAGGCTCTCGATGGCCCGCGGCTGATCGCCTGCGGGCTCGAAATCGCTGACGACCCTGAACGGTGGCACCGGGAGCAGGGTACTGGCGGGGTGTGACCGGCCCGGCTCACCGGACCGGACCGAACCCTTGCAGGCAACGCTCGCGGTCGCGATCGTCGACGGCGCGGAACAGCAGCAGCCGGCGTTCGATCTCCGGCAGCGCCCGCGCCAGTCCGGGTACGTCACCGGCCCGTTCGACCTCGATCAGCTCGCCGTCGCGCTCGTAGGTGACCGAGGTGTCGGGGTACCGCGCCAGATGGTCGCGGAAGCGCTCGTAGGTGAGCAGGTAGTCGAACTGCCCGTAGAACCCCAGGCGCGGGTCGGAGCTGTCGACGATCCGCACCAGCGACTGCTGCTGATCGCGGAGCGGGACGGTCGAGCGGATGATGAAGTGGTTGGACTCGCCGTCGACCGTCCGCAGGTTGCTGTACATGTTCCAGCCGTAGCCCGTCTTCACCTCGGTGTAGGGAGTCAGGCCGTTCGCGAACGCGAGGATCGGGACCAGGAGCAGCAGGCCGGCGACCGGACGGATCGACGCAGGCTCACCCTGCGCCGTGCGGGTCCGCCACGTCGCCCGGGCCACGACGACGACGACCGCCGCGCCCCCGATCCAGAACGCGACGAGCCCGACATCGCGGTAGGACTCGCTGAGGGGCCACCGACGCGGACCGAGCGTGAGGGCGAGCCCGCCCGCGATGAGGATCACCAGGGTCCGGTGGAGCAACTGGGGAAGCGGCGCCCAGACGTTCGCCAGTCGGCGCCGGAGCCCGGAGGCGGTGTCGAGCACCGATTGCTGGACCTGAGTGCTGGCGAACAGGAGGAACAGCACGGTCAGCAGCGAGGAGAAGTCGAAGAACTGGTGGGTCCGGTCGATGGCGAGGACGAAGTGGAAGCCGAGGGCCAGCACCACCCCGAACGGTCGGGTTCGGCGCACCACGAGCAGGACCGGGATGATCAGCTCGATGCCGGCGGTCCCGTACATCGCCACCTGATCGATCCAGCCCGTCGGGCTCTCGGCAAGGGCGTCGAGGCCGATCGAACCCGCTGACTCGCGGAGGTAGAAGCCGGCGCACGAGACGATCGGATCGAAGAAGTCGGCGTTCAGCTTCGCGAACGCCGCGAAGCTGTAGGCCACCAGGAGCGTGACCCGGGCCGTCCGGGCGAAGCGCTCCCAGACCACCGCGTCGTCGAGCCGCCGCACGGCTCCGGTTCCGGCGCTGATCAGCCACGCCAACGAGATCAGCGAGGCGAGCAGCCAGTGGTTGCCGAGCACCGGTGCCTCGAGCCAGGCCGTGGCCAGAACCGACGCCGCGAGCGCGGATCGCGCCGGGCTCGAACGGGGAGCGAGCAGCACCCACCCGGCCGCTATGCCGAGCACGGTGAGTGACCAGGACGGCGCCAGCCGGGGATTGCCCAGCACGTGGAAGACCGCCGCCAACGCGAAGCCGACCGAGAAGATGAGGGTCTCGTTGGTGGCTCGGTCCGCGGCCACGGCCGGCGTCGGGGAGACCCAGGGGGTCAGGGCGATCGAAGTGTCTGCAGCCATGCCCACACCTCATCGACCTGAACCTGCAGATCCTTGACGCTCCCCGAGTTGTCGAGGACTCGATCCGCCCGGGCCACGCGGTCCTCCCGACTCGCCTGTCGGGCCATCCGTGCCCGGGCGTCGGACTCGTCCATCCCGCGGAGCTCGACGAGTCGGCGGAGGGCGACCTCCGGATCGACGTCGACGACCAGCAGCGCGACCAGGTCGTCGCGCCCGACTCGACCAGCAACGGGATGTCGAGGACGACCACGTCGTCGGAGGTCGCAGCCTCGCCGAGCTGCCGGGCCATCTCCTCACCCACGGCCGGGTGCACGATGGCGTTGAGGGCAGCGAGTTCTGCATCGTCGCCGAACACCCGGGCTGCCACCTCGGCCCGATCGAGGGTCCCGTCATCGGCGAGGATGCCCGGACCGAAGTGGTCGACCATCGCCTCGAACACCGGTTCACCCGGCTGCTGCAGCCCGCGGACGATCCGATCGGCGTCGATGATCTGCGCCCCGAGGGACTCGAGATACGACGACACGGTCGACTTGCCGGCACCGATTCCGCCGGTGAGGCCCACGAGCAGCACGGTCGAGACTGCTACGACCCACGCAGCCGACCCGGCCGGACCCCACCCTCCACGTCGGATGCGGGGCCGTCCCGTACGCTGAGGCCATCCAACTCCGTCATCGCGCGCGCCCGGTCGAGACGATCGATCGGCTGAACCCCCGGCACCGTCGGTGGTCGCTCCGGCCATCGCCGAGTCCGCCCAACCCATGGCCACCATGACCCCCAAGCGACCGACCGGCCGCGACGCGTTGTCGCTGCGCAGCATGCGCGTGACCGGCGGCTCGGGCCGCCGCGGGCCGGGCACCTCGGCCTCGACCGGGGTCGGCCCCGACACCACGGCGCCGTTCCGGCCGCCGATCCTCATCATCCGGCTCGGCACCACGGCGATCTCGGCCATCCTGGCCCTCGGCCCGTTGCTGGACGGGAACTACGAGACGGCCGCCTGGGCCGGCGTCATCGTCGCCTACACCGTCTTCCGAACGCTGCGGCCGCTGCGGTTCGAGGACAACACCATCAGCTTCCTCCGCGTGCTCTTCGAAGCAGGCCTGATGACCGCCGCCGTGGCGTCCACCGGCTACTGGGAGTCCCCGCTCGTCTTCTCGCTCCTCACCGCGGTTGCGGTCGCAGGGTTCGCACGAGGGTTCGCGTTCGCGTTCGAGATCGCGATCGCCACCATCTCGCGGTCGGGATCCCCGACGCGCTGCGCAGCGACTTCACGAGCGACGACCTGCGCCTGGCCGCCCAGTGGGCCGTCGAGATCCTGCTCGTGGCACTGGTTGCCGGATACACCCGGCGGCTCAGCGGCGAGGCCAACCTCCAGCACTCCCTCGCCCTCGACCGGGTCGGCCGGCTGAGCGACGCCAACGAGCTGCTGTACTCGCTCCACAAGGTCGCGCGAGGACCTTCCGGCCTCCCTCGATCTCGACGAGGCGCTCGACTCGATCCTGAACCGCCTCGACGAGTTGTTCGAGTACGACGCGGCAGCCATCCTGCTCCGCGACGAGACCGATGACAGCTGGAAGGTCGTCAAGGCCGACGGCATGCGGGCCAGCGGGGGTCTCGTGCTCGACGAGTTGGCGACGCCGCTGCGCCAGACCGCTCGGATCCGCCGGGTCGTCTCCGCCGCCAACCTCGCCGAGAGCGGGGCCCTGGGCATGGCGCCTCGAAGCGCCTCGGGGATCTACGCACCCCTGCTCTCCCGCGGCAAGCTCATCGGGCTCATCGGAGTCGAGCACGGGACGCCCGACCACTTCGTGAGCCGCGACCTCGAACTGCTCCAGGGATTCCACGAACCCGCCGCGCTCGCCATCGACAACGCCGGCACCTTCGCTCGACTGCGCACGGTGGGGGCCGACGAGGAACGCACCCGGATCGCCCGCGACCTCCACGACCGGATCGGGCAGTCGTTGGCCTACCTCGCCTTCGAGCTCGACCGCATCGTGCGCAAAGGCGACAAGGGCGAAGACGTCGTGCCGGCGCTCGGCGAGCTCCGCGAAGACGTCCGCGGGGTCATTCGAGAGGTCCGCGACACGCTCTACGACCTCAGAACCGACGTCTCCGAGGCCAAGGATCTCCGAGCGACGTTGAGCGAGTTCCTCGACCGCGTCCGCGACCGGAGTCAGCTCGAGACCGTGTTCCGGGTCGACGAGGAGGTTCGCCTGCCGATCCCGCAGGAACGCGAACTCTGGAGGATCGCCCAAGAGGCGATCACCAACGTCGAGCGGCACGCACGAGCCCAACGGCTGACGGTCACATGGCGTTGCGACGAGCTCGATGCGGTGCTCGAGGTGGGCGACGACGGTCGGGGCTTCCCCGTCGGCCGGGCCGGCCGACTCGACAGCTACGGCCTCATCGGCATGCGCGAGCGAGCCTCCGCCATCGGCGCCACGTTCGAAGTGGACTCCGAGCCGGGGCGGGGCACCCGGGTGCGGTGCGCGCTCGATCGAACGCAGTAGGTTGCTCACCCTTGACGATCCGATTGTTGCTGGTCGATGACCACCAGATGGTGCGCGAGTCCCTGCAAGCGGTCGATGGCCGACGAGGGGTTCGACGTCGTGGGCGAGGCATCCGACGGCGAGGAGGCCATCGAGGCGGCCGAGCGCCTCCGACCCGACGTGGTGCTCATGGACGTGACCATGCCGAACGTCGACGGTGTCGAAGCCACCCGGGTCATCACCGACGCCCGACCTCACACTCGCGTCGTCATGCTGACGATGCACGCCGACAAGGAGGTCCTGGCCTCGGCCATCCGTGCCGGGGCATCGGGGTACCTCACCAAGGACAGCTCGGTCGACGAGGTGGCCGCTGCGGTCCGTATGGCTGCCGACGGCAACACCGCCCTGAGCCCGCAGCTGGCGGCCACCATGCTCGAAGAGGTGCGCCGGCTGGAGGTCGAGCCCGACGACGAGGAATCGGTGATCACCAAGCGGGAGACCGAGGTGCTCCAGCTGATCGCCGACGGCCGGAGCACGCCCGAGGTCGCCGCCGACCTGTACATCAGCCAGAAGACGGTCAAGAACCACCTGGCGTCGATCTACCAGAAGCTCGAGGCCCGCGACCGCACCCAAGCGGTGCTGCAGGCCGTCAGAATGGGCATCGTCAGGCTCGATTGACCCATCCGTGGTCCGAACGGCCGCCGATTTGGGCCCGACGACCTATGTAGGCACCTGCGGATTGGCTCGATACTTGTCTTTGACAAAAGCAAGCTCCCCGGAACCCCGGGGGCACAACCCCAAGGGAGTCCACCCGATATGAAGACCAACCTCGAATTCCTCAGCGCCTGGATCCAGGCTCGGTTCAACACCGACGAGCGTGGCGCCAGCCTCGTTGAGTACGCCCTCCTCGTGGCCCTGATCGCTGTGATCTGCATCGCCGCTGTCACCCTCCTGGGTGACAACGCCGAGGACAGCCTCAGCACCACCGGCTCCGCGATCAACTGATCCAGTTCAACACGTAGTCGATGGCGGGCCACCTCATCGGGGTGGCCCGCCGTTTCGTTTTCAAGGAGGGACCATTGTGCGAGAGCAAACCAAGTCCAAGGCACGCAAGAAGTTCGACGATCTCGGCACCAGCCTCGTCGAGTATGCACTCATGATCGCCCTGATCTCCGTTGTGTGTCTCGGCGCGCTCGCCGCCCTCGGCGGCCAGAACGGTGACGGCATCGACCGCTCGGCGAGCCTCATCGATTCTGCAGTGAACTGAAGACGGCGGAGCGTGGTCGGGCGGCTCACCATCAGAGCCCTCGACCACCCGCCGGCCGCAACCCGACAGGGTTCAGCGGCGCTCGAAGACGACCCAGAGCTCGTCGCTGTAGCGAACCCGCCAGTCAGGTGAGGTCCGCAGCGTCGTGGCCAGCGGGCCTTCGGAGTCCCACAACACCACGTGTTCGTCGGCCAGGATCTCGACGAGACCCGGCGTCC
This sequence comes from uncultured Acidimicrobiaceae bacterium, assembly GCA_963704815.1. Lineage (GTDB taxonomy): Bacteria > Actinomycetota > Acidimicrobiia > Acidimicrobiales > Salinilacustritrichaceae > DATKWD01. The sequence continues at coordinate 543,076 of CAVPHU010000001.1, forward strand.
CGCGAAGCAGGGTGACCGAGTCGTTCACGTGTTCGGCCGGGTACATGTCGACACGATCGTCGAAGTACGCGAGCGCATCCTCGCCATAGATCAACTCGCGGAAGTTCCCCACGATGTCGGCGGTCACCGGCCGCTCGAGATCGACCGCATCGATGTAGGCCGTCGCCCGAACCGGGTAGGTCCGCAGATTGAACTGCGGGCCCGAGGCACGGCTGCTCAGCGCCGCACCGAACAGCAGGAGGAGCGCAGCGGCCACCACCGCCGGAAGCGGCAATCGGCGGTCGCCCCGGATGGTCCCGAGGCCTCGCAGCCCGCGGCTCGCGACCGGCGCGATGAGCAGCGCGGCCACGGGCAGGTTCCGGGCGCCCAGCAGGGCCGCCACCACGAACACCGCCACCACGAGCGCATCGGTCCACGTCGAGGCACGCGAGACGCCGACGATCGCCGCGGCCAGCAGCAGGAGGAACAGTTGCTGGGGGATCTCGTCGAACGAGGGCGCCTGCCATTCGATGATGTTGCGCAAGACGTCTGATCGGCCGAGCAGTTCGACCGGGAACAGCAACAGGCGCGGCCCGAGCGGGTTCACCGCGCCGAGGAGGACGCCGCCCAGCGTCGCGCCGATCAGGGCCCGCTCTTGGGGATGGGGGGTTCGGTCCGCTCGGTTGCCGATGAGCCAGACCGCCACCAGGACCACACCCAGCGGGAACGAGCCATGGATGTTCACCCACGCCCACATCATCGGCACGATCCACCAGATCGGCCCGGATCGACGCCCGAGCCGCAGCCGCAGGAGCACGAGGAACACCAGACCGAGCAGGGCTGGTCGTTCGCTCCAGGACACCGCCCCGACCCCGACCACCGCAGCGGTGAGGGCGATGCGCGGGATGATCGACTCGGCATCCGCGGTGAGCCGCCAGGCGAGGGCGCCCAGCAGGCCGGCCAGCAGGCCGATGAAGAGCTGAATCCCCACCGGGCCGGCGAGTTCTTCGAGCCCGGCGACGATGAGGCTGAACAACCAGCTCTGCACGACCCAGTCGGCGCCTGCCGCCGTCGTCGAGTACGGGTCGGTGCGCGGGATCCCGCCGCGGTCGAGGATCAGGCGCCCCGTGGCCAGATGCGTGAAGAAGCTGTTGTCCGAGAACGGAGCGGCGCCGAGCTGGAATCCCCACAGCGCGAATCCCGCCCCGATTGCCGCAGAGAGGTTGATCCGCTTCAGGTGAAGTTCTCGTAGATGTTGATGACGGCGGGGCCCAACACGATGACGAACAGGGCGGGGAAGATGCAGAACACCATGGGGATCAGCATCTTGACCGGTGCCTTCTGGGCCTGCTCCTGGGCGATCTGGCGACGTTTGACCCGCATCTCGTCAGCCTGGGAGCGCAGGACCCGGCCGATCGAGACGCCGAAGGTGTCGGCCTGGAGGATGGCGAGCACGAAGGAACGGACTTCGACGATGTCGATCCGCTCGTCGAGTGCTCGCATCGCATCGGCGCGGTTGGAGCCGGCCCGCACTTCGCCGAGCATCCGGCCGAATTCGTCGGACAACGGCCCGGGGACCGCCGACACGGTGCGGTCGAGCGCCTGTTCGAAGCCGAGCCCGGCTTCGACGCTGATGACGAGCAGGTCGAGCACGTCGGGCAGCTTGATGCGGATCTGATGCTGACGCTCCTCGACCCGGCGATTCAGGATGGCGTCGGGGCCGGCCACGAGCACGAAGATGCCCAAGCCGATGGTGACCCAGAAGAGCAGCCCGGAGAAGGGGACGAACACCACGGCGAAGATGATCCAGAGCGGGATCAGCGACGACGGTGATGACCCGCACCACCAGGAACCGGTCGTAGGTCTCCTGGTCGCCGCGGCCGAGCGAGGTCAGCTTGCGTCGAACCCCCTCGCCGTAGCCGTCCGGTGTGAACCGTTTGCCCAGTTCGGTGATCTCGACGACGGTCGGGGCGATGGCCCGCTCGGCGACCGGAGCCAGCAACTCCGAATCGCGCACGTTCTCGACTTCGTAGCCGTCGAGCTGGCGGAGCGACGAACGGATGACGGCTTTCTCGTCGGCCTGGGACAGCGCGCTCCAGAGGAGCAGGCCGACGCAGACGGCGATTCCGATGACGGCGAGGGTCAGTTGCATGTCAGATGTCGATCTCGATCGTCTTCTTCATCCAGTAGAAACCCACGACCATGAGCAGAATGGCGCCGGCCAATGCGAGCTGGCCCGCACCGTCCTGCCACAGCGTCTCGATGTATTCGCGGTTGATGGCGTACATGGCGAAGCCCAGGCCGACCGGCAGGATGCCCAGCACGATGGCGCTGATCTTGCCCTCGGCGGTGAGTGCGCTCGACGTCTCGGCGCAGCCGCTCGCGAGCGGTCATCGTCTGGGCCACGGTCAGGAGCAGTTCGGCCAGGTTGCCGCCCACCTCGCGCTGGATGCGAATCGCCATGACCGCCCAGGCGAAGTCGTCGCTGTCCATGCGTTCGGCCACGGCGTCGAGTGATTCCTCGAGCTCTCGACCGAGGCGGGCCTCGGTGACGACCCGCTGGATCTCCCGTGCCATCGGCTCGGAGATCTCCTGGCTCACGGCCTCGACGCCCTGCATGAGCGAGTAACCGGCTCGGAGCGTGCCCGAGAGCAGCTGCAGCATGTCGGGCAGCTGCGCATGGAACTGCTTGCGGCGCCGCGAGGCGAGGAAGTTCAGGATCCCCGGACCGGCGAGCGCAGCGAGCACCCCGATCACCGCGGTCACGAGGAGGTTCTGGGTGATGACCAGCGCCAGGAGGGTGACGACCACGACGACCGCACCGAAGAAGAACAGCGCCTCGGCGGCGCGCAGCGGGAGGTTGGCCCGCTCGAGCGATGCCTCGACCCGTTCGAGCACGCCGCGGCGTTCCGCGAAGTCGCCGGTCATCTCGACCGCCCGGCGGAGCAGCGGGGTCTGGGCCAGCGAGTCGTCCTCCTCGGCCTCCGCAGCGACGAACCCATCGGCGTACGGCTGCAGCACCGAGTCGAGGGTGTTGCGTTCGCTCACGAACGCTGTGACCACCGCGTAGACGAGTCCACCGACGGCGGCCAGCACCAGCAGGCCGATGAGATAGAGGCCGGCGGTGCCTCGGAGGAAGGCCGGTCCGGCGGGTGTGCCCGAGTCAGTGACCTCCAGTTGCGAGCCGGTGGTGCGCGAGCCCGGCGAGAAGTCGACCGTGGCCCGCTGGCCGGCGGCGCTGATCGTCAGCTGCGCGAGGCCGTCCTCGGTGGCCTGGCTGGCGAAGGTGGTGCGGTACTGGCTCTGGAGCGATCGCTGGATGTCGTCGTAGACGGCACCGAGATCCTCGGCGTTCTCGGCCCGCAGCAGGCGCCCGCCCGATGCGGTGGCCAGGTCGCCGAAGCCTTCGATGTTGGCAGCGCCCTCGCCGAGTGCGACGGCGTACAGGAGGGCCTCGGAATCGGCCACGAACGTGCGTGCGGCGCCGGCGGAGATCTCGCTCGAGGTGTCCTCGCCGTCACTCAGCAGGACGATGTTCGGCTGGAGTTCGGTGCCGTCGAACAGGGTCACGGCCGTCTCGACCGAGTCGTAGAGCGCCGTCTCGCTCGCCAGTTCGAGACCCTCGATGGCGGCCGTCAAGGCGGCCTGGTCATCGGTGAACTCCTGGTCGACCGTCGCCACGCTGTCGAAGCTCACGATGGCGATCCGGTCGTTCGGCCCCTTGGCCGCCACGTATTCGGTCGCGGCGTTCTTGGCGGCGACGAGCTTGCCGTCGTCCTCCATCGACAACGAGGTGTCGATCACGAGGACCGTACCGACGAGTTGCTGGGATTCCTGGATGAGCTCGGGAGGGGTGTTCTCGACGACCTCGCCGTTCTCGCGGATGGTCAGATCGGCCAGGTCGGCGCGATCGCCGGCGAACACGAACTCGACCACGACGTCGGCCGGGTCGGTCCCGTCGACGGACCGCACCGAGAGTCGCTCGTCCTCCTGGGCCCCGGCGAACGGCGCGCTCGAGGAGCGCGCGACAGCCGCAACCAGCGCGACCAGGACGGCGACCCGCGACGTCTTCATCCCTTGCCCCCGACCGCCTTGCGGGCGAATGCCTCGGGCTGGAAGACCTCGGGTCCGAGGCGGATGCCGAGGTCGCGAGCTTCTCGGCGAACTTCGGTCGGACGCCGGTGGCCTTGAGGTGCCCGCGGAATCGGCCGTGCTCGTCGACCCCCATGCCGAAGTCGAACAGGAAGATGTCCTGGAGGGTGATGACGTCGCCCTCCATGCCCTGCACCTCGGTGATGTGGGTGATGCGACGGGTGCCGTCCGGAGGCGGGTCAGGTGCACGATGCAGGTCGAGCGCCGAGGCCATCTGCTCACGGATGGCCCGGATCGGCAGGTCGAAACCGGCCATCAGCGTCATCGTCTCGATGCGGGAGAGCGTGTCGCGCGGGCTGTTGGAGTGGATCGTGGTGATCGAGCCGTCGTGGCCGGTGTTCATGGCCTGGAGCATGTCGAGCGCCTCGCCCGAGCGGCACTCGCCGACCACGATGCGGTCGGGGCGCATGCGCAAGCGAGTTCTTCACCAGGTCGCGGATCGTGACCTCGCCCTTGCCCTCGATGTTCGGCGGCCGCGCCTCCAGCGGCAGCACGTGGTCCTGATGGAGCTGGAGCTCCTTGGCGTCCTCGATGGTGACGATGCGCTCGTCGGACGGGATGAACGAGGACAGCACGTTGAGGGTCGTCGTCTTGCCGGTGCCGGTACCGCCGGAGACGATGCAGTTGAGCCGACCGACCACGCAGGCCTGGAGGAAGCGGGCGGCGTGGGCGTTGAAGGTGCCGAACCGGATCAGGTCGTCGATCTGGTACGGGTCGGTCGAGAACTTCCGGATGGTGAGGAACGGCCCGCCGATGGCCAGCGGGTGGATGACCGCGTTGACGCGGGAGCCGTCGGGCAGCCGGGCGTCGACCATCGGCGTCGACTCGTCGATGCGCCGACCGACCTGGCTGACGATCTTGTCGATGATGCGCCGCAGGTGGGTCTCGTCGACGAAGCTCGACGTCGGTCGTCTCGAGCTTGCCGTTGCGCTCGACGTAGACCTGGCTCGGGACCGTTGACCATGACCTCGGTGACCTCCTCGTCCTTCAGGAGGCGGTCGATCGGCCCGTAGCCGAGGATGTCGTCGGAGACGTCCTGGATGAGCTGCGCCTTGTCGGCGGCCGAGAGCGGGGCCCGCTCCTGCGCCAGCGCGGCGTGGAGCTGCTCGTGGACCCGGCGACGCAGGTCGTCCTCGGACAGCCGCTTGTCGTAGAGGATCGGGCCCAGCTCGTCGATCAGGTGGTGGTGGATCTTCTGCCGGAGCTCGTCGAGCACCGGGTCGCGGCGGCTGACCGCCGCACCCGACGGGTCGGTCTGGACGTCGTGCAAGCGCTTGTAGAGGCTCATCGGCACTCACCTTCGGAGTGGATCGTCTCGTCATGACTGCGGTTCGTCTACGAACATCTTGGCGAGGGCTTCGATCGATCGAGCCACCCCTGACTTGGGTGCGTCGAGCACCACCGGCGTTCCCTTGTTGACCGACTGCGGCACGACGACGTCGCACGGGATCAGGGCGTCGGCCTTGACCTGGAGTGTCCGCTCGACCTCGCTGACGTCGAGCTTCACCTTGGAGTTGGCCCGGTTCAGCACCAGATGCAGCTTGCTCATCGGCGTGTTGAGCAGACGGAGCGTCTGCAGGCCGATCTTCACGTTCTTGATGTTCGGGATGTCCATGCCGGCGATGAGCAGGACGTCGTCGCTCTCGTCGATCAGCGCCGAGGACGACCTCGTTGAAGTAGGCCGGCGTGTCGATCACGACGTGTGAGCAGATCTGCCGGAGCAGATCGACGATGCGGCTCATCTCGGCCGCACCGATCTGGTCGGCGAAGGCGGGTTCGAGCGGGGCGGGCAGGACCAAGAGCCCCGACGGCTCGTGCTTCACCAGCAGGCTGTCGAGCAGCGGCGCATCGAGGCGGTCGATCGAACTCACCGCATCGACGATCGTGTGCTGCGGGGTGAGCTTGCAGCATCACCGCGATGTCACCGAACTGGAGGTCGGCGTCGACGAGGACCACCGGCCGCTCGTCGCCTCGGGCCTTGGCCTCCTTGGAGAGCACGACGGCCAGGTTGGCGGCCAGCATCGACTTGCCGGCGCCACCCTTGGTCGAGAAGACGGTGACGATCTTCGCCCCACCGCCGGGGATGTCGGTCACCGGTATCGGCGCCGGAAGGGTGCCGCCGATGGTCTCGACGCACGCGTGCGACCGCCTCGCCAAGCTGGTTCGTGTCGACCGGAGCGGCCAGCACGTCGCGGACACCGCTTCGGAGCGCGCCCTGGCAGCAGGTCGGTGGACAGTTCGGCGGCCACGAGGATGGCTCCGACCTCGGGGCGGCCGTTGATCAGCGCCGCGGCGCCGCCCAGATCGTCCGAGCGTGAGCACGACGGACCGAGGACCAGCACGACGGGTGCGCCGGTGAAGTTCGGGGCCAGCTCGTCGACGGAGGCGACCGGAATCGCGGCCTCACCCAGTTGCATGGCGAGGCGACTCCGGATGGCCTGGTCGGGGTCGAAGACCAGCAGCGGGAGCGTGTCCATCAGCCGCCCGTCTTGCCGTCGGGACCGTAGGGCGTCAGTTCACCGGCAGTTTCCCCGGGCAGCGTCTCGAGGACGTCGATCTGCTCGATCGGGAACGGCTGGTAGTCCTTGTTCACCAGCGTCAGGTAGATCGATCCGCCCGACACCGAGGCGATGCGCTGCGCTGCGTCCGGTGGCACGGCGAAGGTGACCAGTCCGGATGCCGTCGTGACCTGGTTGCCTGTCGCATCGGTGGCGACGGTCTCGCCGGCTTCGAGGACCCGCTGCTGACCGATGGCCAGGATCTGCACCTTCTGGTACAGGTAGCGGTGAGGGTTGGTGTAGGTGCCCACGGCGCTCGGATCGGTGCCTTCGGGAACCGCTTCGGCGTCGGCGGACGTGACCTCGGGGGCATCGACTCCGACGAGGATGTTCACGAAGTCGCCCGGAACGAGCAGGCCGGCAACACCCTTGACCTGGTCGACCGAGATGGTCAGCGCCACTTCCTGGGTGGCCGGGTTCTCGGGATCAGCCACCGACAGCAGGTCGGAGAAGGACACCAGCGCCTCGGCCTGCGGGACGAACTGGTCGCCCACGACCACCTGGTTGGCGGCCAGGTTGCTGATGGCGACCTGGTCGGCGATGTCGGCCGGGTTGGTGATCGCCGTGGCCGGGAAGAACTCACGGGGGATCTCGTCCTCGACGATCAGCCCGGCGTTGAAGGCGTCCTGACCGAAGGTCCCCTTGGGGATCTCGTCCGCGATCTTGAACACCTTCACCCGCTCGGCGTTGTCGTTCGCCCGATCCTCGATACCTCGCACGTAGTTCAGCAGCGCAAGTGCCGCAAGGGCACCGACCACGATCGCAGCGATGAGTATCACTGTTCGTCGAGAGCTCACTCCAACCTCTTCTCGTCTATGGGCCCAGGGCCGCTCACTCACGGCTCGGGGCAACTCGGGCGCAAGCTACAGCAGGGCACTTGCGTTCTCTAGGCTTTCGAGCCGGAATGGGCCTGACGGCCCATGACTCAGAGAGGGTTGTCGTCCTCTTCGGAGGATTCCTTGACAACTTCGTCCGCGAGTTGTTCAACGGGAGCTTCGACGCCTTCGGCGGAAGCGGTTGGTTCGGCCGGTGCAGCCTCGGTGGTCGCGGCCTCGGTGGTCGTGGCCTCGGTGGTCGCAGCCTCGCCCTCGCCGGCCTCGGCGAAGTACTCCGACCAGGCTTCCTCGGCCTCGGACGTGCCGCCCGAGCCGATGTAGTTGCCCTCATCGTCGTAGGCATGCTCGCCGAAGTGCTCCTGGTACTCGGGAGCGACGACGCCACCCTCGGCGGCCTGCTTGATCGAGAGGCTGATCCGACGGCGGTTGAGGTCGAGGTCGATGATCTTCACCCACAGCTCTTCGCCGGGCGTCACGACCTGCTCGGGAAGGTCGACGTGGTGCGCCGACATCTCCGAGATGTGCACGAGACCCTCGATGCCCTCGCCCACCTGGACGAATGCACCGAACGGCACCAGCTTGGTGACCCGTCCGTAGACCAGCTCGCCGACCTTGTGGGTCGAGGCGAACTCCTGCCACGGATCCTGCTGCGTGGCCTTGAGCGAGAGGCTGATGCGCTCGCGGTCGTGATCGACCTCGAGCACCTGGACCTCGATCTCGTCGCCCACCTGGACGACCGAGCCGGGGTGGTCGACGTGCTTCCACGAGAGCTCGGACACGTGGACGAGGCCGTCCATGCCACCGAGGTCGACGAACGCGCCGAAGTTCACGACCGAGCTGACGACGCCCTTGCGGACCTCGCCCGGCTTCAGGTTGGTGAGGAAGTCCTCTCGCTGTTCCTTCTGGGTCTCCTCGAGCCAGGCACGTCGCGACAGCACAACGTTGTTGCGGTTCTTGTCGAGCTCGATGATCTTGGCCTCGAGGTTGCGACCGACGTACGGCGCCAGGTCACGAACCCGGCGGAGCTCGACGAGCGAGGCCGGGAGGAACCCGCGGAGACCGATGTCCACGATGAGACCGCCCTTGACCACCTCGATCACGGGACCGGACACGACGCCCTCGTTCTCCTTGATCCGTTCGATGTCGCCCCACGCCCGCTCGTACTGCGCCCGCTTCTTGGAGAGCAGCAGTCGGCCTTCCTTGTCCTCCTTCTGGAGCACGAGGGCTTCGATGGCGTCGCCCAGGTTGACGATCTCGCTGGGATCGATGTCGTTGCGAATGCTCAGCTCACGACTCGGGATGACTCCCTCGGACTTGTAGCCGATGTCGAGCAGCACCTCGTCGCGATCGACCTTGACGACCGTGCCCTCGACCAGCTGACCGTCCTCGACCGAGACCATCGTGCCGTCGATCGCGTCGGCGAAGTGCCCATCGAGATCGTCCTCGATCACCGGCCGGGGGGTGTAGACACCCTCGGCGTCGAAGGTTCCCATACCGGAGCCGTCGGGCGCTTCGTCGACGGGCTCGACGGCCTCGGGGTTCGGCTCGATCTCGGTGGGCGGGTCGGTGAGGGTCGGGGTCTGGTCGGACAAGGAGTCGGGGCCTTCGGTGGAATCGTCGATCCGGCGGCATGGGCCGACCGGGGCGCACCGACGGCACGCCAGCGTGCAACGCTAGCCGCGACGGGCGAGGAGCAGGAATTCCGGGTGGTCGAGGTCGGGTGGCCGGCGGGCATAGTCCCCCGGGGTCACCGACCAGATGTCGAGCACCTCGAGACCGGCGGCGTCGGCCAGGAGGCGCAGCTCACGTGGCGTGAAGCAGGTCGTCCACAATTCGGCCGGGGCGACGACCCCTTCGGCGTCGCGCACCTCGGTTCGTTCGTGGTTCACCCCGGCGGCGGCATCGAAGGCGTCGGTCTCCTCGAGGAATCGCACCTGGAAGTACGACGAGAAGGCCGACACGGCCAGTCGGCCGCCCGGTCGGAGCGCTCGGGCCATGCCGGCGAGCACGGCGCCGTCGGCGTCGAGCGGCGAACCGGGACCGCTGCAGAGCCCGAATGCGCCCTGGCACAGCGAGATGGCGGCATCGAACTCGCCGTCGAAGGTCATGGTGGTGGCGTCGAGTCGCTCGAAGGTGGCCTGCGGCGGCGCTGCGCTGCGGGCGAGATCGACGAACCGCTCCGAGATGTCGACGCCGTGGACCACGAAGCCCCGGTCCGCGAGGTCGAGGGCGTGGCGCCCCGGTCCGCATCCGACGTCCAGCACCCGAGCCCCCGGCGCGAGGTCGAGGACGTCGACCAGGAAGTCGACTTCGCGGCGAGTGCCCTTCGTGAAGGAGTACCTGAGGTAGGCAGGTCCGAGATGGTCGGCGAGCGGCTCGAACCAGTGCTCGGTCAGAGACCGCACTCCCACTCGGGCGGGATCAGCTGCCACGTCTGGGACACCCCGTCGGGGCAGTCGCTGGCCGTGGCGATGGCGAGGCCCGCGGACATCAGCGCATAGGCGACCACCACGACGGCGGCCCAGAAGATGATGCCCCGATGGGTCCGCTTGCTCACGACGCTGCACTCTAGGGCGTTCAGCCCTTGGCGTCGGCCCAGGTCGGGCCGAACGAGAGATTCACCTCGAGGGGCACGCGGAGGTCGAACGCCGAGGCCATGGCATCGGTGACCATCTCGGCCGCACGGTCGTGCTCGGCGGGAGGAACCTCCAGGATCACCTCGTCGTGCACCTGGAGGATGAGGCGCGAGGCCTGTTCCTGGGAGGAGAGCCGGTCGTCGATGTCGACCAGGGCGACCTTGAAGATGTCGGCGGCCAGGCCCTGGATGCCGGCGTTCATCGCCTGGCGCTCGCCGGCCTGCCGGATCCTCGGGTTCCGACTGCTCAACTCGGGGATCTGCCGCCGTCGGCCGAACAGCGTCTCGGTGTAGCCGCGCTCGCGGGCCTCGGCGACGGTGGCGTCCATGTAGGACTTCACGGCCGGGAACGCCACGAAGTAGGCGTCGAGGATCTCGGCGGCCTCGCCGGTCGGGATGTTCAGACGCTGGCCGAGACCGTAGGCCTCCATGCCGTAGGCGAGCCCGTAGGAGACCATCTTGGCCTTCGACCGCTGGCCCGGGTCGACCTCGTCGGGATCGACCGAGAAGATGCGACTGGCCGTCGCATTGTGGATGTCCTGGCCGGTCTCGAACGCTTCGATCAACCCGGGGTCCTCGGCCAGGTGGGCGATGCACCGGAGTTCGATCTGGTTGTAGTCGGCGACCAGGAACTCGAAGCCCTCCGACGGGACGAACGCTCGACGGAAGCGGCGTCCGGCCTCGCTGCGCACGGGGATGTTGTGCAGGTTCGGGGCGTCGGAGCTGAGGCGACCGGTCCTGGCGACGGTCTGGTTGAACGTCGCATGGATCCGCCCGTCGGGCTGGACCTCGTGCAGGAGCCCTTCCCCGTAGGTCGAGCGGAGCTTCTCGGCCTCCCGGTACTCGAGGAGGTGGGCGACCACCGGGTGCTCGTCTCGGAGCTTCTCGAGGGTCGCCGCATCGGTCGAGTAGCCGGTCTTTGTCTTCTTCTGCGGGGTGAGACCGAGCTTGTCGAAGAGGATCTCGCGGAGCTGGGGCGTCGAGTTGACGTTGAACTCGGTCCCCGCCGCCTCGTAGATCTCCGCTCGGAGTCGCTCGACATCGGCCACCAACTGGTCGCGGAGACGGGTCAGCTCCTCGACGTCGACGCCGACGCCGACCGCCTCCATCCTCGCCAGCACCCGGACGAGGGGAACCTCGACCCGGTCGTTGAGCTCGCGGAGGCCCTGGGCGTCGAGTGCCTCACGGATCGGGCCGGCGACCCGGTCGACGGCGAGGGCGTCCCGTGCGGCGTTCAGAGACGGGGCGACCGAATCGCCGTCGAGGTCGAGTTGGCCCTCCTGGGCGGCCCCGTCACCGGGGAGCTCGAGATGGGCGTAGCGGACGAGCAGGTCGCCGAGCACGTAGCGGCTCTCGGCGGGATCGAGGAGATAGCCGGCGATCGCCGTGTCGAGTGCGACCCGGCCGACCACGACACCCCGCGACTCGAGGCTCCGGACGAGGGCCTTCGCATCGTGGGCGACCAAGGGCCGCCCGCTTGGTCCGACCAGGCTCGCCAGGGCGGCATGGGCCTCGGTGCCCGCGGCCAGCGAGCCCGCCTCGACCCAGGCGACGTCGGCCCCGAGGGGCTCGACCACGAATGCCAGGCCGATGAGGTCGGACCGTCCGGGCTCTCCGGCCCACGTGGCGGCCACCGAGAGATCGGCGTCGACGCCGGCGAGGGCGTCGAACAACGTCGACGCGTCGTCGGAGCGATCGTCGACCTCGGCTTCGAGCACCTCCACGCCGCCACCCATGCCGGCCCCGGTGAGGTCGATGCCGAGGGCATCGGGGACGCGGTCGAACAGCGACTGGAACTCGAGGAACTCGAAGAGGCGCTTGACCTCTTCCTCGTCGAAGTCGTCCATGCGGAGCTCGTCGAGCGCCACGTCGAGATCCATGTCGCGGACCAGCACCATCACCTCGGTGTTGATCCGGACGTTCTCCGCGTGCTCGGCGAGGTTCGGCCGAGAGCTTGGGCGTCTGTTCGTCGGCGTGATCGAGCACCGCCAGTGCGTCGCCGTACTTGTTGATCAGCTTCGCCGCGGTCTTCTCGCCGACGCCCGGCACGCCCGGGAGATTGTCGGACTTGTCGCCGCGCAACGCGGCGTAGTCGACGTACTTGTCGGGCGTCACGCCGGTTCGCTCGAGGATCCCCGCTTCGTCATAGAGCGCGTAGTCGCTCACGCCTCGCTTGTTGTAGAGCACCTGCACGTGAGGGTCCTCGACGAGCTGATAGACGTCGCGGTCGCCGGTCACGATGATCACGTCCTCGCCGCGGTTGCGGATCTGGGTGGCGAGGGTGGCGATGATGTCGTCGGCCTCGAACCCGGCCTGCTCGAGGAGCGGGAGTCCGAGGACCTCGACGACCTGGCGGACCAGGCCCATCTGCTGGCGCAGGATGTCGGGAGCGGCCTCGCGACCGGCCTTGTAGTCGTCGAGCCGTTCGTGCCGGAACGTCGGCTCGGGCCGATCGAAGGCCACGGCCACGCCGTCGGGACGGTGGTCGCGGAACAAGTTGAGCAGCATCGACGTGAAGCCGTAGACGGCGTTGGTCACCTGGCCCGATGCGGTCGCCAGATCGGTGGGCAGCGCGAAGAACGCTCGGTAGGTGAGCGAGTTGCCGTCGATCAGCAGGTACTTGCGCGGTCCGGCGTCGGCCACGTCAGCTGGCGGGGCTTCGCTCGCCAGCGATGACCTTCTCGGCGATCTCGCGCATCGTGACCCGCTCGGACATCGCCGACTTCTGGACGAAGGAGAAGGCGTCGGCTTCGCTCAACCCGTGACGGTCCATCAGCAGACCCTTTGCCCGGTCGACGAGCTTGCGGGCCTCGAGTGACTCCTCGAGGCTCGCGGTCTGGTCGTGGAGGGCCTGCATCTCGCGGAAACGGCCCAGGGCGACCTCGACCGCGGGAAGCAGCTCGGTCTTCTGGAACGGCTTGACGAGGTAGGCCAGCGCACCTGCGTCGCGGCGCCTGCTCGATGAGGTCGCGCTGGCTGTAGGCGGTGAGGATCAGCACCGCGGCGCGGCGCTCGCCGGCGATCTCGCGGGCCGCCGACAACCCGTCGAGGCCCGGCATCCGGATGTCGAGGATGACGAGGTCGGGGCCGTGCTCGCGCACGAGTTCGACGGCTTCGTCCCCTCGCCCGGTCTCCCCCACCACCTCGTAGCCCTCTTCTTCGAGGGTCTCCTTGAGATCCAGGCGGATGATGGCTTCGTCTTCAGCGATGACGACGCGGGTGGCCAACGATGGTCCTTTCGGGCTCGGGTGCGGGTTCAGGTACTGCCCAGCAGGGCGGAGAGACGGTCGAGGAGGTCGTCCTGGGTCGTCTCGAGTTCGTCGATGTTCTGTTGCAGCTCGGCACGGAAGCGTTGCATGGCCTCGGCGTGCCGCGAGGCCTCCCGATGATCGCGCTCGGCGACGGGCGTCTCCGAGACCAGGGCGCGGAGACGCGCCTCGTCGGCCTGTTCGGCGAGGTGGAGGAGTTGCTCGTCGGCGACGTGCAGTTCCCCCCGCAGCTTGCGGAGCCGGGCCGACACCTCGGCGAGGCGCCGCTCGACGAGCGACCGGGACACGGCAGCAGTGTAGGGCAGACTGGACGCGTGCAACGCGGTGTCATCGTTCTCGTGCTCGTTCTCGCGGTCCTCGCCGCGGGCTGCGGATCGTCGTCGAGCACCGCATCCTGTGACCCGATCATCCGCGAGGAGCTCGATCCCGCCTCGTCGGTGCACGTCCTGCCGACCGCCGCGGACGTCGACTACGCGTCCGATCCTCCGACCTCGGGGCCCCATCAGCCCACGCCCCGGATCGAGGGCCGCCAGGACGAACCATTGCTGCGACCCGTGCAGGTCGGGATCGTCGAGGACGGTGGCATCCTGCTGCAGTTCGACCCGGATGCCTTTCCCGACCCGACCGAGTTCGATGCCATCGCGAACGACCCCGTGGTGGTGGCACCGAACCCCGACCTCGACGACCCGATCGTGCTCACGGCGTGGACGGCGAAGCAGACGTGCGGGGTCCTCGACGCCGTTGCGGTGCAGGCGTTCGTCGACGATCGAGCCGGTCAGGCGCCGGGTTCGGACGGCTGAGCGGCCGCCCTTCCGCTGCGGGCGGACTGGGTACCCGGGGTGGGATTCGAACCCACACGCCCTTTCGAGCAGAGGATTTTGAATCCTCCATGTCTACCGTTCCATCACCCGGGCGGAGCCGACGAGCGTAACGTGTCGACCGTGAAGCGGATGGTGTTCTTCCTCCTCGTCGTCATCGGTGTGGCCGTGCTGCGCAAGCGGCGCCTCGATCACCTCGATCGCCAGCTCGGATACGGCACGACCCCGATGTGACGTTCTCCGGCCGGTCGGGGTCGGAACCGTCGATGCTGGTCTTCACCTTCCCCGGCCAGGGCAGCCAACTCCCGCAGATGGGTCGCCCCTGGATCGATCATCCGTCCTGGGAGCTCGTCCAGGAGGCTTCGGCGGCCGCCGACCGCGATGTGGCGGCGCTGCTGCTCGACGCCGACGCCGAGACCCTGACCGAGACCCACAACGCCCAGTTGGCGACCTTCGTCCTCTCGATGGTGGTCCTCGACGCGGTCGAACGCCTCGGGGTCGAGCCGGTCTTCGTCGCCGGCCACAGCCTCGGCGAGTACTCCGCGCTGTGTGCAGCCGGAGCCATCGCGTACGACGATGGGATCCGGCTGGTGGCCGAGCGGGGCGAGGCCATGCAGGTCGCCGCTGAGAACCGGCACGGCACGATGGCGGCGATCCTGGGACTGGACGACGACAAGGTCGATGCCGCCTGTCACCGCGTCGACGGTGACGTGTGGGTCGCCAACTTCAACGCGCCCGGCCAGGTCGTGATCGCCGGTGATCCGTCATCGATCGACGACGCCGCCCGCGTGGCCAAGGAGCTCGGGGCCAAGCGCACGATGCCGCTGGCCGTGAGCGGCGCGTTCCACACCCCCTTCATGGCACCCGCCCGGGATCGGCTGGCCAAGGCCCTCTCCGAGGTCGAGTTCCGTGACCCGAGTGTTCCGGTGATCGCCAACGTCGACGCACTCCCCCACGACGGCCCGCTGTGGCCTGCGCTGCTCACGAGCCAGCTCTCCAGTCCGGTCCGGTGGCGCCAATCGCTCGAGCACCTCGACGAGGAGGGCGCGAGCACGTTCATAGAAATCGGACCCGGCACCGTTCTCACCGGCACCGTGAAGCGGACGCTGCGCTCGGCTCGCCGCCTGTCGGTGACGTCGCCGGACGAGTTGGACGTCGTGTTCGAGACCCTCGCCAGTCGCCCCGCCACCGAACCCGACCGCGGCAGCGGAGAACACCTCCACACCAGTGCCCGGCTCGTGGTGAGCCCCGGATCCGGTCTGTTCACGCCGGGATCGGTGGCCGAGGGGACTCGTCTCGATCCGGGCGACGTCGTCGGCCTCGTCGGCGACACCGAGATTCGCACGCCGTTCGGCGGCGCCTTGATGGGTCTGCTCGCCCTCCCGGGCGAGCGAATCGCGTCGAGTCAGCCGGTTGCATGGCTCACGGCCACCGTGCCCGTTTGACCGGCGCCCGGACCGCTTCCTGGGGCGCTGCTCTCGGCGAGCAGCACGTGACCAACGAGGACCTCGCTGAACGGCTCGCGACGTCCGACGACTGGATCCGGAGCCGCACGGGCATCGGCTCGCGATGGATCGGAGGGTCGACGACCGACCTCGCCGTCCGGGCCGGCAAGGAGGCGCTCGCGGCCTGGTCCGGCGATCCGGCCGACATCGACATGGTGATCCTCGCCACGACGACCCCCGACCAGCAGATGCCGGCTTCTGCGTCGACCGTGCAGGCCCACCTGGGGCTCGACGCCGGTGCCTTCGACCTGAACGCCGCTTGTTCAGGGTTCGTCTACGGACTCATCACGGCCGGCGGTCTCGTCGCCCAGGGATCGGGGCCGGTGCTGTTGATCGGGGCCGACGCCATGTCGACCATCGTCGACTGGAAGGATCGATCGACCGCCGTTCTGTTCGGCGACGCGGCCGGTGCCGCGGTGGTCGAACCGGTCGACGGCCGCTCCGAGCTGCGCGGCTGGGACACCGGATCCGACGGCACGCTCGCCCACCTGCTGGCCGTCGACCACGGAGCGAAGCTCACCATGGACGGCAAGGAACTCTTCCGCCAGGCCGTCCGCGCCATCGTCGAGTCGACCACGACGGCGCTCACCCGCGCCGGGATGTCGGCGAGCGACATCGACCTGTTCGTCCCCCACCAGGCCAACGAACGGATCATCACCGCCGCGTGCACCCGCCTCGGGATCGGAACCGACCGGGTGATGAGCGTCCTGGGTCACACGGGGAACACCTCGGCCGCCTCGATCCCGGTGGCCATGACAGCGGCGATCGACACCGACCGGGTCCGACCCGGGGACACGGTCGTGATCTCGGGCTTCGGTGCCGGGATGTCGTGGGCGTCGGCTGTGCTGCACTGGAGCTGATGGACACGACCGCCGCCGACCGACCTCGCACCGCCCTCGTCACCGGGGGGAGCCGCGGCATCGGCCTCGCCTGCCGCGCGAGCCCTCGCCGAACGCGGCCACCAGGTAGCCGTGACCGCTCGCACGACCGCCGCCGACGAGTTCTTCACCGTGAGCTGCGACGTGCGCGACGCGGCGTCGGTCGACGACGCGGTCGGTCGTGTCGAGGCCGAGCTCGGGCCGATCGAGATCCTCGTCGCCAATGCCGGGATCACCCGGGACCAGTTGTTGGTCCGCATGGACGAGGAGGCGTTCACCGACGTCGTCGACACCAACCTCACCGGCGCCTACCGCGTGACCCGGCGGGTGGCGAAGACCATGATGCGCAACCGCTGGGGACGCATCGTCCTGGTCTCGTCGGTCGGGGCCTACCTGGGTGCGCCGGGCCAGGCCAACTACGCCGCGTCGAAGGCGGGGTTGATCGGCCTCGGTCGATCGGTGGCCCGGGAGTTCGCCACCCGGGGCATCACGTCCAACATCGTGTGCCCCGGTCCGATCGGCACCGACATGCTCACATCGCTCGGCGACGACCGCCTCCAGGCCATCGCCGACGCGGTTCCCGTGGGTCGCATCGGCGAACCCTCCGAGGTCGGCGAGCTCGTCGGCTTCCTCGCCTCGGAATCCGCGGCGTTCATCACCGGGGCCGTCATTCCGGTCGACGGCGGCCTCGCCATGGGCCACTGAAATACTGTGCAACCTTCGCTCCCCCCGGAAGGTCAGACCCAGCCATGACTGATGACAACTTCGCCCGCTTCACCACCTGTGCCGTGGAGGTCCTCGCCGTCGAAGCCGCCCAGGTCACGCCCGAGGCGTCGTTCGCCGACGACCTCGACGCCGACAGCCTCGACCTGGTCGAGCTGGTGATGGCGCTCGAGGAGGAGTTCGACGTGGCCGTCGAAGAAGAGGAACTCGAGGGCATCGAGACCGTGGGGCAGGCCTTCGACCTGATCACGAAGAAGCTGTGACCACGCGCCGCCGGGTTGCCGTAACCGGACTTGGCGTCGTCTCGTCCTGCGGCATCGGAGCCGACGCGTTCTGGAACGGACTGCTCTCGGCGGCGCCCGAGGGCGAACGTCGCGTCGACGACTGGGACCCCTCGCCGTGGTACGAGAACCCCAAGGAAGCCCGACGCACCGACCGGTTCGCCCAATTCGCCATGGCTGCCGCCGAGATGGCCCGCGAGGCGGCCGGCGAGCCGTCGGCGCCGCCCGACCGCCGGGGTGTGGTGATCGGTACGGGCGTCGGTGGCCTCGAGACGGTCGAGGAACAGATCATCGTCCACCACGAGAAGGGGCCGCGACGGGTGTCGCCGTTCCTGGTGCCGATGATGATGCCCAACGCCGGCGCCGCGAACGTCTCGATGCGTTTCGGCTGGCAGGGACCGTGCGAGACCCCGGTCACCGCCTGCGCCGCCGGCACCCACTCAGTGAGCCGGGCCGCCGAGCTGATCGCCCTCGGACGGTGCGACGCCGTGCTCACCGGCGGGTCCGAGGCCGCCATGACCCCGACCGGCATCCAGGGCTTCCGCAACATGACCGCGCTGTCGTCGAGCGGGTACTCCCGACCGTTCGACGTCCGCCGCGACGGCTTCATGATCGCCGAAGGTGGCGCCGCACTCCAGCTGGAACTGTGGGAGCACGCCGAGGAGCGGGGCGCGACGATCCTCGCCGAGATCCTGGGCTCGGCCAGCTCGGCCGACGCCCACCACATCACGGCTCCCGCGCCCGGCGGCTCGGGGGCGGCCCACTGCATGCGGCTGGCGCTGGAGGACGCCGGACTCACTCCCGACGACATCGTGCACGTCAACGCCCACGGGACCTCGACGCCGCTCAACGACGCGGCCGAGGCCGAGGCGATGGCCACGGTCTTCGGTGACCGGAGCCCGATCGTCACCTCGACCAAGGGGGTGACGGGCCACGCGCTCGGCGCTGCCGGTGCCCTCGAGGCCGTCGCCGTGGTCCTCAGCATGACCAACCGCCTCGTGCCGCCGACCGCCGGTCACGAGCAGCCCGATCCCGAGATGCCGACCCTGGATCTCGTCGTCGGCGGCCCCCGCGAGTGGGAGCCCGGGCCGTCGCTGTCGAACAGCTTCGGCTTCGGCGGCCACAACGGCACGCTCGTGATCGGGCCCGCCTGAGGCTCCCCGCGCTGCTCGTTGCCCTCGCGCTCCTGGCGCTCGGGGCCTGCGGCGGCGACGAGGCGGCAGGACCCGCCCCGCCGGACCCGACGCCGGTGGCGTCGGCGACGCTGCCCGAGACGACGACCACGACCGAGCCGCCCTGCATCGACCGGCTTCCGGTCGAGGACACGCTCCGACGCCTGCCGCTGGTCTTCGTCACCGAGGGTTCGGATGTGTCCGGGCTGGTCGATCGCGTCGGCGGGATCGGCCTCGTCGGACCACACAGCGCCGGCAGCGCCGGCTCGATCCGCGCACAGCTCCATGCCGCCCCGACGTCGCCTCTGCTCGCCTCGGACGAGGAGGGCGGCCGGGTCCAACGGCTCTGGTCGTCGCTCGGCCCGCTGCCGTCGGCGGCCCGCGTCGCGTCGCTCTCCGACGCGGACGCGGTGGCCGCCTACACCACCTATGCCCAAGGGATGGCCGGACTGGGGATCGACCTCAACTTCGCGCCGGTTCTCGCGGTCGGGGGTGGTGCGCTCGGCGACCGCTCGTACGGTGACGAACCCGCCGTGGTCACCGACCGGGCCGGGCTGTTCGTCGACGCCATGCAGGGCGCCGGCGTCCTGCCCGTCCTCAAGCACTTCCCCGGCCTCGGGTCGGTGGACGTCAACACCGACGAGGGCGTCGCGGTCACGCCGCCGCTCGACCAGCTCCGGCAGCGCGATCTCGTGCCCTACGCCGAGCTGCTCGGTCGGGAGCCCGTCGGCGTGATGGTCTCTCACGTGCGCATCCCCGATCTGACCGGCGACACGCCCGCTTCGCTGGCACCGGCGACCTACGAGTTGCTCGTCGACGAGTTCGGGTTCGACGGCCTCGTCGTGACCGACTCGCTCGGCGCCGGCGCCGTTGCGTCGAACTGGTCGACCGCCGACGCCGCGGTCCTGGCCGTCCAGGCCGGTGCCGACATGGTGGTGTTCACCGACCCGGCCCAGCTCGACCCCGTGCTCGACGCGCTCCGAACTGCCGTCGCCGACGGCCGCATCCCCGAGACCCACGGTTCGCGACGGCGCCGAAGACGTGCTGGCAGTCCAGGGCGTCGACCCGTGCAGGTTGCTCGGCCCCTGAGTCTCGGGCAAGTCCGCCCGGTCAGCCGCGCCGCTTACTCGGTCACGAGCTCCAGCTCGGCCACGTCGCGTCCGGTGGGATCGTCGCCCGGACCGGCGTACCACCACGAATGGCGGAGCCGACCCGGCTCGGGAAGGGTGCCGCGCCGTTCCCCATCCGTGCGGCAACACGATCCGTGTCGCGCTCGTCACACGGTTCTCAGTCTGGGCCACCTCTCCGGAGCCGGAACCCGGGCAGGAACTCACCCGGTTCCGCTTCTCAGCGACAACGTCGCTGATCAGTCGGACGTCTCGCCGAGGTACGAGTCGTGGAGCTCCCGAGGCCAGTAGCGAACGGGATCGATCGAATCGGCCTCGACGAGGTCGGCCCTGATCCGCTCGTACTCGTAGCAGTTGAGCTCGTATCGGTTCCCCCACGGATCGACGAGGTCGAAGGCCCAGCACATGTCGAAGTCGATGAGATCGTCCACTTCGAGCCGGTCCCCCTGCGCGTTGTCGATGTCGCACGGCAGCGAGCGAGCGAACGACACGAAGGTCTCGGCGTCGACGCTGAAGGCCACACCGGTCTGCTGCGGCACCATCGGACTCACGCCGCTCGCCTCGAACAGCGCCAGCATCGTCCGGCCACCATCGGCCGAGATCTGCAGCGGGCCACCCTCGAACCCCGTCGCCCAGAAGTCGAAGGCCTCGACCGGTTCGAACCCGAGGTGCTCCGAGTACCAGTGCGCGGCCGCGGCCCGATCGGGCACCCGGATGTGGACGTGGTCGAGCCGCCCCATCCTGAACGTCGGTCGCTCCTCCCCCACGGCCGAGAGCGTAGAGGGCACGACCGAGCGCACCCGCGCTCGGTGCCGGATGACGATCCGGACCGCAACCGGATCAGTTGACGGATTGGAGCAGGTTGCCGTCGGTGTCGTAGGTCTCCAGCAGTGCCCGTCCTGACACCGTCAGGATGAACGCCTTCAACGGGTACTCGGGCACGTCGATCAGCTCGGCTTCGGTCGACACGTCGCCGTCGATCACGACCGCTCGGGCCACATCAGCAGCGACGACTCCAGCGAACGTCGTGTCGTGGAGAAGCCCCACGAGGGCCTGCTCGGAGGTGACTTCGCGGAAGCGGGTCGACATGCCGTCGATCGTGCCCGAGGACAGGAGGCCGACGGCGATCGAGTCGCTGTCCTCATCGATCTCGACCCAGAACACGCCGTCGTCGCGATCGAGTCGCAGGGCAGCCTCGGCAGGGCTCGGCGCACGTGGGACGACCGACGGTGCAACCGATTCGAGCATCTCGTCCAAGGCCGACTTCGAAACCGGCTCGAGCGATTCGGCCACCACGAACAGATCGTCGGTGGAGACCCCAGCCAACCCGAGCAGCCGAACGACCGTGCGGTCGTCCTCGAGCCAAGTCAGGGTGACTGCGCCTTCGTAGGGCGAACCGGAGATGCCGGTGGTTCCGCGCACCTCGACGTCGTTCGGTCCGAACAAGAACGGACGGACGGCGTCGAGCCGGCGCTGATCGCCCGGACCGGTCGAGATGAGCATCACTCTCGGATCCTCACCGGCCGCATCGCCGAAGCCGACGACACTCGCACCGTCCCCGGCGAGCTCGTAGCTGCCGACGGCCGGAGCCACCGCCGCGAACCGATCGCGATGCTGAAGCGCCATGCCGTCGGGGACAACGCCGTCGACGAGGCTCGGTCCAGCGCCCTCGAACCTCGCACCCTCAGCCACCTCCAGGGCTTCGGCCTCGGTGAGTCCGGACGTGACCACGGCAGCGACTTCGCCCGGCCGCCGCCAGGCCACCGTGAGGTCGCCGTCGGCGCCCGGCTGGAACAGCCGGTCGGGCGAGATCGTGGCGTCCGCGCCCTGCACGACGACGGCCCTCCCGTCCGGTGGCTCGTTGGTTCCTCCGGGGTCAGCGATCGTGAGCACGGCCACCGACGGAGAACCCATCCCAGCGGTCTCGGCGTAGATGAGGACCTCACCGTCGACCTGCACGGCATCCACCGCTGCCTCCTCGAGATCGACGGTTCCGACGACCACGTCGAGCCCGAGCGGGGGAACGGAAGGAAACAGGTACGACGCTGCTTCGGCAGGCACGGTCTCGTCACTGTCGTCACCGGCAGCGATCACCGCGACGATGACCGCTGCCGCCGCGGCACCAAGGGCCACGATCAACCATCGCCTCGGCCCCGACCGCGAGGAGTCCGTCGACTCGCGTCGACCACGACGAACAAGAGGTCGGCGGTGCAGGCGAGCTCGCCGTCGACCGATGCGGTCCCGCTGCCCTTGCCGGCCCGCGCCGACATTCGGCCCAACTCGACCGCCAGCTCGAGTGTGTCGCCAGGCACCACCTGGCGGCGGAAGCGGGCCTTGTCGATCCCCCCGAACAACGGCAGCTTGCCGGCGAAGCGCTCGTCGGCCAGCGTGGCGATCGCACCGAGCTGGGCCATCGCCTCCACCATCAGCACCCCTGGCAACGTGGGTCGACCCGGGAAATGGCCGGCGAAGAAGGCCTCGTCGCCGGTGAGCGTCCAACGGCCCGACGCCGAGACGCCGGGTTCGAGTGCGATGACCTCGTCGACGAACAGGAACGGCGGGCGATGCGGGACCACGGCTTCGGGCCGGGGAAGCTCGGCCATCAGGACTCCTGGTTGATCATGGCGTCGGCCGCCATCGAGAAGTAGCTCCGCATCTGGAGCTCGATGTCGCCGCTCACGTCGGCCGCGTCGAGCGCCGCCGACATGTGGGTGAACCACGCATCACGGGCTGCCTGGTCGATGACGAACGGCGCGTGGCGCATCCGCAGCCGCGGGTGACCGCGCTCGTCGGAGTAGGTGGTCGGGCCTCCCCAGTACTGCACGAGGAACCGCCACAGGTGCTCCTTGGCGTCGGACAGGTCATCGTCGGGATACATGGGACGGAGCAGCGGATCGGCGGCCACGCCGTCGTAGAAGCGATCGACCAGGGCGACGAAGAACGGCTCTCCGCCCACCGCCTCGAACACGTTGATGCCCGTCATCGGAGCCGGAACGGGCGCCGGGCGTGGGCGTGGAAGTGGTCGGGGATCTGCCGCATGACCGCGTCGATGCGATGGTCGGGTCCGATCTGCTCGGTGGCGACCCGCTCGAGCTCGGTCATCATGTGGGCGAGCGCCTCGTCGTCGGGGGTCGTCCCGTGCTCGCGCCAGACGACCATCGGAACGAAGCACGCCTCGCACTCGGCGATCCAACACACGTCGTCGGAGTGGAACCACGGCGTCAGGGGTGCGGCCTCGCAGAGCTCGCAGTCGGTCGGCATCGCGCGGTGACGCTATCGGCTCGCCGACACGAGCTGGACACTCGGTACGGTCTCCGAACATGGCCGACGACAAGACCACCGCCTACGTTGCGCTGCCCGACGCAGACGGTGGCCCGGGTGTGCTCGTGCTGCACTCCTGGTGGGGCCTGACCTCCGGCGTCAGGTCGATCTGCGACCGGCTCGCCACGATGGGGTACGTCGCCCTCGCTCCCGACCTCTTCGACGGCACCACCCCGGGTGCGGCCGACGAGGCCGAGGCCCTCCTGGCCGAGATCGACCCCAATCGCCTGGTGCGCGACGTCCAGGCGGCCGCCAACGTGCTGCACGCCATGCCGGCGTCGCAGGGTGAGCGCATCGCCGTGCTCGGCATGAGCATGGGTGCCTCGATGGCGCTCTGGCTGTCGGACCGGGCACCCGAACTGGTCTGCGCCACGATTGCGTTCTACGGCCTGCAGGATCTCGCCTTCGACCAGACGGATTCGGCGTACCAGTTCCACTTCGCGGAGACCGACGCGTTCGTCGACGACGATGCCGCCGCCTTTCTCGAAGCGGTGTTGCACCTCAACGACATCGAGGTCGAGGTCACGACGAACCGTTACCCGGGAACGACCCACTGGTTCTTCGAACCCGGGCAGTCGGCCTTCGACGAGGCGGCATCGGAGTTGGCCTGGACCAGGGTCGACGAGTTCCTCGCCCGGCATCTCCGGGACGGCGGGTGACCCGACCCCGATCCCTCGTCGCCTTCGGGAGGGAGTTGCTTCGGGAGTGCGATGAAGACCGCGTGTCGGGCCTGTCGGCCGAGATCGCCTTCTACGGCATCCTCAGCCTCTTCCCGGCGCTGCTCGCGGTGGCAGGGCTGCTGGGAGTGCTCCAGGGCGTGACGGGCGGCGACGTTGCCGACCGCGCCCAGGACGAGGTGGTCGGCTTCCTCGAGCGCATCCTCACCGACGATGCCGACGGGACCGTCGAAGCCGTTCGCCAGCTGTTCGCCGAGACCCGACCGGGCATCCTGACCTTCGGTGCCATCGCAGCCATCTGGGCCATGAGCCGCGGGTTCGCCGCACTCATCCGTGCGCTCGACATCGCGTACGACGTCGAGGAGAGCCGGTCCTGGCTCCGCATCCGCATCGTCGGCCTCGCCCTCGGCCTCGGCACCCTCTTCGTCGTGGTGCTCCTGCTCGGCATGGTGGTGCTCGGCCCGCTCCTGGGCACCGGTGAGGACGTCGCCGAATCCCTCGGAGCCGGATCGGTCTTCGCCACCGCGTGGGACTGGTTTCGGCTGCCGCTGATCGCACTGGCACTGCTGGCGTGGGGGACGACCCTGTTCCACTACGGGCCCGCCAGCCACCCGACGCCGTGGCGGTGGGAGATCCCCGGTGCGGTGACCACCGCCGTGCTCGCCGGGCTGAGCTCGGTCGGCTTACGGCTCTATCTCACGAGCGCAGCCGGCGGGAACCAGGTCTTCGGTGTGCTGGGCGGTGCACTCGTCGTGCTGCTCTGGATGTACCTCATGGGCGCGTCGCTGCTGGTCGGCGCCGAGGTGAACTCGATGCTGGCCGATCGGTGGATCCCCGGCGCCGAGCACACGGGCTCAGCCGGCGTCGAGGGCGGCGCGCATCCGACCGACGAAGTCGCCGGCTTCGGCGATGTCACCTCCGTCGAGGAGCAGACGCATGATCGCTGAGGCCACGATGACTCCATCGGAGGCCTCGGCCACGTCGACGGCCTGCTCGGGTGTCGAGATCCCGAATCCCATGATCACCGGGAGATCGGTCATGGCCTTGAGCCGACCGGCCAGCGAGCCGGCGGACCCTGCGACCGAGGTGCGCTCGCCGGTCACCCCCAGCAGGTTCACGCCGTAGACGAACCCCTCGGACGCCGCACACAAGCGTTCGAGGCGAGCATCGGTCGAGTTCGGGGCGGCGAGCATCACCGTCTCGATGCCGGCCGGTCCGGCCACACCGAGCCAGTCGCCGATCTCCTCGAGCGGTGCATCCGGGAGGATCGCCCCGCTGATGTGTGCGACCACGGCCTCGGCCGCGAAGCGTTCGAGCCCGGTGCGGAACGGGATGTTGTAGTAGCTCATCGCCACCAGCGGGATGTCGACGTCGAGGTCGCGCAGGTCCGAGAAGATCGACAACGGGGTCGTCCCCCGACCGAGGGCGACCTCCGAGGCCGCCTGGATGGTCGGACCGTCCATCACCGGGTCGGAGAAGGGGATGCCCACCTCGACCGCGTCGGCTCCGGCGTCGGCATAGGCCTCGATGATCTCGACCCAGTCGGACCGAATCCCCCCGGTCACGTACGGCACCAGCAGTTTGCGACCGGCGTCCCGCCGCTTGCGAAGGTGAGGGCCGAGCGGGGTCACGCCGTCCGTTCCCCGGCCACGCAGGCCGACCCCGACCGCTCCTCCGCTGCGCTCCGTCGCTCGCACCGGAAGTCGCGCCCGCAACCCGTCACGGTCTGCCCTCGAGGATGTCGGCGACCTGCTGGACGTCCTTGTCGCCCCGCCCGCTCAGGTTCACCAACACCGTCCTGCCGGCCAGCCGCTCACGGTCGCGGGAGATCCACGCGAGGGCGTGCGCGGGTTCGAGGGCGGGGATGATGCCCTCGGTCCGGCTGAGCAGCCCGAACGCATCGAGCACCTCGTCGTCGGTGACCTGCTCGTAGGTGGCGCGCCCGATGTCGGCCAGGTGGGCGTGCTCGGGTCCGACCCCGGGGTAGTCGAGCCCGGCCGAGATCGATTCGGCCTCGAGCACCTGGCCGTACTCGTCCTGCATCAGGAACGACACCGACCCGTGGACCACGCCCGGCACGGCCCGCATGACCGCGGCGCCGCCGGCCGGCTCGACACCGACCAGTTCGGCATCGGTGTCGACGAAGCCGCTGAACAGCCCGATGGCATTCGACCCGCCGCCCACGCAGGCGGTGACCACGTCGGGATGGGTTCCGAGCAGGTCGTCGCACTGGCGACGGGCCTCGTCGCCGATCACCCGGTGGAACTCACGGACCATCCACGGGTACGGGTGGGCACCCATCACCGACCCGAGGCAGTAGTGCGTCGTCTCGACGGTCGCCACCCAGTCGCGCATCGCCTCGTTGATGGCGTCCTTGAGCGTGCGGCTCCCGGACTTCGCGGCGCGTACCTCGGCGCCGAGCAGCCGCATGCGGAACACGTTGAGGGACTGCCGCTCCATGTCGACCTCGCCCATGTAGACCAGGCACTCCATCCCCATCAGCGCGGCTGCGGTGGCCGTGGCCACACCGTGCTGGCCCGCACCCGTCTCGGCCACCAGCCGGTTCTTGCCCATCCGCTTGGCCAGCAACGCCTGCCCGAGCACGTTGTTGATCTTGTGTGATCCGGTGTGGTTGAGGTCCTCGCGCTTGAGCAGGACCCGAGCACCGATCTCCTCGGAGAAGCGGTGGCACTCGGTGAGCGGTGACGGACGGCCGGCGTAGTCGCGGAGCAGGTCGTCGAGCTCGCGCCGGTAGTCGGGGTCGGCCCATGCCCCGCGGAACGCGACCTCGAGCTCCTCACATGCCGGGACGAGCACCTCGGGAAGGAAGCGGCCGCCGAAGCGACCGAAGTAGCCGGCGTCGCCGGGGTCGTCCATGGCGGATCGAGCGAGGGTCACGCGTCGTCGAGCCAGTCGAAGGGCCGGTCGGGCCCGCCCTGGTACGGGCGGGGGCTGGCGCGCCGGGCGGCGTTGATGAAGTTCTTGAGCTTGGTCGGATCCTTGACCCCCGGCGACGACTCGACGCCGGTCGCCACGTCGACGCCCCAGGGCTGCACGCGCTCGATGCCATCGGCCACGTTCTCGGGCGTCAGGCCGCCGGCCAGGATGATCCGGCGGTTCGACGGCGCACCCTCGGCGAGGGCCCAGTCGAACACCTCGCCCGATCCGGGTGCCGCCGAGTCGATGTGGATGGCATCGGCGCCGAAGTCGTCGGCCCGCTTCAGGGCCTCGTCGCCGGCCGAGAAGGCCTTGATGACCACAGGGATCTTCGCCCGGACCTCGCGGGTCTCCTCTGCCGTCTCGTGCCCGTGCAGCTGGGCCGCGTTGAGGCCGGCGGCGAGGGTCACCTTGATCACGCGGTCGGGAGGGTCGTTCCGGAAGATGCCGACCGTGAGGACATCGGGCGGCAGTCGCTTGGCGATGTCGGCGGCCTTGCCGTGCGCGATCTGGCGTTCACACGGCGTGAAGTTGAACCCGATCGCATCGGCGCCCATGGCGACGGCGAGCAGGGCGTCCTCTTCGGTGGTGATCCCACAGATCTTGACGAACACGGCAGCGCAACCTACCGGAGCACCCTCGCGACTCCCCGATCATTCGCCCGCGTGGATCAGATCGGACACCAGCGCCCTCGGGTCGCTCGCGGTCACCAGGGACTCTCCCACCAGGACAGCGTCGAACCCCGCCTCGCGGAGCGCCTGCGCATCAGCGACGGTTCGCACACCGGACTCGGCGACCCGCAGGGTGCGGTTCGGCATCGACCGCCCGACGCGGACGGCGCGCTCGTGATCGACCTCGAAGGTCATGAGGTCGCGCTGGTTGACACCGATGAGGCCGGCCCCGACATCGACGGCCCGCTCGAGCTCCGGCTCGTCATGGACCTCGACCAGCACATCGAGGCCGACCTCGACCGCCAGGGCGTGGAAGTCGGCCAGCTCGTGATCGTCGAGCGCGGCCACGATCAACAGCACCGCGTCGGCGCCCATGATCCGGGCATCGCACACGTCATGGGCCGAGACGGTGAAGTCCTTGCGGAGCACCGGGACGGCAACGGCATCGCGGGCGGCGGCCAGGTCGTCGGGCGACCCGCCGAAATGGGGACCGTCGGTCAGCACCGAGAGCGCAGCAGCTCCACCCGACTCGTACTCGCGACCGAGCGCGGCCGGATCGAGGTCGACCGCGAGGTCGCCCTTCGACGGTGACCGACGCTTGATCTCGGCGATCACGGCCAGACCGGTCGAGGCGGCCAGCGCACGCGCGAATCCGCGAGCGTCGGTGCGTCGACCCGCCTCGTCGACGAGCCGGTCGAGTGAACGCTCGTCGGCGATCGCCCGCTCGCGGTGAGCGGCGAGGATGGCGTCGAGATAGGTCAGCGAGCTTCAGAGGCCGGTGTCGGACACCGGTTCGAGCAGCGTGATCTCGAGCGCTCCGCCCAGCAGGTCGCCCAGGCTGGCACCGAACGCGGCCATGGCCTCGCTCGAGCTGTGGGCATCGAGTGCGGCGTTGTCGGTGTAGAGCTCGTAGATCCAGACGGTGTTCTCGTCGCCGAGGTCGTTGTGCAGGGCGTAGACCTCGGTCCCCACCTCGGCCTCGGCGGCGGTCATCATGGGACCCATGGCCGCCACGAGGTCGTCGCGCTTTCCCTCGGCGGCGGTCAGCTTGGCAATGACAGCGATCTTCGACATGGCCCAGACCCTAGGCCGAACGTCGCCTCAGCGACGATCGGGATCGTCGCGCATCGACTCGAACATGCTGAGCACCGGCACCAGGACGAAGCTGATCGCCGATGCCGCCAGCGCCACCAGGCCGAACACCACCAGCGCCGCCAACCCGACCACGACACCGCCGGCGAGCGCGATCAGTCCGGCTCCGAAGAACACCGCCGGGGCGAGCGTGAGGGCACGGCGCCCGGGGGTGACGGGGGCGACGTCCTCGGCCGGCATCGGTTCGGGATCGTCGCCGTCGTCGTAGGGGCGCCACGGCTCTGGCTCGGGCCGCTCGACCACCACCGGCTCGAGGCGCTCGTCGTAGCTCCGGCGCTTCTCGGCATCGCCGAGCACGGCCCACGCAGCGTTGACCTCGGCCATGCGTCCGACGTCGCCACCGTCGCCACGATCGGGGTGATGACGTCGTGCGGACGCAAGGTAGGCCTGGCGAATCGTCGCCGCATCGGCGGTTCGTTCGACCCCCAGGACCTCGTAGTGCGACATCGACCATGAGGGTAGGAGCCGCGATCGGGTTGGCATACTTCACGCGTGACGAGCGCCGGAACCGTGGTCGTGGTCGAGGACGACCCCAACATCGCCGACCTCGTCGACCTCTACCTGCGCCAGGCGGGGTTCCGGGTCCTGCAGAGCACCGACGGTGCTGCGGGCCTCGATGCCGTGTCGACCCACGACCCCGATCTGGTCATCCTCGACGTCGGTCTCCCCGGCGACATCGACGGCCTCGAGGTCTGTCGCCGGCTGCGGTCCGAGCGACCGGTCCCGATCATCATGCTGACCGCCCGCGACGGCGAGATCGACCGGGTGCTCGGACTCGAGCTCGGCGCCGACGACTACGTGACCAAGCCGTTCTCGCCGCGCGAGCTGGTCGCGCGGGTGAAGGCGGTCCTGCGTCGCTTCGCCCACGATGGTTCGACGACCGACGGTCCGTCGACCTACACGTTCGGTTCGATCGGCATCGACACCGGCCGGCGCGAGGTGACCCTCGACGGCGAGGTCGTCATGTTCGCGGCCCGCGAGTTCGACCTCCTGGCCCACTTCGCCGATCATCCCGGGCTGGTGCTCACCCGCCGCCAGCTGCTCGACGCGGTGTGGGGGGTCGACTGGATCGGCGACGAACGGACGGTCGACGTGCACGTGCGGCAGCTGCGCAAGAAGCTCGGCGACGAACTCCCCCTCGACACCGTGTGGGGCGTCGGCTATCGGATGGACTGACTCATTCGCCGCCGCCTGACCGTCTCGTTCCTGCTGGCGGTCGCGGCCGCGCTCGTTCTGGCCGGCCTCGGCACGCTCGCGCTGGCGCGCTTGACCGCACGCGACACGGTCGAGTCCGACCTCAGGGACAATGCGAACCGGCTGGCCGAGGCCGTGACCGACGATTCGGCGCCCGGGAACACCCGCCGCCAGCTCCCGCTGATCCGGGCGGTGCTGCGGCTGCAGGACGCCGGCCTCGCGATCATCAACGGCGCAGCGGGCGACGCCGATCTCGACGCGTCGGTGATCGGTGAGCTGCCACCCGCCGTCGACCTGAGCCTCGACCAGATCCGGTCACTCGAGAGCGGCGACGTGGTCTCGGGTCGCGACGGCGACGTGGTGTGGGCCGTTGCCGCGGCCGAGGGCACGAACAACCTGGTCCTGATCGGGCTCAGTCGCGAAGTCCAGTTCGAGCTGGGCCCCGCGTTGCGCTACTTCGTGTTCGCCGCTGCGATCGTCCTGCTGATGTCGGCGGTGGTCGCGCCGGCAGCTCGCCGATCGGGTCACCGAACCCATCCGGGAGGCCGAGCAGGCGAGCCGACGCCTCGCAGGCGGCGATCTCACGGCCCGGCTCGCCGAGCCTGATGCGCGTGCGACCGACGAGGTCGCCGATCTCACCCGCTCCATCAACACCATGGCCGAGGCACTCGAACGCTCACGCGGCCTCGAGCGCCAGTTCCTGCTCTCGGTGTCCCACGACCTGCGTACGCCGCTCACGTCGATCCGTGGCTACGCCGAGGCGATCTCCGACGGGACGGCCACCGACACCCGAAGCGCGGCCGAGGTGATCCTGAACGAGTCGCGCCGCCTCGAACGCCTCGTCTCCGACCTGCTCGACCTCGCCAAACTCGATGCCAACCGCTTCTCGCTGCAGCCTCGACCAGTCGATGCCGCCGAAGAACTGACCGAGCTGGCGGCAGGGTTCACCCCCGACGCAGCCCGAGCCGGACTCGAACTCACGCTCGAGGCGCCGGAGGCGGTTCCGATGCAGGCCGATCCCGACCGATTCGCCCAGGTGATCGCCAACCTGCTCGAGAACGCCATCAAGTTCGCCACCTCGACCATCGAGGTGACGGCGAGGTCGAGCCACGGCGAGGCGCTGATCACCATCGACGACGACGGGCCCGGGATCGACGCCGCCGACCTGCCGCACGTGTTCGAACGGCTCTACGTCGTGAAGCGGGCGCCGCAGCGGCGCGAGACCGGATCGGGACTCGGGCTCGCCATCAGCCACGAGCTCGTGGTGGCGATGGGCGGGTCGATCGAGGCCGCGGCCAACGATCACGGCGGCGCTCGGATGATCGTGCGCCTGCCGAGCTGAACGCGATCAGCCCCGCTCATGGGTGAGCGGCGCGATCCGGCGGCGGCTCAGCTCCGGGCCGAGGTCCGCCGTTCGGCCATGCGACGGGCGGCCGGAACGGCACTGAGCAGCGCCTTGGCCTTGTTGTGGCACTCGAGGTCTTCGTCCTCGGGCACCGAGTCGGCGACGATGCCTGCGCCGGCCTGGACCGAGGCCCGGCCATCGTCGTGGCACACGAGCGTGCGGATGGCGATCGCGGTGTCGATGTTGCCGGAGAAGTCGAGGTAGCCGACCACCCCCGCGTACGGGCCCCGCTTGACCGGCTCGAGATC
This sequence comes from uncultured Acidimicrobiaceae bacterium, assembly GCA_963704815.1. Lineage (GTDB taxonomy): Bacteria > Actinomycetota > Acidimicrobiia > Acidimicrobiales > Salinilacustritrichaceae > DATKWD01. Next base: position 574,614 of record CAVPHU010000001.1, read on the forward strand.
GTCGATGATCTGCATCGCGTGGACCTTGGGAGCGCCCGACACCGTGCCCGCCGGCAAGGTGGCCCGCAGGACGTCGATGGGGGTCTTGCCCACGGCCAGCTCGCCGCTCACCTGGGAGGTGAGGTGCATGACGTGGCTGTAGCGCTCGAGCACCATCATCTCGTCGAGCTGCTCGGTTCCGAAGGTGACGACGCGCCCGACATCGTTGCGGGCGAGGTCGACGAGCATGATGTGCTCGGCGACCTCCTTGGGATGCTCGGCCAGCTCGGCGCCCAGCCGGCGGTCTTCCTCCTCCGACCGCCCCCGCCGCCGAGTTCCTGCGATCGGGCGGCTGATGACGCGGCCGTCGAGGAGCTGCACCATCGGCTCGGGCGACGACCCGACCAGGGTCACCCCCGGTTGGCGGACGAGGTACATGTAGGGGCTGGGATTGACCTGGCGCAGGACTCGGTAGAAGTCGAAGGGGTCGGCGCCGAGGTCGAAGTCGAATCGTTGCGACAGCACGACCTGGAAGATGTCGCCCGCGAAGATGTGCTCGCGCGCCTCCTCGACCGCGGCCCGATAGGCCTGAGGGCCGCTGGGCGAGGTGACCTCGGGCAGCGGATCGTCGGGATCGGGTGGCAGGACCAGCGGCTCGTCGAGCGGGGCGGCGCCATCGGCCGAGAGCTCCTCGAGGCGGCGGAGCGCGTCGTCGTACGCAGCGTCGATCTCGGCGTCGTCGGCACCGGCACCGACGACGGTGTTGGCGATCAGGGTGACGTGCTGGTTCCAGTGGTCGAACGCGGCGAGCTCGCCGATGATCGACATGACCGCATCGGGGTGGCCGTGGTCGTCGGTCGGGATCTCGGGCAGGTGCTCGACCTCCCGCACCACGTCGTATCCGAGGTAGCCGACGAGCCCGCCGTGCAGCGGCGGGAGACCGTCGATGGTGGGCGACGAGAACTGCTCGAGGATGGCCTCGACCGCGGCGAGCATGCCCTGGTCGGTGGGGATGTCGAGCGCGAGTTCGCCCTCGACGGCGACCTGCGCCCGGCGGGAGGTGAGCGTGGCCAGCGGGTGACGGCCGACGAAAGACCACCGGCTCCAGCGCTCACCGTGTTCGACCGACTCGAGGACGAAGCCGGCGTCGCGGTCGCCGACGACCCGTGCGAACGCGGCGACGGGTGTGATGAGGTCGGCCAGCAGGGTCTGCCACACCGGAACCACGCGGTGCGTGCGTGCGAGGGCGCGGAACTCGTCTCGGGTCGGTTGCACGGTCACGAATTCACGCGCCGAACGAGCGGAAGAAGCACGAGTACTCGCCGGTGTGGCACGCGCCTTTGCCCTCCTGCTCGACGACGAACAGCAGGGTGTCGCCGTCGCAGTCGTACGACGCCGAGCGGACGTATTGCTCATCGCCCGACGTCTCGCCCTTGCACCAGTACTCCTGGCGAGAGCGCGACCAGAACCACGTCCGGCCGGTCTCGAGGGTCTTGCGGAGCGACTCGTCGTTCATCCACGCCAGCATCAGGATCTGGCCGGTGCCGTCCTCCTGCACGATGACCGGCACCAACCCATCGGCGTTGTAGGTGACCTGCGCCAGCTCGTCTTCGTTCACGTCGATCGGGGTCACGTCGGGCATCGGGGCGCATCGTAAGGAACCGCTGCCCCGACGACCATTCCCTTTGTGTGCGCATCCTGCCCTTTCGGTGCCTCGCCTCAGTACGGTCCGCTCCGATGCAACAGCGGACCGTCGCCGTGCTGGTCGGCGTCGGCGGCGCAGCGGGAGCATCGGCTCGTTGGGCGGTGTTCGACGCGATCGAGCCGACCACGGCGTTCCCGGTGGCGACGCTGGCGGTCAACCTGGTCGGGTGCTTCCTGCTGGGGCTCGTGTTCGACCGCGCGAGCGCATCGGTCCAGGCCGCGATCGGTACGGGATTCTGCGGCGGGCTGACCACGTTCTCGACCTTCGCGGTCGAGGTCGTCGACCTGGCCGAGCGGGGTGAGGCGACGGTTGCCGCGGTCTATCTGCTCGTGTCGGTGGCCATCGGCATCGGCGCAGTCGTCGTGGCTCGTCGCGTGATGAGCGTCCGACCATGACGCCGGTGCTGTTCGTGCTGGTCGCCGCGGGAGCCTCGATGCTCCGGTGGCTGACGATCGACGTGCTGCGGGCGATGCGGGGCGGGTCGGGCACGATCGCGGTCAACGTCGCCGGCTCCTTCGCGCTCGGCCTGGCGGTCGGATCGGACATCGAGTCGCTGCTGATCGTCGGTGTCGCCGGGCTCGGGTCGCTCACCACGTTCTCGACGATGGCCCTCGACTTCACGGCGGTGCCCCGCCACGAGGCCGTCGGCTACCTGGCCACGATGCTCGTCCTCGGACTCCTCGCCGCCTGGCTCGGCCTCCGACTCGGCGGCTGAGGTCGCGTCAATCGCGTCAACCGAGGTGACCGCGGCGGCCGGCGATCAGCGCCGCCGGAGGGGCAGGTCAGAGATAGAGACCCGTGCTGCCTTCTTCGAGCCGCTGACTCGCGACTGCATGGATGTCGCGCTCGCGCAGGATGATGTAGTCCTTCGCCCGCACCTCGACCTCGTAGCGATCCTCGGGGCTGAACAGCACGTTGTCGCCGATCTCCATCGATCGGACGTTGGGGCCCATCGCCACCACTTCGGCCCACACCAGGCGCTTGTTCTGCTTGGCCGTCGCCGGGATCAGGATGCCGCCTGATGAGGTCCGCTCGCCGTCTGCGCCGGTCAGCTCGACCAGGATCCGGTCGTTGAGCATCTTGATCGGTAGACCGGAGTCGATCTCGCTCATTGCGGGCCGACGGTACCGTCTCGGGCAGTGACCACCGAACTCCGACTCATGACCGACGACGGCGAATCGCTCGAGGCCGAACGCTCCGGCCCCGAACAGGCGGCCACGGCCGTGGTCATGTGCCATCCCCATCCGGCCTATGGCGGCGACATGCGAGTCCCGGTCCTCACCGAGCTGATGGCCGGATTGGCTGCAGCCGGCCACGGTGCGCTTCGTTTCAACTTCCGGTCGGCCGGCGACTCGACCGGGGTCCACGACTTCGGCGACGCCGAGCGGGGCGACATCGTGGCTGCGGTTGCCGCCGCGAACCGGGCCTGGCCCAACGCTCGCCTGGTCCTGCTCGGCTACAGCTTCGGCGCCGATGTCTCACTCGCCGCCCCGGTCGAACCGGATGCCCGGGTCCTGATCGCTCCCCCGCTCCAGATCGGCGAGTTGGGCGCTCCGAGCTGCCCCACGCTCCTGCTCGTCCCCGAACTCGACCAGTTCTCCGGCCCCGATCACGCTCGCGAGGCCACGGCGGGGTGGCCGGACGTGAAGCTCGAGGTCCTGAGCGGCGCCGACCACTTCCTCACCGGAGCCGTGCCGAGGATCGTCGAAGAAACCGTGGGCTGGCTCGGATGATCGATCGTGCGACATGCCGGCACGCCGCCAACCCTCGACGCCACGAGAACCGGCTAGGGACGGACGGTCACCCCGGCTTCGGCCAACCTGGCCTTGGCGTCGCCGACCGAGTGCTCGGCGAAGTGGAAGATCGACGCCGCGAGCACGGCGTCGGCCTTGCCCTCGGTGACGCCCTCGACCAAGTGGTCGAGGCCGCCGACCCCCCCGCTGGCGATGACCGGGATGTTGACTGCTTCGCTCACGGCCCGGGTGAGTTCGACGTCGAAGCCGTCGCGGGTGCCGTCGCGGTCCATGGACGTGAGGAGGATCTCGCCGGCCCCGAGTTGCTCGGCCCGGACCGACCATTCGATGGCGTCGATTCCCGTCGGTGTGCGGCCGCCGTGGGTGAAGACCTCGAACCCCTCGTCGCCTCGGCGTCGAGCATCGACCGCCACCACGACGCACTGCGCGCCGAACTCGTCGGCGATCTCGCTGATCAGGTCGGGCCGCTCGACGGCGGCGGTGTTGACCGCCACCTTGTCGGCACCGACCCGGAGCAGCCGCCGCGCGTCCTCGACGCTACGGATGCCGCCGCCGACGGTGAACGGGATGAAGACCTCCTCGGCGGTCCGCCGCGCGACCTCGACGATGGTCTCGCGTGCGTCGGATGACGCCGTGATGTCGAGGAACACCAGCTCATCGGCACCCTCGCGGTCGTAGCGGGCCGCCAACTCGACCGGGTCGCCCGCGTCGACGAGGTCGACGAAGTTCACGCCCTTCACCACCCGCCCGGCATCGACATCCAGACAAGGAATCACCCGAATCACGTTCATTCGCGTTCCCCGGCCACGCCGGCCGACCGTGGCCGGTCTCCTCGCGCCTCGTCGACCTCGCACTCCTGCCTCAGATTCGTTGCTGCTCCATGACCACCCAGTGGTCGCTCAGCAGCAAGGACTCCTGGATCGTTCATCATGGGTGGGTTCCGAGGGTGGTCACGGCTTGGCGCACGTCCACGTGGCCCTCGTAGATCGCGGTTCCCACGATTGCACCAGACAGCCGGCGGCCGTGCACCACGAGTTCCGCGAGCGCGACCAGATGACCCAGTTCGCCCACCCCGCCGGAGGCGATGACCTCGAGGTCCGTCGCCGCCAGCACCTCGCCGAGTCCCTCGACGTCGGGCCCCGCGAGCAGTCCCTCACCCTTGATCTGGGTCACGACGACCGCCTCGGCGCCGAGCCCGGCGAGTCGGGCCAGGGCGTCGTCCCAGTCCTCTCCCGCACCCTCGGTCCAACCCTGGACCGCCACCTCGCGCCCGCGGACGTCGAGGCCGATGGCGACCCGGTGGCGCGCGGCGACCGCGGCGAGCAGATCGGGATCACGCACCGCCGCCGTCCCCATGACCACCCGTGCCACCCCTGCATCGACCAACGCCGACGCAGCATCGAGCGAGCGAACGCCGCCGCCCGCCTGCACGGGCACGTCGACCGCCGCAGCCACGGCCGCGATCAGCGCTCGATTGTGGGCTTCGCCCGTTCGGGCCGCGTCGAGGTCGACCATGTGGATCCACGGGGCACCGTCGGCGCAGAATCGCTGGGCGACCTCGACGGGGTCGGTGGCATGCACCGCCTCGCGCTCGAAGTCGCCCTGCACCAGCTGGACGACCTTGCCACCGCGGAGGTCGATGGCCGGGTAGAGGTCCATCAGCCGGCCCGGACGAGATCGACGAAGTTGGCCATGATCACGTGCCCGGCATCGCCCGACTTCTCGGGGTGGAACTGGGTCGCCCACACCCGCCCCCGCTCGATGGCCGCCACGAGGTCGCCGCCGTAGTCGCACGTGGCGATGGTGTCGCCGGTGTCCTGAGCGGCATAGCTGTGCACGAAGTACATCCACGTGTCGTCGAGACCCGCCAGCAGAGGAGACGGTCGGGTGACGTGGAGCTGGTTCCACTGCATCTGCGGATGCTTCACCCCGTCGGGGATCCGCACGACCCGACCGGGCACGATCCCGAGCCCGGTGGCACCGGGGGTCTCGTCCGAGTCCTCGTAGAGCAGCTGCATGCCGACGCAGATGCCGAGGAACGGTGTCCCCCGCTCGACGGCGTGGATCGCGCACCGGTCGAGCCCGAGCGAGCGCAACGCATCGATGCACGGCCCGAATGCACCCACGCCCGGGAGCACGACGCCGTCGGCAGCCGCGATCTCGTCGGCATCGGCGGTGAGCCAGGCGTCGGCCCCGCAGCGCTCGAGGCCCTTGACCGCCGAGCGCAGGTTGCCGATGCCGTAGTCGAGGACCGCGATGCGGACGCCTTCGCTCACAAGCTGCCCTTGGTCGAGGGCAGCTGGTCGGAGTCGACCCGCACGGCGTCGCGCAGGCACCGGGCAACGCCCTTGAACGTGGCCTCGACCACGTGGTGGGTGTTGTCGCCGGCCCGCTTCGTGACGTGCAGCGTGAAGCCGGCCGCGGTCGCGAAGGACTGCCAGAAGTGCTCGGCCATCTCGGGGTTGAACGGCGGATCACCGAGCGGGAGCACCTCTCCGAAGGGCACGTCGAACGAGACGAACGGGCGGCCCGACAGGTCGAGTGCGACCTCGATGAGTGCCTCGTCGAGGGGGAACAGCCCACTGGCGAACCGGCGGATGCCGACCTTGTCGCCCAGCGCCTCGGCGAAGACGCCGCCGACGGTGAGAGCGACGTCCTCGACGGTGTGATGCCCGTCGACCTCGAGGTCGCCCTCGGCCTCGACCACGAGATCGAAACCACCGTGACGGCCCAGCTGGTCGAGCATGTGATCGAAGAACGGCAGCCCGGTGCCCACTTCGGTCGAGCCGGTGCCGTCGAGGTCGATGGTCACCTCGATCGACGTCTCCTTCGTGGTGCGCGAGGCGGATGCGGTGCGGGTCATGCGTCTTCCTTGGGGTCGAGAATCGCCTTCAGTGCGTCGAGGAAAGCATCGTCTTCCGACGGCGTGCCGATGGTGACCCGGAGGCACCCGTCGAGCCCCGGCCAGGACGCGCAGTTGCGCACGAGCACCGAGGCGTCGACCAGTCGCTGCCACACGTCACCACCGTCGATCGAGGTCGGTCGGAAGAGCACGAAGTTGGCGCCCGAGGGCCACACCTCGACCGGCAGGGTCTGCAACCCGGCGACGAGGCGGCCGCGTTCCTCGACCAGCGCCGACACCCGCCGGTTCATCTCGTCGCCGAACTCGAGCGCGATCCTCCCGGCCAGCTGCTTGAAGTGGTCGAGGTGGTAGGGCAGCACGACCTTGTCCAGTTCGGCCACCAACCACGACGGCCCGATGAGATAGCCGAGGCGCGCCCCGGCCATCGACCAGGTCTTCGAGAACGTGCGGGTCACCACGAGCGGCACGTCCTCGTCGACCAACTCGAGCGCCGACCACGGGGCGAACTGACCGTAGGCCTCGTCGACGACCACGACCCCGGGCGCGGTGTCGACCACGTGCCGGACGAGCGCCTCGGGCTCGACCATGCCCGTCGGGTTGTTGGGCGAGCACAGGAACGTGATGGCCGGCTGCGACTCGCCGATCACCCGATCGACCTCCTCGATCGACAGGGCGAAGTCCGCGCCCCGTTGCCCGGACACGACCTCGGTGCCGGTCAGGCGGGCGATGTGGCGGTGCAGCGCATAGGTCGGCTCGAAGGTCGCGACGGTCCGGCCCGCACCGCCGTAGGTCAGGCAGAGGGTCTGGAGCACCTCGTTGCTGCCGTTGGCGGCGAACACCTGCGTCGGGTCGACCGCGTGGTGCTCGGCGATCGCGGCACGGAGATCGGTTGCGTCGCGGTCGGGATAGCGGTGCCACTGGATGCGCGAAGCCTCGTCGGCCAGCTTGGCCGCGAATCCGGGTGGGGGCGGCACGGGTGACTCGTTGGTGTTGAGCCGGACCTGCACGTCGATCTGCGGGCTGTGATAGCCGTCAATGAGTGCCACGTCGTCGCGCACCGGAGGCCGGGGCGCGGTCATGGACGGTCCTGCCGCTGCCGGACGCTCTGCGCGTGCGCCGGCAGGCCTTCGGCATCAGCGATGGCACCGACGTGCGGGGTCAGCCGATCGAGCGCCTCGCGGTCGAGATCGACGACATGGATGTGCTTGCAGAAGTCGTCGACCCGCAGGGCGCCCGAGAAACGGGCCGTGCCCGCCGTCGGCAGTACGTGGTTGGGTCCGGCGACGTAGTCGCCGACCGACGCCGGGGCGTACGGGCCGCAGAACACGGCGCCGGCATGGCGGACGAGCGGAAGCAACGCATCGGGGTCGGCGACCTGGAGCTCGAGGTGCTCGGGTGCGATGGCGTTGACCACCGCCATGGCCTGCTCGGGGCCGTCACACACGGCAGCGAAGCCGCCCTCTTCCAGCGTCGCCTCGAGGTACTCACGGCGCGGCGAGGCGGCCACGATGCGGGCCACCTCGGTCGAGACCCGGTCGGCCACACCCTCGTCCCACGTGACCAGCCAAGCCAGCCCGTCGGGACCGTGTTCTGCCTGGAGGACGACGTCGATGGCGACGTCGGCGACGACCGCGTCGGCATCGGCCACGACGACCACCTCGCTCGGGCCGGCGAACGCCGAGGGCACACCGACCAGACCCGATCCGGCGACCTCACGTTTGGCCTGAGCCACGCGAGCGGAACCCGGGCCGACGATGACGTCGACGGGCCGAATGCTCTCGGTGCCCAGGGCGAGGGCGGCGACCGCCGCCGGCCCGCCGACGCGAATCACCTCGTCGACACCGGCGATCGCCGCGGCGGCCAGGATCGATTCGTCGACCGCCCCGCCTGGTCCCGGTGCCGTGACGAGCACCACCTCGGGAACGCCGGCCACCTTGGCGGGAATCGCGGTCATCAACACCGTCGACATCAGCGGAGCGAGCGCGCTCGGCACGTAGCAACCCGCCCGGTCGACCGGGCGACGGAGCTCGCGCACCCGCAGCCCGCGGTCGACGAACTCGGCGCCGTCGTGGATCTGGGCCTCGTGGTACGCCCGGATGTTGGTGGCGGCCACGTCGAGTGCATCGGCCAGGGCGGGAGCGATGCGGTGCGGCGCATCGCGCACCACGTCGTCACGCACGTGCAACTCGTCGACCTCGACCCCGTCGAAACGTCGGGTGAACTCGCGGAGCGCATCGTCGCCACGCGTGCGGACCGCCTCGATGACCGCTCGCACCTCGTCGATCGGCGGCTCGACCTGCGCGGCCGGTCGAGGAAGGCCGTCGGCGGCGCCGAGACCCTTTCCGCGGAGATCCAGACGGCGCAGCACGAGGGGCGAACCTACCGGCGATTCGTCGACCCCTGGTAAGCCATTCCGCATGAGAGACACGACATGAGCGACGTCGAGGCCCCACTGTCATCGGTGCAGGCCACCCTCGACGAGGCCACCGATCGCGTGGCCGAGCTCGCCGCTCGCGCCGAGAGCCAGCGTCGCGAGGACGTGGCGGTCGGCCTTTTCGAGGTCGAGCGCACCCTCCGGGCCGCCCTCCGTCGCCTCGAGGCCGTTCGGCGCGTCCTCTGACCGGCGCGACGACGGCGCCCACGAGGGGCGCCGTCGTCTACCGACGAGGTCGGGCGGCGGATCCCGACCCATCGCCGATCCGAGAGCCCGGGAGTACCCGAACTCGCATGGTCGACGGTAACCCCGCAGGCCCGGGTTGAGAACCCCCAGGGAACAATTTTCAGAGCTCTGAGGACGGGCAGAACCAGTTCAGGACACAGTCGGCGCAGTTCGGGCGCCGGGCGAAGCACACCCGCCGCCCGTGCAGGATCACGCGCAGTGAGAACTCACCACGCTCGGACGCCTTCACCATCGGATTCAGCTCGAGCTCGACCTTCACCGGATCGGTCTCGGTCGTGATCCCGAGCTTCCTGGTCAGCCGCAGCACGTGGGTGTCGACGGGGAGCCCCGGGAGGCCGAGGGCGACCGACCGCACCACGTTGGCGGTCTTGCGACCGACGCCGGGGAGCTTCACCAGGTCCTTCATCGCACCCGGGACCTCGCCGCCATGCCGGTCGACCAACGCAGTCGCCATGCCGATCAGGCTCTTGGCCTTCTGACGGAAGAAGCCGGTCGAGTGGATGATCTGCTCGAGCTCGTCGGGGTCGGCGACGGCCAGTTCCTCCGGCGTCGGGTAGCGGGCGAACAGGGTCGGGGTCACCGTGTTGATCATCTTGTCGGTGCTCTGGGCCGACAGGATCGTGGCCGCCAGCAACTCGAACGCGTTGGTGTGGTCGAGCTCGCACTCGGCGTCGGGGTATTCGAGGGCCAGCAACTCGTTGGTGCGGCGGGCTCGGCCGGCGGGGGTTCGCGGGCGGACTCGACGCTCCGTGGTTGCCATCAGAGCGAGGATAGGACCCGGTTCGACGTCTTCATCTCACCCACCCGGCCTCTACCCTCGACCCGATGGGCCGACTCGAGATCAAGCAGCAGCTGGACGAGTCCGACCTCACCCAGCTCAAGGAGCTCCTCGATGCTGCCGAACGCGCCGACGGCCACAAGCCGATCGACGATCATCGCTGGGTCGATCTGGCCCAGGGTGGCCGCACGCCGTTCACCGCGTTGCTGGCCCACCAAGCCGGGCACGGCCACCCGGTCGGGTATGCCCACGTCGAGCGGGGTGCCCACAGCTGGTCGATCGAACTGGTCATCGACCCGCACCACCGCTACGAGGCCCTCGAGCTCGGACCCCAACTGCTCCGCGCCTCCGCCGACGTGATCGCCGGCGAGGGCGGTGGCCACGTGCACCTCTGGGTCTACAAGCCGACCGAGGCCCACGACGCGATCATGGCGACCATCGGCCTCAGCCGCGGACGCGACCTCTGGCAGATGCGCCGCCCGCTCCCGCTGGACGAGACGACCGAATTGGTCACCCGCCCCTTCGAGCCGGGGCGCGACGAAGCGGCGTGGCTCGAGGTCAACAACCGGGCCTTCCACTGGCACCCCGAGCAGGGCGACTGGACCGACGACGACGTGCGCGACCGCGAAGCCGAGCCCTGGTTCGATCCCGAGGGATTCCTGCTCCACGAGATCGACGGCGAGCTCGCCGGTTTCTGCTGGACGAAGGTCCACCCCGACCACGACCCACCGCTCGGCGAGATCTACGTGATCGCAGTCGATCCGGCCTTTCACGGTCGCGGGCTCGGTCGCGCCCTCACGGTGGCCGGGCTGTCTCATCTCGCGGCTCAGGGCCTCCGCATGGCGATGCTCTACGTCGATTCCGACAACACCTCAGCGGTCGGCCTCTACCGCGACCTCGGCTTCGAGATCGATCACGTCGATCGGGCCTTCACCGGCGACATCGGCGCGGCCGAACGGTGAGCACCAGCCGCTACGACCCTGCCAGGCACGAGCTGGCCGACCTGCTCGAGGGTGAGCCGAGCTACCGGATCGACCAGCTCTGGACGGGGTTGTACGAGCACGCCGCCGAGGTGAACGATCTCACCAATCTGCCGCGGTCGCTCCGAGCCACCCTCGCCGACCTGTTGCCCGACGCGCTCTCGCTCCAGACCGAGTCGGTGAGCGACGGCGGCGACACCGTCAAGTGGCTGTGGGCCCTCGAGGGAGGCGCCCTCGTCGAGACCGTGTTGATGCACTACACGGACCGGTCGACCGTGTGCATCTCGACCCAGGCCGGGTGTGCCATGGGCTGCGGATTCTGCGCGACCGGCCAAGCCGGATTCGAACGGCAGCTGACCGTCGGCGAGATCGTCGAACAGGTCATCCGGGCCATGCGTCGGGCCCGTCCGCGGCGCCTGTCCAACGTCGTCTTCATGGGGATGGGCGAACCGCTGGCCAACTACGAGAAGACCGTCGAGGCCGCGCGCCGGATCCACACCGACATCGGCTTGTCGGCCCGCCACCTCACGGTGTCGACCGTCGGCATCGTGCCGGGCATCCGCCGGCTCGCGACCGAGGGCCTGCCGGTCAGCCTCGCGGTGTCGCTCCACGCAGCCAACGACGAGCTGCGCGACGAACTCGTCCCGATCAACCGTCGCTACCCGATCGCCGATCTCCTCGATGCCTGCCGCGACTACCGAACGCGTACGCGACGACGGGTCTCGTTCGAGTGGGCGCTGATCGACGGAGTCAACGACCGCTTCTCCGACGCCGACGAGCTCGCGGCGCTGGCCAGCGACGCACGGGCGCACGTGAACCTGATCCCCCTGAATCCGACCCCTGGATACCCCACGGTCGGCACGTCGCCGGGCGGCGTCCGGGCGTTCCGCGACCGGTTGGGCGCGGCCGGGGTCAATGCCACCGTGCGCGCCAACCGAGGCACCGACATCGACGCCGCGTGCGGGCAGCTCCGGGCCGCCCACGAGATCACCGCGGTCGCCGCGCCCTCTCGCCGTCGCCCCTGACCCTGGCCACGGCGACCGGCGCGTGCCACCGCGAGACATGCGACCGTCCTGCGAACGCACCGATCAACGGACCAGCACCGTGATCGAGTCGGACGCTCGGATCGCCCGGTGCAGCCGCTCACCACGCCGGACCGTGACCCCCGGCCACAACACGGACTCGCCGGCCTCGCCGTCGACCACGGCTCCATCGCCGACGACCGTCGCTCCCCCCGACGCCTCCAGGTTGGCGCGGAGGTAGTCGGCCGGGGTGGCGCAGTCGACGAACGGACCGTCGTGACGAATCACCTCGACCCGGTCGGCCTCGTTCGCCGCCCTCCAGCACACCTCGTAGAGGCCGGTGGGTCGGTCGTCGAGCTTGGCGGCGTCGGCCCACGGGAGGACCGAGCCGGCGATCGACATCCGCTCGCCGAACCGGTCGGCCTCGTGGGCGAAGATCCTGATCCGTTCGCGATCCCAGCCGTCGAGCAGCGGCGCCAGCGTGCCGGGGGCCCACGTGTCCCCGTTGAGGACCACGACGTCGCGACCGTCGATCCACGGCCGGAGGAGCCCGATGGCGCCGGCGGTGCCGCGCTCCTCGACCGGTTCGACCGACACATGGACCTGCGGGTGATGGGCTGAGAGGTGGGCCTCCATCGACACACGGTCGGCGTGCACGTTGACGGCCACGTCGTCGGTGAGCTCGGCGACCCGGTCGATGGCGTGGTCGAGCAGGGGCCGTCCGTTCACCGGGCAGAGCACCTTGGGGCGGAGTCGGGTCAGCGGAAGAAGTCGCGTTCCGCTTCCCGCACTGAGCACAACTGCTGCGAGACTGTCAGCCATGGAGACACGAGTCTGGCTCAACCGAAGCCAACCACAATCGCTCTACTCGGCCACGATGCTGCTCTACCTGAACGCAGCCTTCAGCTTCCTCTTCGGCGGCCTCGGGCCGATCAGCCTCCTCGTCGTGGTGGCCGGCGTCGCCGGCGGCTTCGGCATCGCCAACGAGATGAAGTGGGGGCCGGCGCTGGGCGTCGCCACCGCCGTGGTCTCGATCCTCGTCTGGTTCAGCTTCTTCGGGCTCGCCGGGCTGCTCAGCCTCGCCGTGGTCAGCCTCATGTTCGATGCCCTGCTGCTCTACCTCCTCACCAACGAGGAGAGCCGGGACTACCAGCGCATCTGGTTCAAGTAGCGGTCCAACTGCAACAATCCACCGTGTGACCGACTTCAATCTCGCCGCCGTCCACGAAGCCGTTTCGGCTGCCATCCCCGATCGCGAGTGCATCGTCTGGCGCGACCGTCGCCTCACCTACGCCGACATCACCGACCGCACCCGCCGTCTCGCCAACTTCCTCGCCGAGCGCGGCGTGGGCCCCCGCGGCGATCGATCAGCACTCGAAGGCCACGAATCCCACCAGGACCACCTGGCGATCTATCTGCACAACGGCAACGAGTACCTCGAGACGATGCTGGGCTCGTACAAGGCACGGGTCGCTCCGTTCAACGTCAACTACCGGTACGTCGAGGAGGAGCTCACGTACCTCCTCGACAACAGCGCGGCGAAGGCCATCGTCTACCACTCGGCCTTCGCGCCGACGCTCGCCAACGTGTTGGCCGACCTGCCCGAGCTCGAGGTGCTCATCCAGGTCGACGACGACTCGGGCAACGCCCTGCTGCCGGGTGCGGTCGAGTACGAGGCGGCGCTCGCCGGAGCCTCGGCCGAGCTGCCTGCGGTGGCGCCCGACTGGTCGACCGACGATCTCTACATCCTCTACACCGGCGGCACGACCGGGATGCCCAAGGGCGTGCTGTGGCGCCAGGCCGACATCTACGTCGGCGCGCTGGGTGGCCGCAACCAGGCCACCAACGAGGAGTTCGCCTCGATCGAGGACATCGTCGCCACGGCCGAGGGCGGTGGCGCCCGCCTGATGCCGGCACCACCGTTCATGCACGGCGCCGGCCACTGGCTCGGCTTCAACGCCATGAACAGCGGTCACACCGTCGTCATCCAGGACATCGTCGACCGACTCGATCCGGCCGACGTGTGGTCGACGATCCAGGCCGAGCAGGTCAACATCCTCCTGCTCGTGGGTGATGCGTTCGCCCGGCCGCTCGTCGAAGAACTCGAGCAGGGCTCCTACGACACTTCGACGATGCTGCTGGTGGTCTCGGGTGGCGCGCCGCTCAACTCGACCTTGAAGGACCGCTTCCTCGCCGCCATGCCGAACGTGATGATCATGGACGCCGTCGGCGCGTCCGAGACCGGCTCGCAGATGTCCCACACGAGCGCCGCCGGTCAGAAGGCCTCGACCGGCACGTTCACGCCCGGCCCGGGTGCCTGTGTCGTCTCGCCCGAGCTCGACCGGCTGCTCGACGCCGGACACCAGGAGGAGGGCTGGCTGGCGCAACAGGGGCGTGTGCCCCTCGGCTATCTGGGCGACGCCGAGAAGACGGCGAAGACCTTCCCGGTCATCGACGGCATCCGCTACTCCGTGCCCGGCGACCGTGCTCGTCTCACCGCTGACGGCATCATCGAGCTCTACGGACGCGACTCGGTCACCATCAACTCGGGAGGCGAGAAGATCTTCGCCGAGGAGGTCGAGCAGGCCTTGGCCCACCACCCCGACGTGTTCGACGTCGTCGTCGCCGGGCGCCCGAGCGAACGGTGGGGCAACGAGGTCATCGCCATCGTCCAGCCCAAGGGCGGCACGCCCGACGAGGAGTCGCTCCTCGCCGAGGCCGCCAAGCACATCGCCCGCTACAAGCTCCCGAAAGCGTTCGTCTTCGTCGACGAGGTCCTCCGCTCGCCGGCGGGCAAGGCCGATTACCGCTGGGCCAAGGAGCAGGCGCTCGAGGCCTGACGGATCCGAGTCGACCTCACGAGTCGAAGAGCGTTTCGTAGACACGGCGGGTGAGTTCGGCATCGGCGCCAGCCCCCAGGAACACGTCATCGACGTGCAGCTCCCAATGGAGTTGGTACGAAGACGGCGCGTCCACGCCGGTCCCGCCAGCCTGGGTGCCGCTGTTGCCGATGGCGCCGATCGGATCCCCGACGTCGATCGAAGCGCCGGGCCGCACCGCGGGGTCGATGTCAGCGAGGTGGGCGTAGATCGTCACCACGTGACCAGCGTCGGCGATGACGCCGTGATCGATGACCACGAAGCGCCCGTACAACATGGCCAGGGTCCAGGGCGGGGTTTCGCCGAGGGCCTTCGCGTCGGACAGGATCTGGCGACGCTCGGCGGGCCCGGGTTCCAGGTAGCCCCGCGTTGCCAGCAGCACTCGGCCCGCCATCGGGGCCACCGCCTCGTGGCCGAGCTCGTAGCAGACGAAGTCGACCCCTTGGTGCAGGCCACTTCGGTAGGGGCGAACGGCGTTCGGCAAGAGGTCCGGGTCGTCGATCGCGAACGGGCAGTCCGACGGGACTGGGATCGGGCCGATTGCCTGCGCCAGCCTCGAGGCCTCGGAGGGGTCGGGTCCGCGGTCGGCATCGGTGGACGTGGCCGCGTTCAGCACGGCCAACCCGCCCGCGAAGACGCCCATGACGGCGAGGACGGCGGGGATCCACCATCGACGCGAAGGACGATCGTCTGAAGACTCGCCGTGCGCGCTCACCTGCGCGAGCATATGAGGGCGTCGTCGGGTCGGCTGCGCGCCTTCGGGACCAGGTAGATGGGCGCCTTCGGGGCCAGGTAGATTCGTCTCCTCACCGACGGCTCTTCGGGCGTGAGGTGGCTCCGGGAGGGGAATCAGTGATCGATCAGGTACAGGTCTCGGCGCTCGAACGGAGCGACGTCGGCGAGATGGACGGTCTGTTCCGCAGCCACACCGGGCGACCCCTTGATCGAGATCTGATCACGTCGTGGATCGAGGCTTGGCCGTCGGCTGGCGCGCGGGTCGAGAGCAGGTTGATCGGCTATGCGGTCGGGGCGTCCTTCGCACCTGACATCGTCGAGTTCGCGGCGTTGCTGGTGGCTCCCGGTCACCGCAGGAGCGGGGTGGGGACCGCCCTGACCTCTGCGTTCGAGGCGGGTTGCGAGGACCGGGGGTTTTCGGCGGTGATCGCCGTGACCTCCCAAGGTCGCCAGGTGGTGGAGGCGAAGCCGTCCTCGTGGCCGTTCTTCGAACGCCTCGGGTACCAGTCGATCTTCCAGACCGGCCACAGCACGGTGATGGCTCGGACGTTGGCTGAGGCTCGGTGAACGCCCCTCGGACCCCCATCGTCCTGGAGCGCTGCCGCTCGGACGAAACGAGTGCCACCGGCCACTTCCGAGTGGGTCGCCAAAGCACCGCTGTTCGGTTCGACGGCGTGGCACCGAATCGGCGGTCGGTGGCCGAGGCCTTCGCTGCCATCGCACGGGTCATGGGCATGGAGACCGACCAGCCTGTCATCTCGATCCCGCCCCTGAGCCGGACGTTCCGCCGAGAGATCGACGTCTTCCAGCGGACCCATCTGTCGCTGTTCCCGGAGCACCACCGAGCGCCGATCCACTCGTTGCACCGGTTCCGGAGACGAGGTCCCTCGGGTGGAGACGGCCGCCGGGTGGCCGCCTTCTTCTCTGGCGGCGTCGACTCGTTCGATCTTCTCGTGGAGCACGGCGACGAGGTCGACGACCTGATCTTCGTGCGAGGGTTCGATGTGTCCGTCCACGACCGGGCTCGCAACGAGGAGGTGCTGGCGGTGGTGCGAGCAGCGGCAGATCATACGGGCAAGCCGCTCATCGTCATCGACACCGACCTCCGGGACTTCTCCGACCAGCGGACCGACTGGACCTGGTTCGTGTACGGCGGCCTCCTGGCCACCGCCCTCCTCCTGGAACGGACCCACCACACGGTCCTGTGCGCAGCCTCGGTGGCCGATCGGCACCTCCCTGAGGAGGCCGTGCGACTGCGGTCCGCGCCGTTCGGCAACGGTCGCACTGCGTTGCGGATCGTCGGACGAGAAGCGACTCGGGTCGAGAAGATCGAGGCGGTGGCGGACGCGGGTATCGCCCGAGACACCCTGCGTGTGTGCTGGCAGAACAGCCCCGGAACCATCAACTGCGGTCGATGCCACAAGTGCCTGCGTACCCACGTGGCCCTCGCTGCGGTGGGAGGTCTGGGTGCGATCAGCACCTTCGCCGACACCGTCGATCTCGAGGCGGTGGCGACCCATCCCGCGACGACCCGCTCCGACCGCGCCTATCTGGCCGAGATCCGAGTGGCCGCCCGAGCCAACGGCCATGCCGACATCGTCGGCGCGCTGGACCGGGCGCTCGACGTCGGAGAGGTTGAAGCGCCATGACCGAGGCGAGCAGCACGGGCCCGACGCTCCTCAGCACGCTCCGAGCGCCCCTCCTGCTTCGTTCCGAATGGGGAGCGATCGAACCGGTCGACTGGCCCGTCGAGCACGCCCGGGTCCGGGCGCTGGTTATCCACCACACCGCCACCCGCCTCGACGAACCCGACCCGTTGGCCATGCTGCGCCGGGTGCAGGTCTTCCACGCTCAGAAACGTGGATGGGGTGACATCGGCTACTCGTTCGTGGTCCTCCCCGACGGACGCATCGCCGAGGGGCGGTTCGGATCTGCGTCAGCGCCGAGCCCCACCGGCGTCGTCGCCGGGCATGCGTACGGCCACAACACCGGAACGCTGGGGATCGCCGTGGCCGGCCAGTTCGGAGACGGTCCGCCGGCCGAGACGGCATGGGAGTCGCTCATCGACCTTCTTGTCACCATCGTCACGTCATGTGGCCTGGACGCCGCCGGTGGTCCCGTCGCGCTGGACAACGGCGCCGTCCTGCCGGCGGTCATCAGTGGCCACCGGCAGGTGGTCGCCACCTCGTGTCCGGGCGATGCCCTGGCCAATGCGCTGCCCCAGCTTCGCGCTCAGGTGGCGCAGGAGGGCGCCAGCGGACGACGGCGCCCCGCGTCGGCGAGCGCCGGGGAACCCGTCATGCCGGGCGTTGCTGTTCTGCCTGGCGTTCCGAGAAGTTCATGAATCCGAGCAGCACGGCGAAGAAGGCCACGTACGTCTCGCCGATCGACCAGGCGTAGATCGCTCCGGCGCAGGCCACGACCATCGACACGACCCGAGCGTGCGACACCCCGACGACCTCGGTCATGACGTTGCCGCCGTCGAGCGGGCGGATCGGCAGCAGGTTGACGAGCGACCACCAGACATTGACGAAGACCAGGTCGAGCAGCCCGAGGTACCACCCTTCCCAGGTCTGACCGGTGAGGACCTCGAGCAGCAACTCCTGACCGAACGCCCCGTCTCGCAGCGCCATCGCCGGGAGACCGACGAGCAGCAGCGCGCTGAGTGGTCCGGCGAGGCTGACGACGATCCTGCGCCATCGGGTGGCGAGCCGGGGCCCGTGGGTGAGGCCGGCGAAAGCGGTCAGGGTGATGGTCGCCCGAGCGCCGAACAGGCGGTAGGCGACGGCGTGGCCCAGCTCGTGCAGCAGGATCGAGGCGAACACGACCAGGACCCACACCAGCAGTGACCAGCCCGTTCGCGCCCGGAACCCGAACAGCACCACGATGATCCAGAAGACGGGCTCGACACGCACCGGAATCCCCGCCAGGCGAAAGTGCGCCTCGGCGGTGACCATGGACGGCACGATACGCACCCATTCGCCTTGCCGGTCGCCCCGCTCGGGGTCATAGCGTGGAAGGGTGGCCCTCCCCGTCGGTGACGAAAAGGTCCGAGCCGTGCGCTCGATGTTCGACGCGATCGCCCCCCGGTACGACCTGCTCAATCGCATGCTGACCTTCGGGCTCGACGTCGGCTGGCGAAAACGCACCGTTCGGTCGCTCGGCCTCACCCGGCAATCGCTCGTCGCCGACCTCGCCTGCGGCACCGGCGACTTCTGCCGCGAGATCGACAAGCTCGGCTACGAGGCCATCGGGTTCGACCTGTCGTTCGGCATGCTCGCCTCGGCCCGGACCGACGCACCGCTCGTGCACGCCGATGCCCTCCGGCTGCCCCTCCCCGACGGAGCCGTCGACGGCCTGACGTGCGGCTTCGCCCTGCGCAACTTCGTCGATCTCGAAGGAGCCTTCGTCGAGATGGCCCGGATCATCCGTCCCGGCGGACGCGTGTCGATCCTCGAGGTCGCCGAACCGTCGAACGGGATGCTTCGCTTCGGCCACGGCCTCTACTTCGGCAACGTCGTGCCCTTCGTGGGAGGGCTGATCTCCGATGCCTCCGCCTACCAGTACCTGCCCAAGTCGGTCGAGTACCTCCCCGAGCCGGAGGCCATGCTGACGATGCTGGCCGACGCCGGCTTCAGCGACGTCGACCGAACCCTGCTCAGCGGCGGGATCAGCCAGCTGGTGACCGCCACCCG
Source organism: uncultured Acidimicrobiaceae bacterium (assembly GCA_963704815.1). Taxonomy (GTDB): domain Bacteria; phylum Actinomycetota; class Acidimicrobiia; order Acidimicrobiales; family Salinilacustritrichaceae; genus DATKWD01. The sequence goes on from CAVPHU010000001.1 coordinate 593,684, forward strand.
CCGAGCGCTGTGACGTCGACCTCACTCATCGCCCGAACGATCCCGATCGACGGCGACGTCGACCAGCTGGCCTGGGCCGGCAACGACGGCGTCATGTGGCTGCGCAACGGCGCCGGCATCGCCGGACGGGGCGAGGCGCTCCGGGTACCGGTGGCTCGGACGGCCGAGGTCCTCGCGGAGATCGGAGTCGACGATCCGCTCGATCGTCCTGGCACCGGTGCGGTCGCCGTCGGCGCGCTGCCGTTCTCCGGTGGCGGCGAGCTGATCGTCCCGGCCCAGGTGGTCGGCCGTTCCGAGGACGGCGTCGCCTGGGTGACGACCATCAGCCGCGACGGGGTCGCCGACCCGGCGCACATCGACCCGACCGAGCCGGGCCTGACGGCAGCCTCGCCGTCGCGATTCGAGGTGAACCCGACGGTCGATCCGGATGCCTGGATGAAGACCGTGGTCGAAGCCCGCGATCGCATCACGGCCGGTGACCTGACCAAGGCGGTCCTGGCCCGAGAGGTGATCATCACGGCCGACTCGGCGATCCCGCCCTCGCTGGTCGTGGCTCGCCTTCGGCGCGCCTACCCGAGCTGCATGCTGTTCTCGATCGACGGCTTCGTCGGCGCCAGCCCCGAGCTCCTGGTCGCCCGATCCGGTGATCGGGTGCGGGCCCAGCCCATGGCCGGCACGGCGCCTCGGTCGGGCGATCCGTCCGCTGACGCGCGCCTCGCCGCCAGCCTGCTGGCCTCCGAGAAGGACCGTTGGGAGCACCAGATCACCATCGACATGGTGCACGACACGTTGCTCGGCTGGTGCTCGTACCTCGACGCCGAAGCCGAGCCGTCGGTCGTCTCGGTCGCCAACGTGCAGCACCTGGCCACTGCGGTGACCGGGCGACTGTCCGTGCCAGAGCCATCGGTCCTCGAGCTGGTCGAGGCGCTCCACCCCACACCGGCCGTCGGCGGGGAGCCACGAGCGACGGCGCTGGAGCTCATCGCCGACCTCGAGCCGGCCGACCGCGGGCGCTACGGAGGCCCGGTCGGATGGGTCGACGCGGCCGGCAACGGCGCGTGGGCGGTCGGCATCCGATCGGCCGAGCTCGACGGGACACACGCTCGCGTCTTCGCCGGCGTCGGGGTGGTGTCCGACTCGGACCCCGACGCCGAGCTGGCCGAGACCCGAGCCAAGTTCCAGGCCGTGCTGAACGCCATCATCCGCCCCTGATCGCGCCAGGCTGCCGATGCAGCCTGGCCGCGAGCTCAGATGTCGAAGCCGATGGCGGCGATGGGGGTGGCCGGGGCCATCTTCGGAGGTTCCGCCATCAGCGGCATGAACGACTCCATCGCGGCCTTCATGGCCGGGCTCTGCCCGTGTCCCTGCATCGCCGCTTCGTCGGTCATCAGGGCGAAGAACGAGAAGTTGTTCCCCTCGCCACGGTGATAGGAGTAGATCTCGACGCCGGGTTCCTCCCGCGCGGCCTCGACCATCGTGGCCAGCACGGCAGCCATCTCGTCGGCCTTGCCGTCCTGGCACGTGATCGTGCCCATCATCGACACCTTGCCCATGGCTGCCTCCCGTGCGGCCCCGAGCCGCGTCGTCGTTGCGACATCCCTACTACGAATGCCGCGTCAACGGCGGCCCAGTGCATCGGCCACCGCTGCGTTGATCGCGTCGTGAACGGCCGTGTTCTCGGTGCGATCGGTTCGCACGAGCACGATGCGGGGTCCCGTGCCGTCGATCGCGTCGGCAAGGTCGGAGCGGTTCGCCACCGTTCGGCCGACCAGCCCGTGCGCTGCTGCGAGACCGGAGAGGTCGACGCCGTGCGGCGTCCCGAAGAGCTGCTCGAATCGCTCGCTCGACAGGTCCCTCGCCTGCGGCAGGAACGAGAAGATGCCACCTCCGTCGTTGTCGACGACGACCAGCGTGAGGTCGAGGTCGCGCTCGGCCAACCCGATCAGGCCGTTGGTGTCGTGGAGGAACGCGACGTCGCCCAGGAGCGCGACCGTGTGTCGACCCGTGAGCGCGATCCCGACCGCGGTCGAGGTCACCCCGTCGATGCCGTTGGCGCCGCGGTTCGAGAAGACCTCGACCCCGGGCGCCGCCGGCCCGGCATACCACTCGACATCTCGGACCGGCATCGACGACGAGAGCACGAGCGCGCCGCCCTCGGGAACCGAGGAGGCCACCGTCCGTGCCACCCCGGGCTCGCAGAGGGGGTCGACGTCGGCGACCGCGGCGATCTGTGTGCGAGCGACGTCCTCGCAGCCTCGCCACTCCTCGATCCACGACGGGTCGACCGGCGTGACCGGGGGTTGCAACCCCTGACCCCACCGGCTGAGGACCGGATCCGAGCGCAACGAGAGCACCACTTCGTCGACCGACATCCACGGATCGATCGGGCGGTCGGCCACACCCACCTCGAACGCGCCCGAGGCGGCGATCCACTCGTTGAGGACACGCGACGACGGTGGCTCGCCGACCCGGAGGACCGCCTCGGGGCGAAGCCGCTCGGCCGTGGCTGGGTGACGGAGCAGGGCGTCGGCGTGCAGGATCGTCGTCGCGGATCGGATCCCCGACCGTGGGTCGGCGACGACCGGCCAGCCGAGGGCCGCGGCAAGCGTTCCGACGGCCTCGGGGTCCTCGATGGTGCGGCCGACCACGACGACACCGCGGACACCGTCCTCGAACGGCCACGGGACCCGACGGCTCGGGCCACGAGATCGCTGAGCTGCCTCGTCCGCAGGTGGAACCGGACCCGGATCACCCGTCAACGGCTCGTCGAACGCCAGGTTCAGCTGCACCGGGCCTGGGCGAGCATCCGGACCCATCGCGTCGGACCACACGCGACCGGCGAGGTCGCGCCACGTCGACGATTGCTCGACGTCCGGCACGCCGGGGTCGTGGAACGCTCGCACCGACGGGCCGTAGAGATTCCGCTGATCGATGGTCTGAGGTGCCCCCCGGCCCTGGAGCCAGGGCGGCCGGTCGGCCGTGCAGACGATCATCGGCACGCCGGACAGGTCGGCCTCGACGACCGCCGGATGCAGATTGACCGTCGCCGTTCCGCTGGTGGTGAGCACGACCGGCGGGCGACCCGACGCCAACCCGAGGCCCAGGGCCATGAACGCCGCGCTCCGCTCGTCGTGGTGGACGTGGACCCGCAGGTCCGAGTCGGCCAACGCCAGGGCGAGGGGCGTCGAACGGCTGCCGGGGCACACCACGGCGTCGGTGACACCGCGCCGGCCCCACTCGTCCACGAGGGTGGCGCAGAACGTCGCCGCATCGGTCACGGGCCGCATCCCATCACTTGACGTGGAACGATGCGAACCTCATGGCCCTCCACGTCCAGCGATCCGGCTCGGGCTCGCCCCTGGTCCTCGTGCACGGGTTCACCCAGAACGTGCGCTGCTGGGGATCCTTCGCCGAGTCGCTCGCCGAGCCATCGGGTGGCCACGAGGTCGTTCTGGTCGACGCTCCGGGCCACGGTCGCTCGGCCCATGCCACAGCCGATCTGGTCGAGGCCGGGCAACTCGTCGGCGACGCCGGGGGTCGAGCCACCTACCTCGGATACTCGATGGGCGGACGCGTGTGCCTGCACCTCGCACTCGACCGACCCGACCTGGTCGCACGGCTCGTCCTCGTCGGCGCGACCGCTGGGATCGACGACCCGACCGAACGCGCCGAGCGCCGAGCCGCGGACGAACGCCTCGCACGACGCCTCGACGTCGACCCGCTCGCTGACTTCCTCGACGACTGGCTCGCACTTCCGCTCTTCGCCGGCATCCCGGAAGCGGCCAACCATCGCGCCGAACGCCTGGCCAACGACCCGGCGGGACTGGCCGCCAGCCTCCGCCACACGGGAACCGGCACCCAGGAGCCGCTGTGGGAGCGGTTGTCCGACCTGGCGATGCCCGTCCTCCTCGTGGCCGGCGAACACGACCCCAAGTTCTCGGCCATCGCCGAGCGCATGGCCAGGGAGATCGGCACCAACGCAACCGTTCGCATCGTCGACGACGCCGGGCACACGGTCCACCTCGAACACCCCGAACACACCGCAGCACTCGTCGCCACGTGGCTGGCAGCGACCACGACGTGACCGACCATCGGCTGCTGTTCGACGCGGCTGCGTCCGAGTACGAGCTGGGTCGCCCCGGCTACCCCGTCGAGTTGTTCGAACTGCTGGCTCAACGCTGTGGCCTGACCGATGGCGCTCGAGTGCTCGAGATCGGCCCTGGCCCGGGTCAGGCGACCGCCGAGCTGATCGCTCGTGGAGCCCGTGTCACGGCCGTCGAGCCCGGGACCCACTTCGCCCGCCGGCTGAGCGAGCGGTTCGACCTCGAGGTCGTCAACGACTTCTTCGAGCAGGTCGACCTCTCGGACGACGAGTTCGACCTGGCCATCTCGGCGACGGCGTTCCACTGGGTCGAACAGGAGGTCGGACTGCCGAAGATCGCGCGATCGCTGCGACCTGGCGGCTGGGTCGTGCTGACGTGGAATCGCTACTACGACGACAACGATCCGGTCGAGTTCACCGCGGCGAGCAAGCCGATCATGGATCACCACCTGCCCGACTACCGGGGAAGCCTCGGCGACGCCGAGGTACCCGAATGGAACGAGCGCCTCGCTGACGCCGGCTTCGTCGAGGTCGAGGAGGTCCGCATGCCCTGGCGGCGCACCGAGACGACCGACGAGGTCGTGGCGCGCTTTCTGACCCACTCCGGACCGCTGGCACTCGACGATGCCGGACGCCGAGCGCTGGAGACCGACCTCCGCCGGCTCTGCGACGACCGGTTCGGGGGCGTCATCTCACAGGCCTGTGTGACGCTGAGTCACCTGGGCCGCAAGCCGATCAGCTTGGCGCGCTGATGACGATGCCGATCGTGAGCAGGACGCCGTAGAGCAACTGCGTCTGGCCGGTCTGGGCGAGCGCGACGATCAGATCGGCGCCCCGCGCTCCGCTGAGCACGGTGATGACCGCCCGCCGACCGACGAGGATGGCGGCGAAGGCGAGGGCCACACCAGGCCGGGACAGGCCGCCGATCGGGACCAGGGCGACGAAGGGCAGCGTCATCAGGACCGTGTAGAAGACCCGGGTTCGCGCCGCTCCCAGCCGGACCGCCAGGGTTCGCTTTCCCGACTCGGTGTCGCCCGGGATGTCGCGCAGGTTGTTCACGACCAGGAGCGCCGTGGCCAGTAGGCCGACGGCGATGGAGCACCCGAACGACAGCCACGTCACCCGTTCGAGGTGCACATAGGTCGAACCGACCGTCGCCACGATGCCGAAGAACACGAAGACGAACAGCTCGCCGAACCCGGCGTAGCCGTAGGGCCGGGGACCTCCGGTGTAGAACCACCCGGCTGCGATCGACGCTGCACCCACCACCAGCAGCTCGGGGCCGACGGCGATGGCCAGCGCCAGTCCGGCCACTGCGGCCACGCCGAAGGCAGCAAGGGCCGCCTTCTTGACCGACGACGGCGACTCGAGTCCGGAGCCGACGAGGCGCACCGGTCCGACACGGCGCTCGTCGCTGTCGGTGCCGCGGACCCCGTCGGAGTAGTCGTTGGCGTAGTTGGTGGCCACCTGGAGGGACACCGCGACCACCATCGCAGCCGCGGCTCGCCACCAGACGACGTCGCCCACACCCACGACGCACGCGGTGCCCACGGCCACCGGCACCACCGCAGCGGGAAGCGTGCGCGGCCGAGCGCCCTCGACCCACGCATTCGCCATGGGAGCAGTCTCATCGAACGAGCGGGCGCTCGGCCAGCCGACCTCCGAGCAGGGTCGATAGGTTCACGCGATGCGCTACGGATTCAAGACCGCCCCGCAGAACACGTCGTTCGCCGACCTACTCTCGTGCTGGCGGGTCGCCGACGACCTCGATGTGTTCGAGTCGGGCTGGCTGTTCGACCACTTCGAGCCGATCTTCTCCGATCGCACCGGGCCGTGTCTCGAGGGTTGGACCGCTCTGGCCGCCCTCGCCCAGGCCACCGACCGACTCCGCCTCGGCCTCATGGTCACCGGCAACCCGTACCGACATCCCGCCGTCCTGGCCAACATGGCTGCAACGGTCGACGTCATCTCCGAGGGCCGCCTCGAGCTCGGCATCGGTGCCGGCTGGAACCAGGACGAAGCCGACGCCTACGGCATCGAGCTCCCGGGCCTGACCGAACGCTTCGACCGCTTCGACGAGGCGTGTCAGGTCGTGAAGCTGCTCCTCAGCCAACCGGTCAGCGACTTCGCCGGCGAGCACTACGCCCTCACTGGCGCGTACTGCGAGCCGAAGCCCGTCCAGCGGCCCCACCCACCCATCGTCATCGGCGGGTCGGGTCCCAAACGCACCCTCCGGGCCGTCGCTCGCTACGCCGACCACTGGAACATGGCCGGAGGGAGCCCGTCACAGTTCGCCGACTCCCTGTCGATCCTCCATGAGCACTGTGCGACCGAAGGACGCGATCCGACCGAGATCACGACCTCGACCCAACTCCGGTTCGACGACCCGGCTCAGATCCCCGATCTCGCGGGGAAGTTCGAAGAGGTCGGCTGCGATCTGGTCATCCTCTACGTCGACACCCCCCACCGGCCCGAGACGGTCGAAGCCATCGCCGCCGCGATCACGTGACGAGCCCGTCGCCGCGCCTCGTCGCGCTCGACGCCACCGGCGACCCGACCTTCGTCGAGCGCCTTGCCGCCATCTGGGATGCCGGCCATGCAGCGCTCCCCGTGGACCCTCGTCTCCCGGCACCTGCCCGCACCCGGCTCCTCGCCGCCATGCGGGTCGACCAGCCGGTCGAACCCGGCGATGCCCTCGTGGTGGCCACCAGTGGATCGACCGGTGAGCCCAAGGGCGTCGTGCTCACCCACGGTGCGGTCGAAGCCAGCGCCGAGATGACCTCGACGCGACTGAGCGTCGACCCGTCTCGGCACCACTGGCTCGCGTGCCTCCCGCTCGCCCACGTCGGGGGTCTCTCCGTCGTCACCCGGGCACTGCACACCGGGACCCCCCTCACCGTGCACGACGGCTTCGAACCCGACGCCGTCGCCGCCGCAGCGCACCAAGGGTGCACGCACGTGTCGCTCGTCTCGACCGCGCTTCGTCGGATCGACCCCGCGATCTTCGAGTGCATCGTGCTGGGCGGATCGGCTCCCCCACCCGACCGCCCCGCACACGCCGTCACCACCTACGGCATGACCGAAACCGGCAGCGGCGTCGTCTACGACGGCTTCCCCCTCGACGGCGCCGAGGTGCGGGCCGACGAGCACGCACAGCTGTGGGTGAGGAGCCCGACGCTTCTGAGGTGCTATCGCGACGGCACGAACCCCAAGGACGACGAGGGGTGGTTCCCGACCGGTGACCTCGGCGAGGTCCGCGACGACGGGTCGATCAGCGTCGCCGGCCGGGCCGGCGACCTCATCATCACCGGCGGCGAGAACGTCTGGCCGGAGCCCGTCGAACGCCGTCTGCGCCAGCACCCTCGGGTCGAGGACGCCGCCATCATCGGTCGCCCCGACCCCGAGTGGGGCGAGGAGGTGACCGCCCTCGTCGTGGCCGATGACCCGCCGACCCTCGCCGAGCTCCGCGAGTGGGTCAAGGCCGAGCTCCCGGCCCACGCGGCCCCGCGGGTCGTCGAACGAGTGCGAGCACTCCCCCGCACCGCCCTCGGCAAGCTGAGCCGAACCGAGCTGAGCTGAGGCAGCGCGCCTCCACCCGCGGCGTCGGGTCGACCAGATTCACTCGTCGTAGCCGCTGGGGTGTTCGACGTGCCACGTCCATGCGGAAGAGATGATCGACTCGAGGTCCGGGTGCTCGGGCTTCCAACCCAACTCGTCGATCAGGGCGCGTGACGAGGCGACGAGCGTGGCCGGGTCGCCGGCCCTCCGTGGCCCGACGACGTGCGGGATGGGGTGTCCGGTGACCCGCCGGGCCGTCTCGATGACTTCCATGACCGTCGACCCCTCTCCGTTGCCGAGGTTGTAGTGACGGACGCCGACGTCGTCGAGCGCCTCCATGGCCAGGGCATGGGCCGTGGAGAGGTCGATGATGTGGATGTAGTCGCGAACGCACGTGCCGTCGCGCGTGTCGTAGTCGTCGCCGAAGACCGAGATGTGATCGCGCTGGCCGAGCGCCACTTGGAGGACCAGTGGGATCAGGTGGGTCTCGGGGTCGTGGTCCTCGCCGCGCCCCGGCACTGCGCCGCATGCGTTGAAGTAGCGCAGGCATGCGTAGCGCATGCCCTTCAGCTCGTGGGCCCAGTGCAGCATCCGTTCGATGAAGAACTTCGACTCGCCGTAGGGCGAGCCGGGGACGATGCGCTCGTCCGCCGGGATCGGCATCTGCGACGGGTCGTCGAACAGGTTTGCGGTCGAGCTGAGGATGAACCGATCGGCACCGTGCTCGATCGCAGCCTCGATCACGTTGCCGGCGGTGATCACGTTGTCGCGGAGGTAGAGGAACGGCTGCTCGGTGCTCTCGCCGACGAGCGTGTGGCTGGCGAAGTGGACGACGCCGTCGAATCCGCCGGCCTCGAACAGCCGAGCAACCGCCTCCCCGTCACGGAGTTCGACCTCGATGAAGTCGGCGGTCGGCGGAACGGCTGCGCGGTGCCCTTGGGAGAGGTTGTCGGCCACCACCACCTCGTGGCCCCGACCGAGAAGCACCTCGGAACACACCGAGCCGATGAAGCCGGCGCCGCCGGTCACGAGGAGCCTCATGGGTTGATGAGTGCGCCGCCGTCGACGACCACGGTGTGGCCGGTCATCCACGATGACAGGTCGCTGGCGAGGAACAGGGCGGCGTTGGCGATGTCCTCGGGCTCGCCCAGACGGCGCAGCGGCATCCGCTGGGCGATCGCCTCCTCGGCCGGCTCCCATAGGGCGCGGGCCATGTCGGTCTTGACCAGCCCGGGTGCGATGGCGTTCACCCGCACGCCGGGACTGAGGTCCGCAGCCAGCACCTTGGTGAGGTGGATGAGGGCCGCTTTCGTCGTGTTGTAGATGCCGATGGAGGGCTCGACGGACATTCCGCCGATGGATGCGATGTTGATGACGGCACCCCCCCGCTCCTTCATCGAGGCCTTCCATGCCTCCTGGCACCACACGAGAGGGCCGCGCAGGTTGACCTGCCACGTCTTGTCGTACCGAGGGAGGTCGATGTCGATGCTGGGGCCCATGTACGGATTGGTGGCGGCGTTGTTGACGAGGATGTCGACCTGCCCCCACGTCTCGACGGTCTGGGCCACGCACGCAGCGATCTGGTCGGGCTCACCCGCGTTGGCCGCGAAGACAGCCGTCTCGCCGTCGATCGTGGCGGTGGCCTCTTCGAGCGAGTCCTGACGCCGCGAGGAGAGCATGACCCTCGCACCGCTCTCGGCCAGCGTCCTGGCAATCGCTCGCCCGATCCCGCGTGAGGCACCCGTGACGAGCGCGACCTTTCCGTCCAGGCGTACGTCCATGGGCGGCGAGCGTAGGTGGTCGTTCAGTTCGGAGCGGGGAGGCGGACAGGAACGTCGACGGCGTCGCCGACGGCCTGAGCCAACTCGAGCGCGTCGTCGCCGTCGAGCCGATCGGCGATCAGGGCGCGGCTGGCGCCGAAGTCGAGGATCACGCTTCCTCGCCCGCGCGGCACCCCACCGGTCATGACCATCCGCACCGTCGCCTCGACCTCGACCAGTTGGTCGAGGCGATACGACGCTCCTCCGACCACCGACACCTCGTTGGCCGACCGATCGAGTCTCACGGTCCCCACACCGCGAACGAGGTTGATCAACCCCCAGCCGCCGAACACCACGAGCACCAGACCGACCGGGAACAGCAGCAAGGTACGGACCGATGCCAGCAGCACCGTCGCGCCGCCGACCAGCAGCGCAGTTCCGATCGCACCGTCGCGTCCGAAGCGAGGCCGGATCACGACCACATCGCCATCGTCGCGGAACGTTGGCACAGCCGAAACCATGACCCAGTCTGCCCACCGATACCTTCATCACGGTGAACCGGCTCGCCGACGAGACCTCTCCCTATCTGCGCCAACACGCCGCCAACCCGGTCGACTGGTATCCGTGGGGTCCCGAGGCGTTCGAGAAGGCGCGTGCCGAGGACAAGCCGATCTTCTTGTCCATCGGTTATTCCGCCTGCCACTGGTGTCACGTGATGGCCCACGAGAGCTTCGAGGACGATGCCACCGCCGCCGTCGTCAACGAACTCTTCGTCGCCGTCAAGGTCGACCGCGAAGAGCGACCCGACGTCGACGCCATCTACATGGACGCGGTACAGGCCATGACCGGCGGCGGCGGGTGGCCGATGACGGTGTTCATGACCCCCGAAGGCGAGCCGTTCTTCGGAGGCACCTACTTCCCGAAGGAGCGCCGGGGCGGCATGCCGAGCTTCGTCGAGCTCTGCCGCAGCGTGCAGGAGGCGTGGTCGGGTCGCCGGGGCGAACTGCTCGACCAGGCGAGCCGGCTCACCGAAGCGCTCCGCCGCTCCGAGCAGCTCCAGGTCGGTGACGACCTGCCCGGCGCCGAGGCGCTCGACGCCGCGGCAAGTGCGCTCGTCGAGGCCCATGACGACACCTGGGGAGGGTTCGGCCGTGCGCCCAAGTTCCCCGGGGCGATGAGCATCGACCTGCTGCTTCGGTCGCACCACCACGCGACACCCGAGGCGGGGTCGAATTCGCTGCAGGCCGCCGTCACCTCGCTGGATGCGATGGCGGCCGGCGGCATCTACGACCACCTCGGCGGAGGTTTCGCTCGCTACTCGGTCGATGACATCTGGCTCGTGCCCCACTTCGAGAAGATGCTCTACGACAACGCGCTGCTCACCAGGGCCTACCTCCATGCCTGGCAACTGACCGGCGAGCCACGGTTCGCCCAGGTGCTGGCCGAGACGATCGACTACGTGCGCCGCGACCTCCAGCACGCCGACGGCGGGTGGTTCTCGGCCGAGGACGCCGACAGCGAGGGCGTCGAGGGCAAGTTCTACGTGTGGTCGGTCGACGAGATGCGCGAGGTGCTCGGCAGCGGTGCCGCCGCCGCCATCGACTGGTACGGCGCCACGCCTGAAGGAAACTTCGAGGGGTCGAACATCCTCAATCGGATCGAACAGCGCGGCCGGCTGGCACGGACCGACGAGGTCGACCGGGCCCGAGCCAAGCTGTTCGAGCACCGTCTCGATCGCATCCGGCCCGGGCTCGACGACAAGGTCCTCACCGAATGGAACGGGCTGATGCTCGCGGCCCTCGCCGAGGCCGCAGCAGCCACCGGCAACCCCGAGTGGCGGTCCGCAGCGGTGACCAACGGCGAGTTCCTCCTGCGCGAGCTCCGGGGCCACGATGGTCGCTGGCTCCGCTCGTGGCAATCCGACGGCGGCGCCCGCCATCTCGCCTACGCCCACGACTACGCAGCCCTGGTCGATGCCTTCACCCGCCTCGGCGAGCTGACCGGCGACGCCCGCTGGACGCGCGAGGCCGTGGCGACGGCCGACGGGTTGCTCGATCTCTTCTGGGACGACGAACGCGGCGGGGTGTTCACCACCGGCCACGATGCCGAGCGAACTCGTCACCCGACCCAAGGACCTGATGGACAACGCCACGCCGTCGGCCAACAGCCTCACCGCCGTTGCCCTGCTTCGACTGGCTTCGCTCACCGGTGTCGATCGCTACCGCGACCGAGCCGAGGACATCCTCCGGCTGCTCGGCGACGTCGCGACGCAACACCCCAATGCCTTCGGCCACCTGCTGAGTGCGGCCGACCTGGCTCACACCGGCATCACCGAAGTGGTGGTGGTCGGCGACCGCCCGGACCTCGTCGAGGTCGTGCAACGGGCGTACCGTCCGAATGTGGTGCTCGCATGGGGCGACCCCTACGACTCACCGCTCTGGGAGGGGCGGACCACCGGCCAGGCCTACGTGTGCGAGCACTTCACGTGCCGGCTTCCGGCCGAGACCCCCGAGGCGCTCGAGGAGCAGCTCAGCGGCAGATGAAGATGCCCGACTGCACGGCGCAGCGGAAGGCCCCGGTGTCGGCGATCTCGGCTTCGACCAGCGGCTGCATCGCAGCGACGGCCTCGGGCCAGGGAATGTCGAGCTGCGGAGCGAGGAAGTCCTCGACGCTGTCGATGTACGCCATCACCGGCTCGACCAGGGGGACGACGAGTTCGCCCTCGATGTCGACCCGCTCGACCTCCGCGAACCACGGACGGATCTGTTCCTCGCCGTTCTCGAGCGAGAACCGGAACACCGATCGAGCCCAGGACTCCACACCGAGCGCCGAGCGGATGATCCGGTCGAAGCCGGCGAGATGCCGTGCACCGTTGGTCACCGCGAGCAGCACGCCCCCGTCCCGGAGCACCCGGCGGAGCTCGCCGACGCCCTGCGTCGGAGGGTCGACGTGGTAGAGCATGTGCATCGCGAGGGCGACGTCGAAGGTGTCGTCGGCGAACGGCAGGGCCGTGATGTCGGCGGCCCCGACCGGGCCGAAGGCCGCGGCTTCCGAGGCCATACCTGGCGACAGGTCCATTCCGAAGACGTCGTCCCTTCCGTCTCGAGCGAATCGGTCGAGATAGGAACCGGGACCGCAGCCCGCATCGAGCACACGCCCGGACGGAGGAACGAACGAACGCACCCAGTCGTGAAGATCGAAGTCGGGCTCGCGGTACTCATAGATCGACGATCGTGCGTTCAGGTTCGACGAGTCGGCGTACTGGCCTGCTCGGAGTGCGGTGGGGTCAGCGGAGGGAATCGACACCGGCCGATCCTGCCACGGCTGCCTCAGGCAGTACGTCGGCGCACGCCGGTCTGCACGGCCCAGAGGCCCGCGTAGATCGACTCGTGACCCAGCAGTTCGTCGTGGGTCCCCGACTCGACGATCCGGCCACCGTCGAGCACGTGGATGACCTCGGCATTGCGGACCGTCGAAAGGCGGTGGGCGATGACGAGGGTCGTGCGGTCGAGGCTGATGCGGTCGAGGGAGCGTTGAATCGCGGCCTCGGTCTCGTTGTCGACGGCCGAGGTGGCCTCGTCCAGCAGCAGGATGGGCGGGTCCTTGAGAACGGCCCGGGCGATGGACAACCGTTGGCGCTGCCCGCCCGAGAGCTTCTGGCCCCGTTCGCCGATCACCGTGTCGTACCCCTCGGGCAGCGACTTGATGAACTCGTGGGCCTCGGCTGCGGATGCCGCGGCGACGATGTCGTCGCGCGACGCCCCGGGGCGACCGTACGCGATGTTGTCGGCCACCGAACCACCGAACAGGTAGACGTCCTGGCTCACCAGACCGGTCATGGTCCGAAGGTCGCCGAGATCGAGGGTGCTGATGTCGACGCCGTCGATCGTGATCCGACCCTGGTCCGGGTCGTAGAAGCGCAGCAGCAGTCGCACCAGGGTCGACTTCCCCGATCCGGTCGGCCCGACGACCGCGGTCGTGGCCCCCGGGACGAGGCGGAGGTCGACGCCGTCGATCGCATGACTCCCGTCCTCGTAGGCGAAGGTCACGTCCTCGAAGACGACCTCACCCTGGCCAACGGTCAGCGTGAGCCGTTCGTGGCCGCCGAGGATGGCGGGTTCGGTGTCGATCACGTCGAGGACCCGGTTGGTCGACGCCATGGCCCGTTGGTACTGGTCGAACGTCTCGCCGAGGCTGGTGAGCGGCCAGAGCAGACGTTGGCTGAGGAAGACCATCACGCTGTACTCGCCGACCGAGAGCGTCGTGCCCTCGAGGGCGAGGAAGCCGCCGTAGACGAGCGTGCCGGTGAACCCGACGAGGATCGCCATGCGGATCAGCGGGGTGAACGCCGACGACAGGCGTGATCGCCGAGCGATTGGCCTCGCGATAGGCGTCGGACTGCTCGGCGATCCGTCGCTCCTCGTGCCGCTCGGCCGTGAAGCTCTTCACCGTCGAGATCCCCAGCAGGTTGTTGGCGAGGTGCCCGTTCAGCTCGCCCGCGCGATCGCGCACCCGCTCGTATCGCGGCTCGAGTCGGCGTTGGAACGCGAACGATCCCCAGAGGATCAGCGGGATCGGCAGGAACGGCCCACCACGCCACCTCCGGCGGCGAGGACGAAGAAGATGGCGCCGATGGCGAGGACCGTGGTGAGCACCTGGATGATCTCGTTCGCACCGATGTCGAGGAACCGCTCGAGTTGGTTGATGTCGTCGTTCAACACCGCCATCAGATCGCCGGTCGCTCGATTCTCGAAACCACGCGTGGTCGAGCTTCTGGACGTGGGCGTAGGCGTCGACCCGAAGGTCGTGCTGGACGTCCTGGGCGAGGTTCCGCCAGGCGCACCGGTACAGGAACTCGAACAGCGACTCCGCCGCCCAGACGGCAAAGGTGAGCACACCGATGCCGACCAACTGCGATCGCGGCGTGGTCAGACCCACCCGCTCCATGACCGCCGCACCGTCGTTGACGACCACGTCGACCGCCAGACCGATCAGCAGCGGCGGCGCGAGATCGAACAGCTTGTTCAGCACCGAGTAGAGGCTCGCCAGCCGGACCCGGCCGTGCTGACTGCCCGCATGGCGCCAGAGCCTCACGAGTGGCTGGGATGAGCGATCGCTGGGGTCGGCCACGCCGGCGAGGCTAGGACGGCGGCGGCGCCGAACTCTCACGCGATCCCCGACCCGGGCCTCGGGGTGCGGCATGATCGGCGGGTGCCGAGCGCATCCCGGACCGATCGCGCCTCGTGGGCGAACGCCGCCTACGACGTGGCCTGGCGGATCCTGCACGATCGCGATCGCGCCACCGACGCAGCCATCCACGGCGTCAGGGTGATCGCCATCGCCGACCCTGCATCGGCGATCCTGGTGGCCACCCGCCGCCGGGCACTCGAGCTCCTCGCGGCCCGCGACGACCCACGTCCGGCCATCGACGACTCCGACGGCGTGTCGTTCGTCCACGACGCGTTCGCCGCGTCCGACGAGATCAGCGCAGCCGAGGTGGCCTGGGGGGCCGCCGAGGCGATGGGACCCGGTGAAGCCAGCCTCATCGACCTCCATCTCCGCTTCGGGGTCCCGGCCGGAATCCTGGCCGACGCGGCAGGGACCGACCCATCCGAGGCCGACGAGTGGCTTCGACGCCTCCAGGGCCGCCTTGAAGGGGCCCTCGCGAGCTGGCGGATCTGGAACGACGGCAAGCCGCGCTGCGAACCGCTGTCGACGATCCTCGAGGAGGAGGGCAACGGTGCGTTCGGACCCAGAACCGGACGCCTCATCGCCAAACACGCCGTCGGGTGTGCGACCTGCCGTTCGGCCATGGCCGACGGCAGCAGCACGCGCATCGAAGACTTCGCCCTGGCCCCGGTCCTCCGGGCACCGGCCGCCGTGCACGATGCGGTGCCGGCCACGCCCGAAGCGTCGGTGCCCGACCCGGCCGACCCGGCCGAACCGGCCGATCCGGCCGAACCGGCCGGTCCCGCCGAGCGGGCCGAGCCGGCCCAGCCCCCGCTGATCGCGCGCGCCGAATCGAAACGACCCGCCGAGGCCGCTCCGGCCGAAGCCACCACCGATCTCGACGACGTCGGCGGACCGGGGTTGCTGGCCGGCATCGTCCTGGGGATCGTGATCTCGGTCATCCTCATCGCCGGGGTGACCGCCTGGGTGCTCACCAGCAGCTGAGCATCACCAGCGATTGCGGTGGATCACCTCGGCGACCGGCCGACGTGGACGTGCGGCCGACCGGCCGGGTTCGTCGGGAAGGGGGTGTCCGAGGGCGATGACACCGACCACCCGCCGGTCCTCGGGCACGCCGAATCGCCGTGCGACGGCCGGCTCGTGGTCGAACGTGCCGAAGAACAGCGCGCCCAGGCCCGCATCGACGGCTCCGTGCAGGATCGTCATGGCCGCCATCCCGCCGTCGACCCACCAGTAGGGCACGGGCCAGGCGGTCTGGGCTCGCCCGAGATCGGGTCGGGCCTTGTCGGCCTCTCGATAGCGCTCGACCCAGCTCTCGGGCCGCACGACCACGAGCACGAGCACCGGGGCAGCCAGCAACTCGCTCCAGCGGAAGTCGGCCCGTCGATCCTCGGGAAGGGTCGTGTCCCAGTAGGCCCCGGTGGTCTCGGGCGTGTCGAGGACCAGGTAGTCGCGTCCGTCGGTGTTCCCGGCTGCGGGTGCGTGGCGCGCCAGGTCGACCAGGTCGTCCACGACGCCGGGCGCGACCGGTTCGGCCGAGAAGGCCCGAACCATGTGTCGGTTGCGAGCGATCTGGCGGAAGTTCAGACCAGCTTGGCGAGATCCTCGGCCATCGCCCAACCCGTGGCGATGATCGAGTCGCCGTCGTCGCTGGAGAGCCCGGAGAAGAACTCGGCGTAGTCGTCGGCGGTCTTCGAACGGTCGATGGCCTCGTGGTCGAGGACCAGCGGCGACGTGCCGTCGCCCTTCACCGTGAACTCGCGGTCGACGTAGCGTCGGGTGGGGACGCCGAGGCGCTTGGCGATGCGCCGACCCCATGCGCGCTCTTCCCCCGACACCTTGTGGTCGGGCCGGGGCACGACGTCGGTGAGCGGCTTGAACGCCTCGAACCCCGACGCATCGGCGAAGCGGGCCGTGATCAGCACGTCCTCATCGGGGAAGGCCAGCACCGCTCGACGCAAGAGGTCGTTGACGAGGCCGCGGAGCACGGTGTCGCGCTTGGAGGATCGCTGCACACCCCCGAACCCGATGAGCACGGCCGGCGTCCCGCCGATCCGCTCGAGGGTCGAGAAGGCGAACCCCTTGAGCTTCGCTCCCTGGTGCGCCCGGGTCACCAGCACCCACGTCTCGGTCTCCTTGGAGATCGTGCCGATCTCGTGCGTCACCGGACCTTCGGCCGTCAGATCGGCGATCTCGGCGATCTCCGCATCGCTCAGGGCGGTGCAGTCCTTGGTCTCAACGTCGATCGACATGAACTCGAAGGCCCCCGATGGTGCGTGGATTGACCCTGATAGTCCATCGGACGAGCGACCCCTCGCGCAAACCGACTGACCGAGCGGTCAAGTTTTCGTCAGGAGACCACGTCGGCGCCGAGCAACACCCGGAGATCGGCCATCAACCCGTTGCTCTGCTCGACCCTCCATGCGTCGGGAAGCCGCAGGACGGTGTCGCCGCCGAGATCGAGCAACACCGCCGCATCGCCGGGGTGCTCGGCCAGCACGGTCTTGAGCCTGCCGATCAGCTCGTCGGAGAGCACGTGCGGGGACACCTTGATCTCGAGCGGCTCGGTGCCCTCGAGCACACCCTCGAAGACATCGAGGTCCATGGCGATCAGCTTCGGGAGGTCGTCGCGGCGGTCGACTCGCGCCTTCAACACGACGATGTTGTCGTCGGCGAGCTTCTGACCGTGCTCGCGCATCGTCCGCGGAAACACCATGACCTCACAAGCCCCGGTGAGGTCTTCGAGCTCGAAGATCGCCATCAGATCACCCTTGCGGGTGTACTTGGTCTGCAGCGAGGTGACCAGCCCACCGATCTTCACCATCCGGCCGTCCTCGGTGTCGGCGAGCGCATCGACGCTCAGATCGCTGCGTCGGGCCAGGATCTCCTCGGCACCACGCAGCGGGTGGTCGCTCACGTAGAGCCCGAGCATCTCCTTCTCGAAGCTGAGCTTGGTGCGCTTGTCGAACTCGATGTCTTCGATGGGCTCGCGCTCGTCGAACGTCGTGCCGTCATCGGTCGGCGCATCGCCGAACAGGCTCATGACGCCGGCTTCGCGCTCCTTGCGGCGGGCCACGGTGTGCTCGACGATGCCCTCGAACGCCGACAACAGCCCGCAACGCGCGTGGCCGAGGCTGTCGAAGCCTCCGGCCTTGATGAGCGACTCGAGCATCTTCTTGTTGAGCACCGTCAGGTCGACGCGCTCGCAGAAGTCGTAGAAGTCCTCGAACGGGCCGTTGGCCTCGCGCTCCTCGAGGAGGAGCGCGACGAGGCCCGAGCCGACGTTGCGGATGGCGGACAACCCGAAGGGGATCGAACCGGGACTCGGGTCGTCGGGGTCGGTGTTGAGGACGGCCGTGAAGTCCGAGGCGGATGCGTTGACATCGGGCACGAGCACCCGGATGTCCATCTGTCGGCACTCGTTGAGATAGATCGCCGCCTTGTCGAGATTCGACTTCACCGAGGTCAGCAACGCCGCGAGGTACTCGACCGGGTAGTGGGCCTTCAGATACGCGGTCTGGTACGCGATCAGTCCGTAGCCGAAGCTGTGGGACTTGTTGAACGCGTAGTCGGCGAACGGCTCGATGATGTCCATCCACTGGTTGCCGAGCTCGGCGCCGTAGCCGGTCTGCTCGCAGCCCTCGACGAACTTCGCCCGCTCCTTGCGCACGAGCTCTCGGACCTTCTTGCCCATCGCCTTGCGCAGCAGATCGGCTTCGGCAAGCGAGTAGCCCGCGAACTTCTGGGCGATCCGCATGATGGACTCCTGGTAGATCGGCAGCCCGTAGGTGGACTCCAGAAGCTCCTTGGCGTCGTCGTGGAGGTAGGTGATCTCCTGTCGACCGTTCTTGCGGTCGGCGTAGTCGTTGTGCATGTTGGCCGCCATCGGACCCGGCCGGTAGAGCGCCACCAGGGCAGCCACGTCGTCGAAGCTGGTCGGGGCCAGCGCTCGCATGAGGGCCCGCATGGGTCCGCCCTCGAGCTGGAACACGCCGATGCTGTTGCCGTCCCGCAGCAGTTGCAGCGTCAGATCGTCGTCGAGATCGACGTGGTCGATGTCGGGCCGCTCGCCGCGTGCCGATTCGATCACGTCGAGGGCGTCCTCGATCACGTCGAGGTTCCGCAGCCCGAGGAAGTCCATCTTGAGGAGTCCGAGGTCCTCGACCCCGTGCATCTCGTACTGGGTGACGACCGGCGCTTCCTCGATCGGCTTGCCGGACTCGGGCTTGCGCTGGATCGGCAGGTACTCGGTGAGCGGTTCCTGGGTGATGACGACGGCGGCGGCGTGGATGCCGTCCTGGCGTCGCATCCCCTCGAGACCCCGGGCGACGTCGACGACCTCCTTCACGTCGGGGTCGGCCTCGTACATCTCGCGGAGGTCGGTGGCCGCCTTGTAGCCGTCTTCGTACTTCGGGTGCTTCTCGAAGCAGTACTGCAGCGGGGTGTCACGACCCATCACCAGCGGCGGCATCGCCTTGGCCACCTTGTCGCCGACGGCGTACTCATACCCGAGCACTCGCGCGGCGTCTCGCACCGCGGCCCGGGCCTTGATGGTGGAGAAGGTGACGATCTGGGCGACGTTCTCGCGGCCGTAGCGCTCGGCGGTGTAGCGGATCATCTCGTCCCGGTAGCGGGAGTCGAAGTCCATGTCGATGTCGGGCATCGAGATCCGCGCCGGGTTCAGGAACCGCTCGAACAGCAGGTCGTACTTGATCGGGTCGAGGTCGGTGATCCAGAGGCAGTAGGCGACCGCGCATCCTGCCGCACTCCCCCGACCCGGGCCGACCCGGATCTTGGCGTCACGCGCGTGCTTGATCAGGTCCCAGGTGATGAGGAAGTACGACGAGAAGCCCATGTCGCCGATGACCTTGAGCTCGTAGGCCAGCCGCTCGACGACCTCGTCGGGGAGGTCGGCGCCCCAACGCAGGCGAGCACCCTCGAAGGTGAGGTGCTCGAGGTAGGCGGCGGAGTCGGTGAACCCTTCGGGAAGGGGGAAGTCGGGCAGCAACGGCTTGCCGAACTCGATCTCGACGTCGCAGCGCTCGGCGATCCACAGCGAGTTGTCGCAGCTGGTCGGGACCTCGCGGAACAGGTGGCGCATCTCGGCCGCTGACTTCACGTAGTGCTGGTCGCCGTGGAACTTCAGCCGATCCGGATCGGATCGCAGCGACCCGGTCTGCACGCACAGCAGGGCGTCGTGGGCGAGGTGGTCCTCCTGCCGGGTGTAGTGGCTGTCGTTGGTCGCCAGGAGGGGCGCGCCGATCTGCTTGGCCAGATCGAGCAGCATCGGGTTGGTGCGGGTCTGCTCGGGGATCCCGTGGTCCTGCAGCTCGACGAAGAGGTTGTCGCGCCCGAAGATGTCCTGGAGACGGGCCGCCTTCTTGACGGCCTCGTCGTAGTCGCCCTTCATCATCGACTGGAGCACGTGGCCACCCAGACAGCCCGTGGTGACGATGACACCCTCGCTGTGCTCCTCGAGGAGCTCCCAGTCGACCTTGGGCTTCATGTAGTACCCCTCCATGAACGCCCGTGAGGCGAGCTGGATCAGGTTCTTGTAGCCGGTGTTGTTCTCGGCCAGGGCCGTGAGGTGGTAGTACGCCTTGCGCCCGTCGCCGGTGTCACCGCCGCTGTCGTCCATCCGGCCCCGTCGCACCGGCCGTTCGGTCCGGTGCTCGTGGGCCTGGTACAGCTCGGTCCCGATGATCGGGTTGATGCCCTGGTCCTTGCATGCCTGGTAGAAGGGCAGGACGCCGTACATGTTGCCGTGATCGGTGATGCCGATGGCCGGCTGCCCGTCGGCGGCGGCCGCCGCCACGACGTCGTCGATCCGAGCCGCGCCGTCGAGCATCGAGTACTCGGTGTGGACGTGAAGGTGGGTGAAGCTGTCCACCACCTGGCTCCTTCGGGACGGTTCATCCACACCCTTTCCACAGTGGTTGTCCCCAGCTGTGGACAAGTTACAAGGGTGTGATTCCGACCGTAGCAGACCTCCGTCGCCTCAGGGACCGACCAGAAGGCTGCCCGAGATCTCGTAGGTGCGTCCGGTGTCGAGGTCGAGCGCGACCCGCTCGGTCGCACGCTCCCCCGGCGCCACCTCGCCGACCGCGATCGGGAACGACACGTCGTCGAGGTCGACCCGGACCGACCCCTGCCAGCCGAAGTCGCTGCGGTTGGTGATCGTGATCACCAGCTCCGACGACGCCGGGTCCGCGCCGGAACGAACCCCGACGTCGAGCACCAGCCCACCGCACAGTTCGCGCGCCCCG
Organism: uncultured Acidimicrobiaceae bacterium; assembly: GCA_963704815.1. GTDB lineage: Bacteria > Actinomycetota > Acidimicrobiia > Acidimicrobiales > Salinilacustritrichaceae > DATKWD01. The sequence continues at coordinate 614,560 of CAVPHU010000001.1, forward strand.
CCGCCTCGGTCGACCTGGAGCGACGAGAGCACCGATGCCGAACCCTCCGCGTCGACCACGACCGAGAAGTCGGTGTCGGTGGGCTCGTCGCAGGTGAGCAGATGGGTCAGGCCCCGCAGCGAGGACGTCCACAGCGGGATCAGGAACACCCCGAACAGCGCCACCAGCGCGATCCTGGCCCGGAGCGACGACGACATCGTGTCATGCTTCCACACCGGTCAGTTCGTTCCGTCTCCATCGCACTACTCTTCGCGCCGTGGCGTTGCCGACGGCCGACCGGCTCCAGACGATCGGCTACCGCCGAGCCCGCCTCCTGCTGGTGCTCGCGGGCCTGGCGATGCTGACGGTCGTGACCATCATCATGTACGTCCGTCGGGTCGACACGGTCGAGGTCGTGGCCACACTGCTCTTCGTGCCGGTGTTCCTCGGATTCCTCTTCTTCCGCGCGCCTGGCGGACTCATCGCCGCGGTCGGTGCCTCGGCCGTCTACATCGCCCTGCGGCTGCCCGCCGTCGAGGTCGTCGGGGTCGCCACGTTCGCCGGCCTCATCCTGTCCCGCTGCTTCGCCTATCTGGTGTTCGGACTCCTCGGTGGGTGGTCGAACCAGGTGCTCGAGCAGTCGCTCGACAAGCTCGACCTCTACGACCAGATCGACGACTCGACCGGCTTGCTCAACGCCCGCGCGTTCGGGCAGGACTCCGAGCTCGAGGCGGCCCGGGCAGTGCGCTACGAGACCCTGTTCTCCATCAGCGTCGTCGAACTCCCCGTCGGGCCGGTCGCCGCGCTGGGTCGGCGCAAGCAGGCGGCAATCCTCGCCGAACTCGGCCGCAAGCTCGCTGACTCGGTGCGGACCGTCGATCGCGTGGCCCACGGTCGCGACGACACGATCCACACCTTCGCCGCCATCCTCCCCGAGACCTCGGCCCAGGGCGGTTCGATCCTGAGCGAGCGATTCGCCGATGCCGTGCACGGCTTCCTGGTCGCCCGCGGGGTCGACCTCGAGCGATCGGCCGTCCGACACCACACGATCACCGTGCCGGGCGACGAGGGCCATCTCGACAAGCTGCGCGAGTGGTTCGCGGCGGTCGACGCCCACGACCACGCCTCCTCGGCCCCCACCTGACCCGACCGGTCGGACCGTTGGCTACAGGTAGGTGCCCGGCGGCGGCTCGGCCGGACCGTCGGGTCCGCCGGGCTGGCCCGGTGTGGGTGCCTGGCCCGGCTGGAGTTGGCCACGCATGTGTTCCAGCTGCTGACGAGCCGCCATCTGTTGGGCGACCAGCGCGGCCTGGATCCCGTGGAACAGCCCTTCGAGCCACCCGACGAGCTGGGCCTGGGCGATACGCAGCTCGGCTTCGCTGGGAGGTTCGTCGTCGTCACGGAACGGGAGAGCGAGGCGATCGAGCTCCTCCTGCAGGTCGGATGAGAGCGCCGACGCGATCTCGGTGACCGAGGTCTGGTAGATCTCACGCAGCCGCTCGCGCGATGCGGCGTCGAGATCCGAGGCCCGCACCTCGTCGAGCAACTGCTTGATCATCGAGCCGATCCGCATGACCTTGGCCGGCTCCTGGATCGCCTCGGTCGAGACATCGACATCAGCAGCGTCGACGAGTTCGCTCTCGACCGCCGGGGATTCGGTTGGCTCGGACATGGGGCTCCTGTCGGTGGATCCGGATGCGGGGGCGGGTCTAGCCGCGGGCGGCGAGCAACGGGACGTACATCTCGGCCGAGGTCAGCGAACCGTGGCGACCGATCAGCTGATACGGACCGGTGTCGTTCGGGTCACTGAAGGCCACTGGCGTCCGCGCCACCAGCGCGACGTCACCGAGTCGTCCCGCCGCGGCGGGTGTCACCTTCGGGCCGAACCACTCCTCGTCGATCGTCTGATCGAGCGAGACGACCCACGCATCGTCGGCGTACCGGCTGCGGGCCTCCTCGAGGAGGGAAGCGGCCCGGCCGGACCGGGCGTGCAACCAACGAAAGCGACCCTCACCCGACTGGTAGGAGACATTGGCCAGGACCTCGTGGTCCAGCTCGATCATCCGGTCGCCGACGATCACCTGACCGTGGTCGGCGGTGACGACCAGCGCGCCGTCGCTCCCGACGACACCGAGCAGGTCGGCGACCAGCCGATCGACCGAACGGAGCTCGGCGTCGTAGACGGGACCGAATCCGTACTCGTGGGAGACCTTGTCGATGCCGTCGTAGTAGACGTAGACGAACGGCTCTCCGGCCTCGACATGTCGCTGGGTCTCGGCGACCAACGTGCCCAGCGTCCGATACCCGGTGAACCGGACCCCGTCGAGGTGGGCGATCGTGAAGCCCGAGCCCCGGAACTCGGCACGGGTCACCACCGGAGGTCGCTCACCGGCGAAGGCGGCCTGGTGCTGGATCGACTCGGGAAGGATGTGCTTGCGGGCGTCGCCTGCCGGGGTGGACCAGCGGAGGACGTTGAGGATCTCCTGCTCGATGGCCATCCGGTAGCCGATCACGCCGTGCACCCCGGGGGCGGTGCCGGTTGCGATGGAGGTCAGCGCCGTCGAGGTCGTGGACGGGGCCACGGTCGTGATGGGGCCACCGCTCATGGCATGCAGGGTGGGGGCGAGGTCGGGCCGCTCGGTCAGCTGCTCCCAGCCGAGCCCGTCGAGCACGAGGAGCACCACCTGGGACGCGCCGGGCAGCACCGACGGCACCCATGCACCGAGGTCGGCGTCGGGATCGAGGCAACTCTCGACCACGCGGCTGACACATGCATTGCCGTAGTCGGGAAGGATCGGATCAGTTGGCACGGAGGGCATCGGCACGTCGGAAGACGACGCTATCGCGCCTCGCTCTCGATCCTGCGACCCGCCGCTAGGGTCGAGGCGTGAAGGTCTCGACCCGCGGTGACTACGCCAGCCGTGCGCTGCTGTCGCTCGCCCTCCACCGCGAACACACCGGACCCACCTCGGTCCGCGACATCGCCGAACGGACGAGTCTTCCGCAGCCGTACCTCGAGCAGATCCTCCTCGCTCTCAAGGGCGCAGGCCTCGTCCGCAGCAAGCGTGGGGTGGGCGGCGGCTACGAGCTCGCTCGTGGGCCGGACGACATCACGCTCGCCGACATCGTGTCTGCCGTCGACGGGCCCATCGTGGTCGGCGACTTCGGACGCCCGCACGAGGACGGCGCGTGCGATCACGAGGGCCAATGCGTCCTGCTCGCGGTGTGGGACGTCGTGGGCGACCACATGCGACGCCACCTCTCCGAGATGACGCTCTCCGACGTCGCCGCCATGTCGCGCGGCGACCTCGCGTGGCCCGAGGTGCACGGACCCGCCACCTAGAGGGCGAGCGGACAGGCGCCGTCGCGCAGCTCCTCAACCGGACGCGACCGACAATCGCTGAACCAGTTCGTGCAACCCGGCGGGGAGAGGTGCCTCGACCTCGAGCCGGGCGCCCGTGATCGGGTGCTCGAGCCGGAGTGTCTGGGCATGGAGGGCCATCCGGTCGAGGTCGTCGAAGGGCCCATGCGACCGCCCGTACCGGCGATCGCCCACGACCGGGTGGCCGATCGACGCGAGATGGACCCGGATCTGGTGGGTCCGGCCGGTCTCGAGGCGACAGACGAGCCGAGCACAGGCGACGGGCCGCTCGAACGCCTCGAGCATCTCGTAGTGGGTCACGGCCGGACGGCCGTCGGCCACGATCGCCATGTTGGTCCGGCGCCGGCTCGACCGTCCGATGGGCGCATCGATGGTCCCGGTCCCGCTGTCGGGCACCCCGAGCACCAGCGTCCAGTAGATCCGCTCGACCTCGCGCCGACTCAGCCGCTCGACCAGTCCCACGTACGCGTCCTGGGTCCGAGCCACCATGAGCGCCCCGGAGGTCCCCCGATCCAGTCGGTGGACGATGCCGGGGCGATCGGCTTGTCCGACGGATGCGATCTCCGGATAGCGGGCGAGCAACCCGTTGACGAGGGTCGACTCCTCACGGCCGGCGCCGGCATGGACGATCGCATCGGCCGGCTTGTCGATCACCAACAGGTGATCGTCGGCATACAGCACGTCGAACACCACAGTGGGGTCGCCCTCGAGCACCGCAGCGGCCGCGACATCGGGCAGCACGAGCCGAACCGTCTGGCCGACCTCGAGTCGAACGCTCCGTTGTCGGACGATCTCACCGTCGATCGTCACCTCGCCTCGCTCGACGAGATCGGCGACCGCCGATCGGCTGAGACCGCTCTCGAGCGCGACCACCCGATCGAGCCGCTCACCCTCGAGGACCGGTGGGACCGAGATCGTCAGCGACTCAGTCATCGGCAGGCGGCTCTCCGTCATCGGCCGACGGCTGCTCGGGTTCACCGAAGCCGACCAGGAGCAGCAGTCCGACACCCACGTACAGCGAGATGTCGGCCACGTTGAACACCGGCCACCACTGGAAGTCGATGAAGTCGACCACCCCGCCGCCGAACAGCCCCGCGCCCTCTCGCACGACGCGATCGATGATGTTGCCCGCCGCACCGCCGATGAAGAACCCGAGGGCGACGACGGTGGCCGTCGAACGCGGTCGGGTGACGGCCCAGAGCAGTCCGATGATCACGGCGATGCCGATGATCGAGATCAGCAACCCGCGTCCCTGACCGACCCCGAACGATCCCCCGAAGTTGCGAATCACCCGCAGCCGGAGGGTCCAGACCAGGTCGATCGGGCCGTCGGACAGCGCCTCGACGGCCCACCACTTGGTGAGCTGATCGACCAGGATCACGCCGAAGGCGACCCCGATGGCCAGACCCAGGCGGCGACCGGCGGTCGACCGCTCGCTCTCAGCGACGATTGAGTCCCCCGACCTTGTACTCGACCCGCTCCCGGGCCCAGGGGATGGCGTCGAGCCGTTCCTCGGGGATCGGATCACCCGACACCTCGCAGATCCCGTAGGTCCCCAGGTCGAACTTGGCCAGCGCATGGTCGATCTCGCCCACGGCCTGCAGAGCCTGCGACGACAGCACCAGATCGCGTTCGCGTTCGACCTGCAGCGTGTCGCCCTCGCCGGACTCCTCGTCGAACTGCACGTCGCCGGGATCCATGTCGGCGACCAAGGCGTCGGCCTCGGCCTTCAGGTTGGTCGCCTGGCGAAGGTACACCTCGCGCTCGGAGACCAACGCCGCCTGCTGGGCGTCGAGGAACTTCTTCGAGAACGGCGACTTGGTCGCCGCCTTCTTCGCCGTCGCCTTCCCGGCCGTCTTGCTCGGGGCGGCCTTCTTGGCCTGCTTCTTGGCCGTCGCCTTCTTCGCCGGTTTCTTCTTCGAGGCCGTCTTGCTCGGGGCGGCCTTGTCGGCCTGCTTCTTGGCCGTCGCCTTCTTCGCCGGTTTCTTCTTCGAGGCGGTCTTCTTCGTCGACTTGCGCGCACTCGCCATGAGCCATCACATCCTGGTCGAAAAGGGTGCCGGAGCGTACGTGGCGACTCACGACCAGGTCAAGGGGCCAGTCGATGCACCGCCAGGTGGACCGCGCGGCCGTCGCCGAACTGGTGGCGGTGGGCATCGCTGATCGGCCCGGACGTGACGACCTCGGTGGCGAGGGTCGAGCTCTCGAGCAGCGCCTCGTGCGCGGCGATGGCCGCTGCGATGTCGGCATGGTGCCCGGGATCCACGATCAGCCGGATCCGGTCCGAGACATCGAGGCCGTCGGCACGTCGGGCCTCGTTGACGGCTCGGGCGAGATCGCGCACGAGGCCTTCGGCCTCGAGCTCGGGGGTGACCTCGAGATCCAACCGGACCAACCCGATCCCGCCGGGCAATGCCGCGGTTGCGTCGGGATCGTCGGCGTCGAGCTTGCGGACGTAGTCGCCGGGACCGAAACGGTGCCCGGCCGCGACGACCTCGTCGGCATCGACGTCGTACACGTAGTCGCCGGCCTGCATGGCCTTCACGACCGACGGCGTGTCCTTTCCGAGCCGGCGGCCGACGACCTTGAGGTCGACCTCGAACCGCTCGGCTCCGAGGGATCCGGCGGCGGCGAACTCGACCATCTTGACGTTCACCTCGTCGGCGAGCAGGGCGACGAATTCGTCGAGATCGACGTCGCGATCGACCGCAACGGTCAGCGAGGTGAGCGGCAGTCGTCGCCGGAGGCCGCGCGCCTCACGGATCGATTTGGCGGCCGAGGCGATGTCGCGAACGAGGTCCATGCGGTCGACCAGGTCGTCGTCGGCCGGGAGTGTCGTCGCGTCGGGCCAGTCGGCCAGGTGGACCGATGCTTCGCCGGTGAGCTGAGGCCACACCTCGTCCGTGAGCAGCGGCAGCAGTGGGGCGCTCACCCGGCAGAGGTGTTCGAGCACGGTGTGGAGCACGTCGAACGCCGCCTGGTCCTCGTCCCAGAACCGCTGCCGCGACCGCCGGATGTACCAGTTGTTGAGCGAGTCGAGGAACGCCGACACCTGGGCGCACGCAACCGAGAGGTCGTTGCGGTCCATGGCCTCGGTCGTCGCCACGACCAGGTCGCGGGTCTTGGCGAGGATGTAGCGATCGAGCACGTCGTCGGCCGTCGAGACGTTGCGGCCGCGGCGGACCGACGAACCGGCATTGGCGTAGAGCGACAGGAACGACCACGCGTTCCAGATCGGCAGCAGGACCTGCCGGACGGCGTCCTCCATCGGTCCCTTGTCCGCGACCATGTCGCCGCCGCGTACGGCCACCGAGCTCAACAGCGCCCACCGCATGGCATCGGAGCCGATCGTGTCGAACACCTCGACGGGGTCGGGGTAGTTCTTCAGTCGCTTCGAGAGCTTCTGCCCGTCGTCACCGAGCAGGACGCCGTGCACCACCGCACCCGAGAAGGCGGGGCGATCGAACAAGGCCGTGGCGAGCACGTGAAGGGTGTAGAACCACCCCCGGGTCTGGCCGATGTACTCGCACACGAAGTCACCCGGGAAGTGCGAATCGAACCAGTCACTGTTCTCGAACGGGTAGTGCACCTGCGCGAACGGCATCGAGCCAGAATCGAACCAGCCGTCGAGCACGTCGGGGATCCGGCGCATGGTCGACTGCCCGGTCGGGTCGTCGGGGTTGGGGCGGGTGAGCTCGTCGATGGCCGGCCGATGCAGGTCGTCGACCTCGACCCCGAAGTCGGCCTCGAGCTCGGCGACCGATCCGTAGACGTCGACTCGGGGATGAGCGGGGTCGTCGGACTTCCACACCGGGATCGGCGAACCCCAGAATCGGTTGCGACTGACCGACCAGTCGCGTGCTCCCTCGAGCCACTTGCCGAAGCTGCCGTCCTTGACATCCGCGGGCAGCCAGTCGATCTCCTGGTTGAGTTCGACCATGCGGTCCTTGATCTCGGTGACCGCGACGAACCACGACGACATCGCCTTGTAGATCAGCGGGGTGTCGGTCCGCCAGCAGTGGGGATAGCTGTGGACGTAGGAGTCTTCACGGACGAGGGCGCCGATGTCGCGGAGATCGCGGATGATCTCGCGGTTGGCCTCGAAGACCTGGACACCTGCGTACGGAGGCACCTGATCGGTGAACCGGCCACGTTCGTCGACCGGGGTCACCGTCGGGATCCCGGCCTCGTCGCAGGCGGCCTGGTCGTCCTCGCCGAACCCCGGCGCGAGGTGCACGACCCCGGTTCCCTCGGCCGTGTCGACCCAATCGGCGGCCAGCACACGGTGGGCGTTGTCGGTCCCGGCGAAGAAGTCGAACAAGGGCCGGTACTCGAGACCGACCAGGTCGGCACCCGCCACCGTGCCGACCCGTTCCATCGACTCGAGCTGGGCCGCGTAGGAGTCGATGGTGGCTTCGCCGAGCACGTACTCGTGCGAGCCGTCGGCATAGACGGCGTAGGTGATCTGCGGGCCCACCGCGACCGCGAGATTGGAGGGCAACGTCCATGGCGTGGTGGTCCACACCAGGAGGCGTTGGCCGTTCGACAGCTCGAACCCCACCGTGACGGCCGGGTCTTGGCGGTCGCGGTAGGAGTCGTCCATGCGCGTCTCGAAATTCGACAGCGGCGTCTCGCATTCCCAACAGTAGGGAAGGACCCGCAGCCCCTCGTAGGCGAGGCCCTTGTCGTGGAGGGTCTTGAAGGCCCACATGACCGACTCCATGAACGAGAGGTCCATGGTCTTGTAGTCGTTGGCCATGTCGACCCAGCGGGCCTGGCGAGTCACGACCGAGTGCCACGAGTCGGCCGTGGTGCCGACGATGTCACGACACTCCTGATTGAAGGCGTCGACCCCGAGCTTCTCGATCGCGGCGCGCCCGAACGTCCCGAGGCGCTCTTCGGCCGCGTGCTCGACCGGCAGCCCGTGGCAGTCCCAACCGAACCGACGGTCGACCCGCTTGCCCCGCATGGTCTGGTAGCGCGGGATGGCGTCCTTCACGAACCCCGTCAGCAGGTGGCCGTAGTGCGGCTGCCCGTTGGCGAAGGGAGGGCCGTCGTAGAAGACGAACTCGTCGGACCCGTCGCGTTGGTCGATCGATCGCTGAAACGTCCCCTCGGCGTCCCAACGGGCGAGCACCTCGCGCTCGAGCGCCGGAAACGACGGGTTGGGGTTGACGTCGGGATAGGCGTCGTTCATCGGTCCATCCTACGAACCGCCGTTCGACGGCCACATCCGAGATTGCCGGCGATCAGTTCGACCGACCGCGTGTCGTCTTCGCGACGCCCGTGGTCGAAGCTGCCTTCTTCTTGGTCGACCCCTTCTTGGCCGCCGACTTCTTCCTGGCCGCCGACCTCTTCGCCGGCCGCTTCTTGGCTGCCGACCTCTTCGCCGGCCGCTTCTTGGCTGCCGACCTCTTCGCCGGCCGCTTCTTGGCTGCCGACCTCTTCTTCGGTCGCTTCTTGGTCGAGCGCTTCTTGGCCGGCGGTGCGTCGCCCAGGAGGTCGGAGATCGCTCGAAGGATCGTGGCTCGCGCAGCCCCCTCGGTCTCCCGGGCGCGCACATCGGCGAGCTCGTCCACCTCGAGCTGACCGATCAGCGGCATGATCTGGGCAACCGTCAACGAGTCGTACGCCTCGATCGGAAAGATGTCGTCGGGTGGAGGAGCCGGGGGCGGATCGACGGCGACCACCGGGTCCTCGGGCCGCGGCCGGTCGGGCTCGAGCACCACCTTGGACAAGCGAGTCGGATCGGGGCCGCCGCTGGCCGCTCCGAGCTGGTCGAGCCGAGCCAGGATCGCCGGGCGGTTCTTGGTGGCTCGCTCGCGAGCGAGCACGACGCCGATCTCGTCGGCGAACAGCTGCGGGAGCAGCGGCATGACCTCCTCGACCGTGAGATCGTCGTATTCGTAGATCGGGAAGTCGGCGGGCAGTTCGGGAACGGGAGCGGGATCGGGAGCCTGCCGAGGAATCGGCAGGACGACCGGCTCGGGCCGCGACCCTGACGCGGAGTCGCGCTCGGATTCCTGGACGGGCTCGCGCCGCGGCTCAGGCTGCGCGAGGCGCACGGGCTCGGGCTCGGGCTCGGGCTCAGGCTCGGGCTGCGCGAGGCGCACGGGCTCGGGCTCGGGCTCGGGCTCGGGCTCGGGCTCGGGCTGCGCGAGGCGCTCGGGCTCGGGCTCCGGCTCAGGCTCCGGCGCGGGCTGCGGCTCGCGCTGCGGAACCACGATCTCCGGCTCGTCCGTCCCGAAGGGGGGCAGGTCGGCGTCGGGCGTCAGGACCACCGGCGACGGTGGCGGAGACGGAGGCTCGGAAGGTTCGATGAGCGGAACTGCGGCCGGCAAGGGCTCGAGGTCGTCGCCCGACGCGGTGTCTCGCCGACTCAGCCGCACCGCGGCGTAGAGGACGATGCCGGCGAGGACGCTGGCCCCGATGGACACGTAGATGAGCGTGAGTCCGCTGTCGGTGGTCAGCCCGAGGACGAGCAACGCCGTCGCCACGATCAGGAGCCCGACGCTCAGCAGAATCAGCACGTCTTCACCTTTCCGCTCGTCGATTCGGGATCGGTCATCCTAGGCAGCGCACCGGTCCGGACACCCAACTCGAACGAGTGTCTCAGGGCGCGGAGGGATCGCCTTCTTCGCTCATCGCTCGACGAAGGTCCTCGAAGTAGTCGCCGCCATCCGGTTCGGCGGGATCTGCGGGACCTCTGGGATCGGTGACGTTGGGTGCGGCGATCTCGGGTGCGGCGACCTCGTCGCCTGCGGGGTCGCCGGCTGCGGCAGCGAGCGCCTCCGGGGGAGGCGGTGGTGGCGGTGGTGGTGGCGGCTCGTGACGTTCTTCGCGGTCGTCGACCCCCACCTCGGACTGGGGCTCGGCCTCTGACTGGGGCTCGGGCTCGGACTGGGGCTCGGGCTGCTGGTCGCTGGTGACCGGTGGCGAGAACTCCTTCAGCGCCGTCGGATCCTCGACCAGGCGCTGGAGGTCGCGGGCAGCGGTCCGCATGCGGGTTCGCTGGTCGTCCAGGTACCGCCTGAGCGCTCGCACGTCGGCATGCATGACCTCACGAGCGCGCTCGAGTGTCGTGATCTCCTCGAGCATCCGTCGACGCGTCTCCTCGCCGGCACGACGAGCGTGGGACTCGGACTCGAGCCGCGAGCGTTCGGCGCTGCTCTCGGCTTCCTTGACCACGAACTCCGCCTGCTGTTGGGCACGCTCGAGCAGCTTGGCCGCCTGGGCTTCGGCGTCGGCCACGGCGGCATCCGCCGCCTTCTGGGCAAGCAGCAACGTGCGCTGGATCGTCTCATCGGAGGAGTCCGGACCAGCGCCCCGTTGCTGGACTTCCTGTTCGAGCTGGGCCACCCGGGCCCGTGCGGCCTCGGCCTCGGCCATCGATCCGTGCGAGCGCTGGAGAAGCTCCTCGACGGCGACCGCGACCCGCTCGAGGAACTCGTCGACCTCGCGCATGTCGTACCCGCGGCGGGCCTCGCGGAACTCCTGCTGGTGCAGAATGTCAGGCGTCAAGTCCATGACGATCGAGACTAGTGGTCAGCAGATCGCACCAATGAGAATCTGCAGGCCGATGATCAGCACGATGGGCGACAGATCGAGCGCCGCCGCACCCATCCGCACCGGAGGGATGGCACGGCGCAGCGGCCCCATCACCGGGTCGGTGAGCGTCACGATCACGCCTGCGATCGTGGCGATGGGCGAGTCGGGTCCGATCCTCACCCAGCTGAGGAGGATGCGGGCGAAGATGACGACGAGGTAGATCGTCAGGAACGAACAGATGATCTGCACGGCGGGGTCGACCGCTAGCGGTCGACGAGCCCCCGGTCCTGGAGTCGGCGCCGCTCGTCGTCGCTGAGTTCGACGTCGTTCGGCGTGAGCAGGTACACCGAGTCGGCCACCCGCTCCATGTTACCCCCGAGCCCGTAGCAGAGGCCCGAGGCGAAATCGATGAGCCGGCGCGAAAGATCGCGGTTGACACCTTGGAGGTTGACGATCACCGGGTTCAGCGTCTTGAACCGGTCGGCGACCTGTTGGACGTCGTTGAACGAGGTCGGCTGGACGACATGGGGCTTGGTGGCCGGGGTGGGAATGGCTCGGACGGCGCTCTGACGGGCGGCCTCGGGCTCGCGGCGCACCGGCTGTGGCCGGGCCGGGGGTCCGAGTGGTCGGACCGACGCGCCACCGTCGCCCAGGTCGTCGGGGGCCGGGCGGGGCTCGGACCGCTGCGGACGAGGTTGACGCGGCCGTTGCGGGTTTCGGGGGCGACCCGGCTCGTCGGCGGGTTGCCGCGGGCGCTGGCGTTCGGGACGCGCCGGTGGTGCCTCGACGGCGTCGTAGTCCTCGTACTCCTCGTCGGGACCGAGTCCCAGGTACACCATGGTCTTCTTCAAGATCGACATCGCAATCCTCCCCGGACCCTCATTGTTTCACTTCCTCGGGTTCGGGGCGCGGACCGAACAGGGCGGCGCCGACTCGGACCATGGTCGAACCGGCGGCGATGGCCAGTTCGAGGTCGCCGCTCATGCCCATGCTGCGCTCCGGCAGGTCGAGTGAATCGGCCAGGTCGGCCGTCGACGCGAACGCCTCGGCAGTCCGGTCGGCATCGCCGAGGCGGCCCATGGCCATGAGCCCGCGGACCTCCAGGCCCAGCGCTCCGCAGCGTTGCACCAAGGCGGCGACCTCCGCCGGCGGGCACCCACCCTTGGCGGGTTCGGCGGTGGCATCGACCTGGACCAGCACGGCAGCCCCCGGGGCGCGCTTGGCGATCTCGGCCGCGAGTGACGCGCGGTCGACCGAGTGCCAGAGCGAGACGTGGGGGGCGACCATGCGGACCTTGTTGCGCTGCAGGCGGCCGATGAAGTGCCAGGTGGGCTGCACCATCGGTGCCAGCTCGGCCAGGGCATCGACCTTGGCCGAGAACTCCTGGGCGTAGCTCTCCCCCAGGTCGGTGATGCCGGCCTCCAGCGCCTCGTGCACCGTGGCCGCACCGAATCCCTTGGTCACGCCGATCAGACGAACGTCGTCGCCGCCGCCGGCTGCAGCGATCCGACGGCGGACCGCATCAAGGTTCTCGACGAGACTCATCGGGGCCGGAGCCACGCTATTGCGGCGTGCCGGTGGGCCTCGGCCCGGAGCCGGTGCGAGTAGAAGCGGGGATCGGCGGTGTCGTATCCGTGGTCGACCAACGCGTCGACCCCGGCGCGACCGAGCACCTCGGCGACGAGCGAGGGCACGTCGAGCGCGGGCGACCCATCGGCGGTCGACGCGCGGACCACGGACCCGTGGTCGGCCACGATGGTCGCCAGGTCCGACTCGTCGAACTCGTAGTGCTCGGGTCGGATCACGGGTCCGAGATGGGCTTGCACGGCGTGTGGATCGCAGGCCAGGGCGTCCACGGCGTGTTGCAGCACCCCGGCGACGAGCCCGCGCCAGCCGGCGTGTGCGACCGCGACCCGCTCGGGCCCGACGAGCACGACGGGTGCGCAGTCGGCCGCCTGGACGGCGATGGGGGCCGCAGGGCAGCCCGTGACCAGGCCGTCCGCAGCAGCCCCGGTGCACGACCCGGGTCCGGTCGCCTCGATCACCTCGGCGCCGTGCACCTGGCGCACCCAGTTCCAGGGGTGGTCGACCACGGCGCTCCGGCGAGCGGCGAGCACGACCGGCTCGCCGTCGACGTGGAGGTCGCCGTCAGCCCGTTCGGTGAAGCGGATCTCTGCGATGCAACCGGACGCAGTCGGTACCGAGACCGCTGGGAGCATGCGAGGGGTTACTGGAGGAAGGAAGGGACGTCGAAGTCGTCGTCGCCTTCGCCGAGATCGAGATCGGCGCCATCGTCGCCGAACACGTCGGAGAGGTCCTCGTCGTCGTCGCCCAGGTCGAGACCACCGCTGGACAGGCCGGTGTCGTTGCGATCCTCCCACCGGTCGAAGCCGGCAGCGATGACCGTGACCCGCACCTCGTCGCCCATCTCGTCGTCGACGACCGTGCCGAAGATGATGTTGGCATCGGGGTGGGCGACGCCGTGGATGACCTCGGCCGCCTCGTTGACCTCGAACAGACCGAGGTCGCTGCCACCGGCAATGGTGAGCAGGATGCCCCGCGCCCCTTCGATGGAGGCCTCGAGCAGCGGGCTCGAGATGGCCTGGCGAGCCGCGGTGAGCGCCCGGCCCTCACCGGCGGCATAGCCGATGCCCATCAGGGCGGATCCGGCGTTGCTCATGATCATCTTCACGTCGGCGAAGTCGGTGTTGATGAGGCCCGGGGTGGTGATCAGATCGGTGATGCCCTGCACACCCTGGAGGAGGACCTCGTCGGCCATCTTGAAGGCGTTGAGCATCGAGGTCTTCTCGTTCGACACCGTGATCAGACGGTCGTTGGGGATCACGATGAGCGTGTCGACCTCGTCCTTGAGGCCCTGCACCCCGTGCTCGGCCTGGACCGATCGTCGCTTGCCCTCGAACGCGAACGGGCGGGTCACGACGCCGATGGTGAGCGCGCCGAGTCCCTTGGCGATCTGTGCGACGACCGGTGCACCGCCGGTGCCCGTGCCCCCGCCTTCGCCGGCCGTGATGAACACCATGTCGGAGCCCTTGAGCGTCTCCTCGATCTCGTCGCGGTGTTCCTCGGCGGCCTGACGACCGATCTCCGGGTCGCTCCCGGCTCCGAGCCCCCGGGTGAGCTCGCGGCCGATGTCGAGCTTGACGTCGGCGTCGCTCATCAGCAGCGCCTGCGCGTCGGTGTTGACGGCGATGAACTCGACACCCTTCAGGCCGGCGTCGATCATGCGGTTGATGGCGTTCACGCCACCCCCGCCGATTCCCACCACCTTGATGACGGCGAGATAATTCTGCGGGCTACCGGCCATGGATCCTCATCACCTCGGGCGTCGCAGCCCCAACGGAGCTGACCTTCAGGTTCAGGTCGAGCATGCCTCAACCTGCGCTGAACGTCGAGAACCTACTGACACGGCTCGTCACGGGTCAACACGGCTCGGTCGGCGATCCGGATGTCGATCGTGGCGACACAGGTCAGGTCGACCTGGTCGAGCACGGTGGCCAACGAGCGGATCTTGGTCTCCATGCGCTCGGGTTCGCCCAGCCGCACGGCGATGCGGTCGTCGACCACGAGCGACGTCGCCCCCACTTCGTCTTGCATGACGAGCACCGTGTGGCCTTCCACACCCGAGCCGACGGCAGCGGCGAGGTCGAGCGCGGCGAGAGTGGCATCGTCGACCCGCTCACCGGGGGCCGGGAGCTCGAGGGCAAGTTCGATCCGGGCGAGGTCGGTGAATCCGGCCACCAGCGGGCCCAGCACCCGGCCCGACCCGTCGACCAGCGCCTCGGACCCGCCGCCCCGGAGGATGCCGACCGGCACCCGTTCGACGACCTCGATCTTGACGGCGGAAGGGAAGTCGCGCCGGATCTTCGCCTCGTCGACCCAGGGCAGCGCCTCGACCGCCTGGGTCGCCGCATCCACGTCGAGACGCACCATGGCGTCGCCTTCGACGATCCCCGACGCCGCGACGACCTCAGAGGCCGGCGTGGCGCTCGCGCCGGCGATGGCGATCCGATCGACGTCGAGGAGCGGGCTGACCGACACCCCGACGGCCAGGGCGAGCGTGACCAGCAGACCCGCCAGGACCAACAGCCGTCGTAGACGACGGCGACCCGACGCCCGCTGGACCTCGATCCGGCGCTTCCGGATGCGGGGATCGATCTGGGTCCGCCCGACGGTGGTCATCGCTGATCGACCTCGGGGCCGAATCCGACGATGCGCGTCTCGACCTCGAGGTGGACGCCGGACGATGCGGCCACCACCTCCCGAACCCGTTGCATCAGTTCGAGCACGTCGGCGGCGCGGCCACCGGCGTCGACCTGGATGAAGTTGGCGTGCTTCGCGGACACCTCGGCCGAGCCATGCCGAACGCCCTTCATCCCGGCGACTTCGATGAGGCGCCCGGCCGAGTCGCCCGGCGGGTTGGTGAACACCGACCCGGCGTTCGCGCCGCCGGGTTGGTGCTCCCGGCGCCAGCGGACGATGTCGCTGATCGTTGCGTCGCCACGATGATCGACGTCGGGTCGGAGCCCGAGGCGGGCCGACAGCACGACCTGGTCGGGACGGATCGCCGAGGACCGATAGCCCAGAGCGAGGTCGGACGCCTCCATGGTTGCATCCTCGCCCGATGCGAGATCGAGGACGCGGATGCCCCGAAGCGAGTCGGACATGTCGGCGCCGTGACCGCCGGCGTTCATGCGCACAGCACCACCGATCGAGCCGGGCACACCGACCGCCCACTCGAATCCCGTGAGCCCCGCCGCCACCGATGCCGCGGGCGACAACCGGGAGTTTGGCGGCTGCGCCGGCGACGACGTCGTGCTCGTCGACCTCCACCGCGGCGAAGTCGCCTCCGAGCCGGACGGCCAGACCGTCGAAGCCTCGATCGGCGACCAGCAGATTCGAACCGAGGCCGACCACGAGCACCGGGACCTCGAGTTCGTGGACGGCCGCACCCAAGCGGGCGAGCGAGGCGTCGCTCTTCACGTCGACGAACCAGCGAGCCGGTCCGCCCACGCGGTAGGTGGTGAACGGGCCGATCGGGACGTCTCGCTGCAGGTCGTCTCCGAGGAGACGGGCCAGGCGGTCGTCGACGTCCGGGGGGAGCATCTCAGTCACCTCCGCCGAGGGCGTCGATCACGCGCGAGGGAACGGAGGTCAGGTCACCGGCACCCAACGTGAGGCACAGGTCGCCCGGGCGGAGCTCTTCCACGAGGAACCGGACCACGTCGTCGAGCGAGGGCTGCCACCGGACGTCGCGCGCGGGGTCGGCGGCCTCGACCGCGTCGACGAGGAGGTGGCCGGACACGCCCGGGCGCGCCGGCTCACCCGCGCTGTAGACGTCGGTCAGCACGACGACGTCCGCGTCGCCGAACACGTCGCCGAACTCGCCCGCCAGGGCCTCGGTCCGGCTGTAGCGATGCGGTTGGAAGACACACACGACTCGTGGCCAGTCGCCGAGGCGGGCCGCAGCGAGCGCGCTCCGGACCTCGGTCGGGAGGTGATCGTAAGAGTCGACGAAGGTGACCCCGCCGGCCTCACCGCGTGGCTCGAACCGGCGGGCAACGCCGCGGTAGCTGGCGAGTCCGGCAGCCATGAGCTCGGGATCGACGCCTGCGAGCACGCCGCAGGCCAGCGCTGCGGCGGCGTTGCGCAGGTTGTGGATCCCGGGCGCACCGGTCAGGTGGATCTCGACCTCACCGTCGGGCAAGGCCAGGGTCGCCCGACTGTCGAGTCGCTCGGTGTGAGGCGAGTGCAGGCGGAAGTCGGCGGACGCTGCCGTGCCGTACGTCGCGCCCCCGAGCCGCCGAGCGACGTCGGCGGCGACCGGGTCGTCGGCGCACAGCAGGGTGCGATCGGCGCGCTGCACGAATCGCTCGAACCCCTCGATGAGGCCGTCGAACGATCCCCAGTACTCGAGGTGGTCGGGTTCGATGTTGGTCACGACCCCGACGGAGGTGTCCGGTCCCAGGAAGGTGCCATCGCTCTCGTCGCCTTCGATCACGAACAACTCGCCGTCGCGCCAGGCGGCATTGCGGCCGAGGCTGGTGACCCGGGCTCCCACCAGGTACGACGGCTCGGCTCCGGCGTCATCGAGCGCACTGGCCAGCATCGCCGTCGTGGTGGTCTTGCCGTGGGTGCCGGTGACGACCAGCGATCGGCGCTGAGCACTCACCGCTCCGAGCACGTCGGCCCGGGTGAGCAGGGGCAGGTCGCGTGCGACGGCCTCGGCGATGTTGGGATGATCGGACGGGGTCGCGGTCGAGACGGCCAGGGCCTCGACGTCGGAGGACAGCGGGCTCGCGACACCGGCGACGTCGACGCCGACGGCGATCCGGCGAAGGGGCTCGATGAACACCGTCTCGTTGGCATCGGTGCCGGTCACCCGGTGCCCCATCTCGGCCAGGACGGTCGCGATGGCGCTCATGCCGGCCCCGCCGATGTTCAACACATGGATGCGCCGGCTGCGGCCGAGGTCGAACACGTCGCTCATCGGGGCTCCGGCCCGGCTTCGGCCTCGACCAGATCGGCCACGGCGGCCGCCGCGTCCAGGCGCGAGGCCGACCGGATGGCATCGGACATCCGTCGGCGCCGTTCGGGGTCGGTGAGCAGCGGCCCCAACTCGGCGCCGAGCCGGTCGGCATCGAGTTCGTCGTCGGGCACGAGGATCGCCCCGCCCGTGGCCACCATCGCCTCGGCGTTCGCCGTCTGGTGGTCCCGTGGGGCGATCGGCAGCGGCACCAGGATCGACGGGACTCCGAACGCGGCGAGCTCGAACACGGTGCCCCCGGCGCGGGTGACGGCGAGATCGGCCGCCGCCAGCATGACCTCGACGTGTTGCTCGTACTCGACGGGCCGGTAGTCGAGCCCACCAGGCGGGGGTGACGGCAGCTTCGCCTGATCGGCCTCCCAGTCGCGCCGCCCGATCACGTGGTGGACCACGAGGTCCGAGCGGTCGGACCATCGCTCGACGAGACCGCGGACTGCGGTGTTGATGCGGCGGGAACCGAGCGAGCCCGAGAACGCAGCGATGAGCAGCTCGTCGTCGGCAGATCCCCATCGCCGCCCGTGCCTCGCTCCGCCCGTCGCGCCGAGCCGCGTCGCGCAGCTCGGGCCGGAGAGGATTGCCCGTGACGGTGGCGTGGGGCAGATCGGTCCCCTCGAAGGACACGGCGCTGGCCTCGGCGAACCAGCGGAGGACACGATTCACCGCGCCGGCCCGCTTGTTCTGCTCGAGCAGGACGAGCGGGACCCGAAGCATCCCTGCGGCCAGGCCACACGGGAAGCTCGCATGTCCCCCGACGGCGACCACGACCCGCGGGCGCTCGCGCCGCACGATCGAGAATCCCTGTTTCAGTCCACTGAGGATCGCGAAGAGGGCCTTCGCGCTGCCGATGCTCAGCCGGCGCTCGACCCCGCGGCCCGGGAGCTGGTCGAGTCCGTACCCCAGCGGAGGCACCAGATCGGCCTCGACCCCGCGGTCGCTGCCGACCACGTGGATCGCAGCCGGCGGATGGCCACGTTCCACGAGTTCGGCGGCAACGGCGAGGCCAGGGAGCAGGTGCCCGGCCGTGCCACCTCCGGCGATGATCGCGAAGGTCTCGGTCACTCGTCGGAACGAACGCGCGGTTGGCCCTGCGCCGCGACGTTGAGCAGCATCCCGGCCGCGAACATGGCGGCGATCAGCGACGAACCGCCGAAGGACACGAAGGGCAGGGGGACGCCGGTGATCGGAAGGATGCCGATGACCGCACCGATGTTCACGAACGCCTGCACCGTGAGCCAGGTCGTGACTCCGGCCGCGAGCAGCATGCCCAGTCGATCGGGAGCACACAGCGCGGTGCGGATTCCGATGACCCCGATGGCGCCGAACAGCAGCACCACGGCCAGCGTGCCCAGCAGGCCGAGCTCCTCGCCGATGATGGCGTAGATGAAGTCGGTGTGGGCGAACGGGAGGAACCCCCACTTGGCGCGGGACGCACCCAGCCCGGTACCGGTGAGGCCGCCGTCGACGATGCCCACGGCCGATTGGATGGTCTGCCAGCCGGTGTTGAGGGGGTCGTCCCACGGATCGAGGAAGGCGAGCACCCGATCACGGCGGTAGCTGGCCGACAACGCCAGCCACGCCGCGGCGCCGGCGCCGATGGTCGCCCAGCCCGCGAGGGACGGGAGCGGCGACCCGGAGACGAACAGGATGCCCACGACGATGGCGGCCAGCACCATGGTGGTGCCCAGATTCGGCTGCATCATGAAGAGCCCGGCGACCAGCCCACCCACGAGCAGCACCGGGCGGAGGGTGACACGCGGGTCTCGGATGTGCTTGGCCCGGCGCGCCAGGAGGCTGGCCACGAACACCAGCACCGCGAGCTTGGCGAACTCGGACGGTTGGATCTGGACGGGTCCGGCACCCAGCCACCGCGTCGAGCCGTTGACCGTGACCCCGACCCCGGGCACGAGGACGGCGATCAGCATCGCGATGGAGACGACGAGCATCGGCGTGGCGAGCGCCGCCACCCGGTGGTAGTCGACGCGGGAGGCGATCATCAGCACGACCAGGCCGACCGCCACCCAGACGAGCTGACGGCCGAAGTAGTACCAGGTCGATCCGAACTCATCGAGGGCGGCGACCGACGACGCCGACAGCACCATCACCACCCCGAGCAGGTTCAGCCCGACGATGATGGCCGCAAGGGCGACGAACGACGGGGTGTACTCCGTGCGGACGGTGCTCCGGCGGGCCGTCCGGACCTGGCGACGGCGGAGGAAGTCGAGCGGGGTGATCGCGGTCATGGCCGTCCTTGTCCGGGGGTGGCGAGGTGTTCGTCGACGAGCCGCTTGAAGTCGGCCCCCCGGTCTCCGTACGAGCGGTACCAGTCGAACGAGGCACACCCGGGCGAGAGCAGCACGGTCTGTCCGGGCCGGGCGAGCGCTGCGGCCCGCTCGACCGCCTCGGCCATCGACGCAGCTCGCTGCGTGGGAACCTTCGGGGAGAAGCTGCGCTCGACGTCGTCGGCGGCCTCGCCGATGGCGACCACCGCCACCACGCTGGTCGCCTCGGCGAGTTCGGAGAGGTCGAGGCCCTTGTTCCGGCCTCCGGCGATCAGCACCACTTCGTCGAACGCCCTCGCGGCCACCACGGCGGCGTGGGGCACCGTGGCCTTCGAGTCGTTGTACCACGCCACTCCGTTTCGCTCGACGACCAGTTCGAGGCGATGGGGCAGGCCGACGAATCCACGCAGCGTCTCCGCCACCGCCTCGAGTGTGGCGCCGCTCTCGAGGGCACCGGCCGACGCGGCCAGGGCGTTGGAGAGATCGTGTGGGAACCGGCGCGGGAGCTCGGCGACCCGGGCGATGGTGCCGTGGGGCGAGACGAGCCGATCGCCGGCGATCCGGTAGTCGGCATCGGTTCCGAAGGTCACGTGCCGAGCGGGTGCGGTGGCGAGATGCCGGCTCACGACCGGGTCGTCGGTGTACCCGATGGCCACCTGGACGGACGACTGGTCGCGCCAGATGCCGGCCTTGGCCGTCTCGTAGGCGGACAGGCTGGCGTGCACGTCGAGGTGATCGGGTGCGAAGTTGAGCCAGACGGCGACATCGGGGGCGAAGCGTCCCGAGTGGCCGAGTCGGAACGACGATGCCTCGACGACGAACATCGCGTGGGCGGGATCGCTGATGGCCTCGACCAGCGGGACCTCGGTGTTGCCGACACCCACTGCGGCGATCCCCGAGGCTTCGAGCATCGAGACGATGAGCGTGGTGACCGTGGTCTTGCCGTCGGTGCCGGTGACCGCGACGATCGGCCGGTCGTCCCAGTCGGCGGCCAGATCGAACTCGGACCGAATCGGGACCCGATGCCGGGCCGCCGCGTCGAACAACGGGTGTGCGTCGGGAAGCCCGGGCGTCGGCACGACCATCGAGCTCTCGGCCACCAGACGGTCGAGCACCACGCCGTCGGGGGCGAGGTGGGCGACGACGTCGAGACCGTCGAGGCCGGTGAGATCCGCGTCAGGTCGGTCGTCGACGGCCACGACTTCGCAGCCGTGGTCGACGAGCGCACGCACGACGGCGAGGCCGGTGACCCCGAGGCCGACGACGAGAGAGCGGTCGCCCATCAATCGATGCCTCCGGTGGCGATGAAGTCGGCGTAGTAGATCCCGAGCCCGAGCGCGGTCGTCAGACCGGCGAGGATCCAGAAGCGGACGATGACCGTGGTCTCGGGCCATCCGCCCAGCTCGAAGTGGTGGTGGATCGGGGCCATGCGGAAGATCCGTCGCCCTCCGAAGAGCCGGAAGCTGCCCGACCTGGAGGATCACCGAGATGGTCTCGACCACGAAGAGCCCGCCGAGGATCAGCAGCAGGAGCTGGGTGGACGTGGCGAGCGCCGAGCGTGGCCAGGCCCGCACCGATGGCCAGCGACCCGGTGTCGCCCATGAAGATCTGGGCCGGGGCCGCGTTCCACCAGAGGAACCCGGCACAGGCTCCGAGCATCGCGGCGCGACGACCGCCAGGTCGAGCGCAGCCGGGATCTCGTAGGTGGCGGGGTGGCGGAACGCCCAGAACCCGATGACGACGAACGCGATGAACGTGTAGACGCTCGACCCGGCCGCGAGCCCGTCGAGCTCCGTCGGTCAGGTTCACGCCGTTGGTGAACCCGAGGATCAGCAGGACGGCGAGGATCGACCAGCCGACCGGGCCGAGCTCGAGCCCGGGTGAGTCGAAGCGGGTGAACGAGAGCGTGGTGTGGATGTCGGTCCAGGCCAGCATGGCGATCGGCGAACGCGATCGACACGGTGAGCAGGCCGGCGATCTTGGCCCGTTTGCTGAGCCCGAGGTTGCGCTCGCGGGAGACCTTGATCCAGTCGTCGAGCAACCCGACCATGGCCGGCACCGAGGATCGTGAGGACGACCACGATGCCGGCGCGGGTGAAGACCACCCCGCCGCGCACGTGGGCCACGAAGTAGCCGACGATGGCCGCAACGACGATGGCGAGGCCACCCATCGTCGGCGTGCCGGCCTTGGTGTGATGGCCTTCGGGCCCGTCTTCGCGGATCGGTTGACCGACGTGGTGACGGGTCAGCCAGGCGATCAGCCAGCGGGTGCCGAGCAGCGAGACCATCAGCGAGACCCCGCCGGCGAGGAGCAGCGAGATCATCGGATGCCACCACGGGCCGCCTCGATCGCTCGGGCCGCGACCTCTCGGTCGTCGAAGGAGATCCGCTGGTCGCCGATGATCTGTTCGGTCTCGTGCCCCTTGCCGGCGATGAGCACGACGTCGCCGGGCTGCGCCTCGGCGATCGCTCGCTCGATGGCTCGGGCGCGGTCGGGCTCGGTGTCGACGCCGCTGCGCACCGCCATCGGCGCCGTGATCGCCGCGATGATCGCCGCAGGATCTTCGCCGCGCGGGTTGTCGGAGGTGACGGTGACCCGGTCGGCGAGGTGATCGGCGACCTGGCCCATCAGCGGCCGTTTCGACGGATCGCGATCGCCGCCGCATCCGAAGACCACGTGGACGGACCCTTCGGCGAGGGTGCGGCAGGCGGCGAGGGCGGCCCGAGCGCGTCGGGGGTGTGGGCGAAGTCGACGACCACGGCGAAGTCCTGTCCACGGTCGACGGTCTCGAAGCGCCCCCGCACGGGGGTGGCCGCGGCGAGCCCGGCCGCGATGTGCTCGATCTCGAGACCGAGCGCAGCAGCCGCCGTGGCGGCCGCGAGGGCGTTCGACACGTTGAAGTCGCCGGGGAGCCGGAGGCGCACGTCGGTGCCGCGCCACCGGAAGTCGACACCGCCGGCGTGGTGGCGGATCCGGGTCGCATCGGCCAGCGAGAACGGGTGCAGCGACAGATCGGCACGGGACCCGAGGTCGGCGAGCAACCGCCGGCCGTGGACGTCGTCGACGTTGACGACGGCGTGCTCGCAGCGGCCGGGCTCGAAGAGGCGCGCCTTGGCGGCGAAGTAGCGCTCGAGGGTGCCGTGATGGTCGAGGTGCTCGTGGCTCAGGTTGGTGAAGATCCCGGCGGCGAATCGGGTGCCGTCGACGCGTCCGGCATCGAGGGCGTGCGACGAGACCTCGATCGCGACCCGCGGCCTGGCCGGCCTCGACGGCAGCGGCGAGCTCGGACTGCAGCTCGGTGGCTTCGGGTGTGGTCGGCACGCCCGAGGCACGGGACGGGCTCAACGTCCCGATGATCCGGGTGGGACGTCCGGCGGCGGCGAAGATCGCGGCCAGCAGATGGGTGACGGTGGTCTTGCCGTTCGTGCCGGTGACCCCGACGACGGTGAGGGCGGAGCTCGGATCTCCCCAGAGGTGCGACGCCACCGGCCCGAGCGCCGCCCGGACGTCGGGGGTGACGACCTGGGGGAGCTCGACGTCGAGCTCGTGATCGACCAACAGGGCGACCGCACCCGCCGCAGCCGCGGATCCGGCCAGATCGTGGCCGTCGCTCCGGCGACCACGGACGCAGCAGAACAGCGCACCCGCTTCGACCCTGAGCGAGTGCTGCACCACATCGGTCACGTCGGGGTCGCCGTGGGCTCCGGCGAGCCGGAGGTCGACACCGGACACTCCGGCCACCAGGCGACTGAGACGCACCGCCTCAGTCTGGTCCGCGAACAACGTCATCACCGGTGATGGTCGTCGACGGTGTCCCGTCGGGGTCGGGTGCCGCGTCCGGGTCGGACTCGCCGGCCTCGTCAGGCTCGCCGGCCTCGTCAGGTTCGTCGGCTCCGGGCTCCGGCTGCTCGACGCGCCCGGCCGGCTCGGCTCGGACCTTGTCCGGCGGCGTGTCGGAGTCCTCGTCGAGCTCGGCGGCCACCGGTGGGATCTGCATCTGGCGGAGTGCATACCGGGCGAGATCGGAGAAGACCGGGGCGGAGGCCGAGCCGCCGAAGATGGTGCTGGACGGTTCGTCGAGCGTCACGATGATCGAGACCTCGGGGTGCTCGACCGGAGCGAATCCGACGAAGGTGGCGACGTACTGGAAGTTCCCGGCTGCGTCCTCGTAGCCACCGCCGGGTTGGGGCTTGCGCGCCGTGCCCGTCTTGCCGGCGACCGGATACCCGTCGACCGCGGCGTTGCCGCCGGTGCCTTCGGACACGACCAGGCCGAGCATCGTGCGCATCTGATCGGCGGTCACCTCGGACACGACCCGCCGCGGCTCGGGGACATCGACTTCGTGCCGCCCACCTTGCTCGTCCACCTCGGCGAGGACGATGCGGGGCGGGACGTAGACGCCGTCGTTGGCGATGGTGTTGAAGGCGAACAGCATCTGCATGGCCGTGACGGCCACGCCCTGACCGATCGGGATCGACCCGATGGAGGTGCCCGACCAGTCGGCCGGGTCGAGCATCAGACCGCGCGACTCGTTCGGGAAGTCGAGGGCCGTGCGCTCACCGAACCCGAACTCGCGGAGGTAGTGGTCGATGCGGTCCTTGCCGAGCATCTGGCCCATCTTGATCGTCCCGATGTTGCTGGACTGCACGAGGATGTCGGTGACCGACATGTTCTGCACGGGATGGGGATCGTGGTCACTGAACTCGTAGTCGGCGACCTGGTAGCGATCCGGCACCTCGATCACGGTGTCCGGGGTCACCAGGCCGTCCTCGATCGCACCGGACAGCGTGATCATCTTGTTGACCGAGCCGGGCTCGAAGACGTTGATGAGCGCACCGTTGCTCCCC
Organism: uncultured Acidimicrobiaceae bacterium; assembly: GCA_963704815.1. Classification (GTDB taxonomy): domain Bacteria; phylum Actinomycetota; class Acidimicrobiia; order Acidimicrobiales; family Salinilacustritrichaceae; genus DATKWD01. Next base: position 639,161 of record CAVPHU010000001.1, read on the forward strand.
GTCGAGAAGACCTCGCCGGTCTCGGGGTCGGTGGCCATGTTGGCCATGGCCAGGATCTCACCGGTCTCGGGCCGCGCGACCACGACCGTGCCGCCCTTGGCCCCGGTCTCGCGGACCCGTTCGGCCAGGAGCCGCTCGGTCTCGAACTGGAAGGCGCGATCGAGGCTGAGCTCGAGATCGTGACCGCGACGAGCCGGCTCGACTCGCCGTTGCGCCGCCGCGATGGTTCGCCCGGTCGGATCGCGCTCGAGGATGAGCTCGCCCACTTCGCCGGTGAGCAGGTCGTCGTACTGGGCTTCGAGACCCGTCAGGCCGACGTTGTCGACGTCGACCGTGCCGAGCACGCCTCGTGCCAGCTCGCCCGACGGGAAGATCCGACTCGGCTCGTCGAGGAGGTAGACCCCGTCGAGGGCGAGCTCCTCGACCTCGTCGGCGATGGCATCGGGAGCTCGGCGGGTCAGGTAGACGAACGAGCTGTCTCGTCCCAGCTTCTCCTCCAGGTCCTCGCGGGGGAGGCCGAGGACCGGCGCCAGTGCGCCGGCGGTCGCGAGCGGGTCGAGCACGAGGCCCGGATCGGCCCAGACCGTCCGCTGAGGGATCGACACCGAGAGGTCGTTCCCGTTGCGGTCGAAGATCGAGCCACGATCGGCGGCCAGTTCGACACTGCGGACCCGCTGGGCCTCACTGAAGTCGGTGTAGCGCTCGTCGCCGAGTGCCTGGAGCGACACGAGACGCCAGGTCACGACGCCGAACATCAGCAGCAGCACGCAACAGAGCGCGGCCAGTCGGCGCTGCGGGCGGATGCGACGCGCCCGAACACGAGCGTTCATACGAGGGTCTCGTGCATCGGCCTACGAGCTGCGCTCGAGGTAGGGCTTGATGGCGAGCCAGGTCGTGTCGACGTCGTCGTCGGCGGGCTGGTCGACCCCGCTCTCGGCTTCGGCCGGGGTGAGGTAGACGACATCGGTGGGCTCGACCATGCCCAGGCGGATGATGGCCTCGTTCACGACCCGTTCGGGGGCCTCGAGGCGTGCGACCTCGAGCCGGGCCCGGTGATACTCCTCCTGCTGGGCGGCCACGGCCTCGTCGAGCGCGTCGAGGGTCACCTGGCCCTGGACCAGCATGGCGTGGGAGGCAGCCAGGGCGAGCAGCCCGACGAAGACGAGCGCGCTGATGACGGTGCCCCGTCGAACGAACCCGCGCCGGGCCTTCTCGGGCTCGTCGACCACCCGGAGGTGGCCGCCCTGCTTCGGCGGCGACGGCTTGGCAGCGACCAGGCGGCGGGCGACGGCTTGGACTGGGGTCATGGTGTGCTCCGAGCGAGTTGGCCGCGGCGCTGCACCGCACGCAGGCGGGCACTCCGGGCGCGAGGATTGCGTTCGATCTCCGCCGGCGTCGCACGGACGGCCGAGCGAGTGAGCCGGGCGTACGGACCCACCGGCGTCTCCTTGACCGGGACCCCGCGAGGGGTGTGCGGGCCGCGGCACGCCTCGGCGAAGCGCCGCTTGACGATGCGATCCTCACCGGAGTGGTAGGTGAGCACCGCACAGCGACCCTCGGGTGCGAGGACGTCGAGCGCCTGGTCGAGCGCCGCCACCAGAGCGCCGAGTTCGTCGTTGGTGGCGATCCGCAGGGCCTGGAAGGTGCGGGTCGCGGGGTGTCCGCCACGGCGGCGGGCCGCGGCCGGCACCGCGTTGCGCACGATCTCCGCGAGCTGGGAAGTCCCCTCGATCGGCCGGGCGGCGACGATCGCTCGCGCGATCCGCATCGCATGCCGTTCGTCGCCGAATCGACGGAGCAGGTCGGCCAGGTCGCCGGCCGCCAGATCGTTCACCAGGTCCGACGCCGAGGTGGGCTGGCGATCGTCCATGCGCATGTCGATCGGGCCGTCGGCCCGGTAGGAGAAGCCCCGGTCGGCGACATCGAGCTGCGGTGAGCTCACACCGAGGTCGAAGAAGATCGCGGTGACCGGAAGGTCGTCGATCCCGGCCAGCACCTCGGCCAGCCGATCGAAACGGGTGCGGACGAGCTGGACGCGATCTCCGAAGCGGGACAGGCGGGCACGAGCGGCGTCGAGCGCGACGCCGTCCTGGTCGAAACCGAGCAACTCGAGGCCGCCGTTGGCCGACAGCACCGCCTCTGCGTGCCCGGCCCCGCCGATGGTGGCATCGACGAATCGACCGGCCGGCGCAGCCGACAGCACCTCGACACACTCGGCCAGCAGCACCGGCTCGTGCGCGAAGGTCCCGCTCACCTGCAGCCCCCCGGTCGACGGGCGCCCGCCGGGATGTCTCCCCGGTTCGAGCTCGATGGGAAGCGGGCGGAGAAGTTGCCTACCACCGTGTCGACCGAGAGGCTGCACGTCCGCGGCCCCTCCACTATGCGAATTCCTTCTCGACGGCATCCATGACGGCGTCGTCGCCGCTGAGCTGCACCTGACGCCAACGGGCTTCGTTCCAGATCTCGAGGTACGACCAGCCGCCGGTGAAGACGATCTGGTCCTCGAGGCCGGCATGGAGCCGCAGGGCCGCCGGAAGGAAGATCCGGTGCTGGCCGTCGAGCCGCACCGAGGCCGACGCGGCGAGCCAGGTGCGCACCTCGTCTCGGCTCAGCTCACCTCCGGCGGCCCGAGCCTTCAGATCCTCGACACGGGCCACGAACTGCTCGGGAAGCCAGAGGCCGAGGTTCCGCTCGAAGCGCCCGAGGTAGCCGCCGTCGGCGAGGTGGGACCGGAACTCCGCCGGCACGACGACACGTCCTTTGTCGTCGATCGCGCGCTCGTGCGTGCCCGTGAACACGTCCCTGCTCCCTGCCGTCTCCGCCTTCGAGGCCTGCCCTCGAAGTGATTCCCACCGTACGTATCAATTCCCCCACTGTCAATATCGATTGTCCCAATTCTATGACTTTTCCCCCACCACGACGTCAGCGTCGACGCGCCGGTCCGAGCGGACCGTGCGACCTCGCTCGTCCCGATCAGTCGGCGGGCAGGTGACGCAGGACCGCGGCTTCGAGCTGGGTGGCGCGGACACCCGTGCCCCGTGCTGCCTGGGAGAGCGCACGTGGACCGTCGGGCGGTTCGACCGCGAGCACCTCGGTGAGTGCCACCGGATCCCAGCGCACGAGGGCGGCCGTCTGGAAGCGGGCCCATGCTCGGGTCCGGCGCTGGCTGATGCCCACCACCTTCGCCCCACCGTCTCCCACGACCTCCCCCGGCCCCACGCCGGCGAAGCACACGACCTCGGACCACGCGGTGCGCACCAGTGGTCCCCGATGGACCGAGGCTTCGAGGTCATGCTCGGCGAGGGCCGCCTGCCACACCTCACCCACCCAGTGCATGGCCCGCCCGACGTCGTCGTCCCACAGTCGGTCGTCCCGCCCGATCACCAGATCGATCCAGCACACCTCGCCGGGCACCACGAGCACCGCTCCCCCGCCGCTGCGCCGGCGCGCGACCTCGATGCCTCGATGGGAGGCGACCGCCTCGTCGATGATCGCCCGGTCCTGGGTCGAGCCCAGCACGACGGCCGGCCGCGGTGGCCGACTGATCCACACCGCCCGGGTCGTGGGCGCGTCGACGTCGAGCGCATGGAAGTCGCCTGCGCCCAACTCGTGACGCCGGACCCTCCAGCCCGGAGCCGGCTCAGGCGGGGATGGCACTGGCGCGGAAGTACTCGTCCCATTCGGGCGGAACCGACGGGAGCCCGAGGGTCAGCCAGTTCATGCCTCGTGGCTCGGCGGGCTGCCGACGGAGGCGCATCGACGTCTCGGACAACAACCGATCGCGCTTGGACAGGTTGCACGGCTTGCAGGCGGCCACCACGTTCTCCCAGGTGTGGCCGCCGCCTCGGCTCCGTGGATGCACGTGATCGATGCTCTCGGCCGGACCGTTGCAGTACTGGCACCGGTGGCCGTCTCGGGCGAACACCGCCCGACGGTTGAGCGGGGCGAGCCGCCGGTACGGCACCTTGACGTAGTTGCGCAGCCGGATCACCGACGGCACGTCCATGCAGAACCGCTCGGCCCGCAGGATCTCACCGGATGCGGCGACGGTCACGGCCTTCTCGCACAGCACCAGGACCGCGGCCCGCCGGCGGGCGACGACGCCCAAGGGTTCGTAGGTGGCGTTGAGCACCAGCGCCCGACTCATGGGCGGCGAGCGTATACGGGCCGAAAAGGGCGACGTCGGGCGTTTCGCGCGCCGCGAACGTTCCCGGACCGGGTCCTAGGTCACCGTGCGATGCCAGGTGCGGCACCACTCGAGCCAGGTGACCAGGTCGTCGGCCTCGAACGACCGGGAGGGATCGCCGTATGCGGTCACCATCCGGAACCGCATGAGGGCCGGGTCGGGCAGGGGGAGGAAGGGCCGGTGCGCCCACCACCGGAGCGGCATGAAGGCCCGCAGCTCACGAAGTGCCGTGAGCCACAACCCAGGGCGGGCCGCGACGACGAGCGCCGCCCGGAGCACGATCCGGAGGCTCAGACCCGCGGCTCCTTGGGAAGGCCGAGCACCATCTCGCCCAGGATGTTCTTCTGGATCTGGCTCGTGCCGGCGTAGATGGTCCCGGCCCGGGCGTTGTAGAACGCGCCGACCCAGCTGGCGCTGTCGTTGGGTGCACCCGGGTCGTCGGTCTGGAACGAGCTCGCCGGCGCACGGCCACTCGGAACCATGGCCTCGGGACCGAGCACGTCGAGGGCCAGTTCGGTCACCCGGCGGTGGTACTCGCTCCAGAACACCTTGAACATCCCGGACTCGGGACCTGGCTGCTCGCCGTTGAGGTAGCGCGACAGTGTCCGCATGCCCGTGTACCGCATGATCTCGACGTCCGAGTAGGCCCTGGCGAGCCGCTGACGGATCGTGTCGGATGCCGCGGCTCCGTTCTGGGCCGCGAGCTCGGCGAGGCGGTCGAACTCGGTGCGGAACATGAGCGGGAAGGTGGCCGCCGCCTCACCCCGCTCGTAGCCGAGCAGGGTCATGGCGACGCCCCATCCGCCGTTGACCTCGCCGACGACGTTGTCCTTGGCGGTGCGGGCGTCGGTGAAGAAGACCTCGTTGAACTCCGAGTCGCCCGAGATCATCTCGATCGGGCGCACTTCGACGCCGGGCTGCTCCATCGGACACAGCAGGAACGTGATGCCCTTGTGCTTGCTGGCGTCGGGATCGGTGCGGGTGAGGACGAAGATCCAGTTGGCCAGGTGCCCGGCCGAGGTCCAGATCTTCTGCCCGTTGATGACCCACTCGTCTCCGTCGAGCTCGGCCTTGCAGCCCAGGTTGGCCAGGTCGGAGCCGGCGTTGGGCTCGCTGTAGCCCTGGCACCACACGTCCTCGCCGCTCAGGATGCGGGGGATGAAGTGAGCCTTCTGCTCGTCGGTCCCCCACTGCAGGATCGTGTTGCCGACCATCTGGATGCCGAACACGTCGTTGGGGCCGCCCGCGGGCACGCCGGCCTTGGCGAACTCCTCGGCCAGCACCACCTGCTCGAGCTCGGTGAGGCCGCCGCCGCCGTACTCGGCGGGCCACGACGCAGCCAGCAGCCCGTTCTCATGGAGGATCGTGCGCCACCGGTCGGTCCACTCGTGGACCTCGTCGCGCGGCAGGGCGCCGATGCCCTCCCAGGAGACCGGGAGGTGCTCGGCGAGGAATGCCTGCACCTTCTCGCGGTACTGCTCGGCCTCGGAGGTGTACGCAGGATTCATGTCTCCGAGTGTAGGACCCGCCCGGTCGACCAAACGCCGGTCACCTCAGCGAAACGCCGGCGCGACCTCGCTCATGAACAGGTCGCAGGTCTCGATCGACCGCTGCAGGTTGCCGAGGGTGAACCCGGGCACGATGAACTCGTCGCAGCCGGCATCTCGGTAGGCGGCGATCTGCTCGGTGACCTCGCCGGGCGTGCCGACGAGCGATGCCCGCCCGAGGTCGACCCGCTTGTCAGCCAGCCATGTCTCGTCGGCCGACAGGAAGAGCAGCGCCTGGGTCGACACCGTGATCTCGGCAGGGTCACGGCTCAGGTCGTCGCAGTGCCGGCGCAGCACGCCGACCTTGTGCTCGAGCACCTCGGGTGTGGTCCATGCGTTCCACCCGTCGGCGAACTTCGCCGCGGTCTTCATCGTGCGCTTCTCGCCACCGCCGCCGATGAGCAGCGGCAGCCGGTCCTGCACCGGGCGCGGCTGGTTGGGCGCGTCGGCGATGGCGTAGTGCTCGCCGTCGAAGGTGGTTCGTTGCTCGTCGAGCAGGCCACGCAGCACCGCGGACGCCTCCTCGAAGCGATCGAGGCGCTCCTTCACGCTGCCGAGGGCCAACCCGTAGGCCGCATGCTCGTTCTGCTGCCAGCCCGCGCCGACACCGAGCGTGAGGCGGCCACCGCTGATCTGGTCGACCGCCGCGGCGATGTTGGCGAGCACGGCCGGATGCCGGTAGGTGATGCTGGTGACGAGCGGCGCCAGCCGGATGCGGGGCACGAGTGCGGCCAGGCCGGTGAGCACCGACCAGCACTCGATGGTGTCGCCGTCCATCGGCGTCGCGTCGGCAGCGTTCGGCATGAAGTGGTCGGCGAAGTAGACGCCGTCCCACCCCGTCGACTCGCAGTGCCGGGTGAGGGCGAGGATGTCGTCCCACGAGTCGGCGGGCGAGGGCCAGATGCTGAATCGCATCCGACGACGGTATCGACCAGCACCCGATGCCGGCCGAGTGGCCGCCAGATCAGCCAACACCATCCGACGGGCTGACGTAGGGTTTCATGGGTCGGGCCCGACACGCAGGCCGATTCCGCGGGGGGACCACATGAGCACATCGGGATTGGTGACGATCCTGTTCACCGATCTCGTCGGGTCGACCGACCTGACCACGCAGATCGGCGACGTGGCGGCCGACGACCTGCGCCGTGATCACTTCACCGATCTCCGGGGCGCCATCGAGGAAACCGGCGGACGCGAGGTCAAGACCATCGGCGACGCCGTCATGGTCTCCTACACCAGCGCCGCCGACGCGCTCGAGCGGAGCGGTTGCGATGCAGCGCTCGATCGACAGCCGAAACCGGCGGAGCGCAGGACCTGCGCTCGGCATGCGCGTCGGGGTGAGTGCCGGCGACGCGACCTTCGAGGACGACGACTGGTTCGGCACGCCGGTGATCGAGGCGTCGCGGCTGTGCGCAGCGGCCGATGGCGGGCAGATCCTCGTGAGCGACCTCGTTCGAGCACTGGCCGGGTCGCGCAGCCAGCTCGAACTGACGCCGTTGGGCGAGCGTGAGCTGAAGGGGCTTCCCGACCCGATCGCAGTCTGCGAGGTGGCCTGGACGCCCGGACCCGACCAGGCGGCAGACGACGGGACTCGCATCCCGCTGCCCGGGTTCGTCGAGACCGCACCCGCATTCCCCTTCGCCGGCCGCGCCGGTGAACGGGAAGCCCTGGTCACGGCGTGGAAGGAAGCCGCCGAGGGGTCACGCCGAGTGGTGCTGGTGTCGGGAGAGCCCGGCGTCGGCAAGACCCGGCTCGTGACCGAGACCGTGAAGCTGGCGCACGAGCAGGGGGCGCTGCTGCTCTGGGGCCGGTGCGCCGAGGAACTCGACGTTCCCTATCAGCCCTTCGCCGAGGCGCTCCGCCACTACGTCCACTCGGTGCCGGCCGACCGCCTGCGCGATGAACTGGGAGCGCTCGGCGGGGAGATGTCCCGCCTGATCCCCGATCTGGCGCACCTGGTGCCAGGGCTGCCCGACGCGGTGAAGACCGAGGCCGAGACCGAACGCCACCGTCTCTTCGAGGCCGTGAGTGACCTGATCGAGGCCGTCAGTGAATCCACGCCGGTGGTCCTCGTCCTTGACGATGTCCACTGGGCCGACAAGCCGTCGCTGTTGCTGCTGCGCCACCTGCTTCGCCGACCGGCGAGCACGCCGCTGTTGATCCTGGCCACCTATCGCGACACCGATCTCGACCGCTCGCACCCGTTGTCCGACGTCCTCGCCGACCTCCGCCGCGAGCCCGGAGTCGAACGACTCGACCTCCAAGGCCTCGACGCCGACGAGGTCACCGACTTCATGGAACACGCAGCGGGCCATGGGCTCGAGGATTCCGGACTCGAACTCGCCGCGGCCGTGCACCAGGAAACGCAGGGCAACCCGTTCTTCATCGGCGAGATGCTGCTCCACCTCGCCGAGTCGGGCCAGATCGTCCAGCGGGAGGGCCGCTGGGAGAGTGACCTCAGCCTCGCCGAGGTCGGCATCCCCGAGGGCATCCGCGAGGTGGTCGGTCGACGCCTCTCACGGCTGTCCGATGCAGCCAACACGGCCTTGTCGATCGGCGCGGTCATCGGTCCCGAGTTCGACGTCGCCATCGTCGCCTCGCTCAGCGGGCTGCCGAACGACGACGTGTTCGATGCGCTCGACGAGGCCGCCGACGCGTCGATCGTCCGAGAGGTCGCCGGACGGTTCGGCCGGTATGCGTTCGCCCATGCGCTGGTGAGGTCGACGCTGAACGAGGAGCTGACCACCAACCGACGCGTGCGGATGCACTGGCAGGTGGGCGAGGCCATCGAGGCCGCCCATCCCCACGACCTCGACGACCACGTCGACGCGCTCGCCCACCACTTCAGCGAGGGTGCGCTGGCCGGCGACCCCGCCAAGGCCATCGACTTCTGCCGCCGAGCGGCCGCGAACGCCACCGAAGACCTCGCCTTCGAGGCGGCCGCGCGCCACCTCGAGCGGGCGCTCGGCGACCTCGAACTCCTCGGTGCTGCTGATCCGGTCCTGCGCTTCGAGCTGCAACTCGAGCTGGCCCGAGCACACCGAGCCGCCAATGACCCCCGATTCCGAGACCTCGCATACGCCGCGGCCGAGACCGCCCGAGAGATGGGCGACGCCGCACGACGGGCCGACGCCGCGACGGTCTTCACCAGCCCCTACACGGAGTCGGCGGGCACACTGGACGATGAGCTGATCGCCCTTCTCGAGTCGGCGCTCGACGGCATCGGCGAAGGCAATTCGCCGATGCGCGCTCGGCTGATGTCGACGCTTGCGGTCGAGCTGCAGTGGGGAGGCGAACACGACCGACGACGCAGACTCGCGGCGAGTGCGCTCGAGATGGCCAGGGCCACCGGCGACGCCGAGGCGATGATGACGACGCTGCTCGGCGGTTGGGCACTGATCGATGGCTCCAACCCCTTCCTCGGGCTGATGGACCAGTTCTCCGAGGAGGCTTCCTCGCACGAGTGGGAGGACCCGGTTGCGGACTTCCACGTCTGCAACAACCGGCTCTGCGTCAGCGCCGCGCTGGGCGACCGCGCCGACATGTACCAGTACCTGGGCACCCTGGAGTCCCTTGCCGAGGGACTGCGGCAGCCACGGTTCGCGTGGATGGCCCGGAATCGCGCCGCGATGATCAGCGTGTTCGTCGGTGACCTCGACACCGCCGAGGAGCAGACGATCGAGGCGATGACCTACGGCATGGAGCACGGCGTGCAAGAAGGCCAGGTCATGAGCTTCGTCGGTGGCCTCCTCTACATGATCAGGCGAGCCCAGGGCCGCGTCGCGGAGTTGGTGACGTCGATCGGGGATCTCGTCGCCAACTCGCCCGGGGCACCGGTCTGGCGGGTGGCGCTTGCGGGTGCCTTGTCCGAGAGCGGCCGGCCCGGCGAGGCGGTCGAGCACGTCGAGTTCCTGACCGAGAACGACTGCGTCGCCGTGGTGCCGGACGTCGAGTACCCGGTGACCCTCTGCGGACTCGGTCGGCTCACCCGAACCGTTCCGCTCGACGAACCGACCATGCGCTCCATCTACGGCCGCCTCCTCCCGTTTGCCGGGACGTTCAACTGGAGCGGCGTGAGCATCACCGATGCCAACGACCACGGCCTCGGCGTCCTGGCTGCTCGGCTCAGCGAGTTCGAGGCGTCCGATGCGCACTTCCGGGCCGCCATGGCACTGAGCGAACGTGCGGGCGCCAAGCCGTATCTGGCCGCCGAACGTCTCGACTGGGCCCAGTTGCTCGCAGAGCGGGGCGAGCGCGACCGGGCTCGCGAGCAGGCCGAAGCGGCTCGGGCACTCGGCGAGGAACTCGGCTCGTCGGGCGAGTTCGGTCTCCCCGCCCGCGCCCAGGCCATCCTCGACGATCTCGCAGGCTGACCGCCGGACCGCCGCGGACAACTGCACGGGGGCACCGCTCGCCTCCAGACGGCAGCGAACGGTCGGAACTGTTTCTGGGTGCCATCAGAGGACAGCGCTCACCACCGACTCGAAGTGGTCGAGGTCGCCGGCGAACCAATCCGAGTCCCTGGGCCAGTGGACGATCAGGTCGGTGACACCGACCGCCTCGTACGAGCCGAGCGTGTGGCGGAACTCCTCGACCGAACCGAGACCGGAGTCAAGGGTGAGGCCGGTGAGAGCGAAGCGTTCGATCGAGCCCGGGTCGCGGCTCTCCGCATCGCACGCCGAGTCGAGCTGCTCGATCTGCGCCCGGACCGCTGCCGCACCCTCGTTCGCACCCAGACCGACCTCGCCCACCGCCAACGGGCCGGTGGTCACCCAACCCTGACCCAGGCGAGCCGCAAGGCGCATCCCTCGAGGTCCTGCCGCGGCCACCACGAACGGGATGCGCGGCGCTTGCAGGCACCCGGGCCGCATCGGTGCGTCGACCGCCGAGAAGTGTCGGCCGCGCCACCTGGTCTCGTCGTGGGTCAGCAACTCGTCGAGGAGATCGACGAACTCTTCGAAGCGTCGCGCCCGGTCCCCGAGCGACATCTCGCGTTGACCCAGCACGGTCGCATCGCCGACCTGCGTTCCCCCACCGACCCCGAGCGAGAACCGACCGGCCGACACATCGTCGAGCGCCAGGAGGTCACGGGCCAGCGGAACCGGGTGCCGAAAGTTCGGCGACGCGACCATCGTGCCGAGTCGGATGGTCGCCGTCTCGACCGCTGCCGCCGTCAGGGTCGGGATCGCACCGAACCACGGACCCTGGCTGAGCGAGCGCCATCCGATGTGGTCGTAGGTCCATGCATGAGCGAAGCCGAGTTCCTCGGCCCGCCGCCATCGCCACCCGCCGTCGGCCCAGCGCTCGTCGGGAAGGATCACCACTCCGACGCGCACGAGGCAACCGTAGCGAAGCCGGCCCCGCCCTCTGTCGAGCGTCCTCTCCGCCGACCTCAGGGCCGGAGCGCCACCGCGGCGGCTCCGACGAGCGGCCCCTGGTCGCCCAGTCCGCCGGGGACGATGCGGGTGCCGGCCGAGTAGTCGAGCGTGGCCGTTCGGTCGATCTCGGCCTGCGCTGCGTCGAAGAACAACTCGCCGAAGCCCAGCGCCACCGAGCCCGAGACCACGGCGAGCCGGAGGTCGAGCAGGTTGGCGGTCGAGGCCACCGCACGACCCACCAGGAGGCCGGTCCGCTCTCGCACCGCACGGTCGGCCTCGGCTGCCGGTCGGCCGGTGATGGCGGCGATGGCCGTCCCCGACGCCTCGGCTTCGAGACACCCTTGCGCTCCACACTGGCACCGCCGCCCCTCGGGCTCGACCACGATGTGGCCGATGTGGCCGGCATTCCCCCGTGCCCCGTCGAGCATCCGGCCATCGAGCACGATGCCACCCCCGACACCGGTCGACACGACCATGGCCACGAAGTTGTCGACCCCGGCGGCGGCGCCGATCCACCCCTCGGCCCGCGCCAGTGCCTTGGCGTCTCCGTCGATGAAGACCGGCATGCCGAACTCCTCGGCAAGTCTCGAGCGGAGGGGGAAGCTCCGCCACGCAGGGATGTTGAGGGGAGAGACCTCCTCACCCCCGGAGGTCATGGGACCTCCGCATCCCACGCCGACGGCGGTGCACGAGGCGAGCAGCGTCGAACCGAGCCCGCGCACCAGTTCGACCAGATCAGCGAGGAGTCGGTCACCCGTGCCGTCGGCGACCGTCGGACGCTGGTCGCGTTCGAGGATGGCGCCTGCGTCGTCGACCACTCCGGTGGCCAGCTTGGTTCCGCCGACGTCGATTGCCAGAACTGCCATCGCCGAAGCGTAGGGAAGATGCGCACCCCGACGGCCTGTCGAGGTCGGCCGTCCAATACATTTCACCCAGGCCAGCCATCGACGAGAGGACCGAGCGTGACGACTGCGGAGCGCGCAGCGCCGAGAGTGGCGACCTTCTCGGAGTACGTGACGCGGCTGGTCGACAACGTCGAGCGGGTCATCCAGGGCAAGCGCAACGTCGTCGAACTGGCCGTGCTGTGCCTCGTCGCCGAAGGCCACATGCTCATCGAGGACGTCCCCGGCGTCGGCAAGACGAGCCTCGCAAAGGCGCTCGCCGCGTCGATCGACGGCTCGTTCGGGCGGGTGCAGTTCACCCCAGATCTCCTTCCGACCGACGTCGTCGGCGTGTCGGTGTTCCACCGTGGGACCGACGAGTTCGAGTTCCGCTCCGGGCCCATCTTCGCCAACATCGTGCTCGCCGACGAGATCAACCGGGCCTCACCGAAGACCCAGGCCGCCCTCCTCGAGGCGATGGCCGAACGCCAGGTGACCGTCGACGGGAAGACCTACGTCCTCGAGGCGCCGTTCATGGTGATCGCCACCCAGAACCCGATCGAGCACGAGGGCACCTACCCGCTCCCGGACAGTCAACTCGACCGCTTCCTGCTGCGGGGGTCGATGGGCTACCCCGAGCGAGCGGCCGAGCTCGACATGCTCGATCAGCACGGCGAGCACGACGCGCTCGAGGACCTCAGTCCGGTGCTCCGTGCCAACGACGTGACCGCGATGGTGCTCGCCGCCCGACGGATCCACGTGGCCGACCCGCTCAAGGCCTACCTGGTCGACCTCGCGGAGGCATCCCGCCGCCATCCCGGTCTCAGCCTGGGGATGTCGCCTCGCTCGGTTCTCGCGCTCCAACGAGCCGCACGCGCCCGAGCCGCGATGCTCGGACGCGAGTTCGCCACTCCCGACGACGTCAAGGCGCTGGCGGCGGCGGTGGTCGCCCACCGCGTGATGATCACGCCCGAGGCCGAGCAGCAGGGCCACCAGGCCTCGACGATCATCGCCGAGATCGTCGACTCGGTCCCGGTGCCCAAGGCCACCGGGTAGCCGTGCTGAGCCGATCCGGAGCCCTCGTCGCCGGGGCCGCTGCTGCACTCGTGGTCGCTGGTCGGGTCTTCGGGCTCGTCGAGCTCTACATCTCCGGAGCAGCCACCGCGATCCTGCTCGTCGTCTGCTTCGCCTCGGTGGTCTTGTCCCGACTCGACCTGGCGGCGGGCCGCACCATCACCCCGCCACGGGTGCACGCCGGATCGGCGGCCCGCTCGACCATCCGGATCCGCAATCTGCGCTCGTCTCGGACCCCGGTCCTGCGGCTCCGCGATCCGGTGTCAGGAACCGGTGGGGCCGATCTGCTGGTCAGTCCCCTCCGTGGCGGCGAGTCGGCGACGATCGCCTACCGGCTCCCGACCGATCGACGAGGCGAGATCGAGGTCGGTCCGCTCGACGTCGTCGTCAGCGATCCCTTCGGGCTCACGTCGGTCCGCACCCAGGCCACCGGCAGGGCCACGCTCACCGTGTTCCCCCGCATCGAGGCGATCGAGCCGCCGCGGCAGGCAGCCGGCCCCGATCCGACGGCCGGCGCCGCGCACCCCAGTGCCCTCGGACGGTCCGCCGACGAGTTCTACGCGCTCCGCCCCTACGTGGTCGGCGACGACCTGCGTCGCGTCCACTGGGCGTCGACGGCCCGAACCGGCGAGCTGGTCGTGCGCCAGGACGAGCTGCCGTGGCAGGGCCGCACCACGGTGCTCCTCGACCAACGGCGAGGGTCCTTCGACCTCACCCTGTTCGAACAAGGCGTGTCGGCGGCGGCCAGCATCCTCGACGCCGCGGCGCGCCGCGGTGACCTGGTCCGGCTGGTGACGACCGACGGCGACGAGACCGACCTCAGCAGCGGACACGCCCACCTCGAGTCGATCTTCGAGATCCTGGCGCTCGTCGGGCGGTCCAACCGATCCGATCCGGCCACGGCGACCCGAGCCATCAGTCGTCGCGGCTCCAACGGTGCCCTCATCGCGGTGACCGGCGCCCTGCGCGACAGCGAACGGCTGGGGCTCAAGCGGGCTGCCGTCGACTTCGGCCGGCTGACCCTGGTGACCTTCGGGGGCACCGGCCCGACGGCAGCCCTCCCCGGCGCATCGGTCGTTGCGGTGCCCACCGGCTCGACGTTCCGTGCGAGTTGGCAAGCGGCCCACGAGCGCCCTCGCCAACGCATCCGGGTCGGAGCCCGATGACCGCGACCGCCCCTCCCTCATCTGCGGGCTGGTGGAGCGACCGCCTCGAGATCGGGCGAGAGGTCGCCCTGCTCGGGTTGAACGTCGCGGCCGTGTTCTCGCTCGGTCGGCTCTTCCTCGGCACCGACCACCTCGCTCCACTGCTCCTCACCGCAGTCGTCGCCCACGGCGTGCTGATGCTGGTCCGTCGGACCGACCGCTCGCTCGCCGTCGCCGCACTCATCGCGCCCATCGCCGCCATCATCACCACGGTCCTGGTGTTCCATCCCGGATCCACCGTGCTCGGCGTCCCGACGCCCTCAAGCTTCGATCTGATCGGCACCGACCTCGAGGTCGCGTTCTCGCTCTTCGGGGATGCACCCACCCCGACCGAGCCGGTGACCGGATTCCTCATCCTCTGCGGTGCCGCGCTCTGGCTGTCGGCGTTCGTGGCCGACTGGGCCGGATTCCGTCTCGGTCTCCCCGTCGAGGCCATGTTGCCGACGGCCACCGTGTTCGTGTTCGGGGCGGTGTTGGCCGACGACCACCAACGCACCTTCGTGTCGGTGGTCACCACCGTGGCCGTCATGTCCTTCTTCCTGATGCATCGCGTCGCCCGCCAGAGCCGCAACGGACAGTGGGTGGCCGGAACCGCGGCGCGCGGCAGCACCGCCCTGATCGGCACGGGCACGATCATCCTCGTGGTCGCGGTGGCTGCGGCCTCGCTCAGTGGGCCGAACCTCCCGGGAGCCGGTGCCGACCCGCTCATCCAGCTCGAGCCCGACGCGCCGAGCAAGCGGGTCACCGTGTCGCCGCTCGTCGACATCCGGCGCCGACTGGTCGAGCAGGCCAACGTCGAGGTCTTCACCGTCGAGAGCGATCAACGGGCCTACTGGCGGTTGACGTCGCTCGACTCGTTCAACGGGCGCGAGTGGACGTCGAGCGGGTCGTACGGACGGGCCGAGGGCGGGCTCGAGTCGAGTGCGCCGATCGCGAGCGACGCGACCGCCACCCAGACCTTCCAGGTGAACGCGCTCGCCGCCATCTGGCTCCCCGCGGCCTACGAGCCGCGGGCGGTCGACGCCGACCTCGACCTGCGATACGACGAGCTCTCCTCGACCCTCATCGTCGACACCGACATCCTCGACAGCGACGGGGTCACCTATCGCGTCGAGTCAGACCTCCCGCTCTACGACCCCGAGGTGCTCGGGGCGTCGATCCGCCAGTACCCGAACGAGATCACCGAGACGCAGCTCGAGCTCCCCACCGACTTCCCCGAGGCGGTGCGCCAGCTCGCCGTCGAGGTCACCGCCGGCGACGGCCCCGAGCCGTTTCCCTACGTCGCCGCGCTCCGGCTCCAGGACCACCTCCGGAGCTTCACCTACGACCTCTCGGTTCCGAGCGGCCACGGTGGCGACGATCTCGAGCGGTTCCTGCTCGTCGACCGGGCCGGCTATTGCGAACAGTTCGCCGGCTCCTTCGCCGCCATGGCCCGGTCGATCGGGATTCCGGCACGGGTCGCGGTCGGCTTCACCCCCGGCAACGAAGTCGAGCCCGGGGTGTTCTCCGTTCGGGGTGAGCACGCCCATGCCTGGCCCGAGGTCTACTTCGCCGGCATCGGATGGGTCCCGTTCGAACCGACGCCGGGCCGGGGCGCGCCGGGCAACGAGTCGCACACCGGAGTGACGGAGCAGCAGGTCCAGTCGGGCGGCGATCCGAACACCGCCACGACCCTGGCGCCGCCCACGACGTTCCCGACCCGCGAGACGGTCGATCCCGAAGCGGACCTGAGCGTCGAGACGGCCACTCCCGACACCGTTCCGGCCCCGGGCGGCGCCGAGGTGACGGCCTCGTCCGATCAGTCCGGGAGCATGTTCGGCTGGGTGGTCTGGGTCGCGCTGGCCTTCGGGGTGGTCCTGTTGGCGGCTGCGCTCTACGTGGCCGTCGCCTTCGGCCTGCACCGACGCCGGACTCACCGACGCCGCGAGTCCGCCGCGACGCCGACCGATCGCGTCGAGCTTGCCTGGCGCGAGAGTCTCGAACACCTCTGCATGATCGGCCTCGACGACGATCCCAGCCACACGCACGTCGAGACGGCGGCACGGGCCGGCGAGGTGCTCCCGAGCGGCGCAGAACATGCCCGGACCATCGGGGTCCTGGCCGAGACCGCGGTCTACGGCCCGTCGGGAATCGGTGAGACCGAGGCCGAGACCGCCGAGGCGGCAGCCGAGGAGATCGGCCAGATCGTGCACGCCGTCACCAGCGCCTCGGCCCGGTCGCGACCTGTGCTCGACCCCAGAACCGTGCTCGGCGTCGGCCCGATCCGCAGGATCGGCCGTGACGAAGCGGGTTCGGACGCTCCGGAGTTGCGCCAATAGGGCCAGGTCAGCTGTCGGAGTTCCCCGGGACTCCGTGAGCCCGTGGTCGCCGCTGGCGGGCGCTACTCGTCTTCGCGCTTGAGACGGTCCTTGACCCGCTGCTGGGTGTTTCCGAGGTAGTCCTTGAACCCACTGGCTCGGATGGTGCTGGTGGCCTGGTCCCAGCCGGCCTTGCCCATGCGGCGGGCGTTGCGCTCGATGATGAGCGCCGACGCGAGCATCGGGACGAAGCCGACGAAGAACGCGAGCAAGAACGACGTCGAGAGCGTGGCGACCAGGAGCACGAGACCCACCACGAAGAGCAGCCCGGCCCACTTGATGTTGCGGAACGAGTGGTTGTAGAGCGTCGTCTCCGCCACTTCGCGGGCGAATGACGGGTCGTCCTCGTAGAACTGCTGGGCGATCTCGGAGAGAATGCGTTCCTCGTCCTCGGAGAGCGGCACATCGTTCATACTTCCATACGTTACCTGGCTCGACAACGCGCTGCTCAGCCGGAATCAGGGCGATTCCGAACCATCGTCGGGGCCCCATTGCTGATCACCCTGTTTCTTGGTGCGGACGCCGTTGCGGTCCGCCAAGGTCGCCGGCACGACGGCGTCCCGGCCGAAGCGGGAGCGAATGTCTTCCATGGCGTCGGCCACGTCGCTCCACGCCTGCTGATCGCCGTCGTCGAGGCTGAGCTGCACGGGCGCCTCCCGCGAGAGGCCCGTCAGCCCGATGCCGAGCAGCCTGACGCCCGGACTCGGGTCGAGGTCGGCCAGCAGCGCCTTGCCGTGACGGGCGAGTTCGGTGCCGGTGTCGATCGGGCGCTCGACGGTGATCGACCGGCTCACGGTCCGGAAGTCCTCGCTGAATCGGAGCTTCAGGGTCACCGTGCGCCCGGTGTACCCACTCGTCCGCGCCCGGTGCGCCACCGAGTCGGCGAGCCGGACGACCTCACGCGCCAGGGCGTCGTGGCTGTGCTTGTCACGGCTGAAGGTCTCCTCGTGGCTGATCGACTTCGGCTCCGACCGTGCGACCACCTGCCGCTCGTCGATGGCGTGGCTGAGTTCGAACAGATGCCGGCCGGCGGCCTCGCCGAGGTGCCGGATCAGCAGTTTCTCGGGAAGCTGTTCGAGGTCGCCGATCGTCTGCACCCCGAGCCGCTCGAGCTTCGGCTCGGTCGCCTTGCCGATGCCCCACAGCGCCCGGACGGGGTGGGGGCGCAGGAAGTCGAGCTCTTGTCCGGGCGCGACGACGGTCACCCCGGGTCCTTCGACTGGCCCGGTCGGGCTGGCCTTCGGCTTGGCGTGCACGCTCGCCAGTTTGGCGACGAACTTGATCGCCGACACCCCGACCGAACACGTGCAGCCCTCCTGCGCCTCGACCCGTTGCCGGATCTCGCGAGCGATGGTGAGGCCGTCGCCGTGCAAACGCCGGGCTCCGGTGACATCGAGGAAGGCCTCGTCGAGCGACAACGGCTCGACCAGCGGCGTGTAGGAGCGGAAGATCTCCATCACCCGTTCGCTCACCTCGCCGTAGCGGTCGTGGCGGCCGGGAACGAAGATCGCCTGCGGGCAGAGTCGTCGGGCGCGCACCGAGGGCATGGCCGAGTGGACGCCGTAGGCCCGGGCCTCGTAGCTGGCTGCGGCAACGACCCCACGTCGACCGTCACCGCCCACGATGACCGGCTTGCCCAACAGCGACGGATCGTGCTGGATCTCGACCGACACGAAGAACGCATCCATGTCGACGTGCAGGATCGTCCGGGGCGGGGAAGTCACGAACCACCCTCCAATCCCGCCCGGCCGATCGTTGCCGTGAAGAACTCGGAACGGCGCAGGCCAGACCTGTCGCGGGCCCGGTAGAGCTGCACGCGATCAAGGCGACCAAGACGGCTTGTCACGTGCTGCGCAACGTCAAGCCCCCGACGGCCTCGCACGGCGTCGCTCACTCGGTCCTCGTGCCACCACATCATCGGATGAGGGAGAGCCGCGGGGTCGTACCAGTCGATCGCGACGACCTCCTCCGGCGTCACGGGGTCCTGCTGCCGTCCAGTTCGGAGGTGGGCAACGAAGACGCACGAATGCATGTCGGGCCAGTCCCCGATCACCGAATACACGCCGACCAGGCCGTCGAGAACGACCTCGAAGCCCGTCTCTTCGCGACACTCGCGACGGGCGGCCGCCCCTACCGACTCACCGGGTTCCACATGGCCGCCTGGCAGGCACCACACCTCGAAGTCCTCACGCTTCGTGAGCAACACCCGGCCGCCGTCGATCACAACCACGCAGGCGGTCAGCGAAGGCACACGAGCATTGTGTCGCAGGTCGAGGTTGCGCGACGCGCGTCCCTCTGTGTCCGTAGGTGTCACACCCCCTCCTTGGAACTGCGGTATGGATTGGGGTTCGTTCGACGGGTCGGTGCAGCGTCTCGACGACGCCGCCGCGGCGGCCGAACGGGTGACCCTCGAGCGGCTCGACCTGCTCCGCCCGGTGGTCCGGCTTCACGCCGATTCGGGCTGGAAGGTATCGGGGGCGCGAACCGCGGCGTGTTGGTTGAAGAGCTACGCCGGACTGGCCGGGGCCGAAGCCGAACGCCTCGCCAAGATGGTCCGGCTGGCCGCCACCCACCCCGATTTCGCCGACGCCGTGTTCGAGCGTCGCATCACTCTCGCCCAGGCCGAAGCACTCGTGCAATGGGTGACCGAGGAGCGTGAACCCGCCTTCGGCGAGATGATCGCCACCCTCGTCGCCCAAGCCGGCCAGCTCGCCGATCCCGACGACTTCGCCACGGTCGTGCGCCACTGGGCCGGCCTGGTCGACCAGGAGCTGGCGAAGCGTTCCCGGGTCCAGCCGCACGCCCAGTACCTGTCCCAAGGACTGTTCGGCGGCGGCGAGATCCATGGCCGGCGCGTCCGCCGCCGCTCGGCGGGCACGGTGAACGTCATCATCGACCTGCTCACCCTGTCGGGCCGCGACGCCGACGACCTGACCGGCATCGACCTGCGCTCGGACCACTGGCGCGTCGGCATGAGCGCCGCCCGGCGACTGCTGTGCGACTCGGGGCTCGTCGCAACGCTCATGGCCGGCCGCCACACCCTCATCGACGCCAGCGATCGCACCGAGGTGTTCACCGCTGCACAGCGTCGCGCCCTCGGCGTACGCGACCGCCACTGCGTCTTCCCCTCCTGCGACCGTCCCGCCCACTGGTGCGACGCCCACCACCTCCACGAACGAAACGACGGGGGCAACGACGCCATCACCAACGCTGCCCTGCTCTGCCGCTACCACCACCGCCTCGTCCACGAACACGGCTGGCACCTGCACGTCGACCGCCAGAACCGATGGGTCGCCACCGACCCCCATGGCATCGAGTGGATCGGCCGTCGAGATGGAAAGGGCCACACCCACCGACCCCGCCACCACCGAGAACCTGCCCCCGCCTGAGCGCGGGCGCCGAACCCGAACCCTCCTCCGCCGGAAACCTCAACCCGGCGGATTCGGCGCGCCGTTCAGCCGTGGAGCAGGTCGTACCCGGTGCGGAAGAAGTCGAGGGCGGCGGCGCGCGGGTCGTCGGCTGCCAAGAGCTCCGAGTACGGCAACGTGGCGCCGGGGAACGAGGTCGCGTTCCAGTACGGGCTCGACGAGTCGATGTCGCCCCACGGACCGACGTAGAGATAGGGGTCGTCCGACGAGCCGTCGCCCGGCGACGCGCCATAGGTGGCTCGGCTGCCGTCGTCGGGGTCGCCGATCTCGACCGCGGGGTCGAAGTGGCCCGGCCACAGCTGCACGCGGCCGACCTGGTCGTCGGCCGAGCCGACGAGGCGCAGCTCTTCGAGCACCGAGGTGGCGAAGCCGTACCAGTCACCCAGGAAGGCACCCACGTCGGCCCGAAGCCCGAGCGGCGCGTCCACATCGCCCAGCGCAGGCGAGTCGTCCTCGGCCGCAACGGTGCTCGGCGCGACGCCGACGAACGCCGCAGCCTCGCCGATCGAACCGGGCACCAGCGTGCGCGCCGATCCGGCCGATTGCATCACGAGCACGTCACCGACCATGCGGACCTGCCGGTCGTCGCCGAAGAACGGCGTGCCGAATCCGCCGGCGGTGAAGCGGAGCCCGAACTTGCCGTTCGCCTCGTGGCGAGCGGCCGCGACGACGGCATAGGCGAGCCGGTGGTAGGCCTCGCAGGCAGCGACGTAGCCATCCGGCACCCGCGGGAGCGACCGGTAGGCGCCGAGCCAGCGCGACGCCGCGAACGCAGCGGCGTCGGGGTTCGCCCGTGCGACGGCGTCCCACGTCACCGCCCCGGCCGACGTCGGCGTCACGACCGGCCCGTCGGCCACGTCGAGCGCGGCGGGATCGTCGGCGAAGAAGTCACCGTCGACCACCGCCGGGGGCGCCGGTTCGAGCGTGCGAACCTCGTGACCTTCAGGAGCGAACGGCCGCGCCTCCGCAATCGCGTCTCGAACCGCGGTGAGGTCGTCGCTCACCGGAAGGCGTCGCAACTCGGCACGGTTCCCACGCTCGGCAGGCTAGGTCGGCGAGCGTGGTTAGAGCGGGCCGGGGGCGGTGAAGGCCGCCCAGGGACCCTCGACCTCGATGGTCCGTCCCGGGCCCCGCTGGTCGCTGAAGTAGAGGCGGTTTCCCGACGGATCGAACGCCGGGCCGCAGATCTCCGAGGTCGGGTTGCCGACGATCTGGACGACCGGGAACGTCGAGCCGTCCGGTCGCACGAGCACGATCTGCATGTCGCCGCCGTCCTCGGCGACGTAGATGACCCCGTCATCGGAGACCTCGACGTTGTCGACGCCGCTCAGCACTCCGTTCACGTTGACGAGTGGGTCGTAGATCGTCGCCACGGTGTTGGCCACCGGGTCGTAGGTCCACACCTTGTTGTCGCCCTTGGTGGTGAAGACGACGTCGTTGCCCACGAGGTCGACGCCCTCGCCACCGTTGAAACGCTTGGTGTCGGCGACCTGGTCGCGAGTCGGCACGGGGTCGCCCGTCGGGTCGGGCACGTCGACCCAGGTGAGCGGACCGCCGGTCGGCTCGGTCAGGACCTGGAGCTGGCCCGCGCTCAGGTCGCCCCACACGGTGGGGACGAATCGGTAGAAGGCGCCGGACGGGTCGTCCTCGGTCATGTAGACGACCTGCTCGCCGGGGTGGCACGCGGCGGCCTCGTGGTTGAACTGTCCCATCAACGGCCGCTGCACCGCGGTCACCGCACCGAGCGGGTGGCATTCCCACACCGATCCGGTGGGAATCTCCTCGCAGCTCAGCCATGTCTGCCACGGCGTCTTCCCACCTGCGCAGTTGCGCACCGTGCCGCTGAGGATGCGGCCGGCGTCGACGACGTTGCCGGCCGAATCGAAGCGCAGGAAGCTGGCGCCGGCCTGGTCGGCGAAGAACCATTCGCTGTTCGACACGTAGGACCAGCCGCCGTCCGGCAGGGCGAAGGTGGCTCCGCCGTCGGGCCAGAGGTGCCACTCGTAGCTGGTCCCCGGCACGACCTGCTGGGTGGTCGCCAGCACCCGAGCGGTGAAGAACGGGTGCACCCGGATCCCGGCCGCGTCGGCGGGCCCCAGACCGACCGGATCGCAGGCTGCGAGGAACGACGCACCCCCGAAGATCGCGGCTCCGGTCCCCAGCGTGCTGACCTTGAGGAACTTCCGTCTCGGCATGCCAGTGACCATGCGAGGACGCTACCCCCTCACGCGGTGTGGCCGGGCCTGCGCATCACCGGTGCGTGTCGCTCGCCGCGAGGTGCGCGCCACGGCCGAGGAACGCCTACAGGGTCACGCCGCCATAGGAGATGCCGGTCAGGTGGGCCATCTCGCGGTCGAAGGTGGTGAGGTCGTCGGCACAGAACTGGTTGAGGTGGTCGTGGCCGCAGGCTCGGGCGAGGACCGCCATCAGGTCGACCGACGCCGAGAAGAACCGTTCGAGCCGCTCCGCCGCCTCGTCGACGATCAGGCGTGAGCGAAGGTCCTTCTTCTGTGTGGCGATGCCGACGGGACAGTTGTCGGTGTGGCATGCGCGCATGCCGAGACAGCCGATGGCCTGCATCGCTGCGTTCGACACGGCGACCGCATCGGCGCCGAGGGCGAGCGCCTTGGCGAAGTCCCAGGGCGTGCGGAGCCCGCCGGTGACCACCAGCGTGACGTCGCGGCGCCCACGCGAGTCGAGATGGCGACGGGCGCGGGCCAGAGCCGGAATCGTCGGGACCGAGATGTTGTCGCGGAACAGCACCGGCGCCGAGCCGGTCCCGCCGCCGCGGCCGTCCAGGATGAGGTAGTCGACGCCGATCCGGAGCGCGGCGTCGATGTCATCCTCGATGTGCTGGGCCGAGAGCTTGACCCCGATGGGCACGCCCCCGCTCTCCTGCCGCACGGCTTCGGCCAGCTTGGCGAAGTCCTCCTCGCAGTCCATGTCGGCGAACGTCGCCGGCGACACGGCGGTCTCGCCTTCGGGGAGACCGCGTACCTCGGCGATCCGACCGACCACCTTCGCACCGGGTAGGTGGCCGCCGGTCCCGGTCTTCGCCCCCTGCCCCAGCTTGAAGTGGAATGCCTGGACGTCGCGCACCTTGGCGAGCGACCAGCCGAACTTGGCCGAGGCCAGTTCGTAGAAGTAGCGGCTGTTGGCCTGCTGCTCGTCGGGAAGCATCCCGCCCTCGCCCGAGCAGATGCCGGTACCGGCGAGCTCGGCCCCCTTGGCGAGGGCCACCTTCGCCTCCTCCGACAAGGCGCCGAAGCTCATGTCGGACACGAACAGCGGCAGTTCGAGCCGCAACGGCTTGACCGCATTCGGTCCGATGACGACCGATCGTCCGACCTCGACCTCGTCGAGCAGCGGCCGGCGGGCGAGTTGGGCCGTGACGAACTGGATCGAGTCCCAGCTCGGGAGCTGCTCGCGGGAGACTCCCATGGCGACGCTCGGACCATGCGACCCGTAGGTGTCGAGGCCCGAGCCGGCGAGGGTGCCGATCAGACCGACGTGCGGCTCCTCGTCGGCGCCGTGCACGTCGGCGTATGCGCCCTGGTAGGCGTCGCGGTCGTACGGCTGCGGGTTGTCGTTCTCCCATGCCAGGAGCTCGTCGAGATCGATGAACAGACCGTCGCCATCGACCCACGAGGTGAAGCGGTGCAGCGCCTCGTCGTTGTTGTACGAGGAGACACCCGAGTCCATCCGGTAGTCCCACCCGTGCAGGCCGCACAGCAGGTTGTCGCCCGACACGTGTCCGTCGGCGAGCATCGCACCGCGATGCAGGCAACGTCCGTAGAGCACCGAGTGGGTCTGGTCGTCGTCGCCATCGCCGAAGCGGACGATCACCAGATCGACGTTCGACACCAGCACCCCGACCGGGACACGGTCTTCGAGCTCGTTCCAGGTCGCGATGCGATGCGGGTTCATGGGTTCTCCGTCGGCGGGGTCCGGTCATCCTTGCAGAGCCACCGAGTGAACCCGTTGGTCAGCTGGTCTCGTCGAGACGTTCCACGTCGATTGCACCGAGATCGGTCCCGCCGATGCGATAGCGGTAGGTCCGGCTGCCGGGCCACCGCTCGTCGAGGTACTCCAGCAGGGGCTCACGGACCCACGGAGCACCCCCGCCCAGGAGCGACTCGGCCTCCGGCCGACCCACGTGTTTGGCGTCGACGACGATGCCGTCGGGATCGTCGATCGCCATCTCGCCCGAGACGGCGATCGCCTGGTGCGCCTCGACCCGGAGCCGCCACCCCATGTCGGGTGCTTCGGCGACGATCTCGTAGACGGGTCCACGCCATTCGGCGACGACCAGCCCGGTTTCCTCGACGACCTCGCGGGTGAGCCCGTCGATGATCGCCTCGCCTGCGTCGATGACACCGCCGGGCGGGCTCCAGTCGACGCGCCCGTCTCGGCGGCGATTGCAGACGAGGAGCAGCGCACCCGCGGATTCGATCACCGCACCACCGACCAGCCAGTCACGCACTCCCTCAGTCTTGCTGATCCGGTCGCCGAGGAGACCCCACCCGAGGCATTGCCCGACGCGACTACTGTCACCTTGGTCAATCGGCAACGAATTTGGAGGACACACGGGTGGGATACCGACTCGGAGTCGATCTCGGGACGACCTTCACTGCGGCGGCGGTGGTTCGTGACGGTCGCGCCGAGATGGCGTCAATCGGCGACCGCGGCGCAGCCGTTCCGTCGGTCATCTGGATCGACGACGAGCAGCTCCTCACCGGTGTGGCCGCGCAGCGACGCGGCGCGTCGGATCCGGGTGGGATCGCCAAGGAGTTCAAGCGTCGCCTCGGCGACCCTGCGCCCCTCCTCCTCGACGGCATGCCCTTCTCGGCCGAGCAGCTGTCGGCCAAGCTGCTGCGCTGGGTCTACGACGAGGTCACCCGGCTCCAGGGTGAGGAGCCCGAACTCGTCGCCGTGTGCCATCCGGCGAACTGGGGCCCCTACAAGCACGAACTGCTCGGACAGGCCATCCGCATCGCCGAGGTCGAGCCCGCGGTCACCCTGACCGAGCCTCAGGCCGCAGCCATCCACTACGCCGCCAACCAGAAGATGTCGGCCGGCGAGATCATCGCCGTCTACGACCTGGGAGGCGGCACGTTCGACGCCGCGATCCTGCAGAAGACCGACTCGGGCTTCGAGATCATGGGTGAGCCCGAGGGCATCGAGCGTCTCGGCGGCGTCGACTTCGACGCCGCGATCTACGGCTGGGTGGTCGATCACCTCGATGGCGCCCTCGACGACCCGCCCCTCGACGCGCCCGACTGGATCGCCTCGATCACCAAGCTCCGCGACGAGTGCACGCTGGCCAAGGAGGCCCTCTCGTCGGACACCGAGACGACCATCCAGGCCTGGCTGCCCACCGGACTCAAGGAGGTCCGGCTGACCCGCGAAGAGTTCGAGCGCATGATCAAGATCCCGCTCCAGGAGTCGGTGAAGTCGATGCGCCGAGCCCTCGAGACCGCCGGCCTCACACCGTCGCAGGTGAGCGCCATCCTCCTCGTGGGTGGCTCGTCGCGCATCCCGCTGGTCGGCCAACTCGTCGCCAAGGAGTTCGCACGCCCGGTCGCGGTCGACGCCCATCCCAAGCACGCCATCGCCCTCGGTGCTGCGATGCACGCGGCGGCCCAGGCCGGCGGCGTCAAGACCGAGGAGATCGAGGCTCACGTCACGCCGGGCCGGATCGACGACGAAGAGGTCCAGGCCCAGGAGGCCGAGGCCGCAGATCGCGAGACCGAACGACTGCAACTGCTCGAGGACACGACGGCGCTGGCCATGGAGGCCGGACGAGCCGACCTCGCCGAGCGGCTGCACGAGCGGGCAGGGCAAGGCGACCGCCAGGGCGTCCGAGTACTGATCGTCGGCGACTACAAGGCCGGGAAGAGCTCGCTGGTCAACGCCCTCGTGGGCGAGGACGTCTGCCCGGTGGACGCCGACCAGGCCACCATCGTGCCGACGATGGTCCGCTACTCCGAGGAGCCGGTGGGTCGGGTCTACGTCCAGCCGCCCGGCGCCGATCAGCCCGAGGCGCACGAGGTCCCCCTGGTCCAGCTCTCGAGCCACATCACCGAGACCGCCACGCGCGACGACGGTGTCGTCCGCAGCTGCGAGATCGGTGTTCCGTCGCCGCTGCTCCGCGACGGCATCAGCATCATCGACATGCCCGGCGCCGGCGGCCTCGACTCGAACTTCGGTGCGCAGGCGCTGGTCGAGCTGGCCTCGGCCGATGTCGTGATCTTCGCGTCCTCAGCGGCCCAGGAGCTCACCCAGCCCGAGCTCGATCTGCTCGGCGCGGCGTGCGAAGCCGTCGACCGGGTCGTCTACGCCCTCACCAAGGTCGACTACTACCCCGAGTGGCGCAAGATCCGCGAGCTCGACACGGCCCATCTGCTCACCGCCGGGCTCGACGTGCCGATCCACCCGGTGTCTTCGGCCCTGGTCGAGTTGGCTCGCCGACTCGACGACCACACGTTCCTCGCCGACAGCGGCGTCACCGACCTCACCCGTCAGCTCAGCCAACAGGCCGACGACGTGCGCCGGAACGCCACGACGATCCTGGCCACCGAGGTCCGATCGGCGCTCGGCCAGCTGCAGAGCGTGACGCTGGCCGAGATGCAGGGCCTCGACCCGGCCCAGTCGGCCCGGGTCGTCAAGGAGCTCGAGGCCGCCCTCGCCCGCACCGAAGACCTCCGGATGGAGAGCGCCGAGTGGCACCGTGTGCTCCGCGACGGCATCGAGGACCTGCGGACGGTCACCAAGGAGGACTCCGAACGGCTGGTCGCTGCCATCCTCGCCCAGGCCGACGACCTGATCGGCGCGTCCGACCCGGCCGAGACGTGGGAGGAACTGCAGGCGTGGCTCCAACGACAGGCGAGCTGGATGGTCACCACCATGTTCGAGACGCTGAGCGAGCAGGGAGGGGAGCTGCGGCGGCAGGTCGCCGATCGGCTCGCCGAGAACGAGAACGACCTGCTCGACAGCTCACACAGCGATTCTCCCTGGGTCGGGGCCCTCAAGCTCGACAACTTCGCCCCCGACCTCGACGACGACGGCCGCGGGTTGACGGTGCTGTCGGCCTCGTGGTCGTTCACCGAGCCGATGGTGGCGATCGGCCAGGTCGTCCCGTTCATGTCGACCATCGGACTGGCCGTCGCCGCCGTCGGCGCGCTGACCTTTGGCCGCAAGGCCTTCATCAGCCGCAAGGCGAAGCACATGGCGGCCAAGCGCGAGCACGCCCACGAACAGTGCACGGTGTACCTCGAGGACGCCGCCAACCTGGCGAACAAGGAGCTCGACAAGGCGATCACCCACCTCTACCGGTTCGTTCGGGACCACGGCTACGAGCGGGCCGAGGAGCTCCTCCAGTCCCTCGACGATGCGCTCGAGGGCGCCCGACGCCAGGCGGCCCGCGCCGAGGCCGATCGCGAAGAACAACAAGCCCTGCTCGACGGCCGCAACGAGGAGGTCCGAGCGTTGATCGACAGAGCCGAGGCACTCGCCGGGAAGGAGCTCGTCAGTGCCTGACGAGAAGGTCGATCTCAAGATCCCCGGCATCGTCGACGAACGGCTGATCCGCCGGGGCGACCACACCGAGCTCTACCAGGGTGTGCAGGAACAGTTCCGACGCCGGGTCGCGATCAAGATCCACACGGCCGACGGGGTGAAGGACGAAGCGCTCGAGCAGTTCGAGCGTGAATGTGCGGTGATGGGCGATCTGTCCAATCACCCCTACATCGTCACCTACTTCAAGTCGGGCATTCGCAAGCGGCGCCCCTACGTGGTCAGCGAGTGGCTCGACGACGGCACGTTGTTCGACCGCCTCGCCGGCGGCGACTCGATCGACTGGCGAACCGCGGTCGACATCGGCGTGAAGCTGGCCGGGGCCCTCGAGACGGCCCACCGCGCCGGCATCCTGCATCGCAAGATCAAGCCGCAGGACGTGTTCCAGTCGCCGTTCGGCGAGCCGCTGATCGGCGACTTCCGTCTCGATCCCGCCGACGAGAGCCGGAGCGGCGATCCCTACGACGCGCTCCTCCACGCCGCACCCGAGCTGTCGACCGACGGTGCCCGGGACGACGATGCCCGCAGCGACGTGTACGCGCTGGCCTCGGTCATCTTCACCCTCGTCCGGGGTCGGGCCCCGTTCCTCGAAGCCGACGACGAGCCGTTGGTCCGAGTCAAGGGTCGCGCCCTGACCGGATCGCCGCCACCGCTCGACGACGTCCCCGAGGTCGTCCAGACGGTGCTCAAGTGGGCCCTGCGACCTGATCCCGATCACCGGCCCCAGACCGCCCAGGAATTCGGCCGCGCCCTCCAGGCAGCGCAGACCGCGACCGGAGAACCCCAGTCACGACTCCAGATCCGGCCCCGCACCGTCGAGGACCGCAGCCTGCCCGAACCATCGATTCCCGCAGCGGCGTTCATGGCCGGAGCACCGGCGGCCGCGCCGGCACCCACCGCGCCGGCTCCCGCTGCTCCCGAAGCACCGGCTCCCGCAGCACCGGCCGCAACGCCTCCGCCCGCTGCCGCCCCCGAACCGGCCGCCCCGCCGGCACCACCCCCGCCGCCCGCTGCTGCCCCGCCCCCGCCGCCCGCTGCTGCCGCACCCCCGCCCGGTTCGTTCGCCCCGCCCGCTGCACCCCCGGTCGACTTGCCGCCGCCGCCGACTGCGCCGCCACCGGCGGCTCCCGCGCCCCCGCCGGCGGCACCCCCGGCCGCGCCCGCCCCTCCGCCGCCGCCCGCCGCGCCGCCACCACCGCCGCCGCCGCCGACCGAGGCGCCCGAAGCGCCCGTGGCCAGCCCACCGCCACCGCCGACCGAAGCGCCTGCGCCTCCGGCGGCTCCCGCTCCCCTGCCGCCGCAACCGACCGCACCGGCAGAGCCGGTGGCCCCCGCCACCGACGCGCCGACCATCCCCACCCCGGCTCCGGCCGGCGCGAGTGCCGCGTTCTCGCCGGGTGCGCTCATCGACGACGTCCGCAACCTCATCAACAAGGCGATGCAGGCCTATGCCGGCACTCCCCAGCAGAGCAAGATCGAGGCCATCGAGGCCCGGCTGGAAGAGCCTCTCCGTGTGGCCATCGCCGGCAAGGTCAAGGCGGGCAAGTCGACCCTGCTCAACGGCCTCGTCGGCGAGGAGTTGGCACCCACCGACGCCGGCGAGTGCACCAAGGTCGTCACCTGGTACACCGACGGCATCACCTACCGTGCCACCCTCCACGGGCGCGACGGCACCGAGACCCCGACGGCGTTCTCACGCGAGAACGGTGCCCTCGACATCGACCTCGGCGGCAACGACGCCGGGTCGATCGAGCGCATCGTGGTCGAGTGGCCGTCGTCGGCGCTCGGGGAGATGTCCCTCATCGACACGCCGGGCATCGCATCGATCTCGACCGACGTGTCGGCTCGGACGACCCGGTTCCTGACCGCTTCCGAGGACGACGACGGCCAGGCCGACGCCGTGATCTACCTCATGCGGCACTTCCACCCCACCGACGTCCGATTCCTCGAGTCGTTCCACGACGACGAGTTGGCCCGCCCGAATCCGATCAACGCAATCGGCGTCCTGTCCCGCGCCGACGAGCTCTCGGGCAACACGGCCGACGCCATGGAGACCGCCACCCGAGTGGCCGGCCGCTACCGCGACGACCCCCAGATTCGCCGGCTGTGCCAGACCGTCGTCCCGGTCGCCGGGCTGCTGGCCCAGGCGGGGCCGAGCCTGCGCCAGTCCGAGTACAACCTCCTCGAGCGGCTGGCCCAACTCGACGACCGCGAGCTCGAGGTGCTGCTCGCCTCGGTCGACCGCTTCACCGACGGCGACCTGGTCGGGAACGTGACCTCCATCGATCGCGAGGCACTGCTCCGCCGACTCGGCCTCTACGGGGTGACCCTGAGCATCCGACTCATTCGGAGCGGCGAGGTCGATGGCTCCCCGGGGCTGGCGAGGGCGCTGGTCGAGAAGAGCGGCCTCGTCGAGCTCCGCGAGACGCTCATGTCACAGTTCGCCGCTCGGCGCGACGTGCTCAAGGCTCGTGCGGCGCTGCACGCGATCGAGCAGCTGGTGCGCAACGAGCCCCCGCCCGACGACGGGTCCGGTCCGATCCTGTTCGACGCCGAACGGATCCGGACCGGGGCGCACGTCTTCGCCGAGATCCAGCTGTTCTCGAGTCACCGATCCGGCGCGGTGGCCTTCGGCGAGAGCGACGTCGACGAAGTCGAGCGGCTGCTCGGTGTGCACGGCTTCGCTCCGGCCGGCCGCCTGGGCCTCGAGCCGACGGCGACCACCGACGAGATCCGCACCGCGCTCATCGACCTCGCCCGCAAGTGGAAGACGAAGGCCGAGAGCCCGATGTCCGACCGGGACCAGCAGGAGGCGGCCCGCGTGCTCGTGCGCACCTGCGAGGGCATGCTCGTCGGGCTCCACTGACGACTATCGCCGGAGGCGGACTCGTTCGACCCGGTGATCCGAGCCCTTCTCCAGAATCAGTCGAGCTCGCTCACGGGTCGGCTCGATGTTCTCGAGCAGGTTGGGACGGTTGATTCCGTGCCAGATCTGACGGGCGAGCGAATCGGTCGCATCCCGGTCGAGGGACCGCCATTGGTGGAAGAACGACGTCGGGTCGTCGCGACTTCGTTCGACGAGCGTCCAGAAGCGCTCGACGTACCACTGCTCGATGTGCCGTTCGTCGGCATCCACGTAGATCGAGAAGTCGAAGAAGTCCGACACGAACAGTGACGTCGTCGAGCGGGTCTGCAGGACGTTGAGCCCCTCGACGATCACCACGTCGGGCGACACGATCCGGTCGGATCGATCGGTCACGCGGTCGTAGGTGGCGTGGTCGTAGATCGGCACCTCGACCTCGGCTTCACCGGCCTTGAGCGCGGCCAGGAACGACAGCAACGCACCCACGTCGTAGCTCTCGGGAAACCCCTTCCGGTGCAGCAGGTCGTGCTCGTCGAGCCACGCGTTCGGGTAGAGGAAGCCGTCGGTCGTGACCAGGTCGACGCGCGGGTGATCGGGCCAGCGAGCGAGCAGCGCCTGAAGCACGCGAGCGGTCGTGCTCTTGCCCACGGCCACGCTCCCGGCGAGTCCGATGATGTAGGGCACCGGGCGGGGCGGGGTGCCGAAGAACGTCTCGGTCGCTCCACGCACCTGAGTCGTCCCGGCGACGAGCAGGTTCAGCAGCCGCGACACCGGCAGATAGACCTCGGTCACCTCGGCCATCGAGAGGTCTTCGTTGATGCCCTGCAGGGCCTCCAACTCCTCCTCGCGCAGGGGCATCACCGTCGCCACGCGGAGCCGGGCCCAGTCGTCGTGGTCGAGGGTCAACCAGCCCAGATCGCCCAGCGCATCGCTCACGGGCGCCGAGCGTAGGAGCGGGGTGCCCGGCGATTCGAGCCGAGCACCGGCCGCCCCTACGCTGGCCGTCCGTGAGCGAGCCCGTCCTTCCCGAATCCGACGACGCCGACTCGGCGCTCCCCTCGGTCCTGGCGAGGAGCCTCGCCTTCGGGGCGATCCTGATCGCCGGCCTGTGCGGGGGACTCATCGGATACGCGTTCGTCGACCTCCAGTGCGAGGGCGACTGCACCGTTCCGGCCGGCCTGTTCGGCCTCCTCGGAGCCACGATCGCTGCCGTCGGCGTCGGTGTCGTCAGCGTGCTCGCCCTGCGCGCCATGGGTGAGTGGCGTCGGATCGAGAACACGGAGCGTTGAGTCCGCTCGACGAACTCGCCGGCCTGGCCCGCGACACGGCCATCGAAGCGGCCGACCTGTTGCGTGCCGGGCTCGATCGTGACGATCTCGAGGTGACGACCAAGTCCACCGGGACCGACATGGTCACCGCGATGGATCGGGCGAGCGAGCAGCTGATCCTGGACCGCCTGCTCGGCGCCCGCCCGCAGGACGGGATGCTCGGCGAGGAGGGCACCGATGTCCCCGGCACGTCGGGCGTGCGATGGATCGTCGACCCGCTCGACGGCACCACGAACTACCTGTATCGCCACCCCGGCTGCAACGTGTCGATCGCCGGAGAGATCGACGGCGAATTGACGATCGGCGTCGTGGTCGACGTGCTCGCGGCCGACGTGTTCTCCGCGACCCGCGGCGACGGCGCCACCCGCAACGGAACGCCGCTGCCCCGGCTCGCCCCACCGCCCGACCTCGATGGGACCCTGCTCGCGACCGGCTTCGGCTACGACCCTCGACGCCGCACCGCTCAGGCTGCATTGCTCGGCCGCATCATCGGCCGGCTTCGCGACGTGCGACGCATGGGCGCGGCAGCGACCGATCTCTGCTCGGTGGCGGCCGGACGAGTCGATGCGTACTACGAGCGGGGGTTGTCGCCGTGGGACCACAGCGCGGGTGGCGTGATCGCCGAGGCATGCGGTGCCCGGGTGACCGGCCTGACCGGGGGACCTCCGAGCGAGGACTTCGTGATCGCCGCCCACCCCGACCTGCATGGCCCGCTCACCGATCTGCTGGTCGAAAACGGGGCGGCGGACCTCCCGTGACCAGGCCGATCCGGAGCGGTGTCACCACCGAGGGTCCGCCAGGTGGCACGATCAAGGCTGTGAGTACGCGCATCCTGACCGTCGAGGACGACGAACGCATCCGTACCGCCGTCAAGCTCGCCCTCGAAGACGAGGGCTGGGACGTCGTCGAGGCCAGCACCGGCGAGGAGGCGCTCGAGGCGTTCCATCGCGAACCCACCG
Source organism: uncultured Acidimicrobiaceae bacterium (assembly GCA_963704815.1). Lineage (GTDB taxonomy): Bacteria > Actinomycetota > Acidimicrobiia > Acidimicrobiales > Salinilacustritrichaceae > DATKWD01. Next base: position 671,942 of record CAVPHU010000001.1, read on the forward strand.
ATGTCGTGCTCATCGACATCATGCTCCCCGGCATCGACGGCTTCGAGGTCTGCCGCTCCGTCCGACGCAGTTCCGACGTCCCGATCGTGATGGTCACCGCCCGCGCCGACACCCACGACGTGGTGGCCGGCCTGGAGGCCGGTGCCGACGACTACCTGACCAAGCCGTTCGCGCCGAAAGAGCTGTCGGCGCGGATCCGAGCGCTGCTGCGCCGGGCGCGGTCGACCGATTCCGGCAGCGCGCACCTGCGTTTCGGTGAGCTGGAGATCATCCCCGACGAGGGTGTGGTCCGCCGCAACGGCCAGGACGTCCACCTCACCAAGACCGAGTTCCGGCTCCTCGTCGAGTTGGCGTCGAGCCCGGGTCGGGTGTTCTCCCGCGAGGTTCTGCTCGAGCGGGTGTGGGGATACGGCTACTTCGGTGACGGGCGCTTGGTCGATGTCCACATCCGACGGCTCCGCACCAAGGTCGAGAACGACCCCGCCAACCCTCGCCACGTGGTGACCGTCCGCGGTCTCGGCTACAAGCTCCAGGTCTGAGGGCCATCCCATGCGGCTCCTACGCCGTCTCGGGCTGCGCGCACGGATCATCCTGGCGTTCTCGGTCGGGGCGCTGCTGTTGTCGGCAATGCTCTCGGGCATCGCCTGGGGCCTGACCCGCACCCAGCTGGTCAGCGAGAAGGAGTCCTCGGCGACGACGCAGTTCTACCTCAACGCCCGAACCGTGCGGCAGCAGTTCAACGCCGTCGATCCCGGGCAGGGTGAGCTGCTCCAATCGCTCCCGACCCCGAACGGTTCGCAACCGCTGCTGTTCGTCGCCGGCGACGCCGGGGGTCAGTGGTTCTCGCCCGACTCCCAGATCGGCGAGTCGACCCTGCCCGACGACCTCACGGTGGCGGTCCTCGACGGGCAGCCGGCCATCCAGCGCTACGACCTCGACGGCGAGATGCGCCTCGCCATCGGTGTCCCCATCCCCGCTCGGAGTGCGGCCTACTTCGAGATCGCCTCGCTCGGCGAGATCGACTCGAACCTCGAGTCGCTGGCCATCACGCTCGTGGCGGCCTCGCTCATCACCACGCTGGCCGGCGCCGGATTCGGCGGCTGGATGGCACGTCGGGTGCTCCAACCGCTCACCCAGCTCAGCGAGGCCGCACACGAGGTGGCCGAGGGCAACCTCGACATCCGCCTCGGGGCCACCGAAGACCCTGATCTCCGGCCGATCAGCCGTTCGTTCGACGAGATGGTCGAGGCGCTCTCGGACCGCATCCAGCGAGACGCGCGGTTCGCGTCCGACGTCAGCCACGAGCTGCGGTCGCCACTCATGACCCTCTCGGCGTCGATCGAGGTCATCGAGACCCGACGGGACGAGTTGTCCGAACGGTCTCAGGCCGCCCTCGACCTGTTGGTCGCCGACATCGATCGATTCCGACAGCTCGTCGAGGACCTGCTCGAGATCTCGCGCTTCGACGCCGGGGTCATGCGCCTCGAGCTCACCGAGGTCCATCTGGCCGAGCTCGTGATGCAGGCCGTGGCCTTCAGCCACGACGAGGTCCCGGTCGAGGTCGACCCTGCGCTCGCCGGCGCCATCGTGCTGGCCGACAAGCGACGCCTGGTGCGGGTGATCGCCAACTTGCTCGACAACTCGCGCAAGTACGGCGGCGGCGCGACCAAGGTCACCATCGACAAGGTCGGCGGACACGTCCAGCTCGGGGTCGAGGATGCCGGCGAAGGGGTCGCGGCCGAGGACCGGGAGAAGATCTTCGAGCGCTTCTCCCGCGCCGGGTCGTCCCACCGGCGCGGAGCCACCGAAGGCGTCGGACTCGGGCTGGCGCTGGTCGCCGAACACGTCAACCTGCACGGCGGACGCGTCTTCGTCGAAGACCGGCCCGACGGCAGCGAAGGAGCACGCTTCGTGGTCGACCTACCCTTGGAGGTCTCATGACACCGCGCCGCCGCAGACTCGTCGCGCTCTCGCTCGCCCTCGCGGTGGCCGCGGCTGCGTGCGGCGTGAGCGCCGACAACAGTCCTCAGGCCATCGCTCCCGAGGAGATCCCGTTCTCGCTGCTCGAGTCCGACCTGGCCACGTCGACCAGCGAGGCTCCAGGGGCTGCACAGTCCTCGACCTTCTTCCTGCTCCGGACCGAGGACGAGGGGACCTTCCTCGAAGAGGTGACCCGCGACGTGCCGCTGTCGCCCACGCCGGCCGACATCATCACCACCCTGCTCGAGCTCCAGCCCGACGAGAACGACGAGGTCGAGTCAGGGCTCAAGACGAACATCCCCGAGGGCACCACGCTGCTCGATGCCACGCTGGTGGAAGACGAGAATCGGCTCGTGCTCGACTTCAGCGAGAACCTGCTCACCGTCGAAGGACCGGGTCAGACCGGGCTGTTCGCCCAGATCGTCTGCACCGCCACCGAGATCCCCGACGTCCGGGTCGTGAGCTTCCGGATCGAGGACGAACCGACCAATGCGAGCATCGACGACCAGGAGTTGACCTCCGAACCGGTGGACTGCTCGGACTACAGCAGCTTCCGGCGAGCCGCGGGCTCGTAGAGCCCGAGCGATCTCACCCGAAGAAGACCTTTGCGACGTCGTAGAGGTCGTCGTCGACCAGCTTCAGCTCGGCCGTCGCTTCATCGAGTGGGACTCGAACGATCTGGCCGGCCCGCAGGGCGACCATCGTGCCCCAGTCGCCGTCGTGGACGGCGTCGATCGCCGCCACACCGAAGCGGGTCGCGAGGACGCGGTCGAACGCCGTGGGCGTGCCGCCCCGCTGGATGTGGCCGAGCGTCGTGACCCGGGTCTCGTAGCCGGTGCGGCTCTCGATCTCTGCAGACAACCAGTTGCCGATGCCACCGAGTCGCACGTGGCCGAAAGCGTCGAGTTCACCCGACTTCAGCTCGATCCCGCCGTCCGTGGGCATCGCCCCTTCGGACACGACCACGATCGACGCCAGCCGGCGACGGTTCTCGTGACGGTGTCGGAGCGCGTCGCACACCTCGTCGATGTCGAAGGGCTCTTCGGGGATGAGGGTCATCGTCGCTCCGCCGGCGATCCCCGCCCACGTGGCGATGTGCCCGGCGTGGCGGCCCATGACCTCGACGACCATGACTCGATCGTGGCTCTCGGCGGTGGTGTGGAGGCGGTCGATGGCGTCGACGCAGATCTGGACCGCCGTCTGGAAGCCGAAGGTCATCTCGGTGGCCGAGAGGTCGTTGTCGATGGTCTTGGGCACGCCGATCACCTGCACACCCTCCGACGCGAGCCGGCTGGCCACCCCGAGGGTGTCCTCGCCGCCGATGGCGATCAGGGCGTCGACCTCGTTGGCGAGCATGGTCGCGCGCACGGCGTCGGGTCCGCCGTCGACCTTGTAGGGGTTGGTCCGCGACGACCCGATGACGGTGCCGCCGCGCGGCAGCGTTCCGCGGAACGCCTCGACGTCGAGGGGCACCACGTCGTTCTCGATCACGCCCCGCCACCCGTCGCGGAACCCGAGCAGTTGGTCTCGATGAACGACCTCGCCCTTGCGGGCGACGGCCCGCATGACGGCGTTCAGTCCGGGGCAGTCGCCGCCCCCGGTCAACATGGCGATCTTCACGGCAATCTCCTCGACTCGGTTGGCCCCACCGTAGGCCCTGGCGATCCGTCGAGCCGACGAGCACTAGCCTGAGCCGACCATGGCCGTCGTGATCGCAATCGACGCGGGAACCACCGGCGTCCGCTCCTTCGCCGTGAACGAGGCCGGGTCGATCACCGGTTGGTCGCTACCGCGAGTTCACCCAGCACTTCCCGCGGCCCGGTTGGGTCGAACACGACGCCGACGAGATCTGGCAGGCCGTCCAGACCACGCTCGCCGAGCTCCACGAGACCCTCACCGAGCCGGTGGCGGCCATCGGGATCACCGACCAGCGCGAGACCATCGTGGCGTGGGAGCCGGTCGCACGGGCCGCCCCCGCCATCGCGCCATCGTGTGGCAGGACCGGCGGACGGCCGCCCGTTGCGACGAGATCGCCGCCGCCGGCCACCTTCCGACTGGTGCGGTCGCCGCACCGGGCTGGTGCTCGACCCCTACTTCTCGGCCTCCAAGATCGAGTGGCTGCTCGACCGAGGGTGGCGTCGAGGACGACGCCGACCTCGCACTCGGCACCATCGACTCGTGGCTCGTCTGGAACCTCACCGGTGGCCAGGTGCACGTCACCGAGCCGTCGAACGCCAGCCGCACCATGCTGTTCGACATCTCGACGCTCTCCTGGTCCGACGAGTTGTGCGACCTGTTCGGCGTACCGATGCACGCACTCCCCGACATCGGCCCGAGCAGCGGCCGGTTCGGGGTGACCGTCGAGGGCTCCGGCGTGACGCCAGGGGTCCCCATCAGCGGCATCGCCGGCGACCAGCAGGCGGCGCTGTTCGGCCAGGCCTGCTTCGAGCCCGGCATGACGAAGAACACCTACGGCACCGGTTCGTTCGTGCTCATGAACGTCGGGCCCGACGTGCCCGAACCGGTCGACGGTCTGCTCACGACCGTCGGGTGGTCGCTCGAGACCGTCGCGCCGGCCTCGACCACCTATGTCCTCGAGGGTGCGATCTTCGCCACCGGCGCGGCCATCCAATGGCTCCGCGACGGCCTCGAGATCATCGACGACGCGAGCGAGATCGAGGCGCTCGCCTCGTCGGTTCCCCACACCGACGGCGTCGTGCTCGTCCCTGCGTTCGCCGGCCTGGGGAGCCCCTGTTGGGACCCCTACGCCCGCGGAACGATCGTCGGACTCACCCGCGGCACGACCCGGGCGCACCTCGCCCGGGCCACGGTCGAAGCCATGGCCTACCAGACACGCGACGTCGTCGACACGATGTCGGCCGCATCAGGCCGCGGGGTGGCCAGCCTCCGCGCCGATGGCGGGGCGTCGGTCATGCGCCTCCTGCTCCAGCTGCAGGCCGATCAACTCGGCGTCCCGGTGACCCGACCGGTGGTGCAGGAGACCACCGCCCTGGGTGCCGCCTATCTGGCCGGTCTCGCCGAGGGAGTCTGGACCTCGACCTCCGAGATCGCCGAGCAGTGGGCGGTCGACGTCGAGGTCCAGCCGACGGCCGACCGGACCGCCGCCGATGCCGACTACGCCCGCTGGAAGCGCGCCGTGGAGCGGTCTCGCGGCTGGTCGCTCGAGTGAGCCGACGGCTCACGGCCCGCGGGCTCGAACGCCGGCGCCAACTCGTCGCCGAGGCCACGACCCAGTTCGCCGATCGGGGCTATCACTCCACATCGGTCGCCGACATCGTCGACGGCCTCGGTGTCGGCAAAGGCGTCTTCTACTGGTACTTCGAGTCCAAGGAGGAGCTCTTCATCCACATCCTGCGCACCGGGCAGCAGGAGCTCCGCCGCGTGCAGGACGCGGCGATCGCCGGCGAGGCCGATCCGATCCGCCGGATCGAACTCGGCTTGCGAGCCTCACTCAGGTGGACCGATGGACGACCGGAGTTCAGCCAGCTGGTCCAGTTCGCGGCAAGCGACTCCTTGTTCGCCGATCGGGTCCGTCGTGGCGAAGAAGTCGCCGTCGCTGACGTGGCCGCCCACCTGCAAGAGGCCATCGAGGCGGGACGCATCGATCACGACGACCCCGTGATGCTCGCCCATGCCATGGTCGGAACGCTGGGCCACCTCTATCGCACCTTCGTGCAGGGCGCCGGCCGCGACACCGCCGAGGTGGCCGACGAGATCGTCTCGTTCTGTCTCTACGGCGCCATCGGTCGACGGCCCTGAGCCGCGCCGATCAGGTGTCGAGTCTGGTGAGGGCCTTGCGCATCTGACGGATGCCCTGGGTGATGCGTTGTTCGTTCTCGATCAGCGCGAACCGCACGAAGCCGTCGCCCCCTGGGCCGAAGCCGACCCCGGGCGAGGTGGCCACGTTGGCCTCGCGGACCAGGAACGAGGCGAACTCGACCGATCCCATGTCGGCATAGGGTTCGGGAATCGGGGCCCAGGCGAACATGGTCCCCTTCGGTCGGGGGATGTGCCATCCGATGCGATCGAGCCCGTCGCACAGCGAGTCGCGGCGAGACTGATAGAGCGCCTGCACTTCCTTGGGGTGCGACGTGGCCTCGTTGAGGGTGACCGTCGCCGCGATCTGGATCGGCTGGAACGTGCCGTAGTCGAGGTACGACTTCAGCTTCGCCAGCGCACCCACCACCTCGGGGTTGCCGACGAGGAAGGCGACGCGCCACCCTGCCATCGAGAACGCCTTCGTCATCGAGTAGAGCTCGACCGCGCACTCCTTGGCGCCTTCGGCCTGGAGGATCGAAGGGGGCTCGTAGCCGTCGAAGCCGAGCTCGGCGTACGCGTTGTCGTGGACGATGACCACGTCGTTCTCGCGGGCGAAGTCGACGAGCGACTGGAAGAAGTCGAGATCGACACAAGCCGTGGTGGGGTTGTGGGGAAAGCTCGTGACGATGACGCGAGGCTTGGGCCAGGAGTACTCGTAGGCCTCGCGGACGTTCTCCATGAAGTCGCCGTCGACGCTCATCGGGATCTCGCGGACATCGGCGCCCGCGAACAGCGGTCCCCAGATGTGGATCGGGTAGGAGGGCGAGGGCACGAGCGCGGCGTCGCCGGGCTGCAGCAGGACCCACATCAGGTGGGAGTACCCCTCCTTCGCGCCGATGGTGGCGACCACCTCGGTGTCGGCGTCGAGTTCGACACCGAATCGGCGAAGGTAGAGATCGGCTGCCGCCTGCCGGAGCTTCGGGATGCCCCGAGACAGTGAGTAGCGGTGGTTCTTGGGGTTGTGCACCGCCTCGGCCAGCTTCTCGACGGCGACCTGCGGTGACGGAAGGTCGGGGTTGCCGAAGCCGAGGTCGACGACGTCGGCCCCGTTGCGCCGTGCTTCGACCTTGAGCCCGTCGATGATGGTGAAGACGTAGGGCGGCAGCGAGGTGATGCGGCGGAACTCCATCGAGCAGAGGGTACTCCCGCTCCCCCGCGCGCTCAGGAACCCATTTCGTCGCCTCGGGACCCGAGCAGCGTCGGCGTCCCGGCCAACATGGCCGCGCCGGTGGCTCCGGCCGTCGAACCGAGCACGGCTGGAACGATGTCGACGTCATGCCGGTGATCGACGCCGAACAGCGACCGGCCCGTCGCCTGACGGATGCCATCGAGCAACAGGTCGGCGGCATCGAGCACTCCCCCGCCGAGGACCACGCGCTCGGGATCGAGTGCCACCACCAGGTTGGCGATCCCGAGACCCACCCAGTCGCTCCACTCGTCGAGCACCGCCCGAGCCTCCGCCACGCCCCCACGGACCGCCACGATGACCTGCTCTGCGGTGACCGGTCCGTCCCCGATCGTGAGCCAGCGATCGGCATGCGGCCGCTCGGCAGCCAGACGCTCGAGCGCAGAACCCGATGCGTAGCGCTCCCAACAGCCTCGGCGTCCGCAGACACAGCGCACGCCGCCGGGGTCGACGATCATGTGCCCGAACTCGCCGGCGAATCCGTCACGGCCCCTGACCACCACACCGTCGATCACCAACCCACCGCCGATACCGGTCCCGAGCGCGACGAACAAGAAGTCCGAGCGCATCCCCGCTCCGATGGCGGCCTCGGCGACCGTCGCCGCCGTGGCGTCGTTCTCGACGACCACCGTCCGCCCGAGGCGGTGCTCGAGTTCGGAGCGCAGGGCGAAGTCCTCGACGCCTGGGAGATTCGGCGAGGTCCGGACTCGACCGTCGCGATCCACCAGCCCCGCGACGCCGACGCCGACGGGCGTGCCAGGGTCGTCGTCGAGGTCGTGGATCACCGTCGCGACGGCCTCCACGATGGCCCGACCTCCCGACGGTGTCGTCGCCCGCATCGTGGCGATCGGGTCGTTCGGTGCCGAGGTGTCGATGGCGACGCCGAGGATCTTGGTGCCGCCGATGTCGACCCCGACTGCGCGGGTGCTCAATACCGGAGCGTCGCGCCGATGCGACCGAGGACGTCGAGATCGGCGTTGTCGACACACACCTCGACGTCGGCGCCGTCGACCAGGGCGTCGTGAACGGCCTCGTCGACCACGCCCTCGACCTCGTCCATCGTCTCGTCGCAGGAGGGACACGAGCGGCCCACGCCGGCGAGCCGTCTGCAGTTGCCGCATCGCCACCCGCGCTCGCGGTAGCCGGCTGACACCAGCAGGCGGGCCACGCGGTGTTCGGCGAGCGCCGACAACGTCGGTTCGAGCCCGGCCACCCCGTTTCCGCCTCCTTCGACGGCATTGCGCAGCTGCTCGACCCGTTCGGCCTCCCGCCGGCGCTCGAGGCGAGCTTCGACATCGAGGGCGGCTGCTCGGATCTCGTCGAGGCCGGCGTTCACGCCGACGTCCACCGGATCGGTGAGCCGTTGCGCGAGATACGGGTGCAGCTCCTGGCTGACCATCGGCACGACGGGTGTCGATCCGCCGATCGCCAGGTGGGCGAACGGCTGACGCTTGGAGAGCTCGAACGCAGCACGTGCGGCATGGCGGACGTGCTGGTGCAGCAGTTCGTCGACGTGCGGATCGATCGACCCCCGTTGACTCTGCCCGCGCTCGTCGTAGTCGCGCGGCAGTTCGTCGACGAACTCGGTCTGTTCGACCAGTTCGCCGAGTGCGAACTCGAAGAGCCGGGTCGTCTGCTTGTCGACCAGGAGGACGGCGATCGGTTCGTGTTGCTGCACGATGGACTCGAGCTGACGGACCGCGGGTGTGGGATTCACAACGAGGTGCGAACGAACCGGCACCGGAACCTCCACGACCTCCCAGAAGTCATCGGCGACCGACGAGAACATCGCCAGCCCACGGATACGTGACCGATCGAGCTCCTGGTCGACGTAGGCCTCGATCCGATCGAGGTCGCCGTCGAGGGCCTTGGCGTTCTCGCGCGCCCGAGCTCCCCGGAGCAGGTGGGAGAGCTCGCGCTGATAGTCGGCGGGACGAACCTGGGTGCGGCCGTCGACGTCGAGATAGCAGCTGACGATCGGGGCGGACCCGACCACTGCCGCCAGGCGAACCACTGCGGCCTCATCGAGCTCCACGCACGTCTCCTGTTCGTCGGTGAGCCGCCGATGGTAGTGCGGGGCGCCGGGGGTCAGGCGAAGGGAACGACGTCGGCCGGCTTCATCGGCTCGACGACCGCGCCGCGCTGCTCACCGGCCCGCTGCGCCCACGTGCGTGCGGCGTCGGTGTCCGAGATGACGATCAGCTGCACGGCGGCCGCCATGCGCTCGAGACGGTCGAGCACGACCTGGATCTCTTCGCTCTTCAGCGTGTCGAGGGCTCGATCGATCAACATCGGCACCGACCCGGCGAAGGAGATCCGGCGCTGCGCAGCCAGTCGGGAGAGGAGGTACCACTCGACCTCCTCGGCCGATGCGTTCTCGACCTCGGGTTCGGGTGCGACCGGGGTGGCCCGCTCGGCGGCGATGCGGGCTTCGAGCTCGCCCCGCTGTTCCCCGAGCTCGGCACTGCGGGCTTCGGCGAGCGCGAGCGCTTCTCGCGCGGCCGAGAGCTGCTCGTCGGCGGCTTCGCGGGCGGCGATGGCCTCTTCGTGTGCCTCCTCGAGCGGGTCGGTGTCGTCGACGGGCTCGGGCAGCTCGACCTCGACGATCGAGCCTTCGACCTCCCGGGCGGCCAACGCGGTCGCCTCGTGGGTCGCCCGTGCGTCGGCGACCTCGGCGCGAGCTCGTTCGAGGGTGGCCTCTGCCTCGACGGCCTCGGTGTTCGCGGCGTCGACGCGTTCGGTCAGCGCGGCGAGTGCCGCACGGAGATCGCTGACCTCCTGCACGGTGCCGCCATGACGCCGACGCCGTTCGGCCGCCGCGTCGCGTGCCGCCACCGCATCGTCGATCCGCGCGGTTCGACGGTCTTCGACCGAGGGGCCGCTCATCCCCGCCGCCGCCTGACTGAGCTGCGAACGGGTCTCGGCGAGATCGAGGTCGACTTCGGCACGCTCGGCCAGCGCAGCTTCGCGAAGCTCGTTCGCCGCGCCCTCCTCCTGCATCCAGTCCTCGGCCAGCTGCACCAGGTCGTCGGTCTCGAGGTCCTCGTGGGCGACCGCGAGGCCGACCGACTGGAGCGCGGCTGCCAGCCGTCCATGGGCGTCGCCGAGGCGATTGGCGGCGACCCGGTGGGCCCTCAGGGCCTCGACCACTTCACCCGAGGGTGGCGCACCGAGCAGCACCGCGGCCTTGTCGGTCAGGAGGCGGAGGTTGTCCTTGAGGACGGCGATCTCGAGGGTGGAGTCGACGCCCTCCTGCAGTGCCGCCCATGCGTCCTCTGCGTTGGCCAGTTCGGCGCGGGCCACGTCGAGGGCGGCCTCTTGCTCGTCGTCGACATGGAGCATCGACGTGCCCATCATGTAGTCGGCGTACGAATCGAACCCGAGCCGGCTGAGCACCGCGTCCTCGGCGGCCCTGGCTTCCTCGAGCCTGCGTTCGGCACGTCCCTTCGAGAAGCGGCCCTCGGACTTCTCCTGGGCGTCCAGCACGTCGGCGTGGGCGACTTCGAGGGCATCGATGTCGTCGCGATCGAGCTGGGGAACTCGTACCCGCTGCTCGGCATCGGCGAGGGCCTGGCGCGCTGCGTCCAGCCTGGCCCGGGCAGCGAGCACAGTGCCCTCGTTGCCCGACAGCCCGGCGCCCCGCGACGAGAGCGTGGCGGTGGCCCGTTCGATCTCGTCGGCGAGCTCGAGTGCGTCGACCGACGGGACCAGAGCCGACTCTTCGTCGTCGCCCCGGAGTCCTTCGAGGGCCGCCTGGACGGCCAGCGTCTCGGCTCCTCCGAGAACGGCGAGCTTGGCGTCGAGTTCGGTGCGATGGACCTCGAGACGGGCGAGGCGGTGCTCGATCGACTCCTGCACCTCGACCGGGTCGGACCCGTCGGCGTCGGCGAGCCGTTCCTGTTCGACGGCCTCGCGCACCTCGACGAGCTGGAGCTCGGCCGCCTCGAGATCGGCGTCGGCGTCAGGGTCGAGACTCGCCTGGACGGCCTCGAGCTGGCCGGCGAGCGCCGACGCCTCGACCGTGGTGGCATCTCGCCGGCCACGCGCCTCCTCGGCGATGGACTCGGCTTCGCTGAGCGTTTCCTGAGCTGCGGCGAGGGCCGACTCGGTCTCGACCAGGAGCGCGCGGACGGCGTCGAGCTCGGCCTCGGTGGTTTCGGGACCGGCGTCCTCGGGAGGTGTCGGTTCCTCCGCCTCGATCGGCGCCGCGACGATCTCGTCGATCCGCTTGGCGGCGAGATCGACCGCTGCCTGGGCCTGCTCGACGGCTTCGCGCTGACGCAGCACCTCGGTTTCCGCAGCCTCGATCTCCTCGCCGATCGCCGCCCGGTCGAGCTCGAGATCGCTGACCTCGGGGACGCCGGTCGGCCCACCGTTTCCCGGAAGGCCATCGGCGGTGACCACGACCTCCACCTCGGTGTTGTCCATTTCGAGCAACCTGAGGCTCTCGGACTCGAGGTCGAGCACCACGCCGTGCGATTCGACCAGTCCGGAGAGCTCGCCGACCTCGCCCCGCGGGAGCGCTTCGATGCCGTCGACGACGGCCTGCCGGGCTGCTTCGTCGAGCCCGGTCACGACGGTGACGTAAGGGTGGAACTCGAGCGCGAAGTCGTCGTTCATGAGGCGGAGAAGGCGCATTCAGCTCACCACGATCCGTTCGACGGGTCCCTGGTCGTCGTCCTCATCGTCGTCTCGTTCGGTCGATGCCGAAGCGCCCGGAGTGGCGGTCGCCGCCGCCTGGGCGAACGTCGACACCATCGACACCACCTTTCCGACGGTCGCCGGGTCCTCGACCAGCTGCTCGGCCGCGTCGAGCAGTGCCCGAGCTGCACCGATCATCTCCCGTGCGGCGGCCTGCAGGTGGACCATCCCGTCTGCGGCAGCGGTCGAGTCGCGATCGTCCTCGTCGATCATACGGGCGACTCCTCTGAGAACACGACGGTTAGTCTGCCCTTTTGGAGGGTCGCGTCAGAGATTCCCCGGTTGTGGAGCGAGTCGGGGAGGAGAATGGCGCGGCGGTACGGGCCGATCCTCACCAGGAGCTCGTCGTCGCGCCGACCGAGCTCGAGGTCGTCCCGGTCGGCGAACGGCAGGTCGAGCCGGAGTTCGGTGCCTCGTGAGGTCCGCTCGTAGCTCAATGCGTCGCCGTCGGACAGTCGCTCCGAGGCGTCGCGCTCGCCGTACAGGGCCGCAGCGAAGTCGCGGAGCCGGTCGACGCCGATCAGCTCGTGCGGAGCGAGTTCGGCCCGGAGCACAGGAAGCGGGGCGAAGCCCTCCTCGATGGTCTGGAGGTGTTCGGCGTGCAGCCGCTTCCACTCCTCGAACCACGGGTCCGACACGCTGTCGGGAAGCAGGCGGTTGGCCACCACGGCATCGACCCGGTACCCGAACAGCGACAGATAGGTGGCGGTGCGACGCGCCTCGGCGATCACCATGCGCTCGGGGTTGACCACCAGTCGCACGCTGGTCATTTCGACGTCGGAGAGCAGGTCCTTCACGCCATCGAGGCGTTCGTAGAACCGCCGGAGGGCCGCGAACGTGTCGTCGCCGGCGATCGGCAGATCGGTGACCCCGCCGAGCAGTGGGGACACGACACGGTTGACTCGGCGGCCCACCGGGAAGATGCGTTCCATGTACCACCCGAGGATGTCGGGAAGCGACAGGAACCGGATCGTCTCTGCCGTCGGTGCACAATCGACCACCAGGACGTCGTACTCGCCGCTCTCGGCATGCCGCTTGATGTCGGTGAGCGCGAACACCTCGTCGAGGCCCGGGATCACCGAGAGCTCCTCGGCTTCGATGGCGCCGATCCCGGCCCACCGGAACACCTCCTTCAGGTAGTCCTGGATCTCGCCCCACGACTCCTCCATGCGCTCCTGGGCATCCAGCTGCTCGCCGTGGAGGCCGGGCACGATCTCGACCGCGAGGGGACCGAGGTCGACGTCGAAGGCATCGGCCAGCGAATGGGCCGGGTCGGTGGACACCACCATCGTCCGGTGTCCCGCATCCGCGGCGGCGAGGGCGGTGGCGGCGGCGGTCGTGGTCTTGCCGACCCCACCCTTCCCGGTGAAGAGGAGAATTCTCACGATCGGTCGGTCAGCGCGACTGAACGTGGTCGCGCAACTCGCGCAGCGCCGTGTTCACGATGCGGGTCTCGGCCCGACGCTTGACGAATCCGGGGAGGGGGACGACGAGATCGACGTGGAGGTCGTAGCTCACCAACGTGGACGCATCGTCGAGCACCTCGAACTCGTAGGCCCCGTCGAGCTGGCGCATGATGTCGCCCTCGGCCAGGACCCATGCGATGCGGAGCGGGGCGCCGGAGTGGTCATAGCGCAACGTGTAGGAGGTGCTCCGGCCCATCGCCGCCGCCCGATACCGGACATCGGTCGCTACGCCCTCGGCGTTTCGAGTCAGGACGGACACGCTCTTGATGTCTCGCGCCCACGTGGGGTACTGCTCGAAATCGAGCAGTACCTCGCGGATGGTGTCGAGAGGCGCATCGATGCGCATCGACAGCCTCGCCTGGTCAGCCATGAGGAGTGTTCTATTCGATCGAGCGCGCCGATGGGTGGTCCTGGCTTCAATCGCCCGACGCCGGTTCGGGGCCCTTGTCGGCGAAGTCGCCGTAGCGGCCGCCCCACAGCGCCATCAGGCCGAGCCCGAAGACCGGGACGAGGACCCCGAAGGCGCTCTCGGTGAAGGGGCGGATGCTGGCGGCGGTGCACGCGATGACGACCTGCAGGAGCGTGAGGCCCCGCAGCCGCCGCCGAATCGGAGCCGGGGCGGTGCCGGTCAGGAAGAACAGCCCGGCCAGATCGACCTCCTCGGCCCGGCTTCGGCCCACGCCCGCCAGGAATCCGACGACGAAGGCGCCGCAGCCGATCGCGAACAGCGCGCCGGAGACGACCGCCGACGCGAGCCCGAAGACGTCGGGCCAGATCACTCCCGCAGTGGCGGACAGTGCGAACCCGGCGGTGCCGGCAGCTGCGGCGATGACGATGCGGTCGCCGTCGCTCACCAGTCGACCTCGAGCGCATCACCGAGGCGTCGGGCCAGGCCGTCGTAGCTGAAGTCCGAGACCGCCCGGCGGCGTGACGCAACGCCCATCGCCTCGCGACGGTCGGGATCTTCGAGCAGCTCGGCGATGGAGCGGCTCACCGCGTCGACGTCGGTCGGGTCGTCGACGACCACTCCGGTCTCGCCGTCGGCCACGGCCTCGGCGGCACCGCCACTCGATCCGGCCACCTGCGGGACCCCCGCTGCGGCTGCCTCGAGGAACACGATGCCGAAGCCCTCCTGCTCGAGACCCGCCCATCGATCCCGGCACAGCATCACCGACAGGTCGGCCGCACCCACGAGCCTCGGGAGATCTTCGTCGGAGACGAATCCGAGCAACTCGGCCGGTGCACCATGTCGCTCGATGAGTCCGGCCAGTCGTTTGGTGTCGCGACCGGTGCCGCCGATCAGGACCCGGAGACGGGGGACGCAGTCGCCCAGCCGGGCCGCGGCCTCGATCAGGGTGTCCATGCCCTTCCGCGGGACGAGACGGCTGAAGCTGAACACCAGCCGTTCGTCGTCGGCGACCCCGAAGTCGCGGCGGACCGCGGATCGCTCGGCGTCGGTGAGGGGCGTGAACCGGTCGGTGTCGACCCCCGGGGGCACGAGGGTCGACCGCAGCGTGCGACCCGCCGACCGTTCGGCTTCGGCGAGCGGGTAGCCGCCCGCGGCAACGATGTGGCGGGCGCCGCGCAGCACGTGGCCCAGGAGTTGGCGGCTCCCGGGCAACCGGCCGGGGACCGTGATCTCGGCGCCGTGGACCACCACGTCGTAGGCCCGGGAGAGCCTCGGGCCGATCGCCCCCACCGGCAGGGCGGGGTCGAGGACGACCAGGTCGGCGGCGAGGTCGTCGGCGAGGGCGTCGACGGTCCGGACCAGGGCCGGGCTGGGGAGCAGCACCCGGGCCTTCACCCGCTCGATGCGGTAGGGCTGGGCGGCGTCGAACGCCGCAGCGTCGGGATGGGGTGTCGTGAGCACGCCGAAGGATTCGGGAGGAAGGCGCCGCCAGAGTTCCCAGAGGTACGACTGGATGCCACCCACCTTCGGCGGGAAGTCGTTGGTGACGAGCAGGTGCTTCATCAGCGGACCTCGACCGGGTGGTGTTGTTCGAGGACGACCTCGGGGTGGGTGTCGGTCGGGTCGAGGAGGTGGGCCAGGCCGAGTCGCCGGGCCGCCCAGACCGCGTGCGCCCGCACCATCGGCTGCTCGTGGACCAGTGCCGCACCGACCACGCGCCGCGTCTCGCGGTCTCGACCCGAGCCGACGTTGCCGAGCACGAGCAGGGCGTTGCGGCGGATGATCGCCGGATCGCGATCGGCCAGGTACCAGCTTCCGTGGCGTTCGAGCAGTTCGGCATCGGACGCGTCGAGGATCTCGATCAGGTCGACCCAGCCGTCGGCCGCACCCGACGGGACCGCGTGCCGACGGTTCTCGGGGCAGACGTCCTGGCATTCATCGCATCCGTAGATGCGATCGCCCAGGGCGACCCGGTGCTCGACCGGGAACGTGCCGCCCGCCTGCACCAGCCAGGCCAGGCAGCGACGGGCGTCGACGACCCCTTCGACGACGATGGCACCGGTCGGACAGCCATCGAGGCAGCGGCGGCAGGACCCACAGGGATCGACCGATGCAGACCCGGTGGGAGCGAGATCGAGGTCGGTGACCACCGATCCGAGCACGAACCACGAACCGGCGCCCGGCAGCAACAGGTTGGCGTTCTTGCCGTAGTCGCCGATCCCTGCGCGTCGCGCCGCCTCGCGATCGACCAGCGCATTGTCGTCGAACACCACACGGGTCCGGCCGCCGGCATCGCGGAGATGCGCCGCGACCCCCTCCAACCCGTCCCGGAGCCGGTCGTAGTGACCACCCGTGGCATAGCGGGCCACTCGGGCCGACGGCCGGTGGGGTGCCGGCCCCGGGTCGTTGGGGTAGGCCGACGCCCCGACGACCAGGGATCGCGCGCCGTCGAGCACCCGTGCGGGGTCGGTCGACCGATCGGGGTTCCGGTAGGTGAACTGCATGTCGGCGTGCAGCCCGGCGCTTCGCCGAGCATGGAGATCGGCGCGAGTCCGGGCGAAGACCTCGACCGGCGCCACACCGACACGGTCGAGTCCAGTCCGCCGCGCCAGGTCCTCGACGTCGAGCCGGACCGGCGGGGTGGGGCGGAGCGCTCCGGACGACCCGGTCACCGAGCGCGGCAGGGGGCGGTTGCGGCGCCGTGGCGAAGCAGGGTGGCGCTGGCGGGAAGGCGGCGCGGCCGGTTCTGCCGGGTCCGCAGCAGGCTCGGGGGCCACCCGGTCGGCGTGGATCCTGGCTGCCACTCCCTCGGATCCCTCGGTCGCCTCGTCGCCCGCGGCCGGGAACCCGGGCGGATCGGCCGACTCGTCGCCGGGGCGGGCAACGGCGGCGGGGGGTTCGTCGGAGCCATCGGAGACCCAACCCGGTGGGCCGGCCTCGATGGGTGGCGGGGGGCGCGAGGCGTTCGCGCCCTCGTGCTCGGCAGCGGGCGTCCTTTCGATGAGCCGGAGCAGCCCGATCGACAGGTCCTCGGCACCAGGCCGCGGCTCGTCGTCGTTGAGCGCGAGCCAGTCGAGCGCCTCGGCCCACGGCTCGACATCGTCGGTCGCCGTGGGCCGCGGCGGTGGAGTCGGCCGGGCCGGAGTCGCTGGCTCGGCCCGGCTGGCGGGCGCCTGAGGCCGGGGGGCGGGCGCAGCCACCTCGGCCGCCGACCCCCCGGTCGGGGTCGGGGCTGTCGCCCGCTTCGGCCGACCGGACCCGGGTGCGACGTAGCCCACTTCGAGCGAACGACGATCGGCGGCCTCGAGGCCCTCCATCCCCTCGTCGAACTCCCAGGTCGCCACGTTGGTCCGCCCGCGCTGGGTCCAGGTGTGCTGCACCACCCAGCGGCCGTCGACCCGCTGGTGAGCCGACCACCCGGCGGCGAACTCCTGCGGACTCAGGCGCAAGCCCTTGCTCGCGAGGTTGTGGGCGACGGCCCGACCCAATGGCTCTTCGGACGGGCCGAGGCGAGGCCGTTCGAGCGTCGACGTCAGCGCTCGACCGATGATGCGCGCCTGCTCGGCTCGGATGGGCGGGGCGAAACGCTCGATCCACCCTGGCGACACGCCGGCGGCGTCGGCGATCTCGTCGATCGACCGGCCGCCGCGGAGTCGGGACTGGATCTCGCGGACCGACAGCGCGCTCTCGGGCCGTGGGGCGGGCTCGTGGATCTCCTCGGACCCGTGGACGTCGCCCTCGGCCGCCAACTCGGCCACCAGCGCGACCAGCGCCGGATCGACCGACACGACGAAGGACCGACCACCGGTGCCACGACGGTCGCTCAGGATCAACCCGTCACGGGTGAGATTGACGCCGACGAGGTGGAGGTTCTGCACAGGAGCACTCGACCGTGGGGAGCCCGACCATCAGGCACCCGGGGCTGCGACGGTAGCACCGGCACTCGCCCCACCCAGACTCGCCCGGCCCCGGCCTCGGCCCTCGTGACGCAACTGCGGCGCCAGCCCGGCTCGAGCCAGCCGGCGCAGCGCCCGCACCTCGGCCACGTCGATCACGACGGCTCCGGTGCCGTCGGAGCTGAGCAGATGGGACACCACGCAGTCGTCGCACCTTGGGGTGTGCTGACCCACGCAGGTGTCGCAGTCGATGATCAATGGCTCGGACATGGGTGCTCCTCGATGAACGTTGCGGCGATCTCCACCTGCCTTCGACGATACGAAGGGGGTAGGACAGCTACGCCACCTCAGGAGGTCGGGACGCACGCTCCCTGCTCAGCTCAGCTCCTCGACGTCGCCCCCGCCGCCACACCAGTGGCACTGCACCGACTCGACCGAGGACTCCAGCACCTCGATGTCCTCGACCTCGAGTTCGCCACCCACCGTGTAGTGGTGGAACGAGCGGGTTCGGCGGGTCTCGACCACGTCGAACCGGGTGAGGTTCCCGCACGAGCGACATCGGTACCGGGTGGTGGTCACGGCCGGATCGTACCGATCGACCCGGGCGTGATCCTCGCTTGACAAGCGAACATCTGTTCGGTTGTCTGGGAGCCGTGCCCGCAGCCCCCGAAACGACACTCCCGTTCGCTCAGCGAAGCCTCGACGACCTCGGCGCACCGTTGGCGGGTGTCACGTTCTGCGTCGTCGACCTCGAGACCACCGGTGGGTCGCCCAACGACGATGCCATCACCGAGATCGGCGCGGTGAAGCTCCGCGGCGGCGAGTGTCTGGGCACGTTCCAGACGCTCATCGATCCGGGTCGGGCCATCCCGCCGATGATCACCGTGCTCACCGGCATCACCGAGTCGATGGTGATGCCGGCACCGCCGATCGGCGCCGTCCTGCCCACCCTCCTCGAGTTCATCGGCGACGCCGTGCTGGTGGGCCACAACCTCAGGTTCGACACGTCTTTCCTCGACGCTGCGCTCGTTCGGTCCGACCGACCCCGGCTCGCCAACCGACGCGTCGACACCGCGGCGCTGGCGCGTCGGCTCGTGCGCGACGAGGTACCCAACTGCAAGCTCGGGACCCTGGCCGACCGCTTCCGGCTCGCACACCAGCCGTCGCACCGCGCCCTCGACGATGCCCTCGCCACCGGCGATCTGCTCCACGTCCTGCTCGAACGGGCCGCGGCGTTCGGTGTGTTCGGGCTCGACGACCTGCTCGGGCTCCCCAAGATCGCCAACCATGCCCAAGCCGGCAAGCTCGGCCTCACCGCCGACCTGCCCCGCCGACCCGGGGTCTACCGATTCCTCGATGGGGCCGGCACCGTGCTCTACGTCGGCAAGGCATCCGACCTGCGATCGCGAGTGCGGTCGTACTTCTCGTCGGACTCCCGCCGGAAGGTCGGCAGCCTCCTGCGTGAGTTCGCCACCATCGACATCGACGTGTGCGCCCACGCCCTCGAGGCCGGCGCCCGCGAGGTGCGCCAGATCCAGCAGCATCTCCCCCGGTACAACCGCCGGTCGAAGACGATCTCGAAGTACCGCTTCCTCAAGCTCACCGACGAGACCTTTCCCCGCTTCTCGGTGGTCCGCGACGTGCGCGACGACGGCGCGACCTATCTCGGACCCCTCTCCTCGCAACGGATCGCGCTCCGCGTCGCCGAGGCGATCGAGACGGTCATACCCCTCCGCCGCTGCACGAAGGATCCCGCCAGACACGAACGTGAGGCTCCGTGTGCGGCCGCGCAACTCGGGGTCAGCACGTGCCCCTGCTCGGGTGCGATCACCCCGGACGCGTACGCACCGATCGCCGCCACGGCCCGTCGCATCATGGGGGGCGACGCCGCCGCAGTGCTCGACCAGCTCGAATCGCGGATGGCCGACCTCGCGGCGGCCGAACGATTCGAGGAGGCCGCCGATCTCCGCGACCGCGCCGCCGCCCTCGCCGAGGCACTGCGCCGCCAGGCCCGCATCCGATCGCTCCGCGTCGCCGGCCGGCTGGTGCTGACCTTCGACGGTGGCGGTGCCGAGCTCGAGCGAGGCGTCCTCGTCAGCGCCTGGGGCACCGACGGAGCGACCGCGCTCGACCTCGACACGTCGCCGGCGACCGATGTTCCCGACGACGCCGACACGCCCCTCCCCCGTCACCTCGTCGACGAGATCCTCGCCAACGCGGCATGGCTCGACCGCAGCGCGCCGCGTGTCCGCATCGAGTCGAGCGATCGCGGCCTCTCCCTGCCCGCCGTGCGGCCCGACCGGTTCCGCCCCCCGGCCTGATCGATGCGGCCCCTATCCTCGGAGGCGTGGAAACGTTCCTGACGGTGCTCGGCACGTTGTTCGTGCTGTGGGTGCTGGCGATGGTGATCGGCGTCCTGCTGCTCCGTCACACGCTCCGCAAACGGAACCGGGTGGTTGCCGACACGGCATCGCCCACCCCGACCTCGTGGATCGCCTCGCCGGCAGCTCCCGCCCGGTTGCACCGCCGACTGCGTGCGGCGGTGGCCGTGGCGACGGCCACCCCGTCCGAGCTGACCGGCATCGCCGACGTGCGTGTCGACCTCACCCGTCGAGCGCTCGAGCTCGACCGGCGGCTGGCGACCGCCGGCCGGGCGAAGGGACCCCGACGGCGAGCGGTGCTTCGCGACGTGGCGACCGAGATCGACGACCTCGATGCCCTCGCCCACCGCATCGACCGGCTCGCCGCTCGCCCGGCCGAGTCGCTCGCCCTGCCCGAGGGCCAGCCCGAGCTCGATCGACTCTCCGAGCAGCTCGCGGCCTACGAGGACGCGGCCGACGAACTGGCAACCATCGAACGAGAGGTCCAAGGCGAGCTGGGGACGTGACCCGGCGCTCGGGCGCTCAATCGGGACGGACGGCTCCGACGAGGCGTGCGATCAGTTCGGCCCACGGGGCGGAGGCGGGCAACTCGGCATCGACGGCGTCGTAGAGCAGGAATCCGAAACCCACGGCGTGCACGAACCGGACGATCGACATCGTGTCGAGATCAGGATCGATCGTGCCATCGGCCTTCGATGCCTCGATGAGTTCGGCCATCAGGTGGGCCCGGGCTTCGAGCCGCTCGCGCAACAGCTTGGCGACCTCTTCGTCTCGCCTGGCGGCGACGAACGCTTCGAGCAGCAGTTGACCGCTCGAATCCTGCCGCGTGACGAGGTGGCCGCCGACCTGGTTCAGGACGTCGGTGGCGTCGGCCGTGAACCCGTGCTCGGCGAACAGGACGTCGAGTTCGTCGTTGGATCGTTCTTCGATCGCCGCCAGCAGCAACTCGGCCTTGCCGCTGAAGCGGCCGTAGATGGCGCCCGTGGTGAACCCGGCCCGCTTGGCGATGGCCTGGACCCCCGAGCCGTCGTATCCCTGCTCGGAGAAGACCTCGGCCGCGGCGGCGATCAGCCGGGTGCGGGTCTCGTCGGGCGCAGCGACCGGATCGGGCTCAGAGACGGCTTCGGTCATGTGGGGCACCGTACTTCCGGCCGTCAGCCGTGAGAGGTCTCGACGAGCCGATCGAGCGTGGCGGCGACGCGGCCGTCGTCGATCGCCGCTCGGGCGGCGTCGAGTCCTTCGGACAGCGTTGCGGCGACCGATCCGACCACCAGGCCGGCGGCGGCGTTGAGGGCGACGATGTCGGCCACCGCGGGGCGGTCGCCTGCGAGCATGGCGGCGAAGATCGACGCGTTGGTGGCGGCGTCGCCACCGGCGAGGGCGTCGGGCCCCACGATCTCGACCCCGAGATCGCTCGGCTCGACCACGAAGGAGGTCACGACCTCGCCGCGCACCTCCCGAGCCTCGGTCGGACCGGTGGTGGTGATCTCGTCGAGGTCGCCGTGCCCGTGGACGACCCACGAGTGCACGGCGCGGCGGGATGCGAGCAGTTCGGCAACCCGGTCGAGCAGCGCCGGGTCGGAGACGCCGATCACCTGACGTGAGATCCGCCCGGGGTGCGAGATCGGCCCCAGCACGTTGAAGACGGTCGGGATCCCGAGCTCGGCACGCACCGGCCCGGCGTGACGCATGGCCGGATGGAAGCTCCGGGCGAAGCAGAAGCCGACCCCGGCGCGCTCGACGCAGCGCTCGACGCCCGGCCCGTCGAGGTCGATGCTCACGCCGAGGGCCTCGAGGAAGTCGAAGGACCCACTCGTCGACGATGCCTTCCGGTTGCCGTGCTTGCACACCCTCGCTCCCGCTGCGGCGGCCACGATGGATGCCATGGTCGAGACGTTCAGGGCGTGTCGACGCCGGCTCGGGGCACCACCCATGCCGACGATGTCGATCGTGGGTTCGGGGAGGCTGAGCGGCGCAGCGGCATCGAGCATGGCGTCGACCATGCCGGAGAGCTCGTCGACGGTCTCGCCCTTCATGCGGAGAGCGACGATCAGTGCCGCGATCTGGGCCGGCGTGGCGTCACCCGAGAGCACGGCGCCGAGCGCGGCTCGGGCGCCGTCGGCACCCAGGTCGGCCCCGGCGGTCAGCGTGCCGAGGAGCTCGGGCCAGTTGACCGCTCGCGAAGCCGACTCGGTCAACTGGCGCGGCGTCGCTGTCGTTGGATGCGCCGCCGCTCCTTCTCGGTGCAACCGCCCCACACCCCGTCGTGCTCGCGGCTGGTGAGGGCGTATTCGAGGCACGCGCCCTGCACCAGGCACGCCTCGCAGACGTTCTTGGCCGACTCGGCCTCGAACTCGTCGGCCGGATAGAAGATGCCGGCTTCGAGCCCCTGGCAGGCTGCTTGTTCTCGCCACGCGGAAAGCTGCATCACTCTTGGTCAACTCCAGTGTCTCGGGGAGGGAACGGCCGAGTATTGCGGAGGGCTGCAGCGAAGTAAAGAGCCGATCTGCCGGTCGGCTCTTCGGCGTCAGCCCCTGAGGTCTTCGAGCAGCTCGGCGACGTTCTCGTCGGTCAACTGGACCTCGTGGGTGTAGGCCTCGTGGGTCAGCGCCAGCCGGACCGGACCGGCGGCGACGGCCTCGGTGGCCGCGGCGTCGAGATCGAACTCGACGTAGTGAACCGCAGCCGTGATCTCCTCGCGGGTGAGCTGCGCCTGGTGCGCAGCCTCGGGGATGGCCGGGACGACCAGCTCGTCGCCGATGCGGAGCTCGATCGACCGCTCGATCCCGACGAGCTGCGGAAGCCAGGTACGCAGCTCGTCGTCGGAGGTGAGCTCGATGAACATGGTGGCGGCCAGGCCCCCCGGCTCGGGGATCAGCGTGTTGTACATGTCGAGCTCGGTCTGGATCTGCTCGTCCGACATGAGCTTCTCGGCCCGCGCCATCTCCTGGATCTGGAACCGGATGGTGTCGCGGTTCTCGAACAGGAACGTGACGAACGGTCCGACGTGGATCCGGCGACGCTTCTTGAGGGCGATCACCGCGTGTCGGAACGCATCGCGTTCACGTTCGTAGGCACGCAGGTCGGCGATGTCGTCGAGGGCGAGTCTGCGGGTCATCGCGTCTCCTCATCGATCCCGTAGGCACGGGCGAGCACTTGGAAGGTGTGGCGGGGCTGACGGCCGGTCTCCTGGACGATGCCGCCGTTCGCCAGGTGACAGTCGCCGGCGATCACGTCGTCGTCGGCCTTGGTGATCGCGGTGGCCATCTTCTTGGCGACGCCACGAGCCATCTCGAAGTTCCGTTCGCGATAGCCCCAGGTGCCGTCGATGCCGCTGCACTCGGCGACCACGGTGATCTTGGCTCCGGTTCGCTTGAGCAGGTCACGGCTCTTGAGACCGACGTTCTGGGCCCGGAGGTGGCAGGGGGCGTGATACGTGATGGATCCGGGCACGTCGCCGACGAAGTCCTGGTCGAGCTCGGTGCCGTCGCCCTTGTGCACGTCGTTCCACAGGAACTCGGCGGCATCGGCGGTGTGGGCCGCCACCAGCTCGGCGTCGGGCCCACCCAGGTAGTCCTTGTAGTCGTACTTGAGCGTGTAGCCGCAGGTGGGTTGGGGCACCACGATGGTGGGGTCCTCGCCGCGGGCCTTCGCCTCGCGTACGGCGCCGGCGAGGACGCCAACGTTCTTGCGGGCCTGCTTGCGGAAGTTGTCGACATCGCCGCTGTGCAGCCAGGGCGCACCGCAGCACACCTCGCCCTCGGGCAGGCTGCACGACACACCGTTGCGCTCGTAGACCTTGACCAGATCCTGGCCGATGGCCGGATTCTGGTATTCGACCAGACACGTGGGAAACAGGATGACCTCACCCTGCGTGCGCTCGAGGCGAACCGCCTCTCGCTTCCTGAACCAGGTGGAGAACCGGGTCTTCGCGTACGGCGGAAGGACCCGCTCGCTGGCGATGCCCACGACCTTCGACAACAGGTTCCGTCCCGCCGAGCCGGGGTTCGTGAAGACCTTGTTGGCGATCGGGGAGACCGCGGAGTTCACCATCCCGACGAGGTCGGTCCGGGCGAGCGCCTGGTCGGCCAGCCGCTCGCGCAGGGGTTGCGGACGCTCACGCTTGAGCACCTGCTCGGCTCGGAGCATCAGGCGCGGGAAGTCGAGCTCCCACTCGTGCTGGCCCGGCACGTAGGGACAGTTGACGTAGCAGAGCTTGCAGTTGAAGCACTCGTCGACGACCTGGTCCTGCTCGGCCTTGGTCATCTTCTTGCTGTCCTGGTCGTCGTGACGGTCGATCGCCTCGAACAGCGTCGGGAACGAGTCGCAGAACTTGAAGCACAAGCGGCAGCCGTGGCACAGGTCGTACACACGATCCATCTCCTCGCGGGAGATCGGTCTCGTCGAAGTACTTCGGGTGGAACGGGTCGTAGGTCGTGGTCACCGGGGAGATCCCTTTCTGATCAGAACGGGGGTGCCGCGCACGGCACCCCCGTTCCGTCGATTGCTGTTCGGTCGGAGACGATCCGACCGCAGATTCAGCTGATGGCCTCGAGACCCTCGCCGAAGCGACCGGCGTGGCTCTTCTCGGCCCGGGCCAGCGTCTCGAGCCACTCGGCGATCTCGTCGAAGCCCTCGTCACGAGCCGTCTTGGCGAATCCCGGGTACATCTCGGTGTACTCGTAGGTCTCGCCGGCGATGGCCGACCTCAGGTTGTCCTCGGTCGGACCGACGGCTTCACCGGTGGCCGGGTCGCCGACCTCGGCGAGGAAGTCGAAGTGCCCGAAGGCGTGACCCGTCTCGCCCTCGGCGACCGAGCGGAACAGCGCAGCGGTGTCGGGGTAGCCCTCGACGTCGGCCTTCTGCGCGAAGTAGAGGTAACGCCGGTTGGCCTGGCTCTCGCCGGCGAACGCCGCCTTGAGGTTCTCCTCGGTCTTGCTTCCCTTGAGCTCAGCCATGATCGGCTCGGTTCTCCTTCATCTTGTGGTGTTGGTGGTTGTCTGAAGAGCAATTTCGCAGGCGCGGCAGCGACCGCGGAACACGATCTCGGTGGCTCGTACGGTGAAGCCTGAGCCGTCGTGGGGCGGGTCGAGTCGTGAGGTGTCGGCGGTGACGTCGGTGATCGAGCCGCAGCCGCCGCAGACGAAGTGATGGTGGGTCTCGATGTTCGGGTCGAACCGGGAGGATCCGGTGCCGAGCTCGAGGTGCTGGATCTCGCCCATCGAGGTGAGATCGTTGAGCGTCTGGTGCACGGTGCGCAGCGAGATCGTGGGCAGATCGGCCCTCGCAGCGTCGTGGACGGCTTCGGCGGTCGGGTGCGCGGCGCTGCTGTGCAACACCTCGAAGATGGCGCTGCGGCGTGACCTTGAGCCCCTGCTCACGAAAGAGCCGGGTCAGCTCGGCCGGCGGTTTCACGGTGCAGGACCGTATCCGGTCGGCGCGGCAGGCAACAACGGTTGTTGAACAGCAATCACTGCCTGCGCCACGACCGACGTCGCTGCCCGACCACGCACCACTGCGGCACCATCTGCCACGATGGGTGACGATGAGCAGAGGCACCTTCGAGCGAGCCACCGCCCTCGACCGATTGCGGGAGACCTCCTTCGACGTTCTCGTCATCGGCGGTGGCATCACCGGCTGCGGCGTGGCTCTCGACGCGGCCTCCCGCGGGCTGCGCACGGCCCTCGTCGAGCGCGACGACTTCGCATCGGGCACCTCGTCGAAGTCGTCGAAGCTGGTGCACGGCGGGCTCCGCTACCTCCAGAACGGCGACGTCCGCCTCGTCTACGAAGCGCTTCGTGAGCGCCATCGTCTCCGGAAGAACGCACCGCACCTGGTGTCGTTGTTGCCCTTCCTGATCCCCGTTCTCTCGAAGGACGGCGTCATCTCGAAGAAGCTGGCCAAAGCCCTCGGCAGTGCCATGTGGATGTACGACCTGACCGGTGGCTTCCGGATCGGCAAGCTCCACAAGAAGCTCGACGCCGACGAGGTGGCGGCGCACATGCCGACGTTGCCGACCGAACACCTGGCCGGCGGCTACCTCTACTGGGACGCGACGGCGGACGACGCCCGCCTCACGCTGGCCATCGCCCGCACCGCCGCCGTCGAGTTCGGCGCAACGGTGGCCAACCACACCGCCGTCATCGGATTGACCAAGGACGCCTCGGGCCGGGCGATCGGAGCCACGGTCGAAGCCGACGGCGAACGCTTCGACGTTCGAGCCGCGACCGTGGTGAACGCCACCGGGGTGTGGGCCGACGACATCCGCACCCTCGACGAAGGAAGCGACCCCGACTCGCTCCGCCCGGCCAAGGGCATCCACATCACGGTGCCGTGGGCGCAGGTGCGCAACGACGTCGGGGTCATCATCCCGGTCCCCAAGGACAAGCGCTCGGTGTTCATCGTGCCGTGGCCGTCGCCGCCCGGCGTCGATCCCGAGTTCGCCTACGTCGGCACGACCGACACCGACTACGAGGGGCCCGTCGACGACCCCCAGTGCACCGACGAAGACATCGACTACCTGCTCGATGCCCTCAACCACTCGATCTCCGAGCCGGTCTCGCGCGATGACATCGTCGGGACCTGGGCCGGGCTCCGGCCGTTGGTGAAGTCGGAATCCGATGGTCGCACCGCCGACCTCTCGCGGAGCCATCAGGTCACGACCTCCGACGCCGGGGTGGTGACGGTGACCGGCGGCAAGCTGACGACCTATCGCGAGATGGCCGAGGACACGATGGCGGCGGTCATGTCGCAGGCGGGCGACGAGTTGCCTCGCACGGCGCGCAAGTGCCGGACTCGCCGGATGCCCTTGCTCGGCGCGACCGGTCATGAAGCGTCGGCCACGGGAACCGCGGGCCATCTGCAGGGACGCTACGGCGGCGAGGCCCGGGTGCTCGACGCCATGATCGACCGAGATCCCACCCTGGCCGAGCCGCTGGTGGAGGGCCTCCCCTACCTGCGGGCCGAGGCCCGCTACGCCGTGCGCTACGAGATGGCGATCGACCTCGACGACGTGCTGACCCGACGGACCCGGGCTCGACTGCTGGCACGCGATGCGTCGGCCGAGGCCGCGGCCGACGTCGCCGCGGTCGATCGCCCCCGACCTCGGTTGGACCGCCGGGGAGCAGCAGCGCCAGGTCGACCGCTACCGAGCCACCATCCGAGCCGAGCAGGAATCGATTTCCACAACGCAGGCGGGTCAAGAAACGGGACACACGAGTCCAAGAAGCGTGGCCGCCGCCGGAGGCGGGGCGTGACGGCGCCGCACGACCTGGGTGGGCTCGGACCCGCAGCACCCACCGAACCGATAGCGCTCCCTGATGCAGCCGCCGCGACGGCACGGATCGACGCCCGATTCGTCGACGTCGACGACGCCATGCAGTCCCGACTGGCCGACGTGTGCTCGTCGGTCGTGGTCAGCGAGGCCGAGCGAGCCGAGGCGAGCCGCGACTGGTGGCCGCTCGCCATGATCTGGGCTCTCGACAACCAGCTCGCCGGACGGGCTGCGGTCGTGGCCCGACCCCGATCGGCTGACGAGGTGGCTGCGGTCCTGGCCGTCTGTGACGAGCACCGGGTCCCGGTGACACCGGCGGCCGGCCGGAGCGGGGTGTGCGGAGCCTCGGTGCCCGTGCACGGCGGCGTGCTGCTCGACCTCTGCGACCTCGACGAGCACTTCGAGGTCGACGAGCAGTCACTCGTCCTCGACGTCGCCCCCGGAGTGTTCGGCGACCATCTCGAACACCGCTTGCGAACCGATCACGGAGCCACGCTCGGCCACTGGCCGCAGTCGGTCTCGCTGTCGACGGTCGGCGGATGGATCGCCTGCCGGGGCGCAGGTCAGCTCTCGACCCGCTACGGGAAGATCGAGGACATGGTGCTCGGCCTCGATGTCGCCCTGGCCGACGGGCGTCAGATCTCGACCGGCGGCGCGCCCCGTGCCGCGGTCGGACCCGACCTCTCGCAGCTGTTCGTCGGTTCCGAGGGCACCCTCGGGGTCATCACCGGAGCCCGTCTCCGCCTTCACCCGGCACCGGCGCACGAGCGGCGCTTGGCGTTCGGGTTCGCGAGCTTCGCCGACGGCCTCGAGGCCTGCCGGCGAATCATGCATCGGGGGGCGCGTCCGGCGGTGCTCCGCCTCTACGACGCCGCCGAGGCCAACCGCAGCTACTCGACCGGCGAACGCCACGTCATCCTCGCCCTCGACGAGGGCGACCCGGTGATCGTCGACGCGACCATGCAGGTGGTCGACGAGGTGTGCGCCGACGCCGAACGACTCGACGACGCACTCGTGGGCCAGTGGCTCGAGCACCGCAACGAGGTCTCGGCCCTCGAAGGGCTGATCTCGAAGGGCTTCGTGGTCGACACGATGGAGATCGCCGCGTCGTGGGCCGCTCTGCCGGCCATCTACGAGGCCGGGATCGAGGCCATCAGCAGCGTCCCCGGCACGCTGGCCGCCACGGCCCACCAGTCGCACAGCTATCCCGACGGCGCGTGCCTCTACTTCACGTTCGCCGGGCGCACCGAGCCCGAGGATCGCGAGGCGTACTACCGCGCCGCGTGGGATGCCGGAACCGGGGCCGTGCTCGATCACGGTGGGGCCTTGAGCCACCACCACGGCGTCGGACTCAACCGCAGCCGCTTCGTGCCCCGGGCCCTCGGCGACGCGTTCGGCGTGCTGCAGTCGATGAAACACGCACTCGACCCCAACGGGATCCTGAATCCGGGCAAGTTCGGCCTCGACGATCCCTTCGGGTCTCCCGAGTGGCCCTGACCCGCTGATGCCCGAGATCACCTGGCGGGCGGTCCTGCTCGGGGCCAGCGTGGCGCTCGCCGTGGGCCTACCGGCATCCGTGCTCGCCGGACTCACCGACGGCTCGAACTCGGCCGACGACAACTCGTCCTGGGTGTTCGTCTTTCTCGCGTGCACGCTGATCGGCATGGCCCTCGGCGGGGCGGCCGCCGCTCGGCGACGACCCGACGCACCGTTGACCCACGGCGCCATCGCCGCCTTCTGCGCCTTCGTGCCGATTCAGGCGCTGGGCGCCGCGTCGCAGCTGATCAACGACGACCCCGCATCGCTCTCGGTCCTCGGCGTGGTGTTCTCGGCCACCCTGCTCACCACCGCCGGCATCATCGGTGCCGCGATCTCGCAACAACGGTGACCCCCTCCGACATCTGCGTCATCGATGTCGGCACGAGCAGCGTCCGATCGGCCCGGTTCGGGCGCGGGGGCCGGCTCGACCCGCCCGTCACGGTTCCGACCCCGCCGGCCACGCCCGCGGACGGGGTGGTCACGTTCGACCCGATCGCCATTCGGGACGCGGCCGTCGAGACCGCGACCGCGGTGCTGGCCGGCCACCCGGTCAGCGGGGTGGGCATCGCGGTCCAGCGGGCGTCGACCGTGGTCTGGGACCCCGAGAGCGGCCTCCCGCTCGGACCCGGACTCGGCTGGCAGGACCTCCGTACGGTCGGCCGCTGTCTCGAGCTGCGCGCCGAGGGACTCCACCTCGCTCCCAACACGACCGCCACCAAGGCCGAGTGGTTGCTCGACCAGCTCACCGCCGACCAGCGGTCCCGTGCGCTGATCGGCACCATCGATGCGTGGCTCGTCTGGTCGCTCACCAACGGCGCGGTCCACGCGAGCGACGCCACGAATGCCGCTGTGACCGGGCTGTTCGCCGACGGAGGCTGGAACCCGACCGTTCTCGAGACGCTGAAGATCCCAGCCGAGGCGCTACCGGCCATCCGCGACACCGTCGACGAGTTCGGCGACGCGACCGCCCTCCCCGGATCTCCTCCGATCGTCGCCGTGGTCGGCGATCAGCAGGCGTCGATGATCGGCCAGGGCTGTGTCACGTCGGGCCGAGCCAAGATCACCTTCGGCACCGGCGGGATGCTCGACCTGGTCGGCCCGCCCGCTCTCACCACCTCGGCCATCACTGCCGCCGGGTGCTATCCGCTCATCGCCTGGCAAGAACACGGCCGGCCGCACGTCGGGGTCGAAGGCATCATGCTCGCGGCCGGCGCACACATCGAGTGGCTCCGTGACGGCATCGGGCTCATCGACTCGCTCGACGACAGCGACGAGCTGGCGGGCTCGGTCGAAGACAGCGACGGAGTCAGCTTCGTCCCGGCCCTCAGCGGCCTCGGCACGCCCTTCTGGGATCACGGTGCGCGAGGCACCCTGCTCGGATTGACCCGCGGCACGACCCGCGCCCATGTGGTGCGAGCCGTGCTCGGGGGCATCGCCAACCGAGCCGTCGACCTGGTGGAGGCCGCCGAGGCGGCGACCGGTGAGCCGATCGCCGAGCTCCGGGTCGACGGTGGCATGACCCGCAACGAGACCTTTCTCCGGCTGCTCACCGACGCCGCGCAGCGGCCGGTGGTCGTGAGCGCCGAGTCCGAAGCGACGGCTCGTGGGGTGGGGCTGCTCGGCGGGGTCGCTGCGGGTTGGTACGGGTCGGTCGTCGAGGCCGGAGACGGTGCGGCGGGCCGGCTCACCTTGGAGCCGGGTGAACCAGTTGATCGCGAGACCTGGGCGAGAAGCGTCGAGCGGGCCCGTGGCTGGATCCCCGAGCTCTCGGCCCTGCAGTTCTGACGACGCCGGCGCGACCTGTGGCAGGCTCGTCGGCGTGTCGACGACCGATCTGGCCGGACCGCTGCTTGCCGAGGACTTCTACGCCGGCGACCCGTACCCGCACTACGCCCGCCTCCGGGACGGGGCGCCGGTGCTGTGGTGCGCCGACGGTGGCTTCTGGGCCGTGAGCCGCCACGCCGACGTGATGGCGGTGTCGACCGACCCGTCCACCTTCTCGTCGGCCAAGGGCATTCTCACCATGGAGATCGGGGTCGACTACGCGACGCCGCCGACGATGATGCACACCGACCCGCCCGAGCACACGGCGTACCGCAAGCTCGTGGCGCCCGGGTTCCGGCCGTCGGTCATGAAACGGCTCGAGGGCCTGGTGCGGGAGCGCACCTCGCGGCTGGTCGACGCCCTGCCGACCGGCGAGGCCGTCGACATCGTGGCCGAGCTGGCCGTGCCGCTTCCGCTGCTCCTCATCGCGGACGTGCTGGGCGTACCGCACGACGACCTCGACCGCTTCTTCGAATGGTCCGAGGCCGCCATCCCGGGCGCCACCGACATCGAGCCGGACGAACAGGCCCGCCTGATGGGTGAGTGCTTCACCTACCTGGCCGAGCAGTGCGAGCACCGCCGTCACTCCCCCGCCACCGACGACGTGGTGTCGATCCTCGTCCACACCGAACTCGACGGCCGCAGCCTCACCGACGACGAGCTCGTGATGTTCCTCAACCAGTTGCTGATCGCCGGCAACGAGACCACCCGCAACTCGATCTCGGGCGGGCTGCTCGCCTTCGCCGAGCATCCCGACCAGTGGGCCCGGCTGCGGGCCGACCGGGCACTCGTCCCCACCGCCATCGAGGAGATCCTGCGCTGGACCACCCCCGTCATCTCGTTCATGCGAACGGCGACCCGCGCCGTGACCTTGGGTGGCTCCGACATCGCCGCCGGTGACCCGGTCCTGATGCTCTACCAGGCCGCCAACCGCGACCCCTCCGAGTTCGGACCGACGGCCGAGGAGTTCGACGTCGGCCGCAACCCCAACCACCACGTCGCGTTCGGGTTCGGCGCCCACTTCTGCATCGGCGCGGCCCTCGCCCGGCTCGAACTGCGGGTGCTGCTCGAGATGCTGCTCGACCGGTTCGAGTCGCTCGAGGTCGACGGCGAGGTCGTCCGTTCGGCCAGCCCCGTCATCGCCGGCGTCAAGAAGGCCGAACTCACCCTCACCTGAGCGGCATCTGAAGGGCATTCTCGACGAGATTCGGTCCGAAACGCACCACAGATGCCCTGGGTGATGGGGTGGTGGGTGGTCGCGTGCGACGTGGTCGACATCGGCGCCTTGTTCGTGCACGCTTGAGTTCCATCCACTTGGAGGAGCGACGATGGCCTTTCACCCGTACCTGTACTTCGACGGCAACTGCCGGGAGGCGTTCACCCGGTACCAGGAGATCTTCGGCGGCGAGCTCATGCTCATGACCGGCCACGACGCGCCGCCCGGTGAGGTGCCCGAAGGCAAGGAGGACCTGGTGATGCACGTCACCCTCCTGGTCGACGGGGAGCCGTTCATGGCGTCGGATACCTACGACGACGACTTCTCGCCCATGGCCGGCATGTCGGTGCACTACGCGACGCAGGACCTCGACGATGCCAAGCGGGTGTTCGCCGAGCTGTCGGACGGCGGCACGGTCGAGATGCCTGGCGGCGAGGTCTTCTGGGCACCGTTCTTCGGTGTCTGCCGAGATCGGTTCGGCACCTCGTGGCAGGTCAGCGCCGACCCACCCGAGGACACCTGAGCGCTACTCCTTCGGACGGAAGGCGGTGCGGAAGTCGGACGGGGCGAACACGGGGTCGACCGGGAGGTCTTTGGCCCACCGGTAGAGCGCAGCCTTGAACACGGCGCTCAGCGACGAGGTGACGGCGACGGCGAGCACCACCCAGGCAACGATGATGCCGACCCCGAGCACCACGACCGGGGTCACACCGGTGCCTACCAGCGCGCCACCGACCAGCACGCCCGGGATGATGGCCAGGAGGCTGATCAGCCCCATGCCGAAGTTGAACGTGATCTGCTCGCCCCAGGTGGCCTTGAGCATCTTCGAGGACCGCTTGAACGCCTCGATGGCGCCCACGTCCTCGAACACGATGATCGGCAGCGCCAGGAACGACATCACGGCGAAGGCGACCGAGCCGAGCCAGCTGATGATGCGTCCGAAGATCCCGAGGCGTTGCTCGATCGCGTCGAGGACGGCCGCCACGACCGTGGCGAGGAACGCCCACTCGAGGAGCCGGATGGCGCGGGACCGAGCGGCCGCGAACGCGGTGCCGATCGTCGGATCGTGCCCGTCCATCCGCTGAGCGGCACCGGCGACCACTGCCGCCTGTCCGATGGCCGACATCCATGCCGCCGCCACCGCACCGAGGAAGGCGAACAGGTAGAGCGCCGGATTGGTGCTGCTGGTCTCGTCGAAGGTGCCCAACGCCAACGCGGGCGGAACGACGATGG
The DNA here is from genome assembly GCA_963704815.1 of uncultured Acidimicrobiaceae bacterium. GTDB lineage: Bacteria > Actinomycetota > Acidimicrobiia > Acidimicrobiales > Salinilacustritrichaceae > DATKWD01. The sequence goes on from CAVPHU010000001.1 coordinate 704,886, forward strand.
CCACGAACACCACGAACGAGGCGATGCCGGCGACGACCGGGATGGCGATCAACTCCCGATCCTTGTTGAGCACGGCCCACGACGACTTCGACAGACGCCACGCGTTCGAGATCCGATCCATACCGGAGAGGATACGGGTGACCGGCCGTGGCACACTGTCGGCGACGGTGAGCCGGCCGGGTGACCGCGGGGAGTTCGCTCCCTGAGGAAAGTCGGGGCTCCACAGGGCAAGAGTGCTGGCGAGAGCCAGGGCGGGGCGACCTGCCGGTACAGGGCAACAGAGAGGACACCGCCGATGGCCCGGCCAGATTCTTCGGATGACGGGCGGGTACAGGTAAGGGTGAAACGGTGCGGTAAGAGCGCACCAGCGTCGACAGTGATGTCGGCGGCTAGGCAACCCCCACTCGGAGCAAGGCCAAGCAGATGTCGACCGGCCCGGTCACATGGCATCAGGTGGGCTGCACAGATGGATGGTCACCGAATCGGACCCCGGCAACGGACCGAGGAACAGGACCCCGCTTACAGGCCGACTCACCGTCACTTCGCTCCGCTGGACCGGCCTGTACGGCCTGTTTGTATCGTCTGAGCTGAGGTTTTGTTGCTCGCCGGGCTGGCTTCTCGTCGGTTCCCGCCAATTCCCATCGAATCCGGCCGATTCTCACCCTGCTGAGGACTTTCTGAGGACTGATTGCGGACCGCTCGCTCCGTTCCTGTCAGTGCCCTTGCGTACCTTCGAACCGATGAGATCTTTTCCACGGATGCCCCAGTGAGCGACGAGCCTGATGACCCGATACCGCTCGGGCTCGTGCTGTCTCTCGACGAAGCCTTTCGGGTGCTCGAGTCGCTCGAAGACTCGTTGCATGCGCTCGAGCAGGCTGCTGCGGCGCCAGGACTCCGCGACGAACTCGCCACCGTGATCCGGATCGTTCACCGTAGACTCGGCTTCGATCAGGGAGGCCTCTCGTGACTGAATCACAGGTGCTACGACCCGCCGAGTTCGCGGAGCGCCTCGGGGTGCGGACAAGGGTCGTCATCGAGGCGATGTACTACAAGCGCGTCCCCCGAGTCCGGCTCGACGACGGCACGCTCGGCATCCCCGAGGACGCGCTCGACTCCTTCGAACTTCCAGCCACCTGATCAAGGCGAGTGACAGCGGCGCCAGGGTCGACCACGATTGCCTCATGTGGCGCATAGCGGGATGCTTGGCGTTGGTCGCCGTCGGCGCATGCGGTACCGAGGGTCGCTATCCGATCATGATCCTCGACGCGCGCGGGGAGCCGGGACGTACCGATGTTGCGCTCTTCCCCGTGTCCTGCAGCCAATCTCCCGTCGCGGAAGTGATCGCTGAGAACGACAAGACGGTGACGGTGGAGGTGCAGGCGTTTGAAACAACGAAGCCGACTGTGGCGACAGTGTCACCATCTGCCTCGATGAGCCCCTGGGCGATCGTGTGCTGGTCGACGCATCCACGGACATGACGGTCCCGATCGAGAGCCTCGAGGACAGCACCGACCCGTGCCTGGACCCGACCGACGAATGACGACTCGTTCTGCATACGGAGCGTGCAGAAAAGAGCGCCCGCAGGTGCCGCTTGAGGTACCTGCAAGGGTGTGTCCGGAGAAGAGATCGCGGCAGGTGACGTCGGGCGTTTCACGGAGCGTGAGGACGGAACGCCTCACACGACGCCATTGGCGGGGCGAACGCAGGGTCGTTGCGTGAAGTCGGCGCTGAGTCTGGCCTAGTGCTCGGTGGACCACTTGTGCTCGGTGGACGACTCGAAGGAGATTGCGATGTCCGCCTCACGCGACCTCGGTGCTGATGACCGGTTGATGGCTCCGCTCGACGTGAGCGAAGTCTTGGGCGTGCCGACCGCCACGCTCGCCAACTGGCGGAGCGCGTCGCAAGGACCTCCATTCCTGCGTGTCGGTCGGCACGTTCGCTATCGGCGCCCCGATCTCGAGGAGTGGACCGAAGGGCGGGTGCAACGCGCTCGATCCTGTCAGTGCGCCTCGATAGTCTCGACCGAGTCGAGCCCTCGATGGCCGGGCCCGACTTCCCGCTTCACGTTCGGCCGTCCTGTCACCCGCTGCGCACGTTCGATCGTGCGACGACGCTGGAGGCCGGATGGCCAGCATCGACCGACGACCGAACGGCAAGTGGCGCGCCCGCTACCGACTCGCCCCCGGCGGCCCGCAGCGGGCGAAGCACTTCGACCGCAAGGTCGACGCCGAACAGTTCCTCACCCGAGTCCAGGGACAGTTGCTCGACGGCTCCTACGTCGACCCCAGCGCCGGCCAGGTCACCTTTGGCGCGTACGCCGGCAGCTGGCAGGCAGCCCAGGTCCACCGACCGACGACCGTCGAGCAGGTCGACGCCCCACCTCCGCAACCACATGCTGCCGACCTTCGGCGACCGGGCGCTCGCCTCGATCCGGCCGAGCGAGGTGCAAGCATGGGTGCGCGGCCGCAGCGAGGTGCTGGCGCCGGCCACCGTCGAGCTCGTCTACCGACTCTTCTCGGGGATCCTCGGCGATGCCGTCAACGACCGGCTGATCGTCCGCAACCCGGCCGTGCGCGGTGGGACTCAGCGTGTGCTCGCCTCGATCTCGGTCGCAGCCGCAAACAGCTCGAGGTCGAACGTAGTGTGGTCACGGATGCTGTCGAGCAGCGTCGGAGGTGCGGCCGGGGCGCTTGGCGTGATGTTGAAGCGTCCCGGCTCAGGAACGGGTACGCCGAGGCGCCTCGACAGTTGCTCCGTCAGACGGATCAGTCGATCGCTGATGCCGACGGCATCGAAGGACGAGAGTCGGGTCACGGCAGCCTGGAGGTCGTCGTGGGTCACGATCCGGGGCGTACGTATGGCCGTGGAGAGCTCGGTCGTCAGAGCCTCGTCGGACCAGTCGCCGAAGTCGGGAGGGATGTCCGGTGGAGCGGCCACGAGGTCTCGATCGGACGGGCTCGGATCGGCGAACATCTGAGTCTGGTAGTTCGCGAGCCGCGAACGAACAGCAGGCTCCTCCCACAGGGATGGGAGGTCGAGAGTCGCACCAAAGAAAGACTCGCGGAACCTCACGATCATCTGGAGATGCGAGACCGTCCTTGCCACTGGTTCACGGACGAGAGTCACCGTGAAGTGTGTTGGCGCGACGAGACCAGCTACCCAAGCGGGCATGTGCACCGAGTAGTACCGGATGCGCTGTCGTTGTTCCCTGGGCATGGCTAGCAGACGGGCCCATTGGACCTTCTCGACCACCTGTTGAACGAACTCCGCTCCCTCGGCGGTGGGATAGCGTTCTCCGGGCAAGAAGTGCTGCCGTAGCGCCCGCTGGAGGGAAGTGCCACCGGTCTTCATCGTGTGGACGAAGAACACCGGTGGAGCCGGAGCGGCATCCCCGACGCCGCCGCCCCTCTTCTGCACCCGCGCCATTGTCGGCTGAGGATAGCGGGCACCGCCCGTCGGCGCTGTTCCGGTCCACCGGGACGAGATCCCGACGTGGGAGGTCTCGGACCTCAAGAGGAGGTCGAACCTTTCATGCGAACTCCGAGATTCCCTGAGTGCTCCGGATCGCACAGCTGCCGCACGCCGCACCGACGTGAGGATATGTGGGCAATCGTTGGTGGCGTCCTTGTCGGGTGAGAGAACAGAACGGCAGGGCGCAGTCATTCGGTGCGGCTCGTCGCCCATCTCCTGAGGACTGGCTGAGGACTGCGGGCCCCGAATCGACGCGAAACCCCAGATCAGCGGCCCCTCAGGTCCGTTACTCCCCGCTGACGAGTTCGGGAGCCGACCAAGTGTAGGCCGATGGCCCGGCGCAGGTCGTCCTAGACTTGAACACGTGTCCGATCCGTTTCACGTCCCGTACGAACTCAGACGAGGGCAGCGGAGTGACGACGAGAAGGCGTCGATCGCCTCGGCCGTCGAGATCATGGGTGTCGTCGCCACTGACTTGGGCCTCGACGACCTATCGACGATCGACCTGCTCGACGTGGGCTGCGGCGTGAAGTTCACCCAAGCGGTGCTCAACGAGGGTGTGCCGATCGGCAGCTACACCGGCCTCGACATCGCAGCCGACCTGATCAGCTACCTCCAGGAGCAGGTGGCCGATCCACGGCTCTCGTTCTTCCACACGGATTGGCACAACGAGCGGTACAACCCAGACGGCCAGCCGATGACCGCCGACACGACCCTCCCGATCGGTGATCAGCAATTCGACGCCATCACCCTGTTCTCGGTGATGACCCACCTCGTGCCGGAGGACTTCCGAAACCTCTTGGCGATCCTTCGGCCACACCTTCGCGAGGGCGGCTCGCTGATCTTCAGCGCGTTCCTCGACCAGACCAGCCCGGGCGGGCATGGCTACATGGATGCACTCGTCCGGCAGCTCGGGCCTGAAGCGCAGGGGTCCGTCGACGGCTTCCGTGACCTGGACCCCGAGATTCCTCTGAAGTGGGCGATGTACACCGAGGAACGCGCACGCGAGCTGATCGCGGACGCCGGTTGGACAGTCGACGCGCTCAAAGACCCGATCCCGGTGATCCAGCACCGGTTCATCTGCGTTCCGTCATGACATCGACCGGGCGTTCCTTCCGGTGCGAGCGTAGACCAACCAGCTCGGCGACACCGACGCTACCGGGCCCTTCGACCGGTTATGGCTCCAGGGTTGGCCTGGCACCGTGACGCCGCCTGCGCCGAGCAGCCGGTCGACGTGTTCTTCCCGGCCGAGGGTGAGCGGACCGAACCGGCCAAGGCCCGCTGCGCCGGATGCCGAGTGGTCGAGGAGCGTTCTGGGTTCGCCCTCGAGCACGAGGACCTGGCGCCGTCCGGGCCGGTACGTCCGCTCGCCAGCGGGACGTGGCTCGCCGCTCCGTAACCGGTCCTCGTCCAGTCCCGCCCCGACCAGCGCCGGGTGCCACGCGCTCTTGTAGAACTGGATACGTCGCATCTTCTCGGTGCACCGTCGACCTCGGAACAGGAACCCGTCGTCCTGGTGGTCGCGAAGGTGGCGACGGAGCTCGAGCGCCACGACCGATGGCACCACGATGGTCCGCACCTTCTCGGCCTTCGGCGTCGTCACAACGTTCTCGTTCCCGACTCGTTGGAGTTGGCGGTCGATGATGACCTGCCGCTGGTCGAGTTGGAGACGGTCGGCCGTCAGCCCGAGGATCTCCCCCGCTCGCAGGCCAGCGATGCCGAGAGCGATCGCGGCACGATAGGCCGATGGTGCCGCCTCGAGGATGGCGAGATGAAACTGAACTCCATCGCGATTCGCGTGTTGTCCGAGGTCACGACCGTGCGAGGCTCTCGGCCCGCGAATCAGAGTCCAACAAACCGACGAGGTCGATGACCCTCACGTCTGGGCCAACCTGCCCGAGAACCTCGGCGAAGGCTGGGTTGCTGTTGCCGATGATGACCACCTCGGCGCCGGAGATCGCCTCGGCTGCGGAGTCGACCAGGAGGTCTGCGATGTGGGGGATGTGTTGGTTGATGAATTCCTTGTTCGCTCCCGTGAGGCGAGCGATGTTGACGTTCTCGTCGAACACGTTGAGCCAGTAGCCCTTCCCCGACAGGCGCTCTGCGAGCTCGACCATCGGTGCCTCTCGAAGATCGTCTGTACCTGCCTTGAACGACAGGCCCAGCACGCCGAGTTTCTTCGAGCCTGCGGCCGTGATCAGATCCATGGCTGCTTGCAGGTGTCGCTCATTCGAGTCGAGCAGGCTTTCCAGAATCGGCGTCTCGAGGTCAAGCGAGCGCGAGCGATGGGCGAGCGCACGAACGTCCTTGGGTAGACATGAACCTCCGAAGGCCATTCCAGGGCGTAGATACTTGGCCGACAGGTTCAACTTCTCATCGAGGCAGAAAATGTCCATGACATCGTGACCGCTGACGCCAACTGCTTTGGATACGCGGCCGATCTCGTTTCCGAACGCAACCTTCAGCGCGTGCCAGTTGTTGTCCACGTACTTCACCATCTCCGCGACTTCGAGCGGGACGGTGACAACGGGGGCATCACCTTTCGAGACGAGTGGTGCCAACGCCTTGACTGAGCGCTCGACTGACCCTCCGATGACAACCTTCGGCGGGTCGTAGAAGTCGCTTACGGCACTGGCTTCCCGGAGGAACTCCGGGTTCATGCAGACACCGAAGTCCACTCCGTGTCGCCTTCCGGAGCTCTCTTCCAGGGCCGGAATCACCATGCTGCTCGTGGTGCCCGGGAGGACGGTGCTGCGGATGACGACGGTGTAGAACTCTGTGTCGTCCTTCAGCGCAGCGCCGATGTTCCGGCAGGCACGTTCGAGGTACTCGAGGCTCAAGGATCCATTGGCGGCGCTTGGAGTTCCGACACAGACGAAGGCGATCTCGGAGGCGGCGACAGCATCCGTGGACGATGTCGTCGCCCATAGCCGGCCCGCCGCCACCTGCTCAGCGACCATGTCGCCGACGCCCTCTTCGACGACAGGTGTCTGGCCGCTGTTGATCAGATCCACTTTGATCTTGTTCAGGTCGACACCGACGACATCGTGGCCGTCCGATGCCAGACAAACGCTGGAAACCGCTCCGACATAGCCGAGTCCAAAAACTGCGATTCTCATTGGTGATCTCTCTTCGTTTCCAGGCGTGGTGTGGGGCGTTGTGCGGGCGGCACTCGACGATGGCGGTCAGGCATGTGGGACCGAGGACTGCTTCAGAGCTGATCAGGGTACGAGTTGGGACCTGAGTCGAAAAGCCGGGGAGACCCATTCGGCGACCGGCTCGCTCGCGAACCGTGGAACGCCGTCGGCGCCGATGCGGGATCCTTGATCCAGACCTGCATCTCTGCTGCGTTCGCCGCCCAAGCCCAGCCAGCGCCAGCTCCCGAGTCCAGGTCCAGGTGCTCGATGGCTCCGATGTCGACCCCAGCGCCGGCCAGGTCACCTTCGGCGCCTACGCCCGCAGCTGGCAGGCAGCCCAGGTCCACCGGCCGACGACGGCCGAGCAGATCGATGCGCACCTGCGCAACCACATGCTGCCGACCTTCGGCGACCGGGCACTCGCCTCGATCCGGCCGAGCGAGGTCCAGGCCTGGGTACGCGGCCGCAGCGAGGTGTTGGCCCCGGCCACCGTCGAACTCGGCCACAGTGTGTCCAGGTCGGTGGATGGAATCACCCGAATCCAAGGCACCCCGGCGAGGTCGGAAATTCCGGCGACGGCCACTGTTCGGATCTCAGCGAAGCCGTGCTCGGCGAGCACTCTCGCAGTCACCCGGCCGACCCCTGCGATGGCAACGAGGTCCTCGGGCGTCGGGCCGAGCGTGATCTCGCCGGAGCTCAGCCCTCGAGTTTCATGTTCGAGCCGGTTGAGGTCGATGACCTGATCGTTCCGGTCGGCTCCGTCGTGATGCTCGAGCAGGCGAAGGGAGACGGCGAACCAGACCATGCGTGTTGAAGTCCGGGGGCGTCGATCGACGCGGGAGGGCCCATTCGCTGGATCGGTCCGCGTCCTGATGCGCCTGCCCGCTCCCTCAGCCTCACTCTTCCTCCTCCACATCGACGAAGCTTCACGCAGTACCACGCTCAGTGATTGACTACTCATGCTCCGTAATAGTCGGGCTTCGAAGAGGGGTCCAAGGTTCCCAGACAGACCCCTACCACTCTCTGCGAGATTCTTTCCCACGGAGCGTGACATCCAGGGTAGGGTTGTCCATGGCGTTGGGACACTTGGATCAGCTGAGCTGGCCTTCATGGCACGAGCGGGCCGCGGATCGACCTCGTGGCGACGAGGCCGCTGAGTGGTGCCGCGCGGCCCTGAACAACTGGGACGCCGACCCGTATCCGACCGAGTACGTGCAGGTGGATGCCTCGGCTCTTCGCTCCGTCCTCGATCGACTCGACGCCGCCGAGGCGTCGTGCCTGGACCTCCGATCGGGCCGCCAGATCGGCTGACCGGTGTCGCTCCGGGCACGTTCGATGATCGCCTGACGTCGGCCCGTGTCCGACGCTCCTCCGCCGCTGCCGGCGGGGGTTCGAGGTCGAGGTTCGGTTCACCGACGCCGACAACACGCTCGTCGAGGAGTCGGTCACCTTCGTCGACGCCATCGATCCTGGGCAGTCAGCCCGGTGGACGGTGACGGCTTTCGAGAACGCCACGGGCCCGATCCGCTGCGCGAACCAACGAGAAATCCCCCTTCGTCCCGTGACGATTCAACCACGCTGCGTTACCATGGCCCACGAGGACGAATCCTGGCATGCCTTCGTCAACGGCGGAGCGCCCATGAACAAAACCGACGATCTCAAAGAATTCGAGCTTGCGAGTGTCGACGTGCTCGAGCGGCTCAGCGAGGCCGAACCCGAAGGGTCGTGGGTCGTCGCCCGCTACCGACCCGACGGAGCCGCCGTGGTGCTGTTCTCGTCGCCCGGCGCCGACATCGAACCCGGGATGCAGATCTACGACCTGCCGATCGAGGACGACTTCGCCCAGCTGACCGACGTCGGCCTTCGCATCGCCGTCGGCGCGAGCACCCGCGAGGCCACCTTCGGTCTGGTGCTCACGGCGCCGATCAACACCGGAGACCGACGGTTCGGATTCCTGGCCGGCCTCCTCACCGACCCCTTCGGCGATCACGACCGCGACCGGCTCTCGGTCGAACTGATGGCCGGGCTCATCAGCCGGGTCCTCGTCACCGAACTCGAGATGGTCGAAGAACAGCGTCTCCGACTGCGGGCGTCCGAGGAAGCCCTCACCGATGCCATGACCGGCGCCAGCAACCGACGGGCATGGGAAGCCGCCATCGACCAGGAGGAGCGGCGGTGCCGGCGCTACGGCCACGAAGCAGCCGTGCTGATCGTCGATCTCGATGGGCTGAAGGAGTGCAACGACACCTACGGGCACGCCGCAGGCGACGCACTCATCATCCGATCGGTCGAGATCCTGCAGAGCCTCGGCCGCGACGTGGACACCGTGGCCCGCCTCGGCGGCGACGAGTTCGGCGTGCTGATGGCCGAAACCGACTTCGCCGGCGGCGAACGCCTGCTCTACCGCGTGACCACGGCGTTCGCTGCCGAGCAGATCCCGGCGTCGGTCGGGCTGGCCAATCGGAACCCGGCCGTGGGCCTCGTCGGCGCATGGCAGGCGGCCGACGCCGACATGTATCTCGTCAAGCAGGAGCACCATCGCAACGGCGTCATCGTGACTCCCGACCGTTCGGCCGGTTAGCTTCGCACGCCATGGATCGAACCAAGCCCGACGTGACCATTCCCGACGGCCCACCCACCGGCAAGGCCCTCGGCATCACCGACCTCGAGGTGGGCGACGGCCCCGAGGCCACGCCGGGCCACAAGGTGACCGTCCACTACGTCGGCAAGGCGTGGTCGACCAAGGAGCAGTTCGACGCCAGCTGGGACCGCAACGACACGTTCTCCTTCAAGCTGGGCGGTGGCCAGGTCATCGCCGGCTGGGACCAGGGCGTCGCCGGGATGAAGGTCGGCGGCCGTCGCCAGCTCACCATTCCCCCCGCACTCGGCTACGGCGCCCAGGGTGCCGGCGGAGTCATCGGGCCCAACGAGACCCTCGTGTTCGTCGTCGACCTCGTCTCGGTGGGCTGAAGTCGATGCCACGATTCGAGGGGAACGTCGCGGTGCTCACCGGTGCCGCATCGGGGATCGGTCGAGCGACCTCCGCGCGTTTCGCGTCCGAGGGGGCCACGGTGGTGGGGGTCGACGTCAACGCCGACGGGCTCGCGGAGACCGCGGCGATGATCGGTGATGCCGGTGGAGTCTTCGACGGCCGATCGGTCGACATCACCGACCGGCAGTCCTGTTTCGACCTCGTCGAGGCCGTGGTCGCCGATCATGGCGGACTCGACGTCCTGGCGAACATCGCCGGCGTCACCCGGATCCAGCACTTCACCGAGGCGACCGAACAGGAGATCGAGCTGATGATGGCGGTCAACGCCAAGGGTCCGATGTTCCTGTGCCAGGCCGCGATTCCCCACCTGATCGAGCGACCCGGCACCATCATCAACGTCGCCTCGAACGCCGGCCTCATGGGCGCGGCCTACACCGTGGCGTACTGCGCCTCGAAGGGGGCGATCGTGCAGCTCACCCGGGCGCTGGCCATCGAGTACGAGAAGACGCCGCTGCGCGTGAACGCCGTGGCTCCCGGCGGCGTGAAGACACCCATGACCGCCCAGATCCCGATGCCCGACGACATCGACTTCGACCTGCTGGCGGGTGTCATGTCCAAGCGTGGTCGCGCCCTCCCCGAGGACATCGCAGGGGTGATCGCCTTCCTGGCATCCGACGATGCCAGGCACATGCACGGCTCGATCGTGTCGGTCGACGACGGGCTGGTCGCGGGCTGAACCGACCTCAGGGGTCGAGGTGACCGACCTCGTTCCATGAGGTCAACGACGTCCGACCATCGCCCCGAACGGCGATGCGACTGATCGATGCCGGCGAGAGCTGCGAGCGCCAGCTCGTCTCGTCGCCGACGCCGAGCGCCCACGCCATCGCCGCCTTGATCGGCGACACGTGGCTGACCACCACGACATGACCCGACCGGGCGTCGGAGCGCACGTCGTCGCATGCCTCACGAACCCGCCGCCCGAGGGCGGCGATCGACTCGCCCCCCGGCGGCGCGAAGTCGAGGTTCTGCTGCCAGTGCTCCCACTGCGACGCCGTCACCTCACCGATGTCGCGACCCTCCCACTCGCCGTAGTCGAGCTCGATCCAGGCCGGATCGGTCTCGATGTCGACACCGTCGATGCCGAGGAGCTCAGCCGTTCGTTGCGCCCGCTCGAGTGGACTCGCGACCACTCGGACGATGGAGAGGCCGCGGAGGGCCGCGCCCGCTGACCGAGCCTGCGCCTCGCCGGTCGGGTCGAGCGCCACATCACCGCGGCCGGACAGCTGACCGGCACGATTGTGAGCCGAACGGCCGTGTCGGACCAGGATCAACACGTGCCGCTCCCGCCGGGGTCGCGCGGCAGGCGCCCGGTCCGGACGAAGGCCCGCCGGGCCGCGGGGGCCTGGAGCCCGAAGGCCCGTTGTGCCCACAGCAACGCGCCGATGCCGGCGGCCTCGAGCACGACGTTGAAGCCGCCACGGGCCACCTCGGGGATCGTGGAGTCGGAGAACTCGAACCCGGACACGGGCCACCAGAACGCCGCCGTGTCGGTCCAGATCCCGTCGAGCAACAGATGCATGAACAACCCGATCGGGATCCCGAGCAGCCAGCGGCGCCGCAACCGTCGGCCCCGGGTCGCGAGCATCACGATCACCAGCGCAACGACCGGTGCAGCCAGCGAGTGCAGGATGCGAGGCTCGCCGATCGCCACCTCGACGAGCGGGACGAGCGAGGCGACGATCACCACCCGGTGGTCGAGCGCCGGCGACGAGAACACCACGGCGACGATGACCAGGCTCAGCCCGATGAACCAGAAGAACACGGTCTCAGCGAACCAGGAAGCGGCCGCACTCCTCGCAGTTGACCGGCTCGTCGATCGGGAGATGCTTGATCCGATCGACCTCGACAGCCGGCAGGGTGAGGTGACACCCGTCGCAGACGCCTCGCACCAGCCGAGCGACGGCCACTCCGCCGAGTTGGGACCGCGCCGTGTCGTAGCGCGACACCAGGTCGGCCGGAATGCCCTCGACCGAGACGGCTCGCTCGACCCCGATCGCCTCGACATCGGCGTCGATGTCGGCCTCGACCTCGGCGATCCGCGCCTGGAGCGCCTGGCTGCGTTCGTCGAGCACGGCGCGCTCGGCCGCCAACCGCTCCAGGTCGGCATCGACGGGTTCGGCCTGTTCCATGATCTCCAGGATCTGATCCTCGAGGGTCGAGATCCGGCGATCGATGGAGGCGATGTCGTCCTGGAGGGCGGAGAGTTCCTTGGGCGCCGTGACCGACCCGTCGTACAGCTTGGCCGTCGCCTGATCCCGCCGCTCCTTGAGCGAGCCGATCTCGTCCTCGAGACGACGCTGATCGCGGGTGAGACCGTGGCGGATCTCTTCGGCCTCGGCCACCTGCGCATCCACCGAGGCGTACTCGTCGGGAAGTGAGGCCAGCTCGGCCCGCTCGGGAGTCGAGGCCCTCCGGTGTTCGAGTTGATCGAGCGCGGTGTCGTGGCGCTGGACCTCGAGGAACTGTTCCCAGGGGTTCATCAGTCTCCGGAGTCCGGTGGCGGATCGGGCTCGGGCGCCGGGGCCTCTGTGGTGGGAGTCGCTCCGGTTGTCGGCGTCGTGCGCGAGGTCGAGCGGGTCGAGCCAGACGAGCGGACGACGGGCGGCCGAGACCCCGACTTGTCGATCTCGGGATCGAGCTTCAGGAACTCGCCCCGGTCGGCCTTCGGTGGCGAGGCGAAGGGGACCGGGGTCCGGTTCTCGTGGTAGCGGCCCATGTAGTCGCCCCAGATGCGGGCCGGCCAGGAGCCACCGGTCACGGTGATGCCACCGACGCCACGGAGCGCCACCCGGCCCTGGGGCGAGCCCATCCAGACCGCCGTGGCCAGCTCCTTGGTGCCCCCGACGAACCAGGCATCGGCGGAGTCCTGGGCCGTCCCGGTCTTGCCGCCGACGTCCCAGCCGGGGATTCGGGCTCGGGTGCCGGTGCCGCTCTGCACGTTCTGCTTGAGGATGTTCTGTGCGTGCAAGGCCGCATCGAGCGACACGACCTGGATCGGATTGGGCTGGTGCTCGAAGATGACCGAACCGTCGGCCGCGGTGACCGACTCGATCACGTAGGCCGGATTGCGGACACCGTCGTTGAAGATCACCGAGTAGGCGGCCGCCATGTCGATCGGCTTGGCCTCGAGCGACCCGAGCGGCGCAGAGAAGATGGTGGGGTCGAGCGGGGTCGTGATGCCCATCTCACGGGCGAGGTCCATCACGTTGTCGAGGCCCGCCACCTGGCCGAGGCGCACGTACGCACAGTTCGACGACTTCAGCGTCTGGCTCGTGAGGGTGCCGACCGAGCCGCGTGAGTTGCCGAAGTTCTCGACCTTGTAGGGCTCGCGGACACCAGGGATGTTGAACGTGCAGGGCCCGGCGCCGCTCACGGTGTCCGAGGGCGAGTAGCCCTGATCGAGCAACGACAGCAGGACGAACGGCTTGAACGAACTTCCCGGCTGGCGAGAGCCCTGGGTGGCCAGGTTGTACTTGTACTGCTCGAACCCGGGCCCGCCGAGCATCGCCCGTACGGCGCCGGTCGAGGGCTCGACCGAGGTGATGGCCACCGTGCCGAACTGCGGAGACCCATCCGGCGCGGCCGGCAGCGGGAAGGTGCCAGGCACGTTGGGGTCCTCGAACGGAGCGATGATCGAGTTGCGGGCCGCCACCGCCTCGAACTGGGCCTCGAGGTCGACGGTCGACACGACGTCGAGGCCACCACAGAACACCGTGTTGAACCGGTCCGAGTAGGTCTCGCCGAGCCGCGTGTCGTTGAGCAGCTCCTGCTTGACCTCCTCGAGGAAGTAGTCGTCGGGCGGGGTGATCACTTCGGTGGGTTGGTCGGGGACCGGCCGTGTCTGGAAGTACAGCAAGTCGGGCTCGGAGATCTTCCCCAGCTCGAGCATCTGCCGCAGCGCGATGTCGCGACGCTCGGTGGCGACCTCGGGATACTGGAACGGGTTGTAGTCCCGCGGGTTGCGGATCACGGCGGCGAGGAGGGCACCGTGTCCGGCATCCATCTCGGCCACGTCGATGCCGAAGAAGTACTCGGCCGCGGCCTGGACGCCGTAGGTGCCGCTGCCGAAGTACACGGTGTTGAGGTAGCGCTCGAGGATCTCGTCCTTGCTCATCTGCTCTTCGAGCCGAGTTGCGAGGAACGCCTCACGCGTCTTGCGGTCGAGGTCCTGCTTGTCGCCGACCAGATTGAGCTTCACCAGCTGCTGGGTGATGGTCGAGCCACCCTGGCTGACCTCTCCCTCGTCGACGTTCTCGAGCAGAGCCCGCAGCGTCGCCCGGAGGTTGATGCCGTTGTGGCTGTAGAAGTCCTGGTCCTCGACGGCGAGGATCGCGTCGACCACCGACTGCGGGACCTCGTCGAGCGTGACCGGTTCGCGGTTCTCCTCGCCGTGCAACGTCGCCAGCAGCGTGCCGTTCGCTGAACGGATGTAGCTGCGCTGGCACAACGAGTCGAGGGTGATGTCGGTGGCCTCGGAGTTGCTGGCCGTGAAGACCTCGGTCGCCTGCGGTGCGAGGGCGACGATGGTGCCCGCAGTCAGGGCGACCGCAGTGGCGAGGATGAGGAGCATCCTGAACGGGAGACTGATGAACCGAGGCACGGATCGATCAGCGTACCGGCAGTCCGGAGCCATCCCCAGTCGCCCCGGTCGCCTAGGTTCGGGCGTTTCCGACCTCACGAGGAGATCTGGTGGCTCACGATCGCAAGTTCCGGTTCGGTGTCCAGTGCGCAACCGCCCAGAGCGGCACGGATTGGGCCGAGGTCGCACGAAAGGCCGAGGACCTCGGGTTCTCGAGCCTGTTCCTACCCGACCACTTCGGCGACCAGCTCGCGCCCGTGCCCGCCATGATGGCCGCCGCCGACGCCACCACCGACCTCCGAGTGGGCGCCCTGGTGTTCGACAACGACTACAAGCACCCGGTCGTGCTGGCGAAGGAGATGGCCACCATCGACGTCCTCTCGGGAGGGCGGGTCGAGTTCGGGCTCGGTGCCGGCTGGATGAACACCGACTACGAGCAGTCGGGCATCCCACACGACCGCGCCGGAGTCCGTATCGACCGCATGGCCGAGGGCATCGCGGTCTTCAAGGGACTCTTCGCCGACGGAGCCTTCGACTTCGACGGTGAGCACTACACGATCGCCGGTCTCGACGCGCTCCCCAAGCCGGTCCAGAAACCCCACCCGCCTCTCCTCATCGGCGGCGGCGGCAAGCGGGTCCTGTCGATCGCTGCACGCGAGGCCGACATCGTCGGCATCAACCCCGCCATCCGCTCGGGCAACGTCGACGGCGACGCGGCCCGAAACGGAGCAGCCGCCCAGACCGACCAGAAGTCCCAGTGGGTCAAGACCGCCGCCGGCGACCGCTACGCCGACCTCGAGCTGAACATGCTGGTGTTCGCGGTGATCGTCAACGACCAGCGCGAGGAGACCGCGGCCAACATGGCACCGCTGTTCGGCATCGAGCCCGAGGACGCGATCGAGTACCCGCACGCCTGGTTCGGGAGCGTCGACCAGATCTGCGACGACCTCCTCGCCGGCCGCGATCGCTGGGACGTCTCGTACCTGTGCGTCCAGGCCGACGCCATGGACGCCGTCGCTCCCATCATCGCCAAACTCGCAGGGACGTGACCCGCCGGACCGTCCTCCAACGCGGCGTTGCGCTGCTCTGGCTGTCGGTCCGCACCCACCCGCGCCCGTTCGTCATCTCGATCCTCGGAGCGACGATCTTCTCGATCGCTGCGGTCGGCGGAACGATCGTGCTCGGTCGAGTCACCGACGACGTCCTGATTCCGGCCTTCGACACCGGGGTCGAGGGTCGGACCTTGGCCATCGCCGCCGCGGCGATCCTGGTGGCCGCGTTGTTGCGCTCGCTCGGGGTCGTGCTCCGCCGTTATTGGGGGGCGATGACGACCCGGCAGATGCAGGTGACCTGGTTCGACGCGCTCGCCGATCGCTACGTGGCCGAACCGCTGCGGTTCTTTCTCGACCGCCCAGCGGGTCGACTCCTCGCCCATGCCGACGCCGATGCCGAGCGTGCGGCCTTCGCCTTGCAGCCCCTCCCGTTCTCGCTCGGCGTGATCGTGATCATCGTCTTCGCCACGATCAACCTTGCGCTGGTCGACCCCTACCTCACCGTGCTCGCCGTCGCCCTGTTCCCGACCCTCACCCTCATGAATCGTGCATACACCCGACGGGTCGAGGCGCCGGCCGCCGCAGCCCAGGCCGCGGTCGGAGCCGTGTCGTCGGTCGCCCACGAGTCGTTCGAGGGAGCGGTCGTCGTCAAGACGCTCGGGCTCCAGGACTCCGAGCAGGAACGCATCGAAGCCGAGGCCGACGTCCTGCGGACCGAACGACTCCGTGTCGGCCGGCTTCGGGCCGCCTTCGAGCCGGCCATCGACGCACTCCCGACACTGGGCACCCTCGCCGTGCTGGCCATCGGCGCCTGGCAGGTGTCCGAAGGAGCCATCACCACGGGTGAGGTGGTGCAGGCGATGGCCCTGTTCGGCATCCTCGCGTTCCCGATCGCGCGTGGTCGGCTTCCTCCTCGAGGAGCTTCCCCGATCGGTGGTGGCCTACGACCGGCTCCAGGAGGTGCTCGACGACCCGACCTCCGATGCGGCGATCAACGCAGCGGCAGCGACTCCCGCGCCGTCATCGGTTCTGGCCGACGCTCCGGTGTCGCTGAAGGTCGAGGACCTCCGGTTCGGGTTCGGAGGAGAAGAGGTGCTCCGTGGGGTCGACTTCGAGGTCGCGCCCGGAGAGATCGTGGCCCTCGTCGGGTCGACCGGCGCCGGCAAGACCACCCTCTGCAATCTCGTGGCCCGGCTCGTCGCTCCGACGGGCGGATCGATCCTCCTGAGCGGTGTCCCGCTCGAGGAAGTCGACGCAGCGCAGCTTCGCGACCGGGTGGCGATCGTGTTCCAGGAGAGCTTCCTGTTCGCCGACACCATTCGTGAGAACGTGACCATGGGCCGGCTCGTCGCACCCGACCGCCTTGCCACCGCCCTCGAGGTCGCCCAGGCGAGGTCCGTCGTCGAGGGGCTCGATGCCGGACTCGAACAGATCGTCGGCGAACGCGGGGTCACGCTGTCCGGCGGTCAGCGCCAACGCATCGCGCTGGCTCGTGCCCTGGTGCGAGAACCGCGGGTCCTGCTGCTCGACGACGCGACATCGGCCATCGATCCCACGGTCGAGGCCCGCATCCTGCAGGGCCTCGGTTCCGAGCTGGCTGCCACCACCCTGATCGTGGCCCATCGTCTCGCCACCATCCGGCTCGCCGACCGCGTGCTCTACCTGGACGCCGGGCGGGTCGCTGCGGCCGGCACCCACGACGAACTCCTCGCCAATCCGGGCTACGAGGCACTGGTCCGCGCCTACGAGGAGGGAACGGCGTGACCGAGCGCGACCCGCTCCACGATCCCGAGCTCCACCCCGAGGCGGGAGAGCACGCCACCGAACGAGCCGTCGGTGCGATCGCCCTGCTCCGACGAGGCCTCGCCGCCACCCCGGAGCTCAAGACCGGACTGGTGTTCACGGTGCTGATGGCCATCGCGACCGCTGGCGGGAAGCTCGCGATCCCCGTGGTGATCCAAGTCATCCTCGACCAGGGGCTGCTCGGCGACCAGGGCTTCCGGCCCGGATTCGTGGCCGCCACCTGTGGCGCCACCGCCATCGTGGTCGTGGTGCTCTTCCTCATCAGTCGTGCGACCTACCTCCGGCTGATCCGCGCCGCCGAGAACGCGCTGTTCGGACTGCGGACCCGGACCTTCGCTCACATCCACCGGCTCTCGATGGCCGAACACACCGAGAACCGCCGCGGCGAGTTGGTGGCGAGGGTCACGAGCGACATCGAGACGTTGGCGCAGTTCACGCAGTGGGGCGCGGTCTCCTGGATCGTCAACAGTGCGCTCATCTTCGGAACCGTCGGGGTGATGCTGCTGTACAGCTCGCAGCTGACGCTGCTCGTCCTCGTGGTGTTCGTCCCGCTCGTCCCCATCCTCCGCTACCTCCAGATCCGCCAGTTGGCTGCGTACGACTTGGTGCGAACGACCGTCGGGACCACCATGTCCGAGGTGTCCGAGGCGGTCACCGGCGCAGCGGTGGTGCGCGCGTACGGCGCCCAGGCCCGGGCCCGGGCCCGCCTGGCTGCATCGATCGATGCTCAGTACGGGGCCTACATGAAGGCCGCTCGGTTTTTCGCCGTGATGTTCCCCCTCGGCGACCTGTTCGGCTCGGTCGCCCTGGCGGGGGTGGTGGTGGTCGGCGCCACGTTCGGACCCGGCTGGGGTCTCGAAGCCGGCGAGCTGATTGCGTTCGCCTTTCTCGTCAACCTGTTGCTCGCGCCGGTCGGCGAACTGAGCGAGATCCTCGACCAGACACAGACGGCGATCGCGGGCTGGCGCAAGGTGCTCGACGTCACCGACATCCCGATCGACGTCGTGGATCCCGTGCCGGGACTCGCCCTGCCTGCGGGGCCCCTCGGGATCCATGCCGCCGGAATCGGGTTTCGCTACCGGACCGGAGGCCCGGTGCTCGCCGACGTCGAGCTGACCATCCCGGCGGGAACGTCGGTGGCGGTCGTCGGAGAAACCGGCTCGGGCAAGACCACCTTCGCGAAGCTCCTCTGCCGGCTCCACGATCCGACGAGCGGCTCGATCCGGATCGGAGGCGTCGACCTCGCCGACGTGAGCGCCGACGCTCGACACGCCGGCATCCGGATGGTCCCGCAGGACGGGTTCCTGTTCAACACCTCGATCCGCGAGAACGTCCGCTTCGGCCGGTCCGGCGCCATCGACGCCGACATCGACGCCGCGTTCGACGAACTCGGGCTCCGCCGGTGGCTCGATCGTCTCCCCGAGGGCATCGAGACCCACGTGGGCGAGCGAGGCGGGTCGTTGTCGGTCGGCGAGCGTCAGCTCGTGGCCCTCGCCCGCGCCCAGCTCGGGAACCCCGGCCTCCTGATCCTCGACGAGGCGACCTCGGCCGTCGACCCCGAGACCGAACAGGAGCTGGCAGCCGCCCTCGAACGGCTGTCGACGGGGCGGACCGTGGTGAGCGTCGCCCACCGGCTGTCCACCGCCGAGGCCGCCGATCTGGTGCTGGTCTTCGACGCCGGCCGCCTGGTCGAGCAGGGCTCGCACGTCGAGCTGGTCGAGGCCGGCGGGGTCTACGCCGGCCTCCACCGCTCCTGGCTCGGCGCCACGCGCTCCGCTGCCTGACCTACCGTGGTGCCGTGAACGACGTCGCAGGGTTCGATGGCTGGGGTGCATCGATGGTGAACCTCGACGAGCTCGAGGTGTGGTGGGACCTCACCGAGCACCAGCGCCGTATCGAGCCGGCCCACCTCCGTGAGTTGTTCGAAGCCGACTCAGGGCGCGGCGAGCGCCTCAGCGTGCAGGCCGGTGACCTCCACGTCGACTACTCCAAGCATCGGGTCACCGACGAGACCCTCCACCTCCTGGTCACCCTGGCCGAAGATGTGGGGCTCGCCGATCGCATCCGTCGTATGTTCGGTGGGAGTCGCCTCAACACGACCGAAGACCGAGCGGTGCTGCACACGGCGCTGCGTCGGCCGTCTGCCGACCGCGTCGAGGTCGACGGCGTCGACGTGGTGGCCGACGTGCACGACGTCCTCGAACGGATGCGGACCTTCGTCCGGCAGATCCGCGCGGGTGAGCGAACGGGTCACACCGGAGCGAAGCTCACCACCTTCGTGAACCTCGGCATCGGCGGCTCGGACCTCGGGCCGGCCATGGTCACCGAGGCGCTTCGCCACCTGGTCCCCGCCGAGGTCACCTCGAAGTTCGTGTCGAACGTGGATGGCGACGACCTGGCACACGCCCTCGAGGGTCTCGACCCGGCCGAGACCCTCTTCGTCGTCTGCTCCAAGAGCTTCTCCACCATCGAGACGATCACCAACGCCGAAGCGGCTCGACAGTGGGTCACCGACGCACTCGGCGACGCTGCGGTGGGTTCACACTTCGTCGCGGTGTCCACCAATGCCGAAGCGGTGACCCGGTTCGGGATCGACGCCGACGACATGTTCGGATTCTGGGACTGGGTGGGCGGGCGGTACAGCGTCGACAGCGCCGTCGGCCTCTCGGTGATGCTCGCCATCGGAACCGATGCCTTCGACGAGTTCCTCGGTGGTTTCCACGTCATGGACGAGCACTTCCGGACCGCCGACCTGAACCGCAACGCCCCGGTGATCATGGCGCTCCTCGGCGTCTGGTACCGGAACTTCTTCGAGCTGGCCACCCTCGCCGTCCTGCCGTACCGAGACTCGCTGAGCCGTTTCGCGGCCTACCTCCAACAGCTCGACATGGAGAGCAACGGCAAGTCGGTCCGGCTCGACGGGTCACCGGTGCTGGCCGACACGGGTCCGATCGTGTGGGGCGAGCCGGGCACCAACGGGCAACACGCGTTCTACCAGCTGCTCCACCAGGGCACGACCGTGGTGCCCTGTGACTTCATCGGGTTCGCACAACCGTCGATGGGTGATGCCGGACAGCACGATCTGCTGATGGCCAACCTGTTCGCCCAGTCCGAGGCCCTGGCCTTCGGTCGGACCGCGCACGAGGTGAGCGAAGCGGGCGTCGAGCCCGCGCTCGTGGCCCACCGCACGTTCTCGGGCAACCGGCCGAGCACCACGATCCTCGCCGAGCAGCTGACTCCCTCGGTGCTGGGCCAGCTCATCGCGCTCTACGAACACAAGGTCTTCGTCCAGGGAACGATCTGGGGGATCAACAGCTTCGATCAGTGGGGCGTCGAGTTGGGCAAGGAGCTGGCGACGACCATCGCGCAGGAGCTCGCCGCCGACGGCGACCCCGCGGTCGATGGCGCGGGTGTCGACCTCCACGACAGCAGCACGAACTCGCTGATCAGCTGGTACCGGAGTCGTCGCGGGCGATGATCCGACCGAGGAACTCGATCAGGACCTGATCGAACAGATCGGGGTTCTCGAGGGCCGGGAGGTGGCCGGCGTCGGGGATCTCGACCAACTCGGCATCGGTGACCAACGACTGGATCAGGTGGGCCTCCACCAGCGGGGTCACCCGATCACGCTCACCGACGATGACGAGGGTCGGAACGTCGAGCGCCTTGAGGGTGCCGAGGGAATCGGAACGGTTCTTCATCGCCTCGAGCGCGGCGATCCACCCAGCGGGGTGGTTGGCCACCATCAGCTGCCGGACGTAGTCGACCAGTTCGGGCCGCGCCAGCGAGGCCGGCGAGAGCAGCCGCTCGGACAACGGCTTGGCCAGGTTCTCGAGCGGATCGCCGGCACGAATCTGCTCCTGCTCGTCGGTGCGGCGCTGCCACACCTCGGAGTCGTCGGAGGTGGGACGGGTGTCGGCCAGCACCACCGACCCCGCCAGGTCGGCATGGCTGCGCAAGAACTCCATGGCCAGATATCCGCCCATCGACAGCCCGACGACGTGGACCCGGGACAGATCGAGCTCGATGACGAGCCGCGCCAGGAGGTCGGCCCACCCGGTGAGCGAGGCCGCTGCGGGGTCGGCCATGGGCGGCGACTCGCCGAACCCGGGCAGGTCGGGGGCGATCACGCGGTAGGTCGGCTCGAGCGCCTCGACCTGGTAGCTCCACATGGCGGAGCTGAACGGGAAGGCATGGAGCAACAGCACCGCCTCGCCGGATCCCCGATCGATCACGTTGAGTTGGGTTCCGTCGAGGTCGATGAGCGCCATGTCCCTTCGTCCTATCCGATCGCGACCGGCATCCGCACACCGAGAGACGAAGTTGTTCGGCGATCTCCACGCACACGTCCGTTCCGCAGCCGCCGGGGCCGTCACCCACGTGCGGACGTCTCAGCTCCTGCTCCGTCGGCCTCCACCGCGCCGTTCGGAGCGGTCGTGCTGGACCTGGCGCTCGGCCCACTCGTCGGCCTCGGCCCGCAGGGCGAGCCAGCGATCGACCCGGTCCGTGGTGACCGACTCGTCGTCGACGGCCGCGGCGACCGCACAACCCGGCTCGCCTCGATGGGCGCAGTCGCCGAAGCGGCAGCGGTCGGCCAGCTCGGCGAGATCGGCGAAGTGGGCGTCGACGCCGTGGTGCGGGTCCCACAGCTGAACGCCACGGATTCCCGGGGTGTCGATCACGACACCCCCGCCCGGCACCGGCCACAACTCACGGGTCGTCGTGGTGTGCCGTCCCTTGCCGTCACGATCGCGGACGTCGGCGGTCTCCATCACCTCGGAGCCCGACAGGGCGTTCACCAGGGTGGACTTCCCGACCCCGGAGGGACCGAGGAACACCGCGGTCCCCGTGCCGAGCTGGGTTCGGAGGGCCTCGATGCCGTCGCCGGTGAGGCCGTTGGCCTCGAGCCAGTCGGCCCGGCCGGCCACCTGCGCCGCCACCTCCGACTGCGTCTCCCCGGCCAGGTCGGTCTTGGTCAGGACCAGCACCGGCCGGGCCCCGCTCCCCCAGGCCAGCGCCAGCATGCGATCGAGGCGACGAACGTTGAGCGGGCGGTCGACCGCGGCCACCACGAAGATCACGTCGACGTTGGCCGCGAGGACCTGCTCCACGTGGTCGTCGGCGGGGTCGTGGCGCACGAGGCTCGACCAGCGGTCGGCCACGCCCACCACCATGGACCCGTCACCATCGTCGGTCGGGGCGATGTCGACCCAGTCGCCGACCGCGGGTGAGGAGTCGATCCCTCCGTCACGCGACTGCCTGGCCGTCCAGTCGGCGACCCGTTCGCCCGCCGCGGTGCGAACCACGACCGCGCCGTACTCGACCCGCACGACCCGGCCCGGCTCACCGAACCCCTCGACGAGGCGGGCCACCCGCGCATCCCATCCCGTGTCCGCGAGTGGGTGGGTGGGTGGCGAGGGCACAGTGGGGTGAGGGTAGCGATGCCTGTGTCGAGGGTCCGCGAAATGGCCGAAACGCACCTGTAGCGTCGTTGCCGACCCTGAACCGGGAGGTTTCCCCACCATGAACAAGTCCGAACTCGTGTCCAGCATCGCCGAATCGACGGGCCAGTCCCAGTCGACGGTGAATGAGGTCCTGAGTGCCTTTGAGTCAACCGTCGTGTCGTCGGTTGCCAGTGGCACGAAGGTCCAGCTGCCTGGATTCCTCACGTTCGAGCAAGCGCAACGCGCCGCTCGGACGGGGCGGAATCCGCAGACGGGTGCCGAGATCCAGATCGCCGCGGCCACCGTGCCGAAGGTCAAGGTCGGCAAGTCCTTCAAGGACGCCGTCAACAAGTAGCACCAGCACAGCACGAGCTCTTCGCCGAACCGGTACCGGACCGCCCCGATGGGGCGGTCAGGTGCCGGTTTGTCGCGTCGGGTCCACCGGCCAGGAGTGCTTCGGGTAGCGGCCCGCCATCTCCTTGCGGACCTCCAGCCAGGACCCGTCCCAGAAACCGGCGAGATCGCTGGTCAGTTGGAGCGTCCGATCGGCCGGTGACCGCAGGTCGAACAGCACCGGCACCTGCCCATCGGCGACGGTGGGAGTGTCGCGCAGGCCGAACACCTCCTGCACCCGGGCCCGGACCCGCGGCCCCTGCTCTGCGTCGTAGACGATCGGCGCTCGTCGCCCGCCGGGAAGCCTGATCGCTTCAGGAGCCAACCGATCGAGCGGGCCGTGGTGCTGCGGCGCGAGCAGGCTGCGCAGCACGATGGTCAGGTCGATCTGCTCGAGGTCGCGCCGCCGAGTCGCACGGTCGCCGACGAGCGGCAACCAACTCGAGCGGGCGGCCACGAGCGCGTCATCACCGACGTCGGGCCACTCGCCACCAACGTGGCGATGCAGGAACATCAGCCGGTCCTGCAGGTTCCGGGCCCGCTCCGAAGGCTTCAGCAACTCGATCCCGTGTTCGCCGATGGCGTCTTCGAGGGCGGCGAACGCCGCCGGTCCGGGCTCCGGTCGGCGGTCCGACGACGACAGGGTGATGGCTCCCAACCGCCGTTCGGTCCGCACGAACAGGTCGTTGCGACGAAGGTCCCAGATCATCGACTCGTCGATCTCGACATCGGCACCTGCCACGTCGAGCACGTCGTCCTCGGCGAGTCCTGCGGCCAGCCGGATCCGGGCGTCGCCGTCGGCCCCGTCGAGGTCGGCAACCACGACATAGTCGGCGTCGGCCAGCGGGTCGTGCTCCGCGACGCTCGCGCCGGCACCGTTACGGAGCAGGAAGCGGCCCCGTTGGCCGGGCCTGCGCTGAGCGATCCGATCGGGGTAGCCGGCAGCCAGGAGCACCGCCGTCGACGAGCCCGTGCCCTCGTTGCGATCGGCCGGGAGACGGCGCTCGAGCTCACGCGAGCGACGAGCCACCTGTTCGAGGAGGCGCACCGACGCATCGGGGTGGCGACGCCGGCGGTCGGCCAGAAGAGCAAGACGCAGGTCGACGTCGGCGTCCACCGAACCCGGGCGCCCACGGAGGACGTCGCCTTCTTCGAGGAGCGTCGCGATCCGTGCGGCGCGAGGCGTCGACTCCCGATCCGCCGCGAGCACGACCGCAGCGGTGCGGGGCTGGAGCGGCAGGCGCGACATCTCGCGCCCGAGGGGCGTCAGGCGCCCATCCTGGTCGACCGCGCCGAGCGAACGCAGCAGGGTCATCGCCTCCCGGCCGGTCGCTTCTGCCGGAGGATCGAGGAGCGCGAGCTCGTCGATCGCTGCGCCCCACGACAGGACTTCGAGCACCAGTCCCTCCGCCCCGATCTGTCGGATCTCGGGGGCGGTGTGGGCCTGCCGGAGCGCGTGCTCGGCCTCGGACCAGAGCCGAAGGGCCACACCGGGCCTCAGCCGGCCCGCACGCCCGGCGCGTTGGGTCGCCGACGCTCGCGACGCGGCCACGGTCACCAGCCGGGTGAGGCCGGCCCGGGCGTCGAACGCGGGCCGCCGCTGCATCCCGGCGTCGACGATGGCCGTCACCCCCTCGACGGTGAGGCTCGTCTCGGCCACGTCGGTCGAGAGCACCACCTTGCGACGCCCGGGGACGGAGGGGGAGATCGCAGCGTCCTGTTCGGCGGGTGGGAGCGAGCCGTGCAGGATGCGAACGTCGACGTCGCTCCCGACGACCGGCCCGAGCGCATCGGCGGTGGCCCGCAGCTCCGCCAGACCGGGAAGGAAGCCCAACAGGTCGCCGTCGGAGGCCGCGAGACCCTCGGTCACGGCCGCGGCCATGGGGGCAGCCAGCGCACGGCCACGACGCCGTCCGAGCGCCAGGTCGGTCGGACGCCACCGGATCTCGACGTCGTGCATGCGACCGGCACTCTCGATGATCGGCGACGGTCCGTCATCTCCCACCAGCGCAGCCACGCGCTCGGCGTCGATCGTGGCCGACATGACGAGCAGTCGGAGATCGGGTCGGAGAGATCGACGGACATCGAGAGTCAGAGCGAGACCGAGATCGGATTGCACCCGGCGCTCGTGGAACTCGTCGAAGAGCACCGCCGCCACGCCCGTGAGCTCGGGGTCGTGCTGGAGCCGGCGGGTGAGGATGCCGTCGGTGACCACCTCGATCCGGGTGGCGGCCGATGTCTTGCGGTCGTCACGGGTCACGTACCCCACGGTCCTGCCCACCGGCTCGCCCAGCAGGTGGGCCATCCGGCGGGCCGCGGCGCGAGCCGCGACCCGGCGCGGTTCGAGCACGAGGAGCCGGCCGTCGCCTCGCCACCCGGCGTCGAGCAGCCGAAGCGGCACGACCGTGGTCTTCCCGGCGCCTGGGCTGGCCACCAGCACCGCTGCGCCGGACTCGGCCAGCGCGTGGTGCACATCACCGATCACGGCTTCGATCGGGAGGCCGGTGGTCATCGCGGCGACGATTCTACGGAGGACGCTGATCTACCGTTCTGCGGTGGACCAACTCCGCATGATCGACGTCGCCGCGCTCCGTGACCCGAGCGCCGAGGCGGCGGCCGTCGCCGACGTCGCCGCACAGATCGATGCTGCCTGTCGCGAGGTCGGCTTCTTCGTCGTCGGGGGACACGGTGTCGACGAAACGCTGCTCGACGGCCTCGGGAGCGCCGCTCGCCGCTTCTTCGCCCTCCCCGACCAGGAGAAGCGCCAGATCGAGATGGCCCGAAACGGCGCCGCGTGGCGAGGGTGGTTCGCCGTCGGCGACGAGTTGACCTCGGGCGAGCCCGACCACAAGGAGGGCTTGTACTTCGGCGCCGAGCTCGGTCGCGACGACCCACGCGTCATGGCCGGCGTCCCGCTTCATGGCCCCAACGCCTACCCGGCGCTGGTTCCCGAGCTCGAGGGGCTCGTGCGGCGATTCCTCCTCGAGATGACGGGCCTGGGTCAGGATCTGCTCCGAGCTGTCGCGCTTGCCCTCGACCTCGGCGCCGACCACTTTCGTCAGCACCTGACGGCCGACCCGACCGTGTTGTTCCGGATCTTCCACTACCCGATGGTCGAATCCGTCGACGCCGGGTGGGGGGTCGGTGAGCACACCGACTACGGCCTGCTCACCCTGCTCCACCAGGACACCACGGGTGGGCTCGAGGTCCACACACCGGGCGGGTGGGTCGACGCGACGCCGGTCCCGGGAACCTTCGTCTGCAACATCGGCGACATGCTCGAACGGATCAGCGGCCGGCGCTACCACTCGACCCCGCACCGGGTGCGTCCGCCGATCGGGGACGCAGCCGTGGGCCGCCTCTCCTTCCCGTTCTTCTTCGACCCGAGCTGGGAGGCCTCGGTCCCTGGCCTCGACGGCGTCTACGGCGACTACCTGACCGCCAAGGTGGCCCGGGTGTTTCCCGAGCTCTTCCGCGCGGTCGACGCGGCCGCCGCGGCGCGACCAGGAGCACCAGGCGCAGGACGGACCGGATCGGCCGATTGGTCCACCCGTCGCGACCCGCCACGGGTTTGATCGCCCTGGGGCACGGACTAGTGTTGCGGTTTCGTGTCGAACGTGTCGGAATCCCCCCAATTGACCTCCCCTCCCATGACGCCAGGCCGTCGGCGGGCCACGCTGGCGATTCTCGCCGTGTCCCTCCTGGCCGCCGTGCTGCTGGCCCTGCCGACCCGAACCGAGGCCGGAGCCGACATCAGCACCACCGGTGCCATCGCACCGCTCGCGGCCGCCACCAGTGCCGCGCCCATGACCGCGACGACCGAGGCGCCGGCCAGCACCACCTCGACCGAGACGACCGAGACCACCGAGACGACCGAGACCACCGAGGTCGCCCCGACGCAGGAGACGACCACGACGACCGTGGCGATCGAGGCGCCGGCCCAGGCGGTCCAGGCTGCCGAAGAACCGACCAGCACGACGGCAGCGCCGGCCCCTGCCCCGCCGCCGGTCACCTCGCCGCCCACGACGGCACCGCCGCCTCCGCCGCCTCCCCCGGTCTCCTCGGGCGACCCGGCATCGATCATCCGGGAGATCTTCGGACCCCACGCCGACGCGGCGCTGGTCATCGCCCGATGCGAGTCGAGCCTCAACCCCGGCGCCACCAACCCGGCCGGCTACTACGGCCTGTTCCAGATCGGCACCGGCCACGCACCTCGGTTCGAAGCGGTCACCGGCACCAGCTGGCAGAGCGGCCGCTACGACGCACGGGCCAACACGACCTATGCCAAGTGGCTGTTCGACGGTGACGGACAGACGTGGCGCCAGTGGGGCTGTCGTCATCGACTCTGACATCACGTCAGACTGAAGGCCATGGCCACCAACGTGCGCGGCGGCGAACTCGAGTCGTGCTCGACCGATCCGATGACCGGCTTCTATCGAGACGGGTGCTGCAACACGGGTGCCGGTGATGACGGCGTGCACACCGTGTGTGCCATCGTCGACGACGAATTCCTCGAGTTCTCGGCAGCGCAGGGCAACGACCTGACGACCCCGATGCCCCAGTTCGGCTTCGACGGGCTCCGCAACGGCGATCACTGGTGCCTCTGTGCTCCGCGCTGGCAGGAGGCATTCGAGGCGGGCAAGGCGCCCCGAGTTCGCCTGGCCGCCACCCACATCCTGACCCTCGAGTGGTGCTCGCTGGCCGATCTCGAATCCCACGCCGCTGACTGAGCGCCGCCCGCGCCGCGGTTCGGTGGTGGGGTGAGCGTTCGCTCGACCTGGCCGGTCCGCTTCGGCATCCACGCGGTCTCGGGCGTGGTGCTCGGCGTCGGCGTCGCTGCCCTGATCGAGGCCGATCTCGGTGTCGCGCCCTACGACGTCCTGACCACCGGCGTCGCCAGCTTCTTCGGCATCTCGGTCGGGATCTCACTCATCGCCTGCGGTGCCACCCTCACCGTGCTCGCTGCGTTCCTGGGTCGGCGGCCGTCGGCCGGGACGTTGGTGGCGCTCGTGGTGGTCGGAACGTCGGTGAACCTGGCCCTCGACGTGTTCGAGACGCCCGAGCAGGTCGTCGTCCAGATGATCATGGCGTTCCTGGGCGCGACTGCCACGGTCGTGGGCATCACCGGCACCATCGTGAGCGAAGCCGGCGAGGGGCCCATCGAGCTGTTCATGTTGGGCGTGCGCGGACGGACGGGGTGGAGCGTCGCCCGCATCCGGATCGGGATGGAGGTCACCAACGTGGGAGTCGGCTGGCTGCTCGGGGGCGAGGTCGGCATCGTGACGGTGCTCTACGCCCTGACGATCGGCCCCGCGCTGCACACCAGCCTCGCCCGGTTCGAATAGCCGCACCACGCCTAGGGTCTCGTTCCATGGCCGACCGCACGAAGATCCTGTCCACCCTCGCTGCCGAACGGGCCGAGCTCGAGCTGCGCTATCGGGGGTTCGACCCCGAGGTCGTCGGCCGTCCCTGCACCGAGAGCGAGTCCGAGAACGGCGAGCCGTGGACGCCGAAGGACCACCTGGCCCATCTGCTGCGGATCGAGGAGGCATTCCTGCAGATCGCCGAGCGGACCGTCGGGGGCCACGAGAAGCCCCTCGACTTCGGCGCCACCGAGCCCGACGACGTGATCAAGAAGGTGCACGACGACAACGAGAGCCACGTCCGTGGGCTTGCGGAGCGGTCGGTCGACGAGCTGTTGGATCGGCTCGCGGTGGCCCGGAGCGCCACGCTCGCCTTCATCGACACCCTCGACGACGAGCAGCTGACCCAGACCATTCCCGGCGCCCCGTGGGGCGACGGCAGCATCGGCGGCGTCCTGATGGCCAACGCCGGCCACGAGAAGATGCACCTCCACTGGGTCGACGAGGGCCTCGCCGACACGGTCTGACGGGTCCGGCGTCGAGGGGAGTCAGCGCCCGGTGAGGCGGACCGGCGTGTCGCGCAGCGTCCAGTCCGGGTACTTGTGGGGTGGTCCCTCGGAGAGTTCGGCGATCCCGTCGTCGATGTCGACGATCTTGGGGAGCGGGGCATCCGGATCGCCCGGAATCCCGGCGAGGCGTTCGGCCAGGTCATCCGGGAACCCGTCGAGCAGGCTGGCGACCACTCGCTGTTCCTGGGTCGGGAGGTAGCAGCGGGCGGAATCGGTCACGCCGGCCAGCGAGCGCCGGAGCTGGGCGACCACGTCGGCCGCCGTCGACGTGCCGAGCACGAGTCCTTCGAGCTGCGCCGTGACGTCGTGGGTGCCGAGCTTGCAGGAGTTGCACTGGCCACACGACTCGATGTGGAGGAAGCGCGACACCTGGTAGGCGACATCGACCATGTTGCGTGAGTCGTCGTACACGATGAACCCGGCCGAACCCAGACCGCCACCGGCCTCGGCGAGCCCCTCGTACGACACGGGGGCGCCCAGCGCGGAGGCCGGCAGGACGGGGTTGGAGACGCCGGACAGCACGGCCTTGATCGACCGACCGGGCCGGGGGCCGCCCGCGAGCTCGAGGATCAGCTCGCCGAGGGGTCGCCCGAGCGGCACCTCGGCGACTGCAGCGCGGCGCACATCGCCGGTGATCGTGACGATCGTCGGCCCGGGTGACTCGCTGGTGCCCGATGACCGGTACCACGCCGCGCCGTGGCGGCACACGAGGGCCACGTGGGCCAGCGTCTCGGCGTTGTTGACGACGGCTGGATTGGAACTCGGTGTGGCGGGACCGCCGGGCGAATCGTCGATTCCTGCCGACCAGCCCAGCTGGGGACCGGTGGTGTACAACCCATAGAGATACGGCGGGATCTGACGAGGGAGCGGATCGTCACCCTCGATCACCTCGAGCAACGCCGTCTCCTCGCCGAACAGGTAGTGATCGGGACCCTGCACGACCAAGACGTCGAGCCCGTCGAGCCACCCCGCCGAGTCGAGTTCCGCGAGGGCGCCTCGGATCCGATCGAGTTGCTCTGCGTACGACGCCTTCGTGGCCACGACGATCCGCCGGGCGCCGACGGCATGGGCGGCGATCAGGGCACCCTCGATGACGGCGTACGGGTTCACCCGCAGCAGCGCCCGGTCCTTGAACGTGCCCGGCTCGCCTTCGGCCGCATTGACGACGACGAAGCACTCGTCGTCGTCGCCCATCGAGGCCAGGACGCCGGCCCACTTGCGCGCCGCAGGGAACCCGGCCCCACCGCGGCCGCGTACGCCGGCCTCGCCGACGAGCGCGATCACCCCGTCGCCCGTCATCGTCCGCGCCTGACGAATCCCGTCGAGGCCGCCCGACTCGACGTAGTCCGACAGCGTTCGGAGTGGCTCGGTAGGCAGCAACGCGGAACTCACCGCCTCACCCTACGGACTTGGATGCGGGTTCCGGCCCGGCCGTCCCTCGGGCCGGAACCCGAGGGACGTCGCAGGTCGAGTCAGCTGCAGCCGCTGGTGCTGCCGCAGGTGGGGCAGGCGTGGCAGCTGCCGGCTCGCATCATCTGGACGCCACAGGTCATGCACATGGGCGCATCGACCGCACGGGTCTGCTGTGGAATCGGCGGAGCCGGAGCCTTCGACGCCTCGTCGGCCAGGTCGAGGAGGGTGGTCGCGGACTCGATGCTCGGAGGGTCGGCCGGGATCTCGGTGCCCTGACGGTTCTCGGCCACGGTCTCCTCGACCCCGGGGAGCGTGGGCTGGCTGCGCTCGTCGATGGTGAGGATGTTGAGTTCGGCTCGCTCCTCGAAGCTGAGGTAGTCGACCGCGAGGCGGCGGAAGATGTAGTCGATGATGCTGCTGGCGAAGCGGATGTCGGGATCGTCGGTCATACCGGCCGGCTCGAACCGCAGGTTGGTGAAGGTCTCGACGTACGCCCGCAGCGGTACCCCGAACTGGAGGCCGTAGCTCACCGAGATGGCGAGCGCGTCCATGATGCCGGCGAGGGTCGAACCCTGCTTCGACACGTTCATCCAGATCTCGCCGGGGCGGCCGTCCTCGTATTGGCCGACGGTCACGAAGCCCTTGCAGTCGGCGACCCGGAACTCGAAGGTCCGGCTCGTGCGATTGCGGGGCAGCTTCTGGCGGGTCGGCTCCTTGACGACGATCTTCTCGACGATCTTCTCGACCACCTCGGCCGGTGAGGCACCGCCGGCCGCGGCGGCGATCTCGGCCTCCTCGGCGTCGGTCTTGGCCGTGGCGAGCGGCTGGCCCACCTTGCAGTTGTCGCGGTAGATGGCGACGGCCTTCACGCCGAGCTTCCAGGCATCCATGTGGAGCGCCTCGACGTCTTCGACGCTCACGTCCTCGGGCATGTTGACCGTCTTGGAGATGGCACCCGAGATGAAGGGCTGCACCGCGCCCATCATCTTCACGTGACCCGAGTAGTGGATGACGTTGTCGCCCATCGAGCAGGCGAACACCTCGACGTGGTCGGCGGCCAGGTGGGGGGCGCCGAGAATCGTCTTGTGCTCGTCGATGTAGCCGATGATCTCGGCGATCTGGGCGTCCTCGTAGCCGAGGTTGCGCAGGGCGCGGGGCACGGTCTGGTTGACGATCTGCATCGTCCCGCCGCCCACCAGGGTCTTGACCTTGCACAGCCCGAGGTCGGGCTCGACGCCGGTCGTGTCGCAGTCCATCATCAAGCCGATGGTGCCGGTGGGTGCGAGCACGCTCGCCTGGCTGTTGCGCACGCCCGCCGTCTCGGCCAGATCGGTGGTCTCGTCCCAGCACCGTCGGGCTTGGCTCATCAGCTCGGCAGGGACGAGTTCCTCGTCGATGTCGGCGGCTGCGGCCTGATGCTGCCCGAGGACGCGGAGCATGTGCTCGCGATTCTCGGCGAATCCGGCGAAGGGGCCCATTCGTGAGGCCGTCTTGGCCGAGGTCAGGTAGGCGTGGCCGGTCATCAGCGACGTGATGGCGGCGGCGTAGGCCCGGCCCGCCTCGCTGTCGTAGGGAAGCCCGAGCGCCATCAGCGTCGCTCCCAGGTTGGCGTAGCCGATGCCGAGCTGACGGAACCGGCGAGAGGTCTCGCCGATGGGCTCGGTCGGGTAGTCGGCCCGGCCCACGAGGATCTCCTGCCCGGTGAACACGACCTCGACCGCGTGCTTGAACCCCTCGGTGTCGAACGTGTCGTCGTCCCCGAGAAACTTCAGCAGGTTGATCGATGCCAGGTTGCAGGCCGAGTTGTCGAGGTGCATGTACTCCGAGCACGGGTTGGATCCGTTGATCCGGCCGGTGTTGGCCGCGGTGTGCCACCGGTTGATCGTCGTGTCGAACTGCATCCCCGGGTCGGCGCACTCCCAGGTGGCCTGCGAGAGCTGGCGCATGAGGTCACGGGCGCGCACCGACCGAACGGTCTCGCCGCTCGTGCGTGCCGTCAGGTTCCAGTCGGCATCGTCGACGACGGCCTGCATGAACTCGTCGGTCACGCGCACCGAGTTGTTGGCGTTCTGGTACTGGACCGATGCCATGTCGGAGCCATCGAGGCTCATGTCGAAGCCTGCGGCCTCGAGCACCCGGATCTTGCGCTCCTCGCGCGACTTGCACCAGATGAACTCCTCGATGTCGGGATGATCGACGTCGAGGATGACCATCTTGGCGGCCCGACGGGTCTTGCCGCCGGACTTGATGGTGCCGGCGCTGGCGTCGGCACCGCGCATGAAGCTCACCGGGCCCGATGCCGTGCCGCCACCCTTGAGCAGCTCCTTGGAGGACCGGATGCCGCGACAGGTTGACCCCGGCTCCCGATCCGCCCTTGAAGATCGTGCCCTCTTCGGCGTACCAGTTGAGGATCGAGTCCATGGCGTCGTCGACCGACAGGATGAAGCAGGCGCTGGCCTGCTGCGGAACGCCGGGGACGCCGATGTTGAACCACACCGGCGAGTTGAAGGCGGCCTTCTGGGTGACCATCAGGTGCTTGAGCTCGGCGCGGAAGGTCTCGGCCTCGTCCTCGTCGACGAAGTACCCGCCGCTGACGCCCCATTCGGTGATGGTGTCGCACACGCGGTCGACGACCTGCTTGAGCGATTGCTCGCGCTCCTCGGTGCCGGGGGTGCCGCGGAAGTACTTCTGGGCCACGATGTTGGTGGCGTTGAGCGACCACGTGGTCGGGAACTCGACCCCGAGTTGCTCGAACGCGACCGATCCGTCGCGGTAGTTCGTGATCCGAGCATCGCGGCGTTCCCACTCGAGTTCGTCGTAGGGGTGGACGCCCTCGGTCGTGAAGTGGCGGCGGATGCCGATGCCGGCCTGGGAGGGTGCGATGGCCATTGGGTTGCCTCTGTTCGTGTCGTCGGTGCCGTCGGTCGGGGGAGCGGACCTGATTGCATCCACAAGGTCTTGTGGTTCCCGACGAGTGCGTCGGTCCCCCACCACAAGATGTGGGGTGCATTACAGCATTGAAATTACATGCGTGTCAACGGCCGGCGAAACACGAACGAGCAGGTCAGAGGTCGTTCGCGAAATCTCGCACACGCGACGCGCACATCGCGAATCCCTCATGGGATCGGTTCAGCCCACCACAGACCTGAAGAACCACTTCCGGACTATTCCGCTCCCTCGGTTCCGCCAGCCGTTGCCACAACGGTCGAACGTAGACACCCGAGCCTGTGGATCGCCAGAGGATGACCCTGTGAATTTCAGGTGGATTTCCACTGGACAGCGCGGGTCCCGGTCCACAGGTCTGTGGAGGAGCGCCTCAGGTCCGGGCGATCGAGACCGGGATGCCGTTGAGGGCGGCGGTGCCCGAGATCGGGTCGAACCGGTGATCGTCGGTCAGCACGTTCGAGTTCACGCCGGCATGCTCGGCGGCGACCGCCAGCTCCGCCCCCGCGACCCCGTGACCCCAGCCGTGGGGCAGGCTCACCACACCCGGGGCGATGCCGTCGGTGATCTCGGCCGGCGCGATGACGGACCCGACCCTCGACGCCACGCGGACGGCATCGCCGGGGTCGAGGTCGAGGGCGGCCGCGTCGTCGGGATGGATCTGCAACGTGCAGCGCGGCCTGCCCTTCACCAGCACCTCGATGTTGTGCATCCACGAGTTGTTGGACCGGACGTGGCGCCGCCCCACGAGCACGAACGGCTCGGCGTCGGCCGAGGCCAGTCGCTCGCGGAGACGGTCGAGGTCGGCGACGAGCACGTCCGGGGCGACGTCGATCAGGCCGTCGGGTGATCGGAGCGCCTCGGGCAGGCGCGGCTCGAGCGGCCCGAGGTCGATGCCGTGGGGGTGGTCGAGCAGCGCGTCGAGGGACAGACCGTCCGGACGTGCGCCGAAACCGTCGCCGTAGGGCCCGGTGCGCAGCATGAAGTCGAGGATGCGCTCGGGGCCGCGCCGCACCGCGAGGGCCTCGAGAATCTCGTCGGGCTCACGGCCGAAGACCGCAGCGTGCTCGTCGCCGACCGCCCGCTCGACCATCGAGGTGATCATGGCCTCGTCGACCATTGCGGGATCGCCGTCGGGTCCGAGGCCCTGGAACAGCAGCGCCAACCGGGCGAAGATCTCCCACTCGTCGAGCTGACCCTCGTCGAGCGGCAGCACGGGCGGGCTGTAGTTCGCCACGTTGCGCAGGGCGAGTTGCAGCAACGCGATGTCGTAGTGGCCCTTCTGGAGCGCACTCGGTGCCGGGAGCACCACATCGGCATGCCGCGTCGTCTCGTTGAGGTAGATGTCGACCGCCACCATGAAGTCGAGTCGGCCCAGGGCCGCATCGAGCCGCTCGCTGTTGGGGGTCGAGAGCACCGGGTTCCCGGCGACGCACACCAGGGCGCGGACCCGGTCGTCGCCTTCGGTGTCGATCTCCTCGGCCAGGGCCACCACGGGGAACTCGCCCAGCGTCTCGGGGAGCTCGCGCACCCTCGTCGTCCGGCGATGGAGCTTGAGCCCCCGACCGAATCGGCCCGGCCCCCGGGTGTTGGCGGCACCCGCGGCAGCCTTGGTGAACATCGCTCCACCGGGACGGTCGAGATTGCCCGTCACCAGATTGACGACGTCGACCAGCCATGACGCCGTGGTCCCGAACTCGGTGGTCGTCGTCCCGATCCGGCCGTAGACGCAGGCCGTGGGTGCGGCCGCGAGCTCGTGGGCGGAGCGCCGCACCACGTCGGGGGCGATGCCGGTGACCGCGGCGGTGGCCTCGGGCGAGAACCCGGCGACGACCTGGTCGAGGTCGTCGATCCCCCGTGCGTACTCGCCGACCGAACCGAGGTCGACGAGGTCGTCGGTCACCAGCACGTGGAGGATCGATGCCAGGAAGAACGCGTCGCCCGCCGGACGGATGGCGAGGTGTTCGGACGCGAGCTCGGCGGTCTCGCTCCGCCGGGGGTCGACGACCACGAGCTTGCCGCCGCGGGACAGCAACGCCTCGAGCCGTCCCGGCCAGTCGGGAGCGGTGGCCAGGCTGCCGTTGGATGCAAGCGGGTTGGCACCCAGGATCATGAGGTGATCGGTGCGATCGATGTCGGGGACCGGCAGGGTGAGCACGTTGCCGAACATCAGCCCGGCCGAGATCTCCTTGGGTCGCTGATCGACGGTGCTGGCCGAGAAGAGGTTCGTCGAGCCGAGGCCCTTGATGAGGGCACGGTTGTAGAGGAGCCCGGCGAGGTTGTGGGCGTTCGGATTGCCGACGTACACCGCTGCGGCATCGCGCCCGTGCTCGTCGAGCACGGGCAGCAGGCCCGCCTCGATGGCCGCGAACGCTTCGTCCCAGCTCACCTCGACGAACCCGCCGTCGCGCTTCACCAGCGGGCTCGTGACCCGGTCGGGGTCGGCATGGAGCGCTTTGAGCGTCGAGCCCTTCGGGCAGATGAAGCCGCGGCTGAACACGTCGAGGCGGTCGCCGCGAATTCGCCGGACCTCCTCGTCGACCAACTCGATCTCGAGGCCACACCCGGCCTCGCACAGTGGGCAGGTCCGGAAGGCCGTGCGCTCGTTCGTCATCGTCTCCATCGTGTCACGGCCGGTCATCGTGTCACGGCCGGACCGGTGCGCGGACGTACCGGCAGCACAGGTCGCCGCCGAGTTCGAGCACGTGCGCGAGGTCGAACGCCGACCTCACCGCCTCGCCGCCGTCCGCGAGCCGAGCGGCCTCGCCCGCCACCATCGTGGGAGCGATGGTGACGCAGACCTCGTCGATCAGATCGGCGGCGACGAGTTGGCCGTTGAGGCTGGGTCCGCCCTCGACCAGGACCACCTCGGTCCCGAGCCGGCCGAGCTCGGACAGCGCACGGTCCATGTGCACCGTGTCGGACCCGGCGAACACGACCTCGGCACCGGCGGCCCGGACCGCCGCCAGACGGTCGGCATCGGCGCGCTCGGCGGTGACGATGATCGGGGGTCGTTCGGCCTCGCGAAACAGCGGTGCGGTCGGATCGAGGTCGACCGAGCCGGTCACGATCGCCAGGCCGGGGACCTCGGTCTGACCTCGCGCCCGGCGCACGGCGCGGACCTCGTCGGTGGGGCGGGGCGGGCCGTAGCCCTCGGCGCGCACGGTGCCCGCCGCCACCAGGATCACGTCGGGAACCGCTCGGACCGCACGAAAGGCGGCCCGGTCGCCCTCACCCCCGAGCCCACCGGACACGCCGTCGACGGCGGTGGCGCCATCGATGCTGGCCACCATGTTGAGCAGCACCCACGGTCGCCCCTCGGGCGCCTGCCGATCGACGTCGTAGGCCTCGATCGGGTCGACCTCGGCCAACGGGCCGGGGAGGAGTCGGCGCATGACCGGGACCGTAGCGGTGGCTGCGACGGTTTCGTTCAGGTCTTGGGGGCGGTGCGCTTGGCGAGCTCGTTGATCTCGTCGGTGAAGTCGGCGATGTCGTCGAAACCCTTGTAGACGCTGGCGAACCGCAGCGCGGCGACACCATCGAGGTCGGCCAGTCGTTCGAGCACCGCCCGCCCGACCGCCTCGCTCGGCACCTCGCCCCCGGCGAGGCGGAGTTCGTCCTCGACCCGGTCGACGAGGTCCTCGATCGCGTCGGAATCGATGTCGCGACCCTTCGCCGCCAGCGAGACGCCGACCGCGACCTTCGAGCGGTCGTAGGGCTCACTCCGGCCACCCCGTTTCAGGATGACGACCGGGGCCTCCTCGATTCGTTCGAACGTCGTGAACCTGCGCCGGCACCCGAGGCACTCGCGGCGGCGGCGGATGGCGGTGGCGTCGTCGGAGGATCGGGAATCGATCACCTTGTCGTTCTGGTCTCCACACGCCGGGCACCGCACGGCCGCGACGGTAACGGCCCGTATCAGGGCAGGACGACCCGTTGACCGACGCTGATGGTGGCCGAGCCGTTGAGGTCGACCAGCGCGTCCACGACCGAACGGGGATCGGCGTCGGGGGCCACGGTGGCGGCGATGCTCCAGAGCGTGTCGCCCGGCTGCACGACATGGACCTCGGCCGTCGCTGCCGGATCGGCGCCTGCGGTGCGCGCGGCCCCTCGAGGAGTGGCCGACAGTGCACCGAAGGCGGCGTCGGCCAAGGTCGCCGCGAGCGCCAGGGCGAGGGTGAGTGCCACCAGGGCCGCCAACCGCCGGAGGGCGTAGGCCGGCCGGGCCGGGGGGACGAGACGCAGCCGGGTGACGGGCGGGCGGTGGGTGGAGATGGCAACCATGCAGATCAGTGTCCTCAGGGGGTGTGACAGCTACGAGCGGAAATCGAACGGGTGTGCGTGGAACAGATGTTCGCCAAACGCATGTTCGTGACTCTGCCACGAACGCCTGTTCGAGGTCAAGGCGAACGAGTGTTTGCGTTCGCCACCGCCCGGTCGTAGAGTTGCGAACGCCTGTTCGACCCCTAGGAGGCACCTTGCCCAGCGCCACTCCCACCGCCCGCCAACGCGAGATTCTCGAGATGATCGAGAGCTATCTCCGTGAGCACGGCTACCCGCCGTCGGTGCGCGACATCGGCGAGGCCGTCGGCCTCAGCTCGCCCTCGACCGTGCACAGCCACCTCCAGACCCTCCAGCGTCTCGGCTTCCTCCAACGTGATCCCACCAAGCCCCGCGCCATCGAGGTCCACTTCGACGAGAACTCGGGTGCGGCGTTCGAGCGCCGTCCCGCCCGCCACATCCCCCTCGTGGGCGAGGTGGCGGCGGGCACCGACGTCCTCGCCGAGGAGAACGTCGAGGAGCTCCTCCCGCTCCCGGTCGACTTCACCGGCGAGGGCGAGCTGTTCATGTTGAAGGTTCGGGGCGACTCGATGATCGATGCCGGCATCCTCGACGGCGACTACGTGATCTGTCGCACCGAGGCCACGGCCCGGGACGGCGAGATCGTCGTGGCCGGCATCCCTGGCGAGGAGGCAACGGTCAAGACGTTCCGTCGAGAGGGATCCGAGATCGTGCTCGTCCCCCACAACGAACGCCTCGAGCCGATGCGCTTCGCATCCGACGACGTGCAGATCTTCGGCAAGGTCGTCACCGTCATCCGCAAGATGTGAACCCGGGCGCTCAGCCCTCGACCACCGTGCGCAGCACGGCGGCGCAGCGGTCGAGCTGCTCGCGGCTGACCCGCTCGTCGCGGTGATGGGCGACGGTCGAGTCCCCCGGTCCGAAGTTGACCGCCGGGACCCCGTGGGATGCGAGACGGGCCACGTCGGTCCAGCCCAGCTTGGCCCGGACCTCGAGGTCGTGCTGTTCGATCATCGAAGCGAGCACGGGGTGCCCGGTCGCGGGCGCAGCCGCCGGTGCGGCATCGACCAGGCTGATGGTGTCGTCAGGGCCCAGGGACGGTGCGAGCGTCGCTTCGACGTGGGCGAGGGCCTCGTCGATCGAGCGGTCGGGCGCGAACCGGTGATTGACGGTGAGCACCGCTGAGGGCGGGACCATGTTGCCCGCCACACCACCGCTCACGAACACGGCCTGCATCGCCTCTCGAAACCGGCAGCCGTCGAGCTCGGGCCGGCGTTCCCGGTAGCTCGAGAGCACCTCGAGCACCGGTGCCATCCGGTGGACCACGTTCGAGCCCATCCACGGCCGGGCTGAGTGCGACGCCGCCCCGGCGAAGGCGACCTCGACCCGGAGGGTCCCCTGACAACCGGCTTCGACGAAGCCGTCGGTCGGCTCGCCGACGATCGCCACATCGCCGTCCAACAGCTCGGGGGCCAGCTCGAAGAGCTGCGCCAGGCCGTTGTGCTCGGCCGCGATCTCCTCGGCCCGATAGATCACGTGGGTGACGTCGACGACCGGCTCGGGAACCTGACGGGCCAGATCGAGCATGACCGCCAGCGCGCCTTTCATGTCGGCACTGCCGATGCCCCACAGCACGTCACCGTCGATGCGGGCCCGGGCGTTGCCGTTGGGCACGACGGTGTCGCTGTGGCCGACGAGGAGGACCCGGGTGGAGCGGCCAAGATCGGTCCGGGCCACCAGGTTGTCGCCGACCCGGTCGACGATGAGCCCCGGAACGTCCCGATAGGCCGCCTCGAGATGATCGACGAAGGCCGCCTCCTCGAGGCTGATCGAGGGGATGTCGACCAGCTCAGCGGTGGCGGCCAGCAGGTCGGTCATGTCAGCCGACATTGACCCCGTGGCCGCGGAGGATCTCGTTGAGCTGGGCCTTGTCGTGTCGTTCGCCCGGCTCGAGCCTTCGGAGGACCAGGACACAGGGCAGCCCGAAGGTGCCTCCGGCGAACTCGCGAGGACGAGTGGCCTGCACTCCGACACTCCACGCAGGCAGGTGACCGCGGCTGACCTCGTCGCCGGTCTCGGCGTCGATCACCGGGATCGACGGGTTGAGGACCGCGCCCTCGCCCAACACCGCTCCCTCGCCGACCCGTGCCCCCTGGGTCACCATGCAGCGGCTTCCGATCATCGCCTCGTCCTCGATCACGACCGGGGCGGCCTGGGGGGGCTCGAGCACGCCGCCGATGCCCACGCCACCGGAGAGGTGGACGTTCGATCCGATCTGGGCACACGAGCCGACGGTCGCCCAGGTGTCCACCATGCTGTTGGCCCCGACGCGGGCGCCGATGTTCACGTAGCTGGGCATCATCACCACGCCCGGCTCGAGGAAGGCTCCCCGGCGGGCCGATGCGCCGGGAACGACACGGACGCCGACCTCGGCATAGTTGCGCTTCAGGGGGATCTTGTCGGCGTACTCGAACGGGCCGAGTTCGGTGGTCTCCATCACGGCAGTTCTGAACTGGAGCAGGATCGCCTGCTTCAACCATTGGTGGACGACCACCTCGTCGTCGATCACCTCGGCGACCCTCGCGGCCCCGCCATCGAGCAGGTCGATGGCGTCGTCGACGACGGCCACGACCTCGGGGTCACCGAAATCGACGACGTCGCGGCGCGCCCAGAGGTCGGTGATCCGGGCTTCGAGGTCACTCATGCCCGGCGACCCTATCTGCTGTCACCAGTGCCCCAGCAGATGCATCGACGAACCACGAGCCACCAAGCAGGGTCGGGTCCTGGAGTAGTTTTGGCGCCCACATGAGCGACGGCAACGACACCGACGCATCGGGGCGGTCATCGGACGGTTCGGCTGCGCTCCAAGCACAGCTGGCCGACATCGCCGACACCGTCGGTGTGGTGGCGCAGGCGGTGTCTGATCTCGATCAACGGATCCAGCTGGCCCAGGCCGCGTCGACCGCCGCCGACCAGCGGTGGGAACAGCGGATCACCACGATG
The DNA here is from genome assembly GCA_963704815.1 of uncultured Acidimicrobiaceae bacterium. Taxonomy (GTDB): domain Bacteria; phylum Actinomycetota; class Acidimicrobiia; order Acidimicrobiales; family Salinilacustritrichaceae; genus DATKWD01. Next base: position 745,410 of record CAVPHU010000001.1, read on the forward strand.
GAGTCGCACCTCGCCGAGCTCGATGCCGCGATGCGGTCGGAGACCGAACAGGTCCGCGGCTCGACCTCGGTGCTCGAGCTCCTGTCCCACGAGATCCGGAGCTCGCTCGCGCAGAACCGCGACGTCACCGAGTTCGCGTCGGGCCTGCAGGAGTCGTTGGACGCCCTCGCGAACCCCGACGCGTTCGACGAGGTGGCTGCGCTCGCCGATCGCGTGAACGACGTCGGCACCCGAATCGCACAGATCACCCGGTCGATCACCTCGGTCGAGGCTTCGCTCGCCGCCGTCCTGGAGCGACAGATCGACCCGGATGCCGTCCTCGGGGCGATGCAGCGCATCGCCGACCGCCAGCCCGATCTCGATCCACTCGTGAACCAACTCGACCAGATCGCCCAGGCGCTTCCCGACCTGGCCGGGCTGCACGAATCGCTCGACGCGAGAGCGCGACCTCGTTCCGATCCACCACGAGCTCCTGGCGCTTCGGATGACCCAACCCGACATGACCGAGGTCCTCGACGGGCTGCAGGATCTGCGCGACCGCCAGATCGACCTGACCCCGGTCCACGAAGAGCTGCGTGAGCTCCGGGGCAGCCAACCCGACGTCGCATCGGTCATCGATGCACTCGACGCGCTGCAGGCCTCCCTCCCGGCGCAATTCCGCGAGCTCGAGGGGCGACTGCTCGACGTCTCGGCCTTCGCCGACTCGCTCGACCAGCTCGTCGCCAACCAGCCCGACGTGCAACCGGTCGTGCAGGCGGTCGCTGCCCTCCGGGCCGAGGTCGCCGAACGGGCCGAGCCGGCCGGCTCGGCCGTCGCCGCCGATCAGTTGGAGCCGCTGCTCACGGAGATCCGTTCGCTGCGGCTCGACCCGCCCGACTTGACCCCGGTGATCGAGGCCATCGACACGCTCAGGGCGGAGGTGCCCGATCTCGGAGCGACGACCGAGGCCGTCGCCGAGCTGCGCAGGTCTCTCGGCGATTCGCTCCACGAGCGGCTCGAGGGGTTGATGACGGCGGCCTTGGATCGCCAACAGACCGAATCCCAGGCCTCGAGGCACGAGCTTCGGGCCATCGACGACCATCTCGCCCCGATCGCCGATGCACTCCAGTCGGTGACCGACCGCCTCGGCACGATCGAGGCGGTCACGTCCGACCAGGCCGAGCGCCTTGCCCAGCAGTCAGCAGAACTGATCGGGCTCCGGAGCGACACCTCCGGGCTCGCCCGCTCGATCCCCGATGCGGTGACACGACTCGACGTGCTCGCCGAGGAGGTCCGGTCGGTGAGCGCGGGGACCGCCGAACCTGCGGCCGTCATGGAGCAACTGGGACTCATCTCGACCGAGCTCGACCACATCAGCCGGCTCCGTGAGACCGAACGGGCCGAGCTGGCCGCGCTGCTGGACGGCCTCGCCGAGGTCCGTTCCCGGGTCGGCGACGTGCTCACCCACGTCGCAGCGGCTCCCGCCGGGACCGAGATCGACCTCGGACCTTCGCTGGCCGCACTCGACGAGCGCCTCAGCGCGTTGATGGACGCGCAGGAGACCGACCAGGCACCGACGGCCGACCTGGCGCAGCGGATCGAGCGCCTGATGAACGATGGCATGGGCGACATCGACCGTGCCGTGGCGGCCCGCCAGCTCGAGCACCAGTCGGTCGTCTCCGGCCTCATCGGCTCGATCCCCGATCCCACCCCCGCCCTCGAGGCGATCGGAGCGAGCATCGCCGACCGGGATCGCGAGACCTCGGCCGACCTCGTGGCCCGACTCGACTCCCTCGCCGACCGGACCGACGGCGGGTTGCAGGCGGTCCGCGAGAGCATCGAGGACCGGATCTTCACCCTCGACGAGTCACGTTCGGCCGATGCGGCGACCATCCGTGCTGCGGTCGACCACATCGACAGCCAGGAACGGCTGGTGGCCGACCAGCTCGGGTCGCTCGCCGAGCAGATCGCGACGAGCAGCGCTGCCTCCGACGAGCTCTGGCGCCGGACGACCGAGACCCTGGACGGCGTCGAGACGTCCTCGACCAGCCACGCGGCCGCGATCGAGGCACTCGCCGTGGCCCAGCGGCAGCTCATCGAACGTGACGATGGCAACCAGGAGCGCCTGGCCGAGCTCGACCTCCACTTCGGCGAACTGCGCCGGAGCACCGAAGCGGTCGACCAGACGCTGAGGTCGTTGGCGGCGGCCTCGACCGACGACGAGGACCGAGCGCCGGTGCTGACCGACGTCATCGCGCCCTTGTCCGTGGCCATCGACGAACTCGCCGCACAGGCCACCGAGCACCGGGAGCGCCTCGATGCCGTCGGTCGCTCGGTCGATGGGTTCGGAGACCTCGGACCTCGGTTCGAACAGTCCCACACCAGTCTCGAGCAGCGGATCGACGCGCTCCTCGACCGACAGGCCGACCTGGTCGCCTCGGTTCGCGACCTCCACCCCCGGTTCGACGCCCTCGACGAGCAGGACCTCCGCGTGCCGATCGGCGAACTGCTCCATCGGGCGACCGTCACCGAGTCCGACCTCGGCGTCGTCGGGCCGAAGCTCGAGCAGATGCTGCACGCCCTCGAACGCACCGAGCAGCGGGTGACGGTGCAGGCCACCACCCTCGACCGGGTCGACGAACGGTCCGAGCACCTTGCGACGGCAGTGGCCGGACTCGCCACCTCCGCCGAGCGACTCGAACGCCTCGACCACCTGAGCGCCGAGATCGAAGGCTTGGGAGAAGCGATGGCGAACGTCGACATGCCGGCGGTCACAGGCCGGCTCGCCGACCTCTCGGCCCGAGTCGATGAGGTGCGCGACCAGGTCGGAGCGACCGCGGCCAGCGTCCTCGAGCGAATCGATGGCATGGTTCGACCCTTCACCGAGGGCCGCGACCTCCTCGACCAGCAGCCGACGGTCGACGCTCGAACCGAGGAGCAGCTGTCCTCCCTGGTCGTGTCGACGGCGGAGGTCGCCAACGAGTTGGGCGTGCTCCGCGGTGATCTGACGAATCGGCACGACGAGGTCCAGCGACAGCTCGACACGATTCGCTCGCGGTCCGAGGGGATCGCCGAGGCGAGCCAGCACCTCGTCGACGCCGACGCCGGGCTCGGTGCCGGGCTCGAGGCTCTCGGCGACCGGCTGGATCTGCTCGAACGTCGCTCGACCGAGGCGGACCAGGGCCTCAATCGTGAGATCGCCCTGATCCGAACCGGCCTTGGTGCCCAACTCGCCGACCTGGCGGGGCCGATCACCTCCATCACCGATCAGCTGGCCGCCATGGATCTGACCCAGCTCGGCGCGCAGATCGACCGAACGGCCGAGGAGCAGCAACGCGGCACTCGGGACATGCAAGCGGCGATGGCGGCATCGGCTGAGACCAGCGGCTTCCTCCGCGACGCCCTCAACGACCTGTCGACCCGCATCGCCACGATCGACCTCGAGGTCGTACGAACCCGGCTCGAGGCGATCGAGGAGGAGCAGCGGGCATCCGAGCAACGCCTCGCCTCGTCACTGTCGAGTGTGCACGCCGTCGTCGACACCTTCGAGCTCGAGCCCGTCCTGCGTCGGCTCGAGTCGCTCGAGGTCCAGTCGGGCGAATCCGAGCGGAGCCTGCTCTCGGCGATCGCCGAAGTCCGCAACGCGGCGATGTCCATCGACCTGGGTCTCCTCGACCGCAAGATCAGCGAGCTCGAGCAGAGGAGCCGGCTCTCCTCCGACGAGCTGGCCCACCGGATCGCCGAGGTCGTCACCACCGTCGGGCAGCTCGATCTCTCGTCGCTGAGCGAGTCAGTGGCCGCCCTCGACACGCGGACCGCCACACAGCGCGAGGAGGTCCGAGCTGCCATCGACGAGCTGGCCTCGGGACTCGACTTCGAGGAGTTCGGGATCCGGCTCGATGCCCTGGGCCGCCAGGCCGCCGAGTCGGCGGCCACCGAGGCCGAAGTCAGGACCGCGGTCCGCGCGCTGGCCCAGCAACTCGGCGACCTCGACCTCCAGCCGATCTCGACCCGCCTCGATCAGCTGGTCGACACCGTGCACGCAACCGACGAGGCCAGTCGCACGAGCCTGGCGAGCGAGATCGAAGCCGTCTCCCGGCGAGTCGCCGACCTCGACACCGAGCGCATGAGCGCACGGCTGGCCGACCTCACCGGCGCGCAGGATCGGCTCTCGTCGACCGTCGAGACCGAGTTGGCGGCGACCGTCGACCGGGTCCGCACCGCCGTTGCCGACGAGAGCGAGTCAAGGCTCAGCGTCTTCACTGACGCAGCCGACCAGCACAGCCGCGAGATCGCGGGCGAGATCCAGGCACTCCGCGACACGGTGCTCGACCAGTTCTCGGAGGCGACGGCGGGTCAGCGCCAACGTCTGATCGAGCGAATCGATGCCCTCGGAAACACGGTGGTCGACCGGCTCGACGACAGTCGTGTCCAGACCGACAGCCTGGCCGCCCAGGTGACGTCGATCCACGCCGCGTTCGCATCGAGTGGCCCCACCAGCGGCGATGTCCGCGCCCACATCGACGCGGCGCTCGAAGGCGTCACCGAACGTATCGGTGGTGCGCTCCGCGACCTTCGCCGCGAGATCACCGACCTCGGGACGACCACCGAGACCGCAGGGCTCCGGTCGGCGTTCGAGGCCGGCCTCGAACGCCTCGGCCAACGATTCGACGCCGACATCGGCCGCGTCCTCGACGCCGTGGCCGACGATGCCGACGGCGACCGGCTGCGGCGCATCGACCGCACGATCACCGAGATCCGTCGGGACTTCGAGGTCCTGCGGCGGATCGGCGATCAGGCGCTGCCGCCGGCGGGCGACTGACCGTCCACGAGGCCGATGCGCGCCTCGACGAGGTCGAGCGCGGCGTCGCTGCACACCATGGCAAGGCGCACATGGTCTGCACCCTCGGCGCCGTAGAACTCACCGGGGCTGGTGATCAGCCCGGCCTCGGTTGCCAGGTGACGGGCGAGATCCCACCCGTCACCCGTCGGAGCCTCGACCCAGAGGTAGAACGCCCCCGCCGGGAGTTCGGCAGCCACGCCGAGGTGGTCCAGCATCGCCACACCCCGTCGGAGGCGCCGCTCGTACACCTCTCGTTGGGCCTCGACATGAGCATCGTCGCCGAGTGCAGCCACGGCCGCCGCCATGACGGGGTGAGGTGGCATGAAGCCCGCATGCTTGCGGACTTCTCCGAGGTAGGCGACGAGGTCGGGATCACCGGCATAGAACGCCGCTCGGGCGCCTGCCAGGTTCGAACGCTTGGACAACGAGTGGACCGCGACGACGCCCTCGAGTCCATGGGCGAGCACCGTGCGCGGTTGGTCGTCCCAGGTGAACTCGACGTAGCACTCGTCGCTGAACACCGGGACCTCGTGCCGTCGTCCCCAGTCAGCCGCGGCCCCGAGGTCCTCGAGCGCGCCGGCGGGATTGCCCGGTGAGTTGACCCACAGACACAGGGCCCGGTCGACGTCGGCCGGATCGACGGCTGCCAGATCCAGACGCCACGAGGCGTCGCAGGGAACCGCCACGGCACGACACCCCGCGAGCGTCGCCCCCATCTCGTAGGACGGATAGCTGATGGCCGGGTAGAGCACGGTGTCGAGGTCTGGGCGCCGGAGGCGGAGCCAGTGGGGAAGCCCCGCGACCAGCTCCTTGCTGCCCAGGCAGGCCCGCACGTGTTCGGGCGGGACCGAGACGCCGAGCCGGCGCTCGAACCAGCCACTCACCGCCGTGCGGAACTCGGGCGTGCCGATCGACGGCGGGTAGCCACGCGGGTCCGCCTCGGCCATGGCCGCGATCACGAAGTCGGGCGCCGGGTCACCCGGGGTGCCGATCGAGAGGTCGACCGCTCCCCCGACATGTCGTTCGGCGATCGCACGCACCTCGTCGAGGCGTTCGTAGGGATAGGGAGGTGGGACGAACGGCTCGTTCATGACGGATCTCCCCGCACGAACCCCTTGAACTGACCGAGCGAGCCGGGTTCGAGCCGGGCACGAAGGGTGGTGGCCGTCGCGCCGTGCTCCTCGACCAGGACCTCCCCCTCCCGATGCGCCGCTGCCACCAGGTCGGATCGCTCGTAGGGGATCTCGAGCTCGTACACGGTGAGCGTCGCCCGCAGCCGGGCGCTGATGGTGTCGAGCAGGGCATCGATGCCGGTCCCGGTCGCCGCGCTGCACGCAACCGAGCCGGGGTGGAGCCGGGCGAGCCGTTCGGCCTCGACCGGCCAGCGATCACTCTTGTTGAACACGAACAGTTCGGGCACGTCGCCTGCGCCGATGTCGGACAGGATCGACCGAACGGCCGCGATGTTGCCGTCGGGATCCGCCGCGCCGGCATCGACCACGTGCACGAGCAGATCGGCGCCGACCGCCACATCGAGCGTGCTCTTGAACGCCTCGACGAGTTGGTGAGGGAGCTTGCGCACGAAGCCGACGGTGTCGGTGACCAGCACGGCCTCGCCGCCGGCCATCTGCAGCCGCTTGGTCGTGGCGTCGAGCGTTGCGAACAGGCGGTCCTCGACGAGGACCCCGGCATCGGTCAGTCGGTTCAGCAGGGTCGACTTCCCGGCATTCGTGTACCCGACGATGGCCACCCGCCGGAGACGAGACTTCCGCTGGGCCTTGCGCTGCGTGTCGCGCTGCCCCTCGATGTCTCGTAGGTCACGTTCGAGCTTGTGGATCCGCCGCACCAGACGGCGCCGGTCCACCTCGAGCTGGGTCTCACCCGGCCCTCGGGTCCCGATCCCGCCGGCCTGCTGGCTCAGCGCCCCGCCGCGACCTCGGAGCCGAGGCAGGCGGTAGCGCAGCTGTGCCAGTTCGACCTGGGCCTTCCCTTCCTGGCTGTGGGCGTTCTGGGCGAAGATGTCGAGGATCACCGCCGTCCGGTCGATGGCGGTCCGACCCAGCATCTTCTCGAGGTTGAACTGCTGTTTCGGCGACAGCTCGTTGTCGAACACGACGGTGTCGCAGTCGGCATCGAGGGCGACGTCTCGGAGTTCCTCGGCCTTGCCCTTGCCCACATAGGTCGGCGGATCGGGCGCCGACCGTCGCTGCACGACCCGGGCCACCGCGTCGGCACCCGCCGTGTCGACGAGGAGGCTCAGCTCGTCCAGCGATGCCTCGGTGTCCTCGGGACGGTCGGGGGGAAGGGTGACCCCGACGAGGACGATCTTCTCTCGAAACGCGCGGTCGATCAGCGACATGGCATGGCTCCGGTCAGGCCCATGGCCATTCGATGCGGGCGACCGCCTCGACCTCGACGGTGTAGCGCACCGTCGGGCCCAGGTCGATCGTCGCGGTTCCTCCGGGTTGGTGGACGACGACCCGATCGCCGACCAGTCCCCATGCCTGGGCTGCCGCCGCCGAGGCGCACGCTCCGGTCCCGCATGCGTCGGTGAGGCCGACCCCACGCTCGTAGACCCGCATGGTCACGTCGTCGGCACCGGCACCGAGGGCAACCGTCTCGACGTTGGCGCCACCCGGAACGGCCTCGTTGACCCGGCGGCCCAGCGCCACCAGATCGATCGCATCGTGAGCATCGACGCCCAAGACGAGGTGCGGGTTCCCGACGTTCACCCACTCGGCCTGTGCGATGCCCTCACCGAGCCACTCCGTTGCGGCACCACCGAGATCGATGGTGCCGAGGTCGACCCGCAACGTGTGCCGGTTCGGCGCCGCCTGGGCACACAGGGTGAGGGTCTTCAGCCCGACGTCGGAATCGATCGAGATCGTCGGACCGTCGACGATGCCGGCGAGCAAAGCGGCCTGGCCGGCGCAGCAGATGCCGTTGCCGCTCATCTCGGCCCGCGATCCGTCTGCGTTGCGCAGCACCATCTCCAGATCGGCCTCCGGGCTGTCGGAGAGCACCAGCAATCCGTCGGCCCCGACCCCCCGGGTCCGGTGGCACGCGGCCACGACATCGTCCGGCGAGAGGGACGATCGACCGCCATGGTCGATGACGACGAGGAAGTCGTTCCCGAGACCATGGTGCTTGGTGAGGTGCATCGCCTCAGGAGTCTTCCAGGGCCGGGTGGCCGTCGACCAACGACTTGCACCGGGCGGCGACCGGCTCGACCGCGTCGGCGGGGTCGGCGACGTCGAACCACGAGATCCGGGGGTCGCGATGGAACCACGACCGCTGGCGGCGGGCGAACCGGCGGGTTCGGTGCACGGCCCGCAGCAGGGCCTCGTCGAGGGACGTCTCGCCGCGGAGATGACCCAGCAACTCGCGGTAGCCCAGCGCCTGCGCGGCGGTCTTCGAAAGCCCCCGGCGGTCGTCGCGGAGCGTGCGGACCTCGTCGAGAAAGCCTGCATCCATCTGGGCGTCGTAGCGGCTCTGGATCCGCTCGCGCACGGTCGGCGCGGGGAGACGAAGCCCCAGCAGTTCGACGGGCGACGGTCGGATACTCGCGGAGGCCCGGTCCGAACGACGAGAAGGGCCGTCCGCTCCCCAGCGTCACCTCGAGGGCCCGCACCACCCGACGTCGGTTGCCCGGATCGATCCGTGAAGCAGCCAGCGGATCGAGGTCGGCCAGCCTGGCGTGCATCACCTCGCTCGTGGCGCCTTCGGCGTCGAGTGCCTCGACGATCTGGGGGAACTGGTCGGGGAACTCGAGTCGATCCACCACCGCTCGGAGGTGCAGCCCGGTCCCTCCGACCAGGAGCGCCCGCTGCCCTCGCGCCTCGATGTCCGCGACCACCCGGTCGAAGGCGTGGCGGAACTCGACGACCGAGAAGTCCTCAGACGGCTCCACGAGGTCGATCAGATGGTGCGGGACCTCCGCCTGGTGGGCGGCACTCGGCTTCGCGGTGCCGATGTCCATGCCGCGGTACACCTGCATCGAGTCGATCGACACGATCTCCCACCGGGGGTCTCGACGAGCGATCTCGAGCGCAAGGGCCGACTTCCCGGACGCCGTGGTCCCCACGATGGCGAGCTGGGCCGGCCTCGCCGCAGGTTCGGTCGACCGTCCGCCACCCGAGCACGGGGCGGCCGGACTCATCGAGCGCTGACCGCGATACGGGTCCGGTGGGCTGCACTGGCCTCGATCGCCACGAAGTCGCCACTGAGGTGGTGGGCCGCCGCGCCGGTGATGTCGACCCGCACGTACGTGCCCGGCTTGAGGGGCCCGGGTGCGGCGAAGTGCACCAGCTTGTTGTGCTCGGTCCGAGCCGTGGTCATCGACCGCGTCACGCTTCGACGGCCCCTCGACGACTGCGACCTCGGTGCGCCCGATGCGCGCCCGATGCTTGGCGAGCGCACTGCGCTCGACGACGACACGCAGACGTTCGAATCGTTCGACACAGACCGCATGAGGCACGAAACGATCGGCGAACTCGGCCGCTTCGGTCCCGGGACGGGGCGAGTAGATGAACGTGTAGGCGCTGTCGTACTGGGCCTCGGCGGCCACCTCGAGCGTGCGGGCGAAGTCGGCCTCGGTCTCGCCCGGGAACCCGACGATGATGTCGGTGGTCACGGCCAGGTCTCCGATGGCCGATCGGGCCGATGCCAGCCGATCGAGGTAGCGCTCGGCGGTGTAGCCCCGGTGCATCGCAGCGAGGATCCGGTCGCTGCCCGACTGGAGCGGCAGGTGGAGGTGGTCGCACACCTCGGGGGTCTCGGCCATGGCGTCGATGGTCTCGGGACGGAGGTCCTTCGGATGCGGACTCGTGTAGCGGACTCGTCGGATGCCGTCGAGGGCTGCGACCTCGCGAAGCAGGTCGGCGAACAGCGGCCGGACCCGCACGTCCTCGCCGGCTTGCCGGGCCGCCAGGGTGAGGTCGCGCCCGTAGCTGTTCACGTTCTGCCCCAGCAGGGTCACCTCGGTGACGCCGTCGGCAGCCAGCGCCGCCACCTCTGCGGCGACCTCGCTGGGGGTGCGGCTGATCTCGGGACCGCGCACGGCCGGAACGATGCAGAAGGCACACGAGTTGTCGCAGCCGATCTGGATCGTGACCCACCCGGCCCACGGCACCTCGCGTCGGGCCGGCAGCGCGCTCGGGAACGCCGCACGGTCTTCGGCGACGGTCTCGTCGAGCACCTCGACCACCGGACCGTGCTCACCCGCCTGGGCCAGCAGCGCGGCGGCCCGGTGGACGTTGTGGGTGCCGAAGACGACATCGACGTGCGGGGCTCGCTCGGCGATGAGGTCGCGGTCCTTCTGGGCCAGGCAGCCGCCGACCACGATCTTGAGATCCGGGTTGGCGTCCTTGCGCGACTTCAGGTGCCCGAGGGTGCCGTAGAGCTTGTTGTCGGCGTTCTCGCGGATGCAGCAGGTGTTGAGGACGACGACGTCGGCCTCGGCATCGGTGGCGGCCCGTTCGTATCCGTCGGCTTCGAGCAGGCCGGCGATGCGCTCGGAGTCGTGCTCGTTCATCTGACACCCGAAGGTGCGGACGACGTAGGTCGGCGCGGTCATGCGCCGTGCAGGCTACCGGCGCGCACGACACCCGAGCAGACCGTGCAGGGGCGGTCGGCCCGGGTGTCGTGCTGATGCCGCCGTGGTGGGGCGAGTCGGGACGGGGGTCGGAGCGAACTCGGCGATCCCCGCCCGGGATCTACGAGTCGAGCGTGATCGGCTCGTCGTCGGCGTCGGTGAACTCGTCGGCCTCGGCACCAGCGTCGTCGTCGGCCGACTCGGCCTCGGGGTCGGCATCGATGCCGACCTGCCTGCGGATGCGGTCCTCGACCTCGACCATGATCTCGGGGTTGTCGTGCAGGAACGCCTTGGCGTTCTCGCGGCCCTGGCCGAGCTGTTCGCCTTCGTAGGTGTACCAAGCGCCCGACTTCTTCACCAGGCCCAGGTCGACCCCGATGTCGATCAGCGAGCCCTCGGCGCTGATGCCCTGGCCGTACATGATGTCGAACTCGGCCTGCCGGAACGGCGCCGCCACCTTGTTCTTGACGACCTTGACCCGGGTTCGGTTGCCGACGACCTCGACGCCGTCCTTCAGTGCCTCGATGCGGCGGATGTCGAGGCGGACCGAGCTGTAGAACTTGAGGGCTCGCCCGCCCGGCGTCGTCTCGGGCGAACCGAACATGACGCCGATCTTTTCGCGCAGCTGGTTGATGAAGATGCAGATCGTCTGGGTCTTGTGGATGTTGGCCGTGAGCTTGCGGAGGGCCTGGCTCATGAGCCGGGCCTGGAGCCCGACATGGGTGTCGCCCATCTCGCCCTCGATCTCGGCGCGGGGGGTGAGCGCCGCCACGGAGTCGATGACGATCACGTCGACCGCACCCGAACGAACCAGCGTGTCGGTGATCTCGAGCGCCTGTTCGCCGGTGTCGGGCTGGGAGATGAGGAGTTCGTCGACGTCGACCCCGATGGCCCGGGCGTAGATCGGGTCCATGGCGTGCTCGGCGTCGATGTAGGCGCAGATGCCGCCGTTGCGCTGGGCCTCGGCCACCACATGGGTGGCGAGGGTCGACTTGCCCGATGCCTCGGGGCCGAAGATCTCGATGACCCGGCCGCGGGGCAGGCCGCCGACGCCGAGGGCGAGATCGAGAGCCAGCGCTCCGGTCGACACCGTCTCGATGTCCATGGTGGTCTTCTCGCCCATCTTCATGACCGAGCCCTTCCCGTGTGCCTTTTCGATCTGGCTGAGCGCCATGTCGAGTGCCTTGTCGCGATCCATGGTGTTGCGTCCTTTCGGGTGCGGGGTTGCGGCGTCTGCGTCGGTCCGCAGCGATGAGATGACCCTAAGCAGGGGGTGTGACAGCTACGGCCGGGTCGGTCCGGAGCAAGCTTGCCACGGGCCGAATGACACCAAGGTAACTTCGAACAACTGTTCGGTCAAGCACCTGAGCGAACGATTGTTCGCTGCTGCCGCAGCCACCCGATGCCTGCGAGCAGGGGCAGCACCACCACGACCACCGCAGCGCCGACCGAGAGCCGGGTGGCGGCGAGGCCGCCGACGACGGCCGGGGTGATCAGCGAGGCGATCCGGGACCCGGCGGTCAGGGCTCCGAGCCCTGCCCCGGTGCGTCCGGGTCGCTGAGCCGCTTCGTCGTAGAGCCGCGGGAACAGCGGCGCGATGCCCATCCCGGCGAGGACGAACAGCAGGAGCGCCAGGATCTCGGATCGAGCCAGCGATGCCCCGGTGATCCCGACCGCGGCGACGAGCAGCGCGGCGTTCAGCAGACGATCGGCGCCGAGGCGGGCCTGGAGCCAGTCGCCGGCGAACCGGCCGCTCGTCATCCCCACGGTGAAGGCCACGAACCCGAGGCCGGCGACCCCTGCGGACGACCCGAGGTCGTCGGTGAGCCGGAAGGCGGCCCAGTCGCTCGAGGTGATCTCGACCGCGAGCGCCGCGCCGCCGAGCAGCGCGAAGACGAGCAACGAGGGCGCTCGGGACCCGGGCGCGGCCTGCTCGCCATCGACCGACGCGGCCGCTTCGTCGGTTCGAAGCAGCCCGGTGGCCACCACGACGAGACCGACGCTCAGGAGCGCCGCCGAGACCAGCAGGTGGGTCTGGATCGAGATGCCGCTCGCGGCGACCCGCGCCGACGCGATGCCGCCCATCACGGTTCCCATGCTCCACAGTCCGTGGAGTCGGTTCATCACCGGCGTGCTCCGGCGCGCGCTGATCCACGAGGCCTGCAGGTTCATGCCCGAATCGGCGATGAGGTCGAACGCCGAGATGGCGGCGAGGCCCAGAAGGAGCAGCGGGACCCGGTCGGCGAGGGCGATGAGCACGAGTCCGGCGATGAGCCCGAAGCCGCCTCCGATCACCACACGCCGCGATCCGAAGCGTTCGATCAAGGGACTCACGACCGCACTTCCGACGACGCCGAAGGCCCCCGCCGCCGCCAGGATCAGGCCGATGTCGTCGACTGCGAGGTCGAGCCGATCGCGGATCTCGGGAAGTCGGGGCACGAACGAGGCCACCACGACCCCGTTGATGAAGAACTGCCCGCCGACCGATGCGAGCGCACGCCGATCGCCGGTCAACGACGCTGGATTCGTCGGCCGGCGGTGTCGTGCACTGCGCCCTCAGTCTCGAGCGAGCAGACGGTGGCGCAGGTGGTCGAGCGCGCTGATGACCGCGAACTGGCGGATCAGCTCGCGGTCGCCCGGCAACCGAACTCGGACCGCCTCGACGGCACCGCCGACCGACGAACCGATCCACACGGTTCCGACGGGCTGACCCTCCTGTTCGTCGGGCCCTGCGACTCCCGACAGGGCGAGTCCGACATCGGCACCGAGGCGGTCGCAGGCTCCGACCGCCATGTCGCGCACCGCTGCCTCGCTCACCACCGGTCCGTCGGCCACACCGAGCAGGGTGCGCTTCACGTCGGATGCGTAGGACACGATGCCGCCGCGGAACCACCGGCTGGCGCCGGGCACGGCGGTGACCCGAGCGCCGACCATCCCACCGGTGAGCGACTCGGCGAGCGCGAGCGTCGAACCCTGCGCCATCAGCAGCTCGCCGACCGCGTGCTCCATGGTCTCGTGGTCGATGCCGAACACCAGGGCACCGAGCACCGCGCGGAGTCGTGCCTCCTCGGCGTCGAGGATGCGGTCGGCCAGAATCGCATCGTCCGCCTTCACCGTCAGGCGCACCTTCAGGCCCTCCCAGCCGCTGGCGTTGAACGCCAAGGTCGCGGACCTTCGTTCCTCGAGGTCGGCGATCACCCCGGCCAGCCGTTCGGCGAGACCCGACTCGCTCTCACCCCACGTGCGCAGGGTCCGCGAACGGATGACGGCGCGATGGCCCGCTCGAGCGGTGATGTCGGGAATCACCTCCTCCTCGATGAGGACCTTCATCTCACGCGGCACGCCGGGGACCGCATAGATCACCTTGGCGCCGACCGGGCACGCGAGGCCCGGTGCCGTGCCGGGCTGGGTGTCGAAGGCCCTCCCCCCTGCCGGCACGTCGGCCTGCCGCTCGTTGTTGGCGGGCATGTGGCGACCGCGGGCGCTGAACATGGCTCGGATGCGCTCGACCAGGTCGGGCTGCCGGACGAGGTCGACGCCCATGACCTCCGCGATCGCCTCCCGGGTGATGTCGTCGTGGGTCGGCCCGAGACCACCACAGCAGATCACGACGTCGTTCTCGTCCACGGCGTGCCGGAGCGCGGTGACCATCCTTGCGTGGTTGTCGCCGACCCGAGTGTGACGAAAGCTGTCGATGCCGGCGTCAGCGAGGTGTTGACCGATCCACGCCGAATTGGTGTCGACGATCTGACCGAGCAGCAACTCGGTTCCGATGGCGATGACCTCGGCCTGCATCGCGGCGACGGTATCGGCTCAGCCCGGGTCGCCCGGTGTCGGACCGCTCGCCTAGCGTCGCGCCCGTGGCGGATCCCCGATTGCTGTACCTGGGCCTCGACGCGTGCGACTCCCGCGTCGTCGAGGGCTGGATGCGCTCCGGCCTGCTCCCGGCCCTCGCGGCGCTCGCCGAAGAAGCCATGGTCACGCCGACCAAGGCACCGTACGGCACCTTCGTCGGTTCGACCTGGCCGAGCTTCGCCACGGGCATGCGACCCGAACATCACCACCACTGGAACTGGATCCACGTCGAGCACGACCACACCGACCACTACGTCTCCCCGCGGCACCAGGCGGGCAGGCCGTTCTGGATCGACCTCGACCGGGCGGGGCTCCGGGTCGCGGTCGCAGACGTGCCCCACAGCCTCGCCCCGGCGAGCTTCAGCGGCAGTTTCATCTCCGAGTGGGGATGCCACGACCGCCTCGAAGGCACCCAATGGACACCGTCGGACCTGATCAACCGGATCGGCGTGCCTCCCCATCCGGTGGGGTGCCGGCCTGCGCCGCCGCACTCGCAACGATTCGCCGCGTGCGACCCGCATCACCGATCGGGCCTGGTCCGGAGCGCCGAGGAGACCGCAGCACTCGTCGACGACCTGCTCGTTGGCATCGACCGCAAGCAACAGGTGGTCGAGTTCCTGATCGACGACGGGCACGACGCGGTGATCAGCGTGTTCTGCGAGTCGCACTGTGTCGGTCACCAGTTGTGGCACGTCCACGACCCTCGTCACGACCGCCACGACCCATCGGTGCGTGCGTCACTCGAACGCGACCCGATGCTCTCGGTCTACCAGCGGCTCGACCAGGCCATCGGGGCGCTGCTCGATCGGGTCGGGCCCGAGACGACGGTCATGGTCCATCTCAGCCATGGCATGCAGGCGCACCATGACGGCACCCACATCCTCGACCCGCTGTTGTGGCGGATCGAGGAGGTCGAGGCGGGCCGCACACCCGGGCGCCTGAGCCGCCTGCTGGAACGGGCGCCGGTCGAGCTGAGCGGACCGGTCCTTCGGCGCGCCTACGAGTGGGCCGGACGCAAGCCGGTCTCGACCGCCCCGTCCGACGCGGCAGGTCGCGCGAGCCGCCGGTTCTACCAGATCCACAACAACACGGTCGTGGGGGGCATCAGGATCAACCAGCGCGGACACGAACAGCCGGGTGTGGTCGCGGCGGCCGACTGCGACGACGTGCTCGACCTCGTCCGGCGCCGTCTCTCGTCGGTCATCAACCTCCGCTCGGGCGAACCGATCGTCGAGCGGTTCGTGCGGGGTGAGGACGTCCACGAGGGCGGCGACGCTGCCCTGCTGCCCGACCTCTACATCGAGTGGAACCGGTCGGCGCAGATCGAGCGGGTCTGGAGTCCCGAGCTCGGCATCGTCCGGGTCCCGTACCTCCATTGGCGAACCGGCGACCACAACGACGACGGCACCCTCTTCGTCAGGGGGCCCGACATCACACCCGGCCATCACTCCGAGCCGATCGACGTCGTCGATCTCCCCGTGACGATCTGCCGGCGTCTGGGTTCCGAGCTGCCCGATGCCGACGGCACGTCGATGCCGTGGGCCGACCAGAACCGCCAGCATGCGTGAACGCACCCGGTCGGCGGTCGCCCGAATGCGGCTGGACCAGCGGATCCGCCACGCCACCGACCTCGCAGCGAGGGCCTGGCACCTGGTCGACCACGTCTCGCGTCGCTCGGCCGACCACGAAGCCCGTCTCGAGCACCTCGAACGCCTGGCCTCGATCCACACCACCATGACCTGGATCGAGCAGGCCGTGATCCCCGAGGACTCCCTCGTGAGCGTCATCACCGTGACCCGCAACCGCTCGCCGCTGTTGGCCGAGGCCCTGGCGAGCGTGTCGGCGCAGCAGTACACGAACTGGGAGCTGATCCTCATCGACGACGGCAGCGATCCCGACCACCACGACGCGCTCGTCGAGATGGCGGCCCGAGACGACCGCATCATCGAGACCGAGCAACGTGGCAGCGGCCTCGCCGCCGGTCGAAACGCCGGACGCCGAGCCGCGTCGGGGGCGTTCATCACCTATCTCGACGACGACAACCTCATGGACCCGCGGTGGCTCAAGGCGGTCGTCTGGGGATTCGGCCAGCGACCCGATGTCGACCTCTTCTGTGGGGCCCGGCTGATCGACGACATCGACCGGGCCCGCGGACTCCCGGGGGGTGGAGGCCCCTTCATCCAGTTCGAGGAGATCGATGCCGCGATCCTCGAGCGCCGGATGCAGAGCGACATCGGCTCGTTCGCTCACCGTGCGTCGGTCGACACGCTCTCGGACGAACGGTTCGCTCGCTGCGACGACTGGGACTGGCTGGCCCGGGCGACGCGGAGCCATCCCTACGCCACACTCCCCTGCATCGCCCAGACCTATCGCACCAGCGCGGCGGGTCGGATGAGCGAGGGTGCCACCGCGATCGGCGACTCAGGCTGACTCGGAGCGGGCCATGGTCGATGCCGCGGCTCGCCCGTCGAGGACGTAGTTGACGCCGGTGACGACGGTCAGCGCCACGGCGACCCAGAGCACGGTGTTGGGAATCCAGGTCGCCTGCTCTGCGGTGAGCGGCAGCAGGGCGAATCCGATGGCGATCTCCTGGACGACGGTCTTGACCTTCGCCCAGTAGCGGGCCTCGATGGCCAGGCCGCGATGGCCGTAGTACGAGCGCAGCGCCTGGATGCCGAGCTCACGGGCGGTGATGATCGCGATCGGGAACCACCAGAACCGTCCGGCTGCGACCAACGCCCAGGCCGTCCCGAGCACCAGGACCTTGTCGGCGAGGGGATCGAGGAAGGCTCCCGATCGAGTCGTCCCGTACTTGCGGGCGAGGTGACCGTCGATGCCATCGCTCGCTGCGAGCACGATCCACAGGGCCAGCGCCGGCCACGAATGGCCGTTGGTCACGATCATCCACAGCAGGTAGGGCGTGATCAGCAGCCGGGTGATGGTCAGAGCGTTGGCCGGCGTCGCCAGGGCCGACGGGCCGAAGGAGAGGTGCGGCTCGGCCGACGACTCCGCCATGTTCACCGCCCCGCCTTCAGATCCGGGCCCATCGCGTGCTCGACGGCCACGTCGAAGAAGCTCCCGACGGCGAGGTCGTCCGGAACGTGGATGATCCCGTCGATCTCGGGGGCTTCTCGGCGGCTGCGGGCGCGTCCAGGTCGGTCCACGAGGACTTCGACTCGCGAACCCACCAGTTCGTCACGTTTGGCCGCCGTGATCGCGTCCTGCAGCTCGGTCAGCTCGGCCAGCCGTTCGTGCACCAACGAGGTCGCCACCCCGTCGTCCAGACCGGCGGCATGGGTGCCCTCTTCGGACGAGAAGGCGAAGAACCCGCACCAGTCGAGCTGCGCAGCTTCGATGAAGTCGACCAGCTCGGCGTGATCGTCCTCGGTCTCACCGGGGTACCCCACGATGAAGTTCGACCGGAAGGTCGGCGTCGGCCTGCCGGCGGCGGATGTCGGCGATTCGGTCGAGGAACCGGGTGCCGTCTCCCCATCGGCGCATGCGGCGCAGCAGCGGGCGCGACACATGCTGCAGGCTCAGGTCGAAGTAGGGAACCCCGGTGGCCAGGATCGCCTCGATCAGCCCGTCGGTCAGGTCGGACGGGTAGAGGTACAGCAGTCGGACCCAGTCGGCCCGAGGGGCCACCTCGCCGACCAGTTCGGCGATGCGTCGCTCGCCACGGCCCTGGTCGCGACCGAAGCGGGCGAGGTCCTGGGCCACGAGGACGATCTCGCGGGCGCCGAGTTGCTCGACCTCTTCGATGATCGACTCGACGGTCCGTGAGCGTTGCGGCCCCCGGAAGCTCGGGATCGCACAGAACCCGCAGGTCCGGTCGCATCCCTCGGCGACCTTGACATAGGCCCAGGGCTCGGTGGCAGCCGGTCGGGGCAGGTTGAGCAGGTCGAACGCGGGAACCGGTTCGGGCTTGGCGCCGAGGGTGACCGGCACGCCGAAGCCGCGGACGGCGTCGACCTCAGGAAGCGCTCGGGCCAGCTCGGTTCCGTAGCGCTCCGCCATGCAGCCGGTGACGACGAGTTCGGCCTCGGACCCCCGGGTGGCATCGAGCGCGAGAATGGTGTCGATGGATTCCTGACGGGCATCCTCGATGAAAGCGCACGTGTTGACGACGACCAGATCGGCCTCGGCCGCCGAGTTTGCGGGATGCATGCCGTCGGCGACGAGGGTTCCGACCAGCTTGTCCGAATCGACCTGGTTCTTCGGACAGCCCAGCGTCTCGACCCAGTACCGGGTCCCGTCTCTCGCCGAACCAACCATGCGGCCGCCATTCTACGGAGCGTGGCCCAGGTGCGGAGAAAGCCGCCCTCGGACCGTCACGGCGCCGGGGCGTCGGTCGGGCTCCGCTACGGTCGCAGGCGTGCCGGGGCTGGACGATGCCGAGGTTCGAGCATTCCTCGAGGAGCCGAACCACCTGCTTCGACTGGCGACGGTGGATGCCGAGGGCGCCCCCCGGGTGGTGCCGATCTGGTTCGTCTTCGCCGACGACCGTCTCTGGTTCACCCCACGCCTGAAGTCGGCCTGGTGGGGCGACCTCCAGCGCGATCCGCGTGCCGCGGTCACCATCGACGAGGACGAGTCGCCCTACCGCAAGGTGGCACTGAGGGCCGAGGTGACCGTCGAGCACGAACCCGGCCAGGACGACCAATGGCGTGACCTCTATCGCACGATCGCCAAGCGCTACACCGTCGACGAGTTCGCCGACGCCTACGTGAACGCAACGATCCACGAGCCACGTGCGCTGCTGTCGTTGCCGTGCGATCCGGCCGAGGTGACGACGTGGCGCATGCCGATCGCCGGCGAGGACCCGGCGGGCGTCTGGGCCGATCGCTACTACCTCCGCAAACCCGACATCTCCGAGTGGGTGCCGTAGCGAGTTCAGTCGGGCGCCGAGCCCATGCCGCTGTCGTGACCGAACAGCAGCCCGCCCTCGGACCAGCGACGAAGCGACTCGAACGGGTAGATGCCCGTGGCGTGGCTGTCGTTCCAGGTCACGTTGAGACCCCAGGCGCCGTGCAGCTCGGCAGCCGCGATCTCGAGCGGGGTCGGGCTGCCGGGTCGCGGCCAGACCTCGGCGCCCTGATCGCGCAACCCTCGGCACTGCGCACACGGGCACGCCAGCCTCAGGCGCATGATGTCGAAGCTCGCCTCGTGACCATCGGCGAAGACGATGTTGACCGCAGTGTCCTTGTCGACGTCGATCGACGTGGGCTGGTTGCGATCCTCGGCGGCGGTCAAACCGTGAAGCTCATCGCCAGGCCCGGACGAGGCCACTCGGCCGCCATGAGCTGCCCGGTGCCGGAGAGCGTGACGAACGCGGTCCGCAGATCGGGACCACCGAAGCAGATGTTGGTGACCATCGGATCGGGGAACGGCGTGTGTTCGATGGTTCCGCCGTCGGGCGAGATGGCCGTGATGCCGCCGTTCACCAACGTCGCCACGCACACCCAGCCGTCACCGTCGACGGCGAGCGAATCGAACAACTGGAACCCGGGCAGACCGCAGAGCAGCTCACCACCGCTCGGCCCCAGCGGATTGGCCTCTTCGTCGATCCGGCCTGGCCCGGTGATCTGCCACTTGTAGACGCGACCGGTGTGGGTCTCGGCGGCGTAGAGCGTCGCCCCGTCGGGCGAGAGGCCGATGCCGTTGGGGGCATCCATCGGGAAGACCTTCTCCTCGCACGATGATCCGTCGATCGTGCCGTAGTGCAGGCCGGTGCGATCGTTCGCCCGTTCGAGCCGGACCCCGTGGTCGGTGAACCAGAAGCCGCCGTCGGCGTCGAACACGATGTCGTTGGGCGCCCGCAGCGGCCGGCCCGACGACTCGGTGTAGAGGGTCTCGACCTCACCGGTGTCGAGGTCGACCCGTTGGATCGATCCGCCCGTCCACCCATCCGGCACCTCGCCGGGAACCATGATGCCGAAGCGATCCTCGAACGCGAAGCAGCCACCGTTGTTCGTGACATAGGCCTTGCCGTCAGGGCCGACGGCTGTTCCGTTCGGGCCCCCGCCGGTCCGGGCGACGACGGACACCTCACCGTCGGGCGACACCCGAGACAGGGTCTGGCGCTCGATCTCGACGAGCACGATCGATCCGTCGCCCATCGCGACAGGGCCTTCGGGGAACCGGAGGCCGTCGGCGATGAGGCGGGGTTCGGTCATGGCGCCTTCCTAGCACCCGTGGTCGATCAGCCGGCGAGCAGCGGAACCGTCACGACGTAGACGACGATGAGCAGCAGCCCCTCCCACCTCACCACCTTGTGGCCGGTGATCATGAACACGAACGCACCGACCGCGACGCCGACCATGAGCACCGTCGCGAGCCCCGTCAGGTTCGTGTCGGTGATCGGTCCCGGACCCGCGAAGCCGGCCGCGGCCGCGACCCCGAGACTGTTGAACAGGTTCGAGCCCAGCAGATTGCCGATGATGAGGTCGTCCTCGCCCTTGCGGGCCGCCGCGACCGATGTCACCAGCTCGGGCAGCGAGGTGCCCAACGCGACCAGCGTGAGCCCGACGAACCCCTTGGCGAGCCCGAGTTCGTCGGCGATCTCGAGGGCGCCCCACACGGTCGCATAGGCACCCGCCACCACGCCCAGGAGGCCGATGACGGTCCGGGTGGCCTCGACCTTGAGCGGATGCTCGACCCCCTCGTCGAGGTACTCGTCGACCTCGGCGGCGAGGTCGTCCTCGTCGCCGCCGCTTCGGGCCGCTTCGTACAGCAGGAACGCGAGAATGGCCGCCAACAGGAGTGCCGAGAACACCGCTTCGCGGGTGGTGAGCCCGTCCTGGATGAGATACGCGAACACGAGCACCGCACCGGTGGACAATGGCGCTTCCCGCTTCAGCGTGGCGCCCTTGATGCCCAGCGGCAACACGAGCGCCGCCACTCCCAGCACCAAGGTCAGGTTCGCGACGTTGCTCCCGATGATGTTGCCCACCGCGACGTCGATCTCGCCCTGTCCGGCACTGATCGCCGAGACCACCATCTCGGGAGCGCTGGTGCCGAACCCGATGATGATGGCGCCGATGACGATCGGCGAGATGTTCAGCGTGTAGGCGAGTCGGGCCGCCCCGATGACGAACTGGTCGGCCGTCTTCGTCAGGACGAACAGCCCGGCGACGACGACGAGGGCAGCGATCGGCACGACGGGCGACTGTACGGCACCGCTTCGCCGAACATCCATGCCGCCGGGGGTTGCCGGTCAGCCGGTGCGCACGAATTCGGTCCACTCGTCGACCCACCGCCGCCAGACCACGCTCGGGTAGTCGTGGCCCATCCCTTCGATCTCCACGTAGCGGGCACCCGGGATCACCTCGGCCGTCTGTCGACCTCCGCTGGGTGGGATCAGCGTGTCGCGGCTGCCGTGCAGCACGAGGACGGGCAGGTCGACCTCGGCCAGCTCGGTAGCACGCGAGCCATCCTCGAGCACCGCCGCGATCTGGCGCGCGATGCCCTCGGGGCAGAAGCAGCGGTCGAACGCGGCACCGGCCCGGGCGCGCAGATCGTCCTCGTCGATCCACTCGGGCTTCGATCCGTACACGGCCAGCGCATCGACGTGGCTCTGGATGTACTCGTCCCGGCTCTCGGCCGGCGGCGCGAGGAGGACCTCGAGCGCCTCGGGCGTCGATTCGCCGTACCCGTCCTCGCCCGTACGCGACATCACCGAGGTCATCGACAGCAGACGATCGGCGTGGTCGATCGCCATGCGCTGCACGATCATGCCGCCCATCGACAGGCCCATCACGTGGGCCTTCGCACCCGGGTCTCCGGTGACTGCGTCGATCACGGCCACGGCGTCGCCGGCCATGTCGTGCACCGTGTAGGCGACACCGTCGAGCTTCGAACTCAGGCCGGTGTCACGGTTGTCGAACCGCACGACCCCGAAACCCTCGGCTGCGAACATCTCGCACCACTCGGTGGCGTAGTTGATCGACTGCGAGCCGAGACCGTTGACGAGCAGCAGGATCGGGTCGGTCGCCGAGCCGAACGTCTCGTAGTACAGCTCGACATCGCCGTTCCTGGTTCGGGGCATCGGCTGATCGTAGGTCAGACTCTCGGCATGCTCGACGGGGTCACCCTCATCACCGGCGTGATGGCATCGGGCAAGTCGACCGTCGCCCAGGCCCTGGCCGAACGACTCCCCCGCTCCGCTCACGTCCGCGGCGACGTGTTCCGCCGGATGATCGTGTCCGGCCGACACGAGATGGGGACCGATCCGACCGAGGAGGCCCTGATCCAGCTCAGCATCCGCTACGAACTCGCCGTCGCGACCGCCGATCACTACGCGCGTGAGGGCTTCTCGGTCGTGCTCCAGGACATCGTGCTCGGTCCGATCCTCACCGATGTCGTCGATCTGATCGACGCTCGTCCTCGACGACTGGTGGTGCTGGCGCCTTCGGCCGATGCGGTGCGCGAGCGGGAGGCGGGTCGCAGCAAGATCGGCTACCACGCCACCGACGTCGAGCACCTCGACCGGGCCCTCAAGGACGAGACGCCACGGTTCGGCCTCTGGATCGACACGACCGCCCTCACCGTCGCCGAAACCGTCGATCAGATCCTCGAGCGGGCCGCCGAAGCCGAGGTCTGAGCGTTCCGGCATCCGCTGGATAGCCTGACCCGGTGGTCGACGACACTGCTGATCCGGACTCGACCGGCGTCATCCCCATCTCCGACCTCCGCCTCGCCGAGTTCTTGAAGGGCGAGCCGCCGCTCCCCCACGCCATCCTGCTCGTCGTGTCGGGCGATGCCCGTGGCGAGATCCTGGCCGTCACCGAGCACCAGTCGATCGTCGGCCGGGTGGCCGACGCCGACCTCATGATCGACGACAGCACCGTGTCGCGGCGTCATGCCATGTTGCGGGTGACCGCCGACGGTCTCGAGCTCGAGGACCTCGGATCGTCGAACGGCACGACGATGAACGGCAACCGGATCGAAGGCATGTTCCGCCTGCTCGACGGCGACCTGGTGGGCTTCGGCTCGGCCACGGCGCTCGTCAAGCGCATCATCTGATACCCGGCCCCGCCCGGCCCTGCCGAGGGGTGCGACTCAGGCGTCGGCGCCGGCGAGGAGCTCGTCGAGCTCGGACTCGGTCATGAGCACGTCGCGGGCCTTCGAGCCGGTCGACGGACCGACCACGCCGCGTTGTTCGAGCAGGTCCATGATGCGGCCGGCCCGGGCGAACCCGACCTTCAGCTTGCGCTGGAGCATCGAGGTCGAGCCCAGCTGGCTGCGGACGATCAGCTCCATGGCCTGCGCCATCAGATCGTCGTCGTCGTCGCTGCCGCTCGATCCACCGGCGAGCCGCCGGCGACCGCCGGGCGCGCCGTCGTCGGCGCCCTGCACCTCGTCGTCGTAGGTCGATCTCGGGCGCCTGGCGCTGCGCCAGTGCGACGCGATCTTGCGGACCTCCTCCTCGGTGACCCAGGAGCCCTGGATGCGCCGGGGGCTCGACGACGCCGGGCCGAGCAGCAGCATGTCGCCCTTGCCGACCAGCCGTTCGGCGCCGCCCTGGTCGAGGATGACCCGGGTGTCGGTGACGAGCTCGACACGGCGAAGGCGAGACGGGCCGGGACGTTGGCCTTGATGACGCCGGTGATGACGTTGACCGACGGACGCTGCGTGGCGATCACCAGGTGGATGCCGACGGCCCGGGCCATCTGGGCGAGCCGGCAGATCGACTCCTCGACGTCGCGGGCGGCGACCATCATGAGGTCGGCGAGCTCGTCGACCACGACGAGGATGAACGGCAGCCGGGGGAACGTCGGTGACCTCCTCGGCGTCGGCGTCGAGCAGCTCGGCGTTGGGTCTGAGGTCGCCACGGTCGTAGGCGGCGTTGTAGCCGGTGATGTCGCGGAACGCCGACTTCGCCAGCAGGTCGTAGCGCCGCTCCATCTCCCGGACCGCCCAGCCGAGCGCGTTGGCAGCCTTCTTCGGGTCGGTGACGACCTGGGTGAGCAGGTGCGGCAGCTTGTCGTACTGACCCATCTCGACCCGCTTGGGGTCGACCAGGATCATCCGCACCTGGTCGGGGGTCGACCGCATCAGGATCGACGTGAGCATGCGAGTTGAGGCAGGACGACTTGCCCGCCCCGGTGGCGCCGGCGATGAGGATGTGGGGCATCTGGGCCAGGTTCATCATGCATCGACCTTGCCGTTGATGTCACGACCGACCGCCACCTCGAGGGGGTGCTTGGCCTTGACCGCCTCGGGGCTGGTCAGGATGTCGCCGACCGCGACGATCTTGCGGTCGGCGTTCGGGATCTCGACGCCGATGGCCTGCCGCCCGGGATGGGAGCCAGGATGCGCACGTCGGGCGACGCCATCGCGTAGGCGATGTCCTTGTGGAGGCTGGTGACCCGGGCTGACCTTGACGCCGGGTCCGAGCTCGAGCTCGTAGCGGGTGACGGTCGGGCCGACCATCATGCCGACGAGGCGGGTCTCGACTCCGTGCTGGGCGAGCGCCGCTTCGAGGTCGCGTCCGCGCGCCTCGACCGCCTTGGCATCGACGTCCTGGCTTGGCGGAGATCTCGAGGAATTTCTTCGGCGGCAGCTTCCACGAGGACCGCTTCGCACCGGGGCCCAGGTCGATCTCGAGCTGGGTGCCCTCGACCGGCTCGTCGACGGCCGCGTCGAGCTTGGGCCTCGGAGCGACGGGTGCCGGCTCGATCGCTTCGTCATCGTCGGAGGGTTCTGCCGGATCGGCGGTCGTCGCGTCGGCGTCCTGATCGAACACGTCGCCCCCGAGATGCAGGGTCGGATCGTCCGACCCCATCCCGCCCTTCGCCCCGTCGAGCTCGAACATCGCTCCGAGACCGCGTCGGAGCACGTGTCCGAGCGGGCGCACGCCGTTGGCGGTCGTCTCGGCGGCCACCCGGACCGGCGTACGGGTCAGCACCACCAGCCCGATGAGCCCGATGACGACGAGTACGAGGGTCGCACCCCAGGGTGCGAGCAGCGCTTCGAGCGGTGACCCGATCGCTGCGCCCGCCACGCCACCGGCGTCGCGGAGATCGTCGAGCGGAGCACCCCACTCGGCGCCCGAGGCCACATGGACCAGACCGAGCGCCGAGACGGCGAGCGCGCTGCCACCCACGGCGAGGTGGGCGCGCGCCGAGCGCTCGACCTCACCGTGCGGGTCGTCCTTCAGGAGCGCCACCCCGATCGCCAACAGGGCGATCGGGAGCACGAATCGGCCGAGCCCGACGAGCGTTCCCACCACGGATGCAAGCCCCTGCCCGACGGGCCCGGCCAGATCGACGTAGGTACCGAGCGCGACCAGCAGACCCAGCCCGATGCAGGCGAGACCGCCCACATCGGCGCCGTGCCCGCTCAGGGCCGAGCGCACGAGGCCGGGAGGCGGCTTCGGCGGGGTCTTCTTCGATCGGGTTGGGGTCGCTCGTGTGCCCACAGTGGCCACAAGGCTAACACCAGCAACATAACCCACAAGGGCGATTCGGGCTTCCGCCCGATTCGTCGCCGCGCCGGAGCACCCTCAGCCGAGGCCGAGGCGCTTGAGGCGACGGATGTCGGGCTTCAGACGCGCCTGCTCGATGCCGAGTTGCTCGGCGAGCTCGGCGGACCGGGTTCCGGGCGACTCGGCCAGTGATCGCAGCACGGCACGGGTCCACGGCCGGGGCCGTCCGGCGTCCATCCGGTCAAGTCGGCCGTTGATCTCGACCACGTCGCCGCTGAGGTCACCGTCCGCACCGGGAGGATGTGCCCTCGCGGGGTGCGGTACGTGTTGCCGACGACGGCTTGGCTGCGCTTCCACTTGCGGATCGTGCACGTGAGCTCGCCGCGCGCGATGGCCTCGGCCTGGGCGGCCTTGAACAGCACGGTTCAGCCCGCGGGCCCGCGCCACCAGCTGGGCGCGTCGATGCCCGCCGGAGGTGGTTGAAGCTGTGCATGCCCCCGTCGGACATCGCGGAGCACCCCGACCTCCGCGAGGTGGTGCCGATGCTCGATCGTCATCGTGCTCACCAAGCTCGCGAGCGGCACCTGCTGCCCCCAGTGCGCCGGACGCAGCTCGAAGATCTCTTCGTCGCCGACGTCACGAACGGCGTCGGCCCAGCGACGTTGCGCGTCGAGCAGCCATGCCACTCCGCCGAGCGCCGTACCCGGCACCTCGAGGTTCTGGAGATCCAGCCTGGCGTCACCGAAGGCGAAGTCGCGATACACCTCGGTCCAGGCTGCGAGGTGGGTGACCCGCCAGGCGATCGTCGTCACCGGCAGCGGGTCGGGCGGCGGCCAGGTGTCCTCACAGACGAAGTCGCCGGATCCCCAGGCCCTGGAGGCGTCAGCTCGAGGCCGGACGGACCAGCACCCTTCGACCGGCTCCCAGAAGTACTCGTCGTCGCTCAGGTCGTTCAGCACCGAGCGACCATCGGCCCATGCCTGGTCGAGCTGCACCGAGAGCACCTCGGCGACCGAACCGCCACTCATGGTTTCACCGCACCGGCGACGTCCGAGGACGGATTGGTCGACGGATCGTGCACCACCTCGAGCCTGATGCCGTCCGGGTCGTCGAACGCGACCGCGTAGTAGCCGGGCGAGTAGTCGTATTCGGCCGGCGGATCGGCGACATCGTGGCCGGCATCGACGAGGAGTCGGTGGACGGCGTCGACCTCGGCTCGGGAGTCGACGTGGAACGCGAGGTGATCGATTCCGGGCGCCGATCGTTCGTGACGAGCACGGACGAGCGGATCGCGCGGGGGGCGGACCTCGATCCCGAACACCGAGCCGTCCGGCTGGTCGACCCACCAGGCGCATCGGTCGGGATCGTCGAGGTCGTGTCGCGTGTACTCCAGATGCTCCAGGAGAAGCGACCAGAATCGAATCGACACCGGCGGATCGGCGACGTTGAGGTCGAGATGGCTGAGCATGCCTCGACTCATGTGGTCGCTCAGTCCTCGGGCGTCGGCTGGCCGGTCATGTGGCTGACGACACCGGCGATCGCCTCGACGTATTCGCGGGCGGCGATCAACCGGTAGGGCGTCGGCCCGTGGGATCCGAAGAACCCCACCGGCTCGCCCGCGGTGTCGAGGCCGACGGCCTCGTAGAACTCGGCGGTGGCATCGCCCGTCCACGCGAGCAGGTCGGTGGTGATGCGGGGGCTGAAGAACCGGGCCGCCGTCACCCACTGCTCGTTGAAGCCGTCGAGCAGCTGGCGGAAGTCGAGTCCGGGGTGGTCCTCGGCGTAGAGGAACAGACCGTTCGTGGCCTCATCGCGCTGACGAGCGAGCAGCGACAGATCGTCGCCGAGCACGTGTTGCGCGACCCCGTGCACCGTCCATGCCGGGCACTCGGTCGACGAGTCCCACTCCTCCGGAGCGAGACCGCGCAGCAGGTCGAGGAGCGCCTGGCGCTCGGCGCGCAGCGTGGCGGTGACGTCGACTCCCCCGGTGGTCATGGCGAGACCGTATCCCGCTGCCGGCCCGCGATCAGCCGTAGGTGTCTTGGTGGTGCTCGTCGGCGTCCGGCGCCTCGACGCCGTCAGGAACCGGGGCCTGCAGACTGACGTTGCGACCGTCTGGATCGCGCACCCAGGCCTCGACGACGCCCCAGTGCTCGGGCGTGAACTCCTTGGCGAAGTCCGGTGCCCGCTCCGGCGCGAAGGACCGCGAGTCCGCGACGCCGAGCACCGGGTGAGTCTCGAGAGGCGCACCTTGCTGTTCGTCGACGAAGACGTAGGGACCTCCGGCCGGGTGTTCGAACTGGCCCGAGCCGTGATCGGTCTCGAACGCGGCCACGAATCCGAGCGACTGCCAGAAGGCCGCCGTCGCCCCGTAGTTGCGGGTCTGGGTGTAGAGCCCGATGATGCCCTCGGTTGTCATGTCGGTTCTCCTTGGTCAGCGTGTCGGTCGAGGTACTCGTCGAGCGCGGCCTCGACGATGGCCGACAACGACTGCTCGGTGTCGACGGCGTGGTGCTTGACCGACCGGATGAGGTCGACCGGGAGATACACGTTGAACTGCTTCACGGTGCGCTCAGCGGCCGACATCGACCGTGACACTAGTTTGCTAGCATTCCATTGCAGCATCGCGGCGTCAACGACGCTGGCAGGTGGGACACCAGGTGGTCGAGCGGCCGTCGATGATCTTTCGCCGCAACGGCTCACCGCAGCGGAGACAGGCCTCTCCCGAACGCCCGTAGCACCGCAGCTGTCGCTGATTGGTCCCCTCTCCCCCGTCGACGTTCCGGTAGTCGCGCAGCGTCGTTCCGCCGTTGGCCAACCCAGCCTCGAGCGAGCGACGGAGGGCCGCGAGGAGACGGTCGGCCCGTGGCCGGCTGATCGACCGGGTCGACGGGTTGATCTCGGCGTCCCACAACGCCTCGTCGGCGTAGATGTTGCCGACGCCGGCGACCGGACGCTGGCTCAGCAACTGCGTCTTCAGCTTCGCGTTGCTGCGCCGCAGGTTTGCCCAGAGGCCCCCGTCGTCGAGCACCGCATCCCACGGCTCAGGACCCTGTGCGGCGAGCGTGGGAAAGCGCGCATGGTCGCCACGGTCGACGACGCCGAGCCGTCCGAAACGACGGACGTCCCGATAGGCCAGGAACCCACCGTCATCGAGTTCCCACCACGCCCGCAGGTACGGGTCGCTCGTGCCGGCTGATCGAGCCAAGCAACCGGTCATCCCGAGATGGACGACGAGCTGTCGGTCGTCGTCGAGTTCGAACAGCAGGTACTTGCCGCGACGGCCGACCGCCTCGAACGTGGCACCGACCGCCTCGATCGCCCCGTTGAACTTCGATGAACCATGCCCCCACCCGTCGATGATCTGGCGGCCGACGACCAGCGGTTCGATGCCACGGCGCACGGTCTCGACCTCGGGGAGCTCGGGCATCGCCGCCGACGGTAGCGACGTCCTCGTACTCCGAGTACAGCTAGAGGGCGGCGAGCGCCTGGCCGGTCGTCGCCGTCGCATCGGCGAACGCGGGATCGGACTCACTCGCGATGTCGAGTCCGGGGAGCCGAAGCTCGACGACGTCGGAGCCCCGTCGAGCCAGTACCCGATCGAGGCGTTCGCCCTGCCCGGCCGAGGACCGACCACGAAAGACCGCAACGGCCTCGTCGCCGACGCCTTCGACCACCACGTAGCGATCGCCCGCCAACCCCACGCGGGCGATCTCCTCGTCGAGGGTCGACGATCCGACCGAACCGACTCGGAGGCTCACGACCGCCACCCCGTTGATGTTGCGCCACGCACAGGTGAACTCGCCGGACACGTCGTCGGTGGTTCCCGGCCGCTCGATCTGTTCGGACAGCTCGGCCACGGTCTCGTCGTCGAGCAACGAGCACGGGTCGGCCGTCACCGGCGGCGCCTCGGGCAGGGTGGACGAGGTGGGCTCGTCGCCGCCCCCGGACGAACAAGCGACGAGCACGCAGCACGCAGCCACCGCCAACCGCCGCGCCGTCATGCCTCCATGACCACCGGAACGATCATGGGTCGGCGCTTGGTGGTCTTGTTCACGAATCGGCCAGCAGCACGACGGACCTGCCGCGACACGTTCTCGATGTCGCCGCCGCCCTTCTCGAACGCCTGCTTCACGGCCCGCTCGATCTCGTCGGCACACTCGGACAGCAGGCCCTCGGCCTCGGGCGCGTGCACCCAACCCCGCGTGACGATCTCGGGTCGGGCGAGCATCTCGCCGGTCTCGACGTCGACGCTGACGATCACCACGACGACGCCCTCCTCGGCGAGGACCTGGCGGTCGCGGAGCACGGCGTCGCCGACGTCGTCGAGGGTGCCGTCGACGTAGAGGTAGCCGGCGGGGACCTTCCCGACGGCCACGAGGCCGTCGTCGGTGAGTTCGACCTGGTGGCCGTCTTCGCACACCCAGACCTTGGCGGCGTCGATGCCCATGGTCCGGGCGATCTTGGCGTGGGCGACGAGGTGCCGGTACTCGCCGTGCACCGGGATGAACCATTCGGGCTTGGTGATCGAGTGGTAGGTCTTGAGTTCTTCGGCCTTGGCGTGGCCGGTGGCGTGGACGTCGCTGTGACCGGAGTGCACGACATCGGCGCCGGTGCGGACCAGGCCGTCGATCACCTTCGAGACGTTCATCTCGTTGCCGGGGATGGGGTGCGAGCTCAAGATGATGGTGTCGTCGGGACCGATGGTCAGCCACTTGCTCGTCCCCGAGGCCATGAGCGACAGCGCCGACATCGGCTCGCCCTGGCTCCCGGTCGAGATGATGCAGATCTCACCCGGGTCGAGGTCGCCGATCTCTGCGATGTCGACGAGGACCGAATCGGGGATGTTCAGGAGTCCCATCTCACGGGCGAGCCGCACGTTCTTCTTCATCGACAACCCGAGCGTGGTGACCTTGCGCCCGAACGCCTGGGCGGCATCGGCGATCTGCTGCACCCGGTGCACATGGCTCGCGAAACAAGCCGTGATGATCCGCCGGCCCTCGTGAGCGTGCATGAGGTCGTAGAGGACCTGCCCGACCGTGGTCTCCGAGGAGGAGTGGCCGTGTTCGTCGGCGTTGGTCGAGTCGGCCAGCAGGAGTCGGATGCCGTCGTTGCTGGCCATGGCGCCCAGACGGCTGAGGTCGGTGAGGCGGCCGTCGACGGGGGTGAGGTCGATCTTGAAGTCGCCCGAGTGCACGATGGTGCCCTGCGGCGTGTGGAAGGCCGTGGCGAACCCGTGCGGCACCGAGTGGGTGACCGGGATGAACTCGAGATCGAACGGGCCGACCTGGCGGCGCTCGTTGTCCTGCACGACGTTGAACTCGGTGCGGTCGAGCAGGCCCGCCTCCTCGATCCGGTTGCGGGCCAGACCGAGGGTGAGCGCCGAACCGAAGATCGGGAAGCTCATCTCGCGCAACAGGAAGCTGAGGGCCCCGACGTGGTCTTCGTGTCCGTGCGTCGCGATGCAGCCCTCGATGCGGTCGGCGTTCTCGCGCAGGTAGGTGAAATCGGGCAGCACGAGGTCGACCCCGAGCATGTCGAGGTCGGGGAACATCAACCCGCAGTCGATGAGCATGATGCGGTCGTCGACCTCGACACAGGCGCAGTTCCGCCCGATCTCGCCGAGACCGCCGAGGAACGTGATCCGTACGGGGGCTGCCACGCTCGCCGAGGATAGGCGGTCGACGCCCCGAGTCAGCCGTTGAGGCGGGCGTACACCGCCCGCGCCTCGTCTTCGAGACCGGTGGGTGCGTCGCCCATCGGGGGGCGGGCCTGGCCGACCTGGTGGCCGAGGGTCCGCATCATGGCCTTGGCCGGCAACGGGTTCGGCGCGGCGTCGCCCGTCTCGAAGGCGAACGACTCGATCATGCGGGCATTGAGTGCCGTCGCGTGGGCCACATCGCCGTCGAAGAAGGCCTCGATCATCTCGGACATCTGCGCGCCACACCAGTGCGTGGCCACGCCGACGACCCCGACCGCACCGACGGCCAGCAGCGGGAGCGTGAGCGGATCGTCGCCGCTGTAGACGGCCAGCTCGGGCACGGCTGCGATGACCTTGGCGGTCTCGCCCGGATCGCCCGCCGCGTCCTTGAGGGCGGCGAGATTCGGGATGCTCGTGGCCAGGTCGACCAACACCTCGTTCGAGATCTTGCGACCGGTTCGTACCGGGATGTCGTAGACCATCACCGGCAGATCGGTGGCAGCGCAGACGGCCTCGAAGTGTGCCTTCAGGCCGTTCTGCGACGGACGGTTGTAGTACGGGGTGACCACGAGGATCCCGTCGAGGCCCACCTCGTTGGCTCGCTCGGTGAGCGCGATCGAATGACGGGTGTCGTTGCCGCCGGTCCCTCCGACGAGCGGGACGTCGACCGCGGCGCGCACGGCCTCGAAGAGGGCGATCTGCTCATCGGAGGTGATGGTGGGGCTCTCGCCGGTCGTCCCGGCGAGCACCAACCCGTCGTTGCCGTGCTCGACCAACCACCGGGCCAGCGAGGCCGCCGCCTCCGGATCGAACTCGCCGTCGGCGTCGAACGGGGTCACCATGGCACTCATCACTCGCCCGAACGGGGCACTGGTCATCGCATCCTCCCGGAGGGTCGATCGTGCGCTGCCATTCCTACCCTCTGTGACGCCACGGACCCAGCGTGAATCGTGATCCGGCCTCAGGTCACCAGAGCCTCGACCACCACGATCGTCAGCATCCCGGCCGCCAACGCCAACACCAGATTGGCGCGAATGCGGGTCACGACGACCGCCACCGCCGCGGCGCTGAGCCGGGCGACGAGGCTCGTCGATCCTTCGGAGTCCGACAACTGGAGCGCCACGATGGCCGCGAGGGCCGCCGGCGGAATCATCCGCAGCACACGGTCGGTCGACTCCGAGACCTGACGACGTTCACCGGCGGTCAGCAGGAACGAAGCCCTGATCGCAAAGGTGCCCACCGCGATGGCGACCGTGGCGATCAGCACGTCGCTCACCGACCCCACCTCGCCTCTGCCGACGCACCCACGACGATTCCGCTCACCGCGCCCGACACCAGAGCCAGGTTGGCGGGAAGCGGCTGGGCGACGACGGCCACCGATCCGGCGACCAGCGCGGCGAGCACCCGCGGTCGGTCGGTCAGGACCGGGATCAAGATGGCGAGGAACACCAGGGTGATCGTGAACTCGAGGGGAACGTCCTCCGGCACCTCGCCGCCGAACAGTGCACCGAGCACGGTCGCCACCTGCCAGATCGCCCACAGCGGGATGCCGACGCCGAGGAAGAACGCGAGCTTCGCCCTGGCCGTCTCTCGGCGCGTCTCCCAGCGGACGATCGACAACGCGTAGTTCTGGTCGACCAGCAGGTAGCTCATCGCCAGCCGGCCGCGGAACGAGATGCCGGCGACGTGCGGCGCGAGGGACGCCGAGTACATCAACATGCGGAGGTTGATCACGAGGGCGGTGCCGACCACCACCAACAGCGGCGCGCCCTCGCCGAGGAGGTCGATCGCCGCCAGTTGGCTCGCACCGGCGAACACGAAGACCGACAACCCGGCTGCATCGATCACCGACAGTCCGTTGTCAGCCGCCGTGACCCCGACGACCAGCCCGAAGGGCGCGACGCCGAGGGCGAGCGGGGCCATGGCGATCACCCCGTCGCGGAATGCCGACCGGACCTCGCTTCGTGCCTGCACCGCCGCCATCAGAGCTGACGGACGCAGCGACCGCCAATGTGGCGCTCAGCCGGCGCGGCTGGTCTCGACCTCACCCTCGGCGAGCTGGAACATCTCGAGCTCTTCCTCGGTGTCGGCCCAGTCCTCGAACTGGATGACCCCGATCTCCTCGAACTTGCGACGAAGCCACGGGTCGTCGCCGGCGTCGAGCAAACCCAGCTTCTTGCAGTTCGGCACGATCTTGCTGAACAGCATCTGCTGGAACATGACCCGGTCGGGCACCTCCATGATGTAGGGCACCACCTCGCGGGTGTCCATGCCCATGCGGTCCCACACCTCCTGCTGGAGGAAGCGGTCGCGCATCCGCAGGGCCGCTTCGAAGGCGAACTCCTGGCGCTCCCTGAGTTCGGCCGAACTGAGATCTGCGTAGTACTCCTTGAGCGAAAGCACGCCGAAGGCGACGTGGCGGGCCTCGTCGCTCATCACGTAGCGGAGCAACTGCTTGAGCAGCGGCTCCTGGGTCGACTGGTGCATGAAGCCGAACGCGGCGAGGGCCAGGCCCTCGACCATGATCTGCATACCGAGGTAGGTCATGTCCCACCGGCTGTCGAGCACGATGTCGTCGAGCAGCATCCGGAGGTGGGCGTTGATCGGATAGTGCCCCGACAACTTGGTGTCGAGGTACTTGGCGAAGACCTCGACGTGACGGGCCTCGTCCATGACCTGGGTGGCCGCGTAGTACTTGGCGTCGATCCACGGCACGGTCTCGACGATCTTGGCCGTGCAGACCAACGCACCCTGCTCGCCGTGCATGAACTGGCTCAGCATCCAGTTCTGCGACTCGACGCCGAGCTGAAGCCACTCCTTCTCGCCGAACTTCTCGAACGGCGTGCCCGAGAGGTCCATCGCCTCGTTGACCCCGGTCGAGTTGGACAGCTGGTTCTTGCGCACCTCCTCCTCCTGGTCGACGACGGTGTCCCACGGAAGGTCGGTCTCGCCGTTCCACTGCGACGTCTTGGCCTTCTCGTAGAGGCGGTTGAGCGCCGGCCGTTCGCCCTTCTGGTAGTTCCAGGTGAACAACGCGTCGGCGTTGTCGGTCACCGCGTGGATCGTCTCGTGCACGTCGGTGTTGCTGATCTGCAGGATCTCCTCGAGGTCGTTGACGTCGCTGCGACCGATGAGATCTTCGTTGGTGGACATGGTGCTCCTCAGGGAAGGGGTGCGGGCTGGGATGCGCCGGTCAGGACCGGCAGGAAGTAGGTGGCGACGAAGGCGGCGAGTTGCTCGCGGTCGTCGAGGTCGACGGCGACCGACGGGTTGAGCGTGTAGGACAGGATGATCCGCACCACCCACTCGGCGTGGGCGACGGCATCGGCCTGGCCGACGAAGCGGCTGAGGTGGGGCGCCGCGAACATCGTGGCGATGGCCAGCACCGGGTCGAGGCGGCTCATGGCCAGGTGGGTCAGGACGAGGTCGGTCTCGTACTCGAGGAGGAAGCCGAGGGCCTCGTGGCCCTGCACGAATCGACGGGTCTCCTCCATCCCCGCGGCCAGCAGGTCGGCCAGCGTGTCGCAGGCCTCGAGACGCTCGGTCGTCTCGGAGAAGAACCGACGGACCTCGTGCTGGAGGACCGCGGTCAGGATGATGTCCTTGCCACCGGGGAAGGCTCGATAGACCGTCGCCCGGCTGATGTCGGCCTCGCGTGCGATGTCGTCGAGCGTGGTCTTGGCGATGCCCCACCGGGCGATGCAGCGGAGGGTGGCGTCGATCACCCGCTCCTCGTTGCCCGAACGGCCGCCGTCAGGCCGATCGGTGGGGCGATCGGTGTCGGAGGTGACCACGAATGAGACGGTAAGGCACGAATCGTCTCATTGCAACATCGGCTCACCCATCACGTTCGAGCAGGTCCCTCAACTCCTCGTCGAGTGCATCAGGAGCGTCGTGCTGTCGGGCCACGTGGCGCAGCACGAGCGGATAGCCGACGATGGCGATCGTCATGAAGATGAACCACTGCGCGGCGTAGCCGAGGTGCGGACCGTTGCCGAGCTCAGGCGGCGGGACGGGCTGAGGCTGGAATCCGCTGATCGCCAGCGAACCGTCGTCGGGACCGGCGATGCGGATGTCGACGTCCTGCCGCGTCGGCCCCGAGCGCCGTCGCCACGGCTTCCACCTCGAGGCAGCCGGAGCGGCCGACCACTTGGTCCTGATCGGGCTCGGCAACCGGGCACGGTCGACCGGCGTCCTGCGCGACGTAGCCGTCCAACTCCACGGCGCCGGAGATCGGCGGCGTCAACACGACGTCGAGGCCGTCCTCGTAGGGGCTGAAGCCGCGGTTGACCACGATGGTCGTGCCCGACTCGAGCACGAACGGGGAGAGGACCCATGCCCCCGGCCGACCGTCGAGGCTGCGGTTGTCGATCAGATAGGACGGACCCTGCGTAAACGTCCCCGTCAGGGTCACTCGCCGGAACTCGGTGTCACCGGGAGCGTCGTCGAGCAGCTCGTCGACCGGCACAGGCGGCTCGGCCAGCCGGGACTCGACCCGCCGCGTTCTGGTCCTGCCGCTCGCCGTGTCGCTGCACCTGCCACACCCCCAGGCTGGCGAGGACGACGATCAGCAGCAGAACGAGCACGTGCGACAACAGCCAGGCGGGGCGCAGCGCGAACCGGTACATGCCCGCCCATTGTCCCCCACCCTCCCGGGCCACCTCCCATCACGAGCCCGACGACGGGTGGCGACCGTCTGATACGAACTCGGCCATGCCGAAGCCCACCAACGTCGCCGTCGTGCTCCTCGATTCGCTCAACCGGCACATGCTCGGCAGCTACGGCGGCACCGAGTTCACGACCCCGAACCTCGACCGGTTCGCCTCCGAGCGAGCCACACGGTTCACCAACCACGTCACCGGCTCGCTGCCGTGCATGCCGGCCCGCCACGACATCCTCGTCGGGGCCCTCGACTTCCTCTGGAAGTGCTGGGGCTCGATCGAGCTGTGGGAGCGGCCCATCACCGCCGACCTGACCCACGCGGGCGTGGCCACCCAGCTGGTGAGCGACCACCCGCACCTGTTCGAGACCGGCGGCGAGAACTACCACACCGACTTCCTGGGTTGGAGCTACGAGCGAGGCCACGAGGGCGATCCGTGGCGCACCTATGCCGACCCGTCGTGGGTCGGCGCGCCGACGAGGCCGGCCGGCAAGGGCGGCTGGTTCTACGAGAAGGCGTTCGGGATGGAGATGCCCGAGCGGGCGTACGACCGGGCGCGCACGTTCTTCCGGTCCGAGGAGGACTTCCCCGGCCCCAAGACCATGTCGGCCGCCGCAGCATGGCTCCGCGATGCCACGCCGCATCACGACCGTTGGTTCCTGTTCGTCGACGAGTTCGACCCGCACGAACCATTCGACACCCCCGAACCGTGGCTGGGGCGCTACGAGGACGAGCCCTGGGACGACGAGTTGATCATCTGGCCTCCGTACGTCGAGGGCGGGGTGACCAAGGGCCACATCACCGACGCCGAGGGACGCCACATCCGAGCCAACTACGGCTCGAAGCTGTCGATGATCGACCACTGGTTCGGACGCGTCCTCGATGCCTTCGACGAAGGCGGGCTGTGGGAGGACACGGCGCTGATCGTGTGCACCGACCACGGCCACTACCTGGGAGACGAGCGCAACGGCAACGACATCTGGGGCAAGCCCGGGGTGCCCCAGTACGAGCCGCTCGGCCACACGCCGCTGCTCATCCACTGGCCGGGAGTCGACGGCGGCGGCACGTGCGACGCGCTGACCACCAACGTCGACATCCACGCCACCATCCGTGACGTCTACGAAGTCCGGGCCGAGCACCAGACCCATGGCCGGTCGATGGCACCGCTGCTCGACGGGTCGGCCACATCGATCCGCGAGTGGGCGATCGGGGGGGATCTTCGG
The DNA here is from genome assembly GCA_963704815.1 of uncultured Acidimicrobiaceae bacterium. Taxonomy (GTDB): domain Bacteria; phylum Actinomycetota; class Acidimicrobiia; order Acidimicrobiales; family Salinilacustritrichaceae; genus DATKWD01. The sequence goes on from CAVPHU010000001.1 coordinate 782,692, forward strand.
CAACTGGGTCCAGGTCACCGATGGCCGACACAAGTACGCCGCGGGCGCCCGAGGGCGACGGGTTCCCCTTGTCGATGTGGTCGAACCGCTGGTCGACGATGCCGATCCACATCACCGGCATCGAGGCGTTGCCGCCACCCGATGCCCGAGCATGGCTCGACACGATGCCCGGCAGCGAGATCCCGGTCATCCGCCAGCCGTACACGGCGGGCGACCCGATGCCGATGTGGGCCAGCGCCGGCCGACGGGTCGGCGACCATCACCTCTACGACCTCGACGTCGATCCCGACGAGCAGGAGAACCGCAGCGGCGAGTCGGCGGTGGAGAACGAGATGATCGACCTGCTCCGCACCGCGCTCGACGACGTCGACGCACCCGACGAACAAGCCCAACGCCTCGGCCTCGCCTGACCAGAACCCCGGCGGGTCTGAAAGACTCAGCCATCGTGGACGAGGCGGCCGAGCCGGCGAAGCTCAGTGACGAGGAGCGGGCGACCCGACGCCGGCACATGCGCTGGCTCGTCCCGCCACTCGCCGTGCTCGTCGTCGGCGGCTATGTGGGCCAGGCCTTGTTCCCACGGCTGGTCGACACCGCCCCGACACTGCTGATCCTGCTCAACCCCCGCAACGTCAACCTGGCGCTCGTGTCGAACGACCTCGACGCGCTGACGTTCTACGGCGTCGCCTCGTTCCGGCTGCTGCTCACCGACCCGATCTGGTTCTTCATCGGCCGCGAGTACGGCGATCAGGCCATCCGCTGGCTCGAGCGCCGGAGCCCGACCTACGGCGGCATGGCTCGATCGGTCGAGGGATGGTTCGGCAAGGCGGCCGGGCTCCTCGTGGTGCTCGCACCGAACAACTGGATCTGCCTGCTGGCCGGCGCATCCCGAATGCGACCCCTGACCTTCTTCGGCCTCAACCTCGTCGGCACGTTCGGCCGGCTCTATCTGATCCGCTCGCTCGGCGTCGTCTTCAGCGACCCGCTCGCTGACATCCGCGGCTTCATCAGCGACTACCAGGCCCCGCTGCTCGTCCTCAGCATCAGCCTGGTGGCGTTCAGCATCTGGAACGAGCGGCGGTCGGGCCGCGGCGAACTCGAGTCGATCGCCCACCTCGACGACGAACTGATCGACCCTCATGGAGACGAGCAAGAAGATGACTGATCGACCGGTTGCCGTCATCACGGGCGCGAGTTCCGGCATCGGCGCGGCGACGGCCCGCCACCTCAGCGGTGCCGGCTACGACGTGGTGCTCGGTGCCCGACGCCTCGACCGCGTGGTCGAGGTCGCCGAACCGCTGGGAGGTCGGGCGCTGGCCCTCGACGTCACCGACGACGACTCGGTCGACGCCTTCTGCGACGCCATCGACCGCTGCAACGTCGTCGTCAACAACGCCGGCGGTGCGCTCGGACTCGAACCCGTCGGTGACTTCGACGCCGACAAGTGGCGGGCCATGTACGAGACGAACGTCATCGGTGTGGCCCGGGTCACCAAGGCGCTGCTGCCGAAGCTCGAAGCGAGCGGCGACGGCCACGTCGTCGTCGTCGGCTCGGTGGCCGGCCTGCAGGCGTACCCGGGCGGCGGCGGCTACAACGCGGCGAAGTTCGGGGTGAACGCGGTGACCCAGGTGCTCCGGATGGAGCTGCTGGGCCGGCCGGTCCGGGTGACCGAGGTCGACCCCGGCATGGTCGAGACCGAGTTCAGTCTGGTGCGCTTCGACGGCGACGCCGAGCGGGCCGATGCGGTGTACGAGGGGCTCACTCCCCTGTCGGCCGACGACGTGGCCGACTGCATCCGCTGGGCGGTCACCCGCCCCGCCCATGTCAACATCAACCGCATCGAGGTCATGCCCGCCGATCAGGCGACGGCCACCATGGCCCACCGCGGAGGCTGACCCGGCCACCCGCCACGTTCAGAGGCCGAGGAACTCGTCGAGGCCGAGGGTGACACCTTGGCGGTCGGCGATGGCGCGGACTGCGAGCACGACGCCCGGCATGAAGCTGGTCCGGTCGGTGGTGTCGTGACGAATGGTGAGCGTCTGTCCGGTCGTACCGAGGACGACCTCCTGGTGGGCGACCATCCCGCGCATGCGGACGGCGTGGATCGGGATGTCGGCCGGCCCCTTGGCTCCTCGCGCCCCTTCGATGTTCACCTGCGTCGTGGGGTCGTCCATCCATTCGGCTGACGCGGCCGCCATACGTTCCGCGGTGCTGACGGCGGTTCCGGACGGGGCATCGAGCTTGCCGCCGTGATGGAACTCGATGATCTCGGCCGAGTCGAAGTGCGGCGCGGCCAGCTCGGCGAAGCGCATCATGAGCACGGCGCCGACGGCGAAGTTCGGTGCGATCACACAGTTGCTCCCGGTGAACGCAGCTCGGAGACCCTCGAGGTCGGCCTCGGAGAACCCACTGGTGCCCACGACGGCGTGGACCCCGTTCGCCGCACACCAGGCGAGGTTCTCGCGGGCCGAGTCGAGGTGCGTGAAGTCGACCACGACGTCGAGATCGTGGGCCTCGGCGAGCGCTGCCGCGACGAGCAGATCCGACTCGACACCGGCGAGGTCGGCGATCCGCGCACCGACCGCTCCAGGATCGACGGCGGCGGCCAGCACGAGGTCGTCCTCGGCGTCAACGGCCCGACAGACCTCGGTTCCCATACGACCCGCAGCGCCGCACACTCCGATTCGTGTCATCCCGCCAGCGTACTTCCCGACGTCTGGCCACTCTCCGTGGGGACTTCCGTGCTAGGCATGGGCCGAACGGCCCACACATGGGCCGATCGACCCAGGTGGCTTCGACGCCGAAACGCGAGGAGGCGAGTCCCCATGAGCACCCACGACGCAGCCGTCCTCGGCGCCGCCCACCGTTTCGGATGGTCGGCCACCGCCCCACGCGGTGCACGGATCGCCGTCGGCGCCGCGCTGGTCGCCGTGGTGATCGAGGCGGCCACCTACTTCGTCGGCACTCCCGGCTCGCTCTGGGTCGGTGGCCTCCCGGTCTCGCCGTCGGTCGTCCCGCTGGCGGTGGTGGCGGTCGCATGCGGTCGACGCGGACTGGGCCGAGCCAGGAGTCACGACTCGGCCCTCACGTTCTGGGTGCTGTGTGTGATGGCGCTCGCCATCGGCGCGTTGCCGCTGTCGAGAGCGCGGCCACCCGGCGCCGTCGTCTCGCTTCTCCTCTCCGGTTTCGTCGAGGAGTTCATGTATCGGGGCGCCATCCCCGCCATGGTCGCCTTCGCCCTGGTCTCCACCGGATGCGCAGTCCGCAGAGCCGGACTCGTCGGCATGATCGTCGGTAGTGCGTGCTTCATCGTCCTGCCGGGCCACGCAGCACAGATGGAGTCGATCAGCGACGCGCTCCCCTTCGCCGCCTTCGCCGCCCTGATGGCGATGGCGGTGTGGCGCACCGGAGCGCTGTTCGAGGTCGCGCTCATCCACGCGGTGCTGAACACGCTCAACTTCAGCCGGATGGACGGCACGGCCGGCTCGCCGGCCACCGTGATGCTCATCGGGCTCTTCGGTGTGCTGATGGTCGCCTACATCCCGTCCATCTTCGAGCGCGATCGGCTCATCGACCTGACGGGCCCCGAACCAGAGGTACGCGAGGAGCGGCAACCGGTCGCGATGACGCTCCCGGTCAGCTGAACGTGGACTCGCTGACCGGTCCGACGGCACTGGTGACCCGGGGCCGTCCGAGCACCTCGGTCGACACCCGCTGCACATCGTCGGCGGTGACCGCTCGAAGCCGATCGAGCTGCTCGTCGATGCTGAGCACGTCATCGGCGTGCATGAGAGCACGCCCGACGCGGGACATGCGGCCTCCCGAGTCCTCGAGCCCCAGGACCGTTGCCCCTTCGAGGTAGCCCTTGGCGATGTCGAGCTCGCGTGCGCTGACCCCGCCGGCGACGAACCGGTCGAGCTCGGCGTCGAGGACCTCGAGCAGCTCGGGAACCCGTCTGGCGCCGGTGCCGGCGTAGACGGTCATCGCCCCGCTGTCGGTGTAGGACGCTGCGTAGGAGTAGACGGTGTAGACGAGCCCGCGTGCTTCGCGGATCTCCTGAAAGAGCCGGCTCGACATGCCACCCCCGAGGATCTGGTTGGCGACCCCCAGCGCGTAGCGGTCGTCGTGCTCGACCTCGAGGCCTCGCCAGCCCAGCGTGAGGTGGACCTGCTCGGTGGGCTTGTCGACCAGCCGTAGCCGTTCGACCTCATCCAGCGGACGGGTTCGCACCGGCTCGACCCCGCCGGTCGCGCCGCCCAGCGTGCACTCGATCGAGGCGACGAACTCGTCGTGATCGAGGTTGCCCGCCGCCACCACCACGAGATTGGCCGGCCGGTAGTGCTCGGCGAAGAAGCCGCGGATCTCGTCGCGGCTCATGTCGGCCACCGTGTCGGCCGACCCGAGGACCTCGCGTCCGAGCGGATGGCCCGGGAACATGGCCTCGGCCAGTTGCTGGTGCACCACGTCGTCGGGGGTGTCGAGGCTCATCAGGATCTCCTCGAGGATCACCTGGCGCTCCGCTTCGACCTCGTGCTCCCGGAACGCCGGAGCGGCCAGGATGTCGCCGAGGATCTCGACACCCATCTTCCAGGCGTGGTCGGGCAGCCGGGTGTAGAACGCGGTGTACTCGCGGCTGGTGTGGGCGTTCATCTCGCCACCCGTTGCCTCGACGTCTTCGGAGATCGACCGCGCCGAACGGGCCTCGGTGCCCTTGAACAGCAGGTGTTCGAGAAAGTGGGATGCGCCGGCGAGCGACTCGTCCTCGTCGCGACCGCCGATCTTGACCCAGATGCCCGAGCTCACCGAACGCGCCAACGGCATCCGGTCGGTGACGACTCGGATGCCATTGGCGAGCGTGGTGCTCTGGAGCCCGCGATCGCTCAGTGCGGGCGCCTCAGCCATGTGCGCTGCGGTTCAGCGGCGCCGACGGCCGCGGTTGCGGCCGCCACCGTCGCTCTTGGCCGCTTCGGGGCCGAGATCGCCGAATGCTTCCTTGGCTTCGGAGTCGAACGCCTCTTCGAAGCTCACGTACTCGCGATCGCCGGCATCGGCATCGGCATCGGCGTCGTCGACCTTGGAGGCCGGACGCTCGGACCGCTCGCGACGCGGGGCACGGTCGCGACCGCCACCACCGTTGCCGGACGAACCTTGCGAACCCGAGTCGTCGGCGTCGTCGCCTTCGCCACCGTGCTCGCCGAGCGGGATGAGCGACACCTTGCCGTTGGGGTCGACGTCGTCGACCCGGACCCGGATGTCGTCGCCCAGGTTGACGACGTCTTCGACCCGGTCGATGCGCCGCTTGCCTCCGAGCTTGGAGATGTGGACGAGGCCGTCACGGCCCGGGAGGATGTTGACGAAGGCACCGAACTTGGTGATGTTGACCACCTTGCCGTCGTACTCGGCCCCGACCTCGGCGGTCGGCGGGTGCAGGATGAGCTCGACCTGCCGACGTGCCTCCTCGACCGCACCTTTGTCGGTGCTGCCGATGGTGACCATGCCGACCATGCCGTCGTCGTCGACGCTGACATCGGCACCGGTCTCGGCCGTGATGCCGTTGATGACCTTGCCCTTGGGCCCGATGACCTCGCCGATCTTGTCGACGGGGATCTCGAAGCTGATGATCTTCGGGGCCGTGTCGCCGACGTCGTCGCGGGCGGCCGGGATGGCCGCGTCCATGACGTCGAGGATCTCGAGCCGGGCCACCTTGGCCTGCTCGAGCGCACCGGCCAGCACGTCGGAGGGCAGTCCCTCGATCTTGGTGTCGAGCTGGAGCGCCGTGACGAACTCGCGGGTTCCGGCGACCTTGAAGTCCATGTCGCCCATGTGGTCCTCGGCACCGAGGATGTCGGTCAGGGTGACGAACGTGTCGCCTTCCTTGATCAGGCCCATCGCGATGCCGCCGACGGCAGCCTTGACGGGCACGCCGGCGGCCATGAGCGACATCGAGGATGCGCAGACCGACGCCATCGAGGTCGAACCGTTGGAGGCCAGGACCTCGGAGACGACGCGCAGGGTGTAGCTCCACTCGTCGAAGCTCGGCACGACGGGCAGCAGGGCCCGCTCGGCGAGCAGGCCGTGACCGACTTCGCGGCGCTTGGGCGAACCGACGCGGCCGGTCTCGCCGTTGGCGTGCGGCGGCATGTTGTAGTGGTGCATGTAACGCTTCTTCTGCTTGTCACCGAGGTTGTCGAGCAGCTGGTCCATCTTCGGCATGCCGAGGGTGCAGACGTTGAGCACCTGGGTCTCGCCACGCTGGAACAGCGCCGAACCGTGAGCGGTCGGAATGATGTCGACCTCGGCGGACACGGGGCGCAGGTCGGCCGGGCCTCGGCCGTCCATACGGATGCCCTCTTCGACCACGCGCGTGCGCATGACGTTCTTGAGAACGGTGCGCGAGGCAGGCTTGATCTCCTTCTCGCGACCCTCGAACTCGCCCGACAGCTCTTCGACGATCTCGGCGATCGCCTCACGCTCGGCTGCTTCGCGCTCGGCCTTGACCGCGATCTGCGCCACGGTCGCCATGCGATCGGTCCCGACCTCGGTGGCGCGTGCGAGCACGTCGTCGCCGTAGTCGGAGCGGACGGTGAAGGTGATGGCGTCGCGAGCGCCGGCCTGGGCGACGAGCGCCTTCTGGAGCTCGATCGACTCGGCGATCCAGGTCTTGGCCGAGTCGAGGCCGTCGGCGATGACCGCCTCGGTGACGTGCGGTGCGCCGTCCTGGTAGTAGTCCCAGGCGCTCTCGGTGCCACCGGCTTCGACCATCATGATGGCGATCTCACCGTCGGCGCCTTCGCGGCCGGCCACGACGAGTTCGAACGTAGCGGCATTGCCCTGCTCGTAGGTCGGGTGGGGAATCCACTCGCCATCGGTGCTGTAGGCGATGCGCACGGCACCGATCGGGCCCTCGAACGGCATCCCCGAGAGCATCAGCGCCGCGGAGGCGCCGTTGATCGAGAGGACGTCGTAGGGGTTCTCCTGGTCCGAGCCGATGATGGTCGAGACCACCTGGGTCTCGTTGCGGTAGCCCTCGGCGAACGACGGGCGCAGCGGCCGGTCGATCAGTCGGCAGGTCAGGATCGCCAGATCGGTGGGCCGACCCTCACGACGGAAGAACGAGCCGGGGATACGACCCGCGGCGTACATGCGCTCTTCGACGTCGACGGTCAGCGGGAAGAAGTCGATGCCGTCCCGCGGCGTGCCCTGGTTCGTGGTGACCAGGACCTGGGTGTCGCCCAGTGTGGCGACGACGGCTCCCTGCGATTGCTGGGCGAGCCTTCCTGTCTCGAACGACAGGCTCTTGTCGGTGCCGGACACTTGTCCGGACACGGTGGATACTTCAGCCATGGTGGCTCCTCTGGCGCCCTTGCGCCGTTGTGTTTGTGGTTTTTCGTTGTGACTTGAGGTGCCCCGGTGGCCAGTTCCCAGGTGGCGAGTGCCCGATCGGTGATGATCGTGCATCCGGCAGCTGGCAGCTGACCATGACGGGGCCGCACCTGCGCACGCAATCGGAGATCACGGGCGCCGACGCGACGAGCGGCCCTCACGAGAGGGCCGCTCGGGAGTTCAGCGCCGCAGTCCGTGGGTTGCGAGGATCGTGCGGTAGCGCTCGACGTCGTTGTCTTTCACGTAGTCGAGCAGACGGCGTCGGCGGCCGACCATCTTGAGGAGGCCGCGTCGGCTGTGGTGGTCTTTCTTGTGGCTCGACAGGTGCTCGTTGAGGTGGTTGATGCGAGCGGTGAGCAACGCGATCTGGACCTCGGGAGAGCCGGTGTCACCGTCGTGGAGCTCGTGCTCGCTGATGATGCCGGCCTTGGCGTTGTCGATCTTCTCTGACATGAGTGTGTACTGATTCCTGGATGTGGTGGGTATCGGACCCGGCTTCCCCGACCGTTCGTGACGTGAGGGGGAAGCGGTTGTGCTCGCGCGGCGCCGAGGCGCCATACGGCCTGCACCGATGCTACCGGGCCGAGCGCCGCATCACGTAGTCGAGGGATGCGGGTCATCCAGATGGGACCGGTGATCGGCCACGGTCCAGACGTACCGGGGCTCGCGGCGGCGGGTCGCCGTGTCGGAGAACTCGACCGGCGGCGTGAGGTCGAGCACGAGGGCATCGTCGGTGTAGAAGACATCCTCGAGGTCGTCGATCGACGCCGTCGCCGGGTCGAGGCCCTCGGCGCCGATCGCGTCTCGGTAGGCCTCCCCGAGGGGTCCCTGGAGCAGTTCGCCGATGATCCCGGGGAGGGTCTCGGGATCACGGAGCACCCAGCTGTGACTTCCTCCGTGCACGGTCACGAGCGTCCCGCGGGCCCGGCGGGCCGCATCGATGGCCGTCCTGAGGGGCACGGTGACATCGCGATCGCCGTGGATGGCGACGAACGGGACGTTCTCCTGGGCGATGCGCTGCAACATCCACCGGCTCCCGCGTGAGCGGATGATCGATGCGCCCGGGCCCATGAGCCGCCACGGACGTCGGGCGTGGCCCACCAGGGTCGGGGTCACGAGGCGCAGGAGCTTGGCCGCCTGGACCCGATCGCCGAACACCGGCACGGTGAGCAGGCCCTCGATGGCCATGGCGATGCCGATCATCCCGGCCGCCGGCGGGAACAGGCGCATGGCGTTGACCCGCCGATCCCAGGTCTCGCCGACGATGGCATCGATGCACAGCACCGCAATGGCCCGCTCGGGCTCCGACGCGGCCAATTGGGTGATGAGTCGTCCGCCCATCGAGTGGCCGGCGAAGATCGCCCGGCGGATCCCGAGGTCTTCCACGGCTCGGCTGAGCACCTTGGTGTAGGACTCGAAGCTGCCGCCCCCAGCTGGGAGACCCTGCGTGCCGCCATGGCCCGCGGTGTCGATGGCGACGACCTTGAAGCCCATCGACACGAGACGGCTGAGGCTCTGTGCGTAGAGGAACCCCTCCGCGGTGAAGCCGTGGATCACGACCAGTGGGACGCCGCGTCCGCTGACCGCCACCCCGACCTTGTGGCCGTCGTCGAGGGTGATCTCGTGCCGCGCCAGGCGCGGAACCGGAACCTGGTTGCCGGCCGGAGTCGGGTGGGTCGGACCCTCGATGGGGTCGACGAGCGCATCGGCGGGCAACGCCCACGAATCGTCGTCGATGATGCGGAACGGAACGACGTCGAAGTCCTCGTCGACGGCGTTCATCGGGGCGTCCCGAGGACCTCGCGGGCCCGCTCGACGTCGCGTCGCATCTGCTCGATGAGCGGCTCGATGCCGTCGAACTTCTCCTCGCCCCGCAACCGCTCGACGAATCGGACCCGAACCGATTCGTCGTACAGGTCGCCCTCGAAATCGAGGATGTTGCACTCGAGCAGGCTGGCGTGGGATTCCTCGTAGAACGTCGGGCGGCGTCCGAGCGACATGGCGGTCGGCAGCACGCTGCCGTCGGGCCGCTCGAACCAGCCCGCGTAGATGCCGTCGGCGGGCAGCATGATGTCGCCCGGAACCGACACGTTGGCCGTCGGGAACCCGAGCTCGCGGCCCCGCTTGTCGCCATGGGCGACGATGCCCCGAACCTCGTGAGGTCGGCCCAGCAGCGCGTTGGCCGTGGCCAGGTCGCCCTCGGCGAGGGCCCGGCGGATCGCCGTCGAACTCACCCGGTCGGCCGCGACCGCCGGCCGGCCGTCGACCCCGACGAGGTCCATGCCCTCGACCGTGAACCCGTGGATCGCGCCCAGATCGACCAGCAGGTCGACGTTGCCCTTGCGTTCGTGACCGAAGTGGAAATCCTCGCCGACGATCACCTTCCGGGCCCGCAGGCAGTCGACGAGCACCGACCGGACGAAGTCCTCGGCCGACTCCTCCGAGCGGGCTTCGTCGAAGGTGATCACCACGACGATGTCGATCCCCGTTGCGTCGAGGTACTCGAGCTTCTGATCGAGGTCGCTGAGCAGCATCGGAGCCGACTCGGGCCGGACGACACTGGCCGGGTGGCGGTCGAAGGTGACCACGGCCGAAGCGAGCCCGTCGGTGTCCTCGAGGTCACGGACCGCGCGAATCACCTGCTGGTGGCCGAGGTGGACGCCGTCGTAGGCGCCGATGGTGACCGCCGAGCCCTGGTGCGGGGCCACGCACTCGTCGGTGTCTCGGACGACCTGCATATCGAGAATGAGGCTACCGGGGCGCCCCGAGACGGGCGTGGTCGACGGCCGAGGGTCAGCCGACGAGGACGACGGAAGGCTTGAGGGTGGCACCCCGATGGGCCTGGTAGACCCCGAGCAGGCCTCCGTCGGCATCGACCACGGGAAAAGGGCCTGCGGCGTCGGCGTCGACACCCAACGTGTCGCGTTCGAGCACCTTGCCGTGACCCACCGCAGTGGCGAGGTCACCGGTCACCGTCCACGACGGCTGACCGGCGAAGACCGACGCCATCGGCAGGATCGTCGGGGACTCGACCGAGGTCGCGGCCTCGATGGTGAACGGACCGACGGCGGTGCGACGCAGCCGCCTGAGATGGGCACCGCCCCCGACGAGGGCACCGACATCGGCGGCAAGGGTTCGGACATAGGTGCCCGACGAACACTCGACGTGACAGCGGAAGATGCCCGGTTCGTCACCCGCTTCGACGTCGAATCGGTGGATCGTGACCGGCCGAGGCCTGCGCTCGACCTCCTTGCCCTCGCGTGCGAGTTGGTGGAGGCGGGTCCCGTCGACCTTCACGGCCGACACCATGGGCGGGATCTGCTCGATCGGACCGGTGAGACGGCCGGCAGCCGCCGAGACCTCAGCCAGCGTCACCCCGCCCATGTCGTGTTCGGCGGTGACCACACCGGTGTCGTCGAGGGTGTCGGTCTCGACCCCGAGCACGATCTCGCCGACATAGGTCTTGGGCTGGTCGGTCACGAAGCTCAGCAGCCGGGTGGCACGCCCGACACCGAGTACGAGCACCCCGGTGGCGGGAGGATCGAGCGTGCCGCTGTGACCCACCTTGCGGGTGCCGAGCACGCCGCGGGCCTTCGCCACGACGTCATGGGAGGTCCAGCCCACCTCCTTGTCGATGACGCACAGGCCGTGCACGTCGGCGTTCGGCCGTCTCGGACTCACTCGTTCTCGCGCAGCTCGCGCAGGATCTCCTCGACCCGCGAGGCGGTTTCGACGACCTGGTCCTCGGTGAGGACGACCTCGGGGGTACGGCGGATGCGGGCCTGACGCCCGACCTCCCGCTTGATGGCCCGCCGGGCCTCGTCGAGTGCCTCGGCGAACTCGTCGTCGTCGTCGGTCGGTTGCCCGGACTGCACATAGGTGATCTTCGCCTGATCCAGTTCGGAGTCGACGTAGACGTCCTGAATCGTCAGCAGACCGAGCCGATCGTCGTCGAGCCGTTCGAGGGTGTCGGCCGCGATCTCGAGCACAAGCTGACTCAGGCGGGCCGAGCGGGGGTAGTCGCGACCACCCGATGCCCGATGCCGTCCGCGGCTCACAGGGTCTCCAACCAGATGCGATCGGTGCCCATGACCTCGATCTCCGGGAACGACCAGACGAAGCGCTCGACCGAGTCGATCGCATCCTGGGCCTTGGCATGGGTCGAGGCCACCACCGCGAACCCCAGCGACGCCCGCTGCCACTTGTGCTGGTGGCCGACCTCGGCCACCGACACGCCGAACCGTCGTCTCGCACCCTCGAGCACGGGCTTGATGGCGGAGCGCTTGTTCTTCAGCGACCGGGAGTTGGGCACGTGAACCTCGGCCTGCAGCGACAACACGAACATCAGCATGCGATCCTAGGACCACCCATCGAACATTCGGGTGGTCAGAGCGTTCGGGGGATCTCTCGCTCTTCGAAGGTCTCGATGATGTCGCCGGCCTTGAGGTCCTGGAAGTCGCTGAGTCCGATGCCACACTCGAATCCCTCGCGGACCTCCTGCACGTCGTCCTTGAACCGGCGGAGCGACGCGATCTCGCCCTTCCAGATGATCGTGCCCTCGCGGAGGAAACGCACCTTGGAGCCGCGGCTGATGACGCCGTTGCGCACCATGCAGCCTGCGATGGCCCCGACACGCGGTGCCCGGAAGATCTCGCGCACCTCGGCGTCGCCGGTGACGACCTCCTCGAACTCCGGCTCGAGCATGCCGACCATGGCGTTCTCGATGTCCTCGAGCACCTTGTAGATGATCTCGTAGGTCCGGATCTCCACGCCTTCGGTGTCGGCGAGCTCGCGGGCCTTTCGGTCCGGGCGCACATTGAACCCGATGATCGTGGCGTTGGAGGCGGCGGCGAGCTGGATGTCGTTCTCGGTGATGCCACCCACGGACCGGCTCACGAAGCTGAGCTTGACGTCGTCGCGCTCGAGCTTGCGCAGGCTCTCGGTGAGCGCCTCGAGCGAGCCGTTCACGTCGGCCTTCAGGACCAGCGCCAGGGTGGTCACCTCGCCGGCCTGGATCGCGTCGAAGATGTCCTCGAGCTTGGCGCCGGCGGTGGCCTGCACGGCCTCGCGGCCCAGGCTGGCCTGGCGATGCCAGTGCTCGCGGGTCTCGGCGACCTGACGGGCGGTCTTCTCGTCCGGAGCGATCACGAAGGAGTCGCCGGCATCGGCCACGTCGTTGAGTCCGAGGACGGCGACCGGGGTCGACGGGCCGGCTTCTTTGACCTGGGCTCCGTGGTCGTCGATGAGCGCTCGGACGCGACCCCAGGCTGCGCCGGCGACGAGGGGATCGCCCACCTTGAGCAGCCCACGTTGCACGAGGATGGTCGCGACCGGGCCACGACCGATGTCGAGGTGAGACTCGAGGACGACCCCGGCCGCCCGACCTTCGGGCTCGGCGTGGAGATCCTCGAGTTCGGCGACGACCGAGAGGTTGTCGAGCAGTTCGGGGACGCCTTCGCCGGTCATGGCGGAGACCGGGACCATGATGGTGTCGCCACCCCATCCCTCAGGGATGAGATCGTTCTCGGAAAGCTGCTGCATGACGCGGTTGGGATCGGCGCCCTCGCGGTCGATCTTGTTGATGGCCACCACGATCGGGACCTCGGCGGCCCGGGCATGATCGAGCGCTTCGAGTGTCTGGGGCATGACCCCGTCGTCCGCGGCGACCACGAGCACCACGATGTCGGTCGCCTCGGCGCCGCGAGCCCGCATGGCGGTGAACGCCTCGTGGCCCGGGGTGTCGATGAAGGTCAGACGCTTGTCGTCCTTGACCGCCTGGTAGGCGCCGATGTGCTGGGTGATGCCGCCGGCCTCGCTGTCGACGACGTTGGCTTCGCGGATGTGGTCGAGCAACAACGTCTTGCCGTGGTCGACATGGCCCATGACCGTGATGACCGGCGGCCGGACCTCGCTGCTCTCGGACGGCTCGTCGTCGAGCAGATCCTCGGCATCGAGCTTCTTCTGGAGCTCGACCTCCTGCTCCTCGCCCGGGTCGACGAGGCGGATCTCGGCGCCGATCTCGGCGGCGAAGAGCTCGATCATCACATCGTTGAGCGACTGGGTCGCCGTGACCATCTCGCCCTGCTGCATGAGGAAGCGGACGACGTCGGCCGCCGTGCGGTTCAGCTTGGGGCCGAGATCCTGGGGCGTGCTCGCCCGCTCGACGACGACCTCGCCGCCGGGTACCGGCGCCTCGGCCGGCGTGTAGGACGGAGCGTCCATCGGCTGGAGCTCTTCGCGGTTGCGGCGACGACGCCCTCCTCGGCGGCGCGGCGGTCGACGACCACCGGGACCGCCAGGACGACCTCCACCGCCGGGACGACCGCCCGGACCGCCACCGCCGCCGGGCGGGGGCATCGAAGGGCCGCCGGAGGGGGCTCCACGACCACGACCGGCCGGCATCGGGCGCATGCGTCCGGGTGCGGGGCCACGACCGCCCGCGCCGGGGGGCGGCGGGATCGGCTTGCCGGAGCCCGAGGTCGGCGGACCGGGGGGCGGTGGGATCGGCTGACCCGTCTCGGAACTCGGTGGCTTCGACGCGTCCTCGGCGACCTGCTCGGAGGCTTCAGCGGCGGGCTCGGCTGCTCGGCTCGGCCGGGCCGGCGGTGTCGGGGGTGCCGGCGCAGCTGGCGCAGGCGCGGACGCCGCGGCAGGAGGGGCTGCCTTGGCCGGCGGCGGCGTGGGTCGAGCCGGGCGGGGCGGGGCGGGCGGCGGACCGGCGGCTGCTTCGAGCGCCGCGGCCTCCTCGGCGCGCAACGCGGCCTCTTCGCTCGGCTTGAGCGCCGACGACTTCACGGCCCGCGAGGGTCGTGGCGGGCGCGGCGGAGCGCCGGGGTCGGGCATCGCGCCCGGGTCGTCGTCGGGGGTGACGGCGGCCGGAGCGGGAGCTGCCGGCTCAGGGGCCGGCTTGGCGATCTTCTTGGCGACGGCCTTCTTCTTCTTGGCCGCCTTCTTCGCCGGCTTGGCCGCCTTCTCGGGCTCCTCGGGCGAGACGTCGCGGATCAGCCCTTCGCGCTCGGCCTTGCGCCGGACCCGGTCGGCCTGGGCCTCGATGATGCTCGAGGAGTGGCTCTTGACCGGGACGCCGAGGGACTCGCACAGGTCGAGGCATTCCTTGTTCGTGAGTCCGAGCTCTCGTGCGAGCTCATAGACCCGGATCTTGCTTGCCAAGGGTTCTTCTCAGCCTCTCGTCGTACTCGTCGGGGGGTTCGGGCGGGCGCGCGATACGCAGCCCTCGGTGGCGGGTCCATCATCTTCGCGCAGAACCGGGGGTCCGCACGAAGCCGATTCAATCGTCGGTGCCCTGGTCGGCGCTGGTCTCGGCTGCCTCGACCTCGTCAGAGTCGGCCTCGTCGACCGCGGAATCGGCTTCATCGGCCTCGGCCGGTGCCTCGGCAGGAGGTGGCGGGCCGTCGGGGGCCGCCGCTTCGGTACCGGGCTCGGGCGGCTCGTCGTCCCACGCGCTGGCGGGGATGGGGTCGCTGCCGTCGGCGGGCTGCCACATCTGCTCGCCGCTCTCCTTGTCGACGATCCACTCGCCCTGAGCCCACTCGTCGCTCTGGTAGGCGGCCTCTTCGGTGATCTGGGTCTCGCTCTTGATGTCGACGTGCCAGCCGGTGAGGCGAGCTGCGAGTCGTGCGTTCTGCCCTTCCTTGCCGATGGCGAGCGACAGTTGGTAGTCCGGAACGATCACCTCGGCCGTGCCCGTGTCGGTGTGCAGGCGCACTTCCTTCACCTTGGCCGGCGAGAGCGCCTTCATCACGAACTCGTAGGGGTCCTCGCTGAAGGGCACGATGTCGATCTTCTCGCCGTGCAACTCGTTGACGACCATCCGGACCCGGGCACCGCGGGCTCCCACGCACGCACCGACCGGGTCGACGTTGCTGTCGTTGGACCACACCGCGATCTTGGTCCGGTGCCCGGGCTCGCGAGCGCAGGCCCGGATCTCGACGGTGCCATCGGCGATCTCGGGAACCTCGAGCTTGAACAGCTCGAGGATGAGACCGGGATGGGTGCGACTGACCACGATCTGCGGTCCCTTGGCCGTCTTGCGGACCTCGACGATGTAGGCCTTGAGGCGCGAGTTCCCCTGGGGACGCTCATGCGGCACCTGTTCGGCTTGCGGGAGAAGTGCCTCGACCCGACCCAGGTCGAGCAGGGTGTAGCGGCTGTCGGACTGCTGGATGATTCCGGTGACGATGTCGCCCTCGCGTCCGGCGTACTCCTCGTACTTCAGCTCGCGTTCGGCCTCGCGGATCCGCTGGTTGAGCACCTGCTTGGCCGTTTGGGCGGCGATGCGTCCGAAGTCGTCGGGGGTCACGTCGTATTCGGGCCCGAACGGCTCGCCCTCCTCGTCGAGCTCCTGGGCGAACACCCGGATGTCGAAGGTGGTGGGGTCGATGGTCACCCAGGCGTACTCGTAGGCCTCGGGCATGCGCTTGTACGCCGACTCGAGGGCATCGGCGAGCGATGCGAACAGCGTGTCGATCGACAGGCCCTTGTCCTCGGCAAGCATCTGGAGGGCTTCCATCATCTCGGTGCTCATGTGGTGGCCTTTCGGGGACTGGTGGACGAGGGGGACGGGGAACCGGGCTTTTCGCCCCGCTCCCAGACGAAGATGGTGCGAGCCTTCTGCACCGTCTCGAGACCGAAGGTGCGCGGCGGGTTGCCGTCGTCGGGCTCGACGGTCATCAGGTCGCCGTCGAATGCCGTCAGCGTGCCCTTGACCCGGCGAGCGCCGTCGACCTTGGTGGTGAGGCGCACGGTGACGGTCTCACCGATCGCACCCGCGAAGTGCTCGGCAGTGCGCAGCGGGCGCTCGAGACCCGGGCTCGACACCTCGAGGGTGTAGGCCCCCGCGATCACCTCGGCGTCGTCGAACGCGACCGAGATGGCCCGGGACAGATCCGTGATCAGGTCGAGATCGACCCCGGCCGGATGGTCGACGAGCACCCGCACGCTGCCGGCCTCTCGGGTCAGGTCGTAGAGGTCGGCGCCGGCGGCGGTCACGATGGGCTCGACGAGCTCGGTGAGCATCTCGGGACTGGCCATGACGAACCTCCTCGGACGAAAGAAAAGACGTGGGTCGAAACGACCCACGCCTCAGCGGACAAACCACGAATTGGCGAACCGACGAGATTGTAGCCGACTCGGTCGCCGCCGGCACCTCGAGGCCGTCCGGATGCCGCGCGGGCAGACCTCAGTAGCTCCGGGCGACGAAGGCGAGGGCCTCGGGGTCGTCCTCGCCGACCGGGAGCGACCCGTCGGGGCGGCGGAGGCACCGCACCGTGACGGCGTCGCGACCCAGGATCTCCTCGCCCTCGACCCCGACGTCGCGCCAGGGAAGCACGGCGAAGCCGTGCTGTGCGGCCTCCACGGCCTCGGCCAGCGAGTCGACCTCGACGGTGGCCGCATCGCGTCGCTCGGTCGCGTCGGCGAGCAGGGCGTCCTGGATCGCGGTCAGCAGGCCGGGGACCTGTTCGCTCACGCTGGCGATCGGCAGCTCCTGCTTGTCGCCGGTGTCGCGCCGCGCGGCGACGACCTTGCCTTCGGCCAGGTCACGGGGTCCGAGCTCGATTCGGAGCGGGACGCCCTTGAGCTCCCACTCGGTCGCTCGCCGGCCGAAGCTGGTGTCGACCCGATCGTCGATGCGGACTCGGACGCCCTGGTCGGTGAGCTCGTCGGCCAGACGGCGTGCCGCCTCACCGACCCCGTCGGTGTCGCGCACGACGAGCAGGACGACCTGGATCGACGCCAGCCGGGGCGGGATCCGCAGGCCCTTGTCGTCGCCATGGGCCATGAC
Source organism: uncultured Acidimicrobiaceae bacterium (assembly GCA_963704815.1). GTDB lineage: Bacteria > Actinomycetota > Acidimicrobiia > Acidimicrobiales > Salinilacustritrichaceae > DATKWD01. Next base: position 799,874 of record CAVPHU010000001.1, read on the forward strand.
GAGTCCGCCGACCATCCGGGTGGAGACCCCCCACGAGGTCGTCCATGCGACCTGCTGCTCGCCGTTGCTGTCGAGGAAGCGCATGTCGAACGCCTTGGCGAAGTTCTGCCCGAGCTCGTGACTGGTCCCCATCTGGAGGGCCTTGCCGTCGCGCATCATGGCCTCGCAGGTCAGGGTGTTGGTGGCACCGGCGAACCGCTCGCTCGCCGTCTTGCGGCCGACATAGAGCGGCATGGCCATCACGTCGGTCATGAACGCCGCGTAGACGTCGTGCAGGATCATCCGGGCATACGCCGAGGCGTCGGCCTCGGTCTCGTGCGCGGTGTGGCCTTCCTGCCACAGGAACTCGCTGGTCCGCAGGAACAGCCGCGGGCGAAGCTCCCATCGGACCACGTTCGCCCATTGGTTGAGCAGCATCGGGAGGTCGCGGTAGCTCTGGATCCACTTCGCCATGTACTCGCCGATGACGGTCTCGCTCGTGGGCCGGACGACGACCGACTCGTCGAGTTCCTTCCCGCCGGCGTGGGTGACGACCGCCAGCTCGGGACTGAAGCCCTCGACGTGCTCGGCTTCCTTGTGGAGGTAGGACTCGGGGATGAAGAGCGGGAAGTAGGCGTTCTCGGCCCCGGCGGACTTGATGCGCTCGTCGACCTCCGCCTGCATCCGCTCCCACAGCGAGTAGCCGTAGGGTCGGATGACGATCGTGCCACGCACGGGACCGTTCTCGGCCAGCTCGGCCTTGTTGCAGACGTCCTGGTACCAGCGGGGGAAGTCGTCGGACTGCGGAGTGAGCACGGGTTGCTTGGCCATGAAGCGGCGAGACTACCGGCGCGTGGTCTTCGCACCGGACCGAGTTCGTCAGTCCGTGAGCTCGGACTTCCGCCGGATCTCGGTGATGTGGGTCATGGCGTCGTTCACGTCGTCACCCTGCTCCTCCAGCAGCAGCGCCCGATCGGCGTCGGCTGCCTCCTTGGCGGCCGACAGATCGGCCTTGTCGAGGGCCCGGTCGACGCCGTGCTCCGCGATGAACTCGGCCCATTCGACCAGGGTGTCCACCATCTCGTCCTCGGGGACGACCGCCACGTTGGTGCCACGCACGAACAGGTGGCCTCGTTTGTTCCCGGCGGCGATGCCGATGTCGGCGTCGCGGGCCTCGCCGGGCCCGTTGACCACGCAGCCCATGACCGCGACCTGGAGGGGGATCTCCCGGTCGCCGAAGGCCTGCTGCGCCTGCTCGGCGACGGCGAAGACGTCGATTTCGGCACGACCGCAGCTGGGGCAGGCGATGAGGTCGACGTTCTTGCGCTCGCGAAGCCCGAGGGCCTCGAGCAACTGACGGCCGGCGCGTGCTTCCTGCACCGGATCGGCGGTGAGCGAGTAGCGAATGGTGTCGCCGATGCCCTCGCTGAGCAGGGTGGCGATGCCGGCGGTCGCCTTGATCAGTCCGGTGGGAGGTGGGCCGGCCTCGGTGACCCCGAGGTGGAGCGGGTGATCGGTGACATCGGCGAGCTGGCGGTAGGCCTCGATCATCAACGGCACGCTCGACGCCTTGACCGAGATCTTGATGTCGTCGAACCCCACCTCGTCGAAGTAGGCGATCTCCTGGAGCGCCGACTCCACCATGGCTTCGGGCGTGACCTTGCCGCCGTACTTCGCGTAGAGCGCCGGATCGAGCGATCCCCCGTTGACCCCGATCCGGATCGGCACGTTGCGATCCTTGGCCTCGGACGCCACGGCCTTGATGTGCTCGGGCTTGCGGATGTTTCCGGGATTCAGCCGGAGGCAGTGCACGCCGGCCTCGAGCGCCTCGAGCGCCCGCCGGTACTGGTGATGGATGTCGGCGACGATCGGCACGGGTGACCGGGGAACGATCTGGGCCAGGCCTTCGGCCGCCTCGCGCTCGTTGCAGGTGCAGCGCACGATGTCGGCGCCGGCGGCGGCCAGCGCATAGATCTGCTGCAGCGTCCCTTCGACGTCCGCGGTCTTGGTGACCGTCATCGACTGCACCGTGATGGGTGCTCCACCGCCGACCGGAACCTTGCCGACGTGGATCTGCCGGGTCGAACGTCGATCGAACCGGGTCTGGCCGATGTCCATCAGTTGATCGGCTGTGACACGTCGAGATACAGACTGGTGATACCGATGAGCACCACGAAGAGCACCACGGCGTAGGTCAGGGGCAGCAGTTTGCCGACGTCGGCGAAATAGCGGCGCTCCTTGGTCGAGCGGAGGCGCTCGTAGGTGGCGATGGCCACATGGCCGCCGTCGAACGGGAGCATCGGGATCAGGTTGAAGATCCCGACGAACACGTTGATCGAGATCAGGAAGAAGACCGCACCCTCCCATCCTTCTTCGAACAGATCGGCGCCGAGCCGGACCGCTCCGTAGATCGAGAGCAGGCGGTCCTCGGCCGGGTTCTCCTCGGCGACCGGTGCCGGCGACGTCGAGCCGGGATCGGTGGCGGGTGCCACGGCTTCGTCGGGGGTGACCTTGCCGAAGAAGTTGCCGAGGGTGTCGGGCGTGAAGAAGTCGACGAGGGCGAGCGTGCTCTCCTTCATCAGGAATCCGAAGTCCGAGATGGCGGTCGGGATGGCCTCGATCGGGCCGAGGTCGACCGCTGGGATGTCGTAGCTGATGCCGAGGAAGCCGGCCGATGGATCCTCCTCACGCACCCCGAGCGTGGTGCCCAGTGCGAGGGTCTCGCCGTCGCGAACGACGGTGAGTGACACCAGTTCGCCCGGACGATCGACGACATAGGCGCTGAGGTCGTCGAAGGTCGCGATGTCGGTGTCGTCGATGGCGACGACCCGATCGCCGTCCTCGAGGCCGGCCTCGGCCGCTGCGGTGCCCTCACCGACCCGGTTGACGATCCAGGCCGTGTCGGTCCGGCCGTCGGAGGCGGCCTTCTCGATCGACCCGCCACTCACCGACGAGAAGGTGAGCACGATCCAGATCAGCACGAGGGCCTGGATGAAGTGCATCGTCGATCCGGCCACGGCGACCGAGAGCCGTCGAGGGTAGGACTGCTGGCGATAGGTGCGCGGCTCGTCCTCGGGCGGTACCTCCTCGAGGTTGCTCATCCCGATGATCCGCACGTAGGCGCCCGCGGGGATGCCCTTCAGGCCGTATTCGGTCTCGCCCCGTCGGAACGACCAGATCTTGGGCCCGAACCCGATGAAGAACTCGGTGACCTTCATCCCCGACCACTTGGCCGTGAGGTAGTGCCCCAGTTCGTGGAGGAAGATCATCGCGATGACCGCCGCGATGGTGAAAACGATCGACAGCCGGAACGCGAAGCCGAGGGCCAGCGTGCCTGCGACCACGAGCCCGAGCCGCCACGCCCCGCCGGCGATCTCGCCGCGAGGTTCGACGGGCGACGGACCGCTCTGCGCCGTCGGCTCGGGGGCCGTGGGCTCGGAGGCCGAGTTCGGCGTCTCGTCGACGATGTCGGTCACAGGCTTCTCTTCTCGATGAGCTCGCGAGTCCGGTGCCGGGCCCGCTGGTCGGTCTCGATGACAACGTCGATCGAGGTGGCTGGGGTTCCATCATGCACGCCGAGGACCTCGGAAAGCACCGCGGGGATGTCGATCCACCGAATCCGGCCCGCCAGGAACGCCTCGACCGCGACCTCGTTGGCGGCGTTGAGCCATGCAGGTGCGGTCCCCCCCTGGCGACCGGCGTCGTAGGCGAGCCCGAGACACCTGAAGGCCTCGTGGTCCGGCGCCTCGAAGTCGAGCCGGGAGAGCTCGGTCCAGTCGATGGCCCCGATGGCGGTGCCGGTCCGATCGGGCCAGGCCAACGCGTAGGCGATGGGGAGACGCATGTCGGGCATCGAGAGCTGGGCGATGGTTGCGCCGTCGGTGAAGGTCACCATCGAGTGGATGACCGATTGCGGGTGCACGACGACCTCGATGTCGTCGTAGTCGGTCCCGAAGAGCTCGTGGGCCTCGATCACCTCGAGCCCCTTGTTCATCAGCGTCGAGCTGTCGATGGTGATCTTCGGGCCCATGCTCCACGTCGGGTGAGCCAGCGCATCGTCGACGGTCACCCGCTCGAGCTCGGCGAACGCACGCCCGCGGAACGGTCCGCCGCTGGCCGTGAGGACGAGCTGGGCGACCCGCTGGTCGTGATCGTTGGCGCGCAGACACTGGTGGATGGCGCAGTGCTCGGAGTCGACCGGCACGAGTTCGGCACCCGGGGTGCGGCGGGCCGCCTGCACGACCGGACCGGCGGCGATGAGCGACTCCTTGTTGGCCAACGCCAGCCGCTTGCCTGCTTCGAGCGTGGCCATGGTGACGTCGAGGCCGGCGAAGCCGACGACGCCGTTCACGACGGTGTCGGCGTCGGCAGCGAAGCTGGCCATGGCATCGGGGCCGGCGCGGACCTCGGTGCCGGGTGGTACCCGCTCTGCGAGCTCGGCGGCCCGCGATTCGTCGGCGATCGCCACGACCTTCGGACGCCACGTCTCGGCCTGCTCGACCAGGGTGTCGACCGACGTGTTGGCGCCGATGGCCACGAGCTCGAAGCGCGGATCCTCGGCCGCGATCACCTCGAGCGTCTGCAGCCCGATCGAGCCCGACGACCCAGCAATCGCAACCGTGCTCACAGACCAAGCCTACGACGACGAGCAGCAACCGGGGCACGAGGCCACACCCGCCGATCGACGACGAAGGATCAGATGAAGAAGTCCGAGACCCGAGCGAGGTAGTAGACGCTCGGGAGCACGAACAGCAGCGCATCGAAGCGATCGAGCAGTCCACCGTGGCCGGGGAGGATCGTTCCCATGTCCTTGACCCCGAGGTCGCGCTTGATCACCGATTGGCACAGGTCGCCGAGCGGAGCGGCCACCGCAGCGACCAGGCCGAGCTTGAGCGCCGCTCCCCCGCCGTCCCAGGGCGCGAAGCCCGGGACGAAGCCGGCCACGAAGACGGCAGCCACGAAGGCCACGATCATGCCGCCGATGAGCCCTTCCCAGGTCTTGTTGGGGCTGGCAGCGGAGAGCGGATACTTGCCGGCGTTGCGGCCGACGAAGAAGCCGCCGACGTCGTAGCCGACGGTGGCGATGATCGCGCCGAGCAGCAGCCCGACGCCGTCGGGAGCGGACAACATGAGGGCGGCGAACGAACCGAACATGCCGATCCACAGCACCCCGAGCAGGGTCACCCCCAGGTTGGCCGTCGGACGCTTCCCGCCGGCGCCGGCGAGATACCAGACCAGCCCGACCACGGTGGTCAGGAACAGCACGGCAGGAATGGCGGCCTCGCCGCGGTGGTAGGCCGCGAGGATGAGCGCGGGGACGGCCACGATGCCGACCAGCGAGGGAGGCTCGTAGCCGGCGCGCTGGACGGCGGTGAAGTACTCGAGTCCGGCGAGGCTGACCACGACGAGCACGAGCACGAGGCCACCCACCGGCCCGATGGCGAACGCGGCGAGAGCGAGGGCTGCGAAGCCGAGTCCGACGCCGAGCGCCTGGCCCATGTTCCGCCCGCCGCTGTCGGGCTCGAACCCGGCGTCGGCTTGCTCGACGCGGCCGGTTCCGATCACGACCGGTTCTTCGTAGGTGCCGTCGTCGTAGGTGCCGTCGCCGTAGTCGTCGTAGTCGTCGTCGGCTTCGTAGTACGCGCCGTCGTCGTAGGTGTCGACGTCGTCGTCGGCGTCGTCGGCGGCGAACACCGACCGGCCCTGTCGCGGCTCGTCGATGTCGTCGAACGAGAAGAAGTCGGAGTCCGACGGTCGATCGGTCTCGTCGAGGGCGCCGATGCTCATCCCCGAGGAGTCACCACCGAGGACGCGCACATCGTCGCGCTCGTCGTCGAAGTCGTCGCCGGAATCGCGCCAGCGAGGAGTGGACCCGGTGAAGCTCGCCCATTCGTCGTCGGGCGCCTCGTCCGGCTCGTCGCGGCGGAGGATCGCCGGCACCTCACCGGTGGCCGGCTCGGTCCAGTGCGGGAGGTCGACCCGATCGTCGACCAGTGAGGGCCGCTCGACATCCTCGGGCGACGTGCGGTTGCTGAGCGGGAACGACACGGTCGGCGGCGGGCCGTCGTAGGGCTGCTCGGCCGGGCGATCACCCGGCTTGCGATCCTCATCGGTGAGACGACGGGCGACATCGTCGCGACCGAGCGCCTCGGCGGCCTCGTCGGCCCCGATCAGGCGAACCCCCTCACTCGGGGGATTGTCTTCATCATTGGTCTCGTCGGCCACTTCGGCTCCTTCGTCGTCGGTCGGGGACCTCAGACTTCGAGTAGCTCCGCTTCCTTGCGTTGCAAGGCGTCGTCGATCTGAGCTTCATGGGTGTGGGTGATCTTGTCGAGGTCGGCTTCGGCCCGGTGAAGGTCGTCTTCGCTCATGTCGCCATCCTTCTCGAATGCCTCAAGATCCTGCCTCGCCGCACGCCGGGTGTTGCGGATGCTCACCCGGCCGTCCTCCGCCATCGACTTGACGACCTTCACCAGGTCGCGTCGACGCTCCTCGGTGAGTTGCGGGAACGAGAGCCGCAGCACCGTCGCCGTCGGAGCTGGGATTGAGCCCCAGATCGCTGCCCTGGATGGCCTTCTCGATGGCGGCGATCGCGGTCTTGTCGTACGGGCTGATGACCAGCATCCGGGCCTCGGGCACGCTGAAGCCGGCGATCTGCTGCATCGGGACGTCGGACCCGTAGTACTCGACCGGCATCTTCTCGACGAGGGCCGGTGTGGCCCGACCGGTGCGGACCGACGCCATGTCGCGCCGGGTGTGCTGCACCGCAGCCTGCATCTGCTCGGCAGCATCGTCGATGACCAGCGAGGCGGTTTCGCTCATGTCGGCGCACTCATGGTCATCACCTGACCAGGGTACCGATCGCCTTGCCCTCGAGGACAGGCGCGGAGGTTGCCCGGGTTCGAGCACGTCGAACACGACGATCGGCAGGTCGTTGTCCATGCAGAACGTGATCGAGGTGGGGTCCATCACGTTGAGTCCCTGGTTGAGCACGTCCATGTAGGTGAGTTCGTCGATCTTGGTGGCCGTCGGGATCGAGCTTGGGGTCGGCGGTGTAGACGCCGTCGACCCCGGAGTGGGTGCCCTTCAGCACCGCCTCGGCCGACACCTCGGCCGCGCGGAGCGCAGCCGGGGTGTCGGTGGTGAAGAACGGGCTGCCGAGGCCGCCGGCGAAGATGACGACCCGCCCCTTCTCGAGGTGCCGGATGGCCCGCGGCGGATGTACGGCTCGGCGATCTGGTCCATGTGGACCGCCGTCTGCACCCGGGTCGGCTGGCCGAGTCGCTCGAGCGTGTCCTGGAGGCGCCAGCGCGTTGATGACGGTGGCCAGCATGCCCATGTAGTCGGCCTGGGCGCGGTCCATGCCGGCGCCGGCGCCGGTCATGCCCCGCCAGATGTTGCCGCCGCCGACGACGACGGCGATGTCGACGCCGAGGCTCGCGGGCCTCGACGATGTCGTCGGCGAGCTGCTCGACGACGTCGCCGTCGATGCCGTCGGCACGTCGCCGGCGAACGCCTCGCCCGAGAGCTTGAGGAGCGACCCGCGTCCAGCGCAGGCCCCGGGGCGCGGCCGTCGGCTGGCATCAGTGCCGATCAGCACCTGTGCGAAACGGACGAGCTCGGCGTCGCCGAGCCGTTGCTCGATGGTCTGCTTCTCGTCGCTTCACGAACTTCTGCTCGATGCAGCACCTGCTCCTGGAACCAGCCGGTGAGCCGGCCCTCGACGATCTTGTCGATCGCCTGCTCGGGCTTGCCCTCGGCTTGCGGGTGAGGTCCTCGAGCGTGGCCCGCTCCTCGGCCACCTCGGCCTCGGGCACCTCGTCGCGGCTCACGTACGACGGCTTCGTGAACGCGATGTGGACCGCGAGATCGTGGGCGAGCTCGGGCGTGCCGCCGGCGAGCTCGACGATGACGGCGTTGACGCCTCGTCCGTCCTGGGTGTGGAGGTAGGTGTCGAGGACGTGGCCCGGCGCCGGCCTCGACCAGCGCACGACCCGTCCGAGCGTCGATGTTCTCCTTGATGGTGACCTTCAGGTCGTCGATCCGGTCCTTGGCGGCCTCGATGGCCGACTCGCCGTCGGCCAGCACGTCGTCGGCGAGCTGCTGGGCGAGGCGGGCGAAGGCCTCGTTCTTGGCCGCGAAGTCGGTCTCGGACTTGAGCTGCGCGATGGCGGCCCGACCCTCGCCGGTCGCCACGGCGACGGCGCCCTCGGTGTTGTCGCGATCGGTTCGGGTGCCGGCCTTGGCCAGACCCTTCTCGCGCAGCACCTTGGCGAGCCGCGTCGCATGTCGCCGTCGGCCTCGGTGAGCGCCTTCTTGGCGTCCATCATCCCGGCGCCGGTCGACTGCCGGAGCGCCTGCACGTCCTTGGCGGTGAAATCGGGCATCGGGCTAGCTCCTCCTCGGGGGTCTGCGTGTCGCGGGCGGCGGTCTCGCGGGGTCTCCGCGGCTCGGTCGCCGCGGTCTCGGTGGCCGGGACGGGCTCGGACGGCTCTGCGGCAACCTCGCTCGGGGCCTCCGCTTCGGCGGGGCCTCCACGGGCGGGGCGGGCGCGGACGTTGGGCGGGCGCATCGGCGGGGCCGGCGCGCCGGCGCAGGCGAGCCTCGCGCTCGCTTGGCCTCGGCCAGCGCCTGACGGCGGGCCTCGGCCTGCTCGGCGGCGACTCGTGCCTCGTCCTCGGCGCCGCGCTCGGCCGCGACGGCGCCGGCGAACGGCGGCTGGCGATGAAGCGACCCTCCTCGACGGCGTCGGCGATGATCCGGCGCCATGAGGTTGCCGGCGCGGATGGCGTCGTCGTTGCCCGGGATGACGTAGTCGATGACGTCGGGGTCGCAGTTGGTGTCGACGACGGCGACGATGCGGGATGCCGAGCTTGTTCGCCTCGGTGACGGCGATGTGCTCTTTCTTGGTGTCGAGCGACGAACACGGCGTCGGGACGCTTGTCCATCGTGGCGATGCCGCCGAGGTTGCGCTCGAGCTTGGCCAGCTCGCGGCCGATGCAGCAGCGCTTCCTTCTTGGGCATGACCTCGAAGTCGCCGGCAGTCGCGCATGCGGCGCAGTACTCCTGCATCTTGGCGACGCGCTTGCCGATGGTCTCGAAGTTGGTGAGCATGCCGCCGAGCCAGCGCTCGTTGACGTAGGGCATGCCGACCTTCTCGGCGTAGCTCTGGATCGGGTCCTGCGCCTGCTTCTTGGTGCCGACGAACAGCACCGAGCCGCCATCGGCGACGAGGTCGCGGACGAAGGTGTAGGCCGTCTCGATCCGCTGCAGGGTCTGCTGGAGATCGATGATGTAGATGCCGTTGCGCTCGCCGAAGATGAAGCGCTTCATCTTCGGGTTCCAGCGACGGGTCTGATGCCCGAAGTGGACCCCTGCCTCGAGCAGCTGCTTCATGGTGACGACGGCCATGGCCGGCTCCCTTTCCCACGGTTGAGCGAAGCCCGGGTCTGTGCACTCCGAGGAGTGACCGCGAGAAGGTGACCCGGGCGGAAGTCTGGACAACACCCAGCGGTTGCTGAGCGGCGCAAAGCGTACGCGTGGTCGCTCCCGCCGGGACAAACGCCCACGGGTGATGCGCCGGGTGTTCGGTCGCTCAGCCGGGGGTGGCGGTGGTGCCCACGGAGATGCCGACCGCCAGCACCTGTTCGGTCTGGGCCACGAGTCGTCCCCCCACGACGTCGAGGACACGGTCTCGGGTCGACTCACACGTCGGCGGCCGGCCGCTGATCGCCAGCCCGATCTCTCGGGTGGTGGCGACGTCGGCCGGCAGCGCGTCGTGGGCGCCCGGGCCGGTGAGCGGCAGCGTGACGTTGGATGCCCCCTCGACCTGCGTCCGCGTGGCTGCGACGACGAGATCTCCGCGGGCACTGATGGAGGTGAGGGCGACCCCGTCGGGGACGCCGACCCGGTCGAGTTCGCCGGTCAGGGGGCTGCCGACCGCGGTTGTGCGATCGCCGGGGCGCCGAGGTCCAGCCCACTTCCCGTGGCGGCGTCGACCAGCTCGAACAGGCGTGCGGCCGTGCGGTCGTCGTGGACGGCGGCCGCGGCGACGGCGAGATCGGCGCCCTGGTGCGGCGTCCCGATGGTCACGACTGCACCGAGGACACCATCGTCTCCCGCTGCGGCGAGTCCCTCGATCGCCACCCGAGCGACGAGCCCACCCTGGGAATGGGCAACGATGTCGATCGGCACGCCGGGTTCGACTTCGGCGAGACCGGCCACCATCTCACCGAGACGCTCGCCTGAGATCGTCAGGTCGGTCTGCGACTCGCGCGGCGTCATAGGGGAAGGCCGGCAGCTCTTGGCGTCGATCGCCGAGATCGGGCACGCGGCCGCCTGCGTAGGAGAACCGGTAGACGTCGCCAGGGTCGTACCCCAACGCCGCCGCGTCCACCCCGTCGACCGCCGCGTCACCGCTCGTGGACCCGAGCCCACCGACCAGCACCACGATGCGTCGTCCGGCAGGGCCCGAGACCACCTGGCCGGGCGGAGTACACGGCGAACGATCGGTGAGGCGGTCGAACAACTCGATGCCGGTGCCGATGGCGAAGGCGGTCGGGTCGAGCGCTCCGGCAAGGGTGTTCGCCAGGTCGGCGGCGTCGGCGGCTCGGCCGCGGAGCCAGTCGGCTCCTTCGCCGAGTCCGGATCGCTGCTCGGCCATCCACGCTGCGATCGCCGCTCGCTCGGCCGCGACCGACGGCGATGGAGCCTCACTCGTCGGGATGAGACGGACCCGGCCGGTCGGCCGGGTGAACAACGAGGCCGGATCGAGGTAGTCGTCGCCCGCTCGAACGCCGAGGTGGGTGCGCGGCCCTGCCGTGCCGAGGGACTGCCCCCGCTCGACCGTCTCACCCCTCCGGACGCCGATGGACGCGAGGTAGGAGAGCGTCGACCGCAGTCCGTCGGCGTGGACGACCGTGACGTGGAGCGCGCCGGCGACCTGACCGGCGAAGGTGACCTCGCCCGCCGCCACCGCTCGCACGGGCGTGCCGGGCTCGGTGGCGTACTCGATCCCGCGGTTGCCGGGTCCGAACCGGTGAGGCGGCGGCCGGAACGGGTCGCTGATCGGCGCATCGACCGGCGGGATGTAGACGACCTCGCCTGGCGGGAGCCCGGCGAGCGCCGCCGGCGACGTGAGTGATGCCGCGACGAACGCGGCGACGAATCGAACGGACGGAGCCGCGCCGTGCGCATGCATCCCCCTCGTGCTGAGCGCCCGAAGCGCATGGTCGGGGGGAAGGTGATCGCGACCCGGGTCACCGGACGACGGGCCGCCTGCGTGGCAGGGTAGTCGCCTGAGCTAACGAGCGGGTCTCGCGCTCGGCGGCGAGCATCCGCGAACGGAGCTGGAGGATCGACTTGGTGTGGATCTGGCACACCCGGCTCTCGGTGACGCCGAGCACGTCGCCGATCTCGGCCAGCGTCAGGCCCTCGTAGTAGTAGAGCGTGAGGACGACCTTCTCGCGCTCGGGCAGCCGGGTGATGGCATCGGCGAGCAGGTGGCGCATCTCCTCGACCTCGAAGAGGTCGACCGGACCCTCGGTCGGATCGGCGATGGTGTCGCCCAGGGTCGAGCTCTCGGTCCGGTCGCCGCCGACCGACAGCATCTCGTCGAGGGCGACGAGGCCGACGAAGCTGATCTGGCTCAACGTCTTCTGCAGCTGGGTGTCGGTCATCCCCAGTTCGTCCGCGAGCTCGTCGTCGGTCGGGGTCCGGTGGAGCTCGGTCTCGAGCTTGGCGTAGGCGCGCTCGAGGGCCCGGGCCTTGGCCCGCACCGATCGCGGAACCCAGTCGATGGCGCGGAGCTCATCGAGGATGTTGCCCTTGATCCGGGCGATGGCATAGGTCTCGAACTTGTAGCCGCGCTCGGGCTCGTACTTCTCGATGGCGTCGATCAGGCCGAAGATGCCGTAGCTGACGAGGTCGGCCTGCTCGACGTTCTGGGGCAGACCGACCGCCACGCGGCCGGCGACGTACTTGACCAGCGGCGAGTAGTGCACGATCAGCTGATCGCGCACCTTCTCGGACGCGTGCTCCTTGTAGTCATCCCACAACCGTTGGATCTCGGGTTCGACAGGGGTGCTCACGACTCGCCTCAGGCGCGGGGGTGCGTTCGGTCGACCACGGCACGAAGACGGGCCCGACTCACGTGAGTGTAGTGCTGGGTCGTGCCGAGATCAGCGTGCCCGAGGAGTTCCTGGACCGCACGGAGGTCGGCGCCGCCATCGAGCAGGTGGGTGGCGAAACTGTGCCGCAGCGCATGCGGGTGGGTCGGGGCGGCTGCGCGACGGTCGATGATTCGGCGCACATCACGCGGCGCCAGGCGGCGGCCTCGGTGGTTGTGGAACAACGCGGACGGGTCGGATTCCGAGGGACCGAACCCGTCACGGTCGTGTTCGATCCACCGGGTCAGACGATCGGCACCCGGTCCGCTGACGGGGACCCGGCGCACCTTGCTCCCCTTGCCGAGCACCGTGATGGCTCCCCGGACGAGGTCGACGTCGTCGACGTCGGCGCCGCACAGCTCGCTCACCCGGAGCCCCGACCCGTAGAGGAGCTCGAGCACGGCATCGTCGCGGCTGCGCACCGCAGGAGCATCGTCGGCGATGGCTGCAGGGGGCGCGTCGAGCAGGGAGTCGAGCTCGTCCTGGCGGAGCACACGAGGAAGTCGTGACCCGCCCGACGGGGCACGGAGGCCGACAGTCGGATCGGTGGTGAGTTCTCCGCGACGGACGAGATCGCCGAAATAGCGCCGGAGCGACGAGACCTTCCTGGCGATGGAGGGCTTCGCGAGGCGTCGAGTGGTGAGGTGGGCCACGTAGCGCCGGAGCAGGGTCCGATCGACCTCGTCGGGTCGATCGACGCCCGAGCGCGATGCCCACCCGGTGAACGCCACCAGATCGCTGCGATAGGCCGCGACGGTCCGATCGGACAACCCGGTGAGCCCGTTCGCGAATCGATCCACTGACCACGCCACACACGCAGCGTACTGTCGCCAACACCCTCAACGTTCAAGTCCGGGCACAACCTCGTCGGACCGCTCGTACCAACCGGCCCGTTCGACCACGACCCTCGAGGCGACCAGGCCTTCGAGCACCGAGCAGACGACGAACGGATCGAGGCCGCTGCGAACGGCGAGCAGGTCGACGGTCGCCGGCTGCCACTCGAACGCATCGAGCACCGCGTCCTCGGGTCCGGGGCGCGGCCCGGGCCCGGATCGTTCCGACGTGGTCGGGAGCCGCACGGACCCCAACGCGAGGAGGACGTCGGCCGCGTCGCGCACCACACCTCGACCCTCGAACAGCGAGCGCGTTGGTGCCTGCGCTGGTGCGGGCCTGCACGGGACCGGGCACGGTGAGCACATCGACCGATCGGGCGTCGGCCTCGTCGACGGTGTGCATCGACCCGCCGCGTTCGGGAGACTCGACGACCACCACGAGGTCGGCGAGTCCGGCGATGATGCGATTGCGGGCCGGGAACCTCCAGCGGTCGGGTCGGGCGCCGAGCGGTGCCTCCGAGACGATCGCTCCCTCGGCGGCGACGGCCCGCCACAGCGACGCGTTGTCCCACGGATAGGGCACGTCGAGCCCGGTCCCCACCACCGCCAGCGGGGCCGCTCCGTGGGCGTCGACCGCCCCGCGGTGCGCCGCGGCATCGATGCCCGCCGCCAACCCCGACACGACCGAGACGCCCGCACCACCGAGGTCGCGCCCGAGTCGATACGCCGTGTCGTAGCCCGCACGGGAGCATCGGCGGGTGCCCACGATGGCGACCGCCGGTCGGGCGATGCGCCGAAGATCGCCGTCCAGCGACAGCACGAGGGGTGGGTCGGGATCGACGAGCAGCTTCGACGGGTAGCGGTCTTCGCCGTACATCACGACCTCGAATCCCGCTCGGCCGTAGGCAGCCAGCAGGTCGTCCGGATCGGCCGTCCGTGCCTGGAGCTGCCACCGCCGGAGCAGGTCGAACGAGATGCGAGGCGAGGGCCGGTCGGGCGCCGGGGGCGCCGGCGGACGGCGTGCGAGCACCGCAGCGAGGGCCTCGGCCGGAGTCCGACCGGCGAGGACCGCTCGGAGCCGCGCCGGTCCCATGCCATCGAGGGAGACCAGGGTCGCCGAGCGCGGCACGGGATCCCGCGCCGCTCACGCCGCGACCTCGTCCGAGCCGAGCGGATCGCCGCGCAAGGCGAGAGCCGCGGCCACGACCGGCTCCTCGATGAGGGACCCGAGGTCGCGCAGATCGGCGATCGTGCGGGCGACCCGACGCACTCGGACCAACCCGCGGCCGGTGAGGCGACCGGTGTCGAGGGCGCCCTCGAGCATGCGGCGGGCACCGTCGCTGAGCGGGCCGATGGAATCGAGTTGGTCGGTGCTGAGCGCACCGTTCGGGCCGCACCCACGAGCGCGAGCGATCGCTCGGACCCGCTCGACCCGCGCTCGAACCGCGGCGGAGGCTTCCCCTGGCTCGGACCCGAGCAGATCGGCGGTGTCGGGTCGGCCCACCGTGACGCGGAGGTCGAAGCGATCGAGCAGGGGGCCCGACAACCGCCGGAGGTACCGGGACCTGGCGTGGGGTGAGCACCGGCAGCGACCCTGGGGACCGTCCCACCCGCAGGGACACGGGTTCGATGCGGCCACGAGAAGGAACTCGGCCGGATAGACGACCGAGCGATGGGCCCGCGACACCCTGATCTCGCCGTCTTCGAGCGGCTGCCGGAAGGCATCGAGCGTGCCGGCGTCGAACTCGCCCAACTCGTCGAGGAACAACACGCCCAGATGGGCGAGGGACGCTTCGCCCGGTCGCATGGTCTGGGTGCCGCCGCCGATCAGCGACACCCTCGACGAGGAGTGGTGCGGCGCTCGGAACGGTGGGCGGACGACCAGACCTGCCGCCGGCAGCCGCATCCCGGCTGCGCTGTGGATGCACGTCACACGGCGGGCGCCAGCCTCGTCGAGCGAGGGAAGGACGCTGGGGATCCGGCTCGCGAGCATCGACTTCCCCGATCCGGGCGGACCGACGAGCAGGAGCGGATGTTCGCCCGCTGCGGCGATCTCGAGCGCGAACCGTGCCATCGGTTGCCCGCGGACGTCGGCGAGATCGGGCCCGGCCGGCTCGTCGTCGGTGGGCGGCACCTCGGGAAGCGCCGGCCACTCGACGTCGCCTCGGAGCGCGCCCACGACCTCGCGGAACGACGCCGCGGCCCTGACCTGCTGGCGACCGATCACCTGGGCCTCGATCGCGTTGCCGGACGGCACCACGACCGGATCGGCGTCGACGGCGTCGAGCAGCGGCGCCGCGCCGTCGACCCGGCGGATGGTCCCGTCGAGGCCGAGTTCGCCCAGGAACCCGATCCCGTCGACCGCCTCGGGGGCGAGGTCGCCCGCAGCCACGAGGAGGGCGACGGCGATGGCGAGGTCGGTGGCCGCGCCCGCTTTGCGAAGCCCGGACGGAGCCAGATTCACGGTGATCCGTTGGTCGGGAAACGCGAACTGACTCGAGGCGAAGGCGGCGCGGATGCGATCGCGGGCTTCTCGGCAGGACGCGTCGGGCAGGCCCACGACGGTGAACGCGGGGAGGCCCTTGCCGACGTGGGCCTCGACGGTGACGGGGAGGCCGTCGACCCCCGACAAGGTGGCGGACGGGATGATGGCGAGCATGACTGCGCCTCCGATGTGGAAGGCGTCTGCGGGGAGGGTCTCTGGGCCGACCAACGAAGCCTCAGCCAAACCTAGAGGCGGGGTGTGACGACTACGGACGTGGAGTCCCTCGACGGCGTCGGCGATACTCGGGGACGATGGGCCTCAATCCGTTTCGTCCGCAACGCCGCACGGCCGCCGACTACGTCTTCGTGGTCGCGGGTCTGATCGTGTGTGCCCTGCTGCTGGTGTGGGCCTTCTTCGGGTGACCTAGAACGCTCCCTCGATCATCGTGAGCCGACCCGACAACACCGCCGCGACATCGAACCGGAGTCTCCTGGGCCGGACGCGCACGCTGCGGAGGTAGATCGACGCGAGCCGGCGGATGCGCGCCTGCTTGTCGGCGGTCACCGCCGAGGCCGGCGACCCGTAGGCATCGGTGCGACGGGTCTTGACCTCGCAGAAGACGAGCACCCCACGGCGCCGGGCCACGATGTCGAGTTCGCCCTCGCGGACCCTCCAGTTGCGCGCCACCACCTCGTAGCCGTGGTCGCGATACCACGCGGCCGCCAGCTCCTCGCCGGCCGCGCCGAGCGCCAGCCGAGATCGGGTCAGGGCGAACCCCCTGCTCGTCGGGGTGGTGATGGCGTTGCCGCACGCCACGAGGCCCGTCTGACCCTAGCTGCCGCGTTCGCACGCCCATCGCGCCCTCCGAGGTCGCCTACGATCGGCCAGATCATGGAACGTCTCACCCCGACCGAAGCCGCGGCCCGGATCCGACCCACCGACACGTTCGGGATGCCCCTCGGGCCCGGCCAGCCCGTCGACCTGCTCACCCAGATGGGGAACCGGGACGACTGGGAGGAGCTCAACGTCTACGGCGCGCTGCTCACCGTGTTCACCGACCTGTTCAACCATCGGAACGTCCACTACCTGTCGGGGTTCTTCGGCCCGCTCGACCGGGCCCTGCGCGACGCGGGGGCGAACGTCGGCTTCAGCCCGGCCGACTTCCGTCGCTTCGGCCCGCTGCTCCGCGAGCTCGCACCCCGCGTGATGACGACGGCTGCGTGCCCGCCCGACGCCGACGGCTGGTGCTCGCTGTCGTTGCACGCGGGCGCGAGCGTCGAGGAACTGCACCTGGCGGGCGCCGATCCCGATCGGCTGCTCGTCGTCGAGGTCAGCGAGAACTTCCCGCGCACGGTCGGCCTCGGCGAACACCGCCACGCCCTCCACGTCGACGAGATCGACCTTCTCGTCGAATCGGACGCGTCGCCGGTCACCCTGGCCGACGCCCCGCCGTCCGAGGTCGATCGGGCCATCGCCGATCACGCCCGGGCCTTCATCCCGGACGGCGCCACCCTCCAGACGGGCATCGGTGCGGTGCCGTCGGTCATCGCGACGCTGCTGGCCGAAGGCGACGGGGCAGGGCTACGGCGTGCACTCCGAGATGTTCACCGACGGTCTCATGCGGCTGCACCAGGCCGGCAAGGTCACCAACCAGAAGGGCATCTACGACGGCCACTCGATCACGACGTTCGCGGCCGGATCGACCGAGCTGTACGAGTGGCTCGACGGCAACACCGAGGTCTGCTTCCTCCCGGTCGAGTACGTGAACTCGCCCGAGGTCATCGGCAAGAACCCCGACATGATCACGATCAACGGCGCACTCTCGGTCGACATCCACGGCCAGGTGGTGGCCGACACGATCTCGCGGCAGCCAGTACTCGGGCATCGGCGGCCACGAGGACTTCGTGGCCGGCGCTGCGTTCGACCTCGACGACCGCTCGCTCATCTGCCTCCCCTCGACCGCCCACCGGGGCGGACGGACGGTGTCGAGGATCGTTCCCGGGTTCGAGGCGGGCACGGTCATCACCACGCCCCGCCATCACGTCGACATCATCGTCACCGAGTACGGCGCTGCCGAACTCCAGGGCAAGACGGTCCACCAGCGCGGCATGGCGTTGGCCGAGATCGCGCACCCCGACTTCCGTGACGAGCTGGCCGAGGCGGCCGAGCGGGCCAGCGGCGGCCGCTCACCGCTCCCCTAGGCCACCGGCGACCCTGCGCTACAGGAACCGGGTCCGGCCGGGTGGCCAGACGACCGCCACCGCCCGGCCCACGAGGCTGTCCACGGGCACCGGCCCGAAGACCCGGGAGTCCTGGCTGTTGTCCCGGTTGTCCCCCATCACGAAGACGTGGTCGGGCGGCACCTCGCGTGCGCCGAAGTCGGTGGGAACCAGCCCGGCGGGGAGGTACGGCTCGACCAGCGGTTCGCCATCGATGAGCAACTGCCCGTCGCGGCCCTCCACCGTCTCGCCGCTCAGGCCGACGATCCGCTTGATCAGCTTGTCGTCGTCCGGCCGGGTGAGCCCCGTCGCCTCGAGCGCTCCGTCGATGATCGATGCGGGAAACCCGGGACCCTCGAGCGCCACCCCGGGTCGGGGGAAGACGACGATGTCGCCCCGGTTCGGATCGTGCAGCCGATAGGCCGTGCGGGAGACGACGACCCGATCGCCGATCTCGAGCTGAGGTGTCATCGACTCGCTCGGGATGAAGAAGGCCTGGGCCAGGAACGTGTTGACGAGGAACGCGACCAGGACCGCCGACAGCACGAGCAGCGGCAGTTCGGCGATGCGACGAAGGCCGCTCGGTGCCGGTTCGTCGGGAGCGAACGGGGGAAGGTCGTCGGCGTCAGCCGTCGAGGGACCCTGCCAACGATGCATCCGGAGAAGGTCGGGCCGAGGCGTCCGGCGGACCTGCGCGACTACTTGTCGCGCTTCTCCTTGATCTTGGCCTTCTTCCCGACGCGATCGCGCAGGTAGTAGAGCTTGGCCCGCCGCACGTCACCGCGGGTGACCACCTCGATCTTGGCGATGGTCGGCGCATGGAGCGGGAACGTCCGCTCGACCCCGACGCCGTAGCTCACCTTGCGAACCGTGTAGGACTCGGCGACGCCGGACCCGCGTCGGGCGATGACCACGCCCTGGAAGATCTGAATCCGTTCCTTGTTGCCCTCGACCACTCGGACGTGGACCTTGACGGTGTCGCCCGACCCGAAGTCGGGGAGGTCGTCGCGGAGGTTGGGCTTGTCGATGAGATCGGTGCTCTTCATGGCGCCTGAGGCTTTCGCGGTGGGACGAACGTCGCCGGAGTGGCGAACGGGTCACGTTAGCGACCCGGCTCACCGCCGGTCCAAGGCGCCCGCGAGCTCAGCGGTCGAATTCGGCGAGGGTCGCAGCCTCCTCGTCGGTGATCCCACCGCGCGACTCGAGGAGATCCGGGCGTCGATCGCGGGTCCGGATGATCGCTTGGGCCCGTCGCCAGCGTTCCACCTTCGCATGGTCCCCGGACCGCAGCACCTCCGGCACCGGCCAGCCGCGGAACTCGGCGGGACGGGTGTAGTGCGGATACTCGAGGAGGCCGGAGGCGAAGGACTCCTCCTCCGCGCTGTGTTCGTTGCCCATCACGCCCGGAATCAACCGGGCCACGGCCTCGATGATCGCCAGCGCCGCCACCTCGCCGCCGGCGAGCACGAAGTCACCGATGCTCACCTCCGCGTCCGCCAGGTGATCGGTGATCCGTTGGTCCACGCCCTCGTAGCGGCCGCACAACAGCGAGAACCCGTCGGTCTCTGCGAGCTCGGCGGCGAAGCCCTGGTCGAAGGTCCGCCCCGAGGGTCCGAGGAGGAGCAACGGCCGCGGCGGATCCGCCGCCTCGACCGCGGCGAAGACCGGTTCGGGCATGAGCACCATGCCCGCCCCGCCGCCGAAGGGACGGTCGTCGATCGTCCGATGACGATCGGTCGTCTCGCTCCGCAGGTCATGGCTCCGGATGTCGAGCAGGCGACGATCGCTCGCCTTGCCGAGCAGGGCCCCCGAGGCGAAGTCCGCGACCAGGTCGGGGAAGATGGTGAAGACGTCGATGCGCATCAGAGGTCGAACAGGCCTGCGGGAGGGTCGATCTCGACGACGCCCTCGCCCACCTCGACGACGAACTGGACCGGCACGAGGGCGCCGCTGTCGAGGACGAGCAGGTCGGACGCCGGGTTGGCCTCGATCGCAGCCACGACCCCACGGTCGGTGCCGTCGAGATCGGCGACCCGCGAACCGATGAGGTCGTGGACCCAGTAGCCCTCGGCGGGCGGCTCCTCGAGCGGTTCGGCACGGAGCACGAGCCCGCGGATCGACTCGGCTGCCGTGCGATCGGCGATCCCGTCGAAGGTCACGAGCTGGTGGCCTTGATGCGGACGAACCGAGCGCACCTCGAGCACGCGCCGATCGGTGACGAACGTGGCGCCGACGTACAGCCGGTCATCGACGTTGGTCGAGAGCTTCACCACGACCTCGCCCTGGAGACCGTGTGGCCGGCCGATCGTGCCGATGTCGAGCAACGCGGGTTGCTCACTCATGGGGCGCGACGTCTCGGCGGCCTGCCGAGCCGTGGACCATCAATCCTCGAACTCGACCTCGACCTCGACGTCGTCACGAGTTCCCGCGGCGCGCACGATGGTGCGGATGGCGTTGGCGATCCGGCCGCGGCGGCCGATGACCCGGCCCATGTCGCCGTCGCCGACGGTGACGGTCATCTTGAGGCGGTTGTCGCGCTCGTCGATGTCGATGTTGACGGCGTCGGGGTCCTCGACGACCGAGCGGGTCAGGTAGGCCAGCACGTCCTCGGCGATCGTGGGCTCGTCGCCCAGGTCGGCGGCATCGTCGGTGTCGCCGGTGTCGTCGGTGTCGATGCGGTTGTGGTCGACGTCTTCGACGTCGAGGTCGTCGTCGCTCATTCGGCGACCGCCTCGGCCTCGGGTGCGGGCTCCGGAGCGAACCACTCGGTGCCCTTCTTCTCGACCCCCTGGATGGCGAGGATCTTGGCCACCGCCTCGGTCGGCTGCGCGCCGTGGTTCAGGTAGTGCACGGCCCGCTCGCCCTCGAGCGTGATGACCGACGGGTCCTGGCGGGGCTGGTAGGTGCCGATGATCTCGATGAACCGGCCGTTGCGCGGCGACCGCGCGTCGGCCGCCACGACGCGATAGGTCGGCTGCTTCCTCTTGCCAACTCGCATCAGACGGAGCTTGACGGCCACTCGGTGATTCTCCTGGATCGGACGATTGAACGAACCGTGCCGGGCGGGCACGAACAGACCATGGTGATGGACGGACCCGCCTCAGTTCGGAAACGAGTCGCCGGACCCGGCGCCGGAGCCGTCGAGTCCGGGCAGCACGAAGGGCGCCTTCCGGCCCGGGCTGGTGCCCTTCGGCGTGGTCCGACCGCCGCCTCGGCCCTTCTTGCCCTTCTTCTTCCGGCGTTTGGCGGGGTTGGCGAATCCGGGCATGTTCTTCATCATCTTCTGCGCCTGGCCGAACTGGTTGATGAGCGCACCGACCGCACCGGGATCGGTTCCGGAACCGTCGGCGATCCGGCGCCGACGGGACCCGTCGATGATGGTGGGCTGCGACCGTTCGGCGGCGGTCATCGACTTGATGATCGCCTCGATGCGGGCGATCTCGGAGTCGTCGATCTCGGCGTTGCGCACTTCCTTGGGGACACCCGGCATCATCGCCATCAAGCTGGACATCGAGCCCATCTTCTTCACCTGCTGGAGCTGGTCGAGGAAGTCGTCGAGCGTGAACTGCCCGTCCATCAGCTTCTGGGCCGCGGCTTCGGCTTCGGCTTCCTCGAAGACCTCTTCGGCCTTCTCGATGAGCGTCATCACGTCGCCCATGCCGAGGATTCGCCCGGCCAGCCGGTCGGGATGGAAGAGGTCGAAGTCGTCGATCGTCTCGCCCGTCGCCGCGAACGCGATCGGCTTGCCGACCACCTCCTTCACCGAGAGGGCCGCACCGCCCCGGGCGTCGCCGTCGAGCTTGGTCAGGATGACCCCGTCGAGGGCCAGCGTGTCGTTGAAGTTCTCCGCGACGGTGACCGCATCCTGTCCGGTCATGGCGTCGACGACGAGGAACGTGTAGTCGGGAGTCGTGGCCTCGCTGATCCGCCGCACCTCGTCCATGAGCTCGGCGTCGATGGCGAGGCGGCCGGCGGTGTCGACGATGACCACGTCCTTGCCCAGGCGGCGCGCCTCGGCGACCGCCCCCTCGGCGACGGCGACCGGGTCGCCGCCCTCACCACCGATGTGTTCGGGATCGATCGAGTGCACCGGCACGTCGATCTGGCGGCCGAGCGTCCGCAGCTGCTCGATGGCGGCCGGTCGTTGCAGGTCGGCGCCCACCATGAGCGGGTTGCGACCCTGGCTCTTGAACCAGCGTGCGAGCTTGGCCGAACTGGTGGTCTTTCCCGAGCCCTGCAACCCGGCCATCAGCACGACCGTCGGCGGCTGGGAAGCGAACGTGATCTTGATCGTCTCGCCACCGAGGGTGGCGATGAGTTCCTCGTGAACGATCTTGATGACCTGCTGCGCCGGGTTGAGCGCAGCACTCAGTTCGGCGCCGACCGCCCGGTCCTTGATGCGGGCGACCATGCCCTTGACGACCTCGAAGTTGACATCGGCTTCGAGCAGGGCCACCCGGATCTCACGGAGGACCTCGTCGATGTCTTCTTCGCGGAGCTTCCCCTTGCCCCGGAGCTTGGAGAAGATTCCGTCGAATCGGTCTGAGAGTGCTTCGAACATGTCCGGGCGACTCTACCGAGCGCCGCCGGAACGGGTCAGTCGACCTCGGCGATGCCGATGCGGTTGTCGACATGGGTGACACGGTCGACCGCCGCGGCCACCGCCTCCAGATCGGCCCGGCCGCTGTCGTCGGGGGTCATCCCCCTGAGCACCACCCGTGAGCCGATGACCTCGACCTCCGGCTGGGGAAGGTGCCAGGTTCGTGGGTCGTGGCTCAGCCGGTCGCGGACCACGCTCGCAGTGTCGGGCCTGAGCTCCTCGAGCCGCTCGAGGAGCTTCTGGCGGAGACGCTCACCTGAC
Source organism: uncultured Acidimicrobiaceae bacterium (assembly GCA_963704815.1). Lineage (GTDB taxonomy): Bacteria > Actinomycetota > Acidimicrobiia > Acidimicrobiales > Salinilacustritrichaceae > DATKWD01. Next base: position 822,418 of record CAVPHU010000001.1, read on the forward strand.
ATCGGAGCGATCATCAAGCCGACGGCGATGCCGCACGCGAACACGAACATGCGACGGAAGCCCAGCAGTCGTCCGGTCCAGTAGCCGGTCTTGGCACCGAGCCTCGCGGTCCCGAACACGAGGCGGAAGGGGGCCTTGATCAGTTGCCACAGCAGCCAGATCATGCGAACAGTGCCTCCACGAACTCGTCGGGGTCGAACGGGATCAGGTCCTCGGCGGTCTCGCCGAGGCCGACCAGCTTGATGGGCAGACCCATCTCGGCGTTGATGGCCAGCACGATGCCACCCTTGGCCGAGCCGTCGAGCTTGGTGAGCACGACTCCGGTGACCTCGACCGCCTCGGTGAACTGCTGGGCTTGGACGAGGCCGTTCTGGCCGGTGGTGGCATCGAGGACGAGCAGCACCTCGGTGACCTGGCCGGGGTCCTTGTCGGCGACCCGGCGGACCTTCCGCAGCTCCTCCATGAGGTTCACCTTGGTGTGCAGGCGTCCGGCCGTGTCGGCCAGGACCAGATCGACGCCCTTCGACGCCGCCTTCTGGACTCCGTCGAAGATGACCGACGACGGGTCGCCGCCCTCCTCGCCGCGCACCAACTCGGCACCGGCCCGTTCGGCCCACATCCCGAGTTGCTCGGCCGCGGCGGCCCGGAACGTGTCGCCGGCGGCCAGCACCACCGTGCGGCCCTCGGCCTGTTGCGCCTGAGCCACCTTGCCGATCGTGGTCGTCTTGCCGACCCCGTTCACCCCGACGAACAGCCAGACGTTGGGCCCGCCCGCCTCGACGGTCAGGGACCGATCACCGGCACCGAGGTCGGTCTTGATCTGGGCCTTGAGGACCTCGACCAGCTCGGACGGCTCGGTGATCCCCTGCTCGGCGACGGTCGCCTTGACGTGGTCGAGCAGCTGAGCGGTCGTCGCCACGCCGACGTCGGCCCGGATGAGGGCTTCTTCGAGCTCGCTCCACGCGTCGTCGTCGATCGCCGCCCGCGACAGCACCGACCCGAGGTAGCCGCTGAAGGCGCCCCGCGCCCGGGACAGCCGGTTCCGGAACGTGGGCTTCTCGATGACGATGTCGACGGGGGCGCCGACGTCGTCGACGTCGGCTTCGTCGGTCGGTGGCCGCTCGAGCTCCTCGGCGAGGTCGGCGATCGGAGGACGGGCGCCCGGCTCGAGCACGTCGGTGCCACGACGATTGATGATGACGAAGGCGAGGGTGCCCAGCAGGATCCCGAGGGCGAGCAACAGCAGGATGATCTCCATGACGGCGCAAACGATACGTCCACCGCGGTCCTGACTGCCGCTTCGGTTGCCGTCGCTCTAGCCTCGGGCTCCATGAGCGAGTTGACGACCGAAGGTGCCATCGAAGCCGCCGACGCCCTCGAGCGAGCCACGATCGAGATCAAGAAGGTCATCGTCGGGCAGGATCGGGTCGTCGAGAAGCTGATCGTCGGCCTCGTCGCTCGAGGCCACCTCCTGCTCGAGGGCGTGCCCGGTCTCGCCAAGACCCTCGCCATGGAGACGATGGCCACGGTGGTCGGTGGGACCTTCGCCCGCATCCAGTTCACGCCGGACCTGCTCCCCGCCGACATCACCGGCACCCGCATCTACCGAGCGTCGAGCGAGCAGTTCGACGTCGAGCTCGGACCCATATTCGTCAACTTCCTGCTGGCCGACGAGATCAACCGCGCGCCGGCCAAGGTGCAGTCGGCCCTGCTCGAGGTCATGGCCGAGAAGCAGGTCTCGATCGCCGGTGTGACCCACGAGGTTCCGCTGCCCTTCCTCGTGATGGCCACCCAGAACCCGATCGAGAGCGAAGGCGTCTACCCGTTGCCCGAAGCGCAGCGCGATCGCTTCCTGATGAAGATCACCATCGACTACCCCTCCCCGGCCGAAGAGGCCGAGATCGTGACCCGGATGGGGGTCTCGCCGCCGACCGCCCAGCAGATCCTCACGCCCGAGGCGCTGCTGGCCGCCCAGGCGACCGCCGACCTGGTGCACGTCGATCGTGGGGTGCTCGACTACGCCGTCAACCTCGTGGCGGCGAGCCGCGACCCGTCGGCCTACGGGATGCCCGACCTGGTCGAGTTCATCGCCTACGGCGCCTCGCCCCGTGCGACCCTCGGCCTCGTTCGCGTCGGGCAGGGCGCTCGCGCTATTGCGGCGAAGGGCGCATGTGGTTCCCCAGGACATCTTCGACGTGGCGCCCGACATCTTCCGGCACCGCCTCGTCCTCTCCTACGAGGCACTGGCGCAGGGCATCACCATCGACCACGTGCTGGCCCGGATGCTGTCGACCGTTCCGGCCCCGAGGGTGACCGCTCAGGACCCGATGGCCCAGGCATGGGCCGGGTGAGCGCTCCCCCATCGGTCGCCGGCGAGCGCCCCGAAGTGGTGCTCCGCCGTCTCGAGCTCACGGTGACGCGCCGTCTCGACGGACTGCTCCACGGCGACTACCGCGGGCTGGTGCCGGGTCAGGGATCCGAGATCGGCGAGGCCCGCGAGTACTCCCCCGGCGACGACGTGCGCCGGATGGACTGGAACGTCACGGCGAGGACCATCACGCCCCACATCCGTGAGACCATCGCCGACCACGAGCTCGAGACCTGGATGCTCGTCGACGAGTCGGCCAGCCTGTCCTTCGGCACCGCGAGCACGACCAAGCGAGATCTCGCCGTCGCCGCGGCATCGGCGATCGGCTTTCTGACCTCCCGAACGGGGAACCGGATCGGTGCGCTGCTGCTCGCGGGCGACCGAGACCGCATCGTCCCGGCGCGGCAGGGGCGCAGCCATCTCCTCGCCCTCATGCGGCATGTGATCGGCGACGCGCAGGCCGACGGAACCGGTGCCACCGACCTCGGCGCGGGCATCTCACGGCTCGGTGGCATCATCCGCCGCCGTGGCCTCGCCATCATCATCAGCGACTTCCTGACCACCGGTCGTTGGGAGGAGCCGCTGAAGGCCCTCGGCGCCCGTCAGGACGTGCTGGCGATCGAGGTGGTCGACCCCCGCGAACTCGACCTGCCGCGCGTCGGGGTCCTGCGGGTGGTGGATCCCGAGACCGGCCAGCTCCGAGAGGTCCAGACCAACTCGCGGAAGGTCCGCCGGGCGTATCGCGACGCCGCCGCCGGCCAACGCGCCCAGATCTCCTCGGCCCTGCGATCGGCCGGTGCCGATCACCTCGTACTCCGGACCGACGGCGACTGGCTGACCGACCTCGTCAAGTTCGTCGCCCAACGCCGCGACCGCATGGACCATCGAAAGCGAGCGCAGTCATGACGTTCCTCAGCCCGGATCGTCTCTGGCTCCTGGCCCTCGTCGGGCTCGTCGGAATCGGCTACCTGGGGTCGTTGGTGCAACAACGGCGCTACACCGTCCGGTTCACCAACGTGAGTCTGCTCGACTCGGTCGCCCCCCGACGTCCGGGCTGGCGCCGCCACATCACCGCACTCGCCTTCCTCGTGGCGCTGGCATCGCTCGTGGTCGCCTACGCGCAACCGGCCGACGAGGTCGAGGTGCCACGTGAGCGGGCCACGGTGATGCTCGCCATCGACACGTCGCTGTCGATGGAGGCCACTGACGTCGAGGGCAGCCGCATCGAGGCGGCCAAGTCGGCGGCCATCGAGTTCGTCGACCAGCTTCCACCCAAGATCAACCTGGGGCTCGTGAGCTTCGACGGCATCGCACGGGTCCGGGTGACCCCCACGACCGATCGCGATGCGGTGCGACGGGTGATCCAGGATCTCGATCTCGGCCAGGCGACGGCGATCGGCGAGGCCATCTACGCCTCGATCGACGCGTTCCAGGATGCTCCCGGATCCGCTGATCAGCCGCTCGAGGACGAAGAGGACGAGATCCCTCTGCGCATCGTGTTGATGACCGACGGGCAGACGACGGTGGGCCGGCCCGACCTCGACGGCGCGCAACAGGCCAGCGACCTCGGCATCCAGGTCTCCACGATCGCCTTCGGGACCGACCGTGGTGTGATCCAGATCGAGGGCGAACAGGGGCTGACACCGGTGCCGGTCGAGGAGGGATCGCTCCGGGACATCGCCACGATGACCGGGGGCGAATTCTTCCGCGCCGAGAGTCTGAGCGAGCTCGAGAACGTGTACGCCGACATCGGCTCGGCGGTCGGATTCGAGACCATCGAACAGGAGGTCACCGACCGATTCGTCGGCTTCGGACTGGCCCTGATGCTCATCAGCGCTGCCCTCTCGCTCGTGTTCTTCAGCAGAGTTCCGTGAGCCGATGCAGCAACGGTGACCGGGTCCGGGTATAGTGGTCTCGCCGGCCGCTGTGGCCGGTTTTTCAATGAACGAGAGACAAATGACAACTGGTACCGTGAAGTTCTTCAACGCTGAGAAGGGCTTCGGCTTCATCTCCCGCGAGGGTGCAGACGACGTGTTCGTCCACTACTCCAACATCCAGGGCGACGGCTACAAGTCGCTCGACGAGGGCCAGAACGTCGAATTCGACGTTGCCCCTGGACGCAAGGGCGAAGAAGCCCAGAACGTTCGCGTCATCTGAAGCGTCAGATGGCCGTCGAAGGCGTCGCCGGCTCCGGCCGGCGGCGCCTTCGTCGCGTCTGACCTCAGGCGACGGAGGTCTTCTCGCTCACCGCTCGGCTGCTTCCGCCGGGCTGCATGGTGATGCCGTACAGGCAGTCGGCAGCCTCCATCGTGCGCTTCTGATGACTGACGATCAGCAGCTGCGCCTCCTGGCGGAACTCGTGGACCAGATCGAGGAATCGGTGGAGGTTCACGTCGTCGAGCGCGGCCTCGACCTCGTCCATCACGTAGAACGGTGAGGGGCGGCTGCGGAACACGGCGAACAGGAACGCGAGCGCCGTCAACGACCGCTCGCCACCGCTGAGCAACGAGAGCTTGCGGACGTTCTTGCCCGACGGCTTGGCCTCGACTTCGACGCCGGTCTCGAGCAGCGAGTCGGGGTCGGTGAGCTTGAGCCGCCCCTCTCCGCCCGGGAAGAGCGTGGCGAACAGCTGCTCGAAGTTCTGGCTGACGTCGGCGTACGCCGCGGCGAAGACGTGGACGATCTCCTCGTCGATGGCGCGGATGACCTTCGCCAACTCTCGCCTCGAGCTCTTGACGTCGTCGAGCTGGCCCTGGACGAACTCGTGCCGCTCCTGGAGCGCCTCGTACTCCTCGAGCGCGAGCGGGTTGATGGGGCCCATCAACCGGAGCTCTCGCTCGAGCTCACGGGCACGCGCCGCGGGGGCCACGCCCTCCTCCAGGTCGGGGCACTCGGCCTCGAGGGCGGCCGCAGGATCGACGTCGAGGTCGCGACGCATCGTCTCGACGGTGTTCTCGATCCGAAGCTTCAGCTCGGTCTCCTCGATCTCGGCCCGCCGCAGGCGCTCGCGCACCTCCTCGAGCTCGTGCTCGGCCTCGGTGCGGGCCCGCCGGTAGCCGTCGAGCGCGGTCGCCTGGGTGCGTTGGACCTCGGTCTGGGCCTGGCGCCGCCGGCGGAGGCGGCCCAGGGCGTCTTCGAGCAGCACCTCGGCCTCGGCGACCCGGGCGCTGAGCTGATCGAGTGCCGCCAGGCGGGCGTCGAGGCCGACCCGTCGCGCCGCCGGCCTCGTCGCGAGCCGAACGATTGCCCTCCAGGCGAGCCTCGACCTCGGTCAGGCGTCGCTGCAGGAACTGTCGCCGGTCGTCGAGGCCGGCCGCGCGCAGTTCGAGATCGGCCCGCACGGTGTTGACGGCCCGATTGCGCTCGTCGAGTTGCTCGCGGGCGCGCTCCATCGCCTTGGCCGAATCGGCCGCGTCGGCCTCGGCCGCCTGGAGGATCGGCAGGCGATCTTCGAGTTCGGCGATGCGGGTCCGTTCGCTGTCGAGCCGTTCGGTGACCTCGGCCACGTTCCCGCGCAGCGTGTCGATCTCGGTCGACACGTCTCGGCGGTCGGCCTCGATCCGCTGGAGCGCGTCGCCGGCCGCCGTACGCCCGGCGTCGGCTGCGTCGAGCCGGGCGGTCACGTCCCGCTCGGTCTCGATCGCCACGGCGAGGAGATCTCGGGCTGTCTTCGAACGCTCGACGGCCACCGCGGCGGTCGACGTGGCATCGTCGGCACGCTCCTGGGCCTCGGTCGAGGGCTGCGCCCGTGGCGCCCGAGCCGCTCAGTCCGACGCGCCACCCCTCGGCACTGAATCGGTCGCCGCTCGGCGTCACGACCACCGCCGCCCGGTGCGACAGGCTGGCGTCGACGGCCGCCTTCCAATCGCCGTCGACCCGGGTGACATGGCCGACGAGGCCGTCGAGGAGTCGGTCGACGTCGGGACGCGTGGCCCGGACGTGGGGTCGCAGCGGCGTCCCGACGGCGGGCGTGGCTCGTTCGGGCAGTTCGGCGCCGAGCGCGAGGATCGACCCGCTGACGTCGTCGGACCGCAGCGCATCGATCGCCTGGCGGCCCGACGCCGTGGAATCGACCACGACTGCGGCCAGGGCATCGGCCGCAGCGGCCTCGAACGCAGCCTCCCACCCGTCGTCGACCTCGACGAGGTCGAGCAGCGTTCCGACGACGCCGGCGACGCCGTTCAGACGGTCGGCGCCGGCCTTCGACCGAGCTTGCTCGAGGGCGAGTTCGAGGGCGTCGGCGCGGGCGATCCAGCGGTGGGCTTCGGCCTCGGCCTGTCGTCGAGCCTCTTCGGCTGCCTCGGCCGCAGCCGTCGCGGTTGCGACCGCTGCCTCGGCCTCGGCCTGCGACGTGACCAACGGTGCCTCGGTGGCATCGGCGTCGGCGAGGACGGTCCGCAGGCGCTCGGCTTCGGCGCCGAGCCGCTCGTCCTTGCCCGTGAGCGCCGTGAGCCGGGATCGGGCTCGCTCGAGTTCTTGTTCGGCTCGCTCGACCCCGTTGCGCAGGGCCCCGAGTTCGCCGCGGACCTCCGAGGCCTCGCCGGTCGGGGTGGGCGCACCGTCGGCCCACTGCGCCTCGAACGCCTGTCGGGCCTCGTTGAGCGCTGCTTCGCGCTCGGCGAGCCCTTCGAGGTCGGGGACGAGCGCTGTAGCGCCGTGCTCGGCGGCGGCCAGCTCGGAGGTGAGGCGTGCCGCCTCGGCCTCGAGCGACGCGATCACGGCGGCGTCGACGGTCACGCCGCGCTCTCGCTCGACGCCTCGACGACGCTCGGTGAGCACCGCCACCAACCCGCGCGCTCGCTCGCGGAGTCCTTCGTAGCCTCCGAGCGCGTCGCCGAGGTCGTCGCCGCCGATGGCGGCCAGTTCGGCCTCGGCCTGCATCACCGAGGTGTCGAGCTCGCCGAGTCGCTTGCGCAGCTCGGTCTCGGCGTCGGTGTGGGTGGTGCGTTCGGCGACGACGCGACCCATGCGCTTCTGGAGCGTGTCGAGCTCGCGTCCGGCGAGGAAGACCCGCAGGCCGCCGAGTTCGGTGACCAGGGCGCCGTGGCGACGAGCCGCGTCGGCCTGGCGCTCGAGCGGCCGGAGCTGGCGGCGGACCTCACGGAGCAGGTCCTGGAGCCGGGTGAGGTTGGCCTCGGTGGCGGCGAGGCGGCGCTCGGACTTCTCCTTGCGCTTGCGGTACTTGAGGACCCCGGCCGCTTCCTCGATGATCAGGCGCCGCTCCTCGGGGCGGGCATTGAGCACGGCGTCGATCTGGCCCTGACTCACGATGACGTGTTGCTGACGCCCGACGCCGGAATCGGACAGCAGGTCGGTGATGTCGAGCAGCCGGCACGGCACCCCGTTGATCGCGTACTCGCTGTCGCCGGTGCGGAACAGCGTGCGGCTGATGGTGACCTCGGTGAAGTCGATGGGGAGCAGCCCCGCCGAGTTGTCGATGGTGAGGGCCACCTCGGCCCGGCCGAGCGCCTGACGCTTCGTCGTCCCGGCGAAGATGACGTCGTCCATCTTCTGACTGCGGACCGTCTTGGGCGACTGGGCCCCGAGGACCCAACCGATGGCGTCGACGACGTTGGACTTCCCCGACCCGTTCGGGCCGACGACGACCGTGACGCCGGGCTCGAAGTCGAGCACGGTCGTCTCGGCGAACGACTTGAACCCCTTGAGGGTGAGTGACTTCAGGAACACCGATGGCCACCGTAGTTGTGGCGATCAGGCCGACCGCGCACCCTGCACCGACCCGGTCGGACGGTCGTCAGACCTGGCAGTCCGAGCAGAAGTAGAGGTTGCGCCCGGCGAACTTCACCTTGCTGATCGTGCCGCGGCAACGGCGACACGCCTCGCCGTCGCGACCGAACGCTTCGAGGTACTCCTGGAACCCGCCCGGACGTCCGTGCAGGTCGAGATACGGGACGTCGGGAAGGGTCGTGCCCTGGTACTTGATGCCGTCGTGCAGCGTCTCGACCAGCGAGCGGTACAGCCGGCGGATCTCCTGGGTCGACAGGCTGTCGGTGGTGCGGTCGTAGCGAAGCCCGGCCTGATAGAGGACCTCGTCGGAATACACCGGCCCGAGCCCCACGATGATCGAGTTGTCGGTGAGGAACGTCTTGAGCTTCATGCTCTGCTTGACGACCATGCGGGCGAAATCGGTCCACGACACCGGCGCATCGACGGCGTCGAGCCCGAGCTCGGCGAGCGCAGGCAGCGCATCGCCGAGCTCGTCGGCGGGCGTGACGAACACCTGCGACTTCTTCTTGGGGTCGATGAGACGGAGGTCGCCGCCCTGGGTGAACGTGATCGAGACGTGGGTGTGCTTCTCCCGCTCGTCCTTGGTGGCCACCTTGCGCAGCATGCCCGTCGAACCCACCGACATGACGAGCACGTCGTCGGTGTCCAGGTTGAACACGTAGTAGGGCCCCTTGCGGTTGAGCGACTTGAGCTTCACCCCCTCGAGCTGCTCGACGAAGTGCTTCTTGTTGGGATGCCGGTCGAGCGCGGCCATCGACGTGACGTCGACCGACTTCACCCGCCGGCCGACCACCTCCTTGTCGAGCTGCTTTCGGATCGTTTCGAGTTCGGGGAGCTCAGGCACCAGGGGTTCCTTCTTGTGGAGATGCTTCGTTGTCTTGTGGAGGTGATTCGATCGGTGGGAGGTCGCGGTCGAGCGACGCGAGCGCCGCCTGCGCGGCCCGCTGCTCGGCTTGCTTCTTCGAGCGACCGACGCCCTCGCCGAGAGCTTCGCCGTCGATGCGCACCGTGACGGTGAAGACCCGAGCATGATCGGGCCCGGTCGCGTCGGCGACGTAGTCGGGGACCGACGACCGTCGCTGCGCGACCAGTTCCTGGAGCCGGCTCTTGTGATCGTGGCCGGCACCGCCGGCCTCGGCCACGGCGTCGACGCGACCGGACAGCAGCCGCTCGACGAGCTCGACGGCGGGTCGGATGCCACCGTCGACGTACACGGCGCCGATGACCGCCTCGAGCGCGTCGGAGAGGATCGACGGCTTCAGGCGGCCACCCGACCGCTCTTCACCCTTGCCGAGCAGGAGCCAGTCGCCGAGCCCGATCTCGTCGGCGACCTCGGCGAGGGTCACGGCGTTGACCACGGACTTGCGCAGATCGGTGAGACCGCCCTCGTCCATGGCGGGGAACCGGGCGAACACCATGTCGGTGACGGCGAGCCCGAGCACCGCGTCGCCGAGGAACTCGAGCCGCTCGTTGGACGCATTGCCGGGGTGCTCGGCGCACCAGGAGCGATGGGCCAGCGCCGCGCCGAGCGCGCCGGACGAACTCGGCCGGTAGCCGAGTTGCTCGACGAGGGGGTCGAGATCGCGTTCGGGCAGGCCGTGGATGCCGGGGCCCGCGTCGAGTCGCGACACGACGTAGTCGACGGCATCGCGCACGCTCTTGAGGTCTTCGAGGTCCTCGTCGTCGATGCGGAACCCCACGCTGCGCTCGCCCAGCTCCTCTTCGAGGGCCTCGACGAGCTCGATGAGGGCCAACGAATCGGCGTCGAGGTCGTCGGAGAAGCTGTCGCCCTCCTTGATGGCATCGGGTTCGATCTCGAGGATGTCGGCGAGACGGTCTCGGATCAGTTCGAAGACTTCGTTGCGTTCCATCGGGGCACCTTCGACATGGGTCTCGGCGGGCACGTTCAGCTCACTCCTGGGTCGGGGTCGACCGATGCTACCGGAACCAGACTTTGTGCGCTTGTGAACGCCTCAGCCGACCGCCGACCGGAGCCGATCGACGATCTGCGCGTCCTGGAGCTCGCGGGTCACCCGGACGGCGTTCACGATGGCCGAGCTGGACGAGGAACCGTGGCTGATCATGCAGATGCCGTCGACGCCGAGGAGCATCGCCCCACCGGTGCTGTCGGGGTCGACCTGGCTGTAGAGCGGGAGGAGCTGAGGCATCAGCACCTCCGACGCCGCCTTTGCCTCCTCGGTGGCGCCGAAGGCCTCGAAGAGGGCGTTGACGAGGGTGCGCATGCCGCCCTCGAGGGTCTTGAGGGCCACGTTGCCGGTGAAGCCGTCGGTGACGACGACGTCGACCTCGGTCGTCATCAGGTCGCGACCCTCGACGTTGCCGACGAAGGTCCCGACCCCGAGCACCCCGTCGGCATCGAGGAGGGGGAAGGTCTCCTTGACCAGGGTGTTTCCTTTGCCCGGCTCCTCGCCGATCGACAGGAGCCCGACCCGAGGCGTCTCGATGCCGAAGCGCTCGGCGGCGAACGTCGCGCCCATCTGAGCGAACTGGAGCAGCCATTCGGGCTGACACTCGGCGTTGGCGCCGGCATCGAGGAGCACCGTGGGTGTGGAGCCCGGGACGGGAATGGGGGTGGCGATGGCGGGGCGCTTGACCCCTTTGATCCGCCCCATGCGGAGCAACGCCGAGCCCATGGTGGCCCCGGTGTTCCCTGCGCTGATCATGGCCGACGCTCGGCCGTCCCGCACCGCTTCGGCGGCACGGACGAGCGACGCGTCCTTCATGGTCCGCACGCTGGACGCAGGATCGGCGTCCATGGCGATGACCTCGGACGCCTCGATCAGCTCGAGATCTCCGATGCGGTCGCGCAGCTCGGGGCGGCCGACGAGGACGATCTCGACGCCGAGCTCGGCGACGGCGGCGTGGGCCCCGGCGATGATCTCGTCGGGCACGTGGTCGCCACCCATCGCGTCGATGGCGATCGGGAGCATGACGGGGCGACTAGTCGACGTCGATGGCCTGGCGACCGTGGTACCAGCCACACTCGCCACACACGACGTGCGGGAGCTTGGTCGCGCCACAACGCGGGCACAGGCTGCGGCTCGGCGCCGCCAGCTTCCAGTTGGCCGCCCGCCGGCTGCGGGTCTTGGCCTTGGAGGTCTTTCGCTTGGGAACGGCCACTCGTCGGTCCTCGTCAGTCAGGTCGCGGGCGCGGCGGTGCGCCCGAGGGAACCGTTCACGCTAGCCAGCGGCGGGGCCAAGCCCCAAGCCCGACGGCCGTCCCGCTCAGTGGTGGCGTGGTCTTCGGCGGTGGTCGTGGGGTTCGTGGCGGTGCCAGGTGTCGCCCATCGGTGGCCCGGTCCAGTCGGGGTGGTCGGGGTCGGCCGAGTGGAACTTCGGGCGGTGGTCGACCATGGCGATCCGGGCGAGGCCGGCGTGGACGAGGACGTGGTGAAACCGGCACAACAACACGAGGTTGTCGAGGTCGGTTCGGCCACCGTGTTCCCACCAGACGAGGTGGTGGGCATCGCACGCGCGGTGCGGCCGGTCGCAGCCGGGGAAGGCGCAACCGCCGTCGCGGACGGCGAGGGCCCGTCGTTGGGCCCGGTTGGCGTAGCGGGCGCTGCGGCCGAGATCGAGGTCGTCGACCAGGCAGCCGTCGGGGTCGACGAAGCGCGCGGTCTGGCCGGTGATGGCGTCCGCGAACACGAGACGGAGCCGCTCGGCGTCGGTGGCCCAACGTCGGGCGAGCCGGGCCGGGACGAACGCTCCCCCGGGCAGCTCGAAGCGCGGGGCGACCTCGGTGCTCTCGTCGATGACCACGAACGCCGGCTCTCGACGGGTCGTCGAACTCGGAGCGGCGGCGCCCCGGCCACACAGGTTCGTGAGGGCTTCGGCTCGCCGGTTCGACTCGGCCCGCCACGGGAGGGTGTCGTCGGGCTCGACCGGTTCGGCGGCGCGGATCTTCGCCATCTCCTCGTCGAGCAACGCCAGCAACGGGATCCCGGTCTCACCACAGAGGTCGCCGCGGAGCCGCACGCGCTCGCCCACCGGGCTGGCATGCAAGGTGTCGGTGGTGGCGTCGTCGGGTGCGGGCCCGTCGGGGTCGACGACCTCGAGCCAATGCTCGACGTCGGCGGCGAGCTGGTCGAGCGGCTTGCGCTTGGCGGCATCCACGAACATCGCCTGGGTGAACACGTCGAACAGCCGCCGCGTGCGGGGGTTGAGCGCTCGTGCGATGACCCTGGCGGCCTCGATGGGCACGTCGCCGTCGAGCATGGCTGCCTCGAGCATTGGTAGCTCGTCCAGCGTGTTGGCGAGGGTGGCCCGGCGCCCGGCGTCGCGACGGGTGGTTCCGGTGGCGGCAACCAGCCAGCCCGACATCGACGCGACGCCCACTTCGCGCAGGTTGCCGACGGTCGCGAACTCACGCAGATCGCGGCTGCAACGTGCTTCGAGCATGGTGCGGACCCGGTCGAGATCACGCAGCACGTCGGCCCGGTCGTCGGCTCCGACCTCGTCGAGCCGAAGGTGCTCGAGCGCGGCGACGGCGTTGATCGCGTCGGCGATCAACGCACTGCACACCTCGCCCGCGCCGCGAGCCAGGTCGCACCCGCCGGCGGCTGGGTCGGCCACCCGAGCTCCCGGCTCTTCGATCAACGTCACCCCTCCATTCTGCCGAGGGGGTGTGACACTCATGGCGGGCTCGGGCGCGCGGCAGGTCTGAGCCACACGCGCTGCCCGCCCGCTCCTGTGACCAACCGGTCGGCATGGGTAGGTTCTGGAGGGCGTCTCGGGAGCGCGGCCGAGACGACAACGACACGACGGATCGAGTGTTGATGAGCCAGATCGACGACGTGCAGGGACTGGAGTCGGTGGTCGGGGCCCGGCCGCTGGCGATGATGATGAAGTCGATCGATCGGCTCGACGGTCACTGCCGGGCCGTGATCGACCGGTCGACGGCTGCCGTGCTCGCCTACCGCGACGAGAGCGGGCTGCGGGCCCGACTCGTCGGTGGGCGCGCCGGGATTCGCGTGGGACTCGCCGACGTCGCTGGCCATCGACGCCCCCGACGGCGCCGTCGCCGGGACTCCCGTCGGCGCGTGCTTCCTGACGCCGGGGTGGCGGGAGACGCTACGGGTCAACGGCACCTTCTCGTCGAGCTTCGACGTGTCCGAGGCGCTCGTCCACTGCGGCAAGGCGGTGGTGCGGTCGAAGCTGTGGGCCGTGCCGACCGAGACCGCGGCACCGGCGGCTTCGACGACCGACGCCTCGCTCGACCACGCGACCAGAGCGTTCCTCGCCGACGCACCGTTCCTGATCATCGGCTCCTGCGACGCCGACGGGAACGCGGACGCCAGCCCCAAGGGTGACCCCGGCGGCTTCGTTCACGTCATCGACGACGCCACGATCGCGATCCCCGATCGCAAGGGCAACAAGCGCACCGACACGCTCCACAACGTGCTCGACGACCCGACAGTGGCCATCCTCGCCCTCTCCCCTGGCGACGGTCGGACACTCGAACTCGGCGGTCGGGCCCGCATCTCGACCGAGCCGGAGCTGCTGGCCGGCATGGCGATGAAGGGCAAGCGACCGAACGTTGCGATCATCGTCGAGCTCGACCGGGTGCAGCTCGATGTGTCCGAGGGACTCGACGCCGCCGACCTGTGGAACGCCGATCATCACATCGCCCACGACGACCTGCCGGTGCCGACGCGCATCTGGACCGACCACGTGGAGTCGAACAGGGCCAGGGGCGTGGCGGCCGGGGCCATCAAGCTCGCGGCCCGAGCGGCCAAGGTCGGCGACACGAGTGTCGCGGCGAAGGCCGCGCTGAACCGCGACTACGAGAAGAACCTGTACTGACCCGACCGCCAGCCAGAACGAGGCTCAGCCCAGGTCGAGATCGTCGAGCGCGGCCCAACGTGGGTCGCGAGGCGGTGCGGCGTCGGGGTCCGGATCGGCCTCCGGCTCGGCGGGGTAGAGGTCGGGGGCCGGACCCCGGCAGTCGTCGCTGCACAACGGGGCGACGGGCAGATCGAGCAGCACGGCCTCGCGGATGAGTGGTTCGAGGTCGATCTCGTCGCCCTCGAGCGGAAACGTGTCCTCGTCGCCCAGGCGCGAGTCGAGCTCGCGGACCTCGGCGGTCTCGGCGCCACCCACAGGACCGAGGCAGCGCCGACAGGACCCGACCCACTCGTAGGTCACCGTTCCAGAGACGGCGATGCTGTCGCCGAGCGAGTCGAGCACGGCGTCGAGCGCGAGGGCCGACCCGTCGGGAATCGAGCTGTCGCTCAACGCCAAGCCCTGCGCGGTCATCGTGCGAGCGATCTCCTTCTGCTCGCCTGGCGTGCGCAGGAGCTCGTCGACTCGTTCGGGGAGCCTCACAGCACGGCCTCGATCAGGTGTGGACCCGGCGACGCAAAGGCGCGGTCGAGCTCGGCGACCAGCGCTTCGGCGGTGTCGACGGAGACCGACGCCACCCCGAATCCGCGACCGACCGACACCCAGTCGATGGGCGGGTGGTCGAGCTCCATCAACCGATCGGCGGCCGCCCCGGCCTCGGCGCCGGAGCGGTGCAGCTCGACCTGGAGGATCCGGTAGGCCCGGTTGGCGCAGACGATCACGGTGATGTCGAGCGCCTCGCGGGCCATCGTCCACAACGCCTGGACGGTGTACAGGCCCGAGCCGTCGGCCTGCAGCGCGATCACGGGTCGGTCGGGACAGGCGACCGCCGCTCCCACGGCGCAGGGCAGCCCTTGGCCGATGGCGCCGCCGGTGAGCCCGAGCATGTCGTGGGCGGGGGCGGTGGCCGAGATGCCGAGCCAGGGATTGCCGCTCGTGGCCGCCTCGTTGACGACGATCGCACCCTCCGGCTGGGTCGCGGCCAGCGCGGCGCCGAGCGTCTTGGTGGTCAACCCGCCGGTCGGTCGGGGCGGCCGCTCGACCGGAGTCGGAGCGAACGGGGAAGCCCCGACCCCGTCCGCGATCTCCCAGAGCGCTGCGGATGCGGGATGGCCCGCGGGACTGACTTCGATGACCTCGCAGCCTTCCGGCAGGAGCTGACTCGGCTGGTCGGGGTAGCCGAAAAGGCGACCGGTGCTTTCGTGCCGACGAGCACCGCGTGCTCGACCGAGGTCAGGGCCTCGGTGGCCGCCTCGGGGAAGTACGGAACTGCCTTGATCGTCGGCAGTCCTCCCCCGCGTTCGATTCGGGACGAGAACATCTCCGCCCACACCGCAGCTCCGGTGGCCGCCGCGATCCGCGATGCCGCGCGGACGCCCGCATCGGTCAGTCCATCGCCGCCGACGATGACCGCCGTGGTGGCGGGCGCGTTCGAGAGTCGTTCGATGGCCGCCGACACCGCGACCTCGTCGACCGATGGCACGTGGTGCTCGACCTGCGCCGGCGGCGCAACGCCGGGCGCCTCGCTCCAGGCGAGGTCCTGGCGCAGCACCACGGTCGCCACGCCCGCCGGCGGCCCGCTGGCCTGATCGATCGCAGCACGAACCGAGGCTCCGAGCTCGTCGACCCCGGTCGGCGTGACCACGGCGCCGACCGCCCCGGCGATGGCTGCGATGTCGGAGGTCAGCGGTGCATCGGCGCCGAGGTGCCAGCCGGCGTGGTCGCCCACCAGGTTCACCACGGGGCTGTGGGCGCGCCGGGCGTTGTGCAGGTTGGCGATGCCGTTGGCCAGGCCCGGACCCAAATGCAGCAGGGTGAGCGCCGGTCGGCCGGTCATACGGCCGTATCCGTCGGCTGCGCCGGTGACCACCCCCTCGAACAGGCCGAGGACCGGCCGGATGCCGGGCGTCCGATCGAGAGCCGAGACGAGATCCATCTCGGTGGTGCCGGGATTGGCGAAGCACACGTCGACGCCTGCTTCGGCCGCGACCGCCAACAGCATGTCGGCGCCGGTGGGTGACGGTGAGGTCATGTCCGGATCACCTCGACGGTGAACCCGCCGTCTCGAAGGTGGTCGACGACCCGGTCGGCGTGGGCCGCATCGCGGGTCTCGACGACGAGCTCGATCTCGGTCAGCCGGGCCGAGTGGGTGGCGAAGGCTCGCTGGTGGGTCACCTCGACGATGTTGGCACCGACGTCACCGACCGCCGCGGTCAACCGCCCCAGCGAACCCGGTCGATCGCTCACCTCGACGTGCAGCCGCGACAGGCGACCCGTCCGGACGAGACCGCGCAGGATCACCGAGGAGAGCAGGCGCAGATCGATGTTGCCGCCGGTGATGACGAGCCCCACCCGCTTGCCGGCGAATCGCTCCGGGTACTGGAGCAGAGCGGCGAGGCCTGCGGCGCCGGCGCCCTCGACCACGACCTTCTCGATCTCGAGGAACAGTGCGACCGCCTCTTCGATCCTCGCCTCGCTCGCGGTGATCATGTCGTCGACCCGTTCGGCGATGATGGCGAGCGGGAGGGTCCCCGGGTGGGGCACGGCGATGCCCTCGGCGATCGTCGGGCCCCACTGCGACGCGGGGAGCGGCGTCGTCCGGCCGAGCGCCTCGCCGACCGCCGAATGCAGCTCGCTCTCGACGCCGATGACCGCACAGGTCGGGGCGACCTCGGCCGCAGCCACGCTGACGCCGGCGACGAGCCCACCACCACCGACCGGGACGAGCAAGACGTCGAGATCGGGCACGGCGGTGAGGAACTCGAGCCCCACGGTGCCTTGGCCCGCGATGATGTCGGGATCGTCGTAGGGCGGCACGAACGTCAGGCCCTCGACCTCGGCGAGGCGACGGGCCTCGGCGGCGGCCTCCGCCAGGTCGTCGCC
The DNA here is from genome assembly GCA_963704815.1 of uncultured Acidimicrobiaceae bacterium. Classification (GTDB taxonomy): domain Bacteria; phylum Actinomycetota; class Acidimicrobiia; order Acidimicrobiales; family Salinilacustritrichaceae; genus DATKWD01. Next base: position 839,282 of record CAVPHU010000001.1, read on the forward strand.
GTGCAGCACCACTCGAGCTCCGAGATGCTCGGTCCGGGTGACCTTGATGAGCGGGGTGTCGGCCGGCATCACGATCGTGGCCTGCATGCCGAGCAGCGCTGCGTGGTGGGCCACGGCCTGTGCGTGATTTCCGGCCGACATTGCCACGACGCCGGCGGCGCGCGCCTCGGCGCTCAACGACTCGAGCTTCACCCGAGCGCCCCGCTCCTTGTAGGACGCAGTGAACTGCAGGTTCTCGAGCTTCAGGACGACCTCGGCGCCGGTGATCTCCGAGAGGGTTCGGCTCCGTCGGCACGGCGTCTCGACCACATGACCGCGGAGGGTCTCGGCGGCCCGCTGGATGTCGCCGATGGTGACGGCGTCGTGCACCGTCACGGGGTCAGATGTCTTGGTCGAACACCGAGGACCCGGGGCCGACGGTGTCGGCGGGCAGCGTCGCGTCCGCAGCGGTGCGCGAGATCTCGCCCGAGGCCTCGGATGCTCCCTGGAGCTTGGCCCGACCGGACTCGACCATCTTCATCGTCCGCTCGAGGATGATCTCGAAGCTGGCGAGGCGCTGGTCGCAGAAGTCCTCGGCCTCGTTGCGGAGCTTGCGGCTCTGGTCCTGGGCCTTCTCGACGATCTTGCGGGCTCGGGCCTCGGCCGCCTTCACGACCTCGGTGCGCTGCACCATGCGCTCGGCGCGGGCGCGCGCCTGGTCGAGGATCTCGTCGCCCTCGCGCTTGACCTTGGCGAGGAACTCCTCGCGCTCCTTGAGCAGCCACCGGGCGGCTCGGAGCTCGTCGGGGAGACGCTCGATGGCCTCGTCGAGGATCTCGAGCAGCTCTTCGCGGCTCACCATCACCGAGGTCGAGAGTGGCATGGGGCGGGCGGCGTCGATCTGGTCGCGGAGCCGGCCGAGCAGGGTCTCGACCTGGGGCGCCTCGTACGGCGACTGCCCGGGCTTCGGACGGCGCGGCTCGGCGCGGCGCGGCCGGGGCTGCTCCGGCTGGTCCGGGCGTGACGGCCCGCGAGGAGCTGCCGGGTCGGCGGGGTCGGCGGGGTCGCTCATGAGTACTGCTCCGTCAATCGCTTGGCCACGGGCGCCGGCACCATCGACTTCACGTCGCCGCCGAACCGGGCGATCTCACGGATGAACTTCGACGCCAGGAAGCTGTGTTCGGAGGCCGACGGGATGAACATCGTGTCGACCCCCGAGATGGCGTGATTCATCTGCGCCATCTGGAGCTCGTTCTCGAAGTCGGACACGGCGCGGAGGCCCTTGATGATGAAGTCGGTGCCCTCCTCCTTCGCGAGGTCGACCACCAGCTGGGCGAACATCACGATGCGGACGTTGGGCAGGTGGGCGCAGCATTCGGTGAGCATGTCGTGCCGCGCTTCCATGTCGAACAGCGGCGCGCCCTTCTGGGGGTTGCGCATCGCAGCCACGACGACCTCGTCGAACAGCCTCGCGGCCGTCTCGATGATCTCCATGTGCCCGTTGTGGATCGGGTCGAATGATCCGGGGTAGAGAACGCTGGTCAACCGGGGTCTCCTGAGGGTGGGCTGGGGGCGCGCCGAGCGAGCGTGACCACGGTACCGCCGTAGGTCTTGTGCCTCACGTTCGCCCATCGCTCACCCGGTTCGATCGGCCGGTCGGACTCGAGCACGAGCCACGTCGCGTCGAGACCGTCGAGCAGCTCGGGCCATCCGTCGAACGCATAGGGCGGGTCGACGAGCGCGAGATCGGCCTGCCCTGTCCAGGACGCGGCGTCGGTGCGCTCGATGCGGGCACGGTCGCCGACCCGGGCCCGCTCGAGGTTGACCTCGATCAGGGTTCGTCCCAGCTGTGACCGTTCGACGAACGTGCAACGCTGGGCCCCCCGGCTCAACGCCTCGATGCCCATCGCGCCGGTGCCGGCGAAGAGGTCGACCACCGTCCAGCCCTCGACGCCGCCGAGGCTGTAGAGCGAGTTGAACACCGCTTCCCGGACCCGATCCGCAGTCGGCCGGATGTCGTCGCGGTCGGGGGTCTCGAGCTTGATCCCCCTCGCTGACCCGGCCACGACCCGCATGCGGCCACGGTACGACGTGGTCCCCGTGTCACGATGGCTCATGGTCCATGTTCCCGACGTCATCACGTGCATCGACTGCGGCGAGCGTTGCCACCTCATCTCGTACCCACCCGAGGAGCGCGACTGGGCACCCGGGGACCTCACGGTCTATCGCTGCTCGGGATGTCTCGACCGCTGGGACCTGCTCGTGCCCGACGAGGATGATGCCCGGGGCGACGACCATCCCATGGTGTGACCGGGCCCATGGTGTGACCGGGCCCATGGTGTGACCGGTCAGCCCTTGAGCAGGAAGTCGGCCTCGGCGGGGTCCAGGAAGAGGCTGATCTCGTTGGCCATGGTCTCGGGGAGACCCGTCCCCACCAGCTCGATGGCGGCCTCGCGGGCGCGCTCGACCCACTGCTTGTCACGGCGCAACGACGCGAGCTTGAGATCGGACCGGCCCTTCTGCCGCTCCCCCATGATCGATCCCTCGCCTCTCACGTCCAGGTCGACCTCGGCGAGCTCGAACCCGTCTTCGGTGCGGACCATGGCATCCAGGCGTTCGTTGTCCTGGTCGATCTCGGTGGGCGCGACCAGATAGCAGTACGACGCCATCCCGGCCTGGCGCCCGACCCGACCGCGCAGCTGGTGGAGTTGGGCGATCCCGAAGCGGTCGGCGTCGAGGATCACCATGACCGTGGCGTTCGGCACGTCGACGCCGACCTCGATGACCGTCGTGGCCACGAGCACGTCGAAGCGGCCGCGCCGGAAGAGCTCCATGGTCTGTTCCTTGTCGGCCGACCCCAGGCGTCCGTGGAGCAGACCGACCGCCAGGCCTTCGAGCTCGGTCGTGGTGAGCCGCTCGTGGGTCTCCTCGGCCGATGCGACCTCGAGCTTGTCGGACTCCTCGATCAGCGGACACACGACGTACGCCTGGCGCCCGGCAGCCACTTCGGCCCGAACCCGCTCCCAGGCGGCCGCTTCGTCGGTCTCGTGGCGGGCCCACACCGTCTCGACCCTGGTACGGCCGGGTGGCTTCTCGGAGAGGACCGAGACGTCGAGATCGCCGTAGACGGTCATGGCGGCCGTGCGCGGGATCGGGGTCGCGGTCATCACCAGGACGTCGGGCACGACCTCGCCGGGCGCCTTCTCCCGCAGCGCAGCGCGCTGTTCGACGCCGAAGCGATGCTGTTCGTCGATGACGGCCAGTCCGAGCGACGCGAACTCGACCCCTTCCTGGATCAGAGCGTGGGTGCCGATCACGATGTCGATCTGACCGGAGGCGAGCTCGGCGAGGATCCGCTTGCGCGCCGACGGAGGTGTCTTGTTGCTGAGCGAGGCCACCGTCAGGGACCGTGCGAACAGCGCCGCCTCGTCGTCGATGGTGAAGTCCGCGAGGAGCGACCGGACCAGCAGGGCGTGCTGCTCCGCGAGCACTTCGGTCGGCGCCATGAATGCCGCCTGGTGGCCACCCTCGACCGCCAGCAGCATCGCACTCACGGCGACGACGGTCTTGCCTGCGCCCACGTCGCCCTGCAGGAGCCGGTGCATCGGCACGGCACGGGCCATGTCGTTGCGGATCTCGTCGATGGTGCGCCGCTGATCGCTCGTGAGCTCGAACGGCAACTCGTCCCAGAACCGTCGCATCAGATCGCCGGGCACCGCATGGGCGATCCCCGCTGCGGACCGTTCGATGGCGGCCTTGCGCAGCACCAGGGCGAGCTGGACCCGCAACAGCTCGTCGAACACCAGACGACGGCGCGCCGCGTCCTTCTCGGTCATCGACTCGGGCTGGTGGATCGACTGCAGTGCGGCTTGCCGGTCGATGAAGTCCCACCGCTCGAGCCATCGATCGGGAAGCGGGTCGATGAGCCCTCGTCCGCCCCGGGCCGGTTCGACGCGGCGCAACAGCTCGGCGATCCATGCTGCGATCTCCCACGTGTTCACCTTCGCCTTGCCGGACTGGGGGTAGATCGGAACGATGCGGCCGGTCCGATCGCCGACCAGATCGACTTCGGGGTTCGTCATCTGGCGCCGACCGCGGTACGTGTCGACCTTGCCGACGAACACCGCCTCGGTGCCGGCCGGGAGTTGGCGCTCCCGCCAGGTCTGGTTGAAGAACGTGATCCGCAGATGGCCGGTTCCGTCGGTGATCTCGCCCTCCACCCGACCACGGCCCCGCCCGCGACCCGGAACGGCCGAGATGCTGCGAACCCGAGCGAGCACCATCGCCTCCTCGCCGAGAACGATGTCGTCGATACTCACCTGGCGGGTCCGGTCGAGCCACCGCCTCGGGTAGTAGGTCAACAGATCGAAGAGCGTCTCGATCCCGAGCTTGCCGAGCGCCTCGGCCTTCTTGTCGCCGACGCCGTTCAGCCGGGTGACCGGTTGCTCGGCGAACCACTGGAGGTCCAGCTCGCCGGGCACGGCTACTCGATGCCGAAGAGGTACGGGTAGAGCGGCTGGCCTCCGTGGTGGACCTCGGGCTCGACCTCGGGCCGGTGCTCGGCGAGCCACTCGGTGATCTTGCGGGTGTCGCCGGCCGACGCTCCGTCCCCTTCGATGACCGTGATGATCTCGTGGTCGGACGTCACCAGGCTCGCCAGCAGCTCGCACGCCGCGTCGACGACGGTGGCCTCGACCGCGAGGATGCCGGAGGGTCCGATGCCCATGAAGTCCCCCTCGGCGATGGGACCCACATCGCTGTTGGAGTCGCGGACGGCCTGGGTGACCTCCGCCGCGACGACCGATGCCGCCATGTCGGTCATCGCCTCGTGGTTCGCGCCGGCTTCGGCTTCGGGGTCGTAGGCCAGCAGGGCGGCGAACCCCTCGGTGACCGACCTGGTGGCGACGACGCGCACTGACTTCTCGGTCAGCTCGTCGACCTTCTCGGCCACGGCGATGATGTTCTTGTTGTTGGGCAGGATCACGACCTGATCGGCCTGCACCGCCTCGACGGCCTCGAGCAGTTGCTGGGTCGACGGGTTCATCGACTGCCCGCCCGTGACGACCTTCTGCACCCTGAGACTGTGGAAGATGCGCCGGATGCCGTCGCCGGTGGCCACCGCCACCACACCGCAGCCCACCGGATCGTGCGGAGGATCGTCGTCGGCGGCCCCGGCAGCGGCCGCAGCCTCGCGCACCCACCGCTCCTCCTCGACCTCCTCGAACAGATCGGTCACGCGGATCTGTCGGGGACGACCGATCTCGATGGCCGCCTCGATGGCCGCGCCGATGTCGTCGGTGTGGACGTGGCAGTTCCAGATGCCGTCACCGCCGACCACGACGATCGAGTCACCGAGCCCCGCCCAGACGTCCTTGAACGCAGGAATGGTCTCGTCGGGGGCCTCGAGGAAGTACATGACCTCGTAGCGGAGGTCACTGACGTCGTGACCGTCGCCGGCCGTCGCCTCGACCGCAGCAAAGCCTGCCGCCACGACGGAGGCCGCGGCGGGCTGATCGACGGGCTCGGGCAACGGGCGCTCGTCGGTGACGTGGAGCAGTGCGTCGAGCAGGAGAAGGAAGCCGGCACCGCCGGCGTCGACGACGCCGGCCTCGGCCAGCACGGCGAGCAGCTCAGGCGTGCGGTCGAGACTCTCGCCCCCCATGACGCGGGCCGCGTCGAGCACCGACACCAGGTCGGCGCCGGCATCGGCCGCTTCGACGGCGGCCTCCGAGGCCTCGCGGAGCACGGTGAGGATGGTGCCCTCGGTCGGCTTCTGCACCGCCTCGTAGCTCGACTTGGACGCAGCGGCGAGGGCCGAGGCCAGCGCGGCCCCGTCGACCTGTTCGTCGTCGCGGATCTCGGTGACCATGCCGCGCAGGATCTGACAGGTGATCACCCCACTGTTGCCCCGAGCCCCCATCAGCGACCCGTGGCCGATGGCGTGACACACCGCGGCCATTTCGTCGTCGGCACCCTCGAGCTCGGCCACCACCGACTCCATTGTCAGCGCCATGTTCGTACCGGTGTCGCCGTCGGGCACCGGATAGACGTTCAGCCGGTTGATCGCCTCCTGGTGGGCCCGCAGGGCATCGCGGAACGCGGCCATGGCGGCGCGCAGCTCCGCCGCCCCGAGATGGTCCCGCGCTCCCATTCCGGGCGATGGTACAGACCGGCTGCGGGCAGTTGCGGCTTTCGGATGGGCCGTGCTCGCCGAAGACCGTGGTGATTGCATGGGGCTCGGGCGACGTGGCTATCGTCGGTTACCCAGTCCGGACCGAAGGTGGAGCATCGGTGCAAGGCGTGATCAAGTCATACGACCCAGGAACGGGCGACGGTGTCATCCTCACCGACACCGACCTCGCCGAGTACGACCTGGCCGCCGACGCGCTCGACGGATCGCTCTTCCGGATGCTCCGACAGGGCCAGCGAGTCGTCTTCGAACTCGACCCCGACGGGCGGGCCACACGGCTCGGACTGGGCTCGGAAGTCGACATGGCGACGCCTTCGTTTCCCGAGGGCGATCTGAGCACCCCCACCCCACCCTCGACCACCTAATCGCCCGCACCTCGCGGGGACGGAGGCCACAATGCCCGGTACGACCGAGAACCAGAAGCTCCAGGCATGGGTCCAGGAGTGGACCGAGATCTTCGAGCCCGACGCAGTCGAGTGGTGCGACGGCTCCGAGGAGGAGTGGGACCGCCTCACGACCCAGCTGGTCGACGGGGGCACCTTCGAGCGCCTCGACGACTCGACCCACCCGAACAGCTTCCTCTGCCAATCCGACCCTGCCGACGTGGCACGGGTCGAGGATCGAACGTTCATCTGCTCCGAGGCCGAGATCGACGCCGGCTCGACCAACAACTGGCGAGCCCCCGCCGAGATGAAGGCCGAAATCCTCGAGTTGTTCCGCGGGTCCATGAAGGGCCGGACGATGTACGTCGTGCCGTTCAGCATGGGTCCGCTCGGCTCGCCCATCGCCCACATCGGTGTCCAGCTCACCGACTCGGCGTACGTCGTCGTCAACATGCGCATCATGACGCGGATGGGCCAGGGCGCCCTCGACGTCCTCGGAGCCGAGGGCGAGTTCGTCCCCTGCCTGCACTCGGTCGGCATGCCCTTGGCCGACGGGCGCGCCGACGTCCCGTGGCCGTGTGACGCCGACAACAAGTTCATCGCCCACTTCCCCGACACTCGCGAGATCTGGTCGTACGGGTCGGGCTACGGCGGCAACGCCCTCCTCGGCAAGAAGTGCTTCGCGCTGCGCATCGCCTCGACGATGGCCCGCGACGAAGGCTGGATGGCCGAGCACATGCTGGTCCTCGGGGTGACCCCACCGAGCGGCGAGAAGACCTACATCGCCGCGGCGTTCCCGTCGGCATGCGGCAAGACCAACATGGCCATGATGATCCCGACCCTGCCGGGGTGGACGGTCGAGACCGTCGGCGACGACATCGCGTGGATGAAGTTCGGGGACGACGGGCGTCTGTACGCCATCAACCCCGAAGCCGGGTTCTTCGGGGTGGCTCCGGGCACCGGCCCCGACACCAACCCGAATGCGCTCGCGTCGCTGCACGCGAACTCGATCTTCACGAACGTGGCCAAGACCGATGACCGCGGCGTCTGGTGGGAAGGACTGTCCGAGCCTCCGGCTCACCTGATCGACTGGCGGGGCGAGGACTGGACTCCCGACGCCGACCGCCCGGCGGCTCATCCGAACGCCCGTTTCACCGCGCCCGCCAGCCAATGCCCCTCCATCGCTCCCGAATGGGAGGACCCGAAGGGCGTCCCGATCTCGGCCATCCTGTTCGGCGGGCGTCGCGCATCCAACGTCCCGCTGGTCACCGAGGCGTTCGACTGGGAGCACGGCGTGTTCCTCGGCTCGATCATGTCGTCGGAGAAGACCGCAGCCGCCGCCGGGACCGTCGGCGAGGTGCGCTTCGATCCCTTCGCCATGCTGCCGTTCATGGGCTACAACGCCGGCGACTACTTCCGGCACTGGCTCGAGATCGGCACGACCGGCACCGAGGACTCGTTGCCCTCGCTGTTCTGGGTGAACTGGTTCCAGCGAGACGAGGACGGCTCGTTCATGTGGCCGGGGTTCGGCGAGAACGCCCGCGTGCTCAAGTGGGTTCTCGAGCGCATCAGCGGCGACGCCGAGGCGGTCGACACCGCGATCGGCCGGGTGCCTACCACCGACGGCATCGACATCGACGGCACCGACCTCACTGCGGACGACATGGTGAAGATCCTCTCGGTGGACAACCAGAAGTGGCGCCAGGAGGTCCCGCTCATCGAAGCTCACTACGACGCGATCGGCGAACGGCTCCCGCAGGAGCTCGCCGACCAGCTCCGCGACCTCGAGAAGCGGCTCGCCGACTGAGCAGGCGCCGGTTCGCCCGGCCCGCCCTCGAATCGAACGACTACCGTTGCCCGCCCATGACGGTGCGCGCCTATGTCCTGATCCAGACCGAGGTCGGCCGGGCATCGGAGGTCTCGGCCTCGGTCGACGAGATCGAGGGCGTCGTGGCGGCCCACGACGTGACCGGTCCCTACGACGTCATCGCCCAGACCGAGGCGTCCGACATGGACGAGCTCGGCAAGATGGTGGTGAGCCGCATCCAGATGATCGGCGGGATCACCCGAACCCTCACCTGTCCGATCGTCAACCTCTGATCAGGCCGCCAGCGGACTCAGTGTCATGGCCCGGATCGCCAATCCCATGATCCAGAGGCCACCGAAGCCGTAGAGCAGGTAGCGGTGCGCCTCGAGTTGCTGGCGGTACGACACGATGATGCCGATCGAGACGATGCACAGGAATCCGTAGAACATGTGGATGTCGGCCACCTCGACCCCTTCGGGCAGCTGCTGCATGGCGGCGACCCCCAGCACGATCTGGACGAACACCAGCACCTGCGCCACGATCGTCGCGCCCCAGAGCGCACGGTGCCGGAGCCGCGGCACGTAGTTGGCGGCGAGCGCCCACGAACCGACCACGGCGTAGGACACCACCACCACCCACGCGCCGACCAGGTGGGCGCGAGCCATGGAGAACCGGCGCCGATGATTCGGTGATCAGCTGGCGGCGGCCTGCGTGAGTGCCTGGGCTTCGGCCATGGCCTCGGCGGCCACGTCGACGAGGTCGGAGATCTCGTCCTCGCTGAAGCCGGCGAGCCGGCGGAACGTCCGGGCGAGATGAATGGGGCTCTCGTCGTCCTCGCCGCGGAATCCACCGAAGCTGAACAGCTTGTCGACCGCCCGCTGGAACTCGAGTGCCTTGTCGCGCCGCTCGGCGTCGTGCTCGGTGATCTTGCGCAACCAGTCCGAGCCCATCTTCACGTGGGTCACCTCGTCGGCGAGCATCCAGTCCTCGCAGTACTCGAGGACCGGATCGGCCGTCATCGACCCGAAGTTCTTCATGGTGTTGAACACGTCGATGGCGAGTCCCTCGAGTGCACGGTTGACCCCGGCGAGGCGCAGAACCGGATCCTCGTTGCAGGCGGCTTCGTACAGGGTGGTCTGCTCGGCGAACTCGCCGATCTCCGAACCCATGTGCTCGCCGAGCTTGACGCTGATCTCGACGTGTCGAGCCTCGTCCCAGCATTGGCGGGCCATGTCGAGCTTGAGTTCGAAGGGGGCCTCGTCGGACCCGGTTCCGGTGTCGAAGTCGAAGCAGGTCCGGCCGGCCCCTTCGAGGGCCTGGATCTCGCCCACGAAGATGCCGTGCATGAGCGAACGAGCCGCGTCAGGGGCCTCGTAGGAGTCGGGCGAGAACGCATTGCGCCCCGGCTCGTCGTCGCGGGTCACATTGCGCGGATCGAAGATCAGCGTCTCGATCGGGATCGTCTCGAACCGGCTGTCACGGGCGAGCTTGTCGACGGGCAGGTGTCTCTGCATGGCGGCCTCCTGGGGTTGCGCACGTCACGCTACCCCGGCTCTCCGCTGACCGGGTCAACCAGCCAGTTCTCCTCATGGGTCGGCTCGACCCCTCGACGAATGAAGAACTCCCACCCGAAGACCTCACCGAAGGCCTCATCGGGCATCTGCATGAAGAAGTCCGTCGGTTGGATCTGGCTCGCATGAGCCCGCATCGAAGCTCGCTTCGCCTCGACGAAGTCCCGGACGTCGACCGTCGTGGTGATGATCTCCTCGGGCGAACCGAACGACTCCGATTCTGCGACATCGGGAGCGTCGTCCGCCTCGACCCCCATCTCCCGCGCGCTGTCCATCATCCGACGGATGTGGTCACGATTCATCGTCGCCTCGTACACCCGTGGGACCCCGGCCAGCTCGGCCGCCCGGACCCCGACCCGGTGGACCTGGATGTGGTCGGGATGCCCGTAGCCGCCGTGATCGTCGTAGACGGTCAGCACGTCGCATGTGCGCGCCCGCAGGATGCCGGCGAGCCGCTCACTCGCTTCGTCGCGGTCGGCTTGCCAGAAGCACCGAGGGTCCTCGTTGGTCGCGGTGCCTTCCATGCCGGAGTCGCGGTAGTCGAGGAAGTACACGGCATCGACGCCGAGTGCGGCAGCCGACGCCGCCACCTCGACGGTCCGCCGCTCGCCCAGGGTCTCCCCGTCGTCGAGGTGTCCGTCCGGAACCTGCCCGCACTCGCCCCGGGTGGCGAACACGATGGCGACATCGTGCCCCTCGGCGACGGCTCGAGCGATGCTGCCCCCGGTCGAGATGGACTCGTCGTCGGGGTGGGCGTGAAAGAAGACCAGATTCACGCGATCGCTCCACGGTCGCGGAGGGTCGCGATCCGGTCGGCGTCGAGGCCGTACTCGCCGAGGACCTCCTCGGTGTGCTGACCGGCGTGGGCCGGAGGCCGGACCACCTCGACCTCGGTCCGACTGAAGCGGGGCGCAGGCGCCGGCTGCACGATGCCGTCGCGCTCGATGAAGGTCTTGCGGTGGACGTTGTGCGGATGGTCCGGGGCCTCGCCCAGGGTCAGGACCGGGGCGAAGCAGACGTCGGACCCCTCCATGATCTCGCACCACTCGTCGCGGGTCTTCGTGGCGAACACCTCGGCCACCCGCTCCTTGAGCGCGGGCCACTCCAGCCGGTCGTGCTGGCCGGGGAGGTCGGCCGTGTCGAGGCCGGTCAGACGCAGCAACTCGGCATAGAACTGGGGCTCGATCGAGCCGATCGAGACGTACTTGTGGTCGCTGGTCTCGTAGACGTCGTAGAAGTGGGCGCCGCTGTCGAGCATGTTCGTCCCGCGCTCGTCCTCCCAGATGCCCATGGCCCGAAACGCGTGGAACATCGTGGTCAGTACGGCTGCGCCGTCGACCATGGCGGCGTCGACCACCTGGCCCTCGCCCGAGCGCTGCGCGTCGAGGAGCCCGCACACCAACCCGTAGGCCAGCAGCATGCCCCCGCCACCGAAGTCGCCCACGAGGTTCAGCGGGGGCACGGGTGCCTCGCCTCGCCTGCCGATGGGGTCGAGGGCACCAGCCAGTGCGATGTAGTTGATGTCGTGGCCGGCGGTCGGTGCATACGGGCCGTCCTGACCCCACCCGGTCATCCTGCCGTAGACGAGCTTCGGGTTGCGAGCGTGACACGCGTCGGGCCCGATGCCGAGGCGCTCGGCGACGCCGGGGCGGAACCCCTCGAGTAGGGCGTCGGCCTGCTCGACCATCGACAGCACCACCTCCACCCCCTCCGGTGACTTCAGGTCGACCCCGACCGACCGACGTCCCCGGTTGAGCACATCCCCGGGCGGCAGGGCGGGGTCGCCGCCGCGTACGTTCCCGGCGCGGTCGATCCGGACGACATCGGCCCCCATGTCGGCCAGCATCATGGCGCAGAACGGGCCGGGCCCGATGCCGGCGATCTCGAGCACCTTGATGCCCTTGAGTGGTCCCATGACGTGGCTGCTCCCGGTGAGCGGATGGAGCGGCCATCCTGTCGGCCGATCGAGGGGGAAGCAACTGCGAGCGGGCGCCCGCCGGCAACGACCTGGCTAGCGTCACGCCGGTGATCGACGACGGCGCAGAGATCGTGGCGTGGGCGCCCGGCCGGGTCAACCTCATCGGCGACCACACCGACTACACGGGCGGACTCGCGCTGCCGATGGCCATCCACCTCGGCACGACCGTCCGAGGCCGACCGCTCCCCGACGTCGTCGAGCTGACGAGCACCGAGCTGGGCTCGACCGTGCGGATCCCGCTCGACGTCACCGAGCCGCAGCGGGTCGAGCCGCCGTGGGGACGGTTCGTGGCAGGGGTGATCACGCAGCTGCGACCCGAGCGCGGCCTCGTCGGGACCGTGGAGAGCACATTGCCGGTCGGGAGCGGATTGTCGTCGAGTGCCGCACTCGAGGTCAGCGTGGCGCTCGCTCTCGGCGCCGACGACGAGCCGGCCGAGCTGGCGGCGAAGTGTCAGCGGGCCGAGCAGCTGGCGACGGGCGTCCCGTGCGGGATCATGGATCAGCTGGCGATCCTGAGCGGTGTCGAGGGGGCCGCGCTGATGCTCGACTGCCACACGTGCTCGGTCGAGCCCGTCGCCCTCGATCCCTCGACTCGGGTGGTCGTGGTGCACTCGGGCCAGGAACGATCCCTCGTGGGGTCGGCCTACGCCGATCGGCGGGCGCAGTGCGAGGTGGCCGAGGCCACGATCGGTCCGCTTCGGTCGGCAGGGCTCGCCGACCTGGCCGGGCTGGACGACCCGGTCCTGGTCCGGCGGGCACGACACGTGATCACCGAGAACGCACGGGTTCGAGCCTTCGGCGCCGCCATGTCGGCCGGCGATCTCGACGCCGCCGGCACAGCAATGCTCGAGAGCCACGCCAGCCTCCGCGACGACTTCGACGTGTCGACGCCGGTGCTCGACCGCCTGGTCGACCGGCTCATGGCGACGCCGGGCATCGTCGGCGCACGGCTGACGGGCGCCGGATTCGGGGGCTGCGTGGTCGCCCTGGCCGACCGCCCGGTCGACGTGGGGGGTTGGACGGTCAGACCAGCCGCGGGGGCCCGTCGTCTTCGGTGACCTCGATGCCGATGGCGGCGAGGAGCTGCACGGCCAACGGAACCACTTGGGCTGCGTCGATCGAGCATCCGCGGAGACCGTCGGGATGCTGCAGATCAGTCAGATCCGACCCGTGCAGGCGCAGACCGGTGGACCGCAGTCCGCTGAGGTCGGCCCCGTCGCTGAGCACGTTGACGCACGCCGCCGGTCCAGATGGTCCGGGATCCGCGGCTCGGCGATCGAGCTCACATGCGGTCGAGCAGCGTCTGCTTCTTCTCGGCGTACTCCTCGTCGGAGAGGACACCCCGTTGGTGTAGTTCGTGGAGCTTCTCGAGCTGTTCGGGCACCGACAACGTGTCGCCCCCGCCGCCGGCGGCCACCCGATCGAACTTGCGGTTCTCGTTGGCCTCGATCTGGCGGTAGATCTCGCTCTGGACCGCCGACGGCTTGCGGACGTCACTGAAGCTCTGGCTGCCCCGCTCTCCCGCCGACTCGATCATGAGATCGCCGGCGCCGAGCATCCGCTCGAACAGGCTCTGCTTGAAGAAGACCGTGTTCACCCGGTCGAGGGGGATCTCGATGCCCTGCTTGGTGAGGACGCCGTGGCGGTAGATGAGCCGGTCGGTGGTGACCACGAAGTTGGTGGTCGACCACCGCAGGTAGGTGACGCCGAACCAGACGAGGGCCACGAGCACCAACACCCCGGCCGTGATGTTGACGAAGTCGGCGAGGTCGAGCACCACGGCGACGATGCCGAGCACGATGAGCCCGACCAGCACGCTCATCGACTTGGCGAAGTACCACCAGTGCGGGTGCAGATCGAGCACGGCGTCCTCACCGTCGTTGAGGAGCTTCGGGGGGAACGCCACGGCCCCACGCTATCGCCCGAGCTCACCGGGGTCCGGCACGGCCGTGTCGTCAGCCGGTGTCACCCGCCGGTGGCCTCCGCCGCGCTTGCGAACGGGCCAGAGAAACGTCATGGTCCGTTCGGCCTATTGCCATCGCGCGCAGCGTACGGGACGATTCACTCCGCGAAACGTCCCCACGGGACGGAAGTCAGGGGCGAAACGGGTCGGGGAGGGTCCGGTTCACCCCTGACTTCGCGACCACCTCGGTCAGCCCCAGCCGAGTTCGTGCAGTCGCTCGTCGCCGATGCCGAAGTGATGGGCCACCTCGTGCACCACGGTGACGAGCACCTGGTGCACCACCTCGTCCTCGTCGCGGCAGAGGCCACAGATGGCGCGGCGGTACACGGTGATCCGATCGGGCATGACCATGCCCGAGTAGCCCGCGTCCCGGTCGGTCAGCGGCACCCCCTCGTACCGACCGAGCAGCGTGCCGGCCGAGGCACCGTCCTCGACGAACACCGCCACGTTGTCCATGAGCCGAGCGAGCGGCTCGGGGATCTGGTCGAGTGCGTCCGCGACCAGTTGCTCGAACCGCTCGCGAGGAATCGCCACCACGCTGCGCGACACTACGTGGGTGGATGCCTCGGCCCTCGAAGCCGGTCTCGATGCCGAGCAGCTCCGCGCCGTCACCACCACGGCATCACCGGTCGCCGTGCTCGCGCCTGCGGGATCGGGCAAGACCCGCGTACTCTCTCGGCGGGTCGCCCACCGGATCGCGTCCGAGGAGATCGAGCCCCAACACGTCTTGGCGGTGACCTTCACCCGCCGTGCTGCGTCAGAGCTACGTGCTCGACTCGGCTCCCTCGGCCTCCGCGACCGAGTGACGGCCGGCACGTTCCATGCCCTCGCGCTCGGCCAGATCCGCGATCACCGACGCGATCACCGACTCCCGGCGCCGAAGGTGCTCGACCGCAAGCGGGGGCTGCTCGAGGAGGTCACCGGTCGTGGCGATCATCGCGTGCTCGCCGAGATCGCCACCGAGATCGAGTGGGCGAAAGCTCGACAGATCCCGCCGGCGCACTATGTCGAACGGGCCTCGGCCGCACACCGCCGAACGCGCCGGGATCCCGCCACCATCGCCGACGCCTACCTGGGCTACGAGGTCGCGCGATCCGACCGCGGGCTGCTCGACTTCGACGATCTGCTCCTCGAGGCGGCACGCCTCATCGAACGTGATGCGTCGTTCGCCCGCGCCCAGCGCTGGCGATTCCGCCACCTGTTCGTGGATGAGTTCCAGGACATCAACCCGCTGCAGTTCCGGCTGCTCGAGGCCTGGCGTGGCGATCGGTACGACCTGTTCGTCGTCGGCGACCCTCAGCAGGCCATCTACACATGGAACGGCGCCGATCCGACGTTCCTGCTCGACATCGAGACGTACTACCCCCCGGTCCAGGTGATCCGACTCGAGACCAACTACCGGTCGAGCCCGCAGATCCTCGCGGGAGCGACGTCGGTGCTCGCCACCGCCGGGCTCATCGCGGACTCCGTCGTGGCGACGCACAGCGACGGCGAACCGCCACGGCTGACCCTGCACGCCGACGAGACCGCCGAGGCTCGGGCGATCGCGCGAGCGGTGCGACGAACGAACGGCCCGGGCTCGCCCTGGTCGGAACAGGCGATCCTCGTACGGACCAACGCGCAGTTGGCGCCGATTCGCGAGGCGTTCCGTGCCGCCCGCATCCCCCACGAGGTACGCGGCGCAGACCCTGTGGTCGACCACCCGGCCGTCCGGGAGATCCTCGACGGGCTCGACGGCGACCGACGCCCGATCTCCGCGGTCATCGACGACCTCCAGGCCATCGAGGCCGATCCGGACCTCCGCCCGCGCCTCGCCGAGTTCGAGAGCCGTGCCGTGGCCTTCGGCCGCGATCATCCGGGAGCCACCGCCGCCGAGCTGGCGGCGTGGATCCGGGCCACGGCCGACCGACGAAGCGAATCGGGACAGAACGCCGTCACCCTCGCGACGTTCCACGCGGCCAAGGGACTCGAGTGGCATTCGGTACACCTCGCCGGGCTCGAGGCCGGCTTCGTGCCCATCGGCCATGCCCGGACGCGCGAGGCACGCGCCGAGGAAGCCCGGCTGCTCTATGTGGCGATGACCCGAGCCGAGCGGGCGTTGTCGCTCCACGCCGCGCGGGTGCGCACGCTGGGTGGCCGCCAGGTGGAACGCGAGGTCTCACCGCTCCTCCGGCACCTTCCGACCGAGTCCGGACCTGCGCCCGACCCCGAGGACCTTCGAGGAGCGCTCGATCGAGCCCGAGCGGCGATCGACGACGGGCCCGACGAGCGGCGCCGTCTCTCCGAGTCGGTCGGGGCCTGGCGGGAGACCGTGGCGCGGAGAGCCCGGGTGCCGGCTGCAGCGGTGCTCCCCGATCGCGTCCTGCGCGAGGTGATCGACCGTCGTCCGGCCGACCTGGACGAACTCGCTCGGATCGACGGGCTGGGGCCCATCAAGGCCGCCCGCTTCGGCGACGAGTTGCTCGAGGTGCTCAGAGACCGTCGCGCTGCGCCTTGAGCTCGGCGAACCGGCCGAAGTCGATGGAGACGAAGAGCCCTTCGGCCTCGGCGGTCACCACACCGTCGGCAGTGACGCGGCCCACCGTGAAGATCTTGCGACCTTCGACCCGGTCGAGTTCACCGATGAACCGCAGTTCGGATCCCAGCGGCGTCGGGCTCCGGTAGTTCACGATCAGACGGGCGGTCATTCCCGGTGTCCCCGACAGCGACTGGGTGGCCCCGAGCACTTCGTCGAATGCCGCCGCCACGAAACCCCCGTGGACACAGCCGGGCGGCCCTTCGTACGCCGGCCCGAAGGTGACGACACCCTCCATGTGATCGCCGACCTGGCGCAAGGCGATGGGCGGCGCGAGTGGATTCGCCTTGCCGATCATCGGGCTGTGGTCGAAGAACGCGTGCGGGTCGCCACTGTTGGCCGATTCGGCGAAGCCGACGTACATCGAACGGTTCGGATACTCCGCGAGGCGTCCGGCCAGACTCGACAGCCCGTCGGCGACCTCGTGGAGCACCTCCTCGGGTGCCTCGGTGTTCATCAACGCGTGCAGCGCGCGGCGAGCCGAGTCGGCCACGCGGCGGGCCTCGGCCCGACGGGCCGACACCTGGCCGGTCGCCAGGTGCTCGAGACGATCGGACCACCCTGCGCCAGGACCGCCGTCGCCACGCTCGGATGGGCCAGGCTCGGGTGGGCCAGGCTCGGAGGATGTCGGCTCGGTCATGCTGCGTCGACGTCGATCAGGACCGGCGCATGATCCGACGGCGACGGGCCCTTCCGCGCCTGACGGTCGACGAGCGCGAACCGGGTGCGGTCGGCGACCGCCTTCGAGGCGAGCAGAAGATCGATTCTCATCCCGCGATGCTTGTGGAAGTTCCCGGCGCGATAGTCCCACCAGCTGTAGAGCCCGTCGGCACCGGGATGACACTGGCGGAACGTGTCCTCGAGTCCCCAGCCGAGCAATCGAGCCAATCGATCGCGTTCGGCGCCGGACACATGGGTGCCGCCGTGCACCTCCTGCACGCTCCACACGTCGCGGTCCTCGGGGGCGATGTTGAAGTCTCCACCGACGACCACCTCGTCGTCCGGCGTCGTGAGCGAGTCGAGGTGCCCGTACAGCCGATCGAGCCAACGCAGTTTGTACTCGTAGTGCTCGTGGCCGACCGCTCGGCCGTTGGGGACATAGACACTGGTGACCAACGTCGAGCCACAGCGGGCGGTGAGCACCCGCGCCTCGGGATCGGGGTCGCCGCCGTCGGCGAACCCGGCCACGACTTCCGAGATGGGCAGACGACTGAGGATCGCGACGCCGTTCCACCGTCCCTCACCGTGATGCACCCCCTCGTAGCCCGCCGCGACGAAGTCGAGCGCCGGAAAGGCGGCATCGGCGAGCTTGGTCTCCTGGAGACAGAGCACATCGGGCTGCGCCTCCACGAGCCATGCGAGCACACGCTCGCGTCGCGCCTTCAGCGAGTTGACGTTCCAGGTCGCGAATCGGATTCGTGTGCGAGCCACCCCGCCGGGTCAGCGCTTCTTCGCCGGAGCCCTCTTCTTGGCCGCAGCCTTGCGCTTGGCCGGCGCCCTCTTCTTGGCCGGAGCCTTCTTCTTGGCCGGAGCCTTCTTCTTGGCCGGAGCCTTGCGCTTGGCCGGAGCCTTCTTCTTGGCCGGAGCCTTGCGCTTGGCCGGAGCCTTCTTCTTCGCCGGAGCCTTGCGCTTGGCCGGAGCCTTCTTCTTCGCCGGAGCCTTGCGCTTGGCCGGAGCCTTCTTCTTCGCCGGAGCCTTGCGCTTGGCCGGAGCCTTCTTCTTCTTGACCGCTTTTCTGGTACTCACGGAATCCTCCTCGGATTCTTGCCGTTGGGGGGTGGAGCTTGGGGCGTCCTCGCCGCCGGGGACGAATCCTGGCAGAGCCAGGTCGACGCCGCGTCGGGGAGTGTCGATCGAGATCACGACGCAGCGCAGCGTCTCGCCGACCGAGACGACCTCTTTCGGGCTGGTCGGGGGCGGATCGCCCATGAGCTTGAGCGAGAGGTAGCAGCGGGCACCGTCGGCGATGAGATAGCAGCCATGGGACGAGAACCGCTCGACCTCGCCCTCGACCGTCTCACCCACCGGGTGCGCCGCCACGAACTCGATGAACGGGAGCGGATCGTTGTAGGGCTCGGGCTCGGCGCCGGACCGCTTGGCCGGCTTCGAACGCTGCTTCGACGCCGACGCCCGATCGCTTCGACGGTCGTTGCGCCCATCACCCGACTTCGAACGCCGGCGCGACCCTGAACCCTTCGACTGCGCGGCCTGTTTCTTCGCCGGAGCGGCCCGCTTCTTCGACGACTTGGCCCGACCGCGCTTCGCGTCGCTGACCGACCGCCGGCTCGCCGGCCCGCGGACCGGCGATCGAGGAAGGAAGATCCAGCCGACCTCGGGGACCGGCTTGCCACCGATCAGGCGACCCTCGTCGAAGAGCCAGTCGACGGTTCCGTGGAACTCCTGGAACGAATCGTTCGACAGGACCGCAGCGCCGACCCGCTCGGCGATCTCGAGGACGAAGGCGTCGCCTCTCCCGATCGCACCGGCGGGCGGGGTGACCATCTCGTTGTTTGCGATCGCCTCGTCGAAGGCCTTGCGCTCGGACGGGTCGATGCGATGACCGAACGTGGCGTCGACGACGACGGTCACCGCGAGATCGGCGCCGTACTCCTTGATGAAGGCCCGGACCGCCTCGTCGAGTTGCGCGAGGCTCGGCATCGAGCGACCTTCAGTTGCGATGTTCGATCCGTCGACGACGACGTGTTCCGGGGCCATGAGCGGCCTCAGTCAACCACTTCGCGAGCCATGGGGCACGGATGGCACGCCGAGGAGCTGCGACGCCGCCCCGCGGCTGGCTCTCCTACAGTGCTTCGGTGACGCCATCGCCCGACCCGACACCGGCCGCCGTTCTGTTCGACTTCGGGGGCGTCATCACCACCAGCCCCTTCGCTGCCTTCGCCCGCTTCGAGTCCGAGAGCGGTCTGCCGGAGGGATTGATCCGCTCGATCAACGCCACCGATCCCGACGACAACGCATGGGCGAAGCTCGAGCGCAGCGAGGTCGATGTCGACGGGTTCGCATCCCTGTTCGAGGCCGAGGCCCTGGCACGGGGCCACCGTCTCGACGCGCACGAGGTCCTCGCGTGCCTTTCGGGCGATCTGCGTCCCGCGATGGTCTCGGTGCTCCACCAGTTGTCCGGACGGGTCAAGCTCGCGCTGCTCACCAACAACTTCGTCCAACACGACCGCAACGCCGAGAACCCCATCTCCGAGGTCCTCGAGCTGTTCGACGTCATCGTCGAATCATCGACCGCAGGCTGTCGAAAGCCCGATCCACGCTTCTATGAGTTGGCACTCGAGCAGCTGGGGATCAGCGCCCCGCGCGCCGTGTTCCTGGACGATCTGGGCATCAACCTGAAGCCGGCCCGGACCATGGGCATGCGCACGATCAAGGTCACCGACCCCGATGTGGCCATCACCGAGCTGGAGGCCCTGATGGGGTTCCCGCTGCGCCCGTCCACGACCTGACTGGCCGACCTCACCGACTGGCGGCCGGCCCTCTTGGGGTCGACCTGTTCGAGTTCGAGTAGCGCCTGTGGCCCTCAGCTGCTGCGGCCCAGGACTTCCGCGAGCAGCGCCGCCTGCTCCTGTTGGTGGATCTTGGAGCTTCCGGTGGCCGGGCTTCCCGATTCGAACCGGCTGACCCGTCGGATCCGGTGCGTCGCCTCGAACTTCTCGTACAGGCGGCCCTTGGCGAAGTTCCAGGCCCCCATGTTCTCCGGCTCCTCCTGCAGCCACGTGATCTCGGTTGCGTGTTCGTAGCGGGCGACGACGGCATCGAGGGCCTCGAACGGCCACGGGTAGAGCTGTTCGACGCGGATGACCGCCACGCGCGCACGTCATCGGCCGACTGCTGCGCCGCGACCTCGTGGGCGACCTTGCCCGCGGCGAGCACGATCCGCTTCACCTCGGCCGGGTCGGCCACCGGGATCGTCGAGGACCTCCTCGAACGAGCCCGACTCGAGGTCGTCGACCGGCGACCGCGCCGACTTGGCTCGCAGCAGCGACTTCGGCGTGAAGACCACCAGCGGCTTGCGGATGTCGCGGTGCATCTGGCGACGCAGCAGGTGGAAGTACTGGGCCGAGGTGGTGGGTAGGTCACCTGGATGTTGTCCTCGGCGCACAGCGTGAGGAACCGCTCGATCCGGGCCGAGCAGTGCTCGGGGCCCTGGCCCTCGTAGCCGTGCGGCAGCAGCAGGACGAGACCCGAGGTCTGGTCCCACTTGTCCTCGGCCGCCACGATGAACTGGTCGATGATGATCGGGGCACCGTTGATGAAGTCGCCGAACTGCGCCTCCCAGATGACCAGGCGTCCTTGGCGCTCGACCGAGTAGCCGTACTCGAAGCCGAGGGCGGCGTACTCCGAGAGCAGCGAGTCGTAGATCCAGAACTTGCCCTGCTCGGCTCGCCAGGTGGGCCAGCGGGGCGTACTCGCTCCCGTTCCCGTAGTCGACGAGCACGGCGTGGCGGTGGGAGAACGTGCCTCGCCGGGTGTCCTGGCCGGACAGCCGGATGTCGGTGCCCTCGAGCAGCAGCGACCCGAAGGCCAGCGCCTCGGCGAGGGCCCAGTCGACCTCGCCGCTCTCGAACAGCTTGTTCCGCGCCGTCGAACTGCTTGGCGAGCTTGGGGTGCAGGTGGAAGCCCTCGGGCGGATGTGACAGCACGTCGTAGACCCGGTCGAGCACCGACCGCTCGACACCGGTCTCGACGTGCGGGAGCACCCCGATCGCCGGGCGGTGGCGCGCTGGCGACGAACGGCTCGGCTCGGCGCGCGCCTGCGCGGGTCTCGTCGAGCGCGACCTGCGAGCTTGCTCTGGAAGTCGTCGAGCGCGTCCTCGGCCTCCTCGAGGGAGATGTCGCCCCGCTTCACCAGCGACTCGGTGTAGAGCTTGCGCACCGAGCGCCGGGCGTCGATCTTCGCGTACATCAGCGGCTGGGTGTAGCTCGGGTCGTCGCCCTCGTTGTGGCCGTGGCGGCGGTAGCAGACCATGTCGATCACGACGTCCTTGTGGAACCGCTGCCGGTAGTCGAAGGCCAGCCGGGCGACGCGGACGCACGCCTCGGGGTCGTCGCCGTTCACGTGGAAGATCGGCGCCTGGACCATCTTGGCCACGTCGGTGCGAGTAGAAGCCCGAGCGGGCCGACTCCGGGCGTCGTCGTGAAGCCGATCTGGTTGTTGATGATCAGGTGGATGGTGCCGCCGACCCGGTAGCCCTTGATGTCGGACAGGTTGAGCGTCTCGGCCACGACGCCCTGGCCGGCGAAGGCGGCGTCGCCGTGGATGAGCACGGGCAGCACCGAGAAGGCCTCCGGGTCGTCGATCAGGTCCTGCTTGGCCCGGACCATGCCCACGACGACCGGGTCGACGGCCTCGAGGTGGCACGGGTTGGCGGCCAGCTCGACGGTGATCTCGCGCCCTGGCGCGACGAACTTGCCGGTCTGGCCGAGGTGGTACTTCACGTCGCCGCGAGCCCTGGATCGAGTCGGGGTCGACGTGAGCCCTCGAACTCCTTGAAGATCTGGTCGTAGCTCTTGCCGACGATGTTGGCGAGCACGTTGAGCCGGCCCCGGTGGGCCATGCCGAGGACGGCGCCGTCGAGATGCCGGTCGGCCGCGGCCTCGAGGATGGCGTCGAGCATCGGGATGGCGGACTCGGCGCCCTCGAGCCCGAAGCGCTTCTGCCCGACGTACTTGGTGCCGAGGAACTTCTCGAACGCCTCGGCCGCGTTGAGCCGATCCAGGATGTGGCGCTGGTCGTCGGGCTCGAGGTCGACGGCGCCGCCCCCTCGACCTGCTCCTGGATCCAGCGCTTCTCGTCGGGCTCCTGGATGTGCATGTACTCGATGCCGATGGTGCGGCAGTAGGCGTCGCGCAGCACGTCGAGGATGTCGCCCGAGCGGCATCCGGTCCTGGCCGCCGAGCCCGCCGGTGAGGAACTCGCGGTCGAGGTCCCAGATGGTGAGCCCGTAGGTGGCCGGGTCGAGCTCGCTGTGCATGTCGAGGCTCCTTCCACCGCAGCGGGTCGAGGTCGGCGATCAGGTGGCCGCGCACCCGGTACATGTTGATCAGCTTCTGGACCGCGATCTGCTTCTCGAGCATCGCCTGCTCGCGGTCGACTCGGGCTGACGTCGTCGCGCCACTGCACGGCCTCGTAGGGCACGCCGAGCGCGCGGAAGATGTCGTCGTAGAAGCCGTCCTCGCCGAGCAGCAGCTCGTGGACCCGCTTCAGGAACAGCCCCGACTCGGCGCCCTGGATGATCCGGTGGTCGTAGGTCGAGGTGACCGTGATGACCTTCGAGAGCCCGAGGTCGGCGAGGATGCGCGGATCGGCGCCCTGGAACTGCGGCCGGGAAGTCGAGGCGCCGACGCCGACGATGAGGCCCTGGCCCGGCATCAGGCGCGGCACCGACTGGACGGTGCCGATCGTGCCCGGGTTGGTGAGGCTGACCGTGGTGCCCGCGAAGTCGTCGGGGAGAGCTTGTTGGACCGGACCTTGCGGATCAGGTCCTCGTACGACGCCCAGAACCCGCGGAAGTCGAGGGTGTCGGCGTTCTCGGACGCACGGCACCATCAGCGTGCGGCTGCCGTCGCGTCTTCTCGACGTCGACCGCGAGGCCGAGTCCGACGTGCTCGTGGTGGACCACCCGCGGCTTGCCGTCGGCATCCGTCGAGGAACGACGAGTTCATCACCGGCACGGTCTCGGCGATGGCCCGCACGATGGCGTAGCCGATGAGGTGGGTGAAGCTGACCTTGCCGCCCCGGGTGCGCCCGAGGTAGCCGTTGATGACCTTGCGGTTGACCTCGAGCAGCTTGGCCGGGATCTCGCGGAAGCTGGTCGCCGTGGGGACGCTCGAGGCTGGCCTCCATGTTGGCGACGATGCGGGCGCCGGCCCCGCGGATCGGCTCGCCGACGGGCGCCGACACGTCTGGTTCGGGTTCGGCCGCGTCGGGTGCGGGTTCGGCCGTCGGTGCGGTTGCCGCCGCAGCAGCCGGGCGCGCCGGCGCCGGCGCAGCGGGTGCCGTCTCGCCCGGCACCGGCTCGCCCGGCACCTCGGTGTCGCTGCGGTAGTCGGCGAAGAACTCCTGCCATGCCGGACTCACCGAGGCCGGGTCGGCGACGAACTGCTCGTACATCTCGTCGACCATCCACGCGTTGGGACCGAGCGATGAAGGTCTCTTGTCGTCGGGCACGAGGGCCCATGCTACAAGTCGGCTGGTTGACCGTGCCCACGGGCCCCGACCCGGTCCGTCGACGCCCCGATGCCGGATGGCCCATCGGCGCCGATACGTTGCGAGGCCATGGATGGTGGACCTGGAGGAGGGGAACCCGTCCCGAACGACGCCGAACCGACCCGTGGTCGTGGTCGGACGGCCGGCCGGGTCGGCCTCGCGGTCGGCGCCGTGCTCCTGCTGCTCGCCGTGGTCACCCTCGCCCGCGAATCGGGTGGGCCGTCGGACCCTCGCACCGACGCCGTGTCCGGCTCCACGACGCCGACCGACGTGCCCACGACCACGACCGAACCGCCCACCACGACCACGACGGTCCCGCCACCGTGGGCCGAATTCGGCATCGACGAGCCGGCCGCGCCGGAGCACTCGCTCAGCGACTGGAACGCGGCCTCCCAGGCCGACCCTGCGAACGTGCAGCGGGTCGAGGACCCGACCCGACTCGTCGCCGCGCTCGTCCGGGCCGGTGAGGCGCACGATGCAACCGGCGCGCTGCAGGACGTCGTGCTCGACCAGCCCGGCGAGTACGTCATCTCGGCTCCGCTGGAGGTTCCGAGCGGCGTGAGGCTCCGTGGGCGCGTGTCCGCTCCCGGGTTCGCCGACCAGGTGGTCGCCGCAGCGCCCGACTTCCCGGCCGACGAGGCCATGGTCGTCCTGGCCAGCGACACCGCGCTCTCCCAGATCCAGATCGACGGCCGCGACGTCGCCTGGCGGATCGTGAGCGCGGCCGGGGCCACCGACGTGACCATCGCCGGCAGCCACCTCCACAGCACGAACAGCAGGGTCGGGGCCGTGCAACCGCCGTTCAACGTCTCGGGGTCCCGACCGCACACCGATCTCATCCTCCTCGACCAGGGCACCGAACGGGTCCTGATCGACGGTGCACGACTCGAGTTCGCCGGCATCAACCCGACCGATGGGCGCGGCGCAGCGCCCACCGAGTGGTCTGCCTTCTCGACCGCGGTGAGCACCGACATGGCGAGCGACGTCACGATCACCCGGACCCGCATCTCCGAGACGGCCACCGCCGGGATCTCGGTCTGGCGGGCCCAGCGCATCGCCATCACCGACAACGTCATCGAGAACGTCGGACGCAACGTCGAGTGGTGGGCCAAGGGTGGCCCCATCGCACTCGGCGACGGTATCACCGGGTACAACCATGCATCCGAGACCCGTCGAGCTCGGCGAGCGGCACTGGATCATCGCCGGGAACCAGATCCGCAACAGCGGTAACCACGGCATGCACCTCAGCGGCATGAGCATCTATGTCGGCGGCAACCGGATAGAGGCGGTCCAGCAGACCCACCTGTTCTTCGGCGGGACACTCTCGGGCGGCTTCTTCGACTGCGTCGAGAACATCAGCGTCGAGGACAACTCGCTGGTCGACTCGGTCTACGTGCGCGGCTTCGACGGTGGCGCGAGACTTCCGAAGATCAACACCGACCTCGTGCTGGTCCGGCACTACGTCGACCCCGCCGCGTCGCCGGAGAAAGTCCTGGTCGAACCGTCGGACTTCGCCGGACTCGAGCCGGGCGCCGTCACATTCGCCGACGCCCCCGACGAACGGCGCTGCGACGATCGGATGGCCGACGCCTGAGGCTCCAGGTGTCATCGCCGAGTCGACGACCGATACGGTTCACCAACCATGAACCAGGCCCAGTTCATCTTCACGATGTACAAGTGCTCGCGCTTCTACCCGCCCGACCGAGACGTACTCAAGGACATCACGCTCTCGTTCTACCCGGGGGCCAAGATCGGGGTGCTCGGCCCCAATGGCGCGGGGAAGTCATCGCTGCTGAAGATCATGGCGGGACTGGACGACGGGTTCACCGGCGAAGCTCGCCTGTCCCCCGGCTTCACCGTGGGCATGCTGGCCCAGGAACCCGATCTCGACCCCGACAAGAACGTCAAGGAGAACGTGATGGACGGGGTGGGCGAGGTGGCCGACCTGTTGACCCGCTACGACGAAGTGCTCGCCAAGTACGCCGACCCCGATGCCGACTACGAGAAGATCGGAGCCGAGCAGGCCGACCTGGAAGCGAAGATCGAGGCGAGCGGTGCCAACGACCTCGACCGTCAGATCGCCATCGCCATGGATGCCCTCCGTCTCCCGCCCGAGGACGCCGAGGTCACCAACTTGTCCGGTGGCGAACGCCGACGAGTCGCGCTCTGCCGTCTGCTGCTGTCCAAGCCCGATCTGCTCCTCCTCGACGAGCCGACCAACCACCTCGATGCCGAGTCGGTGGCCTGGCTCGAACGAACTCTTCAGCACTACTCGGGAACGGTCGTGGCCATCACCCACGACCGCTACTTCCTCGACAACGTGGCCGGTTGGATCCTCGAACTCGACCACGGCCGGGGCATGCCGTTCGAAGGCAACTACTCGAGCTGGCTCGAACAGAAGCAGAAGCGCATGGAGATGGAGGACAAGAAGTCGAGTACCCGACAGCGCACCCTCGAGCGCGAGCTCGAGTGGGTCCGGATGGCACCCAAGGCGCGACAGGCGAAGGGCAAGGCTCGCCTGGCCGCGTACGACAAGTTGCTGGCCGAGGCCAAGGCCGCTGAGGGTCGGGCAGCCGAGCTCGAGATCGTGATCCCCCCGGGCGACCGTCTCGGCGACCTGGTCATCGAGGCCAAGGGCGTCACCAAGGGCTACGGCGACAAGCTCCTCATCGAGGATCTCGACTTCACCTTGCCCAAGGCCGGGATCGTCGGAGTGATCGGCCCCAACGGTGCCGGCAAGACCACCCTGTTCCGCATGCTGACCGGCCAGGAGACCCCCGACGACGGGACCCTGACGGTCGGGCCCACCGTCCAGATGGCCTACGTCGACCAGAGCCGCGACACGCTCGACTCCGAGGCGACGGTCTACGAGGAGATCACCGGCGGGGTCGACAACCTCGTGGTCGGCGGACGCGAGATCCACGGGCGGGCCTATGTCGCCAGCTTCAACTTCAAGGGTTCCGATCAGCAGAAGGAGGTCGGCGTGCTCTCCGGTGGCGAACGCAACCGCGTGCACCTGGCCAAGATCCTCAAGACCGGCGGCAACACGCTGCTCCTCGACGAGCCGACCAACGACCTCGACGTCGACACGTTGCGAGCGCTCGAAGACGCCCTCGAGGCCTATCCCGGCTGCGCCGTGGTCATCAGCCACGACCGCTGGTTCCTCGACCGCATCGCCACCCACGTGCTCGCCTTCGAGGGTGACAGCCAGGTGCGCTGGTTCGAGGGCAACTTCAGCGAGTACGAGGCGGCCCGCAAGCGCGAACTCGGGGCCGAGGCCGACCAGCCTCATCGCATCAAGTACAAGCCCCTGACCCGCTGATCGATCGGGACGATCAGCCCGCCAACACGAGCAGTGCTCCTGCCCCGACGACGAGCCCGACGGCCGCACGCGCCTTCCAACTTGGCAAGATCGCATGACGCTTCTCGCCACGTCCGATCGGCACCATGAGCGATCCGGCGACGGCCAGGCCGGCGAGCGCCGCGGCACCCACCCGCTTCGGTGACAGCAGCCCGATCGGCGTGTCGAACGAGGACTGCGGCATATCTGGGTCGGCTGCGATCGCGGATTCGCCGAAGCGGGCCGCCTGGAGGAGCGGGCGCGCCGCGTCAGCCGTGGGGTCGTGCAGGTCGGGCGTGATGTCGAGCGTCGTCCAGGTCTCGCCTGCATCGACCGACCGGTAGAGGTGGTCGTCGGCGATCCCGAAGATGGTGCGGTCGACGGCGTAGTCGGGCGAGAACAGGATCGGCTCGCTGACGGGAAGGTAGAAGCTCTCGAACACCACTTGCTGTGCGAGGAGTTGGGGCGCCATGGCCTCGAACGTTTGACCTCGGTCCTTGGAGCGGAACAGGCCCAGTCCCCTGGCGGACACCAGAAGCGTCCCGTCGTTCGCGTAGTCCGGCGAGATCGCGAGGCCCTCGATCACCGCCCTGCCGAAGGGCGCGTCTGCCACGACCTCGAAGTTCTTCCCACCGTCCCGGGTCACCTGGAGACCTCGCCGGGTGCCCACCCAGGCGCTCGCGTCCGCCGCGAACTCGGGCGAGACGACCATGGCGGTGATGTCGTCGCCGACGTCGGTCTCGGCGGCGACGAAGGTCTGTGCGCCGTCGCGACTGGTCAGCACACCCGCATCGGTCCCGACCATGATCGTGTCGTCGGTGGCGAAGTCGGGCGACACGGCCATGGTGAAGATCTCGACGTCGTTGATGCCGTCGAGGCGTTCGATCGACTCCACATCGCCGCTGTAGCGGAAGATCTTGCCGGTGTCCGTGCCGAAGAACGCGGTCTGGTCGTTGGCGAAGTCGGGCGAGAACGCAGGGATGAGGTAGTCCGCGGGAAACTCGCCTTCGACCACCAGGCCGTCGGGCTGATGGTGTCGCCACAGCCCCCCGGCATCGGTGGTCTCGAAGTAGTACCCCCGGACCCCGGTGAACATCTTCCGGCTGTCCGCGAAGTCGGGGTAGAACGCCACCCCGTTCAGCCGCGCCACGTAATCGGGCTGTTCCGTCCACTGGGAGGTGAACGCGAGGCCGTCGTTCACGGCGGCGAACGAGTCACCGCCGTCGGTCGAGAGGTGAACACCGTTGATGTAGGTGGCCACCACGATCGTCTGGTCGTTTCCGTAGTCGGGAGAGATGTCGAAGCCAGCGATGTTGGTGGAGGCCTGCGTCGACAGGTACGTCCAGGGCTGGTCGATGCCCACCGACCGGTACAGACCGTCGAAGGTCCCGTAGAACAAGACCGGCTCGTCGCCGCCTTGCGCATCGGCGACCTCGAGGTCATTGAAGTTGGGCGCGCCGATGCGGTCGGCCATCTCGTCCTTGGTCAACCCATCGAAGACCGAGACCCAGGACGAACCGCCGTCGTCGGAGAAGAAGGCCCCGTCGTTGCTCGTCGACACCCACAACCGCATGCCACCATCGGGACGCTCGGCCGTCGTCACGTCCATCACCAGCAGATCGGTCAACCCGTCTTCACGGGCATCCAGTTCCTGACCACCCGTGAAGGACGACCCACCGTCGTCGCTGGTGAACAGACCACCCTTCTCGGTGCCCACGAAGAGGGTCGAGTCCTCGGCGAATTCGAGGCTCGGCGCGATGGCATGAATCGCACCGTTGCGCCGGCCATCGAGATCGGTGGTCTCCCACGTCGAAGCACCGTCGGTCGACACGTGGAGCACCCCTTCTCGGTCGCCGATCGCGAGGAAGTCGGGATCACCCGGAAGGAACGCGACTGCGGTCGCTTCCAGGATGTCGGGAACGACCTCCCATGTCGTGCCGCCCGTGCGGCTCAGCGACACGACCCCCTCGGGTCCCGCCCCGAGGGCGACCACGAGGTCTTCGTCGTCGGGTGAGGCCTCGATCACGAGGATCGAGGTGCCATCGAGGTCGCCCGTGACGTTGCTCCAGACCGAGCCGCCGTCGTTCGACCGGTAGACGCCGCCGCCGCCGCGGGTGGCGACGTACACGACCTGTGGGTCGGCTGCCGTGGTGGTGAGCGACGACATCACCGACCGGTTGTCGAGCCCGTTCACCAGCCGCGACCAGGTTTCGCCGCCATCGGTCGACTTCATCAGCCGGGCTCGCGAGATGGTGAACACGGTGTCGCTCTGCGCGAAGTCGGTCGCGGGAGCGATGTCGACGATGTTGTCGTGCGGGGTGTGGGCCGCGGCCTCCGGGGCGAACAGGACCGAGCCCGACGCGATGATCAGCCAGAGCGCGACCACCGCCATCGTGCGCGAGGGACCGCGCCGCGGCTGGTCTCTCACGTGATCCACCATGAAGGCGGCGAGGTTAGCGACCATGCGCGGCAATCCTCGCGCGGTCGGAGGGGTCGCCCGCTGGCCCGCCCACCACTCGGCGTAGCCGCTGACTCACGATAGGCGAGGGTCCGTCGGTACGTCGGAAGCCGTGAGCACGTCGAGAACGGCCTCGAGGTCGGCCCCGTCGACCTCGCGCAGGTCGGCCATCCGCCGGTACACCTCCGCGGCGGCCGCACTGAAGTCCCCCGGCAGACCCACCGCTTCGAAGGCGGCCCGATGCTCCTCCATCTCGCCGACGAAGCGCCACGCCTTGGGAGCGGTGGCGGTCGCGGTGGCCGCGACGCGTGCGGCGAGGTCGGGCATCGAGGTCGCCCACTCGGCATCGAGGGCGTCCTCGACACCCTCGGCGCGGGCCAGGGCCCGAATGGTCAGCAGCATCGCGGACGACGCCTTGGTCCAGGTGGCGAAGCCGGTCTTCACCGCCGATGCCGCACCGATTGGACCGTCGATCACCCTGACCTCGAGCGGCGAGTCGCTCCACAGCTGCGCCACCGCACCGGCGCCGTCGCCCGAGAGGTACAGGCGTGTGGTCCCGGCCCGGGTGACGGGGGGCCCGACGATCCCCCCGTCGACGAACTCGGCGAATCGTCCTGCGATGGCCCGGGCGGTGTGGGGCGCGATCGCGTTGACATCGACGTACACCCCACCGAATCCGGCGTCGGCGACTCGTGCCGCCACCTCGCCTGCGGCACCGGGCGGACACACCGACACGATCACCTCGCTCTCGGCGACGAAGTGATCGAAGGACGGCGCCGCGTCGATGCCTGCGGCCTCGGCCCGAGCGATGGTCGCCTCGGAGCGGCCATCGGGCGACCAGAACGGTCGCGCCCGCACGCACGCCGCCAGGGACGCTCCCATCGCGCCAGGGTGAAGGAAGCCGACGGAGGTCACCACCGCATCATCGCGCGGGCGCCGACCTCCGTCAGTCCAGGTCCTCGACCGACGCGCCCGGCGGCGGTCGCGACGCAGCGAGGCGGGACGGGCGGGCAGCGGTGGGTCTCCGCTGAGACCGCCTCACGATCGATCTGTAAGATCATGAGATGAGCGAGGCACTTTCGGAGAGCGGCTTTCCGAGCACCACTGAACCCATGTTCGAAGCCAACTCCTTGGGTGGAGACCCGACCGCGCTCCGCGAGAGACTGGCTCGAGACGGCTACTTGTTGTTTCGGGACGTGCTCCCTGTCGCGAAGCTGCGGAGCCTGCGGGCACGGATCACCGAAGTGCTGGCGGACCTCGGCTGGATAGAAGACGGGCCCGACCGTGATCTGGCGAAGCTCAGGGTCTTGGCGGTGAGAGAGGGAGAGGACCAGTTCTTCGAGGCCTACGACCGACTCGTCGGCATCGAGGAGCTGTACTCCCTACCTCATGACCCTGACCTCCAAGCCCTGTTGCGCTCCGCACTCGGAGCGTCGGTGTTCCCACACCCGCTGAGCATCATGCGTCTCGTCTTCCCTGGACACCCCGAGATCACGACCCCGCCCCATCAGGACTACCGGAACAACCAGGGCACCGTTGACCTCGCTGCCACTTGGATTCCGTTGGCAGACTGTCCGATGGACGGTGGGGCGCTCGCGGTTCTGGAGGGTTCGCACCGAGCAGGCCTGTTACCTGTCGAGTTCCACCTGGGAGCGGGGAATCGGGCGGCCGTGGTCAGCCAGGACCTTCAACAGCTCCGTTGGCTGAGCACCGACTTCAGCCTCGGCGATGTACTCCTGTTCCCGGCGCTCACCGTGCACAGAGCGCTCCACAACAGCGACCCCGAGCGCATGCGCCTCTCTGTGGATTATCGCCATCAGCTGGAAGGCCAAGGCCTCACTCCGCCGTGTCTCCAGCCCCATTTCGGTCGCACGACGTGGGAGGAGATCTACCGCGGTTGGCAGTCCGACGAGTTCCAGTACTACTGGAAGAACAAGAGCTACATCGAGGTGCCTTGGGATGCAACCTTGCACAAACTCGATGTGGATCCCGAGAAGCACCTCGAGGAGGTGTACCACGAGGGAATGAAATTCGAGAAGGCTCGGAGGGACCGCCTGAAGGAACGAATGGTCAGCCGAGCCGAGGGATGACGGCGACGACGGTGGGGGCTCCCCCGGGTCGGTGACGGGTGGTCGGCGTTGCGACACCCCTTCACACGCTCCCGAGTGCCGCTGGCGGCACCCGATTCAGTAGCCTCGACCCCATGGAGCTCAACACCATTGAGTACGTGATGGTTCCCGTTCCCGAGGACCTGGTCGAGGACTTCGACGGGTTCATGAAATGGATCGTCAAGAAGGATTCGGAGTCGAGCGGCAAAGAGCAAGAGCTGTTGGAGGCCGGTGTCGGCGCCTATCTCGCTGCCGCTCCACCCGCTCGTCACTTCCTGGCCACGGTGGCCAGGGCAGCTGTGGATCAGGTACCGATCTCGCTGGCTGACGCCGCGGCGGAGGTCGGGCTCGGTCTGCACGAGGCCATGGGCATGGTCGGGGAGGCGAACATCAACTACGTGCAGCTCGAGGGCCGTGGTGCCATGGTGTTCCCCGCCCCGAATCCGGTGCCCATCCCGGAGGGATGTCCCGCCTGGGCCCACAACGTCATGGCCATGCATCCGGACGTCGCCGAAGAGCTGCTCGATCTCTGAACCGGGCGCCGCAGATAGCGTGTGGGCCATGGACGAGCGGACGAGAGATCTGGCCAGCCAAACGGCGAAGCACTATCCAGATGCAGAGTTCGAGTGGCTCGACGATCTCCGAGTGCGGTGCAAGGGCGCAACCCTGCTCCTCACAGAGGATTTCGATCTTCGCCCGTCCGCCGATGGCGAGATACTCCTGTTCAAGGATCCCTTCTTCGTCGGCGCGTATCTCGAGCTGTTGAAGGACCAGCGGATCGAGAACATGGTCGAAGTGGGTATCTTCACCGGGGGCTCCGCCGTCTTCTTCTGGAACTTGCTGAAACCTGCGCAGCTCTGCTGCATCGACATCGAGCCAAGGGCGGATCAGCTCACCCGTTACATCGCCGAGCAGAATCTGCAGGATTCGATCGCCACCTACTTCAACACCGATCAATCCGATCGACCCAGGTTGGCGGAGATACTCGATGAGCAATTCGGGTCGGAGCCGATTGATTTCGTCATCGATGACGCATCCCATGTGTACGAGCCATCGTTGGCCACCTTCGAAGCCCTCTTTCCAAGACTGCGCCCGGGCGCTCTCTACGTGTTGGAGGACTGGAAGGTTCACCTCGCCATTCCGACCTTCGGAAGAGATCCAGACGCGGGCGATCCACCGCTCCATCGTCTGGTCCAAGAACTCGTGGACGTCTCGATCGCGAGTCGTGAGACCATCCCCGAAGTGGCCATTCACCACAACTTCGCGGTCTTCACGCGAGGTGCGGGCGAACTCGATCCGGACACGTTCAGCGTTGCCGCAATTCTTGATTCGGCGAGAGAACAGCTCGAGCGGTGACCCGCGGCCAACCGGCACCTGCCCGGCTGGATCCGGTGTGGTCTGGAGTCGTGACTTCGCTGGGTGACCCGTTCCAGGAACCCTCGAGGTCCTTGCGGAGCCGGTCGCGAGTCCGCGCCGCAGATAGCGTGTGGGCCATGGACGAGCGGACGAGGGATCTGGCCAGCCGAACGGCGAAGCACTATCCAGATGCAGAGTTCGAGTGGCTCGATGACCTACGAGTGCGGTGCAAGGGCGCAACGCTGCGTTTCACACAGGGATTCGATGTTCGCCAGCCTGACGATGACGCGATTTCCCTGTTCAAAGATCGCTTCTTCATCGGCGCGTACCTCGAGCTGTTGAAGGACCTGAAGATCGAGAACATGGTCGAAGTCGGCATCTTCCACGGGGGCTCCGCCGTCTTCTTCTGGAAC
This sequence comes from uncultured Acidimicrobiaceae bacterium, assembly GCA_963704815.1. Classification (GTDB taxonomy): domain Bacteria; phylum Actinomycetota; class Acidimicrobiia; order Acidimicrobiales; family Salinilacustritrichaceae; genus DATKWD01. Next base: position 872,634 of record CAVPHU010000001.1, read on the forward strand.
TTGCTGAAGCCCGCGCGGCTCTGCTGCATCGATATCGAGCCAAGGGCGGATCAGCTCACCCGCTACATCGCCGAACAGAATCTGCAGGATTCGATCGCCACCTACTTCAACACCGATCAATCCGATCGACCCAGGTTGGCGGAGATACTCGATGAGCAATTCGGGTCGGAGCCGATTGATTTCGTCATCGATGACGCATCCCACCTGTACCAACCATCGTTGGCCACCTTCGAAGCCCTCTTTCCAAGACTGCGCCCGGGCGCACTCTACGTGCTGGAGGACTGGAAGGTTCACCTCGGCATGCCGACCCATGGAAGGGATCCAGACGCGGGCGATCCACCGTTCCATCGTCTGGTTCAAGAACTCGTCGACGTCTCGATCGCGAGTCGTGAGACCATCCCCGAGGTGGCCATTCACCACAACCTCGCGGTCTTCACGCGAGGTGACGGCGAACTCGATCCAGACACGTTCAGCGTCACCGCAATTCTTGATTCGGCGAGAGAACAGCTCGAGCGGTGACCCGCGGCGAGACGGCACCTGCCCGGCTGGATCCGTTGTGTGCACTCGTGTGCGGCTTCGAGAAGTCCGGCACGACGTTGATCAACGAGATCCTCCGAAGGCACCCGCGATTGGACTCTGGTCATGAAGTCGGGGTGTTGCTGGTTGACTCACCACGGGAGTTCCACACCAAACAGCCCTACTATTCCTTCTTCTGCGAGACTTGGAAGCTCTCGAAGCCAGAGGCTGAACAGATCTGCGACACCGACGACTGGTCTACTTTCTATCGACGGGCCCGGGAGTTGTCTCCTGTCATCGCCGACAAGAGCGTCTTGATATTCGACAAGACGCCCATCTACATGCTGCACCTGAGCGACGTGTTGACGAAGGCGCCGCTCCCCTGCGTCGTCAGTGTTCGAGACCCGAGGGCCTTGATGCATTCCTGGGCCAACTGGTCAGGACACTCTGCCGATCCCGAGCGATGGCTGAACGAGCACTTCGAAGACAATTGCGATCGCTTCCTCAGCTATGCGAGGGGATACAGGAAGGCGGCGCTTTCTCATGCAGAGCTCCTGCACGTCAGCCAATTCGAGCGTTTGTCGACCAACCCGGAAGCTGAGTTCGAGAAGATCTTCCAGCATCTCGGTCTGGAGTTTCGTGCCGAGTACCTGTCATTTCAGTCGGAACACTTCGTCTATGGGAACTCGGTTTCGACGGACTATGTGTTTGCCTATCGCGACGCGTCTGAGTCGCGAGCTCTGTGACAGGATTCTCGATGCCACGAGCGAGTTCGAGGAATGGCAACACCACGCTGACTGATGCATGACAACTGATCGGTGCGGGCCGAGGCGGTCGTGACCTGAACCGCGGTCGCTCAGGGGTCCCGCTCGCCGGCGGTTCAGGTTGCCAGATCGATGGCCACCCACGACCGACCCAGACCCACTCGCGAGACCGGACTCGTGGCGTCGGCGAGGAGGAGCGACGCCTGAAACGACAGGGCTGCGACCTCGTAAGAAGGCATCTCGGTCACCCGTGCAATGATGTCAGGTGACTCGAGCTCCGCGAGTCCTGACGTGGCGACGGTGTCGTTCGGCGTGCTTCGACGCAGCAGATACCGCGCGCCGGGGGACAGTCGCGGAAGCAACCACCGGAAGGCTCCAGACCTTGCCAAATTGCTCGTCCCCATGTCCACGACCAGATCCAGTGAGGAAGCACCGAAGGAGTCGTTCACGACTGACTCCAGCACAGCCGGGTCTGCGGAAGTTGCTTCGAACATCGGTAGGTCCGAGCCCACGGGGACGTTCGTCTTCATGCGGTCCCCGAAAGGATCATGCCATGAACCGAACGCTCCGACTCCAGCTGTCGCCCGGGCCCCGGAGAGACAGTGCACGGCAATGGTCGTGGGCTCCAGCTCTGCGCCCATGACGAGTGCCGTTTCCACATCGACATCGCCAACGAGGATCTCCAGGTCAGCCAACTCCGCCGGCAAGAGGTTCGTCCGAACGTCGCCCCAGTCGCCGAAGTGCGCAACCGTGATTCCTCCGTAGGTCTTGGCGCCACGCTCGCTCACCTCTCCAGCCCCTCCGAGACGAACGTGTCGATGATGTCTGACCGCAACGCACTCAGTCCGGGAACGGCTCGACGGAGGCCCTGAGTCCAAGTCGCCCAGATGTGACGATCATCCATGATGACATCTCGTCTTCCCGTCTGGTGGGTCGCCATGTCGAGGCAGAGCTCGGCCGACAACCTCCACCATTCGCTCACTGGAGAGGACTCGGTGATCGCCAGATATCCTCGGCCGGGCGTTGCGACCAGCGGGGACAATGCTGCGAACGTCTCGCTCTGCGCATTGCAGTCCACCACGACATCGACCGCCAGGCCGGAACGCGACGACGAGAACTGCCGAAGATCCGGCTCTTGCCCGACCTCCTCGGGTCGCCACTGGGTCACCTGACACCATCCGGGCACGTCGACCTCGCCGTGGTCAGGTCCGGACCAGAGCACACGCACCTCTTTCGCCGCCGTCAGGTACTGCACCATTTCGACCGCTCGTGGGCAGGTGACATTGGCCATCACCACCGTTGCGCTACGTAGCTCGTCGTACCTGCGTCTCGTTTCCTTGAGATACTCAGCCAGCGGGGAAGCCGGACGCTGCAACATCTCACTCGAACACAAGCTCGAACATCCGCACGGAACTGGCTCATGCACTGTTGCGCTGGTTGGAGGGCTCCGCTCGGCCAACACCTCACGGAGCATCTCGACCCCGAACGTCGCATTCATGTGCCACACGTCGGCAGCAGGCGCCTTGGACACCATGTCGAGCGCTATGGCGTCAAGCGAGTACTCCGGTTTGGTCGTGAGCGGAGATTCGCACAGCAGAGAAGGCTGCGTGTGGACGGCCATCTTCTCCCCTGCGACCTCTCGCATTCCGCGTGCGAAAGAGTCGGCCAGCGACGTTGCGTCGTCACCAATTGCTTCCGCCCACGTGGGATCGCGCGAGACGATGTCGTGACAAGGGAGAGGCCTACAGATGACCGACACAGCACCAGCCATGGTTCCGATCATCTGGACCAAGGCTGGTGCAGCAGCGTTGAGGATCTTCCCCTTGACCAGCAAGTCGAAGGCCTCTTGCGAGACGAGCACCTGTTCGTCTCCGAGGTTGACGTGTTCTTCAGAACGAAAGCCGGCATAGACCTCGACGCTCGAAGCAAGGGTGATGCCGAGGCCGGCGATCCAGATCTCGTCGTAGTCATCGAGATCGATGACCGAGAGGCCGCCGGACGTCATGCAGAATCGGGCCGCGACGGCGTCGTCGTTCGGCACGAGGCAACGGCCTGAGAGCTCCAAGGATCGAAGTGATTCGCCGGGCGATGCGAAGAAGGTCAACGTGGTGTCTGCGTGGCTCGCGGCGATCTCGGCCCAACCCGCCTTGAGCGCGGCGGTGCTCGAGTCACCAACCACACAGATGTGCCTCACGAGAACGCCTCGAGCAGGACCTCTTCACACACGACTTGATCGTCTTCGTGGCCATCGTCGCTCCAACTCCTCGAGTTGGGCTCGAACTCGATCTCGTGGGCATCGAAGAAGGTCTTCATCACGAAATCGACTCCAGCTTGATGCGCCTGTCGTGCGTTGGGCTTGTAGAAGAAGCCTCGGGTCGTGGACAAGGCGACCATGTCATAGGACGGGAAGTAGTCGACATCGTCGCAGTCGTCCGCGAGTTGGCCTGCCACGGCGCGCAGGACTGCTTTGGCGTACGTCGATGCGCACAGCACGTGATGGTCGGTCGCCGTGACGATGTTCTGGCCTGGACTCACCGTCACGATGAACCTGACGCCGGGATTGACGGTCTTGAGGGACTCACGGAAGCTCATGAAGTCGTCGAAGCAGTCGTTGAACGTGAGGTTGTTCAACCTGAACGCGTCGGGATCGAAATCCCCGGCGATGGTTCCGGGAGCCGTCTGGTACACGGTTCCACTGGCCGCATGCTCCCAGGTCTCCGTCAGCCCGAACGTGAAGAGAAACACGCTCGCCCCGGAGTACCCCTTCACCAGGCGACAGAGGTGTCGGCGGCGCGACTCCAGGACTGCCTCCGGTGAGGCCATGCCGTTCGGCTCCACGCCTGGACGAAGGGCGTCGTAGTAGCGGCCGTCGCGCTCCGACACCGGCTCCGCGGGCTTGAACTCGCCGATCGCTTCGCGCCAACACTGCAGCAGCTCTCGCGGGGTGTAGATGTTGCCGTAGCGAGCAGAGAAGAGCCCGAATCCATACTGGTTCAGGTCCGGAGTCCACGCTCCCGGTGGAACGGCCTCGGTGTCGACGACCTTGATGCCGGCGCGTCGAAGATAGAAGCCGATCTCTTGAGCGAAACAGCTGCCGGCCGTTGCGATCGAGTCCGACCTGCTTCAGCTTGTACTTGGGGCGGTAGAGCCCTTCCATGTCGAACGGATGATGATCTGCAACAGCGGTCCGCCAGAACGCGGTGCTGTCGAGGTCGGCGTATGGGGAGTTCGGTGTACCGGCGGGTCCACTCACGAAATCAAGCTCCTTGGGTTCCACGGCGGCAGCGGACGATCCCCGCGACGAGGCCACGAATCTACTGGAGGCGAACCTACCGGGCGAACGGGCGGGACAACACGCAGGATCCGGTCCGCCGAATCCTCGGAGATCGATGTTCGCCCGCCCCATCTCGCCCTCGCTCAGCCGCGAAGGCCCTCGACCGCCCCAGCCGACCGCCCGCCGCACGGTTCAGCGGTCTCGTCGTTCCGCCCACGCGACGTCCCACTCCAGGAGCTCCTGATCCGGGAGGACGTTCAGGAAGATCTCTGGCAAGCGTGGGACCGTGCGACCCTCGCCAGCACGGGCTGAGGTGGTGGGCCCGACACGTGGGTCCGTCGGATGTCCGTCCGACACGATCCGAAACCGTACGTGGGGTGACCAGACGTTCCGGAAGCCCCGTTCCGCGGCGGCAACGCAGAAGGCCTCGGCGGCACGCCCCTCGTCGAGTTCCCCCGGGAATCCACCAACGTCGTCGAAGACCTCTCTCCGGAAGACCATGACGTCGGGCGACACGAAATCGACGCGCTGGTCGAGGGCCAGGTTGGCGATGTAGCCGCTGCTCGCCCCGGTAGCTCCGACCTCGTGCGCGTTTCGTGAACCAACAGCGAGTCTCGGCAGCTTCTCTCGGAACCTCGGGAAGGCGTAGACGGAGTCATCCTCGGTCGAGCACATCGCGCCGACCACCCCGGTACCAGAGACGTGCGCGAGCGCCACGAGGTCATCGAGCCACTCGTCGGTCTCGGCAACGAGGTCCGCGTTCAGCACGAGCACCGTTGCACAGGAACTGGCTCGGATCGACTGGTTGATGAACCACCCGAGTGAGGAGGTGGTCGAGGACAAGTCATGGGTCAGAATGGACAAAGGGAATGCAGGCTCCACCGCCTCGACCCGTCGCTTGGCGGCGAGCAGTTGCTGCGCGTCGTGCCCGTGAAGCAAGACGAGGAGCTCGGCGGGAGGATCCGTGAGTCTCCACTGAATGCGGTTGAAGATGCCCGCCGACGGAGCCCCCTTCACCTCGGCAACAGCCCCCACTCGCGTCAGGTGGTGTCTGATGGCCAGCCGCGCAGCGCGCACCGCGGCGGCGAGATCTGCCCTGGCTTTCGAGTTCGGACTGTCGCGCCAGTGGTACAGGATCTCGGGGATGTGATGGATGTTCTCGGCATCGATGAGCTCGAGCACTCTGAGGTAGAGGTCGTAGTCCTGACTGCCTTCGTAGCCTTCGGTCCATCCGTTGGCTCGCTCGAGCGTGTCCGCACGAATCACGGTGAGGTGGTTGAGGAAGTTCTGCCCGAGGAACCGGACGTAGTCCCAGTCGGGCTTGAAGAACGGATCGCAGCGCTCGCCTCGATCGTTCAGATGGTCGGAATCGGTGTAGACGAGATGCGTGTCGGGGAAGGCTTCGAGTGCGGTGGCGACGGTTCCGAGGGCATGGGTCGGAATCACGTCGTCGTGATCCATCAGGGCGACGAACTCGCCGTCCGCCATCTGCAACGCAGCGTTGCTTGCTCGGGCGATCCCAGCATTCTGGTCCAGTGATCGGATGGAGATCCTCGAATCCGAGGCCGCCCACCGATCGAGTTCCGGTGCAACCCAGGGTTCGGTGGAGGCGTCGTCGGCGATGCACAGTTGCCAATTCGGGTACTCCTGCGTCACCACCGACTCCACCGCTTCACGGAGCCACTGCAGGGGGGTGTTGAACACCGGCATGACGACCGAGATCAGCGGACCGCTGAGGGGTGTTGGCTGCGCCGCCAACGTCTTCTTGCGATGTTCAACCCAACGCAAATAGCTCGCGTGCTCCACCGTCCACTGCGTTGGGAATCGTGCCATTCACCCGGTGAGCATCAGCCTGGCTGCCAGCTTGTGGGGCATGTGACCGACGTACTCCCTCACTTTCTGACTCATCTCGAACGGTCTGCCCCGGATGGACTCGTACTGGTCGGTGTAGGTCTCCCACAGCTGTCGCTGGGTCTCGCCGGTGACGGAGGTGGAGACGCCGCCATGGACCTGGTGAAAGCTCGCCTCACCGAGAATCTGCACGATCACGGCGTCGTCGAGTTCGCACAGCTCGCGGTACAGGTCGGGCATCAGGCAACCGCCTCCGGGAATGTCGAAGCGCAGATCGCATCCGCCGACCGCGTCGAAGGCAGACCTCCTGATGAACAGGCAGTTGCTCTCGAACTGGCGAACGAACCAGAAGAGCTTCGGAGGACCGTCCTTGAATTCGTAACGGTAGGGCACGCCGACCTCGTAGAGCCGATAGCCGTCTTCTGGCCAGCGAATACCCTCGAGAAGGCGATCTTCCTCTTCCTCGGAGTAGCCCTTGGGGACCGATTCCACTTGCGATTCCGGGCCAAGGAAGAACCTCAACGCCGTCACCACCGGGTTCGTCCGATATTGAAAGGGCGCCAGGGCCCATCGCAGCACGCCAGGCGTCAACATGTGCGCGCCGTCGACCATGATCCCGAGAATGTCTCCACGAGCCTGGTTGACGCCGAAGTTGATCGCGTACCCGGGAGATGGAGGGGGATTCTCGAGGTGGAAGTAGCGGATGTTGGGAGCAATCGACTCGACCGCAGCACGATCCAGTGGCTCCGTCGAGCCGTTCTCGACGACGATGATCTCGTAGTCGTGCTCTGAAATACCTGTTTGGTAGGGCAACGCCAGCGAGAGAAGGGTTCGAGGTGCAACTCGTCGCATGTTGTACACCACGAGAACGACCGACAGGAATGCGGGTCGTTCCCACAGATCTCGGTCGCTCGTGTGAGGCGTCGACATCCAGCCGTCTTCCTACTTCCCACCCTGGCCAGGTCGCGAACGAGGCTGTTTCCGATGAATCATCGAGGCAACCGTCGGCAAGTGGCCGAAGAAGTAGAGCTCTTTCTCGATCGGCTTCAGATCCGTGCCGATGAGTTCGCGATATTGGTCCTTGTATTCGTCGACGCGCCGCTGCTGCTCATCGGGCGAGACGTTGGTGGTCGTACCGCCGTGGACTTGATGAAAGCTCCCCTCACCGATGAGAACGACCGGTCTGGCGTTGCCAGTGTCACAAGCTCGCTTGAAGAGATCGAGGTTCATGAAGCCGCCGCCCGGAAGGTCCATCCGCTCATCGGCACCCCCAATGGCCTCGAAATGATCCCGCCTCAGGAAGAGACAATTGGACTCCATGGACTTGTAGAACCAGGTGCGCTGCGGGAAGTCCTTTTGGGTGAGCGGTGTGCCGATCTCGAACAAGCGATATCCGTCTCTCGGCCAGTCGATTGAGTCAAGGAGCGCGTCTTCCTTTGCTTGATCGTACCCTTCGAGCATTGTCTCGTTCTGAGGGCCCCAACCCAGATAGAAGTAGCGAGTGATTCCAACGGCATTCGGGAAGGCCCTCGACATGGCGAGCCCCTTGGACAATAGGCCCGGGGTGAGGATGTGAGCGCCATCCACCATGAGGCAGATGATCTCGCCCTTCGCTCTTTGGACCCCGTAGTTGATTGCATACGAGGGAGATGGCGGAGGATTCTCGAGAGGGTGGTACGTGAATTCAGGACCGAGCGACGTGATTGCAGACTCAGGCAGGGGATCCGGAGATCCGTTGTCCACGACAAGGACTTCGTACTCGATGTCTTCGCAATCGAGTTGATAGTCACGCGACAAGCTTGCAAGCGACCGGGGAAGCTCCCGACCCATGTCGTACGCGACGATGATGACCGACAGGTTCATTGTTCGGCCAGGATCTAATTCTGCAGCTGAGCGAGGGTGGATTCGAGCTCTTCGATGCGCGGCTTCGCTTGCACGGAGTTCACCCTGAAGCCTCTGAATGATCGTGCCGAGGTTGAGCCGTTGTTCTTCGACGACACTGATCAGCTCTCCCGCCTCCAGCTGCCGTTCGAGTCTGCTGATCTCTCGCTGGAGGTCGGGGTTGCCGGCGAGGCGGTCCTCGGCCACGAGGATTCCGAGTCCGAAGTAGAGGGGCACGCTCAGGAAGCAGTAGTCGACGGCCGACTCCTCGAGGAAGTCCTCGACCCCGGTGAGCACTCCGTTCCGGGGCCCTCCCTCCTCGATGGCATTGCACAGGTCTGCGTTCATCCCGACACGGCCTGCTTCCAGCAGTTGCGTCGCTCCGCGACCGATGGGGCGGCGAGCGTAGGGGTGGACGAACTCCTCCGGGATCGTTTCCGGGGCGTAGTACAGATCTCGGCGGCCATAGGGCCAGCCCATGTCATGCACGAAGATGATCGGGAGTGCGGCGGAGTGCTTCAGGTGTGTTTCTTCGATCAATTTCAGCTCGTTGTAGACCGTGTACCAGTTGTGATCACCATCGACCATCGCAACGTCGACAGGTGGGACATCACGAAGGACATTGAGGCTCAGGTCTTCATAGAAGTGCAGACGACCGTCGCTCTGATCCACCAATTTCGATGAGTCAAACCCAGGTACCGGGTCAATGCAGTGCAAGTTGCCGTCGACACTGCGTACATAGTTGAGAAGAGCCCTGGTGCTCAACCCGGCCTCGGCACCGATCTCGAGGATGTTGCGCCCGTCAGCAGCTTGGACGACGGGCCGGATAATGCTGTTCCACAAAGCAATCATGGCGGGAGTATACCGGCGCTCTGGGCAGCGGACGAAGCGACACACCGGGGCCGCCGCAGCTGATGGGAGCCAAAGCTCACGCAGCGTGCGGCTCTGGCCACGGCCAGATGGGCCCGGAACGAGTGGCGCCACCGACAGGGCGGCTCGCCGTCGGTGGCCTCGATCAGTCGATCCCGAGGCGACGGACTGACGGGCTCACTTCGTCCGGCGGAGGAATCCGTTCGGGTTGAACGTGAGCGAGTACTTCTCCATCTCCGGATCGGCGACGAAGTCGCCGAAGCGGGGCAGGATCTGCTTGACCGACTCAGCGGGGCCGGGCCCGAAGCCGGGCCACACCGGATGGCCGTTCACGATCGTGTCGGTGATGACGACGTACGAACCAACGGTCACCAGCGGCGAGTACTGCTCGAACTGCTTGGTCGTTTCGAAGCGGTTGGCGCAGGTACCGATGACCACCATCACGGTGGCGCCCTCCTCGATGTCACCGACGACCCGCTCGACGGTGACCGCCTGGTGGGCGTTGCCTCGCTGGTACCGGATGCGACGGTGCTCGGGAAGGTCCTCGGCAAGCACGGAGTCCACCGAGACGATGCGCCCGTGGTCCACCAGATCACACATCGACGCCAGGAAGAGGGTGCGACCGCCGTCGCCGGTGCCCGTCTCGACGATCCAGTCGGGCCGGATCTTGCTGACGACCTCCTGATACGCGAGGAGGTCCGTGGGCGCGGTGGTGACCCGTCGGCCGAGCCAGGTCGTGTGCTCCCACGGCAGGCTCCTCCACACGGCATCGGTGAAGCCGTCGCGAAGATCGTCGGGAACCGGAGTCGGTCTCTCGGGGCGACGGTCCGAGTCGAGCATCGCCGCGCCGGTGGCGAATGCTTCGGCGGTCATGCGCCGAGCCCTGGTCCGTCGTGCGGCCGGCGTCTGGATCTGGCCCACGTAGTGGATCGGCTTGCTCGCCCCTCGGAACGGCCGGCCCTTGTACTCCGCGAAGTGCTCGCCGTAGCCGAAGATGCGGGATCGGCGCTCGTCCGCGTCCGGTTGGTTCGTCGTGGTCCCGCCGTGGACCTGGTGGAACGATCCTTCGCCCAGGATCGTCGTGACCGTCACGCCCGGTGCCGACGCGAGACGTTCGTAGAACTCGAGGTTGGCGTAACCACCGCCCGCCATCGAGAAGTTCTCGTCGAATCCGCCGACCTGCTCGAGCAGATCCCGCGGGACGAAGATGCAGTTGCTCTCCCAGATGCCGTCGAGCCAGTCGCGGTCGCCGATGAAGTGGCCGATCTCGAAGAGCCGATAGCCGTCGTGCGGCCACTCGATCGTCTCGAACAGACGGTCCTCGTAGTCCTGGTCGTAGCCGTCGTCCATGGCGTCGCCCTGCTGGCCCGGGCCGACGTACCACTGCTGGGTGGCGACGACGGAGGGCGCGTAGGTGCGGAGGCCGTCCATCCCGAAGCGCAGCACGCCTGGCGTGAGCACGTGGGCGCCGTCGATCATGAACGCGAGGTTGGCCCCGCGGGCTCGTTCGATCCCGCGATTGAGCGCGGCGATCGGCGACGGTCGGGCTTCGTCGCCCAGGTCGAGATAGCGGAACTCGTCGCCGAACCCCGACACGAAGGCTTCGCCGAGCTTCTCGTCATCGCTCGAGCCGTTCTCGACGACGATCACCTCGTAGCGGAGGTCGTCGATGTCCTGCTGGTAGGCACGCGACAGCGAACGAAGCGTGCGCTCGGCTTCCCGTCGCATGTTGTAGAAGACCACCACGACCGAGAGCTCGGGAGCGTCCACCGGACTGGGAGCCGCGAGCGGTGGTGCTGCCGTCGCATGTCTCACCGACGAAGCCGCAACCAACGCCGGCTCAGCCTTCTGCCAGGACACCGCACCGCCATCGATCTGTTCGAGGGTGCCGGTCAGCCCACGGTCGCGTCCGGAACGCGGTGACATCAGCGAGGTTCCGGTGCTCGACATCATCCTCGACGACGACCACGCCGCCCTCGGACACTCGGTCGTAGAGCTGATCGAGTACCGCGCGAGCAGAGCCGGCGGCAGGCCATCCGATCCGCAAGAGCGCCAGCTTCTCGATTGGTGCCTCGGGAATGGTGTCGGCCGGCCGACCCTGAACGAACCGAACGTGATCGTCGAGAATGCCGAATCTCTCGAACCCATCGCGGACAAGATTGAGGTCGGCCCGGAACCCCGCAATTCCGTCCTCATCGAGACTGGGAGCCGTGTCGGGTGAAGGCGAGGCTCGGAACTCATCGACCACCCACACGGTGCGGTCGACTCGCTCGTGGATCTCGAGGTACGAGCGCATGAAGATCGCGCCACCGCCGCGACCCGTCCCACACTCCAGGAGATCGCCGTCGATCTCTGCGGTGGCGATGCGGTCGAGGCTGCGCTCGAGATGATCGAGGCGCGGCCTTCCCATCGCCGTGAAAGGAAGAAACGACCGCGCCGCGTCGGCGCTCGGGCCGGCGGGCCCGGTTCGTAGCTCCCGCGCGCGCTCTGACCGCGACCACGTCATGGCGCTGTGGGTCCCGAAGCCGCTCCACGAAGGGGGCCTGACCCTTCGCCGCGCGATCGGTCAGATGAGCGAGGACGACCTCGTGCTCGAGGTACAGGTCGTTGAGAAGCGCCTTCTTCAGCAGATCGAGATGGCGGCCTCGGGCGCGGATGAGGGCGTCGCTGTGTTCCTGACCGTTGTGGTGCACGCTCCGCACCGCACGCAACCGTGCGTGCTCGGTCATCTTCAGCAGGTCGAGACGCCCCTCGGCGCTCTCGACGCGATCGATGGCTGCCGCAACGTCCGGATGCTGCTCGAGATACTGCTGATCGGCGACGATCGCCAGCCCGAAGTAGGTCGGCACGAACACGAGTCGGAGCGGACGGTCGTACTCGGCGATGAAGTCCTCAACCGCCGTCATCACGCCGTTCCGGGGACCGCCCTCGAGCTCGGCGTTGTTCATGTCGGCGTTGATCGAGCCCGCGCTCGAACAGCTTCCGCATCCCGATGCGAACGCCCGGCCTTCCGGTAGGGCTGACGGTACTCCTCGGGGATCTGTTCCGGGTCGTAGTACAGATCTCGGCGGCCGTAGGGCCAGCCGACGTCATGGAGGAACAGCAGCGGCAATGGACGACCAGCGGCTCGGGAGACCTCGGCAAGCAGGCGCAGCTCGTTGTAGACCGTGTACCAGTTGTGGTCACCGTCGATGAGCGCGGCGTCCATCGCCGGGAGTGTGGGCAGGACGTCGAGGCTGAGCGCCTCATGGAAGACATACCGACCTGCGAACGCCTCCTCGTGCTCACTGGGATCGAATGCCGGCAACGGATCGATGACGTGGAGTTCGACATCGGGGCCGAGGCGTTCGAGCATCTTGACCGTGGTGTCTCCTCGGAGAGCTCCGATCTCGACGATGCGGCGTACGCCGGCGGCCTCCAGCACGGGGGCGATCGCCTTGTCCCAGAAGGGGTACACGGGTTCAGTTCCTCCTGCGAACCAGCAAGCAGGCGAAGCTAGCAGACCCGCCTCGGACCTCGATGGAGCGAGTTCACTGGCATACTCCCGCCGTGCCTCGAAGCGACGACCGCATGCGATCGGCGGAGGATCCCGACGGCGCACCCGTCGATCACGAGGATCTGCGGCGCCGCCTCGAAGCCTCCGAGGCGGCGCTCGCTCACTGGCGCCAGCTGGCCGAACAGCGGTCTGCTGCCTACGACACCCTTGCGACCAAACCCGCCGTGCGCCTTGCGCTCGAACTCAAGGGGCGACTCGATCCGCTTCGACGTCGGGAACGGGCGGTTCGGCGGCGCCTCACCGGACGCGCCCGGCTCGCGATGCTGGCTGCGAGGTCGCCGGCACCAGCCGACGACCCAGCCGCTGAGCCGAGCCACGATCAGGTCGGCCCGACCGACATCCTGCCGATCACCGTCATCGTGTTCGGCGACCCGCGGCAGGTGCCGGAGGCGGTCGCCGCCTGGGGCGCGACCGCTGGCGGCGGTGTCGTGACCGCCTCGTCGTGGTCGGAATTCGCGTCCGCGATCTCCACAGGCGGGAACCCCGTACGTGGCGGTCATCAGGGCGGGCACCACCTCCCTCGGGTCCGAGGTTCTCAGCCTCACCCTCGACGCGCTGACGCGAGCCACGGACTGCGGTCGCCGCGCCGGTGGTCGTTCATCCGCGGCGGCCGTGGCACGCCGCGACGCCTCACGATGCCAGGACGAGAAGTGCTGGTCTGATGCTCGAGATCTCTCCGGACGATGCACCGAGGGTCAAGGCGCATCGGGCGGGCGAGAAGCCCGAACCAGGTGGCTCGACGATGGCAGTCGATGCGGTCGCCGCCACGTTCGCCCTGGTCGACCGACGCGCCGCCGAGGAAGTCGGTGGGTGGCCTCCGATCGACGACCCCGACATCGCGATGGTCGACCTCTGCTGCCGGCTCGAAGCAAGAGAGATGGACAGCGTGGTGGTCCAGGCCGCAATGGTGGTCGACCCACGTCCTGTGGAGACCCCGCGCGCCTGACTCACCCGTTCGACCAGGCCAGCGCATCGTGGCACGCGCTGATCGACCGGTGCGGACCCGAGCTGTACCGGCGGGCACGACCTCTGGGCGGCGGGAAACGGCGAATCGCCATCACCGTCTCGTGCCCGAACGCCGCCGCTGCTCCCACCTGGGGTGACTGGCACCTCGCCAACGACCTCGCGTGAGCGCTCGAGCGACTCGGGCATCACGTTCGCGTCCAGACCCACGACCTCGCCGACGACCCGGCGGGCCGGTCATGTGATGTGCACGTCGTCGTGTGCGGTCGGAGGCGAGTTCGCCCCACGCCCGGCCAAGCGCTCGTCCTGTGGATCATCAGCCATCCGGAGTTGGTCGATCCGGCGAGCTGTGAGGCCGCCGACCTCGTGCTCGTCGCCTCGGACAGATTCGCGGCCCGCTTGCGGGCGCTGGTCGACACCCCCGTCGAAGTCCTTCACCAGGCGACCGACCACCATCGATTCACGCCGGCAGCCGGCAGGGGTGGCCGAAGCGGAGTGGTCATCGTTGCGAAGACCCGGGGCGAACGCCGGCCGATGGTGGACAACGCCATCGCTGCCGGTCTCGCCCCCGAGATCTACGGGGGCGGATGGGCCTCCCTGGTCGACCCTGCGCTGGTCAAGGCCGACCACGTGGCGAACGCGGACCTCCCTCGCGTGTACGCCGAGGCCGAGGTCGTGCTCAATGACCACTGGCACTGGATGCGCGAGTGGGGATTCGTGTCGAACCGCCTGTTCGATGTCATGGCCTGCGGCACACCCGTGGTGTCCGACCCGATCGATGGCCTCGAAGAACTCTTCGGGACGGCGATCGCGACGGCTGGGGGCCCCCGTGAGCTCCGGCTGGCCGTCGATCAGATACGCAACGACCCGGTTTCGGCCGCAGCATCGGCAGCCCAGGGACGTTCGATGGTCCTGGCCCGCCACACGTTCGACCACCGCGGTGAGCCAACTCGTTGCGTTCCTTGACGACCACGGTCTGTGAGGGAACCCGAGTGGTGTCCGCTTCCGCGGCACCGTCTAGTCTGCACGTCGGAGGTGCCCGAGGAATGCCCTATGTGATGATCCCCGTCCCCGAGAAGTACGTGCGGCAGGCCATGCAGTACGTGCTGGCACGGACCGCGGACGACACCATCGAGCCATGGGATCACGCGTCGGTCAGTGACCTGTTCGCGGCCATCGACGAGCCGAGCCGAGCGCTGCTGTCGATCGTCGCGACCCACGTGCTCTCGCGGACCCGGGGTCACGGAACGGGAGGCAGCAACGGCACTTCAGCTCCCCCGCCGCGACATGGTCGGGCTCATGCGGGACATCAACGAGTGGTCCGTCGGAGCGGGACGTGGGCCGATCATCCAGCCCCAGACCGAAACCCAGAGCTGCCGAACGGACGGACCGAAGACCTCCGCCTGCTCACGATGTCGCAGAGCACCGCCGAGCTGGTCCAACAGGTCGACCGGGAGCAGCTGATGGCCGACGCCGATCCGTTTGCTGACGAGGTCAGCAACGACGACGGAGACTGACAACCCCTCGATGATCTCGCCCAGCAATGCCATCGATGTCGAGAACCTCTCGACCTCCTACCGAATTCGAGTCGGCACCGGATCGATGTTCGGAGACCTCAAGAAGGTCGTTGCGCGCAAGTCTCGAGACCGCATCGTCCCTGCGCTGCGCGGCGTCAGCTTCTCGGTACCCCGCGGCTCGGTCCTTGCCGTCATCGGTCGAAACGGTGCCGGCAAGTCGACGCTGCTCCGCGCCCTCGCCGGGGTCTTGGCACCGGAAACGGGCAGGATCGTCGTTCGCGGCCGGCAGAGCCTGCTTGCCGTCGGACTCGGGTTCAACGTCGGTCTCACCGGGCGAGAGAACATCAAGCTGGGCGGACTCGCCGTCGGACTCGACGAAGCGCGGCTCGACGAGATCACCGATGACGATCGCTGAGTTCGCACAACTCGACGAGTACATCGACTACCCGATCGGACCTACTCGACCGGCATGCGAGCCCGACTCGGATTCGCCGTCGCGGTCCACCTCGATCCCGAGGTGCTGCTGCATCGACGAGGCGCTCTCAGGGGGCGATGCCGCGTTCTCCGAGCAACGTCGCGAAGAAGATGGACGAACTGTGCGGCCAGGGCCGAACGATCGTCCTCGTCACCCACGGTCTCGGCTCGGTTCCGGTCGATGGCCACCGAGGCGATGTGGCTTGCACCAAGGCAAGGTCGCCGCCGTCGGCGAACCCGAGGAGATCCTGAGCCGGTACATGCGCTACTGCCGTTTGGAGCACCTCGATCTGCACACCGCGGATGGACTCGGATGAGCGGCAACGCGAAGCGGACGGACGTGCCGGCGGAGGACCTCGACAAGATAGAGGCCGCCATGCGGACCGAAGCACAGGAGAAGCGAGCCGCCTCCGCTGCCAGACACCGCCAGCGCGATCTCGACGACGGGCTGACCGACGAGTCGGGCGATCCGAACGCTCTGGGTGCAGCGGCGACGCTGCCTCGACAGACGTGTCGAAGGTCCGAGTCGCCGACAGCGCAAGGAGAACAGGAAACGCAGCGGTGAGGCCGCCCGCCAGGCCGCCGCGGACGACCCCGACGAGATCGTCTCGATCTTCGAGCCGCACTCGGCCTCGACGCCGAACCTCGTCGCGTACGTGCGCTCACTCTGGCAGCGACGCAAGTTCATCAGCGAACTCGCGAAGTCCGACATCAAGGGCACCCGCTCCAGCACGGCGCTCGGCACGCTGTGGGGACTGCTCGACCCCTTCTTCCAATCCACCATCTACTTCTTCCTCTACGTGGTCATCCGCGGGAACAGCTCAGGGGGATCAGCAGCGAGACCTGCCGACTTCCTGCCCGTGCTGATCGGCGGCGTGTTCCTGTTCAATCTCTCCGGGCAGGCCCTCAACGAGGGCGGCCGCTCGGTGCCGTCGATCCGAGCCAGCCTGATGCTGAACTCGAGCTTTCCGCGTGCGCTGCTCCCGATCGCGTCCGTGTACAAGGGGATGCTCGAGCTTCGTCCCCACGGTCCTCGTCTACATCCCGATCTACGCACGGGTCGGCGCTCCGCCACAGCGGGGCCTGCTCATCCTGCCGCTGCTCTTCGCGATCCAGGCCGTCCTGAGCATCGGTATCGCCCTGTTCATGTCGACGGTCGTCGTGTTCTACCGAGGATGCGGCAAACCTGCTGCGCTACATCCAACCGCATCCTGTTCTTCACGACGCCAATCATCTTTCCCGCGGTCCTCCTCGACAAGTTCCAGCCCTGGGTGGCGCTCCAACCCTTCTACGCCCTCTTCTCGAGCTACCAGGCCGCGCTGCTCGGTGGCACGGCCGATCCCCAGCAGGTCCTCCAGGCGCCGGGTGGGCCGTCTCCTCTTCGTCCTCGGCGCGTGGGTGTTCCTCCGGTACGAACAGGCGATGGCATCGAGACTCTGAGCATGCAGCTCATCGTTCTCGGCATGCACCGATCGGGAACGTCGGCCGCCACCCGCCTGCTCAACCTCGCAGGTGCCTACTTCGGCACGGACGACGATGCCACGGAGTCGAATCGGGAGAACCCGAAGGGCTTCTGGGAGCGTCGCGACGTCCGAGACGTCTGCGACGGGCTCCTCCTGGATTCAGGGTTCGACTGGTGGCGGACCGCGGACTTCGACCTCTCGGGCATTCCGGTCGACGTCGCGGAACGCCACCGATCGACGTTCGCAGGCATCGTCGGCGACCTCGACCACCACGCTCCGTGGGTCGTCAAGGAGCCGCGCCTGTGCCTGCTGCTACCCGTGCTCTTGGAAACGCTCGAGGCACCGATCTGCGTGCACGTGCACCGAGAGCCGGTCGAGGTGGCAGCGTCGGTGGCGCGCCGCAACGGCTTCCCCCTCGCCGCCGGGCTCGCGCTGTGGGAGCAGTACACCCTTGCCGCGTTGCGGTCATCCCACGGCTGCCCACGGGTTCATCTCAACTACGCAGACATCATGGCCGACCCGCGCCAGCAACTCGCTGACTTGATCGCGTGGCTCGGCGAGCAGGGGGTGGGTGGCCTGACGGTGCCGGCGGACACCGAGATCGCCGAGTTCATCGATCCTGAGCTCCATCGCAACCGCCGTGAGGCCGCGGACCGACGGGGCCTGCTGAACGAAGCCCAGCGAGCGCTGGCCGACGCCGCAGATGCCGGCCTGCTCGAGGAGTTCAGCCGCTCGCTTCCGTCGCTGTCGGCCGGCGCCGTCGACGCGCTCCGTGCCCTGGAGGCGACCCAAGACCTCCGAGCGAGACTGGAAGTCTCGGGGCGGAGCTGAAGGACAGGACCACCCAGGCTGCTGCCGTCGCCGACGAAGCGCGCCGGCTCCGTGACCGAGTGGATGCGACGGTCGCCAATCTCGAGATCTCCGACTCGGGGTTGGCCGCAGTGGAACGATCACGCGCGTGGCATCTCGCCCAGGACGCGATCTCGTTGCGACAGCGGATCGACCCCCGACTCACGAGGACCCCATCGGGCCCCATCGACCGCATCCGGGCGCGGACCGGCGACGACATCGACCGACTTGCCGAGGTCTCGAAGACGCTGGCCGACATCGGCTCGGAGGCGACCGAGGTGGAAGACCTCCCGAGCGGGCTCACGATCCGCCACGTCGGTCCCGCCGTCGAACCGACGGATCGACCGAAGCTCGCGGTGATCAGCTGGGACGTGGGCCACAACCCCCTCGGGCGGGCCTTCACCATGGCCGAGATGATGAGCCGACGGTTCGACGTCGAGATCTGGGGAACCCAGTTCGCACGGTACGGGAAGCGCATCTGGCCGCCGTTGCGCGGCACCCCGATTCCGATCCACTTCTTCGATGGCGACGAGTTCCCGGCTCACCAGGCATCGATGACCGAAGTCGCCCAACTCATCGATGCCGACGTGATCTGGGTGTCGAAGCCACGGTTCCCGTCGCTCGGGCTCGGAGTCATGGCGAAGCGGGCGCAGAACCGGCCGTTGGTGCTCGACATCGACGATCACGAGCTGTCGTTCTTCGACGCCGGCCACGGGCTCACGCTCGACGAGGTCGCCCAGCTCGACCCGACCGAGCGGCTCCTGCCCTTCGAGCGGGCGTGGACGCTCGCCTGCGACCCGCTGGTGGGAGAAGCGGACCTGTTGACCGTCTCGAATCCGGCCCTTGCCGAGCGGTACGGCGGAACGCTCGTGCCTCATGCCAGGGACGAGACGGTGTTCGATCCGAGTCGCTACGACCGGCGGGCGATGCGCAGCCGCCTCGGTGTCGGGGACGACACCAGGTTGCTTCTCTTCGGCGGCACGCCCCGTGCCCACAAGGGAGTCCTCGACATCCTCGACGCCCTCGAGACCTTGGGCGACGACCGCTACCGGCTCGCCTTGTTCGCCACCCGTGAGCTCGAGGATCTGCGCAACGCGATCGGCGATCGCGCGCGGTGGATCGTGCCCATCCCTCCCCGCCGGTTCTCGGAGCTTGCACCGATCGTCCACGCCGCCGATCTGTCGTGTGTCCTCCAGGATCCTTCACACCCGGTGTCGCGATACCAGCTCCCCGCCAAGATCACCGACGCGCTCGCGATGGCCGTGCCCTGTCTCGTGAACTCGGTTCCGCCGATCCAGCCGCTCGTCGACGCTGATCTGCTGGAGGTGACCGACCCGGGCGAACCACTCCACGAGCGGATCGCACGCGTCTTCGACGACCCCGAGGGCGCTCGCGAGCGAGCAGAGCGCGGGCGCGCCCACTTCCTCGCCGAGCTCTCCTACGACGCCGTCTCGGCTCGTCTCGAGCCCGCCTTCCGCGAGCTGATGGCCGACCCGCCGCCGCCGTCGGTCAAGCTCGATTTGTTGATCCGGGCGCCGCTCGGTCTCCGACCTCCCGCGCCCGACACGCCGCGCCGACGGCCGACCGAGCATCGACGGGGGTCGCGGCGCTGGGACGCCGAACCGGACGAGACCTACGACCTGGTCGTCTTCTGGAAGCAGAACGACTCGGGGCTCTACGGCAGACGACAGGACATGTTCGTCGAGTACCTGCGGCGCTCGGGCCGCTTCGCGAACATCGTCCATTTCGACAATCCGATCAGCCCCGAACGGCTCGTCGAGGCCTACCGCGCCGGTTCCGACGCCTCCGACCAGCGGCGCTGGATCGTGCGTCAGACCGTCCAGCGCCTCGTCCACCGTCGGGACGAACCGGGCCTCATTCGTCGCACCTTCCTCCACCGGGGCCGCCGGTCGGGCCGCCTGCGTCTACCGCGACGCTCTGCGTACCCGGCCTACGTCACCAAGGTGCTCGCGGAAGCGGGCATCGGGAGCCGCCTCACCGTGTTCTGGGTCTATCCGACCAATGAGGACTTCGCCGCCATCGCCGATGCGCTTCGACCCGATGTCGTCGTCGCCGACGTGGTCGACGACAACCGGACCTGGTACGACCCCGACGACCCCAAGCACGCGGCCGCGTCGGACAACTACGGCGAGCTGCTTCGCCGGAGCGACCTCGTGCTGGCGAACTGCGAACCCGTCGCGGAAGCCATGTCGGCCTTCGCTCCGGAGGTCCACGTCATCCCCAACGGCTGCGAACTGCCCGAGCCCGGGCCGAGACCGCCGCGACCCGACGACCTCCCGACCACGGCCGGGCCGCTGATCGGCTATGTCGGCAACCTCTCGGATCGGATCGACATCGATCTCCTCGACGCGCTCGCCACCGCTCGACCCGACTGGACCCTCGTCCTCGTCGGGTCGGCCCACCGTGACCAGTCGGTCCTGCGTCTCGACGAGCACGAGAACATCCACTTCCTGGGGGTCAAGCCCTACGAACAGGTCAAGGATCTCGTCCGCCACTTCGATGTCGCCCTGATCCCCCACGTCGACAACGAGATGACCCGATCGATGAACCCGCTCAAGGCGTTCGTGTACCTGGCCGCCGGTGTCCCGGTGGTCTCGACGCCCATCGCCAACCTCGGCGAGCTCGAACACGTCATCACCATCGCCGAGGGAACCGACGAGTTCATCGACGCGATCGAGAGCCACCTCCGGTCCGGGCCTCAGCCCGTCGACCAGGAACTCCTGCACCGGCACTCATGGGAGACCCGCATCGAGAAGACAATGTGCCTCCTGGACGAGGCCGCCGGAGTCGTCGACCGCCGCTAGGGCTCAGCTCAGCGTTCGACCTCGACGTCTCGGTTGCGCCACGGGAACTCGCTGCGTGGTTGCTTGACCCCCAGGAACGGACAGAGCTTGTCGTAGCCGTCGCCATCGGTGACCCGGAACTCGATGAAGTCGTCGCGACCTGCGAAGTACTCGACGACCTTGCGGTGGTGTTGCTCGAACAACTCGCGCCACCGCTCGGGTTCGATCTCGAGGAACGTGCCGTCGTATTCGCCCCGGGCCTTCGCGGCGCGGTTGCGCTCGACGTGGCGTCGGCGGCTGTCGATCCACCCGTCGATCGGCCTGGTGGTGAGGATGAACTTGCTCCCGGGGTACTCGCGATCGAGCCGCTCGAAGTTGACGCTCAGCCGCTGGATGTCGGAGTACGCATCGGCTTCGGGGAGATACGTGAGCAGCGGCTTGTCCTCGGCGATGGCACGCTCGACCGCCTTGCGGATCGGTGGGCCACCGAAGTGCTGGCTCGTGAACCCGAGGTCCTGGAGGGCGCGGTGCAACGACGACGTCCCCGTTTTGTTGAGCCCGATGCAGAAGATCTTCATCAGCTGCCAATCTAGCGGCCGAGTTCGTTCGACCTAGGAGCTGCGCGGATAGGGCCAAGTGTCGCAGCTCCCCGCAACTCCCGCTCTTGCCGCTCCTTCGTCGCGGCGGGCCGCTCGGGCCCCGGCCGAGCACGGCACCTGCTTCGCGACGGCGCCGATCCGCTCGCCCTCCTAGTCTGCGGGGTGTGGCAGCGAACCCTGCGATCACCGTCGTCGTGGTCGCCTACGACATGGCCCGTGAACTGCCGCGGACGCTCTACTCGTTGTCATCGCAGTACCAGCAGGGCATCGACACCGACGACATCGAAGTGATCGTCGTCGACAACGGGAGCCCCCATCCGATCGATCCGGCAGCGTTGCGCGTGATCCAGGGTCCCCTCCATTCGCTGCGTGTCGAGAACGCGCCGGCCTCACCGGCGCGCGCCGCGAATCGGGGCATCGAGATGGCGAGCGGAGATCTCGTCGGCCTGTTGATCGACGGCGCCCGAATCTCCTCGCCCGGTCTGTTGTCCACGGCGCGACAGGCCGCGTGGCTGTCGGATCGACCGATCGTCGCCACGCTCGGGTGGCATCTCGGCAACCACGTCCACATGGAGGCCGCGGAGCACGGCTACGACCAGGCGCGGGAGGACGAGCTGCTCGAGTCGGCCGACTGGACCGAGGACGGCTATCGCCTCTTTCGCATCAGCACCCTCGCCGCCTCGTCTCGCCGCGGCTACTTCGGCCCGCTGGGCGAGAGCAACGCCATGTTCCTTCCGAGGAGCATGTGGTCCGAGCTCGGTGGACTCGACGAGGCCTTCGCACTCCCCGGTGGCGGTCTGGTCAATCATGACCTCTATCGGCGAGCCTGCCTCCTCGACGGGAGCGACCTCGTCGTCCTCCTGGGCGAGGGGACGTTCCACCAATACCACGGCGGTGCGTTCACGTCTGGCCAGGGAGATCGTCGCGCTGCCCGCGAAGAGTACAAGAAGCTCCGGGGGGCCGGCTTCACCCCGCTGGTGCGTGACACGTCGTACTTCGGCCGGCTGCACGAGCCGGCATTGGACTCGCTCGAGCACTCCCTGCAGTGGGCACGGACCGAACACGGACCGTCCGGATCGAACTGATCAGTTCCCATGCGGGCGGGCGCCCACGACGACGAAGTTCACCGCGGCTGCCTGAATCACCCGGTGCGGACGACGCAGGCTGACGACGAATCCGATCTCCTGCATCACACCCACGAGGTCGCGACCGAAGTCCGTGAACACGAGGGCCGGGTCGCCCTCGGGCGAGTTGTGATAGCGGGCCTCGTGCCGATGGAC
Source organism: uncultured Acidimicrobiaceae bacterium (assembly GCA_963704815.1). GTDB lineage: Bacteria > Actinomycetota > Acidimicrobiia > Acidimicrobiales > Salinilacustritrichaceae > DATKWD01. Next base: position 895,295 of record CAVPHU010000001.1, read on the forward strand.
GATCTCGCCGTTGACCACGGCAGCTCGCTCGGTAGAAACCGGCGCGAGTCGACGCCCCGGTATCGAGAAGATGTAACGGCCCCCGGCGCGGAGAACGCGGAACGCCTCCCCGAGAGCCGCTCGCCAGTCCGGTACGTGCTCGAGCACGTGACTGCTGACCGCGAGGTCGAATCGGCCATCTTCGAAGGTGAGCCTCTGGTGGTCCTGATTGGAGAGCTGCGGCTGCTCGGCCATCGTCTGGCCCAGCGGCACCTCAGGATCGAACACCGTCTCCTGGTAGTCGCGGAGAAGCTTCAGCCGATTCCGCACGGGACCGGTGCGCCCGATGTGCAGCACCCCGAGTTCGGCGAAGTCGGGCTCGGTGATCAGCGCGTCGAGCGTGAGCATCCTGCCCTGCTCGAACTCATCGAGTATTGCCGCGGCCTCGTCCTGGAACACGACCGTCGCCCGACAGCCCGAACACCGGAAGTCGCGAGGCGCCCGCTCGGCGGGCCCTTCGAGGGTGAAACGTCCAACCCACCCGCAGATCGGACACCACCCGTCGTAGCCGAGCGGACCGCTCACGACGGCAGCCGAACCGCCTCGAGCACGACGAATCGGCCGGGGACCGACCCGTTCTGGGCGGGATCCTTGCAGGAGTGGGTGTCTCCGACGCGACAGGTCACGTCGTCGACCCACACCAACTCGTTCATTCCGTCAGCGTAGTCTCGGCGGTTCGGGATCCTGAGCGTCGGCCAACGCCAGGTCCGGATGCACGAACTCATGGCCGGTCGCATCGGCCACGTGGGCTTCGGTCACCCGGCCCGCGTGCACGTTCAGCCCGTTCCGGAGGTGCGCATCGTCTCGCAGCGCCGGCAGTATCCCGCGGTCGGCCAGGGTGAGGACGAACGGCAGCGTCGCGTTGTTCAGCGCGTAGGTTGACGTTCGAGGGACGGCTCCTGGCATGTTGGTGACGCAGTAGTGGACGACACCATCGACCACGTACGTCGGGTCGTCGAGGGTCGTCGGCCGAGATGTCTCGAAGCAACCGCCTTGGTCGATGGCGACGTCGACCAAGACCGATCCGGGACGCATGCGCGTCACCAGGTCGGCACTCAGCAGACGAGGGGCCCGTGCCCCTGCGACGAGCACCGCACCGATCACCAGATCGGCACCCAGGACGAGATCTTCGAGCGCGGCACGCGTGGAGTACACCGTCTCGATGCCGGAACCGAATCGGCGGCTCAGGCGACCCAGCACCGCAACGTCGCGGTCGAGCACGGTGACCGAGGCACCGATGCCCACCGCCATCTCGACCGCGTTCTCGCCGACCATTCCCCCACCGATCACCACGACCTCGCCCGAATGCACCCCGGGCACACCGCCGAGGAGCACACCGGCGCCCCCCTGGGCGCGCTCGAGCGCATGGGCCCCGGCCTGGATCGACATCCGCCCGGCCACTTGCGACATCGGTGCCAGCAGCGGGAGCCGCCCGAGCTCATCGGTCACGGTCTCATAGGCAATGCAGGTCGCTCCGCTGGCAACGAGGTCGGCCACCTGCTCGGGGTCAGGAGCGAGGTGCAGGTAGGTGAAGAGCGTCTGCCCCGATCGGAGCATGGCTCGTTCGCGGGCCTGGGGCTCCTTGACCTTGACCACCAGATCCGCCGCGGCCCAGAGCGCCTCGGTCGAATCGACCACACGGGCGCCGACTCGCACGTAGTCCTCGTCGGCCGCGCCGACGCCTCGGCCGGCACCGGCCTCGATCAGGACCTCGTGGCCATGGGCCGTCAACTCGCCGACGCTCTCAGGGGTCAGTCCCACCCGATGCTCGTTGCTCTTGACTTCTGCTGGGCAGCCAACGATCACAGCGGCATTCTCGCAGAACGGCTCAGACCGGACTGAGACGCTGCTCCTGGGCCATCGAAATGAGCACCCGGTCCCCCTGATCGCGCCGCGTGGCCCGGAAGAGCCCACCTCCTCCCACGTTCACCGTCGAGTGCCCGCCGGAGAGGAACCACGCTGCGGCGCGCGATTCCAGCCCGAGGCCAAGAGCGCCACGATGGCTGCCCTCAGGCAGGGACGAGTTGTGCGACCGTGCCGTCGAGGCTGAAGACGTAGACCTCGCCGTCGAGGTCCTCGGCGAAGTGGGCGGGGTTCGACACCGACACGCCCAGACTGCGCTCGACGTCGACCGGCGGCGCCACGCACGGCTCGTCGCAGTTCTCGAGGTCGAGCGTCAGGGCCCGCACCTCGCCCTGGTTGAAGTCGGCGAACAGATAGGCACCCACGAGATCGCGGATCGCCTCGCCCCGGTAGACCACACCACCGGTGACCGACTGTCCCTCGTCACGGCCGTACTCGAACACCGGAAGAACGGTGTCCTCGATCGGCGGACCGTCGAAGACCGACGACGCCTCGAAGACGTTCCAGCCGAGGTTGGCGCCGGCCTGGGTCGGGCCTGCCGGCAGGTAGTCGATCTCCTCGAACTCGTTCTGTCCGACGTCGCCGATCCACAGATCGCCCGTCTCGTCGTCGAAGTCGAAACGCCACGGGTTGCGCAGACCGAACACGAACACCTCGGGTGCTCCGTCGACGCCGTCTGCGAAGGGGTTGTCGGCCGGGATCGCGTACGGACCGTCGCTGGTGTCGGACGGATCGATGCGCAGGATCGATCCGAGCAGGGTGTTGGGATCCTGACCGTTCTCCTCGGGATCGCCGCCCGAACCGCCGTCGCCGAGCGCCACGTAGAGGAAGCCGTCGGGACCGAAGGCGATGTGACCGCCGTTGTGGTTGGCGAAGGGCTGTTCGACCGAGAGCAGGTTCCGGCGAGTGCTCTCGTCGGCCACCCCATCGGGACCGAGTTCGAACTCGTCGATCTGACTGGTTCCCTGGTCGTCGGTGAAGTGCAGGTACAGGAAGTCCCCGTCTGGGGAGAACGCCATGCCGAGCAGGCCCCGCTCGCCGTCGGGGTCGGTCTCGCCGCCGATGTCGGCGATCGGACCCACCTTCTCCCCGGCCCGCAGCAACCACACCTGTCCGGCCCGCTCGGCCACGTAGAGGCCCGGCTCGTCGGCTCGGAGCCCTGAGGCGATCGGTTGATCGAACTCGGCGACCTCCTCGAGCGGCGACGTCGGCCTCGGCGAGATCGGGCGCGGCGACGTTCGCCTCGGGCGGATCGGTGGCCGGGGTCGGCTCGGCCGTGGTCGAGGTGGCTGCCTCGCCCAGGCGGGTCTCCTCGATCGATGGATCGTCGCCGGTCAGCAGCACGACGAGGGCACCGATGATCACCGCAGCGCACACGACGCCGGCTATGAGGTTTCCTCGGGAGGACATGAGAGACGAAACGCTAACGGCGACGGACGCCCATCAGAGCGCGGCGATCACGACGGCGGCCATGGCAGCGGCGTCGCCATGTCGGGGGTCAGACGCACCTCGGGGGTCCGGTGTCCTCGATCAGCGGACCGTCGAAGACCGAGCGAGCGCCTCGAAGACGTTCCAGCGAGGTTCGCGCGGCCTGAGTCAGGCCTGCAGCAGGTAGTCGATCTCCTCGAACTCGTTCTGTCCGACGTCGCCGATCCACAGATCGCCCGTCTCGTCGTCGAAGTCGAAACGCCACGGGTTGCGCAGACCGAACACGAACACCTCGGGTGCTCCGTCGACGCCGTCTGCGAAGGGGTTGTCGGCCGGGATCGCGTATGGACCGTCGCTGGTGTCGGACGGATCGATGCGCAGGATCGATCCGAGCAGGGTGTTGGGATCCTGACCGTTCTCCTCGGGATCGCCGCCCGAACCGCCGTCGCCGAGCGCCACGTAGAGGAAGCCGTCGGGACCGAAGGCGATGTGGCCGCCGTTGTGGTTGGCGAAGGGCTGTTCGACCGAGAGCAGGTTCCGGCGAGTGCTCTCGTCGGCCGCCCATCGGGACCGAGTTCGAACTCGTCGATCTGACTGGTTCCCTGGTCGTCGGTGAAGTGCAGGTACAGGAAGTCCCGGTCTGGGGAGAACGCCATGCCGAGCAGGCCCCGCTCGCCGTCGGGGTCGGTCTCGCCGCCGATGTCGGCGATTCGACCACCTGTCTGCCCGGCCAGCAACCGCCCCTGTCCGGCCGCTCGGCCACGTGGAGGCCCGGTGGCTTGGAGCCCTGAGGCGATCGGTGAGTTCGAACTCGGCGACGTTCAGCGACGGCGACGGCCTCGGCGAATGCAGGCGGGAACAGTTCACCTCGAGGCGATCAGGTGGCCGGGTCGGCTCAGGCCGTGGTGAGGTGGCTGTCGCCCAGCGGCATCTCCTCGATCGATGGATCGTCGCCGGTGAGCAGCACGACGAGGGCACCGATGATCACGGCAGGCGCACGGCCTGGCTATAGAGTCGCTCGGGAGGACATGAAACGAAACGCTGAACGGCGACGAGACGCCATCGAGCGCGGCGATCACGACGGCGGCCATGGCAGCGGCGTCGCCCATGTCGGGGGTCAGACGCACCTCGGGATCCACCGGCGCTTCGTAGGGGTCGTCGATCCCGGTGAAGCCCGTGAGCTCTCCGCCCACGCCTTCGCGTAGAGGCCCTTGGGGTCCCGCTGCTCGCACAGCTCGATGGGCGTGTCGACGAACACCTCGATGAGCCGGAGGTCGGCGAGTTGGTGGGCTTCTCGCACACGGTCGCGATCGGCGACGTAGGGGCTGATGACCGGAACCAGCGAGACGAGGCCCGCATCGGCGAAGAGCCGAGCCACCTCGCCGACCCGCCTGACGTTCTCGGATCGATCGTCGGCGCTGAAGCCGAGGTCGCCGTTGAGTCCGTGCCGGAGGTTGTCGCCGTCGAGGAGGTAAGCCGGACGCCCCGACGCGAGCAAGTGGCGCTCGGTCTCGGCCGCGACCGTCGACTTTCCCGAGCCCGAGAGCCCGGTGAACCAGATGGTGAGGCCCGAAGACAGGCGTTCGGACCGGCCGACCGCGCTGGGGTGCCAGACGACGTTCGGGGTCACCCGACCGCTCACATCGGGCCGATCAGGACGAGGAGCCGAGGATCATCCCCGCGCCCACCGTGGCATTGGTGGTCTCGTCGACGAGGATGAAGCTGCCCGTCGAGCGGTTCCGCCGGTACTCGTCGAAGAACAGCGGCTGGGTCGTCCTGAGCTGCACCCGGCCGATCTGGTTGAGCGCCAGCGTGTGGGCGTTCTCCTCGCGGTGCAGCGTGTTGACGTTCAGTTCGTACTGCACCTCCTTGACGAGCGCACGGGCCCATCGTGAGGTGTGTTTGATGCCGAGCTTCGTCCCGGCGACGAGATCGGATCGCTCGGTCATCCAGCACACCATGGCGTCGATGTCCTGACTGACCGTCGACTGGTTCTGGACACGGCAGATCATGTCGCCGCGGCTGATGTCGATGTCGTCGGTCAGCGTCATCGTCACGGCCATCGGCGCGAACGCCTCGTCGACGGAACCGTCGAGCGTGTCGATCGACTTGACCTTCGAGTTGAAGCCGGACGGCAGGACGACGACCTCGTCGCCCGGCTTGAACACCCCGCCCGACACCGTCCCGGCGTAGCCGCGGTAGTCGTGCAGTTCGGCATCGGTCTGGCTCTGCGGCCGGATGACGTACTGGACAGGGAAGCGGGCGTCGATGAGGTTGCGATCGCTGGCGATGTGCACCTCTTCGAGGTGGTGGAGCAGCGACGAGCCTTCGTACCAGTCCATGTTGGTGGAGCGATCGACGACGTTGTCGCCGTGCAGGGCCGAGATCGGCACGAACGTGAGGTCGGTGACATCGAGCTTCATGGCGAAGTCGCGGAACTCCTCCTTGAGCTCCTCGAAGCGGTCCTCGTCGTAGTCGACGAGGTCCATCTTGTTGATGCACACGCACGAGGTGGGGGATGCGCAGGAGGCTGGCCAGGAAGGCATGGCGCCGCGACTGCTCGACGATGCCGTTTCGGGCGTCGAGCAGGACCAGGGCCAGGTCGGCGGTCGAGGCGCCGGTGACCATGTTGCGTGTGTACTGGATGTGGCCGGGGGTGTCGGCGATGATGAACTTGCGCTTCGGCGTCGCGAAGTAGCGATAGGCCACGTCGATGGTGATGCCCTGTTCGCGCTCGGCCCGGAGGCCGTCGGTCAGCAGCGCGAGGTCGGTGTGCTCGTCACCTCGCTCGTTGGAGGTCTTCTGCACGGCCTCGAGCTGATCCTCGAAGATCGCCTTGCTGTCGTAGAGCAGGCGTCCGATCAGGGTCGACTTCCCATCGTCGACCGACCCGGCGGTCGCGAATCTCAGGAGTTCGGCCATCTTCTAGAAATATCCTTCTCGCTTGCGGTCTTCCATGGCTGCCTCGGACACGCGGTCGTCGGCTCGGGTGGCGCCTCGTTCGGTGATCCGGGTGGCGGCCACCTCTTCGATGATGCTGGCGATGGTGGCCGCTCCGGACTCGACGGCCCCGGTGCAGCTGGCATCGCCGATCGTCCGGTAGCGGACGGTCTCGGTGAACGCCTCCTCGTCGTCGAGCAGGGTCACGAACTCGCTCACCGCGAGCAGCATGCCGTCACGCTCGAAGACCTCTCGCTCGTGGCTGAAGTACAGCGACGGGATCTCGATGTTCTCCTCGTCGATGTACTGCCAGATGTCGAGTTCGGTCCAGTTGCTGATGGGGAAGACGCGGATGTGCTCGTCCTGGCGGACCCTGCCGTTGTAGATGTTCCACAGTTCGGGCCGTTGGGCCTTGGGGTCCCACTGCCCGAACTCGTCGCGGAAGCTGAAGACCCGTTCCTTCGCTCGGGCCTTCTCCTCGTCACGACGAGCGCCGCCGAACAGGGCGTCGAAGCGGTGTTCGGCGATGGCGTCGAGGAGCGTCGTCGTCTGCAGCCGGTTGCGGGACGCCTTGGGACCGGTCTCCTCGACGACCCGTCCCTTGTCGATCGACTCCTGCACCGATGCGATCACCAACCGGGCGCCGACCTCGGCGAGTCGCCGGTCGCGGAACTCGATGGTCTCGGGAAAGTTGTGGCCGGTGTCGATGTGCATCACGGGGAAGGGCACCTTGGCCGGGAAGAACGCCTTCACCGCCAGGTGGAGCATGACGATCGAGTCCTTGCCCCCCGAGAAGAGCATCACCGGCCGCTCGAACTCGGCGGCCACCTCGCGCATGATGTGAATGGCCTCGGCTTCGAGTTCGCGAAGGTGTGGGAGTTCGTACGCCATGAAGTCAGTGAGGCTAATGCTGCGCCGCCTCACCGAGAAACCTTCGCCGCCGCAGCCTGCCTGGTAGCAAGGGGCCGTGACCGAACCGACCCCCGATGATCATCGTCTCGCCGCCGACCTCGCCACCGGTGCCGGCGACCTCCTGGTGGCCCTGCGAGCCGACCTCACCGCCCAGGGCGTCGACGGCAAGGAACTCAAGGATGCCGGCGACGAGAAGTCCCACGTCTGGTTGATGGAGCGGCTGGCCGCCGAACGTCCCGCCGATGCGGTGCTCAGCGAAGAAGGGGTCAACGACCTCGCCCGGCTCGAATCCGACCGGACCTGGATCGTCGACCCGCTCGACGGCACCCGCGAGTTCTCCGAGGTGCCCCGAACCGACTGGGCCGTCCACGTCGCCCTGGTCATCGGCGGCGAGGCGGTCTGCGGCGCCGTCGCTCTGCCGGGCATGGGGCTCACCCTGTCGACCGCCGAGGCGCCCGCGCCTCCCCCTCCGGCGCCGGCTCGCCCGCGGCTGCTGGTCAGCCGGACCCGCCCACCGGCCGAGGCCGAGCACCTGGCCGATGTGCTCGACGGCGAACTGGTTCCGATGGGATCGGCCGGAGCCAAGGCGATGGCCGTCGTCCGAGGCGAGGCCGACATCTACGCCCACTCGGGCGGCCAGTACGAGTGGGACTCGTGCGCGCCGGTCGCGGTGGCCGCAGCCGCCGGGTTGCACGTGAGCCGGCTCGACGGGGCGCCGCTCGTCTACAACAACGCCGACCCGTACCTGCCTGACCTGCTCATCTGCCAACCGCAGCTGGCCGATCCGGTGCTCGAGGGTCTCCAGTCGTTCTCGGCATGACCCCACCCATTCCGGTACTGGTGCACACATGTTGTTGCCTGCAACAACATGTGTGCACCAGAACCGCTTCTTGGGCGGCCTGATGGACTTGAAGGTCACCTCCTACGTCGTCGAGGAGCGGGTGGCCACCCTCACCTTGCGTCGGCCGCACCGGCTCAACGCCTGGACGGGCCGCATGCACACCGAGTACCGCTGGATCCTCGACCAGGCCGAGTCCGACCCATCGGTTCGGGTCGTGATCGTGACCGGCGAGGGGCGGGGCTTCTGCTCCGGTGCGGACGCCGAGGCGCTCGAAGGCCACGTCGCAAAGGGCGGCTACGACGACGGAGTGACCGAGCCTCTCGCCCAGCCGGGCTACGGCGTGCGGCCCGAATTCGACCACCCCTTCGCGTTCCAGTTCGGCATGACGAAGCCGATCCTCGCCGCCGTCAACGGACCGGCTGCCGGCGTCGGCCTGGTGATCGCCTGCTTCGCCGACCTCCGCTTCGCGAGCGGGTCGGCGAAGTTCACCACCGCCGCGCCGAAACTCGGTCTCCCGGCCGAGTACGGCCTCTCGTGGCTGCTCCCGCGCCTCGTCGGCGTCGGCCGCGCCGCCGACCTGCTGCTGTCGGGCCGGCTCGTCGACGCCGACGAGGCCGCTCGCATGGGTCTGGTCAACGAAGTGGTGCCCGACGAAGACCTCGACGCGACCGTTCGTGCCTACGCCGGCAACCTCGCCCGCCACGTCTCACCCGGGTCCCTCCGCGAGACGAAGGCACAGCTCTACGCCGACCTCCACGACGACCTCGGCACCTCGGTGGCCAGGTCGGTCGAACTGCTCGAACGGATGACCACCGAGCCCGACTTCGTCGAAGGCGCCACGGCGTTGGCCGAGAAGCGACCACCCGAGTTCTGACGGCCGGGCTCTCGGCTACTCGATCGGGGCGATCACCAGGTCGGCGAGGAGGGCGTTGACGAGGTCGACGCTGGCCCGTCGCCGGGCGTGGCTGCCGAGCACGACATAGAGGCAGAAGGCCCGGCCCTCGACGCTGAAGAACTCCTGGACACCGCTCTGGCCCGGCAGCGCTCGTTGCATCGACTCGGGCGAGAACGCCTCGGCGGTCAGCACCGGGACACCCTCACGTTCGAACAGCACGGTGTCGGCAGAGGCACGGTCGTACTCGAGCAGACAGACGAGCAGATCGTCGGGCGTCATGATCTCGACGGCGTTGCTCCCGAAGTCACCCCGCTCGGGCGGAAGCGGGAAGTTGGCGATGTGGGCGACCGGTTGGGTGGTCTGTTCGCCCGTGGATCGCGCAGCCTCCTCCTCGCTCTCGGGCCGCACGATGATCTCGGCCTCCCAACCGTCGGGGAGTTCGGCGCTGATGCCGTTCGATTCGACTCTCATGGCTCTCGGGTCTCCTACGGGAACGAAACAGTGACGACGACGACGAGGCCGGTGATGGCGAGCACCGAGCCGGCGACCGTGCGAACGGGGCCGGCGGTTGCCTGCAGCCGCCGATGGAAGCGAAAGAGGTCGTCGGAGGTCTCGATCCGGGCCGCCGCCAGGATCGACAACCCGCGGGCAAGACCGAAGGTCGCGCAGATCAGCACCGCTGCGGCCGGGTTGCCCGTGAGCAGCGCGGCGGCCAGGGCGAGCGGCACCGCGGCGCTGGTGATGATGGTCAGCACCCCGGCACCGAGCTGGAACCCGAACCCGGCGCCGTAGACCCACCCTCGGTAGGTCGTGAGCCAGTCCTCGCTCACCTGACGTCGCCATGACGGCAGGCGGACGCCGCGCCACTCGGCGACGGCCGCAGCCACGGCCAGCACGGCGAAGACGACGGCGGCGACGGTGGGCGTGATGACGAGACCGATGAGGGCGGCGCCCGCCGCCGCGACCGCGCCGACGAGCACGCCCCCGACCAGCGACCCGACCACGAACGACGTGGCGGTCAGGGCGAACGAGTTGTCCTTGGCCCGCTCACCGAGCGGGTGGATGCTCGACAGCATCGACTCTCCTCAGGGCGACCAGGTCGACCGGATGGCGCCGACGACGGCCGCCACCATGCCGCCGGCCAGGACTGCGGCGCTCATGATCTCGGGCTCACGTGGAGTCTTCCTCGACCGGGAGCGTGTCGTGGTACAGCCGGGGATCGCCCGGACGCAGCCCGGCGTCCATCAACTCGCGATCGACCCGGTCGCGCCGCTCACGGCCCGACAGGATCTCGCGGCGCGAGTAGGTCGTCTCGTGCCCCGAATCGGCCACCGCCTTGCCCAGCAGGGCGACGACCCGCTCCCAGGTGGCGGCGGCGCCTTCCCCGATGACGGTCCCTGCCACCCCATCGGCCAGCACGAAGTACGGGGCCACCGGAACGGCGTAGCTGTCCCAGGTCTCGGTCGACATCACGACCGTGACGTCGGCCGGGGCGAGCGCCGCGACCTCGGCCGGGCTCTCGGTCTCGGTGCCCTGGGTGACGACGACGAGTCGGGTGTTGGGCGGCAGTTCGACGCCTTCGCCGAACGCCTGCCAGAAGCCGGCGCACGTGGCGCACCCGGTGGTGAGGAAGGCCAACAGGGTTCGGTGGTCGGTGCGGGCCACCGCCACCGACTTGGTGCCTCCGTGGGGCGTCAGCCCGACGATGTCCATCGCCCGCTGGCCGGACGGCACATCGCGTGGTTCGGGCACGCCGTCGCGGGTGCGGATCTCAGGAGCGGTGTCGCTCGTGGTGTAGTGGACCTGGCGTTCGTTGGGCTGATCAGGATCGAGCCGGACGCCGGCGTCGTGCAGGCCTCGGAGGATCTCGGCGTGACTCCGCAGCAGCCCGATCACGAGGACGGTCAAGATCGTCACCACCACAGCGAGGAGCACCACGAGGGCGTTCATCGTGAGCGGGTGACGCAGCCGAGCAGCTTGGGGTTGCCCGGGGCGACGTTCTGGGCGTAGACGCAGATCTCGTGCTTGCCCGGCGGGACCTGGATGGTGACGTCGAAGGCGTGCGACGCCGAGGTCGCCGTGCTCTGCACCGGTTGCCGGTCGACGAACACCTGGACCTTGACCGGCGTGGGCGAGTCGCCGTCCTCGGCGGTACCCCTGATGCGGTAGCCACCGGTGACCGCCGTGACCGAGGTGATCGAGCCCTTGGGCGTTCCAGTGTGCGGCGGCGGGGGCGGTTCGAGGCACGGACGGTGATGGAAGCGCGTGTTGTTGTCGACGCGGGTCGCCGTGGTGCAGGTGGGCTCGATCTCCCACGGCTTCGTGCACGTGACCACCCGACACATGATGGGGCCGACGCACCGCACCTGGTTGTTGCAGTTGCCGTAGCGGAACTGGGTGCACCCGTCCTTGCGGTTGCCGCAGCTCCGGCACTGGCAGGTGGCGGTACCCGCACACACCCCCGAGCTGCCGCAGCCGCACGAGACGGACTGGTTGCAGTCCATGTAGTACCGGGCCGCACCGCTGCAGAACGACGAGTTGTCGACCTTCCACCAGCCGGCGAGCAGGGTGCCCGGAGGGCACGAGTTCGACCCGTAGATGGCGCAACAGAACTCGGTGTAGCCGTCGCAGCACAAGGCCCCGCAGTCGCACGAGCGGCCTCGGCAGTTGCACACGCCGGCATAGGCACTTCCCGGCTTCAGGACGTACTCCCTGCCGGCCACGACTGCGGCGCTGCTGGCAACGGCCGCCTTGACGAGGAAGCTCCGACGGTCGCTGCGGCGCCCGAGGAGGCGAGCGGTGCGATCGGCGAGGGTGCTGGTGATGGTCACGGTCTTCTCAGGCCTTCATGAGATCGGTGGTTCGACGGATGTCCTCGACGACGGTGGTGCCGGCGAACACCCCGAGGGTGCCGGCGAGCAGGAGCGCGCCGTAGCCGACGATCGACGCCGTGTCGGAGGCGGACGCGACGTCGATGAGCGATGGCATCGCGGTGGCCACCGCGATGGCGGCGACTGCCACACAGAGCAGGTTGATGACGAGATGGACGGGTCCGGGCGGCGCATCGCTCGCACCGAAGCACCCGCAGGGCACCGCGCCGTCGCGGCTGCGGAGCACCAGGAGGAACGCGGCGAAACCCGCATACATCGCGCCGACGGCCAGCGTCGCGGCCAACCCGCCGAAGGCGAGCAGCCCGACACCGGTCACGATCTCGACGCTCCCGACCGCTCGGCCCGATGCCAGGGGTCCGGGAACACCCGCGGTGACCAACGCACGCGAGGCCGCTTCGGGTTCGAGCAGCTTGTGCGCGCCGCTGACGGCGAGCACGAGCGCGACGAGGTGGAGCGGTCCGGCGATGAGGGCGACCGGGTCCATCAGCCTCCCCCCGGTCCGTCGTCGAAGTGCCCGAGGAGCGGGAGATAGAGGTCGTCGATGTCGACCGGCACGTCGCCGAAGGTCCGGTTGCCCAGACCCGGCCACAGGTAGTCCGCGCCACCGGCGGGGCGGTACCAGACGATGTCGTCGGTGCCCGAGCCGTCGTAGTCCGAACCCGGACCGACGATCGGCACGTAGTCACCGCCGACGTCGCGGCGCAGCGACGTGAAGCCGTTGCCGACCTCGTGGAACCACTGGTAGTCCGGAGCCGGGCCGGCGGCATACCAGAAGATGTCGGTGAGGAAGTCGCCGTCGAAGTCACCGAGGAACGGATCGTAGGAGCCGCTCACGTTGCGCTGGATCGAGGTGAAGGTCCCATCGCCGTCGGATACCCACAGGTAGTCGGGTCTCGAACCGGCGGCGTACCAGAAGATGTCGGTGAAGCCGTCGCCGGTGAAGTCGGACTGCACCGGCGCGAGCGGCTCGTAGACCCCGATGATGTTGGCGGCCGCAGGAAGGAATCGGCCGTCGGCCTGACCCAACCAGATCTGGTCGGGCGCGCTGCCCGGGCCGTACCAGAACAGATCGGCCCCCGCCGTGCCGTCGAAGCGGCCCGGGATCGGGATCAGGTCACCCGGCTGCGAGGTGGGGATGCTGTCGAAGGTGCGATCGGTCTGGCCGAGCCACAGGTAGTCCGAACCGACGCCGGCCTTGTACCAGTAGAGGTCGGTGGTGCCGTCGTTGTTGACGTCCCAGTCGGCCGCCGTCACCGGGAGGTAGGTGCCGCTGATCGACACCCGAACCGACTCGAAGCCACCGGCACCGTTGCCGTAGTACACGTAGTCGGCGGCTCCGCCGGGGGCGTACCACAAGATGTCGTCGTTGCCGTCGCCGTCGAAGTCGACCCCAGGCCCGTGGATGGGCCGATAGTCGCCGCCGATGTTGGTGGACGAGACGTCGAAGCCACCACCGCCGACGCCCCGCCAGAGTTGGTCGGTCTGGGGTCCGGCTGCGTAGAGGAAGAGGTCGGCCGTGGGAGCCGGGAGGGGCGGGCCTGCCGCCACGCGCTCGCGGTCGGCGGAACCCGACGACGCCCCGGTGTTGCCGGTGAAGGCCACGCCGACCGTGACGAGGAGGGCGATCGCGAGCGTCGTGATCGTCAGTCTGCGGGCCGACATCCTCTGGACTCTAGGAGACGGCGGTCGCCGATCCGGGATCACCCGCCGATCAGACGATCGAGGGGGCCGGCGGTGTGGGGATGATGCGGACGTGATGACAGACTCCCAGCGATGTCCGCTGCACCGACCGACCTCGTCCACGGTGTGTTCAGCCACGAAGCGCCATGGATCGTCGATCCCGATGCGCTTCGCTGGCGCCGCCCCCTCGTCGGCGTGCGGTCCGACGTCCGAGCCGAGGTTCCGAGCCTCACCCGCCCCACACGAGTGCCGCCCATCTTCCGCATGCTGGTGGTCATCCGCCATCTCGGGCTGGCGCTGCTCCTGTGGCGCATCATCGACAAACCGAAGGGCGACTCCGAGTCACGGGCCGGGATCTCCCGACGGCTCCGCCAGGCCGCCGAGCGACTCGGCCCGACGTACATCAAGCTCGGTCAGATCATCTCCTCGGGAGAGGGGATCTTCCCCGCCGAGCTCGTCGACGAGTTCAAGCTCTGTCGCGACCAGGTGCCGGCCGAGCCGTTCTCCACGGTCGAGCGGGTCGTGTCCGAAGACCTGGGCAGGCCGCTCGACGGCATCTTCAGCTCGTTCGACCACGTTCCGCTCGCGGCCGCCTCGATCGCTCAGGTGCACCGCGCCACCCTCATCACCGGCGAGGAGATCGTGGTGAAGGTGCAGCGCCCGAGTGTGGCGCGCCTGGTCCGCCAGGACCTGCGCGTGCTGGCGTGGCTCGCCCCGCACCTCGTCGGCCGCATCCCGATCGCAGCCCTGGCCAACCCGCCGGCCCTCGTCGAACTGTTCGCCGAGACCATCGCCGAGGAGCTCGACTTCCGCCTGGAGGCCGAGAACATGCTCGACGTCGCGAAGAGTTTCGCCGACCTCGATCAGCGCCACTACGTCATCCCCCGCCCGCACCCCGAACTCGTCACCCGAAGAGTGCTCGTCATGGAACGGCTCGACGGCTTCGCCTTCGACGACGTGGCGGGTATGCATGCGGCCGGCGTCGACACGGTCGAGGTCGTCCGCACCGGAATGATCGGGTTCATGGAGGGGTGCATGATCAACGGCATCTTCCACGGCGACCTCCACGGCGGGAACCTGTTCGTCCGGACCGACGGCACGACGGCACTCCTCGACTTCGGCATCACCGGTCGGCTCGGCGAGACGCGACGACTGGCGTTCCTCCGGCTGCTCATGGGCGCGGCGATGAACGACGTCACCGGTCAGCTCGGCGCCCTCCGCGACCTCGGCGCCCTCCCCCTCGACACTGATCTCGAAGCCGTGGTCGCCGACCTCGGGCTCGACCGGCCGATGGTCGACCCGACCACGCTCACCGGCGACGAGCTCGTGCACGAGATCCAGCGAACCGTCAAGGCGCTGCTGGGCTATGGCGCACGCATGCCCAAGGAACTCATGTTGTTCGTGAAGAACATGGTCTTCCTCGACGGGGCGATCGCCACCCTCGCGCCCGACCTCGACCTCCTCGCCGAGATCGGCAACATCTCGATGCACTTCGCCGCCACCCACGGCGAGCGCATCGCGGCCGACATCGGCATCGACCCGCGCGACGTCGAGTACGACCCGGATGTGGTGAGGGAGAACCTCGGGCTGGGCGACGACGTCGAGTCGTTGACCTACCGCGACCTCCAGGAGCGGCGAGAGCTCATCCGGACCCGCCTCGAAGGGCGCAGCACCGACTGAGGAGCTGCGCGGAGAGGGCCACGTGTCGCAGCTCCCCGGCAACTCCCGCTCTGCCGCTCCTCCGTCGCAACGGGCCGCTCTGGCCCGGCAACTCCCGCTCTTGCCGCTCCTCCGTCGCAGCGGGCCGCTCTGGCCCGGCAACTCCCGCTCTTGCCGCTCCTCCGTCGCAGCGGGCCGCTCTGGCCCGGCAACTCCCGCTCTTGCCGCTCCTCGTCGCAGCGGGCCGCTCTGGCCCGGCAACTCCCGCTCTTGCCGCTCCTCCGTCGCAGCGGGCCGCTCTGGCCCGGCGAACCGGCCGACCTATGCTCGGCCCCTCATGCGCCTCGTCGTCGCTCACTGCCAGGTCGACTACGCCGGCCGCCTGAGTGCCCACCTGCCGATGGCGCCCCGCCTGATCATGGTGAAGGCCGACGGCTGTGTCGCCATCCACGCCGACGGGGGCGCGTACAAGCCCCTCAACTGGATGAACGCCCCGAACACCGTCTCCGAGGAGACCGGCGACGACGGGGTGCTCCGCTGGGTGGTCCGCAACCCCAAGGACGAGACGCTGACCATCACCATCGACCAGATCGTGTCGGACTCCAACCACGAGCTGGGCGTGGACCCGGGCCTCCAGAAGGACGGCGTGGAGGCCCATCTCCAGGCGCTGCTCGCCGAGAAGACCGGTGCCATCGCCGCAGGCATGACCCTGGTGCGTCGCGAGTACCCCACCGACATCGGGCCGGTCGATCTGCTCTGCAAGGACGCCGACGGGACGACCGTGGCCGTCGAGATCAAGCGACGGGGCGAGATCGACGGCGTCGAGCAGCTCACCCGCTACCTCGAGTTCCTCAATCGCGATCCCCTCCTCCGACCCGTACGCGGCATGTTCGTCGCCCAGCAGATCAAGCCGCAGGCCCGCACGTTGGCCACCGACCGCGACATCGAGTGGCTCGAGGTCGACTACGACGAACTGCGTGGAATCGAGTCCCCGATGCTGAAGCTCTTCTGATGGCGGCGCGATCATCGACGAAGCGGTTCGCCCACCCCTATCCCGTCGTGGTGGAAGCGTGCATCAACGCCCTGCCGACCCACGGCTTCCGCCTCCGGACCGCCGACGAGACCGCAGGCGTGATCGAGGCCGAACGCGGTTGGTCGCGGTGGTCCTTCGGTGAGGTCCTGACCCTCCACATCGGCGCCGAGGACTCGACGGCCACCTCGGTGGTGGTCGACTCGTCACTCAAGTCGCTCGGGTTCGCCACGAAGGCCCATCCCCGCAACTTCGCCGACGTCTTCGCAGCCCTCGAGAGCTACCTCAGCTTCTACTACGGCCGCGTCTGACCCGAGCAGAACCCGTCAGGTGTCGAAGGTGCACCTTCCACTGTCGATCACCGTACGACCGTCGCCGCCCTTCGTGAGGTAGACGGCTTCACCGTCGCCCGTGGCCCACATGTCGATCGTGAGCGACTCCCCGGGGAAGACCGGCGAGGAGAATCGACCCTCCATCGAGCGGAATCGGGCCGGGTCGCCGTCGCACAAGGAATGGAGCAGCGCCCGTCCGGTGAAGCCGTAGGTGCACAGGCCGTGCAGGATCGGCCGATCGAACCCGCCCATCGCGGCGAACGTCGGATCGGCGTGCAGCGGGTTGCGGTCGCCCGACAGGCGGTAGATCAGCGCCTGGTCGGGCCTGGTCGTGTAGGAGACCGAGTGATCGGGATCGGTCTCGGGCGGGACGTTCTTGGGTCCCGACGGTCCGCGGTCGCCGCCGAAGTCGCCCTCGCCGCGGATGAACACCGACATGGTGGTCGTGAACAGCGGATCGCCATCGGATACGAGCGTCGACACCGACTCGTTGACGATCACCGCACCCTTGCCCTTGTCGTAGATGCCGATGATCTCGCTCACCGTCTCGAGCTCGCCCTCGACCGGGATCTCACGGTGGCAGCTCGATGGCCTGCTCGCCGTGGACGAGCATGGCCGGGTTGAACGAACCGATCTTGCCCATGGCGCCACCGCCCATCCCGAGGATGACCCCGATCGTGGGCAGGACTCGCTGGGTGATCTCGGCAGAGTTCTCGGTGGTGTAGGCGAGCTCCTCGAGCGGCTCCTGGCCGGCGCCGACACCGACCGCGTAGAGCAGCGCGTCCTTCGAGGTCCACGACCTCCGGGTCGGCTCGGACTTCGATCCGATGGCATCAGGATTGATGGGCACGGTGACTCCTCGGCGGTGGGCAGAACGGGGCGAGCGCCGACCGTACCTCGCGTCGCCGCCCGCAGAACGCGGATCAGGTCTCGTCGTAGCCGAACATGTTGGCGTTGGGGCGGGCCTGGCTGACGAGCTCCTGGACCTTCGGGCCGAGCTCGGCGACGTCGTCGGTGGGGTTCTCGATCGTCGGACCACGATGCCAGCTCTCGGACACCGACAGGGCACGGCCGGACACGTCGAACACCCGACCCGTGATGTTGGCGGCGTCGGGGCTGGCCAGGTAGGTGACGATGGGGGCGATGTGCGCCGGCGACATGGCTTCCTTGGTTGCCTCGTCGGCCTGGCCCATGCCGAGGTTCTCGGTCATCCGGGTGAGCGCAGCCGGAGCGATGGCGTTGACCGTGACCCCGTAGCGAGCGAGTTCCTTCGCGGCGATGATCGTGAACGAGGCGATGCCGGCCTTCGCTGCGCCGTAGTTGGTCTGGCCCACGTTGCCGTAGATGCCCGACGGTGACGAGGTGTTGATGATCCGAGCGTCGTTCGTCTCGCCGTCCTTCGACCGCTGCCGCCAGTGGGCCGCAGCGTGGCGTGACGGACCGAACGTGCCCTTCAGGTGCACCTGGATCACTGCGTCCCACTCGGCCTCGGTCATGTTGGTCAGCATGCGGTCGCGGAGGATGCCGGCGTTGTTGACGAGGATGTCGAGGCCGCCGAAGGTGTCGACCGCCTGGTCGATCAGTCGCTTGGCCCCCTCGAAGTCGCTGATGTCGTCGGTGTTGGCCACGGCCTCGCCGCCCATGCCCTCGATCTCGTCGACCACCTCCTGAGCCGGTCCGGCGTCGCCACCCTCGCCGTCCATCGAGCCTCCGAGGTCGTTGACGACGACCTTCGCGCCCTGGCTGGCGAGGAGGATGGCGTGTTCGCGACCGATGCCGCGACCCGCGCCCGTGATGATGGCGACTCGACCTTCGTTGATACCGCTCATGGGGAGACGATTCCCTTCCGTCGTTCTCGTTGCGAGCCGCCGACGTTAGCCGCCGGGCAGGGGTGACTACTTCTGGGGTGGCCCCACGTGGTTCCATGTGCGTGCATGGCTTCTCGTCGACGATTCACCTGGGCCGCCTTCGTGACCCCTGTGGTCGTGATCAGCCTGCTCGTGGCCGGCTGGGCGGTCGACACCTCGCTCTCGAGTGGCGAGGTGCCTCGCAACACCGAGCTCGCCGGTCGCGACATCGGCGGCCTCACCGAGCCCGAACTCAACAATTCGGTGGCCGAGCTCGCCGATGCGTACGCCTCGACCGAGGTCACCATCACGTCCGGAGGCGAGACCTACACGACGACCGCCGGTGACATCGGCCTGTCGATCGACCAGCCCGGCACGATCGACGCCGCGCTCGTCGTCGCCAAGGCACGCGCCCTGCCCGCCCGGCCCTTCGCATGGGTGGGGGCCATCGTCACCCCGAACGAGGTCGAACCGGTCTTCCACGTCGACCAGACCATGACCGCAGCCGAGGTCGCCCGGCTCGAAGGTGATCGACGCACGCCGGCGGTCGAACCGCTGGTCACGTTCTTCCTCGACACGATCGTCGCCGTCCCCGGGGAGCCGGGTGTGGGCATCGACGCCGAGCGCCTCGCCGCCGACCTCCTGGCGGCGGCCGAACGAACCGGCCTCGGCCCGGTGGCCGTGACCGCCGAACCCGATGTCATCGCGCCGAGCATCGCCAACGCCGACGCCGACGCGCTCGTGGCCGAAGGGCTGGCGCTCACCGAGGACCCCATCACCGTCGCCGTCGGCATCGACGAGGTGCAGATCGACCCCGTGACCCAGCGATCATGGGTCACGTCAGCCATCACCGAAGACGGACTCACGGCGACCTTCGACGTCGAGCTCATCCAGGAGTCCCTGAAGAACCAGCTGTCGGCCACGGCCGAGTCGCCGATCGACGCGACGTTCACGATCGAAGGCGGCGTGCCGGTGCTCGTGCCGGGACGCAACGGCCGCGGCTGCTGCGCACCCGACAGCGGCGACAAGGTCCTCGCGGCTCTCGAGACCGGCCAGGACCGCGTCGAACTCGAGCTCGTCGAACGTGAGCCCGACCTCACCACCGAGGAGGCCGAGGCGCTCGGCATCGTCGCCGAGATCGGCTCGCCCAACGAGTTCGGCCCCACGACCCGACACGCGTGCTGCCAGAACCGGGTGACCAACATCCACCGCATCGCCGACATCGTGCGAGGCGCCGTCATCCAGCCGGGCGAGACCTTCTCGGTCAACGACTACGTCGGCAGGCGGACCATCGAGAAGGGATTCGTCTCCGACGGGGTGATCTACGACGGGGTGGTGACCCAGGACGTCGGCGGCGGCGTGTCGCAATTCGCCACCACGCTGTTCAACGCGGGCCTGTACGGCGGGCTCGACTTCGGCGAGTACCAGAGCCACAGCCTCTACATCTCTCGCTACCCGCGGGGCCACGAGGCGACCATCTCGTTCCCGGCGCCCGATCTCCAGCTCATCAACAACACGCCGTACGGCGTGATGATCTGGCCCGAGTACACCGACACCAGCCTCACGGTGCGCCTGTACTCGACGCCTCATGCCCAGGTCTCGGTCGGCGAACCCACGCCGGCCCCGTCGGGCAACTGCACGACATGGACGACTCCGCGGACCCGCAGCTACCCCGACGGCAGCACCGACACCGACTCGGTCTCGGCTCGCTACCGGCCCGCCGAGGGCGTCAACTGCTGACCTGACCGCCGCTCACGCGAGGTCGGCGACCCAGCCGATCACGTGGTCGGCGACCGTGGCCGGATCGACCTCGTCGACCCGCAGCAGAGTCGCGTGCCACAGAGCGTCAGCGAGTTCGGAGGCAGCGGCGGCCGGCAGGGGCGAAGCCCTGGTCTCCAGCACCAGGATCGGCACCGGCATCACCTCGAGCATGCGGGCGGCGGTGTCGAGGTCGCCGTGGCTCATCAGCCCGTGGCCGAGGCGCCGATCGAGCTCCCCTGGCTTCGGGTCGTCGTGACTCGGCTCGTCGAGCATCGTGGCCCGCATCATCGCCAACGTCGACCCGATCTGCTCGGCCGGCGACACGAACGGTCCGCCCAGTCCGTCGATGACGACCACGGCGGCCGCCCGGCCGCCGAGGCCGATCAGCTGCGCCACCGGCCCCGAGCGTCCGAAGCCGACGACGACCACGTCGGGGCCGATGGCGTCGGTACCCCCGAGGGCGAACGCCGGATCGAGCGCCTCGTGATTGCCGCCGGTCAACGGATCGTCGCCGGTTCGACCCGGGTGCTCGTGGACCCTGACCGGCCCCGACCAACCCGCGGCCCGCAACGCCGCGACCCAGTCCGGCGCATCGAGACCCTCGACGATGTCGCCGATCAGAAGGAGCCGGGACCCGGCGGAGGGCGCCATCACCCGTCGAGTCCGGACAGGAAGTCGTCGATGGCGTTCAGCGTCGCCTCCGGCTGCTCGATGTGGACGTAGTGGCCCGCACCGCGGATCACCCGGTGCACCGGCGTGTCGAGCCAGCCGAGACGTTCGTCGATCTCCGTTGAGGTCAACTCGCTCCACGTGTCGAGCGACCCGCCCGTCAGCGCGAGGACCGGACACGTGACGGCCTCGAACTCGGCGCGGAGGTGCTCGAGGCCGAACGGACCGGGAAACCCGATGTTGAAGATCGGATCGGACTTCCAGACGAAGCCGCCATCGACCGGCGCAGCCCCGTGCTCGACGAGGTGCTCGACCCAAGGCCGGGGAAGGCGTTGGTTCACCGCGGCTCGCCGGTCGACCATCTCCTCCCGGGTCGCGTAGACGCGCGGCGGAGCGTTGCGGATCCGATCGAGCGAGTCGAAGCTCTTGGTCGCGACCTCGACCCGGTCGACGGCGTCGTCGAAGGCGGTCGCGGGCGGGCCGAGGCCGTCGAGGACCACCACCCAGGGCACCAGCTCGGGCCATGCAGCTGCGGCGAACATCGCCTGTCCCCCGCCGAAGGAATGGCCGATCATGCCCACCTCTCCACCGAGGTGACGGGCGAGGAAGCCCAGGTCGGTGCCGCAACTCGCCCACACGTGACCGCTGGCGAGGCGACCGCTGTCGCCGTGGCCGCGCAGGTCAGGAGCGACGACCCGGAAGCCACGCTCGACGAGCGCAGGGGCGATGCCGTCCCACATCCGTCCGTGATCGAAGGCGCCGTGCACGAGCAGCACCGGCCTGGCTTCGACCGGGCCCCACTCCCACATCCGGAGCTCGGTTCGGTTCACCTCGATCATCGACGTCCGGTCGGGCTCGGCGAGGTCAGGCACGCCTCGATCCTGCCAGCACCGCCCCGGCCCGGCAGACTGAAATAGGGACCACATCCCGATGGGAGCGACGTGATGGCCGAGGAAATGCGTTTCGAGGACCGGATGAGCGACATGGACGCGCTCATGTGGCAGATCGAGAAGGACCCGATGCTGCGGTCGACGATCACGGCGATCTCACTGCTCGACCGCGCTCCCGACCACGACGTGCTGTTCGACAAGATCGAGCGAAGCACCCGCATCATCCCCCGACTCCGACAGCGGGTGGTGGGGAACCCGTTCTCGATGGCGCCACCTCGATGGGAGACCGACCCGAACTTCGATCTCGCCTACCACGTCCGCTCGGTGCGGGCGCCCGGCAAGGGAACGATGCGCGACCTGCTCGACCTCGCCGAGCCGGTGGCGATGCAGGGCTTCGACCGGGCACGACCGCAGTGGGAGTTCGTGATCGTCGAAGGCCTCGAGGACGGACGGGCGGCCCTCATCCAGAAGCTGCACCACGCCATCACCGACGGCGTCGGCGGCGTGAAGATGGCCATGCTGCTCCTCGACCTCGAACGCGAGCCGTCCGAGGACGACGGTCCCATGCCCGACGAGCCCGAGGCGCACCCCCTCACTGCGGTCGGCCGCTTGTGGGACGGCATCGGCCACGTCCAGCGCAGGCAGAACGAGAACGCCCGCCGCTCCTTCGCATCGTTGTCGAGCGAGGTCGGGTCGCTGCTCACCGACCCGGTCGGGACGCTCGAGGAGCTGCGTCACGGCATCGAGTCGGTCGGACGGATGCTGTCGCCGGCCACCACCCCGCTGAGCCCGATCATGGGCCACCGGTCCTTGTCGATGCGGTTCAACGTGCTCACGTCGTCGCTCCCCGACCTGAAGTCGGCGGCCAGGCACGCCGACGGCAAGCTCAACGATGCGTTCGTCGCCGCGGTGCTCGGCGGGCTCGCCCGATATCACCGTGCCCATGGCGCTCCGGTCGAGCAGTTGCGGATGACGATGCCCATCAACATCCGAGACGAGTCGACCGAGGATCTCGCCGGCAACCAGTTCGCGCCGGCCCGGTTCGCCGTTCCCCTCGACATCGACGATCCGCTGGCGCGCATGCAGGCCGTCAAGGAGCTCGTCGCCGAGCAGCGCGCCGAACCGGCGCTGGCGATGGCCGAGCCGCTGGCCCAGGTCCTCACCCGATTGCCCACCAGCGTGACCACCGCCATCTTCGGGTCGATGCTCAAGGGCATCGACTTCGTCACCAGCAACGTGCCGGGCGCTCCGGTCGAGGTGTTCATGGCCGGAGCCGAGGTGACCTCCATGATCGCAATGGCACCCCTCAGCGGATCCGGTGCCAACGTCACGCTGCTCAGCCACCTCGACGAGGTCCAGATCGGCATCAACACCGATCGGGCCGCCGTCCCCGACGACGAGACCTTCGTCGCCTGCCTCGCCGAGGGCTTCGACGAGATCACCGCCCTCGCCTGATTCGCAGGCGTTCGTGCTGACGAGGAGGCGCGAGGGTTGGCGCTCCCCGCACGGCTCCCTACCGTTCGGGACGTGATGGGAACCGATCTGGTCGTCGTCGGGGGTGGTCCCGCAGGTGCCGCGGCCGCCATCGTGGCGGCTCGAGCCGGGCGCGACGTGGTGGTGGTCGACAAGGCGACGTTCCCTCGCGACAAGTTCTGCGGCGACGGGCTCACGTCGGGCGCACTGCGGATCCTCGAGCAACTCGGACTCGATCCGGCGTCGATCCCGAGTTGGCAGCCGATCAGCGACATCGTCATCTCCTCGCCGTCACACTTCCAGGCCCGATTCGAGCTCCCGCGGGGGGCGGGGACCTATGCCGCAGTGGCTCGGAGGGTCGAGTTGGATGCGGCGATCCTCGACCTGGCACGAGAATCCGGCGCCAAGGTGCTCGACGGCCATGCGGCGGTGTCCGCACACGAGCGCCACGACCGGGTCGTCGTGGACGCCGAGGGGATCGGCGAGATCCACGCCCGCTACGCCGTCGCCGCCGACGGCATGTGGTCACCGATGCGAAAGTATCCTCGGCCTGGCCACCCCCCGCTATCGCGGCGAGTCGCATGCCTTCCGCCAGTACTTCCGCGACGTCGGGCCACGAGCCGCCAACGAACTCTTCGTGTGGTTCGAGCAGGATCTACTGCCCGGGTACGCCTGGTCGTTCCCGCTGCCGGGCGGGCGGGCCAACGTCGGGTTCGGCATCCACCGTGGTGGTCGCGTCCGCGTGGCCGACATGAAGCGCCTCTGGCCCGACCTGCTCGCCCGACCGGCCATCGCCGAGGTGCTCGGACCCGACGCCGTGCCCGAGGGCCCGCACCGCGCCTGGCCGCTCCCCGCCCGGATCGATCAGGTGACCCTCGCCGCTCGGCGCACCATGTTCGTCGGCGATGCGGCGGCCGCCACCGACCCGATGACGGGCGAGGGCATCGGACAGGCGCTCCTCACCGGGGTGCTCGCAGCCCGCGCGGCCGAGAAAGCCGGGCCGTTCGGCGCCGACACCGCCATGCGCCACTACACCCGAGCCGCCACCGACGCACTCGTGGCCGACCACCGCATGTCCATGCTGATGCTTCGCATCCTCGAACGCACGAAGGGCACTCGGGCGGCGATCCGACTCGCCGCCGCGACCGGTTGGACTCGAACGAACTTCGCTCGCTGGATGTTCGAGGACTATCCACGGTCGATCATCACCACGCCTCGCCGATGGCACGGAGGCATGTTCACCGGGCCCGGTTCGTACCGAGCCGAAGCCGACGGGTGAGGCAGGATGCTCCGATGACCGACGCACCGACGCCCGCCGAGGAACAGGCTCGCAAGCGCCGCGCCGTCGCCGAGTTGATGCCGAACACGCCGTTCATCAAGTGGACCGGTCTGGTGTTCGAGCGCTACGAGCCCGACGACGTGACGATGCGCCTGCCGTTCCGCGAGGACCTGACAAACGACGGCACCGTCTACCACGGAGGTGTGGTCGCCTCGGCCCTCGACACGGCGGGCGCCGGTGCCGCATGGTCGAACCACGACTTCGACAAGGGCACACGCGCATCGACCATCAGCATGACGATCAACTACGTGGGGGCCGCGCGATCCTCGGACCTCTTCTGCCGAGCCGTGACCGTCAAGCGCGGGCGCGAACTCATCTTCACCGAGATCACGGCCACCGACGACGAGGACCGAGTCGTCGCTCACGCCGTGCAGACCTACCGCATCGTCTGACGATCGACCGTGGCTTGACCCGCGCGGTCGGTCCGGCAACGCTGCACGGATGCGGACCCGACTGACCGAGATCCTCGACATCGAACACCCGGTGATGCTGGCCGGCATGGGCGGGGTCAGCTACCACGAACTGGTGGCGGCCGTGTCGAACGCCGGTGGTTTCGGGTGCATGGGCGCCTCGACGATGGGCCACGAGGTGATGGTCGACGAGATCGCCAGGACCCGCGAGCTGACCGACAAGCCCTTCGGGGTCGACCTCCTCACCGCCTCGCCCGGAGACATGGAGCAGAACGTCCGCGCGATCATCGCCGGCGGCGCCACCGTGTTCGTGGCCGGCCTCGGCGTCCCTCGCGACGTCATCGACCTGTGCCACGACAACAACGTCCTCGTCGTCAACATGTGCGGCAAGGTGCGCCACGCCATCGCGGCCGTCGAAGCCGGTTGCGACCTGGTGGTGGCCCAGGGCACCGAGGCGGGAGGCCACACCGGCCAGGTCGCCGGCATGAGCCTCGTCCCGCAGGTCGTCGACGCGGTGGGCGAACGGGTTCCCGTGGTCGCGGCCGGGGGCATGCACGACGGACGGCACCTCGCCGCGGCCCTTGCGCTCGGCGCCGACGGCATCTGGGTCGGCACCCGCTTCATCGCCACGCCCGAGGCCAGAACCGTCACCGGCTACAAGGACGCGATCGTCGGCGCCCACGAGGATGACACCGTCATCAGCCGGGCCTATACCGGCAAGACGTGCCGGGTCATCCGCAACGCCTACACCCAGCAGTGGGAAGACGGCGGCGAGGCCGTCCAGCCGTTCCCGCAGCAGTTCCTCCGCAGCCTCGAGGACGGCGCCAACCACCTCGGCGGCGACGCGTCGACCCCGGACATCGATCCCGATCGCGAGTTCTGGCCGTGTGGGCAGGGCGCAGGCGCGATCGACGAACTCGTGCCGGCGGCCGAGTTGGTGGCCCGCTTCGTGAACGAGGCCGAGGTCGCCCTGTCGCGGACGCAGACGTTCGTGGGCTGAGGATTCCCGTACGCGAGCGTCACTGCTCTCGTGACGGTGGGGTTGTGGAAATCAGGGTTTGGGCTTGCCGAGGATCTCGCGGCGCTTGGCCGACATGGCGAGCAGGCGGGCCGGGACCGAGACGCCGTTGACCACCGCGCCGTCGCCGGCATCCTCGGCCACGGCTTCGTCGCCGTCGCCGTCGCCGGCATCGCTCGCTTCGGCCTCGTCGAAGTATCCGCTGGCCCGCTTGTCGACCAGATCGGCGTATTCGTCCGCCGTCCCGACGTACTTGCGGTCGAGGGTGCCGATGTCGACCCCGTTGTCGAACAGCACCCGGTAGCGGATCCACTCGAACCCGTTGACGAGCAGCACCTTGCCCTTCGTGCCCTCGGGCACGCCGCGGAGGTCGGTCGTGGCGACCACCTTCTGCTTGCGCTTGAGCGGGACGTCGGTGTCGAGCAGGGCAACCATCGCTCGACAGTCTGTCGTACGGAGCGGGTCAGGCCCAGAATCCGGGGAGCACCTCGTCGGGCTGCACCGGTCGCATGCGCAGGTCGATGGCGGTCCACAGCGTCTTGGACGTGGGGTAGAAGGCGATCGGCGTGACGAGCGCGATCAACACCGTGATGGTGACGAGCACCGCCACCGGCGGATCGGGGTAGGTGACGACGAACCCGGTGACCATGGCGATCATCATCAGCCCGAAGCTCACGATGGTGTTGATCCCGATCGCCCCGATCCAGTGGCCCTCGACCCGCTCGAAGTGCAGCCCGCAGCGCGGGCAGTCGTCGACCATGGTGAACCACGGGTCGAACAGGTCGCCCTGCTCGCACACGCCGCACCGCTTGCGCAGCCCCCGCCACAGCAGCGGCCAGGTCGAGTCGGGCACCATGGGGCCAATATGTCAGGCGCCGAGTCGGGCTCGCACCTCGGCCTTGGCTGCGTCGAGATCGCGGACCATGCGCTCGATCGCTCCGTGCGGGCGGCAGAAGACGAACCCGGCCGCAACCACCCGCCGACCCGTCGAGGCTTCGATGGCGACGGCGTACGCCGCAGCCTGGAGCTCGTAGCGGGCCAACTTCGCATCGACTTCGGCCTCGCTGCGAACGGTGTCGGTCTTGTAGTCGACCACCACCAACCCATCGGGACGCTCGACGAGCAGGTCGACGTACCCCTCGATGACGCGAGCCCCCACCGGCGCCGCCACGTAGAGCTCGCGCCAGTGCCGCCCCGCGAGCCCCTCGGCGACCAACGGTGAGGAGATGGCCGAACGGATCATGGCGGCCACGGTGTCGGTGTGCGCCTCGATGGCCTCGAGGTGCGCCTGCTGCGAGGCGAGCACGGGAACCTGCTCGTCGGCTCGGGTGAGATCGATCAGTTGGAGCGACGCATGCACCGCGCGCCGATGGCCGAGCCGGCGCGCCCCTTGCGCCAGGTCGGCTGCTCGCCCGGTTGCCCGACCTCGTCGTCGCCGCGGTCGTCGTCGACCGTCGCCAGCTGCGACTCGTCCTCCATGGTCGCGATGGCCGTCGCCGAGATCACCGGCGACTGGTCGGTGCCGGCCAGCAACACCGCCCGCCGTGCGGCCCACTCGACCCGGTCGTCGACGGGCGGCGAGACCATCTCGGGTTGGGCGGCCGAGGGAGACGGCGGGCTCGGGACGAACCCACGTGCGGTGCCCGTCTCGACCGACGGGCCGTGGTTCCAGACCCACTTGCCGTGGCTGTCGGGCGTCTGGTTCTTGCCGACGGGATGATGGGCGGACACCACCAGGTGATCGCGGGCACGGGTCGCCGCCACGTACAGCAGGCGACGGCTCTCGTCGATGCCCATCTCCTGTTCGAGGAGCGCGAGCCGGTCGAAGCCGGCGGTCTCGATGCCCTTCTTCATCTTCACCGCCGGTCGATCGTGTTCGTCCCAGTGCACGGCGACACCGGCACGGCCGCGCCCCAGTTCGGTCGACATGCCCGAGAGGATCGTGATCGGGAACTCGAGGCCCTTCGAACCGTGGATCGTGAGGATGCGGACCGCGTCGTCGTCGGTCTCGGGCAACAGCGGCTCGTGGACACGACTGCCGTCGGCAGCCTGGAGCGATGCCCACTGCACGAATCGGCGCAGGTCTCCTCCACCCGCCTCGGCGAACAGCCGTGCCTGGTCGAGCACGAACCGGTAGCGGCGCCACACCTCCCGCGGACGCCGATGGCTGTTGGCGAGCACGAAAGCCCGCCGGTCACGCAGGATCCGGTCGATCAGCGCGCTCGGCTCGGTCCACGACCGACCGCGCCACAGTGCTTCGAGGTGATCGAGCGCGGCCAGCACCGGATGGTCGGGTGCGAGGTCGGCCGGATGGCGCCGCCGCAGCTCCCAGCGTCCGCCCGCCTGGCGGTAGTCGAGCAGATCGCGGTCTGAGCACGCGTAGAGCGGTGACCGCAGCGCCGTGACCAGGGCCAGCTCGTCGGTGGGGTCGTCGACCACGGTGATGATCGCGAGCAGGTCGCGGACCTCCTGGGTCCCGTAGACGAGCGTCCCGGTGTCGACGCGATACGGGACCCCCTCCGCCTCGAATGCCGTCTCGAGCATGTGCAGCGACGTTCGGGTCGGCAGCAGGATGGTGATGTCGCTGAGGAGCGGTGGCTCCCAGCGTTCGTGACCGTCGGCGTCCTTGCGTGCGACCTTCCACGCCTCGGGCGCCCGGCGGATGTCGGCCACGACCGCGGCGACCTCGGTGGCCTCGGCCTCGCGGATCTCGCCGGCCTTCGCCTCGGTCGGCCCCCCGAGCACCATCACCCGGTGGTCGAGCGGGCTGTCGTCGCGGTGGGCCGAGAGCGGCACGTAGGTGGGTTGACGGCTGTCGTCGCCACCGGGCATCAGCTCGCCGAACAGCACATTGACCCAGGCCACGATGCTCGGCACGGTCCGGAAGTTCTGGACGAGTTGCACCGGAGTGTCGCCGCCGAAGGCCGTGCGGGCCCGGTCGAACAGACCGACGTCGGCCCGACGGAAGCGGTAGATCGACTGCTTCGGGTCGCCGACGCAGAAGAGGCGACCGCGCACCACGTCGGCGTCCTCCCACTTGCCGGGCACGGTGTCGGTGCCGACGGCGCTGGCGATCAGGGTGGCGACCTCGATCTGGATCGGATCGGTGTCCTGGAACTCGTCGAGCAGCAGGCGCTCGTAGCGCCGATGCAACGCGTGTCGGGCGTCGGGGCTGGTGCGGAGGAGCTGGCGAGCCAGCACCAACAGGTCGTGGTACTCGAGCCGGCCCGAGGCCCTTCGGGCGTCTGCGCTCTCACGGACGAAGGTGGCGAGGCGGCTCGCCAGTCGTTCGAGCACGGCATGCGACTGCTCTGCCTCGATCGCGTCGGCTGCCTCGCGCACGTCGACGAGCGCCTCCTTCGCCGAGGCGATGTCGCCGTCCCAGTTCTTCTTCGTGCCACGGCTGCCCGGGCCCCACGACTCGGCGCTCAGCAGCCGCAAGGCGCGATCGGCGTCGGTCTCCTCGGCGATCTCGCGGAGACGCGGGAGGTAGTCGCACAGCTTCGCGTAGAAGCCGTCGTCGTGGTCGGTGCAACGCGGCAGCTGGGCCTCGAGCGCGTCCACGGCAGCGACGAAGGGCGCGAAGTCGGGCTCGTCCATGGCGGGGTCGACCTCGGGAAGACCATCGAGACGGTCCCAGTTGTCGTCGAACACGGCGGACACGTCGCGCAGCGACGCCGAGTTCGGGCTGCGGTCGATGTTGACCCCCAAGGTGTTGGCCCGGATGACGACCCCTTCGATGGCAGGGTCGGAGTAGACCTCGTCGATGAACCGGCCCCACCGCTCCTCGGCCTCGAGCTGCGAGGTCACCTCGTCGAGGATCTCGACGCGAGGCGGGAGTCCGATGTCGATCGGATGCTCGTTGAGGATGCGCAGGCAGAACGAGTGCAGCGTCGAGATCGCGGCCACGTCGGTGTCGTCGAGCGCCTGCTGGAGCCGGGAGCGCACGAGGTCGTCGGTTTCGCCGTCGAGCCGTTCGTCGACCTCGGTGCGGATGCGATCGCGCAGCTCGGCTGCGGCCGCTTCGGTGAAGGTGATGGCGGCGATCCGTTCGAGCCGGAGGTCGCTCCGGCTGACCAGGTTGACGATCCGGTCGACGAGGGACTTCGTCTTGCCGGTCCCGGCACCGGCGTCGACGAACAGGGTCTCGCCCAGGCCGTTGATCGAGATCAGGTCACGCGCCGCCTGGTCGACGGGCTCCCGGGTCATGACTCGTCCCCCGTCACGTCGGTGTCCGTCGGGGGTTGGAGCCGGAGCAGGGCCTCGGCAGCCCGTGGATCCTGGGACGTCGCGGCCTGGTGGTCGGCCCGGTCCTTCGGGCAGACCGAGTCGAAGTCGCACCAGCGGCAGTTCTTGTTCGACCCGAAGTACGCGTCGTAGTCGCCGGGATTCGCGGGGAACGCGCCCGCCTCGATGCCGTCGACGATCGCCTCGGCGACATCGAGGAATCGGGCGCGCCGGTCCTCGGTCCACGGGTAACCGGGCTTCGCGTTGCCGCCGCGCGTGGTCATGAGCCAGTACCGGGCGTCGACGGCCGCATCGGGTGCATGCCGGGCCTTTGCCGCCTCGGCGTACAGCCCCAGTTGCAGCGTGGCACCGCCCTCGACCGGGTCGTCGTCGAGGCCCTTGTAGGCGCTGGGCTTCGACGACTTGTAGTCGTACACCACGAGGTCGCCGGTCGAGGTCCGGTCGACCCGGTCGATGTAGCCGTGGAACCTCAGCACTCGACCGGCCGCGGTGGTGAGTTCGAGCGGTGGCCGATCGGCGAACCCGAAGGGCATCTCTACCTCGATCGGCACCGTGCCGCGGGCCGCTCGTTCGGCGTCGTCGGCCACCATCCATGCCTCGAGTTCGCGTTCGATCCGCTCCTGTTCGAGCCGCCACGTCAGCGGACGGCCGGTGACACCCAACGTCTCGTAGCCCGCCATGACCTCTCGGGCGAAGGCCACCATCCGGGCGCGGTCATCGTCGTTCCACCGCTCCTCCGGCGCGGGTGGGCCGCCGGGCCGTTCGTCGATGGCCCATCGCACGAACTTCTCGAGGATCTCGTGCATCAGCGATCCGCGATGACGAGCGTCGATCTCGACGATCTCGTCCGGATCGTCGCGGTCGCTCAAGCCGAGCACCTGGTTCAGGAAGTACTTGAACGGGCAGGCGGCCCAGGTCTGGAGCCGGGTGGCCGACGCCGGACGTGACTGTCCCGGCAGCTCGAGGTCGGCACCGGCGAGATCGCCGTCCCACTCGGTGAACCGTGGGGCGTCCCTACTCGCCGCAGCGTCGAGGCCGCGGGCAACGGCGCCGTCGGCGGCTGGGTGGGTGACCGGATCGCCTCCCGCCCGCACGAACCGGTGCATCGACGCCGTCTCGTGCTCGGCGGCATCGGCGAAGGGACGGTCGCTGAGGAGGCCGGCGGCATACGACGCGATCACGTCGATGCCAGTGACGTCGAGTGAACCGAAGCGGGCCGTCGACACCCGCGTTCCGGCCATGGCGGACGCGGTCGGCAGCAGCCAACGTGAGGGGATCCGGTCGCGGTTCGAACGCAGGTCACCGCGAGGGAAGGTGAGGAACCGTCGAGGGGTGGTCGGTGTCCCCTGCGGTGCGGCGGCCAGCGCGGCCAGGAACGCCCGGTGCTGCAGGGCCAAACCGCTGGTGCGGGTCAGCAGTTCGTCGGCGACCGCACAGGATCGGAGCCCGTCGTTGAGCAGCGGATCCTCGGCCCGCGGCGCGGGGCAGGTGCCTTCGGCCATGCCGAGCACGAACACCGCGTCGAGGTCTTGACCGACCGCCGAGGTGAGCGGCCCGTACACGAGCCCACGCCCGAACCGGCCGACGCGACCGACCGACGTGTCGAGTTCGGCGACCACGGCCCGACGGAACGAGTCGTCGGTCGGATTCGGCTCGACGCTGTCGAGGACCGCCAGTCGAGCCAGCGCGGCATCGACCCGCTGGGCGGCATCGCGCTCCTCGTCGGGCCACGCCAACCGGCGGTGATCGGGCCCGAGGAGATCGACGATCAGGTTCGCCGCGGCGGTGGCCTTGTCGGCCCACGACGGTGCCAGCCGGATGGCCTCGACCCCAGCCGCCACCATGTCGACGAACGCGCCCAGCCGCCGGGTGGTGGCGATCTCGTCGTGACGGCGACCGATCCAGGCGTCGTCGCCGCGATCGTGGTCGGCGATCTTCTGTTCGAGGTGGGCGACGTGCGCGTCGAGCTTCGCAGACCAGTCGGGCACGCCGCTGACCACGCCGGCCTGCCGCGAGATCCGTTCCCATCGGCCTTGCGGCACGACTCCTTCGGCGTCGCGCACGGGTCCGGTCGCTGCGAGCGTCATGACCGCCACCCGACTGAAGTCGTGGTGTTCGAGGGCGAGGGCGGTGAGCAGCGTTCGGCCCGCCATCAGGTCGGCGAGGCGCCGCCGGCTCGGACCGCTGTGCGCGAGTCCGGCGGCGGCCAGGTGCTCGACGAGCGTCCGTCCGTACGGATCAGGCCGCGGGTGGAAGACGCCGATGCGGTGGAGCGGCACGCCATCGGCCACCAGGGCGACCACCTCACGCACGACGGAGCGGACCTCCTCGTCGGCGTCGCTGACGCTGATGATGCGATCGGCCAGCTCGACGTCGGCATCGAGCGTCGGCACGTCGAGTCCGAGCCGCTCGACGATGTCGACGACGAGCCGATCGGCTTCGCCGACGCCGGTGAGTCCGACGACGACCTGGCATTCGAGCCGGTCGGCCAGGATGCGGACGAGGGCCAGCACCGCCGGCGAGACCGCGTCGGGAAGCCACCACACCAGGGTGCCGACCACCGTGCTGAGGTCGGCTCGGTGCTCGGCGTCGGATGCCGCCATGAGCAGGAGCTCGTCCTCGCCCTCGTGAGCGTCGAGTGCCTCGGCGATCCGCTGGTACACCTCGATGAGTGAGGCGCCGTGCACGGACGCACCCCTGATCGCATCGCACGTCTCGCGCAGCGTGTGCGACAGCTCCTCGTAGAGCGAGACGAGCGCCGCCTCGGTGGCTTCGTGCCGGGCAACAGGGGCGAACCGGCCCGGCGCCTCGGCCAGCACTCGGCGGACGGCAGCGGCGAGCACCGGGTTCGTGAGGGGGTTCCGGCCCGGGGTCCGCACCGGTGCCAGCAGCTCAGCCAGCCGGAACGGCGTCACGAAGTCGACGTTGACGATGCCGGGCCCGCCGAACTCGCCCGATCCCAGCAGGCGACGGGCCGACAGTCCGGCCAGGTTCGACGGCACGAGCACCGTGACCTTGGCGAAGGGGTCGTCGTCCTTGGCCTCGCCGATGACACGGGCCAGCGCTTCGGTGGCGGGACGACCGTGCCGGCAGGCCGTGACGCGAGGATTCACGTCAGGGCCTCGAACTCGACATCCACCATCAGAGCCGACCGTATTCGGCGACCGTGACCGAGCCGCGCACGGGGCATGAAGTGACCTACGGTTGATCGATGCCGATCGAGGTGATCCCGGTGCTCCGCGTCGCATCCGTCGATGGCGTGCTCGGGTGGTGGACACGCCTCGGCTTCGAAGAGGAGTGGCGCCACCAGTTCGAGCCGGACTACCCGGTCTACTGCGGGATCCGACGCGCCGATGCCCGGATCCACCTGTCCGAGCACACCGGCGACGCACGCCCCGACACGCTCGTCTACGTCTTCGTCGACGATCTCGAGGCCATCGCATCGGAGTTCGGTGCCGAGATCGGCCGCCAACCCTGGGGCCATGAGCTGGCACTCGTCGACCCCGACGGCAACCGCCTCCGCCTCGGCGAACCTCCTCGGCCGTAGCCGCCCCCGCCCCGAAATCCGGCGACGAACCAGCCGTCAGCCGGCCGAGTCTTCGGCGGAATCGGGGTCCGGGTCGAGGTGGAACGTGAACAGGCGGTCGGCGTCGAGCTTCCAGTAGACGGCATCAGCGCCCCAGTCGCGCCACGCCTCGCCGTAGATGTCGACACAGGCCTGGGCGAAGTCGTCGCCCAGGTCGGCGGCGAGGGTCGCCGGGCCGACCCGGCCGTGGGCGGTGACCCCCAGATGCTCGCCGGGCAGATGGGTGACGCTCGCGTCGGGCCGCTCGGTTAGGTGGCGGGCACGCAAGGACATGGGCGACGAACCGAACCAGAAGTGACCCCGGTGGAAGATCCCGTCGACGGGTCCGGTCAGCGGACGTCCGTCGCGCGTCACCGTCGCGAGCACCAGCAGCGTCATCCCGGTCAACCGATCGCACAGCTCCTCGGCGCCCAGACGCCGGTCGGCCGTGTGAACCGACCGCAGGTGGGGTCCGGCCTGTTCGTAGCTCGCGTCCAGCAGCGCCTGGAGTCGTTCGAGGTCGGCTGCGCTCTCGTTCATGAACGGCCACCGTAGGGTCGACCACGACCTCACGTCGTCCCTCGGGACGCAGCGGGTGGCGGCCGA
The DNA here is from genome assembly GCA_963704815.1 of uncultured Acidimicrobiaceae bacterium. GTDB lineage: Bacteria > Actinomycetota > Acidimicrobiia > Acidimicrobiales > Salinilacustritrichaceae > DATKWD01. The sequence goes on from CAVPHU010000001.1 coordinate 929,631, forward strand.
TACGCTCGCCGGCCGTGACCGAGACCACCAACGGCTGGAACTTCGCAGACGTCTGGGAGGTCGTTGCCGATCGGATCGGTGACGCCAGCGCCCTCGTGCACGGCAGCCGGCGGGTGACCTGGTCGGCGTTCGACCGACGAGCCGACGGGGTGGCCCGGACGCTTCTCGACGGCGGGGCGCAGCAGCAGGACAAGGTCGCGCTCTATCTGCACAACGGGCCCGAGTACCTCGAGGCCATGTTCGCTGCGTTCAAGGCCGGGCTCGTTCCGGTCAACACCAACTACCGGTACGCCGAGGACGAGCTGGTCTACCTGTGGACCAACGCCGACGCGGTCGCCGTGGTGTTCGGCGGCACCTACTCCGAGACCATCGCAGGGTTGCGCGCCCAGGTGCCGGACGTCACCCAATGGCTCTGGGTCGACGACGGTCAGGGGGCATGCCCCGACTGGGCGCGTCCCTACGAGTCTGCCGCCACCCGGGACGTCGGCCGGGTCCGCTCGCCGTGGGGTCGCAGCGGCGACGACCTCTTCCTGCTCTACACCGGCGGGACGACCGGGATGCCCAAGGGTGTGATGTGGCGCCAGGACGACCTCTTCGTCGCCCTCAACGCCGGCGCGCCGCGCAAGCGGCACCTCGGCCAGACGGCCGACCTCGACCTGGTCGTCGAACTGGTCGACTCGCCGGGCATCGTGAACCTCCCCGGTTGCCCGTTGATGCACGGCACCGGTTGCTTCGCCGCCATGACGGCGCTGTCGGTCGGCGGGTCGGTGGTCACCCTCACCGGCCGGTCCTTCGATGCGGTCGAGATGCTCGACACGATCGAGCGCAACAGCGTGAACTCGATCGCCATCGTCGGCGACGCGTTCGCGAAGCCGCTGCTGCGCGCGCTCGACGCCGAGCCGAGGCGTTGGAACCTCGCGACGCTCAAGGTCGTGGTCTCGTCAGGCGTCATCTGGACCGAGTCGACCAAGCAGGGCCTCCTTGCCCATCACCCGAAGATGCTGCTGGTCGACTCGCTCGGATCGTCCGAGGCCATCGGCATGGCCCAGTCGATCTCGACCGCGGACGGGCAGGCGGCCACGGCGACCTTCGAGCTCGGCGACGACACCCAGGTCATCACCGACGACGGCCGGTTCGTCGAGCCCGGATCGGGCGAACGAGGCCGAATCGCCACCCGGGGTCGGACACCCATCGGCTACTACAAGGACGAGGACAAGTCGGCCGGCACCTTCATCGAGATCGACGGGTCGCGCTGGTCGATCCCGGGCGACTACGCGACCGTCTCGGCCGACGGCACCCTCGAACTGCTCGGCCGCGGCTCGGGGTGCATCAACACCGGCGGCGAGAAGGTGTTCCCCGAAGAGGTCGAGGAGGTGTTGAAGGAGCTCGACTCGGTGGCCGACGCCGTGGTCGTCGGCGTTCCCGACGACAAGTTCGGTGAAGCCATCACCGCCCTCGTCGAGTCGACGGGCTCGTCGGTCGACGAAGCCGCGCTGATCGACCACGTGAAGCACCGCCTCGCGCACTACAAGGCCCCAAAACACGTCATCGAGGTGGCCACGGTCGGACGGGCCGCCAACGGCAAGGTCGACTACAAGCGCCACAAGGCCCACGCCATCGAGACCCTCGCCGACTGAGGAGCTGCGCGGACAGGGCCAAGTTTCGCAGCTCCCCGCCATACCCGTTCCTGTCGCTCCTTCGTCGCGACGGGCCGCTCGGGCCCCGGCCGAGCACGGCGCCTGCTTCGCGACGGCGCCTGTCCGCTCGACCTCCGACCCCGATCTCCACAACGAAACGACACGAAGTCGAGGACGCCCACGCACAAGAATCGCGGCATGGCCCACGACGTCGGGTTCCGGCGGCTCACCGACGACGACCTGGGCCGACTCCACGAGTGGCTCAATGATCCGGCCGTCGTCGCCTGGTGGGAGGGCGACGACGTCTCGCTGGATGCGGTGATCGCCGACTACGGCTCGGAGAGTGACCCTGCGTACGAGCACTGGCTGGCGATGGTCGAGGCCAGGCCGGTCGGGTGGATCCAGTGTTACGCCGCGGTGGAGGCACCAGACGAGTGCGACGCGTGGTTCGATCTGGGCATCGACCGAACGGCAGCCGGCATCGACTACCTCGTCGCTCCCGAGGCGGGCCGGGGCACGGGACTCGGCTCGGCGATGATCGCCGCGTTCGTCGACGAGATCGTCTTCGGACGACACCCCGGCTGGACCCAGGTCGCAGCAGGTCCGTTCGAAGCCAACACGCCTTCGTGGCGGGCCCTCCAGAACGCCCACTTCCGCTTCGTCGGCACCATCGACGACGCCGCCGGTCCGTGCAAGCTGATGGCCAAGGACCGCCCACCCCTGTCGGACGATGTGGCAGGGTGACCCGATGAGCGCAGACCTCGCAGGAAAGACCGCCATCGTCACGGGCGCATCGTCGGGCATCGGCCGAGCGATCGCCGAACGGCTCGGTGCCGATGGCGCCCACGTCGTCCTCGGCGGGCGCACGGAGGCCGCGATGGAGGAGGCCGCGACCTCGATCCGAGCTGCGGGCGGCGGAGCCACCGTTCGCACGCTCGATGTCCGCCAGCCCGCCGAGGTCCAGGGGCTCGTCGACGCCGCGGTCGCCGAGACCGGGCGTCTCGACGTGATGGTCAACAACGCAGGCGTGTCGTTCCCCGAACCGATCCTCGAGGCCGACCCCGAGCACTGGCAGACCATGTTCGACACCAACGTGATCGGCCTGCTCGCCGGCTGTCAGGCCGCCGTGAAGGCGATGCGTGCGTGTGGCGCCGAGGGCCATCTGGTGAACATCAGCTCGATCGCCGCGTTGAACCGAGAGTCAGGTGTCTACGGCTCGACGAAGCACGCCGTGAACGCCATCACCCAGACCCTTCGACAAGAGCTGATCGACGACCCGATCCAGGTCATCTCGATCATGCCCGGCGCCATCGCCACCAACTTCGCCCGCAACTTCGACCCGGCGCTGCTGCAGGGACTCGGTGCGATGGTGGGCGTCGAGATGGACATCGAACAGGGCCAGCGGCTGCCCGACGACGTGATCGACAAGGTGCAGGAGGCGTTGGCCGAGCAGCTGTGTTCGGCCGACGACGTCGCCGATGCCGTGGCCTTCGCCGTCACCCGGCCCTCCAACGTGCACATCAGCGAGTTGGTCGTGCGGCCGAACAAGGACCTCCAGCTCTGACGTCCTCCCCCGACGGGTTTTCGCCCGCCTGACCGGGGCTGCCTAGATTCGCCCGCATGGCAGATCTCGGATTCGACGGCAGAGTTGCGATCATCACGGGCGCGGGCGGTGGCCTGGGCTTCGAGCACGCCAAGGTGCTCGCCAGTCGGGGTGCGCAACTCGTGATCAACGACCTCGGAGGCACGGTCGACGGCGAGGGCGGCGACGACTCGGCGGCCAACAAGGCGGCCAAGCAGATCGAGGAGCTGGGCGGCGTCGCCGTCGCCAACCACGACTCGGTGGCCACGCCCGAGGGCGGCACGTCGATCGTCGACACCGCGCTCGAGGCGTTCGGTCGCATCGACATCGTCATCAACAACGCCGGCATCCTGCGCGACAAGGCCTTCCACAACATGACGCCCGACCTGGTGAACCCGGTCCTCGACGTCCACCTGCGCGGCGCCTTCAACGTCACCCAGCCCGCATGGCCCCACATGCGCGAGCAGGGCTATGGGCGCGTGCTGTGCACGGCTTCGGGCGCCGGCATCTTCGGCAACTTCGGCCAGGCCAACTACGGCGCAGCGAAGATGGGTCTCGTCGGCTTCACCAACGTGCTCGCCGTCGAGGGCGCCCGGAACAACATCAAGGCCAACGCCATCGCGCCCATCGCCCACACCCGCATGACCGAGGACATCCTCGGCGGCGCCGCCGACAAGCTCGGTCCCGAGCACATCTCGCCCGTCGCAGCGTGGTTGGTCCACGAGGACTGCCCGGTGAGCGGCGAGGTCTACTCGGTCGCCGGGGGCCGGGTCGCACGCATCTTCATCGGCGAGGCCCAGGGCTACGTCAACACCGACGGGCTCACCGTCGAGGACGTGCGCGACAACTTCGAGCAGATCCGTGACGAGGAGGGCTACTTCGTGCCGGGCGATCTCAACGAAGAACTCATGACCGCGCTCGGCCAGCTCGGCTGATGCTCGTGCGTGGGCGTGTCGGTGCCCCGACCCGGCTACCCGACGAGACCTAGGAGCGGCGGGCGATCCTGACCGCCCAGGCGAACATCGGGAGCTGGAGGGGCAGCCTGGCCCAGATGGCCCAACCCTCGGGGTCGGTCGGCACGCCCGTGTCGACCGCCATCTGGACGTTGGCCGGATAGACACCGACCAACAAGAGCAACGTGGACCATGCGCCCAGCTTCGCCGTGCGGCGGCTCAGCAGCAGCGACCCGACGGCCATCTCTGCGGCACCGCTGGCATAGGTCACGGTTCGAGCCGGGAACGGCATCCACTCGGGCACGATGTCGTCGTAGAACTCGGGATTGACGAAGTGGGTCACGCCGGCGCCGATCATGAACGCGGCCAGCCCGAAGCGAGACAGCTTCTGCCCGGTGGTCTCGGCAACGGCGAGTTCGGCGGCATCGTCCATCGCCGTACTGTACGGACATGGCCGAGCTGCTGACGCTCGACGACATCGAGGCGGCAGCCGCGGTCATCGACGGCGTCGTCCACCGCACGCCCGTGCTGCGGTCGGCGTCGCTCGACGGCATCGTCGGCGCCGAGGTGCACCTCAAGTCCGAGCACCTCCAGAAGACTGGGTCGTTCAAGGCTCGGGGTGCGACCAACAGGATCACCTCGCTCAGCGAGGCCGAGCAGGCGGCAGGCATCGTCGCCGTCTCGTCGGGCAACCACGCGGCGGCCGTTGCGTTCACCGCCCGACGGCTCGGGTGTGCCGCCACGATCGTCATGCCCGCCGATGCGCCCGAGCTGAAGATGCGCGCCACCCGCGGCTACGGCGCGACCGTCATCACCTACGACCGGGCCTCCGGCGACCGCGAGGCCATCGCCCAGCAGCACATCGCCGACCACGGCGGCACGCTCGTCCATCCGTTCGAGGATCTGCTCATCATGGCCGGACAGGGCACCGTCGCCCTCGAGTTCCATGATCAGGCCGACCTCGATGTGTTGCTGGTGCCGATGAGCGGCGGCGGGCTGATGGCCGGGTGTGCCGTGGCGACCACCGGGCTCCGACCCGACTGCCACCTCGTCGGGGTCGAACCCGAAGGCGCGGCCGACTCGTTCGCCTCGCTCGCTGCGGGGACCCGTCAGCGGGTCGATGCGCCGCACAGCATCGCCGACGGCCTGTTGGTGCCGACGCCGGGCGAGCTGACGTTCGCCATCAACCAGCAGCTGGTCGACCAGGTGGTCACCGTGAGCGACGATCAGATCGCCCGAGCCATGCGGGTCCTGTTCGAACGCACCAAGCAGGTCGTCGAGCCGAGCGGTGCGGTCGGCGTCGCTGCGCTCCTCGACGATCACGACGTCGCCGGTCACCGGGTCGGCGTCGTGCTGTCGGGCGGCAACGTCAGCCCCGAGCAGTTCGCCCGCCTCACGGCCTGAAACGCGGCAACTTCCCGGCGGAGTGGCCGCAAACCGCACACCCCACCGGGAAGTTGCCGGAGCCACCTGAAACTCCCCGGCGGAGTGGCCGCAAACCGCACACCCCACCGGGAAGTTGCGGGAGGGATGGGGGTCAATCGGCCGAGCGCGGCCTGTCGTCGACGCTGGTGGTAGGTCCGTTCGATCCAGGTGACGATCTCGATGCGGAGGTCGTCGCGGGTGTCCCAGCGGCGGCGCCGGTCGAGGACGTTCTTCTGGAGCAGGGCGAAGAACGATTCCATCGCGGCGTTGTCGCCGGCGGAGCCGACCTGGCCCATCGAGCCGACCATGCCGTGCCGGGCCAACGCCCGGTGGACCTTCCTGGCGCGAAATTGCGACCCGCGATCGGAGTGCAGGATGCAGCCGGCCACGTCACCGCCGCGGCGGGCGACGGCCATCTCGATCGCGGCGACCACGAGCCGGGCCTTCATTCTCGAGTCGAGGGCGTAGCCGACGATCCGGTTGGAGAACAGGTCCTTGATGGCGCAGCAGTAGAGCTTGCCTTCGTCGGTCCAATGCTCGGTGAGGTCGGCGACCCACACCACGTTGGGGGCATCGGCGGTGAAGTCACGCCGCACCAGGTCGTCGTGTGACGGAGCGCCCGGCTTGGCTCCCTTGCCCCGCTTCGGTTTGCCGAACACCGACCACCACTGGTTGTCCCGGCAGATCCGCCACACCACCCGATCCGACACGTCGTGATCGACGAGGCGGACTTCGTCGGCGAGGAACCGGTACCCGAACTCCGGGTCATCGAGGTGGGCGTCGTGGATCGCGTTCGCCAGGTAGGCCTCGTCGAGCTGGGCATCGGTGAAGGGCGACTTCAGCCACCGGTAGTAGGGCTGGCGAGCGAGGTCGAGTACCCGACACGACACCACGACAGGGATCCCATCGGTGGCGAGCTCACGCACGAGCGGGTACATCATCCTTTTGGGAGGTTCGCCTGCCCGAGATACGCGGCTGCTCGGCGCAGCACCTCGTTCTCCTGCTCGAGCAGACGGATCCGCTTCTTCGCCTCGCGCAGCTCGGCCATCTCACTTTGGGCCTCGGGGCCCTGGCCATCCTTGCGGGCATCGGTCAACCAGTTTCCGAGACACGACTCGGTGATCCCGAAATCGGCAGCGATGTCCTTGATCCGGACACCGTCCTCGCGGTTCAGCGCGACCCGGACGACCTCGTCCACCTGAAACTCCCCGGCGGAGTGGCCGCGAACCGCACACCCCACCGGGAAGTTGCCGGGAGGCAGCTCAGAGGTTGCGGAGCCAGCTCTCGGCTTCGCTCAGACGCTTGGTCAGCTGATCGATGGTGGCCGCGTCGACCCGACGGACTCCTGACGCCCGGTTGAGGCGGCTGTTGATCTCGGCGTGAGCCATCCCGGTCACCTCGACCAGGTGGGCGACCTTGTCGGCGTTGGCCTGCCGCAGATCGGCCTTGCGGTCGAGCACCGACACCCCGACACCCTCGCCGCCGGCTGACGACGTGCGAACGGCCACCGCGGGCAACGGCGGCAAGTCGACCACCAGCCCCGGCTCGTCGAATCCGCCGGCACCGATCAGCTCGCCCTCCTCGGCCTCGCTCTCGTCGTCGTGATCGACCTCGTCGTGATCGGCGCCGTCGGTGCCCGTGACCACCGACGACACGGCCGCAAACAGGCTGATCTGCTCCTCGTCGCCGAGCTGATCGAGCAGGTCGTCGCGCTCGGCGTCCTCCCATCGGCGGGCCCGCTTGGCGAGGCTGTGCCGGCGCTGCTGTTCGACCCGGTCGGCATGGCCGCGGAGCCGCACGTCGTCGGGCACGTACATCCATGCCCGCTGCCGGCGTGACCCCTTGGTCCAACGGACCAGGCGGCCGAGCGCCTGGCGGAAGAACAGCTCGGTGGTGGTGTTGGTGGCGAACACCCCCACCCGCAGGCGCGGGATGTCGACGCCCTCGCTCACCATCCGGACGGCGACGATCCAGGGCTCGGTCGAGGCCCCGAAGGCGGCGATCTTGTCGGACGCATCGGGATCGTCGGAGGTCGCCACCGGCGCATGCACCCCGTGCTCGACCCTGAGGATCCGCGCGATGGCCTTGGCGTGCTCGACGTCCATGGCGATGACCAGCCCGCCGGCGTCGGGCTGCTCGGCTCGGATCTCGGTGAGCTTGCGGTGGGCGTCGGCGACCACGGTCGGCAGCCACCGGCCGTCGACCGACAACGCCGTCCGCAGACGCTGATTGGCCCGGGCCCGGTCGAGTTCGTCGTCGAAGTCGTGGCTGTGGAACTGTCCGTCGGGGGCGATCCACTCCATGTGGCCCTTGATCCTGGGGAAGTGCGCCGGCCGCACCACCCCACCGTCGCCCAGCGCGTCGCCGTAGCCGTACTCGTAGTCGGGCACGGCCTCCTCCCACTCGTAGGTCACGAACGGGATGGGGTTGGTGTCCGATCGAAACGGCGTGCCCGACAGCGACAGACGGCGATCGGCCGAGGCGAAGGCCGTGCGCAATCCGTCGCCCCAGGCTCGGTCGTCACCGGCGTGGTGCACCTCGTCGAGCACGACGACGCCGTCGTGCGCCAACGGGGCGAGGCGCTCGGCCGCCGACGCCACCTGCTGGTAGGTCGTCACGATTCCGTGGAAGTCGTCGGCCAGCCCCGACCCGGGCGACCACGTCGGATCGAGCGCCAAGCCGAACCCGTGCGCGGCCTGGGCCCACTGGAGCTTGAGATGCTGGGTCGGCGCCACCACCACGATCCGGGCGTGCGGCCGCTGCGCCAGCACGTGCCGCACGGCCGTCAGCGCGAAGGTCGTCTTGCCGGCGCCGGGCGTGGCGACCGCCAGGAAGTCGCCCTTGAGGTCGGTGGTGAACTTCTCGAGTGCGGCCTTCTGCCAGGGCCGAAGGCGGACGGTGGTGGGCATCGGGAGGCGAGGACGTCCGGGGTCAGGAGGGCTGGCCGGCGATCTTGGCACAGCGCCGGGTCCAGGTCGCGCACCCTCGGCGGCTCCGGACCGGGTTCGCCGCGTCAGGTTCCCGAGATCGCGAGTGTTGCATTCGCGTCGCGGCGACGTTAGCTTCCGTCACCCAATTGAAACATATGACCCTCTTCACCCCCCACTCCCCCCGATTCAGCGCGTGCCCTGTGGCGATTGCAGCGCTGATCGTGCTGTTGCTCGTCGTCCTGCTCGTCACACTCCTGGCGGGTGGTCAGCCGGCTGGCGCCGACGAGGCGTCCAGCGAGCCGCGGGCTGCCCGGCTCATCCCATCGGGCGTCAAGGTGCCCAGCGTGCCCGCCCCCAACGCGGCCCGCGCCGAACCGCCGGTCGCCTACGCCTGTCCGGCGCCGGCCGCGACGTTCGTCGACTCGTGGGGCGCTCCTCGATCGGGCGGCCGCGGCCACAAGGGTGTCGACATGATGGCCGCCCACGGCACGCCGGTCCTCGCTCCCCAGGACGGCTGGGTCCGCGAACACTCCAGCGCCCTGGGCGGACTGGCCTACTACCTCACCACGCCCGACGGCACCGAGTACTTCGGTGGTCACCTCGAGACCTTCATCAGGGACGGCTTCCAGGACGGATTCGGCTGGGTGACCGCCGGGACCCTGATCGGGACCGTCGGCTCGTCGGGCAACGCCAGCTCGAGTGGCCCCCACCTGCACTGGGAGGTGCGGACACCCGACGGAACCTCGGTCAACCCGTATCCGTACGCCGTGCTCTTCTGCGCGCCGTAGGTCCGCGGGCGCAGCTCCTAGGTCAACCCGCCGGCGGGCTCGCCGAGGCGGAGCAGGGTGGTCAGTGCATCGTTGAGCGGCACGGCGATGCCGTGCTCGGCGGCCTTGCGCACCACCACCTCGTTGCGAACACGCCACTCGGTGGGTCGGCCGGCCAGGCGGTCCACCACGATGGATGAATGGTGATCGGCCGCCAAGGCCCGGATGCCGTCGAGCACCCGTTCGGCGATGTCGTCGGGCAGCACCGCTCCTTCGGCGCGGCCCACGGTCGCCGCCTCGACCATGAGCCGACGGCACAGGTCGGCGGCGCCGGGGTCGACCAGCACCTGGTTCGAGTGGCGGGCGAGGGTCGTCACCGCGCCGCCGGCACAATTCGAGAGCAGCTTGACCCAGGCGTCGGTGAGCCAGTCCGACGAACGGCGGACCTGCATGAACGATCCGTCGAAGGCGTCGGCAACCACCGCACCTGCCGCGTCGTCGGGCACGGTGAACGCGCTCCGTCCGGTCACCCGCACCTGACCGGGAGCGCTGCGCTCGGCCGGGCAGAAGACGATCCCGGGTGCCAGTCGGGCACCTCCGATGTGGGGTCCGACCCGTTCGACGTGCTCGACACCGTTCTGGAGGACGGCCACCACGGTCGACGGCCCGCACCAGGCGTCGAGCCACGGCTGAGCTCCGGCGGTCTGATGGGCCTTGGTGGCCAGCACCACGAGGTCGAGCGGTTCGGGGCGGGGCGGTTCCACGAACACGGTGGGCCGGTGCCGCTCGGTGTGGTCGGGACTCTCGACCACGAGCTCGTCGAACGGCGTCCGGGCGCCCACGAGCACCTCGTGGCGGCCCGTGCTCATCGCAGCCGCGGCGGCCACGCAGCCGATTGCGCCGGGTCCGACGACGCCGACCGAACTCAGGGAACACCGCCGAGCAGTTGGCCGACGGCGAACCGGACCGTCGCCGCGGCCTCGTCGGGCTCGAGCTTCGAACGCTGACGCAGCGCCTCCCAGTTCGCCCACCCCAGCGCCGTGTCGACAGCGTCGAGGCGGGCCCGGGCGGTTCGGTCAGCCCCCTCGAGTTCTCGACCGAACGTGTGCACCACCTCGGCCCGGAGCGATCGGGCGGCCAGGTCGAGCCACTCACTGATGGTCTCCGAGACCGGCTCCTGCATCGCTGCGGCCCGGCGGATGGGTCGGACCGCCTCGAAGAGCAGCGAACGCTGGTGCACGAACCGGTTGATCCGGGTTGCGAGATCGAGGTCGGGGTCGACCGGAACGAGCAGCATCGAGACCCGCTCGACCGCTCGTTCGGCCACGGCGGTGAACAACGAGTCCAGATCGTCGAAGTGCTGGAAGATCGAGCGGACCGACACCCCGGCCTCCTCGGCGATGCGGGGTGCCGTCGGCCGGTAGTCGCCCTGGTCGACCAGCGCGATGCAGGCATCGATGATGGCGCCGCGGGTGCGCTGCGAACGGGCCGCCCGACCGTCGATCGGGGCCGCGTCGGTCATGCCGACTCGAACGGGGACCGGCGGTGGACTGCGCCGCCGTGATGGACCACCATCCGCCACCCCTCGGGCTCGCGGACGAACAGGTTGAGCGCGGCGACCGTCCCGCCGACCTCATCGGTGATCAGGTTCTCGTCGAGCGTGACCCAGGCCGTGTCGCCGTTGAGATGGACCTCGACGTCAGTGAGGATGAACTGGAGCGGAGACGACTCGGTGAACAGCGCGAACCATGATGCCGACACGGCCGCCCAGCCCCGCAGCATGGGCCAGCCCGGATGGGTGCAGACCGTTCGTTCGTCGTGGACCCACAGCGTCGACATGGCGTCGAGATCGCGGGCCTCGAACGCCCGATAGAACTCGGCGTTGGCCGCGAGAACTGCGTTCTCGGTGGACTCGTCGACGGAGGTGATGACCCCGACGGTAGCCCGAGCACCCGTTTGGGACACGGGCCTTCCAACGGCGAACATGCCTCGGTGGCGACCATCGATTCGACGAACGGAACCCGCGTGGTGCTGCACGAACTCGGGGGCGACGGGCCGCTCCTGCTGATCGCCCACGCGACCGGTTTCCACGCCCGCGCCTATCTGCCCCTGGCCGCCGAGCTGAGCGACACCCATCGAGTCGTCGGGGGCGACGTGCGGGGCCACGGCGATGCCACCTCGCCCGCCGACGGCGACTTCACCTGGACCGGCTTCGGCGATGATGTGATGGCCTTCATCGATCACCTGGCGCCCGATCGTCCCATCGTGGCATTCGGACATTCCAAGGGCGGCGCAGCCCTGGTCATCGCCGAGCTCGCACGGCCCGGCACGTTCTCGGACCTCTACCTCTACGAGCCGATCATCTTTCCTCCCTTCGAGGGAGCCAGGCCCGAGAACCCGCTCGCAGCCTCCGCTCGCCGACGCCGCGAGGTCTTCGACAGCCTCGACGCCGCCATCGCCAACTACGCATCGAAGCCGCCGATGTCGGTCTTCGCGCCCGAGTCCCTCGACGCCTACGTCCGCTTCGGCTTCGAGCAGCTCGACGACGGCACGGTCCGCGTCAAGTGTCGCGTGGAGGACGAGGCGAGCACCTACGACATGAGCCCCACCTCGGGGGCCTTCGAACGACTCGGCGAACTGGGGCTGCGGGTCACGATCGCGGCGAGCGGCGACGGCGGCGGCCCCGCCACGTTCGCACCGATGCTCGCCGAACGCATCCACGGCGCGACCTTGGCCCGATTCGACGACCTCGACCACTTCGGCCCGTTCGCCGACCCCGGCCGCATCGCGGCCGCGGTCAGGGCGGCGTTCAGAGGATGACGACCGAGCGGAGCACCTCGCCCCGCTCCATCTTCTCGAACGCTTCCTCGACCTGGTCGATCCCGATCCGCTCGCTGACGAAGCGGTCGAGATCGAACCGGCCCTGGAGGTAGAGGTCGACGAGCATCGGGAAGTCTCGACTCGGGAGACAGTCGCCGTACCACGACGGCTTCAGCGCACCGCCGCGACCGAAGAACTCGATCATGGGGATGTTCGGAAACCTCAGATCGGGTGTCGGCACCCCCACCTGCACGACCCGACCGGCCAGGTCCCGGGCGAAGAAGCACTGTTCGAGCACCTCGGGGCGTCCGACCGCCTCGACGGCGACGTCGACGCCGAACCCGCCGGTGATCTCGCGGACGGCCTCGACCGCGTCGACCTGCGACGCGTTGACGGTGTGCGTCGCGCCGAACTCGCGGGCCAGTTCCAGCTTCCGGTCATCGAGGTCGACGGCGATGATGACCGACGCGCCGACGAGCGCGGCGCCCGCGATCGCTGCGTCGCCCACCCCGCCGCAACCGAAGACGGCGATCGATTCACCGCGGGCGATCTCACCGGTGTTGACCGCCGCGCCGAATCCGGCCATCACGCCGCAGCCGAGGAGCCCAGCGGCCGCTGGATCGGCCTGGTCGTCGACCTTGGTGCACTGTCCGGCCGCCACCAGCGTCTTCTCGGCGAAGGCTCCGATCCCGAGGGCCGGACTCAGTTCGGTGCCGTCGTCGAGGGTCATCTTCTGGGTGGCGTTGTGGGTGGCGAAACAGAGGTGGGGAAGCCCCTTGCTGCACGCGCGGCACTCGCCACACACCGCCCGCCAGTTGAGCACGACGAAATCGCCGACCGCGACGTTGGTGACCCCGTCGCCCACCGACTCGACCCTGCCCGCGGCCTCGTGGCCGAGCAGGAAGGGGAACTCGTCGTTGATCCCGCCCTCCCGATAGTGGAGGTCGGTGTGACACACCCCGCACGCCTCGACCGCGACGACCGCCTCGCCTGGACCCGGGTCGGGGACGTTGATCGTCACCACTTCGACGGGGGCCTTCTCTGCACGGGCGATGACGCCCTTCACCTGTTGAGCCATGGAGGCGGAACGTACCGCCTGCGGCCACAGCGACGCTCAGGGTCCGGCTACTCGCCGATGATCGTGTCGGCGCCGATGCCGCGGAGGCCGGCTTCGTAGCAGGCTTCCTGCACGCCCACGTCGAAGCACTCGGACTGCACGGTCAGGTCGGGCTCGTCCTGGAACGCGTCGTTGAACGACGGTGGCGGCGGGAACTTCCGCTGACCGAGCTCGAGGCAGGCGTTGACGTTGCCCGAGGCGCAATCACTCTGGAGCGACTGGCCGATGTCCTCGTCGGGGACGCCGTCGTCGACGAAGCCCCCCGGCGTCTCCTCCGGATCGAGATTGCGCGCTCCGGCCTCGTAGCACGCCGAGACGATGCCGAACCCGAAGCACTCGGTGAGGATCTCGCTGTCGGTCGCGTTGGACTGGCTGGTGTCGGGTTCGATCTCCGCCGGCACGGGTGCCTGGATCACCCCGAGGAAGTAGCAGGCGTCGAGGTCGCCGGCCAGGCAGTCGGCGATGGAATCGTCGATGTCCTGCTGACTGAAGCCGCTGTCGTCGCCCGAATCCGCACCCTCGGGCGATCCGCTGTCCTCGTCAGAGGGGGAGCCCCCCTCGTCGGCTTCGACCTCGTCGTCGGTGTCATCGGCCCCTTCGGACTCGGTGTCGGTCGGGTCGCCCGTCGTCGGCGCCGACGAGTCGCCGTCACCGCCACCCCCACACGCGGCGAAGAGCACGAGCGCGGCGAAGATCAGACCGAGGGCACGGAGCCAGGAGCGGGACATCGGGTACCTCGCATCGACGAGTCGGGGGGAGGCGGAGAATCTACCCGTTGACCGCGGTGCTCCCCGTGACTGTCAGTGGGGGTGCGTACAGTCAACGACATGGTCCTTCCCCTGCCCGCGACCCTGAGCCCGTCAAAGGTCTCGTCGTTCACCGACTGTGCCCTCGCCTTTCGGTTCTCCGCCATCGACCGTCTCCCCGAGCCGCCATCGGTCCCCGCCGTGCGAGGTTCGCTCGTCCATGCCGCACTCGAGCGCCTGTTCGTCCTCGACGCTGCCGAGCGGACTCCGGCGCAGGCCCAGATCTGTCTCGACGAGGCGTGGGAAGCGTTTCAGTCCGATGCCGAGTTCGTCGGGCTCGCGCTCGACGACGACTCGGCCGCCGAGATGCTCGACACCGCCCGCGAGCTGGTCGCCAACGAGTTCCTGATCGAGGACCCCACGGCCATCAACCCCATCGGGATCGAGCTCATGCTCGAAGTCGAACTCGACGGCGTCCGACTCCGCGGCATCATCGACCGGCTCGAACTCGACGACGACGGCGAACTGGTCGTGACCGACTACAAGTCAGGTCGTGCGCCCAGCGAGCGGTTCGAACAGGGGCGCCTCGTCGGGGTCCAGTTCTACGCCATGTTGTGCGAGCGGCTGTTCGGCAAGCGCCCGGCTCGGGTCCAGCTCCTCTATCTCGGGGGCTCGCAGCCCGAGATGATCATCCACACGCCGTCCGACCGCGCGAGCATCGGCCTCGAGCGCAAGCTCAAGGCCATCTGGCAAGCCGTCGAGCGGGCATGTGAGCGTGAGGACTTCCGCCCCAACCCCGGCAAGCTGTGCGATTGGTGCTCGTTCAAGGCCTACTGCCCGGCGTTCGGGGGCGACCCGGCCTCGGCGGAGGGCCTCCGGCCCGAAGCGCTGGTCGCCGTGAGCTGATCGCCGAGGCGGCGTACGCTTCGGCGCTCCATGCCCCTGCCCCGCACGCTCGTCGACACGGTCGCACGGTTCGATGCCGCCGTCGACCGACGATTCGACGCCCTCAGGGGCCGGCCCGGTGTCGACCGCGTCATGTACGCCGCCTCCGAGCTCGGTGACTGGAGCCTGATCTGGCATCTGGTCGGCACGGCTCAGGCGCTCCGTCCGGGACGCCGCCCGGAGTCGGCCGTGCGCCTCGCCGTGATCCTCGGGGTCGAGTCCGCCCTGGTGAACGGCGGCGTGAAGTCACTGTTCAACCGTCGCCGCCCGGTGGCTGCGGAGGTTCGCCCCCACCGGCTTCGCCAGCCCAGGACGTCGAGCTTTCCGAGTGGGCACGCCAGTTCGGGGTTCACCTTCGCCGGGGTGGCGTCGGAGGACGATCCGCTCGGCCCGCTGTACTACGGCCTCGCCGTGGTCGTCGCCGCGAGCCGGGTCCACGTGCGGATCCACCACGCGTCCGACGTCATCGCCGGTGCCGCGCTCGGCTACGGGCTCTCGCGCCTCGCCCGTCGGGCGTGGCCCGCCACATCGGGCACCGGCTCCTGAGGGGGCCTACCCTCTCACCACCATGGCCGAGCGCGAGATGCTGAACGACCGACGCATGTCCGACGTCGAGGCCCTGATGTGGAACCTCGACAAGGATCCGCACCTCAGCTCCTCGGTCGCCTCGATCACCTTCCTCGACCGGAGCCCCGACCCCGACAAGCTCCGGGCTCGGCTCGAGGCCGCGGCGAACGGCATCCCTCGGCTCCGCCAGCGTGTCGTGCCGGGGTTCGGACGGCTCGCTCCGCCGGAGTGGCGTCAGGATCCCGAATTCGACCTCGACTACCACCTGCGAACGGTGAAGGCCGCCGGCGCCGGAACCCACCGCGACGTGCTCGACCTGGCGACCGACCTGGTGCAGCGCCCATTCGACCGCACTCGTCCGTTGTGGGAGTTCACCCTGGTGGAGGGCGTCGAAGGCGGTCGGGCCGCCATGATCCAGAAACTGCACCACACCATCGCCGATGGTGAGGGCGGGATCCGGATGTCCGAGCAGTTCATCGACATCGAGCGCGACGCCGACGGGCCGCTGGTGACCGTCGACCAGGTCGAGGTCGACGACGCGCCCGACACGCTCGTCGAACGAACGGTCGACTCGCTCAGCCACAACCTGCGGCGATCGAGCGGCATCGCCCTCCGAGCCGCAGGCGAGATCGGCGGCCTCCTCAGCCACCCCGATCGGCTGCTCCCGGCCGCGGCCGACGCCAAGGAGTTCCTCGACTCGGCGATCCGACAGATGGCCGTGTCCGACGCCGCCCGCTCGCCCCTGTGGGCCGACCGCGGCCTGGGCCGGCGGTTCGAGACCCTGCAGGTCCCGTTCGACGAGGCCAGGTCCGCCGCCAAGGCACTCGGCGGGTCGCTGAACGACTTCTTCGTCGCCGGGGCCGTGGACGCAGCCCGTGCGTACCACCATGCCCGCGATGCCACGGTCGACGAGTTCCGCATCTCGATGCCCGTGAGCACCCGCACCAAGGGGTCGCAGGGCGGAAACGCGTTCACGCCGACCCGACTGCTGGTGCCCGCCGGCATCGACGATCCCCGAGAACGCTTCGAGGCCATCCGGGGACGTCTCGAAGCGACCAAGCAGGAGAAGGCGATCAGCGCCGCGAACAGCATGGCCGGTCTGGTCAACCTGCTCCCCACGTCGGTGACGGTCCGCTTCGCTCGCCAGCAGGTCGAGACGGTCGACTTCGCCACCTCGAACGTGCGCGCCGCACCGATTCCGCTCTACATCGCCGGTGCGCTGATCGAGGCCAACTACCCGATGGGCCCGACGGGCGGGACGGCCTGGAACATCACGGTCATGTCGTACAACGGCAGCCTCGACGTCGGCGTCAACATCGACACCGGTGCGGTCGATGCGCCCGAGGAACTCCGCGAACGCCTCGAAGAGGCCTACGCAGACCTGATCGAACTGGCCTGATCAGCCGACCGGAACCGGAGCGGCGTCGACCGATTCGGGCGACGCGGTCGGGGTGCTGAGCAGGGTGCGAACGTCGAGCAGCAGATCGGTGACCTCGCTCGAGGAGATCAGCTCGCGATGGAGCAGCGTCCCGAGACCGTCGTCGATCAGGGCCAAGGCCTGGGTGATGACTTCCGGTGAAGGTGTCTCGGTCATGCTCGCTCCTCGGTCTTGGTCTGTCGGTCGCTTCGTTCACGGCTACCACCGGGGTGGCTCGTGGAGAGCACCCTACCCAGAGAAACGGGGCGTTGAGGCGCGCGAATGACCAAGGTCACCCATGACCAGCCCAGACTCGCTCACCATCCGAAGGCTCCGCACTGCTCGAGCACCGACGCGAGCGCCTGGCCGGCCTCGAACGACAGCCCCTCGTCACCAAGAAGGTCCTGCTCGAGGTCGGCCCGGATGCCGGGCTCGAGCCGCTCGACCTCGGCGATGATGCACGCCGCGTTCTCACCGAACAGGAACTCGATCTGCTCCTCGAAGGTGTCGGGGAAGTCGAGCTCGAACTCGAAGTCCTCGTCGAAGGCCGGCTCGTCGTCGAAGTCGTCGAACCCGTCGGTCTGTTCGACATCGTCGAAGTCGTCCAACTGATCCTGCTCGAAGTCCTCGACGTCCTCGAACTCGTCGATCTCGTCGAAGGTCGGAAGGGGGTCGTCGACGATCACGAACTCGTCGTCGAAGCCGCCGACGAAGCCCGACGTCACTGAGTCGACCAGCGCTTCGACGAGATCGACGACCGCATCGAGATGCTCGCGCTCGAGGGCCTGCAGGCCCTTCACGCCGAGGTCCAACGAGGTGCGCACCGGGCTGACGAACCACTGCCCGTTCTCCTCGACGACGACGATGCCGACGTCGACCTCGTTGAACGGCCCGAACTCGGGAAGCTCGATGCCCTCCTCGGCCAGTTCGAGCTCGAACTCCTCGAACCCGTCGCGGCGACAGCTCACCGACCTCGGACATGCAGACCCGGCCCGACTCGAACGGGGTGTCGTCGAGGCCGAACTCGCCGAGGTCGCCGCTCACGGTCATGCAGTCGCCGTCGACGGACATGTCGAAGCTCGACCCGTCGGCATCGACCGAGACGTCGAACCCGCGCACCTGCACCAACGCGGTCGACCCGCTCCGGTCGGCTTCGAGGTCGACCCTGTGCACATCGACGCTCACCTCCTCAGACGCCTGACTTCCGGCAATCCGGAGCTCGTCGGCATAGAGGTCTGCGTACTCGCGCAGCGGCTGCATCTCGCTCGAGAAGCCGGCGATCACCCGCTCGAAGTCGAACGCAGCGGCCGACCTGATCATCTCGTCGACGGCCGCCTCGGGTGAGTCGGCGCCTCGGGCCGCGATGCCCGCTCCAGCGAGAGGAACCTCGCCTCCGAACGCGTCGCGTGCGGCCTCCGCCGCGGTGTAGCCGATGCTGATGCGCCAGCCGTCACCGGTGTCGCGGGCCACGAGAAAGCCCCCGCTGTCGGACGGATCGAGTTCGCTCGTCTCGGTGGCCGACAACCCTGACAGGTCGGCATCGAACTCGGCGAGGACGTCGTCGACGAAGTCGCCCACGGCGATGTCGTCGCCGTTCACCGACACCGAGGCCTCGCCGGCCGTCAGATGCACACGGGCCAGGTCGGAACGAACCTGCTCGACCTCGAACGTCAGGCCGTCGAACTCGAGATCGAATCCCGCGACGCTGCTGAGATCGAAGGACTCGTCGAGCACCTCGAGGCGCTCGAGCTCGTCGACCATCTGCTGCATCGGCTCGCGAATCGCATCGCGCTCGGCCGGATCGAGGGCACCCAGGACACCGAGCGCGTCCTCGTCGGCGATCGCTTCGAACAGCGCGGTCGCGGCAGCTTCGGGGGTCTCGGGCCCGTTCGAGCCGACCGCGGTCAGCGCGAAGGCCGTGCCGCCGACGAACATGAGCCCACCGAGGCCCAGCAGCGCGAACCGACCGGGACCACGATGGGCCCGCCCCTCGGGCACGCCCGGGCCGGCCAGGTCGACGACCTCGACCGGCGATGCGTCGAACGCGCCCGGCGGCGGGCCGGGCGGAATCGTCGGCGGGCCACCTCGGTGGGGATCGCTCTGCTCGGTCATGCTCACGTCTCTTCCCGGTCGACTCGGGTGGTGAGGACCCGCAGTGACGCTGCGGCTGCCACCACCCCGGCGGCTCCGGCGACGACCGCCGGTGTCCGCACGCTGAGTGGTGACAATACTACAAGGACGACAGAAGTGGAAGTGGTGACACCCACGAACAGGCAGAGGCCGGCCGAGAGCCGCCGGCGGTGCAGGGTGTGGGCGACCAGGGCCGCCCCGGCGAGCGCCGGGACGAAGAAGAACAGCAGCCCGAGCCGTTCGATCGAGTCGGGAAGCACGCCGGCGCGGCCGGCCGCCTCGAACAACTCGTAGCTCGATCGGACGTTCCGCCCCGTTGCTGCCCAGCCGAAGAACGTGCTAACGGCGGCCAGCACCGTCGCCCCCACTGCCACGTCGAGGAGTCGGGGTCCGGACACCGCACCATCCTTGCGGCAACCGGGCCGGTGGTGGCGGAACCGGGCCGCGCACCGACTGGCCCGGTACGGGCCTAGCCTGGGGGGGTGACCTATGAGGTCGTTGCGACGATCGCCCGTGGCGGCATGGGCGTCGTCGAACTCGGACGCAACATCGACGGACAACCGGTCGCGCTCAAGCGGCTCACGCTGCGCGGCACCGCCCAGCAGATGCGTTCGGCCCGCCAGCGTCTCGAGCGGGAGGCCGAGTTGCTGAACCAGCTCGACCACCCGGCGATCGTCGGTCTGCTCGACGTCCAGGACGACGATGGCGAGTTGGTCCTGGTCATGCCGCACCTGAGCGGTGGCACGCTCGCCGACCGGGTCGAGCGAGAGGGTCCTCTGACGAGCCTCGAGGTCCGCCGGATCGGGACCATTCTCCTCGGCGCACTGGCGGCGGCCCACCGATCGGGCATCATCCATCGCGACGTCAAGCCGGGCAACGTCCTGTTCGACGAGCACGGCAACCCCCACCTCGCCGACTTCGGGATCGCCACGACGCGCGACGTCACGCCCGGGCTGACCGCCGACGGACTGGTCATCGGCACGCCCGGCTATCTCGCCCCCGAACAGGCGCGGGGCGAGACGGCGACCACCGCCAGCGACGTGTTCTCTCTCGGGGCCACGCTCCAGTACGCGCTCACCGGTGAGGGCCCCTTCGGAAAGGGCGAACCGCAGGTCGTGCTGGTCCGGGCGGCGAAGGCGAACACGAACGCCATCCCGAGGAGCGTCGACCGGGACCTCCGTCGCCACATCAACTCGATGCTCGACCCGAGGCCCGAGCGGCGGCCCTCGGCCGCCGAGCTGGCTGCCGGCCCCGACGGCACCATGGTCATGCCGACCCGCAGGGGTCGTCGTGCGTGGTTGGTGCCGGCCGTCGCGGCGGCGATCGTGGTCTTCGGCGTGGTCGGCGCATCGCTGATCGGCTCGGGAACGAATGCCGATCGGGAGGCGGCCGCGGCCGCGGTCGAGGTCATCACCACCCCGCCGGCCTGCGACCCGCTCCCCTACCAGCCCTGTGGCACCTCCGAGCCGGCACCGTTCACCGACGGGGTCGAATGCATCGACGAGCACGCCGACTACGACGGCCGAGCCGGCAACGGCTGCGAGGCGGCGCCCGATGGGTTGGCCGACGGGACCGAGCTCACCGACCGGATCGACGCCAATCTCGTCCCGGCCGATGATGCCGACACGTTCGTGACCAGGGTGGCCGACCGGAGCCAGTTCCTGTGCGACGGGCAGTTCCGCCTCACGCTCACCGCACCTGCGGCACACACCGTGAAGCTGGTCGTGCGAGCACCCAACGGCGACGTGATCGGCCAGATGACCAGCGCCGACGGCATCAGCGACGAACTCGCGTTCAACGAGCCGTCGTGTGGCGGCGACGATTCGAAGACCCTGACCCTCGAGGTCACCGGCGTGGGCACCGACCGGACCGCCGAGAACTACACGATCACCCGTTCCGGGAGCTTCTGAAGCCTTCGGAGCTGCGCGGACAGGGCCAAAGGTCGCAGCTCCTCGTCGCCCCCGCTCTTGCCGGTCGACTTCTTCGGTCAGCTGCCGAAGATCCTGCCCATCAGGCCTTCGCGCTCCGGCGGCTCGTCAGGCACGAGGTGGGGCGCGTGCTCGTGGAGCGCGGCGACCACCAGGTCGAGTGGAGGATTGACCATCGCCTGATCGCCGATCACGACCGTCGGCACGGTCTCGTTGCCGTTGGCCACACTGCGCACGAACTCGGCAGCCTCGGGCTCGTCCCAGATGTTCTGCTTGACGACCGGGACGCCGAGGCGGCTCAGGCCGCGGTCGAGCCGCATGCAGAACCCACACCCGGGGCGCCAGTAGAAGGTGATGGCATCGGTGGTCACGGTGCGATGAACCCCGAAACCGCGGTCGGTGTTCCCGCACCCATGTTCCCTCTAGGTTCGCGGCATGGGCATGGACCGAGCCGGATTCACCTTCGCCAGCCTCATGGGCCTCGGCCCTGAACTGGCGCTCGACACGGCGCGTCGAGCCGAAGCGCTCGGCTATCGCTCGTTCTGGACCGCCGAGACGACCGGGCCTGAAGCGTTCTCGCTGCTCGGCGCCGCCGGGTCGGCGGCCCCATCACTCGATCTGGGCACGGGTGTGCTCGCCCTGCAGCTGCGAACCCCGATGGTCGCGGCGATGGCTGCTGCGACGCTCCAGGCGCTCCACCCCGACCGCGACATCCTGCTGGGCGTCGGTGTCTCGTCGCCGGTCGTCACCTCGAAGTGGCACGGTGTCCCCTACGGCGCACGCCCGCTGTCACAGGTCCGTGAATACCTGACCCTCGTGCGCGAGTGCCTGAGCGGCGAGAGCGTGTCGTTCAAGGGCGACCACTACGAGGTGTCCCGCTTCCGGCTCGGGGTGCGCCTCGGCGAGCGCAAGCCGAAGCTGGTCCTGGGAGCACTCAACGAGAAGATGCTGGCGCTCGGCGGCGAACTCGCCGACGGCGTGCTGCTCAACTATCTGCCGGCGTCGCACGTGCCGTGGTCGGTCGAGCAGATCCGCAAGGGCGGCGACGCCGAGATCTACGCCTACGTCCACGCAGGGGTCTGCGAGCGGGCCGATGGCATCGACTACGCCCGCCGTGACCTGTTCTCGTACGCCGTCGTGGACTCGTACGCCCGGAACTTCGAGCGGGCCGGGTTCGGCGACTCGGTGGCCGAGGTCCGTGCCCGCCACGCCGAGAAGGACCGCGACGGAGCGCTCGCCGCCGTGACCGACGACTTCGTCGACGCCATCGACATCATGGGAGACGCCGACAAGGTCCATGCCACCATGCAGAGCTATGTCGACGCCGGGGTCGACGTGCCCGTCTTGATGCCGCTGCCCTGGGGCCCGGACCGAAAGGCCGTGATCGACGCCACCATGCGCTCCGCCATCGGCCACTCCTGATTTCCACAACGCAGGGTCCTCCGAACCGAGGATCTTGGCAGACAAGAATCGCCGGAGCCCCGCGACGAAGGCGCCAGCCGAAGGAGCACCACCACCGACACGCGCGGCTCCGTGCCAACGGCAGGAAGCCGAGGCGCAGTTCAGCCGGAGCCCCGCGACGAAGGCGCCAGCCGAAGGAGCACCACCACCGACACCGCGCAGCTCCGTGCCAACGGCAGGAAGCCGAGGCGCAGTTCAGCCGGAGCCCCGCGACGAAGGCGCCAGCCGAAGGAGCACCACCACCGACACGCGCAGCTCCGTGCCAACGGCAGGAAGCCGAGGCGCAGTTCAGCCGGAGCCCCGCGACGAAGGCGCCAGCCGAAGGAGCACCACCACCGACACGCGCGGCTCCGTGCCAACGGCAGGAAGCCGAGGCGCAGTTCAGCCGGAGCCCCACGACGAAGGCGCCAGCCGAAGGAGCACCACCACCGACACGCGCGGCTCCGTGCCAACGGCAGGAAGCCGAGGCGCAGTTCAGCCGGAGCCCCGCGACGAAGGCGCCAGCCGAAGGAGCACCACCACCGACACGCGCGGCTCCGTGCCAACGGCAGGAAGCCGAGGCGCAGTTCAGCCGAGGCGACCGCAACAGTACGGTTCGCCGCATGGAACTCGCCGACAAGGTCGTGGTCGTCACCGGCGCCGGAAACGGCATCGGGCGAGCGCTCAGCCGGAGATTCGTCGCAGAGGGAGCCCGTGGCCTGTTGGCGGTCGACTCCGACGGTGACGCGGCGCGGGCCGTTGCGGCCGAGCTGGGCGATCGAGTCCTGGCGGTCGAGGCCGACGTGAGCGACGAGGCCGAGCACGTCGCCATCGTCGAGACCGCCGAGGCCCGGTTCGGCCCGATCGACCTCTACTGCTCGAATGCCGGCATCGCGACCGGCGGAGGCGCCGACGCCGATCCGGCCGACTGGCAGCGCATCTGGGAGATCAACACGATGGCGCACGTCTGGGCGGCAAAAGCGGTGTTGCCGTCGATGCAGGCGCGAGGCGAGGGATATCTGCTCAACACGGCGTCGGCTGCAGGACTGCTGACCAACCTCGGTGCCGCTCCCTACTCGGTGACCAAGCACGCAGCGGTGGCCCTGGCCGAGTGGCTGTCGATCACCCACGGCGACGAAGGCATCAAGGTGTCGTGTCTCTGCCCCCAGGGGGTCCGCACCAACATGCTCTTCCCGCCGGGCGAGGATGCCGACGACATCGGCGCCGATGCGGTCCGCTCGCAGGGTGTCATCGAGCCCGAGGACGTCGCCGAGGCGGTCGTCGAGGGCCTGCGGGCCGAGCGCTTCTTGATCCTCCCTCACCCCGAGGTGCTCGACTACTTCCAGTTCAAGGCGGCCGACTACGACAAGTGGCTGGCCGGCATGCGCAAGCTCCAGGCCCGTCACTTCGGCGGCTGAGGCGATGCCCGCTGCCGACACGCCCGGCGACCTCGTTGCTCTGGGGCTCCGGGTCGGCGAACGGGTCCGGTTCCGCCGGCGCGACGACGAGCGCTGGAAGGAGGCCAAGCTCGAATCTGTCGAGCGCGACGGCTCGCTCGCCATCCGCGATGCCAAGGGGGCGTCGCGTGCGATGCCGGTCGATCGCGTCGAGGTCAGACGTTCGGGGCCTCGGGGCGGCACGGTGTGGGTCGCCGTCGCCGACCTGCGCAACGAGACCGAACAACTCGACCTTCTGTGACGTCCGACCTCGTGTACGCCATGGACGCTGAACCC
Source organism: uncultured Acidimicrobiaceae bacterium (assembly GCA_963704815.1). Lineage (GTDB taxonomy): Bacteria > Actinomycetota > Acidimicrobiia > Acidimicrobiales > Salinilacustritrichaceae > DATKWD01. The sequence continues at coordinate 953,768 of CAVPHU010000001.1, forward strand.
GACCTCGCGCATCGGTCGAACCCGTCTGATCCGGCTGCGCGAGGTTGGTGGACGGCGCAGGATGGATGAGGACACCGAGGCCGTCTACGGCGACCTCGCCGTGACCTACGCCGCGAACCGTACGGCGGCGTGGCCCGAGCACGTGGCGCGATTCCTCGCCAGGGCCGACCCGGGGCGACCCGTCCTCGACGCCGGGTGCGGCACCGGTCTCTACCTGCCGGAACTCTCCGAGCACCCGGCCGGCGCCGTCGGCACCGACCGGACCGCTGCGATGCTCGCCCGAGCCGGCGGCGCGCTGCGTCCGCGCCGACCACGAGCGACTGCCGCTCGCCGACGAGTCGGTCGGCGGCCTCTGGTCACGGCACAGCTGCGTCCACACACCACACGACCATCTCCCGATGGTGCTCCGTGAGTTCCGACGCACGCTTCCGGTCGGCTCACCACTCAGCCTGTCGATGATTGCCGAGCGCGACGGCACTCCCCGGAGTTTCGTCGGCGGCGGCGATCTCCCGGGGCGGACGTTCTTCACCTGGACGACGAAGCACCTCGACGACCTGCTGACCGGTGCCGGCTTCGAACCCGGCTGCGCGGCACTCGAGGTTCGCGAGGCCGACGGCCAGGACGCGAGCTCCGTCTGGGCCGAGACCGAACGCATCCGCTCGATCGCCGACACGGTCGGACCCGACATGCGGCTGCTCGTGTGCGGCCTCAACCCGAGCCTGCACGCAGCCGACGCCGGGATCGGCTTCGTCACCCCCGGCAACCGGTTCTGGCCGGCGGCCATCGAGGCGGGGCTCGCGTCGAAGGACCGCGACCCCGAGCACGCGCTCCGCCACCACGGTCTCGGCATGACCGACGTGGTGAAACGGGCAACCGCGCGTGCCGCGGAGCTCACGAAGCCCGAGTACGCGGCGGGGCTCAGCCGCATCGAGCGCCTGTGCGAACGGGTCCGACCGGGCGCGGTGTGCTTCGTCGGCCTCGCCGGCTGGCGGGCGGCGGCCGACCGCAACGCCGTCGCCGGTCCGCAGATGCAAGACGTCGGCGGTCGACCCGTCTATGTCATGCCGTCGACCAGCGGCCTCAACGCGAGCAGCCAGCACGCTGACTTCGTCGACCACTTCCGGGCCGCTCTGGCGCTCGCCGAGACCGCCGACTGAACGGCACCGGCACCGAGAACGAGACGGAACTACGGTCGACCCATGGCTGTCCGTCTCGAACCCGACGATGAATACACCCACGAGGTCGGCCCCGAGTCGAACTTCAACGAGAGCATGTACTTCAACGTGTTCGACCCGACCGACCACGTCGGCGGCTTCTTCCGCATCGGCAACCGTCCCAACGAGGGCACCGGCGAGATGACGTGCTGCATCTACCTGCCCGACGGCCGGGTCGGGTTCATGTTCAAGCGCCCCGAGGTCACGAGCAACGAAGCCTTCGATTCGGCCGGGATGCGCTTCGAGTGCATCGAGCCGTTCGAGCATCTCGAGGTCAGCTACGACGGCAAGCTCGTCATCCTCGACGACCCGCTCCAGATGGCGAACCCCAAGAAGGCGTTCACCGAGAACCCCTACGAGGAGGCCGAGGTCGAGGTCACCTACACCCGGGTGTCCGACATGTTCGGCGGCGAGCCCGACGAGAGCCACGAGAAACCGGGCGAGGAGTTCGCCAAGGCGCACTACGAACAGCTGGTCGCGGGCAAGGGCTCGATCCGGGTCGGCGAGGAGGAGTTCGAGATCAACGGGTACGGCCTGCGCGATCACTCGTGGGGACCCCGCTTCTGGCAGGCACCCTGGTACTACCGCTGGCTCACGGCCAACTTCGGCGACGACTTCGGCTTCATGGGGTCACGCGTGGCCCGCCGCGACGGCGACGGGAGCCGGGGCGGCTTCGTGTGGGACGGCGATCAGCTCCACCTGTGCCGCGAGTTCGAGATCTCGACCGAGTGGGAGGGCGACGACACCTACCACCGCACCATCTCGGCCACCATCGGCAACGGCGACAAGGAGTGGAAGGTCACCGGCAAGGTGATGAACCTGATCCCGCTCCGCAACCGTCGCGAAGACCCGAACACCGGCGAAATGCTGGTGACCCGCATCTCCGAGGGCATGACCGAGTGGACCCTCGACGACGGACGGGTCGGCTACGGACTGTCGGAGTACCTCGACCAGATCATCGACGACCAGCCGGTCGGCATCGCCGAGTGAGGCGTCTCGAATCCTCGCGCCGATAGCGTCGCCTGATGGCGACGATCGGGTTGGTGGGTTCGGGCGAGTACCTCGAGGCCAGCCGCGAGGTCGACGAGCACCTGCTGTCCCTGCTCGACGTCGGGGATCGCTCGCCCGTGGTCGCCTGCCTTCCGACCGCTGCGGCCCACGACGGCGAGGCGGTGTGGCGCGACTGGTCACGACGCGGGGTCGGGTGGTTCACGTCGCTCGGCGCCACTGCGGTGGCAGCCGACGTGGTCGACCCGAGGACCGCAGACGATCCGGCCGTGGCCGACGCCGTCGAGGCGGCCGACCTTGTCTACCTCTCGGGTGGCAAGCCCACGCTGCTCCGCGACCTCCTGCACGGGTCGGCGGTGTGGGAGGCGATCAGCCGGGTCCTCGAGCGCGGCGGGATTCTCGCCGGCTGCTCGGCCGGCGCCATGGTGCAGGGCGGGCGGATCGCCGCTCTCCGCGGCGGGGCAGAGTCCGAGGGGTTCGGGCTGCTGCCGGGAACGCTGGTGCTCCCCCACTTCGACGAGTTCCCGACGATGATCAGCACCGTGGTCCGAAGGGTGGTCGGCCGCGGCAGCATCGTCGTCGGCATCGACGGTGGGACCGCATTGGTCCGGCACCGAGGCGAGCACCGAGCGGTGGGCCGCGGCGGCGTGGAGATCTGGGGCCCGGAGGGTCACCGGCGCTTCGAGCGAGAGCCGATACCCGCCGCCCACCTCGAGCCCGCGTCCTGACGGGAGCCCGAGACCACCGGATGCTCGGGGCTGATCAGCCGCCGGCCGCGTCGGTGCTCTCCTTGACCGCCCAGTTGAAGATGCCCTTGCTCATCGTCGACGTCTCGCCGGCCAGTCGCGCGGTGTAGACGTCGGCTCGGGTCTGCGCCACGGCGGCATCGTCGGGCGCGGCCTTGGCAGCGAACTCCACCAGGTGGCATGCGAGACGGTGCTCGCCGGCCGCCGAGAGCTCGGTCGCCCGCGAGGCGAGGGTCGTCGCACCGCCGACCAGGCTCGCCAGTTCGGAAGCCAGAGCGGCATCGGGCGCCGGCTTCAACCTCGACGGATTGCCGTCGTACCAGCCGCCGTAGAGCCGCCACAGATTCCGCACGATGAATTCGGGCTCGTCGTAGACCGGCCGGAGGTAGGGCTTGTCCATCAGCCCCTCGGGCGCACGGACGGTGTGGATGATGGTGTCGAGGCTCGCGCCCTCGTTCATCAGCGCCAGCGTCTGCACGACCAGCGACTCGAGGAGCGTGGCGGTGTCGTCGAGGAGTTGGTTCACCCGGTCGGCGCCGACGAGGGGATAGCCGTGCCCGGGCAGCAGGATCTCCGGTTGCAGCGCCTGCATCTTGCGCAGGGCAACCGCCCACTCCTTCGGATATCGCTGGACCTTCTGCGGGTTTCCGCCGTTGGGCGACCCCCAGATCACCAGGTCCCCGGGACACACGACCTTGCGACCCGGGATCCAGGTCCAGGTGTGGTCGTCGGTCTCGCCCTTGTCGTGGTGGAGTTCGAAGACCTCGTCGCCGACCGTGACCGAGTGGTGATCGCGGTAGGTCTCGTCGGGGTAGCGGTACTCCATCGGCCACTCCAGCCCCGGGATCTGGAACTGCCGCTGATTGATGACCGAGTTGTAGCCGTTGGTCAGCTGATAGCGGTCGAAGCGGGCAGGCATGTGCTCGTGGGCCAGCACCCGCGGGGCCGCCCATCCCTTCTCTGCGGCCTCGTGCTCGTACGGTCCGACACCGAAGACGTGGTCGATGTGCCCGTGGCTGAACACCGCCGAGTGCAGGTGCTCGTCGGTCCAGCTCCGCACCATCGCGTGGTTCGACTCGGCGAACACCTGATTGCCGGTGTCGACGAGCACCAGACCTCCCCCGGTGCGGAACGCACTGATGTTGGCCAGGCTCGGGACGAACGCCGTGTCGTCGGCGACCTCGACCATGTTCCCGAAGTTGCCGCTGACCGGATGGAACTCCTCGGTCGAGATGACCTCCTCACCCGACCACAGCTTGTCGACCAGTTCGAGCACGTCTTCGATCATGATCGAACTGTACGAGACGATGACTCGGCGTGCGGGCGGGTAGAACGGTGGTATGACCGACACCGCCGACGCGCCCCCGCACCCGATGATGAGCGGGGCCTACGAACCCGTGCACGACGAACTCGACGTCGGCGATCTGACGGTTCACGGCGAGATCCCCCCGGCCCTCAGCGGCTCCTACCTCCGCAACGGAGGCAACCCCGCGTTCCCGCCGCTCGGCAAGTTCCACATCTTCGACGGCGACGGCATGATCCACGCCATGACCTTCGATGAAGGTCGGGCTCGCTACCGCAACCGCTGGGTCGAGTCGAAGGGACTCCTCGCCGAGCGCCAGGCCGGGAAGGCCATCTTCGGCGGGCTGATGGAATTCGTCATGCCCGACCAGGAGACCCTCGACACGGTCGGGGTGATGAAGAACACGGCGAACACCAACGTCATCACCCACGCGGGGCGGATCATGGCGCTGATGGAGGGAGCCAAGCCCACCCAGCTGGCACCCGACCTGTCGACGATCGGCGAGTTCGACTTCGGCGGCAAGCTCGAGGGACCCATGACCGCGCATCCCCGGATCGATCCCGACACCGGCGAGATGCACTTCTTCGGCTACAGCCCGATGGCCCCGTACCTGCGCTACCACGTCGTCGACTCGGCCGGCGTGCTGAGGCACTCCGCCGAGATCGAGATCCCGAACCCGGTCATGATGCACGACTTCGTGATCACCGAGCGCCATGTCGTGTTCTTCGACCTGCCGGCCGTTTTCGACCTGAACGCCATGATGACCGGGGGTGCCTCGATCACGTGGCAGCCCGAGCAGGGCGCTCGGATCGGTGTCCTGCCGCGCAACGGCGGCAACGACGACGTGCAGTGGTACGAGATCGACCCGTGCTACGTGTTCCACTTCGTCAACGCCTGGGATGAAGGCGACGCCGTCGTCATCGACGGCTGCCGCTCCACTCGCCTGATGGCCAACTTCGGCGACGATCCGCTCACCGAGCCCTGCCCGCCGAACCTGTATCGATGGCGCGTCGAGCACGGCACGGCGACCGGCGAGCACCTCGACGATCGCACGGTCGACTTCCCCCGGACCGCCGACGCGGTCGCCGGGAAACCCAACCGATTCGGCTACACGGCCTTCGGTGCCTTCGGCCTCGAGATCGCCCAGTTCGACTCGGTGGTCAAGTACGACCTCGAGCAGGGAACCGACACCACGTGGTCCTACGGGCCCAACGCATCAGCGGGAGAAGCCGTGTTCGCGCCCGATCCCGACGGCTCCGCCGAGGACGACGGCTGGCTCCTCAACTTCGCCACCGACCTGTCGACCAACACCTCCGAGTTCGTCATCCTCGATGCCCGCGACATCGAAGCTGGTCCGGTGGCTCGCATCGAGCTTCCCCGGCGGGTTCCCTTCGGGTTCCACGGCAACTGGATGGCGGGCGTCCTCGGCTGACGGACGCCGGGCCGACTCGGATGGGTCGGCGTCGCAGCGCGCGGGGCCTGCTGCTCCCCGTGCTCGCGGGCGGAGCAGGCAGACGGACCGCTCGCTCACATCGTGGTCGACTCCTCGCGGTCGGAACTGCGGGCATGGGGCTCGAACCCGCGCACCATGCCCTGGACGGCGTAGCTGGCCACGTGGGTCCCCGACCGGGTGAACACCTCGCTGGTGCCGTAGGTCAGCCCCCGACCCGCGTGCGTGTTCCGGTTGGTGAACAGCAACCAGTCGCCGACGTCGGCGTCGGCGTGGAACGTGATCGTGATCGCCAGATTCCCGGTGGAGAGCGTGCGGTGAGCCTGCACCTCTCCGACGCCGGCGTGCGGTCGCATGGCCGCGGCGATGTGGAAGTGCCCACTGAGCTGGGCGACCAGCGCTCGATGCAGATCGGCCCGGCTGGGAACGCCCTCGGACCGGGCCCATGCGTGGATCTCGGGCGGGCCGACGCGGTCCGGGTCCGGCGAATAGGCGTCATCGACCACCCGGAGATCTCGCCCGACCACCCCCATGTCGACCGGCGTGGCCGCATCGGGACCGGGAAGGTCGGGCATGGGGAGCGACCCGGCGATCAGATCGTCGGCATCGTTGTCGAGCAGCACCAACCCGGGAGCACAGACCCGTTCACCCTGGCGGGCGTCGACCGACACGGTCGCGAGCGTGCGGCCCGAGTGGATCGGGCGGACGCCGAAGTCGAGGGGCACCTCGACCGATGCCGTGCGGGAGAACACCAGATGTGCGTCGGCGACCCGCTTCGAGGGCTCGGCCTTGCCGGCAGCCACGATGGCGGCGGCGAGGATCTGTTGGCCGTCGACGACGCCCCGCTGGGACGAGGGCGACGGCGGCGCCCGGTAGACCTGATCCCCGATCGGCTCGACGTCGATCAGCCGGATCAGATCGCCGACGTCGCCCCATGGTGCGAACCGATCGTCGCCCACCTCAGCCGGGGAGCTCGATGCGGACCCGGTCGGCGTAGAAGGCCGCGTGCTCGGCGATCCCCTCCACCTCGTCCATCGGCGTCGGATACCACCAGACGACGTTCTCGAGCAGGTCGTCGGTACCGGTGAGCGAGTAGTAGCTGGCCTCGCCCTTGAACGGGCAGATCGTGTGATGGTCGGTGGCGGTGAACAGCGCCAGGTTCAGGTCGACGAGCGGCAGATAGATCACATCGGCGTGATCGGTCTCGGTCACGAGCAGCGCTCGGTCGGTCTCGGCGAGCAGCGAGTCGCCCTGCCAGATCCGGACGGTACCGGCCACCGGTTGCCAGTCGATCTCGTAGTCGGGGTGGCTCGGCCACGCAGATTCGACCTGGGTCATCGATGCTCCTGGGATTGGTGGGCGACCCGCAGTCTGCCAAGGACCTGCGTGACCGGGGTCAAGTGTCGCAGTTCCCCGCAACTCCCGCTCCTGCCGCTCAGAGCCGGTAGACGCGGCTCGCGGTGCCGCTGAACATCTGGGCCCGCTCGGCGGCGTCGAAGGACGCGGTGAGCTTCTTCATCGCGTTCCAGTAGACGGCGTACGGCAACGACAGTCGATCGACCGGGAAATTGCTCTCGAACATGACCCGACCGGGACCGAACGCCTCGATGGCATGCCGGTACCAGTCGCCCTGCGCGTCGACGAACTCGTCGGAGTCGGGTGGTCGATCCCGCTCGTGCCAGCCGTAGCCGTTGTCGGGCATCGCCATACCGCCGGCCTTGAGCACCACGTTCTCGCACTGCGCAGCCCGGTCGATGTCGTCGCACCAGGTGGCGAAGATCTCGTCACGCTGCCCGGCGAAGCTGCCGACTCCCACCGGCGTTCCGAAGTGGTCGAGCACCATGGTCGTGCCCGGCACCGCGTGCGCGAGGTCGATGAACTCGCGCATCTGGTGGTGGTAGTGCCAGGTGTCGTAGGTGAGGCCCCGCTCGCCCAGCCTCGCCACACCGCGACGGAATGCGGGATCGACCGACAGGCCGGGCCGCGCCCCGCCGGGGATCAACAGCTCATCGGGATGCCGAGCACACGAGAGCGCATGCCGGATCCCACGGAACAGCCCCTGGCCGGCCTCTTCGTGGGCGTCGAGCACCTCGTCGAGGCGCGGGTCGGCCAGATCGGCAGAGGCGACGATGCCCGAGATCTCGGCGCCGTCGCCGCCTCGGCTGGCTGCGGCGATGCCGGCGACGAACTCGGTCTCACCGACCGGACGGAGATGCTCGGGACCGTCGGTCCGGTACTCCGAGCCGCACTCGACGAAGACGGTTCGGGTGACCCGATGCCCCGATCCGGTGTCGGCCCACAGCTCCTCGAGCAGGTACTGCCCCATCATCGCGAGTTCGCGCCAGAGATGGTGATGCGGGTCGACGATCTCGAGGTCGGGATCGACGATCGGTTCGTCGATCAGGTCGAGCCATTCCTGGCTCATCGGCTCCGGTGCCATCGTCGGGGTCCTCCGGCTCAGCGCGGCGCCAGGTCGCGGATCGCCTGGCGAAGATCGATCCCGAAGGGCAGCAACGCGATGGCCGGGGTGGTGACCCCGTTGTCGACGTAGCGCTGGATGTGCTCGCGGCACTGCTCGGGCGAGCCGTGGACGATCAGGTCGTCGACGACCTGATCGGGGATGGCCTCGAGCGCCGCCTTGCGATCGCCGTCCTTCCAGGCCTTCCACATGCCGTCGAGCTGGTCACCCCGCCCGACCCACTCGTGGAACTTCGCGTACACCTCGACGTTCAGGTACGCCGCGATGGCGTACCTGCCCATGTTCCGCACCGTCTCGGCGTCCTCGTTCGGTGCGCAGAAGATGCGGGCGACGATCTCCTTGTCGTCTCCACCCTCGTGCACGAACGGCGTCACGGTCTTCACGTCCTCGGCGCTGAGCCAGTTGATGATGGCACCGTCGCCCTCGCGGCCGGCGAGGCGGAGCATCCCCTCGCGAAGTGCCGCGATGAGGATCGGCGGTGCCTGTTCGGGAACCTGGCCGAGCTTGAAGCTGCGGACCTTGAACGTCTCGAACTCCTCGGACACCTTCTCGCCGGTCAGGGCCTTCCGAAGAAAGCGCACCATGTCGCGGGTCTTCTTGTAGGGCTCCTCGAACGGGATGTCGTTCCAGCCCTCGACGATCACGTTCGACGACGTGCCGATGCCGAAGGCGAATCGACCGGGGGCGGCATCGGCCAGGGATCCGACCGACTGCGCCAGGCACGCCGGGCCGCGGGTGTAGGCGGGAACGATCGCCGTCCCCAGGCGGAGCGACGGAGCCCACTGCGAGGCGAGCGTGAGCGGCGTGAACGCATCGGCGCCGTTCGCCTCCGACGACCAGACGTCGGTGTAGCCAAGATCCTCGAGCTCCACCAGCCAGTCCCGCTGCTGGTGGAGGGGGACCCCGTCGAAGGGAATCGTCATACCGTGGCGAGCCATCCACGCATCGTGACACACCGTGCGTCGCCGTCGCCTCGCTCGACCGGGGCCAGTGAGGCCAGGTGATGGCCGGGTGTGACATCCGACACACCTGCGGAGGGATGTGGGGGGTTGCTGTCGGTGTTGTCGCGCATGGTGATGACATGACCGGACAGCTCGAACTCATCGGCGGCCGCCAGACCTGGCAGCTCGACGAATCGACCCGTGAGGCGGGTCGCCGCGGGGTCGAACGAGCCCGTGCAGCGCTCATCGCGGCCCGCCGTCACCTCGACCCCGACGAGTCCCGACCCGAGGCCGACCAAGCGGCGTGACCTGGGGTGGCGAACCCTTGACCGAACGGTCAAGATGATTCCATGACCGAGATCGTGATCATCGATGCCGTCCGTACGCCCGTCGGCCGCCGAGGCGGCGAGTTGTCGACCATGCACCCCGCCGACTTGTTGGCCGTCGCCCAGAAGGCCGTGATCGAGCGCAGCGGAATCGACCCCGCCGAGGTCGGGCAGGTCGTCGGAGGCTGTGTCAGCCAGGTGGGCGAACAGGCCTTCAACATCGCTCGGACCGCGTGGCTCTCTGCCGGCCTGCCGCTGTCGGTGGCGGCCACCACCGTCGACACCCAGTGCGGGTCCTCGCAGCAAGCCACCAACCTGGCGTCGAGCCTCGTCGGATCCGGCGCGGTCGATGCTGCGGTCGCGTGCGGCGTCGAAGTCATGAGTCGGGTCCCGATCGGCTCGAGCGGGCGCAAGGACTTCGGGCTCGGGATTCCGATCCCACGCTCCTACTTCCCGCAGTACGAGATGACCTCACAGTTCGAGGGTGCCGAGCGCATCGCCGAGAAGTGGAACATCACCCGCGACGACACCGACGCGTTCGGGCTCCGGTCGCAGCAACTGGCGGCGCAGGCCTGGGACGAAGACCGCTTCGCCACCCAGATCGTGCCGGTCGACGCTCCCGACCTCGACGACGATGGCAAGCCGACCGGAACGACGCACACCGTCACCCGCGACGGCGGCCTCCGGGACACCACGCTCGAGGCCCTCCAAGGCCTCAAGCCCGTCGCCCGCGAAGACGGCGTGCACACCGCCGGCAGCTCGTCGCAGATCAGCGACGGCGCCGCCGCGGTCCTGCTGATGTCCGCCGAGAAGGCCGCCGAGCTCGGGCTCACCCCCAAGGCGCGCATCGTCGACACCTGCCTGGTCGGTGTCGATCCGGTCCTCATGCTCACCGGCCCGATCGACGCGACCCAGCACCTGCTCGAACGCACCGGCCTCACCATGGACGACATCGACGTCACCGAGATCAACGAGGCATTCGCCTCGGTCGCGCTGGCGTGGCAGAAGGAACTGAACGCCGACCCCGACACCGTCAACCCGAACGGCGGCGCCATCGCGCTCGGCCACCCGCTCGGCGGCACCGGTGCGGTCCTGCTCACCAAGGCACTGCACGAACTCGAGCGCACCGACAAGCGCCTGGGTCTGGTCACGATGTGCTGCGGTGGCGGCCTGGGCACCGGAACGATCATCGAGCGCGTCTGATTGGCCACGTCCCGAACCCGAACGCTCGTCACGGTCGTCGCGCTCGGCGTCGCGGTCTTCGCCGCGTGCACCGACTCTGCCGACGAAACCAGCTCGCCCGGGACGCCGGCGGCTGCCCCCGTCGCGGTCGACGGCGCCCTGCCCGGCTTCGAACCGAACGCGTCGGTCGTCCGCATCGTCGACGGCGACACGATCGTCGCCGACATCAGCGGGCAGGACGAACGGGTCCGGCTCATCGGCATCGACACCCCGGAATCGGTGATCCCCGACACCCCTCCCGAGTGCTTCGGGCCCGAGGCGAGCGACCACCTCGAGACGCTGATCCCACCGGGCACCGACATCCTCATCGAGCGCGATGCCGAAGCTCGCGATCGGTTCGACCGACTGCTCGGCTACGTCTACCGATCGTCCGATGGGGCGTTCGTGAACCTCCAGATGGCAACCGATGGCTTCGCCTACCCGCTCAGCATCGAGCCCAACGACACCCACGCCGATGCCATCTCCGACGCCGTGGCCCTCGCCCGACGTGACGACCGGGGGCTGTGGGCGGCCTGCTGAGCTCCCGACCCCGGTAACGTCACATCCCGTGACCTCGCTCGCCGAACGCCTCGGCTTCGCGGCCGACGACCGCCTCGTCATCGTGAACTGCGACGACCTCGGCATGAGCCACGCGGCCAACCTCGGGGTCTACGACTCGCTCCGCGACGGCATCGCCACCAGCGCCAGCCTCATGGTCCCCTGCCCGTGGAGCCGCGACGCCGCCGACCGCTACCGCGGCGAGGACGTCGGCGTCCACCTCACGCTCAACGCCGAATACGAGCGATACCGATGGGGACCGATCACCACCTCACCCTCGCTCCTCGACGGCGACGGTGGCTTCCCCCGCACCGTCGAAGACGTGTGGGATCACGCCGATCTCGACGAGGTCCGCCGCGAACGCCGAGCGCAGGTCGAGCGAGCGATCCTCTGGGGCTTCGACATCAGCCACCTCGACTCGCACATGGGGACCCTGCAGCTCCGCCCCGAGTTCTTCGACGTCTACCTCGACCTGGCCGTGGAGTTCTCGCTCCCGATTCGGCTGAGCGGAGCCTCGACCGAACGCCGGATCGGCTTTCCCTTCCGGCGCCTCGCGGCCGACGAGAACGTGCTGTTCCCCGATCACTTCGTCTACGTCAACGGAGTCGGATCACGCCGCTCGATCAACAAGGTGGTGCACGACCTCCGCCCCGGCGTCACCGAGATCTATGTCCACCCGGCGGCCGACACCCCCGAGCTCCGTGCTGCGTGCGTCGACTGGCCGGCCCGGGTCGACGACCTCGAGCTGGTCACCACCGACCACGAGCTGCGAACCATGCTCGAACGGGCCGGCGCCGAGCTGATCGGCTTTCGCGAGATCAGAAACCTGATGCGGGCCTGAGGGTCCTCGACAAGGGCAGGAACGTCCGGCCCGCCGTCGCACCGGCGACCTTGGCGTAGAAGCGGACGGGTCCGATCCAGGCGATCTCGCAGCTCGGGTACCCAGCCGACGCCAGATCCGCGCAGACCGCGGCGAGTGCGGCCGTGCCCACTCCACTGCCCCGGGCGTGCCCGAACGTGGCCATCGGGCCGATCCAGCCCAGCCGATTGACCGAGTGGGCGCCGAGTCCCAACGGCTCACCGTCGGGGTCGACCACCTCGTGCACCGTGCCGTGATCGAGACCGCGGGTCACCTCGTCGACCCAGCCCGGATACTCGGCGGCCAGCGCGTCGAGCAGCGGAGCCGAGGCCTCCGGGTCGGCGCGGTGCACCCGAAGGCCCCGGGCCGTGGTCAGACCGACCTGCCAGCGCGGGTCGACGTTCAGGTTCTGGATCGCCGGCGCACGGTTCACGAACCCCATCGACTCGGCGAGGGCCAGGGCCTCGGTGGCCGAGGCATCGATGCCGGGCCAGAGATACCAGGGCACCGAGCCGCCCCACCGCACCACATCGGCGTCGAACGCCTCGATCGCCGCGGTCACCAGAGCCGTGCCGAGACCTCGCCGGCGGGCGCCCGGGCGAACGGCGATGAGGTCGAGGAACGTCACCCCCCGGTCGTGATGGGCGACGACGGCACCGTCGTCGCTGCCGATCACCGAACTCCCGGCTCGCCAGCACGCCTCGAGCTCGTCCTCCACGAGTGGCTCGCCCGGAGCCGCAGCGTTCCAGATGTCCGCCAGATCAGTGAGTCGCCGCTTCGGCCAGACCTCCATCAACGCCATGTTCGCTCGTGGTAGACCACTTCGCACATGCCCGTCCGCCGAAGGCTCGCAGCCCTCCTGCTCGCGATGACCCTCATCGGGGTCGGGTGTGACTCGGGTCGACGAAGTCCGGGGCCCGAACTGCTCGACGAGGTCGACGTCGAACCCGAGATCACCGTCGAGATCAGCGGCGCCGGCTTCGAGCCGGCGACCCTTTCGATCGAAGAGGGAGAGGCGTTCGAGGTGCGCAACACCGGCGAGGATGCCCACAGCTTCCTCATCGCCGATCCCTACGTCGACACCGGTCTGCTCCTCCCCGGGGAGCGCTCGGTGATCGTCCTCACCACGCCGGGGACGGTGTCGGCCACCGACTCGGAGAATCCCGCCGCGACGCTGACCATCGAGGTCAGACCGGAGCGCTGACGCTCAGAAACGGGTGTCGGCCGCAAGGCCCGCGAGGAGCGACACGAACGCCACGTCGGCGGTCAACGGCAGAATGCGGTGCATCGCGGCCATGTCACCGTCGACCTTCAGCTGGCCGCGCATGAACGCCTCCGCGACCGAGAGCTCACCTCTGGCCAGCGCGGTGGCCACGTCGTGGGAACAACGCAGGGTGAGTGGGGGATCGTCGGTCGGGTCGGCTTCGGTCGACTCGATGCGGCCGTCGGCCACGACCAGCCGCACCCGGACATCGCCTGCCGGGGCCTTGGGGACCTCGAGGAGCACGTCGGCCGACGCGCCGTCGACCACAGGCAGATCGTGGGTGCCCTCGCGCAACCGGTCGAACCAGTCCTCGCCGAGGAAGTCGATCACGCCTGGGTGACGGTCTCTCGGATCCCGGCGAACAGATCGTCCTCGGGAAGTGATGTCTCGACCAACGATCGGGCGAGTTCGAAGTCGTCGTACGGATGCACCGTCCTCGCGACCTCGCGCGGGAGCCCGAACCAGAACTTCGACTCGGGATCGACCTGGGTGGCGTGCGCCGTCAGCGCCTCGTGGCGAACATCGGCGTGGTCCGCGACGTCGATCGTGGTGGTGATCCGATGGTCCTGGGAAGGGCGATCGAGCCAGCGCTTGTCGAACGGCGACTCGAGTCCGAGCTCGCCGAACTTCTCGTGCATGGCCACGATGCGCTTGTGCGACCACGTCGAGTAGTAGAGCTTCTGCGGCGTCCAGGGCTCGCCGAGGTCGGGGTAGGCCTCGGGGTCGCCGGCCTTCTCGAAGGCCGGGATCGAGATGTCGTGCACGCGGAGATGGTCGGGGTGGGGATAGCCCTGCTGATCGTCGCCGTAGGTGATGATCACCTGCGGACGCTCCATCCGGATGATCTTCACCAGGCGGCCGACCGCCTCGTCGAGGTCGGCGGTCGCGAACGCCTCGTGATGGTCGTTCGCGTCGGAGTCGGGCATGCCCGAGTCGCGGTACCCGAGCATCACGACCTCGTCGAATCCGATCGCCGCAGCCGATTTCGCGAGCTCCTCGAGCCGCACGGCCGCGAGGTTCTCTCTGATCTCGGGACGGTCCATCGCCGGATTCAGGATGTCGCCCTCTTCGCCGCCGGTGCAGCACACCAGCACCGTACGAACCCCCTCGGCCCCATATTTCGCCAGCGTGCATGCACCCTTGCTGGCCTCGTCGTCAGGGTGGGCGTGCACGGTCAACAGGCAGAGGTCGCCGGACATGAGGTGGCAACCTATCGTCGCTCGTCCCGGCCGGTACGCTGAACCCGTGGACTATACGGAAACGTGGCAGTGGATCTGGGTCGGATGCGCGGTGCTGTTCGCGCTCGGCGAGTTGACGACACCCGGATCGTTCTTCTTGGCCCCGTTCGCCGTGGGAGCATCCGTGGCGGCGGTCCTCGGCTTCGCCGACGTGAGTGTCGGCCTCCAGTGGCTGGCGTTCCTCGTCGTCAGCGCCGGATCGTTCGCAGCTCTGCGGCCCATCGCCCGGCGCCTCGACCAGGCCCAACCCTCCCGGGGCATCGGTGCCCGCCGGCTCATCGGCGAGTCCGGGGTCGTGCTTGAGCCAGATCCCCGCGGGGCCGTCCGCGACCGGCATGGTTCGCGTCGGCCGGGAGGAATGGGGGGCCGAGAGCGTCGACGGAACCCCGCTCTCCGAGGGCACACTCGTCAAGATCGTCGAAGTCGTCGGAACCCATGTCATGGTCTGGCCGGAGGATCGTCCGGCGCCGATCGAACCACCGACTCGGGACCCTGAGAAAGGAATCTCTCCATGACCGCAGCGGTCGTCATCCTGGCGTTCCTCGCCTTGCTCCTGTTCATCACGGCGGCAATGGGGATTCGGATCGTCCGTCCCTACCAGCGCGGCATCGTCGAACAGCTCGGAAAGTACAAGGAGACCGTCGATCCCGGCCTCCGGGTCATCATCCCGTTCATCCAGACGATGCGGACCGTCGACATGCGAGAGCAGGTCGTCGACGTGCCGCCCCAGGAGGTCATCACCGCCGACAACGTGGCCGTCTCGGTCGATGCGGTCATCTACTACGAGCCCACCGACCCGCAGCGCCTGGTCTACAACGTCGCCAACTTCATCCTCGCCGTCACCAAGTTGGCCCAGACCAACCTCCGAAACGTGATCGGCGACCTCCAACTCGACGAGTCGCTCACCTCCCGCGACAAGATCAACATCGCCCTCCGCGAGATCCTCGACGATGCGACCGACAAGTGGGGCGTTCGGGTGGTCCGAGTCGAGATCCAGCGCATCGACCCTCCGCCCGACGTCATGTCGGCCATGCAC
This sequence comes from uncultured Acidimicrobiaceae bacterium, assembly GCA_963704815.1. Classification (GTDB taxonomy): domain Bacteria; phylum Actinomycetota; class Acidimicrobiia; order Acidimicrobiales; family Salinilacustritrichaceae; genus DATKWD01. The sequence continues at coordinate 969,411 of CAVPHU010000001.1, forward strand.
GAACAGATGAAGGCCGAGCGAACCCGTCGAGCCGTCGTGACCGAGGCCCAGGGCCGGCGCGAAGCGGCCATCACGACCGCCGAAGGCGAGAAGGCCTCGGCGATTCTCACCGCCGAAGGTGTCAAGGCACAGAACGTGCTCGAGGCCGAGGGTGAGGCCGAGGCCGTGCGCACCGTCGCGGCCGCCGAGCAGTACCGCCAACAGGTCGTGGCCGAGGGTGAGGCCGACGCCATCCGCAGCGTCTACCAAGCCATCCACGACGGCAATCCGAGCAACGACCTGATCGCCATCAAGTACCTCGAAACCCTCCAGCAGATGGCCGACGGCCGTTCGACCAAGATCATCGTTCCGACCGAGATGGCCGGCCTGGCCGGCACCGTCGCCGGCATCGCCGAGATGTTCTCGTCCAACGGCTCCGACGAGGGCGGCGAACTGTCGCCACCACCGCCGCCACCGGCCTGACCCCCACCGGTTCCTCCGGCTCGAGCCAGGCGGCACGTTCGTGCCGGGCCGACGTGCTTCACTGGGACCGGTGAGCACACGACTGATCGGCACGCTCTGCGCGGCGGCGTTGGCCCTCTCGGCCTGCGGAACCGACGGACGTGAGCTCAGCGAGCCCGCGGCGACCACCCCCGACCCGGCTGGTGAGACCGATCAGCCCGAAGCAGGCTCCGAGCCCGAGTCGACGCGAGGCGAGTTCGTCTTCTCGACCCCGGCGTTCCCGAGCGGCGGGGCCATCCCCGTCGCCAACACCTGTGACGGCGACGACATCTCGCCGGCGCTCCGCTGGGAAGGGGTACCGGTGGGCGCCGCCGAACTCGCGGTGGTCGTTTCCGACCCCATGGCTGACTTCTTCACCCACTGGGTGATCACCGGCCTGGCGGCGAACAGCACCGGCATCGAGGCCGGTGAGGTGCCCGACGGAGCCGTCGAGGCACGCAACGACTTCGGCACCGTGGGCTGGAGCGGTCCGTGTCCCCCAGCGAACCACACCTACCTCTTCAGCCTGCACGTCCTGCCCGAACCGCTCGGCATGGTGCCGGACCTCGAAGCGCCGGTCGCCGTGGGCCTGGTCGAGTCATCCACGATCCAGGCCATCAGCTTCACCGGATCGTACGGTCCGGCCGGGCCGTGATGACGACGTCCCGCCGCACCATGACCACCGGCCGGCGCAGTCCGTGTGCTGAAGCGGCACCTTCGGCGTCGAACGCGAGGCTCCGGTGAATCCGGCGGAACGGGTTCGGATCGTCACCCAGACCGCCCGAGCGGTCCTGCGTGGCGAACTCGACCCAGCGACCGGCGCCCAGGTGCTGGGTCTGCAACGCGAGCAGATCGGCGACCTGCTGCGTAGCGACCGGAACGACGTCACCCGCAGCGAAGCCGAGACCGTCGCGCTCACCCTCCGCCGGCTCGGCGAGCAGATCAGCGATGCCGGTCGAGGAACCGACGGAACGCACTTCCAGGACATGGCGGCCCACCTGGGCGCCATGTCGCAGATGCTGCGCTAGCGCTGACGACCAGGGGCATCCTCATCGATCTCGCCGTCCTCGCCGTCCTCCTCGGCGGTCTCGATCTGGTCAGCGGCCTCGATCTCGTCGTCGATCTCGCCGCCTTCGTCGTCCTCCTCGGCGGTCTCGATCTCGTCGGGCTCGAACTCGTCGTCGCTCTCGGGCTCGATCTCGTCGGGGGCCTGGGCAGCCCGCTGGGCCTGGAGGAGTTGCTGTTCGGCCCGCCGACTCTGGAACGAGGCAATGGTGAGCGCCACCATCGACGGGACGAAGAGCAACCCGCCGATGGTGAACACGACCAGGAACACCGCGAGACCGATGAGACAGAACGTCCAGATGCGCGACTGCCGGTCGCGGGTGGTCGCCCAGAAGGCGATGCCGGTGATGGCGACAGGGAGCAACAGGATCGGATAGGCGACGAACCCCAGTTCCCCCGGAATCGTGACCGAGTCGCGACAGGTGAGCTGGGGGTCGTCCCCGGAGTCGCTCGCATCGTCGGTGGCGTCGGCTGTGGTCGTGGTGGTCGTCTCGACCTCGCAGCCCGGCGGCGCATCGGCCGGGGTGTCGATGTTGCGATCGATCGGGATCGGCACGAACAACAACAGGACGACCGCAGCCAGCGCGAAGACGAAGGCGAACAGCGCGGCTCGATGACCGACCACCTGTCCCCTGGCGTTGCGTGGCATCGGACCCTCCGGCGCGCCCCGGATCGGAGCAGGCCGGGCCGCACGGTCGGGCCGGGTCGTGTCCTTCGACGGTGTCGCCGACCCGCTCGACGCTCCACGCGAGAAACGCGAGAAGAGACCCTGCTTCTCGGGCTTTCCACTCCCGGACGACCCCGAATCCTCACGGTCGCCGACCCGGGCCCGGGCGATCTCGGCGCGGGCGGCCGTCGCCTCGCGACGAGCTCGGTTTCTCGCCTGACGCTTGTCCTTGGAGGCACGCTGCTTCGCCATACCGACCAAGTTAGGACGCGCACCGGCCGCAGCCCGCACCGTGGCCGCCTGCGGTCTCGCTGATTCGAGGCGGACACCGGTACCATGCAGCCGACTTCTCGCGCAGCACGAAAGGCCAGACGACGATGAGCATGGTGGACGAGTCCGAATTCGGCGTGGGTGACGCCGTCATCTACCCCCAACACGGGGCCGGCCGAATCATCGAGACCGAGAAGCGGTCCTTCGGCAACGAAGAGGACGGCTTCGAAGAGGTCGTCTACCTCGTGATCGAGCTCGAGCTCGACGACATGCGCGTTCGTGTGCCGCTCCACAAGGCCGACGAAGTCGGGCTCCGCAAGCCGGTTCCCGACTCCGAGATCGAGGACCTCTTCGAGTTGCTCGGCGACCACGACGTGCGCATCCCCCAGAACTTCTCCCGCCGCTTCAAGAACAACCAGCGCCGGCTCAACGAGGGCGACGTCTGGCAGCTCGCCGAGGTCGTTCGCAACCTCGCCATCCGCCTCCACAAGCGTCACCTCTCTCCGTCCGAGACCACCATGTACGAGCACGCCCGCGGCCTGCTCATCGCCGAGTTGGCGCTCTCGCTCGACGTCGATCCCGAAGAGGCCGAGGTCAAGCTCGACGCAGTGCTCCCCGATCCCGACCCCGACGACAAGGACTGAACGGGATCATCCGTTCATCACTTGTTTCGATCTGACGGGTTCGGATCGGACTCCGGAGCTGGCATCCTCGTCTGCGTGATCCGCTCCCGCTCGCTTGCTGCCCTTTTCGGCGCAGCCGTGCTCTTCACCGCATGCGGTGGCGCCGACGAAGCGACGACCCAGGCAGGAAGCCCGGCGGATCCGAGTCCCGCCACGCCTGCGGCCCCCGGCGATGCTCCGAGCGGCGACGTCGGCCCACCCTCACAAGCTCCGGCACCCGCCGACGTCCCGGACGTCGAGGTGGCCGCGATTCCCTCGGGCGACCGGGTGAACCTCCAGACCCTGGCCCAGGGCAACGACACGCTGTTCTGGTTCTGGGCCCCCCACTGACCGGCGTGCAACCGGGAGGCCCCGGAGGTCGAGCAGTTCGCTCGCCAGCATCCAGAGATCAAGGTCATCGGCCTCGGCACCCAGGACACGTTCGGCGAGGCCCAGGACTTCGTCGACCGCCACGACATCACCTTCGACATCGTGTGGGACGAGAGCTTCGAGTCGTGGAACTTCTACGGCATCTCGGGTCAGCCGGCCTATGCGTTCGTCAACGCCGACGGCGAACTCGTCGAGCGCGGCTTCGGCATGTTCCCCGACAACATCGCCGACCAGGCAGCCTGAACATCACCCCAGCCACGGCGGGCGGAACATCACACACATCCTCGGACCGACGGGACGGCAGGTCTTGGGGACCCCATGCCGCCAGGTGCGCTGGATCGTCCCGCCCATCACCAGGAGGTCACCGCGACCGAGTTCGAGGGCGACGGTCGGTTCGCCGCCATCGACCGGTGAGAGCGTGAACCGACGGGGCACGCCGAGACTCACGGTCGCCATGATCGAGGTGTCGAGGTCGCGGGCGATCTGATCGCCGTGGGGAGCCACGCTGTCGCGGCCGTCGCGATACCAGGCCAGGCTGATCTTGCCGAACGGCTCGGCGTAGGTCTGACCGAGCCATCGGCGCACCGACGCGAGCACCGGCGGAACCGAGCCTCGCCGCGGCAGGGATGCGGTGAGTCGGGGCACGTCGACCACCCGGTCGAACATCGGTCGGCGCTCGGCCCGCCACTCGACCGAGCCGGCCAGGCGGTCGAACAACAGCTGATCGCCGCGCAGCCACCCCGGTACGTGGTCGAACCAGGCACCGCCGCTCAGTTCGACCCGCTCGACTCGGTCGGGACACGGATCGAAGTCGGGCTCGTCGAGACCGAACAAGGTCGGCTGCACCACCGTCGACACCTTGACATGCTATCGAACACACGTTCCACCATGCATCTGGGGCTCAGATGCGTTCGAGGGTGCCGCCGTCGAAGATGGGCTCGATCTGGTGGGCGGCTGCATCGGCGGTGAGCTCGGCCTCGGTCGGCGCGACGACCGGATCCTCCAACCGCCGGCCGATCTCGAGGGCCGTGGCGAGCAGCGTGGCATCGCTGCTGGTGTTGAAGAACAGGTCGTCGTTGGCCAGGACGAACCTCATGGCCCGCTCGATGGCTGGCGGGTCACGGAGCGGTTCGTACCAGGAGAACTTCTTCGACGGATCGTCGTCGCGCCAACGCCGCCGGGCGATCGCCTTGATCGTCTGCACGGCCACACCACGGTCGCGGCACGTGGCCCTCAGCCGGTCGACATCGGTGAGGTAGCCGGCGTCGGCCAGCAACACCGGGCTGTGAGGAAGCAGGACCGAGTCGAACGCGAACTCGTCGAGGCTGCGCTGGTGCATCGCCGCGATGCGCAGTCCGTGTCCGGTCACCCCGATGAAGCGGACGAGGCCTTCTTCGCGGGCTCCCGACATCGCCTCGACCACCCCATCGGGGGCGAAGGCGGTCTGCCACTCGTCCTCTTCGACGAGGTTGTGCAACTGGATGAGGTCGACGTGATCGACGTCGAGGCGGGTGAGTGACCGTTCGAGCTCGGCCCGAGCCTCAGCCCCGTTCCGCTCACCGGTCTTGGTGGCGAGGAACACCTCGCTGCGGTGGTCGTCGAGCCAGGGGGCCAGACGCAACTCGGAGTCGCCGTAGCTGGCGGCCGTGTCGATGTGGTTGACACCGGCGGCCCGGACGGTCTCGAGCGTTGCATCGGCGCGGTCCTGCCCCATGCCGCCGAGGGCCGCAGCACCGAAGATGACCCGGGTGCTGAGGTGACCGGTCGAGCCGAAGGGGCGCATCGGGATCATGCCGGCACCGTAGACCCGGACGTCTGTGCGGGGCGGCTAACGGAAGTCGCGGCTCGTGGTCTGAGCCTGCACTCGGAGCGGCTCCATGGTCTCGGCCACGACGTTGATGACACCCTCGCTCTTCTCGAGACGACCTCGGATCAGCAGGGCTGCGGCCTGACGGGCCACCCACCGCGTGGCGCTTCCAGCAGCCCTTCGACACCACGATGTTGATGAGGCCGGTCTCGTCCTCGAGATTCATGAACAAGGTGCCACCCGCCGTGGCGGGACGTTGCCGGTGGGTGACGATGCCGGCGACCAACACCTTCGGGGCGTCGTGGGCCGCGAGACCCGAGGACGGCACGACCCCGAGACGATCGAGTTCGGCTCGCAGGAACTTCGTCGGATGACCGTCGGGCGACACGCCGGTGGCCCAGAGGTCGGCCCGAGCCTGCTCGGGAGGTTCCATGCCAGGCAGGGTGGGCGCCACCGCTCCGGTGACGATGCCTTCGAGACGGTCGGCGCCACCCTGGGCCACGGCGCCGGCCTGCCAGATGGCCTCGCGGCGATCGAGGCCGAAACAGCCGAACGCGCCTGCCGTGGCCATCGCTTCCAGCTGCGGGAGGCTGAGACCGGCCCGGCGGTGCAGATCTTCCATCGACGTGTACGGCCGACCCTCGGCGATGCGCACCGCCTGGTCGTCGCTGATACCTCGCACCTCACCGATGCCGAGTCGGACGGCCGGTTGGTGTGCGCCCCAGGTGGTCGGGTCGGCGCCGCGAGCCGCCGGCCCGAGCGTGGTTGCCCGTTCGACTTCGAGCACCGCCTTGGCGCCGGACGCGTTGAGGTCGGGGCTCCGGACCTCGACCCCGTGCCGACGGGCGTCCTGCACCAGCGAGTGGGTGGAGTAGAAGCCCATGGGCTGGGCGTTGAGCAGCGCCGCGCAGAACGCCGCGGGATAGAACCGCTTGAGCCACGAGCTGGCGTAGACGAGGTAGGCGAAGCTGACCGAGTGGCTCTCGGGGAAGCCGTAGTTGGCGAAGGCGGCGAGCTTGGTCCAGATGACATCGGCTGTCTCGCCGGTGATGCCCCGCTCGGCCATGCCGTCGTACAGCCGGGCCTGGATGCGCTCCATCCGCTCGCGACTGCGCTTGGAACCCATGGCCTGGCGGAGCTGGTCGGCCTCGGCCGGGGTGAAGCCGGCGACGTCGATGGCCATCTGCATCAGCTGCTCCTGGAACAGCGGGATGCCGAGCGTCTTCGCCAGGGCGTTCTCGAGCAGGGGGTGCAGGTAGGTGACCTCTTCGAGGCCGTTGCGCCGGCGGATGTAGGGGTGCACGGATCCGCCCTGGATGGGACCGGGGCGGATGAGGGCGACCTCGACCACCAGGTCGTAGAAGGTCCGGGGCTTCAGGCGGGGCAACGTGGCCATCTGGGCGCGCGACTCGATCTGGAACACCCCGATGGTGTCGGCCCGGCACAACATGTCGTAGACCTCGTCGTCCTGGGGCATGGCCGCCAGGTCGACCGCATCGCCGTGGACCTCGGCGACGAACTCGATGGCTTCGTGCAGCACGGTGAGCATGCCGAGCCCCAGCAGGTCGAACTTCACCAGCCCCGCCGCCGCACAGTCGTCCTTGTCCCACTGGAGAACACTGCGGATGGGCTTGTGATCGTGCTCCTCCCGGTCGACATCGACGACCTCGGGATCTCGGTACCCCTCCTTCAGCGTGGCGTTGGGGCGGCCGGTGAAGCTCGACCACTCGACCGGGCACACCTCGACGATCGGCCGATCGCACATGACCATGCCCCCCGAATGGACACCGAGGTGCCGGGGGAAGTGCTCGATCTGTCGCGCCAGGTCGAGCACGTCGTCGGGAATGGGTGATGTGTCGCCTGTGCTGAGCCCCTCGTCCTGCTTCTCGAGCCCGGTCCAACGATCGAGGCCTTTGCTCCAGGCGTCCTGCTGGCCGGTGGCGTAGCCGAGCGCCTTGGCCATGTCGCGGACCGACGACTTGGCCCGGTAGGTGATGACGTTGGCCACCTGGGCCGCATGCCGCCGACCGTGCTTGGCGTACACGTGCTGGATGACCTCCTCGCGCCGGTTCGACTCGATGTCGATGTCGATGTCGGGCGGGCCGTCGCGTTCGGGCGACAGGAACCGTTCGAACAGCAGGCCGAGCGCCACGGCGTCGGCATTGGTGATGCCGAGGGCGTAGCAGACCGCCGAGTTGGCTGCGCTCCCCCGCCCCTGGCAGTAGATGTCGGCCCGCCGGCAGAAGTCGACGAGGTCCCAGACCACCAGGAAGTAGCCGGCGAACCCGAGCGACTCGATGAGGTCGAGTTCGTGATCGAGCTGCTCCCATGCACCGGGAATCCGCTCGCGGTCGCGACGGCCGTACCGACGGGTGGCACCCTCGGCGACGAGGCGCCGGAGGTAGCCGATCTCATCGAGCCCGTCGGGGCAATCGAAGGGGGGCAGCGAGGGGGCGATGAGCTTGAGGTCGAAGGCGAGGTCGCGGCCCAGCTCGGCCGCCCGTTCGATGACTCCCGGGTAGCGGGCGAACCGACGGGCCTGCTCGGCGCCCGTACGAAGGTGGGCCATCGAGGCCGCCGGCAACCATCCCTCGACCTCGTCGAGGCTGCGACGCGATCGCACGGCGGCGATGGCGGTGGCGAGCGGCCGCCGAGCCGGCGTGGCGTAGTGGACGTTGTTGGTGGCGATGACGTCGACCCCAGCCCGGGCGGCGAGCTCGGCCAGCGCGTCGTTGCGGGCCGAGTCGAGGGGTGCGCCGTGGTCCCAGAGCTCGACGACCACGTGCTCGCGCCCGAACGCGTCGATCAGCAGGTCGAGCTCGCTCCGGGCGGCGGCCGGGCCATGATCGACCAGCGCCCGGGGAACCGCCCCCTTTCGACAGCCGGTGAGGATCTGCCAGTGTCCCCCGTGACCGTCGGCGAGATCGGCCCACTCGTAGACCGGCTTGCCCTTCTGTTGGCCACGGAGCAGACCCCGGCTCAGCGCATCGGACAGACGGGCATACCCCTCGGGTCCATGGGCCAGCACGAGGAGGTGCGAACCCTCGGGGTCGGCGATGCCGTTCTGGGGTCGGGTGAGCCCGAGGCTGAGCTCGGCGCCGAACACGGTGGGGATCCCGACCTCGCGGGCTGCTTCGGCGAACCGCACCACGCCGGCGAAGTTGTCGTGGTCGGTGACCGCCAACGCCTCGAGTCCGAGGCGTGCGGCCTCTTCCGCCAGCTCCTCGGGGTGCGAGGCGCCGTCGAGGAAGCTGAAGTTCGTGTGGCAGTGGAGCTCGGCATAGGCGACCTCGGCGGTGCGGCGGGCGACCGTGGTCTCGAACGGCATCCGCTTGCGTGACCAGGCCGGGCTGTCGCCCCCGTCGGCCTGCGGCGGCACGTTGTCGGCGCGGCCGTTCGGGAGACGCCGGTCCGACAGCGTGCGCTCGATCTCGGACCACGGGACACCAGGATTGTCGAACCCCATGGGGTGTTCGACCCTAGTCGAACACCTGTTCGCCAGTCAGGCGAGGGCCAGCTCGTATTCGATCTCGAGGACATGACCGTGCACCTGGTCGATGGGTCGACCCGATTCGACCCATCCCAGACGCTCGTACCACTGTCGGGCCCGCCGATTCCCGGCCAGCACGTGCAGGGTCACTCGCCCGAACCCTCGACTCCGGAGATCGCCGAGGCAGACGTCGTAGAGCGCTCGGGCCACCCCGAGGCGCCAGAACCAGGGCTCGACGTAGATCTTCGAGAGATGCCCGGCGGCCGAGTCGTCGGAATCCCGGCCCGAGATCCCGACGCCGATCAGTCGCCCCTCCGGCGTGCGAGCCGCATGACCGACTCGCTCGGGGTCTTCGAGCCAACGCAGCCACAGGTCGGTGAGGAAACCCCGGGTCGGGGGCGCCGTCTCGGCCGGAAAGACGTGGCCGAACCCCGCGACCGACGATCTCGAGTTCACCCCCGCAGCGGCCTCGGCATCGACGCCCATCAGGCGTCCGACGTCGAACGACAGCTGGGTCGGGGTGTCGAAGTCGGTCACGTCGAGGCGGCCATCGGCGGCACACCCGACCGGCCCGACCCCGACGACCGCATCGACGGCGAGCGGCGAGAACAGGTGGGGAAAGCCCTCGTCTGACCCCTCCATCGCCTCGACGACCGGATGGGACGGCAGACGGGCGGGGTCGATCGACAACAGGATCACGTCGTCACGACCCGCGTAGAAGCGATCGGCCGTCGCCCTCACCTGGTGCGTGAACGACGCGTGCACGAACCCCACCTCGGCGAACGTCATGCCGATCGTCGACATCTCGTAGACACCACCCGCCTGGGCACGTTCCCAGTCGCTGCGCAGCGAGAGGTGGTAGAGCAGGTCGAGATCGGGCGTCATGTGCGGCGACGGCGTCCGACGACGAAGGTCGCTGCGGCCAGACCGACCGACACGATCACGAACGCCAGGACGACCAGAGGATTCGCCGGCTCGCGGCCGCCCGAGTCGGCGGGCGCGGCGGCCGCCTCGGTGGGCTCGGCGGGGGGTGCGGTCGTCGTGGTGGTGTCGGACGTGGTGGTCGATGCGAGGACCGACGACGAGGTCGATGACGCAGTCGATGCCGTCGTGCTGCTCACGGTGGGCGGCGGCGTGGTGGGCGCGACCGTGGTCGGCGGTGGCGGTGGTGGTGGTGATGTCGTGGGGGGCGGCGGAGGTGCCGGCGCACCGGCGAGTTGGAGGAAGCGGTGCGTCGTCCAGAAACGTCCGTCGTTGCTCGAGTCCACACAGATGCCGATGTGGGTGTATTCGCCGTCGAGGATGTTCTTGCGGTGGGCCGGGCTGTTCATGAAGGCCGCGTGGAGCTCGGAGATGCTGAAGCCGACGCCCACGTTCTCGCCGACGCGCTGCCAGCTCGGTGCGACCCGGTTGGCGTCACCGACGAGATCCGGGTCGTGGGCGAGGGTCTGAGCCTCTCGCATCTGATGGTTCCAGTCGCAGCTCGTGCCGGCGATGGGCGAGTGCGTGCTGAGAGCGGGCAGCCCCCGACTCGAGCGTTCGGCATTGATCGAGCCCAGGAAGGCCGAGGCCGAGGCGGTGTCGTGACGGCGGCCCGATGCCGGTGCCGCGGAGGCCGGCGGGGCCAGCGCGACCCACACCAGGACCAGCACGGCGGCGATCACAAGGAGACGCCTGGTCCACCCCACGATCTGCATCCGGTCAGTCCTGCCCAGCCTCATCGCGCCGGTCAGTCGGTCAGGCGGCCCGGGTCGGGGTGGCACCGAGCAGCGACCAGCGCCCGTCCACCCGACCGAGGCGAGCGAGCTTCCATCCACCGCTGCCGAGGTCGCGGGCCGTGAGGACCAGCACCTCGTCGAAGCGCCCGTTCCGGCACGCCCGTTCGGCCACGGCACGCATGAATCCGGTGTGGCCGCCGTCGGATCCGGCGGCGGCACAGGTCACGGTGCCGTCGCCGCGGTACTGCTCGAATCGGTCCTGGTCGGCGTCGGGCAGATCGCGACGCAAGCCCGAATCGGCGAGCACGACGATGGTGAGGTCGTCGTGCTTCAGATCGGCCAGCGCGGCATCCATCTGGTCGAGACTGGCCGAGGCCCGGCGGAACCCGGCGAGCATGCCTGCGTCGGCCAGGAGCAGCCGGCGATCCTTCGATGCTCCCGACGTGCCGCGGCGCCTCGCTCCCATGCCGTCATCGTGACGGATACAACCACGCCGCGCGCGGCATTCGACATTCGCGAGACTCTTGCCATGGCCTACAACGAGACCCGGCTGATCCACGACGCCGACGCGCACATCATGGAGACGCCGACCTGGCTGCGCGATCACGCCGATCCCGACATTCGCGACCGGATCGAGCCGCTCGATCTGAGTTCGGGGAACGAGCTCCGCCAGACCGGCGACCCCGACGAGCAGCTGCGGGATCTGATGGCGACGTTCGACCGTCTCGCCGTCCAGCACGCCTCCGACGACTACCGCTCAGCCGAAGCTGCCGACATCATGAACCGGAAGAACTTCGCAGCGACCGGCTCCTTCGTGCCCGACGACCGTCCCCGTGCGCTCGACCTGTTGGGATTCTCGAGTCAGCTCGTGTTCAACACCTTTCACAACCGTCGCCTGCACGACTGGGAGCACGCCGGCGATCTCGACTTCGCCTACGGCACCGCTCGCGCCCACAACCGGGGCATGGTCGAATTCTGTTCGGGCGACGAACGGCTGTTGCCGACCTGCTACGTGCCACTCGCCGACTTCGATCGGGCCTCGGCGATGGCTGCCGAAGCACTCGCCCAAGGTGCGGCTGCGCTTCTCGTGGCCAGCGGCTGTCCCGACGGACACTCCCCCAGCCACATCGGCCTCGACCCGGTCTGGGCCCAGGCCCAGGAGGCGGGGGTCCCGATCGTGTTCCACGTGGGCGGGACCGGCGACCTGATCGACTACACCTACTTCGAGAACGGCCTCCCGCAGCCGACCGACTTCCACGGAGGCGACGAGAACTTCCGCTCGGTCGACTACATGGGCATCCCTCATCCGCCGATGCTCACGCTCGCGACCATGATCTTCGACGGCGTCCTCGATCGGTTCGCCGACCTGCGATTCGGTGTCATCGAGCAGGGCGCGATCTGGCTTCCCAGCTGGATGAAGCAGATGGAGTCGGCATTCGATGCGTTCGAGCGCCACGAAGACCGGCTCACGTCACTCGATCTGCGACCGTCGGACTACGTCGAACGCCAGATCCGCGTGACGCCCTATCCCACCGAGGACGTCGGTTGGATCATCGACCAGGTCGGGCCCAACGTCGCCATGTTCAACTCCGACTACCCCCACGTCGAGGGCGGCCGCCGACCCATCGAGCGATTCGAGCGAAGCCTCGGCGACCGGAACGAAGCCGTCCGACAGCGGTTCTACGCCGACAACTTCCTCGACCTCATGGGAACGGCTGCCGCCAGCCTCGCCGCCTGAGGCGACGACACCTCAGTTGGCGAGGTCCTCGCAGCCGGACGCGTCGACGATGCGGTCGAGGGCCGCCGCAATCCGCGTCTCGCTCAGTCGGCCCGCTTGCACGGCCTCGGTCAGCCGATCGAGCACGGCTCCGACGTCGGTGTCGCGAGCCAGCAGCGGCATGTCGACGCCGGCGATCAGGGCTCGCTCGACGGCCTCGGGGACCGTGAACCGCGATGTCACCGCATCCATGGCGACGAGATCGTCGGTGAAGACGATCCCGTCGAACTCGTAGCTGCCGCGCAGGAGACCGACCGCTGCCGGTGAGACCGAGGCCGGCACGCCATCCTCGGTGAACCCGGGCACATCGAGATGGCCGACCATCACTCCGACCGGCGGTTCGGCCAGCAGCACGTCGTACGGCACCAGATCGACCTGCTGCAGGTCGGCGAGGGCGGGAGTGGACGAAGCCCCGTCGTGTGAGTCGCCCGAGGCCCGGCCGTGTCCGGGGAAGTGCTTGAGCACCGGGAGCACGCCGGCGCTCCTCAGGCCTCGGGCGTAGGCCCCGGCGTAGGCCGTCACGACGTCGGGATCGTCGCTGAAGGAACGGTCGCCGATCCCCTCCCCGGCTCCGACGTCGACGACCGGAGCGAAGGCCACGTCGATCCCGAGGTCCCGGAGCGATTCGCCCCTCTCCGCCGCTGCAGCCTCCACGTCGGCTTCGCTTCCCTCGGTCAGCGTGGCAGCGGCAGGGATGTCGTCGAGCACGTCGGCGAGCGGCTGCACCCGTCCGCCCTCGTCGTCGACCGCCACGATCTGAGGCAGGAGATCCTCGCGCTGTTCCTCGAAGAGGCCTTCTTCCCAGACCGCGGTCCCCGATTGCACGAAGATGCCGCCGGGTCGGTCCGTCCCGCTCAGCAGGGCTTCGGCCAGCAGCAGGTTGTCGCCGTCGAGTCCCACCATCAGGAGCAGCCCGAGACGGCTCCGAAGGCTCAGCAGGTCAACCGCCTGCCGGCAGGTCTCGGGCTCGGCCGACGCCTCCTCGGGCACGACCAGGGCTTCGTCGGCATCGCCTGAGCCCGTGCTGCGGGTGAGCAAGAACAGCGGCACCGCGATCAGCACGACGACCACGGCGATGGCGACGAGTCGACGACGCTTGTAGACGTCAGAGGACTTGGGGAGGGGTGCCCACGCGCCGGTGGCGAGTCCGCCTCCGCTGCGGGACCGGCGACGAGATTCCACGCGCTCAGTGTCGCCGATCGAGCGGGTCGATGCCGGTCACCGATTCCTCGAGCATGGTCCGGTACGCGCTCCGGACCGCCAGCGTCGTCCGGAGCTCGTCGAGCAACTCCTCGAAGAACTCCTCCCGATAGGTCCCGTCGGTCACCACCTGGACCGTGAAGTAGAGGCCGCTGAAGGCGCTGAGAAAGGCGGCGACCGTGAGGAGCTCGGCGGTCACCACGACCTGATTGCCGAACAGCGTGAATTCCGTGAGCACGTGACCGGTCGAGCCGATCCACTCGGCGATGACCTCGGGGGCCACCGCGACCAGCCCGAACACGACGAAGAAGCCGCCGATCAGCACGCTGACGATCGCCACCTGCAACACCTGGCTGAACAGCAGGACCAGCAACAGATTCACCCGCTCGCTGCGGCCCAGCGGAGCGATCACCTCACACGGCATCGCGTCGGCAGGAGTCCCCTCGGTGAGACCGGTCCGGGGCGGCTCGGCCGCCACCCGATCGATCTCCGCCGGGAGTCGGATCACGAGGAACACCACCGCAAGCCCGACGAACAGACAGAACACCGTGGCGAGGTTGGCTCCGGTGAGTCCGTCGGCGACCTGCCACATCTCGGCGTTGATGAACAGGAAGGCGTTCACCAGCAACAACAACGGGAGCGCCCGGACCACCAGACCGAGGACTGCGCCCAGCTCGGCGAAGGTCTCGACGAGGGCGAACCGGCACATCGGCAGCAGCCCGTAGCTGGTCACCACGTAGACCACTGCGAGTGCGACCAGGAGCACGAGCATCGTGCCGAAGGCTGCTCGGATCTGACCCCCGAACACGATCTGCAGGGCGGTCGGAGCGAGGACGAAGATCGCCAGTTCGACCGCGCCGATCTCGTCCGGGCGCTGGGCCATCGGGCGCCCCCGGAGACGGTTCACCGCAGCCCACACACCGATCAGCACCACGAACCCGCCGGCGATCGCCAGCGCGTTGGCCACCCAGCCCCAGTCGAGGTTTCCCGCCGCGGTGACCGACACGAGGAAGGTGAGCGTCAGCACCGGAAGCGCACGGGTGAACACGTCGGTCGTCGCCCGGTAGTCGGCGATGAGGTGCGGGGTTCCGCGGTGGAGGAACCAGCGCTCACAGGCGACGCACGACTCCTCGACCGAACCGCCGTCGGGTCCGGTCGTGACCGGGTCGTCGATCGCCGCCATCGACTCGCCAACCTACGGCCTTCCAGGACGACTTGTCTGCGGCACGAATCTTCCTCGACGCGAGCCGTGGATCGTGGTGGGCTGGTGCATGCACGACGTCGTCCGCGAGATCAACCAGCGTGTCGATCGGCGCTATCAGGACGCTGCGGTGGTGTGCCTCGGGGGTGTTGCCGCGGGGTGGCAGGCGACCGTGAACGACCTGCGACGTCGAGGCGCGGCATCGTTCCTGGTCCTGCACACGGGCAGGGGGACCGGTGAGGTTCCGTCGGGTCGCGATGTGCAACTCGTCGAGGCCGGGGTCGAGGTCCCCCGCGGCGAGATCATCGAAGAGTTCAGGGTCTGGACCCGGCTGGCCGCCGACCCCCCATCGGTGCTGACCGATGCCCTCGACCGGTTCGACCCCGAGGGTGAAGCCCTGCTGGTCACCACGCCGCCCACCCCGCTCGACCGGTTCGCCGGCCGTCCGATTCACGGTGGCCGCCGCCCCGAGTGGGTCGCGCTCGAGGACAAGACCCGGGTCGATGATCTGCTCGACCAGGCAGCGGTGAACCGTCCACGATCGGCCGTCGTGCCCGTCGCCGGTGCGCCGGCGGCTGCGCAGGATCTCGACATCGGAGACGGCACGGTGTGGTCAGGCGACGCACGCGAGGGATTCAACGGCGGCACGACGCGGGTGCGGTGGATCGCCACCGCCGACGATGCGCAGGCCGGGACCGAGTTCTTCGAGCCCGAACACGACCTGGTCCGCGTGTCACCCTTCGTCGAGGGTGTGCCGTGTTCGATCCACGGCATCGTGGGCGCGGAGGGCACCGCCGTCTTCCGACCGTGCGAGATGTTGGTGATGCGGACTCCGGATCGTCGCTTCGTGTACTGCGGCGTGGCCACGGCATGGGACCCGCCGGACGCCGACCGAGAGACGATGCGCAACTCGGCGCGGCGGGTCGGAGCGGTGCTGCGGGCCGAGGTCGACTTCCGGGGCACGTTCACCCTCGACGGCATCATGAGCGCCGACGGGTTCCTGGCGACCGAGATCAACCCTCGATTCGGCGGCGGCATGTCGCGCATCGCCGTCGGCGCCGACGATCTGCCGCTGATCGAGCTCCACCGCGAGCTGATCGCCGATCCGGCCTACGACCCCGATCCGACCGCGCTCGAGGCGGTCGTGCTCGAGGCCGCGGACCGTCGACGGAGCTTCACCTCGTGGTCGTTCCTGTCCACCCCGATCAGCGACACGACCACGTTCCGGTTCGCACTCGACGGTGACGAGTCGGTGGCTGTCGCCCCAGGAGCTCCGGCGATCGAGGCAACCGTCGGCCCCAGCGTGACCGGTTCGATGCTCAGGGTGGATCTGGCCGAGGTTGCCCCGGATCCGGGGCCGATGTTCGCGCCGCTGGCCATCGAGGCCCTCCGGGCAGCCGGCGACCTGGCCGGAGTCGACGTCCCCCGCATGGAGCCGGCACGTCCGGTTCGCTGACGTGCGACGATGCAGCCATGTCGCTGCAGATGACCCAGGCCGAGCGCGAGGCATTCCTCGCCGATCTCCACGTGGGGGTGATCGCCATCGCCCGCGCCGACGGGCCGCCCCTGGCCGTGCCGATCTGGTACTCCTACGAGCCGGGCGGCGAGGTCACGATCCTCACCGGCGCCGACTCGCTCAAGGGACGGCTGCTGGCGTCGGCCGAGCGCTTCAGCCTCTGCGCCCAGGTCGAGACTCCGCCGTTCTATGCCTACGTGAGCGTCGAGGGACCGGTGAGTTCGGTCGGCCCGGCCGACCGCGAAGCCGACGCCCGACCGATGGCCCATCGCTACTTCGGCGAGGAGATGGGCGATCTCTACGTCGAGGGCACCGAGGGCGACTCGACGAAGTTCACCATGCGCCCCGAACGTTGGTGGACCGTCGACTACGCCAAGATGGGCTGAAGCAGCACCGGGACGGGCACACACCCGGATTCCTTGCTGCTGGATGACCATTGAGTGGTCATCCAGCAGCAGAGAATCCTGGGTTCAATCGTACGTGGCTTCGAGGTACCACTGACCGGCTTCGAGGGTGACGAGATGGGCGGTACCTTCGACGGTCATCAGCTGGAAGCGGGCTCGGCGGCGGTGCTGATCGGGCTCCCACCAGCGCTCGTCGACCGGCCAGGGCCCGGCCCAGCCGGTGATGGCCACCGCGGGGCGGTGGCCGATGCGAACGCGTACGGGGTCGGCGGTCGGCTCGCCCCGACCCGTCACCCCGACACGCACTCCGGCTTGGTCGAGCACGTCGACGCGGGGCGGATCGGTGAAGACGTTGGCGGGCGACGGCGCAGGGATCCGGCCGGGCCACGGTGCCTCGATCGACGATGGGTGCGCGGTGGGTCGCGGGCCCTCGAGATCGACGGTCGCCGCCGGGACGAGCGCAACCTGTTCGATCGGGCTCCGTCCGCCACGGAACTCGGGGACGGCGACGTCGTCGGTGCCGAGGAATCCCTGGACCCGGGCGAGGGCACGCATGGCTCGTTGGGCGGCGGCGGCATCGCCGCCCCAGAAACCGAGTTGGCGACCGTTGGCCGCCACGATCTCCTCGGGGATGAGCCAGAGCCGGGTGATACCCGCAGTCGGCCGGTGTCGGATCGACCCGTTGAGCCAACCATCGAGTTGCCAGCGGAGCCGGTCGGCGATGGCACCGGCCGACAGCGCACCTTCGTGACGCCAGACCCGCTCGCGGACCTCGCCGTGTTCGGTCTCGGCCCCGATGACGATCCGGGTACAGGCCGACCCACGTGAGGCGAGCCGGCGTTCGAGTTCGTCGGCGAGCCCCTTGGCCACGAAGGCGGCCGGAGCCACCACATCGGCCGGCGGATCGAGTTCGGCGGTCATCACCAGATCGTCGGGGGGAGGTTCGGTCGACGGCGGTCGATCGTCGAGCCCCGACGCGAGCCGGTGCGCAGCGAGGCCCTCGGTGCCGAACCGACCGAGCACGTCGGCCGCCGGCAGGGCGGCCAGGTCGCCCAGGCTCCGGAGCCCGAGGCGGGCGAGGACGTCGACCAGGTCGGGGAGGTCGAGCGCGGCCAACGGCAACGGGGCGAGGAACGACGGGCTCTCCCCCACCGGTACGACGTTGACCTCGCCCGGGCTCCGGAGCCCGAGACGGGCCGCATGGCGAGCTGCGAAGGGACTGTCGGCGACCCCGACCTGCGACGAGACGTGGGCGGGCAACGCCGCATCGACCAGCGTCTTGGCCTTGGCCGCCAGGGTGTCGTCGCCGCCGAAGTAGCGCGAGGGACCGCGGGTCGGGAACGCACACAGACCGGGTCGGGTCAGTTCGATCCGAGGGGTGAGGTCGTCGAGCGCGGCGGCAACCGGTTCGAACCGACGGGCGTCGCGATCGGGATCGGCGTCGATGACGTCGAGGTGAGGACAGCGTGACTGGGATTCGCGTCGTCGGAGATGCCGGACGACACCGTGGTGGCGGGCCGAGGCCGACGATGCCACCACTCGATTGGCGTGGAACACCGCCGCGGCCGCATCGACGGCCACCCCGGCGGCCACGATCGGCCAGTCGGGAATCCATACCACCAGGGTCCGGACCTCGCTCACGAGACGGCGACGAGCTTCGGCGCATCGACCGGCTTCACCCCACCGCCCTCGGCCGGGAGCCAGAGGTCGACCTGGCGTGGACGCGACGCCTCACGTCGGCCACCGGCGACGACCGTGACCCGCCGAGCGCGGAGATGGCCGTGGCCCACCCCGAGTCCTTCCCAGTCCGATGCCGCGACGGTGAGGGCGGTCTCGGCCTTGGTCGGCCAGGGGTTGCCACCGATCTGCATCAGGACGGCTCCCCGCTCGCGGGCTCGTGCGGTCAGCCGGCGGGCATCGCGTTCGCCGATGTGGTGGCTGGCCCGCACGAGCACGATCTCGAAGGCATCGACCAACGCGGCGATGACCGTGGCCCACGACGAGGCATCGGGGGCGGCGACCATGGCGAACCGGCTGAGGTCGACGCCGTATTCGACGGCGGCGACCAACCCGAGTGACGGGAACCCGACGGTGGCGACCCACGATCCGGCGAGCGAGGGCCCGGCAGCGGTCGCAAGGGCCAACGAGGTGGCGCCGACCCCGTCGACCGACACGGTCGAACCCCGTCGGAGCCCCATCGGCAGGAGCGGTTCGAGGGCGTCGATGACGTCGAGTCGCTGCTCGCGCGCCAAGGTCGTCGGCGCCACCTGTTCGGCGAGAACTCCGTTTCTCCGACCCACCCCGCGAGTATCGAACACCTGTTCGGACCCGTCAAGCCGAACGCGATCCGATCAGGTGGGGCGGGGGGTGGCGAGGGCGAGGCCGTTCTCGCGCATGATCTTGCGGATCGCGTCGTCGTCGAAGCCTTCGAGATCGGCGACGAAGTCCGCGGGCTCGGACAGGCCTTCGGCGTGGGGGTAGTCGGACCCGAACAACACGTGCTCGACCCCCAGCACCTCCACCAGTTCGTCGAGGTCGTCCTCGTAGTAGGGCGAGACCCAGACGTGCTCGCGCAGTTGTCTGACCGGATCGACTCCGTCGAAGCTGCCGGGGCGTTGCTTGAACGCCTTGCGCAGCGAGCGCG
Organism: uncultured Acidimicrobiaceae bacterium; assembly: GCA_963704815.1. Taxonomy (GTDB): domain Bacteria; phylum Actinomycetota; class Acidimicrobiia; order Acidimicrobiales; family Salinilacustritrichaceae; genus DATKWD01. The sequence continues at coordinate 988,702 of CAVPHU010000001.1, forward strand.
AGAGGCTTCCGACCCAGTCGCTGCCGCTCTCGATGGTGGCGACCCGAACGTTCGGGAACCGGGTGAACACGCGGTCACAGACCAGGCCCCCGATGGTGTCGTGGATGGGCCGATGGCCGGTGATCAGCTGCTTGAACGCGTCGTAGCGGAAGGCCTCGAACTCGGGGTTCCGGCCCCACGCCTCGGCCATGAACCCGTAGCCGCTCTCGCCCGAGTGGAAGGCGACGAGGATGCCGGCGTCGTTGAGCTTCTGCCAGACCGCGTCGTGATCGGGGTGGCCGTGCGTGCGGTGCCCCAGCGGATCCTTGACGGGACCGGACCGCATGACCACCACGCGGGCGCCCTGGTCGAGGGCCCAATCGACCTCGTCGGCCGCCGCCGCCGGGTCGAGCAACGAGATCATCGGCGCCGCGAAGATGCGATCGCCCGCATGCAGGCCCCAGTCGTCGTCGAGCCAGCGGTTGAACGCCGTGAACGCGGCGGTGGCCGCCTCGGGGTCGCCGCACAACGCCTCTTCCATCCCGACGCCGAGGGTCGGGAACAAGAACGTGGCCTCGATGCCCTGCTCGTCCATCAGCGCCAGCCGGGCCACGGGGTCCCGATAGGCGGGGCTGATGGGCTCGAGTTCGCCGAAGGCGGCGCGGATGTCGTCGGCCGGGGTCTTCCCACGGAAGTAGTCGTCGAGGGCACCGGGTCGGGCCACGGGATCGAAGGTCGGGTTCGGGATGAAGCGGTTCACCTTGCCGCCGACGAGCAGGCGCTGCTTGCCGTCGATGTGGGCCCACTGCATCGCCCGTTTGTGCATCTTCGGGTCGAGATGCCGGGTGAAGGCATCGGTCGCCTCGTAGTAGTGGTTGTCAGCGTCGAACATCTCGAAGTCCAGATCAGCCATGCCACGATGTTGGCAGACGACGACGTCGCACGCAGCACCCCGAAGCGGCGGCGAGCGATCAGGCGGCGGGGAGCCTGGTCGCGAAGATCTGCGACTCGGTCGCCGTGAGCACCCGACCGTCGGCGAGGACCGCCGCACCGGTGCGGCAGGGGGTGACCAGCGGGGCTTCGGCCTCCGGCGTCCCAGCGCTCACGTCAACGGCATCGAGCGTGCCCGAGACGAACCCGCACACCCCAAGACGACCATCGGGCAGCTCGACGAGCGCGCTCGGCGCCCGTTCGCCCTCGAGATCGGTGGCCTCGACCGCCGGCTGGTCGCCACGACCGATCCGCTCGGGTTCGGAGCCGGGTGCGTTGTCGGCGACCCAGAGCGCGCCGCCCCGGGTCGTGGTGAACGCGAAGGGGTTGTTCCACCCGGCCGAGAGGGGCTCGGGTTGCTGATCGGGCGGACCGGCGGGGTCGAGCACGAGCAGCTTCCCGTTCACGGTGTCGGCGCGATCGCGGGCCTCGCGGTCCTGCAGGTCGCCGACGCCGATCAGGATCCGTCCGTCGTCGAGGGCGACGAGATGTCCCCCGTTGGCGAGGTCGGTGCTCGGCGGGCCGACCCAGACCTCGAGCCCGTCGGACGCCCGGAGCACGACCAGTCGGTCGTCACTCACGCGGACGAGGGAGGCGAACAGCTCCCCGTCGACCTCGACGAGCCCGAGCAGGCCGCGCTGGCCCTCGGCGTTCACGTCGAAGGTGGCGATCGGCATCGGATCGAGCGCGCCATCGGCACGCACCCGTCGCACCGCGCCGGTCTCCTTCTCGCCGTAAAGGAAGCCGCCGTCGGCGGTCGCGGTCAGCGCCACGGGAAAGGCGGCGTCGTCGATCAGCACCTCGGCCGGCGTCGGATCGGGCGGGTCGTCGTCGGACAACTGGACGATCGCCACGACGACCCCGACGCCTGCGATCAGCAGGGTGAGGGCCACCAGGCCGACGCCGACCATCGCGATCCGCGGCGCCCGGACGTCCTGGTCGACGACGGGTGGCGGATCGTGACCGGGCGCGGTCAGGGGAACAGCCCCCGCGCCGCGATGGCCTCGGCAACCCGGTTCACGGCCACGACGTGGGCTGCCCGGCGAAGATTGACCCCGTGTTGCTGTGCGTGGGCCCACACGGTGACGAAGGCGGCTTCCATCCGGGTTCGGAGGCGTTCGGCGGCGACTCCTTCCTCCCACTGGATGCCTTGTCGATCCTGGGCCCACTCGAAGTAGCTGGCGGTCACGCCTCCGGCGTTGGCCAGAATGTCGGGCACGACGACGATGCCCCGCTCGTGGAGGACGGGTTCGGCGCCCGTGCGAGTGGGTCCGTTGGCGGCCTCGACCACCACCTTGGCGCCGAGACGTTCGGCGACCCCCTCGTCGATGACCCCGCCCAGTGCTGCGGGCACGAGGAGCTCGCACTCCAGGTCCCACATCTCCTCGGCGGGGAGCGGATCGCCACCGGCGAACCCGACGACGGTTCCGGTCTCGGCGACGTGATCACCGAGACGCCAGGTGTCGAGACCGCCCTCGTTGATGATCGCCCCGTTCACGTCGCTGACCGCCACCACACGCATGCCGGCCGACGACAGGAGGTAGCCGAGCGGACCGCCGACCTTCCCGAAGCCCTGGATCACGGCCCGTCGACCGGTCATCTCGATGTCGAGCTCGCGCAACACGGCGCGGGCACAGATCAGCACCCCGGTCGAGGTGGCACCGCTGTGGGCCTGGGTTCCACCGATCGACAGCGGCTTGCCGGTCACGGTCCCGGGCACATAGCTGCCGGCGGTGGTGGAGATCGTGTCCATCAGCCAGGCCATCACGCGACTGTCGGTGTTGATGTCGGGGGCAGGGATGTCGCGGTCGGGGCCGAGCATCCAGGCGATCTCGTGGGTGTAGCGACGGGTCAGCCGCTCGAGCTCGCCGATGGACAAGGCGTTGGGATCACAGCGCACGCCGCCCTTGGCCCCGCCGAAGGGAAGATCGAGGATGGCCGTCTTGAACGTCATGTCGGCCGCCAGCGCCTTCACGTCGTCGACATCGACCTCGGGATGGAACCGGATGCCGCCCTTGCCCGGACCACGGGTCGTGTCGTGATGGACCCGCCATCCGGTGAAGACCTCGACCTCACCGTCGTCCATCCGGACGGGAATCGACACCTCGAGGATCTTCTTCGGCTTGGCCAGCATCCGGTGCAGACCCGGGTCGATGCCGGCCAGCTCGACCGCGTCGGCCAAGTGGGCGAGCACTGCGTCCCACGCCTCGGCTGCCATCGGTTCAAGTCTCCCCGATGCGCGCGACCGCCGCCATGATGCTTCCGGGATGCAGCGCCGACCCCGTCCGTGGGGCGACCCGGGATTCAGGCGTCCTCGGTGACCTCGTCGGGCTCGGCGTCACCCGACTCGCCCTCCGATGCGGCTGGCTCGTCGGGGTAGAAGAGATAGAGGCCACCGATCACGTCGTCGAGGCCTTCGCCAGTCGAGCCGCCGGCGAGGCGAACCGTGATGACGTTGCTGTTGATGTGCACCGACTCGACCCCGCCGTGGACGAGGACTCGACGAGCCAGTTCGTCGACGACGCGGTCATCGATGATGTCGTCGAGCGACTCGTAGCGCTCGTGGCCCATCCCGGTGATCGCCCGGTTGGTCTCGTAGCGGATGATGCTCGGATTGCTCGACGGCTTGGCGACGACCGTGATCGGCTGACCCATGGCCGGTCACGATACCGACGCCGACGAGACCGGCCCGAATCCCCTGCTGCCCACGCCCGCCACCTCGCGGTCGGCTTTCCATGCGAGAGCGATCGACCCGATCGGCCAGCACGGTGTGGACCACCTTGAATCCGGCTTCGTGTGATGCGTCGAGGAGGATGCCGCCCGCTCGTACGACCCAGACGACGGTCGTGAAGATCGCGAACGGCCGGACGATCCGAAGCAGCCCGGGCCCACGGTCGGTCATGGCCCGCCAACCCGCGAGCAGGGTCACCGCACCGAGGATCACGAAGGTCACCGCGAGTCCGAGCCGCCACACCACCTCGAATCCCTCGAGGGCCTCGTCGGCGCCGATGTTCCTCACGCGACCGACCCAGACGAACAACGTCCAGATGGCGAAGCCGATGGTCCAACGCACGAGGCCGAGCGTAGATCGGCGGCCGAAGCTGACGTCAGTCGGGGGTGACCATCGCTGAGACCGTGGCGACCGCCGCGGCACCGGCGCGACGAATGGCCCCGTCGTCTCGCGTGGCTCGGGCGAGCAGGAAGGCTCCTTCGAGCAGGCAGAACAGCGTCTCGGAGGTCGGGCGCACGTCGGTCGTCGGCCACGCCGCCGGCCCGCAGATGGCGGTCGAGCACGCCCAGCCACTCCTCGAACACGTCGGCGCATGCCTCCCGAAGCGGCTCGCTGGTGCTCGCGACCTCGAGGGCGACGGTTGCGATGGGGCATGCATCGGCGTAGTCGGAGTCGCGGACGGTGTCGGCGGCGGCTTCGAAGAAGACGTGCGTGGCGGCCACGACGTCGGGGTCGGCGCCGTAGATGAGATCGACGAGTCGGCCGTACTGCGCACCCGACCAACGGATGGTCTCGACACCGAGCTGTGCCTTGCCGTCGGGGAAGTGGTGATACATCGATCCGAACGGAGCGCTCGCTGCGTCGACGATCTGCTTCACCCCGGTCCCGCTGTAGCCCTGGCGCTGGAGCAGGCCGGCGGTCGCTTCGATCAGCCGGTCCCTGGTGGTCGGTCACGCTCGGCAACCTACCGTCCGACTGGAGCGATCGCTCCAGTCGGGCTAGAGTGATCGCTCTACCCCTTCGGAGGTTCACGTGTCGACTCCGACCTGTCCACCGTCGAGCTGTCGGGCGGCCGGCCCGATCGACTACCTCGACACCGCGCCACCGATCGGACCGGCAACGACCATGGCCCCACGTTCGTCTTCGGCCACGGCCTGGTGATGGATCAGACCCTCTGGACGGGGGTGACGGACCGCCTCGCCGAGCATGCGAGATGTGTGGTGCCGGTGCTGCCCCTCGGCGGCCACCGACGACCGATGAACCCCGACGCCGACGTCTCTCTGCACGGACAGGCGGACCTGCTCGGCGAGTTCATCGCCCACCTCGACCTGCACGACGTGATGCTGGTGGGAGTCGACTGGGGCGGCCCACAGCTGACCGCGGTCCGTCACCCCGAACGCCTGGCCGGGCTCGTGCTGCTCTCCCAGGAAGCCTTCGACAACATCCCGCCCGGCCTACCCGGCGCTGTTCGCGGCCTTCGCCGGTCGCATGCCCGGCGGGTTGTTCATGGCGGCGCAGACCCTGCGCGTCGGGTTCCTGAGCCGGCTGCCCATCACGTTGGGCCCGATGGCCAAGCGGCCGATCCCAGCGGAGGTCAGCAACAGCTGGGTCCACGGCCTCCGGACGAGCCGCGGCGTGCGGCGGGACACCTGCGCTACATCACCACGAGCGACAACGACGGACTGAAGGAGGCGGCCCGGTTGCTCGCCGACTTCGAGCTACCCACGCTGGTGCTCTGGGGATCCGAGGAGACACTCATGCCGATCGAACACGGCCGCCGGCTGGCCGAGATCGTTCCGAATCCCGCTACGTCGAGATCGACGACTGCTTCACCCTGATGCCGCTCGATCGCCCCGACGCGGTTGTCCAACAGCTCCTGGCATTCGTCACCGACGTGCTGCCCGACCGCCCGAGCCGTTCGGACGCCTGACCGCGATCGCAGCGCTCGTGCTTCGCGGAGACCAGGTAGCTTGACCGGGGAGCCGTCACGACCCAGGGGGGTAGGAGGTGTCCGACGTCTCGCTCGCCGACTTCACGGCCGAGGTCGGCGAGTTCCTCGACGCCAACGCGGCGCTACGGGCCGCCGAGAAGAAGTTCGTTTGGGGTGAGGGCGAGGACAGCGTCGCGATCTTCGCCGACGAGGCCCGCGAGCGGGAGGCCGCCGAGCTGGTGCTCGCCAAGGAGTGGCGGGCCAAGCGGTTCGACGCCGGACTCGGCTGGATCACCGGACCGACCGAGTTCGGCGGTCGAGAGCTCAGCCAGGCCCACGAGCGCGCCTATGCCTCCCTCGAGAGCAAGTACGACATCCCGAGCCAGGGATTCTTCGGGATCGGCCTCGGCATGGTGGCACCGACGATCCTCGCCCACGGCACCGAGGCGACCAAGCACGCGTATCTGAAGAAGATGTACCGGGGCGACATCGTCGGCTCGCAACTCTTCTCCGAACCCGGGGCCGGCTCCGACCTCGCCAGCCTCCAGACCAAGGCCGAACGCGACGGCGACGAGTGGATCATCACCGGACAGAAGGTCTGGACGTCCGGTGCCCACTACTCCGACATCGGCGAGGTCATCTGCCGCACCGACCCCGACCTCCCCAAGCACCGCGGCCTCACCGGGTTCGTGTTCGACATGCACGACCCCAACGTCGAGATCCGGCCGCTCCGGCAGATGACCGGCGGCGCGAGCTTCAACGAGGTGTTCTTCAACGAGGTCCGCGTGCCCGACGATCATCGTCTCGGCGATGTCAACCAGGGCTGGACCGTGGCGCTGACCACGCTCATGAACGAGCGGGCGTCGATCGGTGCCGGCGGATCGGGCGGAGGTGGGGTCGGGAGCTTCACCCGGCTCGTCGAGATGGTCCGCCACTTCGGGCTCGCCGACGATCCCGTCACCCGCGATGAGCTCATGAAGCTCTACACGAAGATGTCGGTGTCGAGGTACACGAACCAGCGAGCGATGGACAAGGTCAAGAGCGGCCAGGCACCCGGTCCCGAGATGTCGATCGCCAAGATGGCGCTCACCTCGATCATGACCGACACGTCGGACTTCGTCACCCGGGCCCTCGGACCCCGCATCACAGCGGACACCGGCGAATGGGGCACGTTCAGCTGGGCCGGCTACGTCCTCGGCACGCCGGGGATGCGGATCGCGGGCGGCACCGACGAGGTGCTGCGCAACATCGTCGGCGAGCGGGTGCTCGGGATGCCCAAGGAGCCCGGAATCGACACGACCAGCCCGTTCAAAGACCTCAAGGTCGGCACCCAGAAGTCGGACTGACCCAGCACGGCCCGAGCGGCCGGGGAGCGGGAAACACGGCCCGAGCGGCCGAGGAGCGGAAGTCACGCCACGCAAGATCCGCAATGAGCCCGCGAGCGACCGAGCGCCAGCGAGGGAGCGGCCAACCACGGCCCGAGCGGCCGGGGAGCGGGAAACACGGTTCAGGCGGCGCTCTCCAGCAGGTCGTCGAGCCGGCGGAGTCGTTCGGCGAGTTCGGGTGGCGGTGGGGTCGGTGGCTCGCTCCCGTCATCGATGCCGCTCGGTTGGTGCGCCATCCGCGACCCGGCGACGGCGACGACGAGGATGAAGAGCTCGAACACGATCGCCACGGCCAGGACCAGACCCCCGCCGAGCAGCCAACCAATGGCGAGGATGGGCAGCCCGCAGATCAGCCCGACGATCGGGAGCGCCGACGTGCGCTTGGTCGGCACCAACTTGGGCGCGGTGGCTCTCCCCCGCAGATCGCGGGTGAACCGACCCCGGACCTTGGCCTCGAACAGGGCCTGGGACAACAGGGTGGTCGATGCCCGGATGCCGAGGTCGTCGTCTTGTTCGAGCGAGGTCTCGAGTTGCTGCGCGGCCGCTTCGATCTCGGTCCAGCCCACCGGATCGAACTGTTTGCCGTCGAGCTCGGTGAGGACACGGCGCGTCTCGGCGAGTCGGTCCTCGGTCATGCGACCTCGAAGAGGGTGCCCTGCGGATCGGGCGGTCGGTAGCGCGGAAGGCCCGTCCACGGCAGATGGTCCATGAAGACCCACGCCCGCCGGTGGATCGCCGACGGGCCGACGTACTGCAACGCCGCCTTGTGGGTCGGGCACGGGTAGCCCTTGTTCGACTCGAACGACCAGTACGGATGATGCTCGGCCGCGGCCCGCATCATGCGATCTCGGGTCACCTTCGCCAGGATCGAGGCGGCGGCGATCGACAGGCAGGTGGCATCGCCCTTGACGATCATCGTGCTCGTCCCATCGCCGACGAAGTCCCACTTGCCATCCAGCAGAACTCGGTCGGGCGTCACGCCGAGGCCGTCGATGGCCCGTCGGGCCGCAAGTCGCTGGGCCTCCGACATGCCGAGTTCGTCACATTCCACCTGAGTGGCGTGCCCGATCGACCAGTGATCGGCCCAGCCGGCGATCCGGTCGAACATGGCCTCCCGTTCGGGCTCCGTGAGCATCTTGGAATCGCGGACCTTGGTGATGCGACGGTCCTTGGGGATGACCACGGCACCCAGCGTCAGTGGACCGGCCCAGGCGCCCCTCCCGACCTCGTCGATGCCGACCACGATCTCGTGACCGCGCTCCCACAACGCCCGCTCGTGATGTGAACCGGGAGCCTTGTTCCGAAGGGCCTTGCGCAGCTGCGGCACCCGGGTGACGGCCATCCGCGCCGACGGTAGCCGCCGGGCCGGGACCCCGGTGACCAGTGCCTCAGCCCTTCAGCCACACTCGTCGAAGGTGTGGTCGAGCGGGCCGAGGCCGGCGGCGGCCGCCCGGTCGCGGAACTCGGTCAGTCCCGCTCGCTCGTCGATGACGTCGAGCCGAGCCTGCTGTTCGTCCGAGCGTGCGTCGACCCTGAGGACGTAGGCCGCGAAGCTCTCGGCGAAATCCTCCTCGGGGTTGCTGGCTGCATACGCCCCGAAGAATCCCGGGTCGACGTCACACCGGGCCTGACCCTCGCTGGCCGTGGCTTCGATGTCCGGATCGACCTCGTCGATCAGCTCGCTCCAGAAGGTCCCGATCCACGCCGTCATCAGCGAGTTCTCGCGGTAGCAGCCCTCGCCGTTGAAGTACGTCGGGCAGTCGTCCGCGGCCTCGGGCGAGCGGTCGAGTTCGGTGCTCGTCGAAGTGAAGACGTGGCTGAACTCGTGCGCCATCGTGAGCACCAACTCATCGGGATCGTTCACGGCGGCCGCGAGGTTGACCGACATCTGGAACGCCGACCCGTCGTCGTCGACGCTGTTCACGAAGGCGAGGGTCGTCTCGTCGGTCTCCTCGAAGCTCTCGAACCCGGCGAAGAGCCCGAGGTCGGCGAGCTGGCCCGGCGGCGTCATGCTCGCCAGCACGTTCCAGGAGTCCACCAGCGTCTCGTCGAGCGCGCCGAGGCAGACCTCGCCGAGCACACCGTCGACGACCAGGTGGGCGCTCGAGAACCCGAAGAGTTCGTCCTCACCCAGACCGAACCTCGAACAGTCGATGTCGCGTCGGCTGAGCGACAGATCGATCAGCTCACCGTCGACCTCGGGTGTGGGCGGTTCGACGTCAGACTGCTCGTCGGCCGGCTGGTCGGGGCGATCGGGTGCTTCGAGCTCCAGCCCGGCGTCGTCGCCGGCGCACGAGGACGCGAACAACGCGAATGCCACCAAGACGACAGCCAGGAAGGACGCAGGTCGGGACGACACGGATGCAACTCTTTCACGAACCTGCGCTCCGCCGAGGGCACGAATGCCGCACATCCCCGTGCTCGCTCGGCTACACCGACAGGTGTGAACCAGCTGCACCGCTACCACACCGTCGTGCGGTGGGAGGGTTCGACCGGTGCCGGCTACGAGGGCTACGAGCGGACCCACGAGGTGCGGTGCGAGCCGGCTCGCGACACCCTCACCGTGTCGGCCGACCCCGCTTTCCTCGGTGACCCCGATCGGCTCGATCCCGAACAGTTGCTGCTGGCTGCGGTGACCTCGTGCCAGCTGCTGTCGTTCCTGGCCGTCGCCGCCCGAGCACGGATCGACGTGGTCGCGTACGAGGACCACGGCGAGGCCGTGATGCCCGAAGCGCCGACGCCGATGGCGATCGAACGCATCGCGCTCCGCCCGGACATCACGATCGTCAAGGGTCCGAGCCTGAAGAAGGTCGAGCGGCTGGTCCAGGTCGCACACCGTGAGTGCTTCATCGCGAACACCCTGCGCATCGAGCCCGAGGTGGTCGCCTCGGTCACGTTCGTGGCGCCATGAGACACTCGACCGCACGCGTCCTCGAAGGGGCCCTGAGCTGCCAGGTGAGATCGACGTGACCGACTCCCCGACGCCTCCGACCACCCGCCGGCCCTACCCGCCGGGAACCGAGGTCGAGATCCGCAACCAGTTCGATCGTGCGTGGTCGGGTGGGTTCGTGATCGAGTCGTTGGCCGGCAACGGCAACTACTTCGTCGCCCGGGGGAGCGACCGCACGGTGCTTCCCTCCGAATTCGCTCCGACCGAGGTCCGACGGGTCAAGCGGCGATCGAACAACTCGATGTGGTGGGTCTGAGCACTGCGGCGGGACTGCGTCAGTCGTTCTTGATCGACGCCACGTAGTCGTCCACCGGAACCGCCGACAACGTCGTGGTCTTCATCGTCCCCCGGGCCGCGAGCGCCGTGGTGATCTTCACCATGGTCTCGTTGTCGGGCGCCTCGAGCACGTTGATGAAGTCGTAGGGGCCCAGGACGGCCCACTGATGGAGCACCTTGGCTCCCATCGACTCGATCTCGGCGTTCACCTCGAGAATCCGCTCGGGCTCCTCGGCCAGGCGGGCGAACCCGTCGGGTCCGAGCGAGGACAGCAGCACGAAGGTGGCCATGGCGGCGAACCTACTCGACCCGCGAAATCGCCTCTTCCTCGTCGTCGTCGACCGTGCCGACGAGGAACGACGGAACGATCTCGTCGGCCAACGACGGCGCCAACAGCCGCAGGCTGAGTGCGAGCACGTTGGCGTCGTTCCATCGACGAGCCCCGTCGGCGGTCTCGGCATCGGTGCAGAGGGCGGCCCGGACGCCGGGCACCTTGTTGGCGGCGATCGACACCCCGGTCCCGGTCCAGCAGCACACGATCCCGCGGTCGGCCTCTCCGCCGGCCACGACTTCCCCGACCGACCGGCCGACCTCGGGCCACGCGACGTCCTCGGCGACCACCTCGAGCTCGTGACCCATCCCGAGCACGATCTCCTTCACCCGGTCGGTGATCTCGGTGCGCTCGTCGGTGCCGAAGGCGATCCTCATGGTCGACATTCAATCTCAGGCGAGTCGCTACGCGCGCTTGTTGCCCTTCTTCGACGGGGTCGGGCCCTGCTTCATCGTGAAGCGATGGTCCTCGACGAGCCGGAGCAGATCGAACGAACTCAGCATCCCGACGACCTTGTGGTCCTCGGTCACCACGACATGGTGGAGGTGATGGTTTCGCATGACCCGGGCCGCGATGTGGGGTTGGTCGTAGCGCGGCACGGTGAACACCTTCTCGCTCATGAACGTGCTGACCGGCGTGCCATCGCTGTGGTCGCCGAGCAGATCGGTGGCGGTCACGATGCCGACCGGCTGCCCATCGGTGTCGACGACCGGCATGGCCGAGACCCCGTGTTCACGGATCACCTCGCGCACGTGCCCCGCGGTCTGGTGCGGAGTGGCGGTCATCACCCGGTCGGTCATGAGCTCGTCGATGGTCACGTTCACGGAATCGGTCTCCTCGTCGGTTGCAGAACTGCGGCTCGAAAGGGTCGCTCACAACCCTGGGGACCGCAAGGTGGGAAGGTCACATTCTCGCGGCTCGCCTACGCTCGCCGGCCATGGACCGCTACCGCATCGTCCCGGGCACCTCGGTCGACCTCGCCGACTTCGACCCGAGCGACCGCTCCGAGTTCGACGGCGACAAGGAGGCAGGTCAGGCGAAGACACGCGAGTTGGTCGCCCGCAACGAAGAGCTCCAGGAACTCATGTGGGCCGATCACTCCGAACGGCTGCTCATCGTGCTCCAGGCCACCGACACCGGCGGCAAGGACGGCACCATCCGCCACGTGTTCGACGGGGTGAATCCCCAAGGGGTGCGGGTCGCCGGCTTCAAGAAGCCGACCGAACCCGAACTCGCCCACGACTACCTCTGGCGGGTGCACCGGCACGTGCCCGGCGACGGCGAGATCGTGGTCTTCAACCGCAGCCACTACGAGGACGTGCTGGTCGTGCGGGTGCACGACCTCGTGCCCGAGAAACGTTGGCGGAAGCGCTACGACCACATCCGCGCCTTCGAGCAGATGCTCGCCGACGAGGGCACCACGATCGTGAAGTTCTTCCTCCACATCTCCAAGGACGAGCAGAAGGAGCGCCTGCAGGCTCGCCTCGACGAGCCCGACAAGAACTGGAAGTTCGACGTCGGCGATCTCCGCGAGCGTGAGCACTGGGACGACTACCAGCGGGCATTCGCCGAGGCGATCGAACAGACGAGCACCGAAGCGGCCCCGTGGTACGTGATCCCGGCCGACCGCAAGTGGTACCGAAACCTGGTCATCTCGCAGATCCTCGTCGACACCCTCGAGGGCCTCGACCTCCGGCACCCCGAACCCGACGATCTCGATGGGGTCGTCATCACGTGAACAGGGTCGTCACCCCGTGAGTCCGGAAGGGGGGCGGCTCGACCGGATGAGCAGCAGGGTGCGGGCCGAGGCCACTGCGCGCGTCGAGCAGGTGCGCTCGGCCGCACGCACCGCCGCCCGTGGGCTGCGCACCGCCATCATCGTCTCGGCGCTGGCCGCGCTGATCGCATGGCTCGTGCTGTTCGGGGTCCGGATCGGCTCGGGGACGCCCTGGGTCCTCTCGGGGCTGGTCGTGCTGTGTGTGCTGCTCACGCCGGCCGCTTCGCTCTGGTACCTGCGCCGCCAGTTCATGTTCATCACCACGCTGCCGAACCAGCTGGGTGAGATCTACGCCGAGGTCGCCGAGACGGCCGACCCGACCGAGTTGAAGGCCCACTTCGACGAACTGTCGGGCAAGGGCGGTCTACGCCTCGCGCTGGCCATCGGCTCGCTCGTGCGTTGGGCGCGAGCCCAGATCGGTGTCCCGACCGCAACCGCAGCAACGGCCCAGCTCAGGCGCATGCTCGCCACCGTTCCGCTCGCCACGGCCGTCGGTGTCGTGGGCACGATCGCGGTCATGCTGCTGATCCCGGTGTTCGCCGTCGCCTCCGGCGTCCTCGTGCTCACCTGAGCAGCTCCGTCAGTTGAACGACGCCGTCGACTCGGATCCTTCGGGCGCGGCGAGCAGTGCATCGCCCCTCCGCTCGGTCGTGCGCCAGGTCGGGTCGAGACCGGGAGCGGCCAGCCCGATGTCGCCGATCCCCGGGTGAGGCTCGAAGTCCCACAGCAGGGCCGGGCGGGCGCCGTGCCACCGCACACCGAACGACAACGTTCCGAACCGCGTGGGTGCGTCGTGCACCTCGATGCCCTGTCCCAACCACGTCTCGGGCAGCATCGAACACAGCCGGAGCTCACCTTCGCCTTCGGTGACCAGCATCGTCCGCACGAAGCTGAGGAACTCGGCCGAGGCCCAGCCGTGGTGGCCGTCGCCCTTGCATCCGCCGCCCAGACGGGGATGGATCGCCTCGGGCCACGTGAAGGTCGGGCTGGCCGCACCGAGCAGCCAGTCGAGGCGGTCGAGCGCTCTGCGGTCGGCGGCGGCGAGTTCGACCGACGCCAACTGGAGCGTCAGGTACGTGCCGAGACCGGTGTGATCGATCGCCTCGTAGAACGCATCGCCCTGGCAGAACCGCTCGCGCACCGCCTCGGCCGTGGCAACGATGGCCGGATGATCGGCCTCGAGCAGGCCGAGCGGCGAACAGGCCACCAGCGAACCGATGGCTGCTGCGTCGATGCCCCGGAGCGGTCCGGCCGGGATGGCTGCGGTTCCCAGCCGATCCGCCGTTCGATCGAGCGAGCGCATCGTGTCTGCTTGCATCTCCTCGGACAGTCTCCGGGCGTCCTCGGCCGCGACGTCCTCGCCCATGGCTGCGAGCAGCGTTGCGCCGGCGCGAAGCCCTGCGAGCGACCAGAAGTCGTCCCAGTAGTGAGGGTTCGACGGACCCAGGTGGCTGAGCGAGTCGCCCGCCGGGAGCAGTCCCGAGAGGCCTTCGTCGTTGCTGGCATGGGCCGCGCGCCGCGTGTGCTCGATCCATTCCATCGCCGCGGCGAGCGTCGGCTCGAGCCCCTGGAGCATCGACTCGTCGCGGCTGAGCTCCCAGTGGTGGGCCAACGTCCACAGCGTTGCGCCGTTTGCGTCCCACTCGTTGTGCCCGCCGAAGGATCCGTCGGCCGCCTGTCGATCCGGATAGCGATCGAGAACTGCGGCGACCTCGTCGTGGAACCCGTACTGGTCGAGCGCCGCCAGTTGGAAGGCCGCCTCACGGAACCGGAACCGGTCAAGCGACGCGGCGCCGGCCGTGATGCCGTCGCCGTCGTGGAACAGCAGCTGATACGCCTGGTTGGCATCGACCGCTGACTGAAGCCGCTCGTCGGGGACCACGAAGCGGGTGCCGCGCGTCGATCTGGGTCACCCATCCGGCGGCCACCTGCTCTGCCGCGGGGACCGAGGACGGGTGCCCCGCGATCACCTTCCCCCGGCGGAGCGCGATCGCTGAGCCGGACGTCTGATCCGGCGGTTCGATCGGGATGGCCGCTCGAAACGTGGCCCGGTGCGCGAGCGGGAAGAGGAAGGCCGCCTGAGCCAGGCCGGCGTCGTCGTGGAGATCGTCGGGGAGCGACGACGCGGCATCCCCAGCGGTGACCGCGGCGACGCAGTCGCCGTCGGTCGACGTCGAGCCGGCCATGCGCTGCGGCGGTTGTGGGAGGAGAAGGGCGGCGTGACCGTCGACGGTGACGATGGTGTCGTCGAGCGCGATCCGTTCGACCCCCGAGAGTCCCTGGAGGTCGTACGGGCGCACGGCGAGGGCCACGACGAATGGGTTCGGGCTGTCGTTCTCGATCTCGACGTGCACGAGTTCGCGCCGACCATCCTCCGCGGTCGTCCGGGAGGCGTACACCCGGTGCACGGCGTCGCCACCGGGCACCCGCATGCGGGTCTCGACCACGGGTGCGCCCGCCAAGAGGGCCTGGCGCACGGTCACCTCACGGGACGGGAAGTGCCAGCGGTCCTCCGCGCCGATCCACCAGTCGAGCGACCATCCGTCAACCGACGGGACGACCAGCCCGCGGGTCGACGACGGACTGCGACGACGAGTCGACGTTGCCGACCGTGGTCCAGTTGCGGCCGGTCACGTTGTGCAGCTCCACCGAGTCCCCGCGTGGAACGAACTCGGGCGCGCCCGGGTCGAGCTGGCGGTCCAGCCAGTGAGGCCAGATCCATCCGTCTCCGAAGCTCGGAACGTGACCGATGGGGGCGGTTTCTCTGCGGAACGGTCCGCGAGCAGATCGCGGCATCCAACGGCGTTGAGTCAATGGATGCCGTGCATCTCGTGTTCGACGTTCCGCCTGAGCAGGCCGCGATAGGCGTCCTCAGCGGTCGCACCTTCGTGGCACACGCGCACGACCTCATCGGTGATGGGCATCTCGACGTCGTGCTCACGACCGAGTTCCTGGATCGAGCGGCAGCTCTTGACCCCTTCGGCGACCTGGTTCATCTCCTCGATGATCATCTCGACCGTCTTGCCCTTGCCGAGCTCCTCACCCACGTGTCGGTTGCGGCTCTGCTTGCTGATGCACGTGGCCATGAGGTCGCCCATGCCGGCGAGTCCGGAGAACGTGATGCTCTCGCCACCGAGGGCCACGCCGAGGCGGGTGAGCTCGGACAGGCCTCGGGTGATCACCGCAGCGCGGGTGTTGTCGCCGGCGCCGAGTCCGTCGGCCATGCCCGAGGCGATGGCGATCACGTTCTTGAGCGCTCCGCCCAGTTCGCAGCCGACCAGGTCGTGGTTGGTGTAGACCCGGAACAGCTCGGTGGTGAAGCAGTGCTGCAGGGCCTCGGCGATCGTGAGGTCGGTCAGGGCGATCACCGACCCGGCGGCATGCCCGGCGAGGATCTCCTTGGCCAGATTCGGCCCGGTGAGCACGCCGACCGGGTGGCCCGGCATCTCCTCGCTGATGACCTCGGTCATGCGGAGGCGGCTGCCCTGCTCGATCCCCTTCGTGAGGCTGATCACCGGCACCCACGGGCGCAGGTACTGCCGAGCCTCGACCACGGTCTCACGGAAGCCCGACGACGGCACCCCCATCACCAACACGTCGGCCGTCGACACCGCTTCTTCGAGGTCGGCGGTGGCGTGCAACGACTCGGGAAGCCGGAAGTCGGCCAGATAGCGCGAGTTGACGTGGTCGTCGCGGATCTCCTCGGCCGCCTCGGGCCGGCGGGCCCACAGCGTGGTCGACGTGTTCTGGGCCGCGATCGACGCAACGGTGGTCCCCCACGAGCCGGCGCCCAACACAGAGATCTTGATGTCCATGACCTGCGACCCTAGGCGCTCGAATCCGACGACAACTCGGTCACCACGTCGCCGCTTCGCCGACACATCCCGCGGGGCGCTCCTACACTCGGTCGCCATGGACTCGGGAGCCGCCGTGCTGATCCCGGTCAAGAGCTTCGCCGACGCCAAGGGCCGGTTGGCCGACGCGCTGTCGCCCGCCGAGCGAGCCGACCTCGCCGAGGCCATGGCGACCACGGTCGTCCAGGCCGCCGACCCGCTCCCGGTCGTGGTCGTCTGCGACTCCGATGCGGTCCGCACCTGGGCCGAGCGGATCGGCGCACGCGTGCTGTGGACTCCCGGCCTCGGGTTGAACGGCGCCGTCGAGGCCGGGGTCGCCGACCTCGCCGACCGGGGGATAGACCTGGCGATCGTCGCCCACAGCGACCTGCCGCTCGCCTCCGACTTCACCTGGCTCGCCGAGTTCGCCGGCGCGACGATCGTTCCCGATCGTCACCTCGACGGCACCAACGTCATCGCCATCCCCACCGACTCCGGCTTCCGCTTCACCTACGGCCCGGCGTCGTTCCGCGCGCATCGTGCCGAGGCGCGGCGGCTCGGCCTCACCGCTCGAATCGTCAACGACGAGGCGTTGTCCTGGGACGTCGACCGCCCCGCCGACCTCGAGTACCCGACGCACCTGCTGGAGACGACATGACCGACTTCACCACCGACCTCGAGACCCCGGAGCGAGCGCTGGCGATCTGTGCCCATCCCGACGACGTCGAGTTCGGCGCCGGAGCGACCCTGGCGAAATGGGCGGCCTCCGGCTGTGTCGTGAGCCATCTGATCTGCACCGACGGGTCGAAGGGCACGTGGGACGTCGCCGCCGACACCGCCGCCCTGGTCGTCACGCGCCAACACGAGCAGCGAGCCGCAGCCGAAGCACTCGGAGCCACCGGCGAGGTCGTGTTCCTCGGGTGGCCGGACGGCGAGCTCGAGTCCGGCCTGCGGCAGCGGTGGCAGATCGCCTACTGGATTCGCAAGCTCCAGCCCGATGTCGTGCTCGGTCACGACCCGTGGAAGCGCTACCGGCTGCATCCCGATCATCGCAACGCGGGCTTTCTGGCCGTCGACGGCGTGGTCGCCGCACGTGACCCGCACTTCTTCGCCGAGCAGGAACTCCCCCATCACCGTCCGTCCGAACTGCTGTTGTGGGAAGCCGACGAGGCCGACCACGTCGAGTCGCTGAGCGACCGCGACGTCGATACCAAGATCGCGGCGCTCGAGGCCCACGAGAGTCAGTTCGAGTCGACGATGCAGATCACCGATGGCGCCGACGCTGACGCCGAGCAGGAGGCGTTTCGCGGACGAGTTCGCCATCGACTGACCGAGTTCGGCGCCCTCGCCGGGGTCGAGCAGGGCGAGGCGTTCAAGCGGATGAACCGCCTCTAGCAGCGGTCGCTCGTACGCTGCCGAGGGTGGCGGTCAAGCGAACCCGGAAGGCCAGGCGTGCCCGCAAGCGCAAGCGGCGGATGGATCGCGGTCGATCACGACCTGAGCGACGAGCAGTGGGCGGCGCTCAAGGACGCGTGGGGCGGCTGCGCCTATTGCGGCGAGCCCGACAAGCCGCTCCAGAAGGACTGCGTGCTCGCACTCTCGCGCGGTGGGCGCTACACGCTCGACAACATCGCGCCGGCCTGCGGTTCCTGCAACGCCAGCAAGTGCAACGACGAGGTGACGGGCTGGCTCCGTCGCAAGAAGCTCGACGAGGCCGCGTTTCTCGTCCGCCACCACGAGATCTCGACCGCTCTCGCGCAGCGGTTCGCGGACGACGCCGGCGGACCAACGGAGCCGTCGCGGTCCGTAGTGGGCGGCGGGCGATCCGACAGCCATTCCGGCTGATGGACTGGGCGGTCGAGGACAAGGACGTCCTCATCACCGGTGGGACCTCCGGTATCGGTCGGGCCACGGCCGCCGAACTCGCGCCCCCGTTCGCCCGACAGGGGCGCCGCGACCTCGATTCTGCTGGCCACCGCCGACACCGATGTGCACGATGGCGGCCTCTCCCGGTCCGACGAGACGCCCGAGGAAGCCAGCCCCGCTGCGCTCGATGCCGGCGCCGCCGCACGACTGTGGGACATCAGCGCGCAACTCGCCTCTGGCCCCGCCAAAGAAAAGGGCGGCGTCGACTGACCTAGCCTGGACTGGCCGAACCCACGCCCCCCGACCCACCCAACTGCCTGCCGATGCGACCGACCAATCCGATGCCCGACGACGTCGGTGACCGGCTCCGAGGAGCCGGGGTCCTCGCCGACTACGAACGACGCCCGCGCTACCAACGCAACGACTACCTCGGGTGGATCGCGCGAGCGAAGCAACCGGCAACACGAGAGAAGCGCATTCGCCAGATGCTCGACGAGCTACGCGCAGGTGGGGTGTACATGAAGATGCAGCACCCGCCGTCGGCGAAGCAGACATGACGCGACAGAACAGGAGATTCGACATGTTCGTGGTCCTCACAACGGTGCAGGTCGAGGAGGGCTCGATCGACGAGCTGGCGCAGCTGTTCGACTCGACCAACCGTGCGCTCGTCGCGGGCCACGACGACTGGCTCGGCGCCTGGTTCACCGCGAATCGGGAGGCGAGTGAGGTGACCGTGATCGCGCAGTGGCGAGATGCCTCGTCGTACCCAGCCCTCCGGGAGACCCCAGAGTTCCAGCAGACGATGGCCCGCTTCGCGGAGAAGTTCGTCGCACCACCCAGCGTCTCGATCAACGAGGTCCTCGTCCAGATGTAGGCGTGCCCTCAGTTCACGCTGGGGTCGGCCGGGTAGAGCCCCACCGCGGCCAGTCGCCCGGGTTGGCGACGGAGCACCCGGCTCCACAGCTCGTCGGGGCCGGAGCTGAAGCAGTCGTCGTCGTGGCGGTCGACGACGTACCACGCACCGGCCTCGAGCTCGCCCTCGAGCTGGCCGGCGCTCCAGCCGGCGTAGCCCGAGAAGATGCGCACCCGACCGATGTCGGCAGGAAGGTCGTCGGGCGACTTGCTCACGTCGAGCGTGCCGAGATGACCGACCGCGACCTGCCAGCCCTCGGCCTGCGTGAGTTCGGAGCGCTCGGCGAGACAGATCGCCACTTCGGGCGACACCGGTCCGCCCGAGAACACCACGCCGGGAACCGCCACCCGCTCGGTCCACTGCGGGAGCACCTCGGACACTGGCGTGTCGCTCGGTCGATCGAGCACGATCCCGAGCGCGCCCTCGTCGTTGTGCTCGAGCATCAGCGTGACCGTGCGGTGAAACGCTGCCGCGTGCAGCGTCGGCTCGGCGATCAGCAGTTTCCCGGCGAGCGTGGCGCTCATCGCCTGCGAACGTATCGGGTGTACAAACTCGTACGTGACCACCCCCGCACCGATTCCCGATGGGACCTACGACGCCATCGTCGTCGATGCCCACCTGCCGTCGACCGGCGTCGGCACGGTCCTCGAACTCACCATCCTCGACGGCGAGCACAAGGGCGCGGTCGTCCAGGTGACGAGCGATGCGGTCGACGACGACCCGGTGTTCCTCCTCGGCATCCCGGCGACGATCGTCGTCGAGCACGGCGATCCAGAGGTGACGCTCGAGCCCTGAACGTCCCGCTTGACCAGGTAGGAGGACCCTGTGAGCGTGGAGCGATGCAGCGCCTCACCGGACTCGACGCCGGGTTCCTCTACATGGAGACCCCGACGTCACACATGCACGTCGCCGGACTCCAGATCCTCGACCCGACCACCATGGCGAGCGACACGCCCGACCTCGACGAGATCAAGCAGATGATCGGCGACCGGCTGCACCTCGCCCCGCCGTTCCGACGCCGACTCGCCGAGGTCCCGCTCGGGCTCCACCATCCCCTGTGGATCGAGGACCCCGACTTCGACCTGAACGAACACGTCCATCACATCGCGGTCCCCTCCCCCGGCGGCAAGCGCGAGCTGGCCGACCTGGTGGCCCACCTCAACTCGATGCAGCTCGACCGAACGCGCCCGTTGTGGGAGATCTGGATCATCGAGGGTCTCGAGGGCGGCAAGATCGCCACCCTCAGCAAGACCCACCACGCAGCCATCGACGGCGCGTCGGGCAACGAACTCACCGTGGCGCTGCTCGACATCACACCCGAGATCGCCACCCACGAGCCCGACGAGGAATGGGTGCCGGACAAGCTGCCGAGCGATGTCGAACTGCTCACCTATGCCGCAGGCAGCCTCGCTCGCCAGCCGTTGAGCGCCGTCAAGGCCGCCCGTCGCACGGTCGAGGGCGCGCTGGCCGTTCGATCCCGCAATCGTCAGCCCGACATCGACCCGCCGCCGGGCATCGGCGACGCCCCACCCACCTCCTTCAACGGTGCGCTCACTCCCCGGCGGAGCTTCGGCTACACGACGCTGTCGCTCACCGACGTCAAGGACCTCAAGAACACGCTCGGGGTCACCGTCAACGACGTCGTGCTCGCCTTGTGCTCGGGTGCCCTCAAGATCTATCTCGAGGGTCGCGGCGAGCACTACGACGACCCGTTGGTGGCCATGGTGCCGGTCTCGGTGCGCAGCGACGACGAGAAGGACGCCATGGGCAACCGGGTGTCATCGATGCTCTGCTCGTTGGCGACGCACCTCGACGATCCACTCGACCGCGTCAACGCCATCCACGAAGGCACCCAGCGGGCCAAGGAGCAGCACGAGGTCATCGGCGCCGACACGCTGACTGACTGGGCCGAGTTCATGGCCCCGGCCGTCCTGGGCCGGGCCGCCCGCCTCTACAGCCGGACCAAGATGGCCGACCGTCACCGCCCGCTGTTCAACGTGACGATCTCGAACGTTCCGGGGCCCAATTTCGATCTCTACAGCGGTGGTGCGCGCATGGAGGCGATGTATCCCCTCGGTCCGATCATGGACGGCGGGGCCCTCAACATGACGGTGTTGTCCTACAAGGACAACCTCGACTTCGGGATCTACGCCTGCCCCGACCTCGTCGACGATCCGTTCGTCATCGCCGACGCCCTCGAGACGGCGCTCGCCGACCTCCAGAAGGCGGCGGCCAGGGCCAACAACGCGGCCGGCAAGCGCTCGGCCGCGAGCTGAGCCGCAAGCCGAGCCGCGAGCCGCGCAGCTCCTCAGTCGGAGATCCTGACCAGGAGGGCGTCCATGGCGGCGGTGCTGCCGGCCGCGTCGGAACCGTTGACGATGATCGAGAACGTGGCCGTGCGACCGTCAGCGGTGGCCGTCGAGCCGCTGATCGCCTTGCCGCCGATCGCCGAGCCGGTCTTGGCTCTCAGCACGCCGGCGGCCGAGGTTCCTCCGAATCGGTCCGAGAGCGTGCCGCTTCGTGCGGCGACGGGAAGAGACTCGATCACGGCGGGCCCAAGCGGATCGACGAGCAACAGGTCGATGATCGCCCGCAGCTCGTGGGCAGACCGCAGGTTGTCGCGAGACACCCCGGAACCGTCGCCGAACCCGCCGTCGAGCTCCATGCACCGGTCGGCGAACAACTCCTGCACGCGCTGCGAACCTGCACCGAGGGTTCCCTCACCCGATGCCGCCAGCCCGACTTCACGCAGCAGCAGATCAGCCGATTCGTTGTCGCTCGTGAGGAGCAGATCGGCGACGATCGAACCGACCGGCACCGACTCGATCGACGCCACGACGACGGGCGCGGCAGCGCCATCGCCTCGTTCGACGCCGCCGGCGATCCTGATGCCGCGGTCGGCCAGAAGGCCCGCAAAGGTCCGGGCGTGCTCGATGTTCGGGTCGGCGAGGAACGCCGCGTCCGCTCTCGCTTCGTTGTCGTCGACCATCAGCACCGAGAGCGGACCACCGAACCGGGGGACGTAGTTTTCAGGCCAACCGGCGGGAATGAGGGTCGCCTCGTGGCGAGCATCGTCCAGCAACAACCGACCGGTCACGGTGGTCAACCCCGAGGCGGCGACCTGGTCGGCCAATGCGCTCAGGGAGTGCGGACCCCGGGTGCTGAGGGTGGGGTCGCCGCCGGCGACGAGAACGAGGTCGCCGGTCAGCGTTCCCGAAGGATCGGGCATCGACCCTGCCCCGACGGTCGTCGTGAGCCCGCTGAACAGGTCGAGCGTCGACAGGGCCGCATAGGAGGTCAGCAGCTTCTGGTTCGAGGCGGGAGTGAGCGCCAGGTCGGGCTCGTGGGCCACCACCTCTCCGTAGCCGTCGATGCGGATCGAGACGGTGATCTGCGAGCCGGGCGCCGAGGCAACGAGGCGGACGAGACCTTCCTCGAGCGATCGACGGAGGGAGTCGGGGACGACGTCGCCCGCCGCCGGCTCGGGTGGACAGCGTGGTTCGGTCGTGGTCGTCGTGTCCGAAGACGTCGAGGCCGTTGCCGGCGTGCTGGTCGACGACGGTGCGACGACGGACTCGGCCGTGTCGGCGGAGTCCGACCCACAGGCCGTTGCGATCAGCCCGGCGGCCACCACCATCAGCGCAGTCGAACGGCCCCTCAGTTCGCACCTCCGGCGTCGACTCGACTCATGCGGATCGACGCTACCCCCACCTCCCGCCGGTGAACCGCCGGTAGGTTCGGTGGCAATGGGTGACGAGCACATCAAGACTCGACTCACGCAGTTCAGTCACGGCGCGGGCTGAGGATGCAAGCTCGCCCCTGGCGAGCTGGCCCACGTCGTGGGCCGCCTGAACCCCGACATGCCCGACGAACTGCTGGTCGGAACCGCCACGGGCGACGATGCCGCCGTGTGGCGCCTGTCGGACGAGCGCGCCCTGGTGGCGACGGCCGACTTCATCACGCCGGTGGTCGACGACGCGCGCACCTGGGGACAGGTGGCCGCCGCCAATGCGGTGTCCGACGTCTACGCCATGGGCGGTCGTCCGCTGTTCGCCCTCAACCTCGTCGGCTGGAACTCCGACGAGCTCGGTACCGACCTGCTCGGCGACCTGCTCGCCGGGGGCGGCGACATCGCGCAGGAGGCCGGCTTCTTCGTGGTCGGCGGCCACACCATCGACGATCCCGAGCCCAAGTACGGCATGACGGTGATCGGTGAGGTCGACCCGGAAAAGATGATGACCAACTCGGGCCTGCAGGCGGGTCAGACGCTCATCCTCACCAAGCCGCTGGGGGTCGGGGTGATCACCACGGCCATCAAGGCCGACCAGGCCGCGGTCGAGGTCGTCGACGCAGCGGTGGCGTCGATGACCAGGCTCAACGACGTGGCATCACAGATCGCCATCGGGGCGGGGGCAACCGGCTGCACCGACGTGACCGGCTACGGGTTGCTCGGCCACCTCGGCCGCATGCTGCTCGAGTCCGGCGTCGACGCCACCATCGACTTCCCCGCCGTGCCGTTCCTTCCGGGCGCGGTCGATCTCGCCCGCGCCGACATCGTGCCCGGCGGCTCGCGTCGCAACCTCGAATGGATCGACGATCGGATCGACCGCGGCGGCCACGACCACGTCGATCTCCTGCTGCTCGCCGACGCCCAGACCTCGGGTGGACTCGTCTTCGGCGTCGCCGACGAGCGTGTCGACGACGTCCTCGCCCAACTGAGCGAGTCCGGGCACACCGCGGCGGCCATCGGGCGCACCACCGACGGCTCGGGCGCGATGACGATCGTCTGACGAACGATGGAGCCGACCGAGAGCGCGCTGATCGTCACGGTCCCCGAGGCCGAGGCCGCGGTCGGGCCGCACCGAGCGCGACTCGACTCCGGTGCGATCGTCGGCGTGCCGGCTCACGTCACCGTCCTCTACCCGTTCATGCCTCCTGGCCTGATCGACCACGACACCCTCGCCGACCTCGAGCGCCTCTTCGCTGCGGCGCCACCCTTCGATGTCACCTTCGCGTCGGTCGCTTGGTTCGGCACGGCGGTCGCCTACCTCAGCCCCACCCCCGACCGGCCGCTCCGACACCTCACGGCAGCCGTGCTGGCCCGCTGGCCCGGGTATCCGCCGTACGGCGGAGCGTTCCCCGATCCCGTACCGCATCTCACCATCGGTGACAACGGCGACGTCGCGGCGCTCACGGACGCCTCGGACGCCATCGAGCCGTCGCTGCCGATCACCACCCGGGTCGACACGGTCCATCTGTTCGTCGGATCCTCCGAACCCTCGAGCTATCGCCAGCGGGCAGCCTTCCGCCTGGAGTCGCCGACCGCTTCGTGACCGAAGCAGCCGGACACGAGGCCCGGTGAGTGCGACACTCTCGACCATGACCGCCGTGTACGACTCGTTCACCGAGCTGACCCTCGACCGGCCGGCCGACGGGGTGATCCGGATCACCCTCGATGCACCGGGGCTCAACGCCGTCAACCAGACGGCCCATCGCCAGTTGGCCGACGTCTGGCGCACGGTCGATGCTGACCCGGAGGCCCGGGTCGCGCTGCTGCGAGGTGCCGGCAAGGGGTTCTCGGCCGGTGGCAGCTTCGACATGGTCGAGGCGATCATCGACGATCACGAATCGCGGCTCCGGGTGATGCGAGAGGCACGCGACCTGGTGTTCAACATCCTCGACTGCTCGAAACCGATCGTCTCGGCGATGCACGGCCCGGCGGTCGGTGCCGGGCTCGTGGCCGGTCTGCTGGCCGACGTGTCGGTGGTCGGACGGACGACCCGCATCATCGACGGGCACACCCGCCTCGGCGTGACGGCCGGCGATCACGCGGCCATCTGCTGGCCGCTGCTGTGCGGCATGGCGAAGGCCAAGTACTACCTGCTGACCTGCGACGACCTGAGCGGTGAGGAAGCCGAACGGATCGGTCTGGTGTCGCTGTGCGTCGAGGACGACCAGGTGCAGGATCGTGGCCTCGGGGTGGCGGTGCAGCTGGCCAACGGCGCACAGTCGGCGATCCGGTGGACCAAGCACACGCTCAACCACTGGTACCGGTCCCAGGCCGCGGTGTTCGATGCCAGCCTTGCGTACGAGTTCCTCGGCTTCACCGGCCCCGACGCCCGCGAGGGCGTCGCCAGCCACAAGGAACGTCGCGACCCGTCCTTCGACGGTCCGGCCTGACCCTCACCCGCCGTTCGCGCTGAAGTGCATCGGGTCGGTGGTCGACCCCGCCCACGCGCCGCCCCACTGCCAACCGATGCCGGCGAAGGCGTCGACCGCCACGCTGCCGTCGGTCTGCATGCCCTCGCGGAGGTTCGCCCGGTCGAGGTAGGTCGACGCCAGCTCGGGCAGCACGACATCGCCACGGACGTACGGATTGTGGAACGGGTTCACGTCGATCGCCGTGCCGTACGCGTGCTCGCTGAAGCTGCGACCACCTCGGACCGGACGGCACACGAACGCCGAGGTGTTGTTGCCGTCACCGGTCGGCGGCCGGTCGAGCTCTTCGCGGGCGGTCACCCTCATCTCCTCGATCGGGAACCTCGCCGCAGCCAGCTGCTCGAACACCGACACCACGTCGTCGGCCACCGATGCGTCGAGAAGCAGCTCGCCCGTGTGATGTTCGCCGTCGAATCCCCAGAACGTCAGGGTCACGTAGCGCAACTCGTCGACCGACACCGGACAGCCCGGCTCCCAGGTCGACCGGGCGAGCACGTCGTCGGGCACGGCCGCGACCGACGAGACGAAGGCGTCGGCGGGCGGATCGGGCAGGTGGTCGGGGGTTCGCAGCACGCGCGGGTCGAGTTCGGAGGGTGTGGGCAGCACCGCCCCGAAGCCACCAGGTCCATCGGGGAGCACCCGGGTCCCGAGCCAGCCGGGGCGAGCGAAGGGATCGGGAACCGGCTCCGACGTGGTCGACGTGCTCGACGACGGTGCGACGCTGGACGGTGTCGTGGACGGTGTCGTGGACGGTGTCGCGGTCGATGCGGGCGCGGCAGCCCGGTCGTTCGCAGCCGCGCCTCCGCATGCACCGAGCACCAGGACGGCCACGAGCAGCCAACCGGCTCGTCGCACCCCGACCCCCGTGATCATCCACCCAGTGTGCCCACGCCGCAGGGGTCCGAGGGCGTCGGCGCCCTCGATCAGTCGAGGGCGGCCCGGAGGCGAGTGGCCATGGCGGCTGCCGCCTCGTCGCTCTCGTAGCTGGTACGGGGCCAGAAGAAGCCGCGCAGGCCGTCCTTGGGGTTGCGGGGCACCACGTGCACGTGCAGGTGCGGAACGCTCTGGCTGACGGTGTTGTTCATGGCCACGAACGACCCGGCTGCCCCGAGTTCGTCGACCATCAGCGCCGAGAGGCGCTGGGTCCGACCGAAGAGCGGCTCGATCAGCTCGGCCGGGAGGTCGGGGAGCGTCTCGTGATGGGCCTTCGGCACCAGCAGCGTGTGACCCTCGAACAACGGGCGGATGTCGAGGAACGCGAAGAACCGCTCGTCGTCGAGCACGACGTGGGCCGGCGCCTCGCCGGCGATGAGCCGGCAGAACAGGCAGCTCAGAGCAATCGGGCGGCCAGTTCGGCCAGTGGCGATCGCTCGCCCTTGGTCAGACCGATGTGCCCGAAGACGTCCTGACCGGTGAAGGCGGTGATGAGGGTCGACAGGGCGTTGGTCGATTCGCTCAGGAACGCCGCGTCGATCTGGCTCGTGTCGCCGGTGAACACGACCTTCGAGTCGGCTGCGATCCGGGTGAGGATCGTCTTGCCGACCTGGGGCGAGAGGTTCATGGCTTCGTCGATGAGCACGAAGCTGTTGTGCAGCGTGCGCCCCCGGAGATGGGTGACCGACTCCATCGTGAGCTGCCCACGGTCGCGGATCTCCTCGAGCACCTGCTGCGCCTCGTCGCGGTCCTTGCGTTCGGTGAGCGCGTAGACCGCGTCGGTGATGGCGGCCATCCAGGGGTCGAGCTTCTCGTCGAGGGTGCCGGGCAGATAGCCGACGTCGGCCTTGCCCACCGGGATCACCGGCCGGTAGACGCACATCCGGGCGTACCGGCCCTCCTCGACCACCTGTTGGAGACCGGCTGCGACCGCGCACAGGGTCTTTCCCGTGCCCGCGGGACCGTCGAGGGCCACGACCTTCACGTCGTCGTCGAGCAGGAGATCGAGGGCGAACCGCTGTTCTTTGTTGCGGGACCGGAGGTCCCAGGCGGTCAGGTCGTGGTGGAGCAGCGTGAGCCCGTTGGCGGTGCGCCGGACCAGTGCGGACTGTGAGCCCGCCGCCAAGACGCCGAACTCGTTGGCGACGAGACCGTCGAGCACGGCCTCGGCACCGGACGGCTGGTGCTCACCCGCGAACAACGCGTCGATCACCCCGGTGGACACGTCGAAGTCTCGCCAGCCCACCGGCTTGGGCCCGTCAGGCGAACCGAGGGCATCGTGTTCGACGGCCGTCAGGCCGAACGTGGCGGCCTTGACCCGCAGCGCCGAGTCGTTCGACACCACCGAGACGTTCGCGTCGCCCGGATCGACCAGCCCCAGCGCAGCACCGATGATGCGATTGTCGGGCTTGTCGACGGCCAATCCGTGCTCGCGCAGGAGCCCCTCGTTGATGCCGTTGAGCTCGACCCGCACCGATCCGCCCACCGATCGAGGGCACGGGGCACGAAGGTCGCCGCCGGCCTCGGTGCGGAAGTGCTCGAGCGATCGGAGGACTTCACGAGCCGCTCGCCCGACCGGGTCGAGACGCTTCTTGAGCCCGTCGAGCTCTTCGACGACGGTGAGCGGGATGACCAGATCGTCGCCCGGGTAGCGAGCGAACACGTTGTCGGGATCGGCGATGAGTGCCGAGGTGTCGAGCACCACGACCATGCCGGCCGGTGAGGCCGACGGCGTGTGGGGACGCGCAACGGGATCGGTGAGGGTCACGAAGCCCTTTCGAGTGGGGTCGATGGGGGGCCGCACCGCACGCACGCACGCCGCATCGAGTGCGGGACCTGGGCCGGAGTGCACGGGCATCCGGCATCGTGAGAGCGAGACGACGACAAGACCTTCCCATCGTGCCCGAGCGATCAGCACCCGACGGGGATGTCGGGCGAAACACGTTCTGAACTGCCGAAACCCTCCTCGTCGCCGGGATCCCGCCGTGATCGAACCGGCATGCTCGTAGGCTCACAGCATCACCGAGGGCATCGTCTCCGCTTCGGACCCCGACATCGACGAGGTCCCCGACGAGCCCGACGCCACGCGGCCGAGCGACCTGTTCCTCCTGCTCCTCGACGCGACCACCGAACGGATCTTCACCCGCCCGGTGCGGCCCCGCATGAAGGTGACCCCCTCCGGTCTGCTGCGCGGCCGAATCGACGTCCTCAAGATCGAGGTGCCCGCGCTGTCGATCTCGGGGCTCGTCGTCGATCGATTCGTGCTCCGCGCCGAGAACGTCGGAATCGTGCCCGGATTCCCTCCCAGG
The DNA here is from genome assembly GCA_963704815.1 of uncultured Acidimicrobiaceae bacterium. GTDB lineage: Bacteria > Actinomycetota > Acidimicrobiia > Acidimicrobiales > Salinilacustritrichaceae > DATKWD01. Next base: position 1,017,124 of record CAVPHU010000001.1, read on the forward strand.
CTCCAGGCCGGGCCGGTGGGTTTCAAGGCAGTGGTCAGTCAGGAGAACGTCGACCGGTGGACCCGCTCGGCCCGTCTGCCCCTCCGCCTCAGGCTGACCGAGACCGGCATCGTCACGACCACCGGAGTGCGGGGCATCAAGGTCAGTGAGATCGAGTCCGAGCTCGACGTCGCCGGTCCGCTCATTCGGCTGCGGCCGCAGAAGGCCACGATGCTCGGCGTGTCGACGCAGCTGGTGAAGCTGTTCCGCGGCTACCTGCCACTTCCGCCACTTCCTCGCGACGCGCAGCTCGACGCCGTCCACCACGCGGACGGCGAGCTGTCGGCGTCGTTCATCATCGACGAGGTCGACGAACCCCTCACTCCCGAAGTCGCCAAGCGCCTTCGCGACAAGTTGTTCTGATCAGGGGTTCCGACTCGGCCACGTTCGTTCGGAGTCACTGCCGAAGAACTTCGCTCGCACCGCGGCCTCGAGGTCCACGCCGAACTCCGAGGCCAAGGCGCACAGCAGCCGAAGACGTCGGCGAGGAATGAGTCTCGTGCCCGCGCGGGCAGCTGCGAGAGTGGACCGGTGGCATTCACGATCGCCCAGCTGTCCGACATCCACATCGGGTCGACCCACGCCCCCAGCGGCGAGCACTTCTCGATGGCGATCGACGAGATCAATGCGATGACCCGCCAGCCAGATCTCGTGCTGCTGACCGGCGACCTGACCGAAGGCGGGACGCCGGCCGAGTGGGCCGAGCTCCTCGAGCGACTCGGCGAGCTGCGTGCACCCTGGGAGGCGATCGCCGGCAACCACGATCGCGGCATCGACGAGCTCGCTGGGCACCGAGCGCTCGACGCCGGACCGCTCCGGCTGGTGCTCCTGGACTCGAGCAGCGACACCTTCGGCCCGGACGACGCGACGTGGCTCGAATCCGAACTCGCCGCCCATGCCGACCGGCCGACCATCATCGCCATCCACCACCCGCCGTTCGAGACCGGGATCTGGTGGATGGACTGTGTCGGCCTCGAGGGAGCCGGCGAGATGGAATCCGTCGTCCGCCGCCACCCTCAGGTCATCAAGGTGCTGTCCGGGCACGTGCATCGGACCATCCAGGCCAACTGGGGCAGTTGCCCGCTCTGGGTCTGCCCTTCGACCGCCTACACGATCTCGATCGATCTCGACCCGACGCACGAACCCGCCGAATCGGCCGAGGGGCCGACGTTCAGCCTGCACACCTACACCGGCAGCACGATCGTCTCGCACGTGGTGCCCGTGGGCGCCGCCGCCACACGATCGCCGATCGAGCCCCACGCACCCGAGTTCATCTCGTGGGTCCGCGACGTTCGGACTCGGCGACCGAGCAGCTTCGAATAGCGACGGGCGCCCGAAACGCCCGTCCGTAGCTGTCACACCCTCTTTCTCGGCTGGGGCAATGGAGGTCGGGGTTGCGCTCGAGACGATTCGTGAGGGGGCCGAGGCGTTGGCGTCGGTCACGACGAGCCGCCACCGGCATCGACAACGTCCCGGACCACGACCCCACCCGAGAGGATCTCGTGTGCCGCACGATCGACGGCATCGCGCCGACGCCATCGGAGGCCGTTCAGACGGCGATGGCCGGGCTGGTGCGGGCCGTCATCATCGACCCCGACGGCAACATCATCAACCACGGCCGAACCAAACGGCTCTTCACCGGCACCTCACGCCAAGCCGTCCTGCTCCGCGAAGCCATCAAGGATCCCGCCGGGGTCCGCTGCGGCTACGCCGGCTGCGGCGTCGCCGGGCGGCGCTGTCAGATCGACCACCGAGAACCCGCCGCCCGGGGCGGGCCCACCGGCCACACCAACGGCGGACCCCTGTGCGGCTACCACAACCGCCTCGAAGAAACCGGCCACCACCCCCGAGCCAACCCCGACGGCACCACCACCAACCCCGCCTGAACGCGGCCAGCGCCGACCATCCACCACGCTCCGCGCGGGGGTTTCTACGCTCAAGCATGCCCGGCTGACATCAGGGGGACGCATGGGTCGCAAACCGCCCATCTATGGGCTCGACATCGAGACCGACACGACGGTCGATGGACTCGACCCCGGGGTGGCGGCGATCGTCACCGTCGCGCTGTCGGGCGACACCATCGACCAGGTGTTCACCGGCGACGAGGTCGCCATCTTGTCCGAGCTCGACCATTGCCTGCGCGAGATCAAGCCTGGCGTGCTGGCGACCTGGAACGGCTCGGCCTTCGACCTGCCCTTCATCAACGACCGAGTTCGCCGCTACGACCTTCCCAGCGGCTTGTCGCTGCGTCTCGATCCATCCATCAGCGGACGCCACCCTCCACTTCCCGGCCACGATGGCTCCTACCGCGCCCGCTGGTACCGGCATCGCCACCTCGACGCCTATCGCGTCTACTGCTCCGACGTCGGCCCGTCCTTGCGGGTCTCGTGCTCGCTCAAGTCGATCGCCCGGCTCGTGGGACTGCGGACGGTCGAGGTCGACCGAAGCCGCATCCACGACCTGAGTCACGAGGCACTGCACGCCTATGCCGCGAGCGATGCCCGGCTGGCCCGCATCCTTGCCGAACGGCGGTGGGCCACCGCGAGCCGACACATCGACGCCTTCGACGCTCGCAACGGCTCCGAACTCGCCTCGGCCGGCTGAGCGACGCCTCAGCCTCCCACCGCCTCCTGGACCGCCGGCCGCTGCGCCGCCGGAAGGACGGTCCAGTCATAGATCGATCCACCGATGGATGACGTCGTGGTCAGCGCCTCGCCGAACCGAGTGATGTCGGCATCGCTGATGTCGCCACCGATGCCTCCGATCCCGTGCACCAGGGCATCTGGATCGGCGAGGTTGGCCCGCAGGCGCCGGGTGCTCTCCTCCAAGTAGGTGAACCCGTCGCGATAGCCGCTGTCGGCACGACGGTCCGACCAGTAGGCCATCGGCAGCCACACGTCGTACACCGGCGCGATCTCGCGCCAAGGGAACGCTGGCCAGAAGTCGGGATTCACGACCTCGAGCAGGACAGGCGGCAAGACGATGGCCCCGACGATCTGATCACCCGCTGCCGCGCGGAGGCGGAGCGACAGCTCGATCAGGCTGACCGAGCGGGCGACGGGGTCGGGGTTCGTCGTCGCCTCGATGTCCACGGCCACGCCGTCGAAGGTGTGACCGAGCACCTCGAAGTCGAGCAGCGCCTCGAGATGCTCGAAGTCTCGATCGGTGTCGACATGCCGCGGAAGGAACCAGGCGACCACCGCCAGGTCGCGGCGATGGGCTTCGACCAGCCATCGGGCGACCACATCCGAATCGACGATGAGCCCCTCGGCCCGTTCGTCGTCGCGGGCGGCCTGGATGAACACGGTCTCGACGCCGGCGTCCACCATGTCGTCGAGGGCGGACACGTCGAGTGCCGGTGCGTCGTTGGCGTAGGCAGGGACGTAGTCGAAGGCATCGACCCAGGCTCCCTGACCCTCGTAGGGATCGATCGTGCGCGCCGACGGGTCGGCGACCAGATCACTCAGGGTCGAGGCCAGAGCTGCACCCGCGGGTGGCGGGGACACCGTGCTGCCGAGGGTGGTGGCCCGGAGGGTCACACCGAAGATGATCGCCACGAGGCAACAGACGCCGAGGACCATCATCTGTGCCGGGTCGAGGAGTGGCTTCGACCCCGGGTCCTGATCTGCCACATCGAGCAACGTACCCAGCACCGCGTGATCTACTGACGTCATGGCGCTGGTGCTCGGAGTGGACTCGTCGACGCAGTCCACCAAGGTGCAGGTCCGCGACGTCGACACCGGCCGCTTGCTGGCGTCGGGCTCGTCTCCCCACCCGCCCACCACACCTCCGCGTTCGGAACAGCATCCCTCCGCATGGTGGGACGCACTCACGGCTGCGGTGGCGCAGGCGGGCGCCCCCACCGTCGCCGCCGTGTCGGTTGCCGCCCAACAGCACGGCATGGTCGTGCTCGATGCTGATGGCGACGTGCTGCGTCCGGCCAAGCTGTGGAACGACACCGAGTCGGCGCCCGACGCCACCGACCTGGTGCGCGAGCTCGGGGCGGACGAATGGGCTGCGGCAGTCGGATCGGTGCCGGTCGCCTCGTTCACCATCTCCAAGCTGGCCTGGCTCCGGCGAGTCGAGCCCGAGGTGTTCGCCCGGATGCGGTCGGTGCTGTTGCCCCACGACTGGCTGACCCATCGGATGACCGGCCGCCGGGTGACCGATCGCGGCGATGCATCCGGCACGGGGTACTGGTCGCCCGCCGAGGGCCGTTGGCGACCCGATCTGCTGCGCCTCGTCGACCCGACCCGCACCGAGACCGACTGGCTCGAGTGCCTCCCGGTGGTGGTGGAGCCGGCGCAGGCCGTCGAGACCGGTGTGGCCGACGGACCCGGGTCACTCGGCCTGCCGGGGCAGCCGCTGATCGGGCCCGGCACCGGCGACAACATGGCCGCAGCCCTGGGCATCGGGCTCCGCGCCAACCAGGTCGCCATCTCGATCGGGACGTCGGGCACGGTGTTCAGCGTCAGCGACGAACCGGTGCGTGACCCTCGTGGCCTGGTGGCCGGGTTCGCCGACGCCACGGGTCGCCATCTGCCCCTGGTCTGCACGCTCAACGCCGGGAAGGTGATCGACACCGTTGCCGGCTTGCTGGGCGTCGGGCTCGACGAGTTCGGCGACATGGCCCTGAGCGAGCCGTCTGCCGACGGACCGGTGCTCCTGCCGTACTTCGACGGCGAGCGCACCCCGAACCGGCCCGACGCCCATGGTGTCCTGGCCGGGATCAGAACCGACATCCGCCGCTCCCAACTCGCCGCCGCGACCTACCGGGGCGTGGCCTGCTCGCTCCTCGACGGGCTCGACGCCCTCGCCGAGTGCGGCGTGATCACGACCGACGATCCGATCCGTCTCGTCGGCGGCGGCTCCCGATCACCCGCGCACCAACAGGCGATCGCCGATCTGTCGGGGCGACCGGTACTGGTGCCCGACGGTGACGAGCACGTGTCCACCGGCGCCGCCGTGCAGGCCGCAGCGGTGGCGACCGGCAGCGCCCCGGAGGAGGTGGCCGAGGCGTGGGGGGTCGGCGCAGGCACGCTCATCGAGCCTCGTCCCACCGACGTCGCGGCTGTGCGGCACCGCTACGCCCAGTTGCGAGCGGCATCGAAACCGCTTGACGATACACGAACATGACTGATAAATACTGAACGTCGCATCTCCAGGGCGACTCGCCGAACCAGTCGGACATCTCCACCTCCTCCAACCCGAGGTCGCTCCATGTCCGCGGTCCGTGCCCACCCCCTCGTCGCTGCGACGATGATCATCGCCATCGGGTGCGTGGCGATCGCCCCCACGCCCCGTGCTGCGGAGGCAACCGTTCGCCCCCACTTGGGGTTCCGGGCAACCGTGGCCGGCCACTCGAGCTGGTACGGCAGCTACGACATGGGCGCACTGGGTCCGGCATGGTGCATCGACCACGGCATCGCCTCACCCGACCCCGGCCTCGACTACCAGCCGACCCAGCCGGCCGTGTCACCGGCCACCCGAACCGCTGTGGCCTGGCTCGTGGGCCGCCACGGGTACACCACCGACCCGACCACCGCTGCCGCGATGATGCTCGCCCTCCACGACCTGATGGGGGCCACCTATCCAGCCGGTCGACTCGACGTCGATCGCCTCGCGTCCGAGCACCTGGCCGGATTCGCCGGCAGCGGGACCGCCGTCGTCGAGCGGGCGAGGGCACTGAAGAACGAGGCGATCGCGCACAACACCCTGGTCGCACCCTTCGCCATCACGCTCGACGCCGAGAACGCCGAGCGGAGCGGCCGCGGGCTGCTACGCGTCCGCATCACCGATGCCGACGGCCGCCCGGTGCCGAACGCGAACCTCCTCGTGAACGGAACCGGCGCCCACCTCGACACGACCGTCGCCGAGACCGACCGCGAGGGTGAGGCTCGGCTCGGCTACCGGATGTCCGGGGCAGCGGCGACCTTCACCGCCCATGCTGCGGTGGCCGACCTCGAACTCGCGGCGTTCGCACCGACCCGACGACGTGCGCAGCGGGTGGTCGTCCCGCGCCAACTCCTCGTGGAAGCGCACCTCGACGTCGTCGTGGAAGCCCCGCCCGAGGCGCCCGGTCGCGTGACCGTGCACAAGACCGGCGATGCAACCGACGTCGCGCCGATCACCGGCGCTGTGTTCGAACTGACCTCGATCGCCACCGGCGACCCGGTCTCCGAACTCGTCATCGGGCCCGAGGGCACGGCCGGACCGGTGGAGGTCGAGCCGGGTTCGTACGAGCTGGTCGAGACCGGTCCCCCGCCCGGCTACCTCGCGGCCGCCGACCAGCGGGTCGAGGTGGGGAGTGGCGAGCACGTCATCATCGAGGTCCACGACATCGCCGCACCGGGCAGCCTCACCATCACCAAGGTCGACGTCGACGACCCGTCGGGCCGGTCGCTGACCGGCGCCGTGCTCGATGTCTTCACCCACCACCCGGGGCATCCCGAAGCGAGGCTGGTGAAGACCATCGAGACCACCGAACAACCGCACACGGTCGCCGAGCTGCGCCACGGCACGTACTGGATCGTCGAACGAACCCCACCAGCCGGCTTCGACCTCGATGCCGAGCCCCGCGCCGTCGAGGTCCGGCCGGGCGAGGACACGTCGTTGCAGATGGCCAACCACCCGTCGCTTCCCGACGTCGTGGCACCCGAACCCGTCGCTCCCCCGACCCCCACGACCTCGACCACGACCACGACCGCGCCACGTCCTCGACCGCACCGACCACGACCGGACGAGCGGATCCGACGCCACGCGCCCCTCCCCCGAACCGGTGCGACGACGGTGTCCACCTCCCTCCTGGGAGCCGGCATCGTGCTCCTCGGACTGGCGCTGACCATCGGCGCCGATGTGGGGCCCGACGGACGGTTCAGACCACGCCGTCGGTGGCGTCCGCCGACTCGGCACCGGCATCGCCCAGACCGGGCCAGAAGCTCCGCAGGTGGACCGCGTACTCGGCGGTCGAGGCACCGTCCATCTCGAGACCGTCGATGATGGCGTTCACCAACGACTGGTAGAACTGCTCGCCGTCCGGCGGCTGTTCGGGCTCACCGCGGTCGAGCGCCGCCTGCGCGAGGCGATTCACGATCTGGTGGAACGCATGCACCTGGTACTCGGCGACCTCGGTCGGGATCTCGGCCTCCCAGTAGAAGTCCTCGTCGGACTCGGCGATCGCCGACCACGCGGACAAGTACGACTCGAACACCGAGACCACATCGGGAGCCACTTCCGATCCGAACGGGTCCGAACCCGCCTCGTCGACCTTCTGGCGGGCATAGGCCACCCAGGAGCGGACGCTGGCCGAGGGCACGGGTCCGACCTGAAGGTGCACGAGACGAACGGTAGTGCGGCGGTGCGGTGATCGTCGCCCCGGCTCAGCCGCCGAACTGCTCTTGCAGCTTGAACTTGAGGACCTTGCCGGTCGGGTTCCGGGGCAGGACATCGACGACCTCGAGCTGCTCGGGCGTCTTCTGCTTGGCCAGTCCGTTGGCGACGGTGTAGTCGAGGATGTCGGTCAGGGTGGGCGGAGCAGACGGATCGTGGGGCACGATCACCGCACACACTCGCTCGCCGGTGGTGTCGTCGGGCAGGCCGATCACCGCAGCGTCGGCGATCGCCGGATGCGAGAAGAGCAGGTCCTCGACCTCCTTGGCCGAGATGTTCTCCATGTTGCGGATGATGATGTCCTTCACCCGGCCGGTGATCCTGATGTTCCCGGCCGCGGTGAGTACCCCCAGATCGCCGGTGCGGAGAAACCCGTCGGCATCGAACGCGTCGGCGTCGAGCGAAGCATCGAGGTAGCCGCGCATGACCATCGGCCCCTTCACCCGGATCTCGCCCTCGGTTCCCGCAGGCACGATCTCGCCCGCTTGATCGACCAGGCGGAGGTCGACCCCTGCCACCGGGCCGCCTTCGGTCGTGGCGAGCTCGTCGTCGGCGTCACGCACCGATGCCATGGTCATGATGGGTGCCTCGGTCATGCCGTAGCCCGAAACGATGCCGACCCCGCCCATCTCGGCCTTGACGTCGTGATGGAGTTGCGGTGGCTTGGGTGCGCCGCCGCCGATGAGGGCACGGGCGGCCGGGAACAACGGCGCCGACTCGGGGTGGGCTCGCTGGTAGGCGAGGTAGGCCATGTGGAACGGGGTCCCTGCGCCTGCGAGCGTCACGCCATGGGCGGCCAGCAGCGGCGGGGTCGCCTCGGCGTCGAACGCCTCGACCACGATCATCGTGCAGCCGTACCGCAGGGCACTCGCCACGTAGACCGCTCCGGCGATGTGGGTGAACGGGAACACACACCCGATCCGATCGTCGGCGGTGACCTCGAGTTGATCGCACATACCGCGGGCAGCCGCGTCGATGGTCATGTCGGTGTGCTGGGCGACCTTGGGGTCGGCCGTGGTACCTGACGTCGAGTAGTACCAGCGGACCGGCAGATCGGCTGGATCGTCGGGAGCGGCAGGCGCCGGCCCCAGTCCGGCCGGATCGCCCTCAGGCAGGCCAGGGTCGGCCACCAGCACGTCGAGGCCGTCACGCTCTGCGGCGATCCCGCGGGCCATGGCCTCGAAGTCGAACCCGCGCCACTCGCCGGGAACGACCAGCAGCTTGGTGCCGGCTTGGCCGGTGATGAATCCGACCTCCCGCTCGCGATAGATGTGCAGCATCGGATTCTGGATCGCACCGAGCCGAGAGAGCGCGGCGACCAACACGATCGTCTCGGTCCACGTCGGCAGCTGCCACGACACCACGTCGCCTTCACCGATCCCGAGATCGGCGAACCCAGCGGCGGCCCGCTCGGCGCGAACGGCGAAGTCTGCGAACGACGTCTCGGTCCCCGACTCGTCGATCAGCATGGTGGCGTCCGGGGTCGCCTCGGCCCGATTGGTGACGAGCTCCCACAGGCTGCGGCCTTCGATCATGGCGGTCTTCCCTTCGCGCTTCTGACGGGTCGTCAGGTTAGGTCGTTCGAACGGCCGGGGTTGATCAGAACACCGTGAGCACCGAGGCCAGCTCATCGACGAGCTCGGCCTCGGTGATCTCGATCGTGATCGACACCACCTTGAGCACGGTCAGCACGGTGAGCCATGCGCCGAAGATGAGTTGCTGGTCACCGAGGCCGGCCTGGAGGGCCTCGATGGCCGGTCGGATGCCACCGGCCGTCGCGGCGGCGAACGCGAGAGTGTGCATGAGCAGTTCGAGATCTTCGGCTGGCACCGCACCGTCGAGCGACAGTCGCTCGAGGAGCTCGCGCGCGTCGTAGGCCTCGTCGGTCTCGAGCACCATGCGGCGCAATGCGATCGAGGCCGTGTCGAGCAGGAGCCCTGCGACCTCGGCGATGCCATGACGCCGGGCGGCTTGCTCGATGGTCTCGGCCGCCTTGCCCGGATCGGCTTCGAGGACCTGGACCTCGAGTGCCTCCCGCACGACCTCCTTGAGCTCGTCGCTCATGTGCCGGCACCCTCGCCGTCGGCGATCGACTTGGCCCACCGGTAGTCGGGTTTGCCGGCGGGCGATCGCTTGACGGCGTCGACCACGACCAGGTGCTTGGGCGCCTTGTACGCCGCCAGGCGCTGCTTGCAGTGTTCGACGAGTGACTCGAGTTCGGGCGGGTCGCCGTCCGGCTGCACGATCGCCATCACCGCGCTCCCCCATCGTTCGTCGTCGGCACCCACCACGAGCACGTCGTAGACCGCAGGATGACTGATCAGCACCGACTCGACCTCTTCGGGGAAGACCTTCTCGCCGCCGGTGTTGATACAGCCTGAGCCGCGGCCGGCCAGCTCGATCGTGCCGTCGTCGGCGACGGTGGCCATGTCGCCGGTGATGGCGTAGCGCCGCCCGTCGAGGGTCACGAAGGTGTTCGCGGTCTTCTCCGGATCGTTGAGGTAGCCCACCGGCAACCGTCCGGTCGAGGCCACCCGACCGAGCACGCCGGATCCCGGTTCGACCGGCCGGTCGTCGTCGTCGAGCACCACCGTGTCCGTCGCCATCGGCTTGAACTGCGCGATGCCACCGGCCTGGTTCACCTCGGCCGCGGTGAGCCGAGACGAGCCGCGGGCGCCGACCTCGGATGACCCGAACCCGTCGGCGATCACCGAGTTCGGAAACGCCGTGGCGATGCGTTGCTTGAGCGCCGGCGACATCGGCGCTCCGCCGTTGCTGATCGAGAAGATGGTCGACGCGTCGTACGCATCGCTCCGGAGGTCCCACTCGTCCATCATCGGACGCCCCACGGCGTCGCCCACGAAGGTGAGCAGGTTGGCCCCTTCCTCGCCGACGGTCTCCCAGACCTTGGGCGGATCGAGCGGACCCCGCAGGAGCACGGCCTTGCCCCCGGCGAACAACCACATCAGCGTCACCCACAGGCCGGCCGCATGCATGAGGGGTGCGAGGGGGAACGAGGTGAACGAGTCGACCATTCGATCGGCGAGCTCGGAGGCGTGCTCGACCGGTCCGGCGAGCCGCATCGGGTCGCCACCGCCGATGCAGGCGAAGAACGCGTCCTCGTGCCGCCAGACCACCCCCTTGGGCAACCCGGTCGTGCCCCCGGTGTAGATGACGTAGTGCTCGTCGCCCGTTCGGTCGACGTCGGGTCGGGAGTCCTCAGCTGCGCGCAGGGCGGCCTCGTAGCTCCCGTGCTCACCGGTGACCAGCACCGTGCGCATCTCGGGCAGGCGGTCGGCGAGCTCGGCCACCCGATCGGCCAGATGTGCTTCGGTGACCACGACCACGGCACCACTGTCGGCCAGCACGTGGTGCAGTTCGTCGGCCACATAACGGAAGTTGACGTTCACCGGGACCGCACCGAGCTTGAACGCACCGAGCACCACTTCGACGTACTCGGCACCGTTCTCGAGATGGCAGGCCACGAAGTCGCCGGAACCGACGCCGAGCTCGGTCAGCGCATTGGCGGCCCGATTCGCCCGGGCCTCGAGCTCGCCGTAGGTGAGGCGGCCCTGGTTGACGACCACCAGGGCGTCGCGTTCGGGAACGGCGTCGGCCGCCATCTCCCAGACATCAGCGAAGTTGAAGGACCGGGCACCCGCCATGAGGGCGGAGGATATCGGAGGGCCTATCCCGCGGTGCAGCCTGCCAGTGCGGCGCCCGCCGCCGAGGTGACCTCGCTCTGGTCTTGCTCGCTCATCCCGCCGATCTCACCCTGATCGTCCATCCCGGCGGCCAGCAGCTCGGTGATCGGGAACTGGGCGATGACCGCCTCGGCCACACAGCGACCCTCCTCGGGCCCGACGTTCAGATCCTCGGAGATGGTCGCGACCAGGTTCTCGAACACCTCGTCCTCGTCGACCGAAGCGGCTTGCTGCTCCTCGACGGTCTGGAGCGGACCCGGGTCCTGCCCGAAGGAGTCGAGGAAGCTCAGGTGCTCGACGAGGCGCAGGTCGTTGATCTCGTCGAGGGCCCGTATCGCCCCGCGTTCGCTCGCCTCCTCGACCTCGATCTCCAGATCGAAGTCGCCGGTGCTGTCCTCGAACCCGGCGACCACCACTCGGAAGGTGCCGTCGACGACGGCCACGAAGGCGAACTCCTCTGGCAGACCGGCCTCCTTGTTGTCGAAGGCCGCGAGCAGACTGCCCTTGGGATCGGTGCCCGAGGTCGCCTCGAAGTCCTTGGCGAGCGCGCGATAGGTCGAGCCGGCCTCGGCATCGCCCAGCTCGAGCTCCTCCCAGTCGGCCCACGCGTCGAGGGTCTCGACGTCGCCACCGATGGCGAACACCGGATCGAACGAAGCCTCGGGTGTGACACGAACACCAACGGCGTCGCCCGCCTCGACGGTCACCGTCGTCTCGAACACATCGCCGGCCGAGGTGATCGACCCCTTCTTGGTCTGCGGTCCCGTGGTCGGCGCCTCCTGATCGGACTCTTCGTCGCTCGAGGCCGCCGCATCGACGGATTCGTCGCCGTCGTCACCGCCGGCGAACAAGAAGAAGGCCCCGGCGGCGAGCGCGAGCACGGCGATCACGCCACCCACGATCATCGGGGTGCGGTTGGCTCCGCCTGACGGCCCCGCAGCAGCCGGAGCTGCGGGCGCCGGTGTCGGCGTCGGTGTCGCCGGGGGCGCCACGGGAGGCGCCTCGCCGAAGGACGCCGGCGGCGCGGCGGCCGCCGCGACCGGGGCGGCAACCGCAGCCGCGGCGACGGCAGCGGCGGGCGGCGGAAACGACGGAGCGGTCGGCGGCGCAGGCGGGGTGGCCGCCCGGTTCGACTCGGTCTCGGCGGCCAGCCCCGTCCCGATGGCGATGGCGAAGCTCGGACTCGTCTCGGAGAGCACGGGGCGGTTGGTGTGTGAGCGGACCAGCTCGCTCACCATCGGCATCCGGGCGCACCCGCCCACCAGCACGACGCTCTCGACGCCGTCCCAGTCGGTGCCGGCTGACGAGACGACCCGATCGAGGATCGCCAGCGAGTCGGCGAGGCGCGGCCGGATCATGCCCTCGAGCTCGTCGCGGGTCAGGCGCACCGAGGTGCTGAGTCCGGGCAGGCTGACGGCGATCTCGGTGTCGGTGTCCGACGACAGCGCCTCGCGGGCCGACTGGCACTCTTGGCGGAGCTTCGCCAGGGCGACCCGGTTCTCCATCTCGGTGCTGTCGAGGGCGCTCACCTGGCCGTCGACGGAGGCGTCGACGTGGGCGATGACGGCCTGGTCGAAGTCGACGCCGCCCAGACGCTCGGCGCCTTCGGGCGTGCCGACCACCTCCCAGTCGTCGCCGTTGTTGCGGACGACCGCTGCGTCGAAGGTCCCGCCACCGAGGTCGTAGACGGCAACGAGGGCGCCGGGGCCGACCTTGGCCTTGTTGGCGATGGCCGCAGCCACCGGCTCGGGCACGAGGAGCACCTCGGCCAGCCCCGCCTGCCTGGCCGCCTCACGGAGCAGGTCGAGCCGAAACGGACCCCACGCGGCGGGGTGGGCGAGGGCCACGCGCTCGGGCGGGCCGCCTTCGATCTCGGTGACCCGCTTGAGCACCGTCGACAGCATGCGGGCCGTGAACGCATCGGCCGAGTAGGCCTGCCCGCCCACGACGATGGGCGCCGGATCGCCGAAACGGCGCTTGTACTCGCGAATCGTGCGGTCGGGGTGGCTGATGGCACGCCGGGCGGCGACGGCGCCGGCGAGGATCGTGCCGTCTTCCCGGATCGATGCGACCGAGGGCTGCATCTGGGACGTGTCGGTCAGCTGAGCGACCCGCACCTGACCCTCCCGCACCATGGACGCTGCGGTGTAGGCCGTGCCGAGATCGACACCCATCTGGTAGGTCATCGCGTTCCGTTTCTCATCGCCGTCGTGCTGCTGCGCCATTCTGCAACACGAGGCGTAACCACCGGTCGCACCCCGCGCGAATCAGCGAACGGCGACCGCTGCGACCGGGGCCCCGCTGGCGCCGGGGATCGGCTCGGGCGTCGCCGACAGCAGGAACGTGCACCGCCCGTCGGCTGCGGCAGCCTCGGCGAGATCGTCGAGCATCCAGTTCTGCCCTTGGATCATCCCCATGTCCCGCAGGCAGAGGAGGTGGATCGGCACGAACCAGTCCCACGACTCGGGCGGCATGGCGTCGGGGTTCTGGGCATCGACCGCGTAGGCCGCCACCTCGTGGTCGTGGAACCATCTCGCGACCTCCGGGTGGAGCCCGCACGAGCCACCTTCGTAGAACTCCCGATCTCCGGCCCGAAATCGTGACATCGCGCCGGTGCGGATGAGCACGATGTCGCCGGGTGCCAGCTCGACCGCCGCGGCCTGGCGCGTCGCTTCGAGCTGCTCGGCCGTGATCGCCTCGCCGTGGGGGATGGCGTCGGTTCCGAGATGGCGGGCCACGTCCAGCAGCACCCCTCGGGTCGTCACCGCGCCGACACGATCGATCCCGCACTTCCGAGCCCCCGCGGCCGCGCTGACCGTCGATGCGTCGAAGCCGTTGTAGAGCTTGCCGTCGTAGGAGGCGTGGCTGAGCGCGTCCCAATGCGTCGAGGCCTGCACCCCCATGGTGAGCGCGTCGTCGGTGAACGCCGGGCCGTCGTCGGTGCCGGTGAACGAGAAGTTGACCATCAACGACGTACGGAGCGGCGGTCGCCTGGAGGGCTGCCCCTTGAGCACGGGGATGTCGCCGTCGAGCGGAAGGGCCAGGGAGAACGTGTCACCGTCGACCACAGCGTCGAGCCCTCGACGGATGGCTTCGGCGTCGATCAGGTTGAGCGTTCCTCGCTGGTCCTGCTCGCCCCAGCGGCCCCAGTTCGACACCTCGGCGGCGAGCGCGTCGAACTCGGTTCGGTCCATCGGTTCAGCCGATTTCGAGCACGCCGCGATTGAGCTTGCCGTCGTGCAGATCGTCGAGGGCCCGCTGGACGTCTGCCAGCGGGTAGGTCTGGCTGACGAGCTCGTCGAGCAGCAGCAGGCCTCGCTTGTAGAAGTCGACGTACATCGGGATGTCGTGGTGGGGCCGGGTCGAGCCGTAGCGACACCCGAGGATCGACTTGTCGTTGTAGAGCGTGTTGATCACGAAGCTGGCCTCGGTGCCCAGCTTCGGAACGCCGAGGAGCACGCAGCTGCCGCCCCAGTCGAGGAGGTTGATGGCGGTGTCGATGAGGGCCGGATGGCCGACGCACTCGAACGCGTAGTCGACGCCGTTCGGCAGCAGTTCCTTGACCGCCCCGACGGTGTCGTCGACCTTCGAGGCATCGATGAAGTCGGTGGCGCCGAACTGGCGGGCGCTGGCCTCCTTGTCGGGATTGGTGTCGATGGCGATGATCCGACTGGCCGAGCTGATGCGGGCCGCTTGGATGACGTTGAGCCCGATGCCGCCGATGCCGATCACGGCGACCGTCTCGCCGTGCTGCACCTTGGCCCGGTTCAGCACGGCGCCGGCGCCGGTGACGACGGCGCAGCCGATCAGGCTCGCCGCCTGGAACGGCACGTCGGCATCGATGACGATGGCCTGGGTCTCCTTGGCGACGACGGTCTCGGTGAACACACCGGCGTTGGCGAAGCTGAACGCCTTGTCTCCCCCGACGGTGAACGGCTGACTGAGGCGGCCCATGGTGTCGCGACACGCCGTCGGCTGCCCCCGGTCGCAGGCGTCGCAACAGCCGCAGTTGCCGAGCGTGGTGAGCACGACGTGATCGCCCACCTTCACCTTCTTGACGCTGTCGCCGACGGCCTCGACGATGCCGGCGCCCTCGTGGCCGAGCACGACCGGCGGCGGAAACGGAATCGTGCCGTTGATGACCGAGACGTCGCTGTGGCACAAGCCGGCGGCCTGGATGGCGACCCGCACCTCGTCGGGGCGAACGTCACGCACCTCGACGTCGTCGCGAATCTCCAGCTCTCCGGTCCACACGATGCCCTGCACGGTGCCGGAATGTAACAGGTTCCAGTTTTTGCGAGATCGATCTCAGCGGACCGTGAAGCCGCGCTCGTCGCTCCGTGGCTTCCCCTCGGTGACCTCGACCTGTACGACCTGTGCCTGCCTCGGACCGACCCGAAGCCAAGCGACGAGCTCGTCGACCCGCTCGACGGGACCTTGGGCCTCGATGCGCACCGAGCCGTCGAGCTCGTTGCCCACCCACCCGGTGATGCCGAGCTCGGTGGCCGTCTTCTGGGTCGAGTCCCGGAAGAAGACGCCCTGGACCCGCCCGGTGACCCGGGCCTCGATGCGTCTCATGGCTCGAGGATCAGCTGGAGGTAGACGAGGTCGAGCCAGCGATCGAACTTGCGTCCGACCTCGGGCATCCGAGCCGTCACCACGAATCCGAGCTTCTCGTGGAGCCTGATCGACGCCTCGTTCTCGCCGTCGACGCCCGCGACCAGGACGTGTTTGCCGGCGTCGGTGGCGCGGTCGATCAGCGCTTCGAGCAGCGCTCGGCCGACCCCGCGCCCCCAATGCGACTCGGCGACGTGGAGCGTGAGCTCGGCGACGTACCGGTAGCCCGGCCACCTCCGGGTGTCGCGGAAGTCGCCGTAGCTCGTGTACCCGATCACCTCGTCGTCGGCGTCGACCGCGACCAGCACGGGATCGCCCGATCGTTGCTGTTCGGCGAACCAGCGCTCGTGCTCGACCAGCGGCATCGGGTCGTCGGTCCAGGCGATCGTCGTGGTCGGGATGAGCACGTTGTAGAGACGATTGACCTCGGGGACGTCGGCGCCCGTCGCGTCGCGGATTCGCATCGGCCAAGTCTGGCCCGCCGGCTTTCCTCACGTCTGGTGCCCGGCGGTACGGTCGGAGCCGTGCGCAGCGCCAAGGACTTCTTCGCCCCCCTCGCCATCGGTGCTCCCGAGCCCGTCCGCGAGATCCCGTTCCGGCCGTCGCGGAACATCCACTTCTTCCCTCCAGCCGTCGAGAAGATGCGCTCGAAGGTGCCCGACATGGCCGCCCAGTGCGACGTGCTCCTCGGCAACCTCGAAGACGCCGTGCCCGCATCCGACAAGGAAGCCGCTCGGGCCGGCCTGATCGAGGTCGGCCGAACCGTCGACTTCGGCGACTGCCAGTTCTGGACCCGGGTCAACAGCCTCGACTCGCCGTGGGGCCTCGACGACCTGCTCGAGGTCGTCCCGGCGATCGGCGACAAGCTCGACGTCATCATGATCCCGAAGGTCGAAGGCCCTGAGGACATCCACTACGTCGATCGGCTCGTCGCCCAACTCGAGGCCAAGGCCGGGCTCGACCGGCCGATCCTGCTCCACGCCATCCTCGAGACCGCTCGGGGCGTGGCCAACGTCGAGGAGATCTGCGCCGCGTCACCCCGGATGCAGGGCTTGTCGCTCGGGCCGGCCGACCTCGCCGCCAACCGGCGCATGAAGACGACCCGCGTCGGCGGCGGCCATCCCGGCTACCTCGTTCGCAGCGACCCCACCGGCGACGACCTCGAAGCCGGCCGCATCACGGCCCAACAGGACCTGTGGCACTACACGGTGGCGCGCATGGTCGACGCCTGCGTGGCCAACGGCATCTACGCTTACTACGGGCCGTTCGGCGACATCCGCGACACCGTCGCCTGCGAGGACCAGTTCCGCAACGCCTACCTGCTCGGCTGCGTCGGCGCGTGGTCGCTCCACCCCGTCCAGATCGACATCGCCAAGCGGGTGTTCTCGCCACCGGTCGACGACGTCGAACACGCCAAGCGGGTCGTCGAGGCGATGGGCGACGGCACCGGGGCGGTTCTCCTCGACGGCAAGATGGAGGACGACGCCTCGGTCAAGCAGTGCCTGGTGGTCCTCGACCTCGCGGAACGCCTCGCCGAGCGCGACCCCGACCTCGCGAAGGAGTACGGACTGTGATGCTTCGCCCACTCGGCTCCTTCGTCGCCTCGCTGGGCTGGCCTTCGGCGACCGCCCTCATCTCCGGTGCTGCTCCGGCTGGCGCCTCCGCAACGTCAACCACAGGAGCGTCCTCGTCATGAGTGATCCGTTCCGTCCGTTCCCCGGCCACGGAGGCCGCAACTGGCCGACCTCCTCGTGCCTCGTCGACCTCGCAGGGGAGACTTCTCATGACTGATGATCTGCTCCGACCTCGGCGGTCGGTGTTGTACATGCCGGGCGCCAACGAGCGGGCCCTCGAGAAGGCCAAGGGCCTCGCTGCCGACGCGCTGATCCTCGACCTCGAGGACGCCGTGGCCCCCGACGCCAAGGCTGAGGCCCGCGACCGTGTGTGTGCAGCCGCAGCTTCAGGTGAGTACGGCAAGCGCGAGATCGCCGTCCGCGCCAACGGGCTCGACACCGAGTGGCACGCTGACGACGTCGCTGCCATCGCGGCCGCCGGACCCGACGCCATGGTCGTGCCGAAGATCAACTCGGTCGACGACGTTCGGGCGGTCGAGGCGGCCCTCACGGCGGGCGGAGCTCCGGAGCAGACGAAGATCTGGGCGATGCTCGAGACGCCGGTTGCCATGCTTCACGCCGAAGAGATCGCCGGCTGTTCCGATCGACTCACCGTGCTGGTGATGGGGACCAACGATCTCGCCAAGGAGCTCCGAGCCGAACGGGTCGAGAACCGTCAGCCGCTGATGCCCGGGCTCGGGATGTGCCTCCTGGCCGCCCGGGCCACCGGAAAGGTCATCCTCGACGGCGTCTACAACGACATCAAGAACGCGGACGGATTCCTGGCCGAGTGCCGCCAGGGGCGCGAGATGGGCTTCGACGGCAAGACCCTCATCCACCCGAGCCAGCTCGACCCGTGCAACGAGGTCTTCGCCCCGTCCGCCGACCAGGTGGGCGAGGCCGAGGCGATCATCGCCGCGTTCGAGGAGGCCGAGCGCGAAGGGCGTGGGGTCGTGACCGTGAACGGCCGCATGATCGAGAATCTCCACGTCGACGAGGCGCGGCGAACCCTTGCCCAGGCCGCCGCCATCGCCGAGCTCACGGCCACCCACTGACTCGCCCGGTTCTTCGGTGCTCCCCGGCGTCGTCACGCGACCCGGCGATCTTGTGCCACTCGCACGACTCGGCCGGTCACCGTATCGTGCAGTAGGTCGCGGCGATCGGCCGCGAGCGCGTCTGACGTGGAGGAACCATGGTCCGCACCCGCTTCGCAGCATGTTGTGCCCTCGCTCTCACCCTTGTGTTCACCGACGGAGTGGCGGCG
This sequence comes from uncultured Acidimicrobiaceae bacterium, assembly GCA_963704815.1. Taxonomy (GTDB): domain Bacteria; phylum Actinomycetota; class Acidimicrobiia; order Acidimicrobiales; family Salinilacustritrichaceae; genus DATKWD01. Next base: position 1,035,750 of record CAVPHU010000001.1, read on the forward strand.
AGCGCCTCCGGTGGTGCAGCGGCGCAGCCTGTGTACGACGAGCTCACGCACGACGACGCGACCTCCGGGGACCGCAGGGCAACGGCTGCCGCCGCTTGCCTCGTGGTGAGCTCGGACACGGTGCTGACCGCCGACGTCGACTGCATCGAGATCGTCGCCGGCAGTGTCGAGATCGACTTCAACGGCTTCACGGCGTTCGGGTCCGTCTTCGGCGCAGGTCGCGTCACGCTCCGCAACGGGACGGTGAACGGTGGCGTGGTCGACCTCGGTGCCTACTCCGTGATCGAACAGATGGTGGTCAGGAACGGCACCGGATTCGTCACCGAGCTGGGCCAGGGCAGCGTCGTGACGCGATCGATCTTCCTCGACAACGGCGTCGCCATCGACGCGTACTGGGGCGGTGCGATCGAGATCAGCGACTCGTGGTTCGTCAACAACTTCTCGGGCGTGTCGATCCAGAAGGACAATGACACCGTGGTCCGGAACAACTTCTTCGTCGGCAATGAGCAGGCGGTGCGAGTGTGGGACGAGGACTTGTTCGACGCCTCGAACTCCCTCATCGACGACAATGACTTCATCCGGAATGGCGTCGGGATCTGGCTCAGAGCCGACAACGACGCCTCGGGCACCCACATCCGCGACAACCGCTTCACCGAGAACCGATCTTCCGGAATCGTCGCGACCATCGACTGTCTCATGGAGGACGTCGACACGTGCGCCGGCACAGGAACGGTGATCGAACGGAATGCCTTCGTCCGGAACGGGTTCGAGCCGATGACGTTTTCGGGCGGGTGGGGCTGGGAGGACCTCCAGGGCGACAACCGCTTCGAGCTCGTGGCCGACGACGGGCTCACCGTCCGGTCGGCCACGGGCGCGCCCGACGTCACCGTCATGAGAAACCGCAGCAACCGCAACGCCGACCTCGGGATCGACGCGCCCGGCGTCATCGACGGCCGACGCAACCTCCGCGGCCGCCACAACGGCAACCCGCTCCAGTGTCTCGGCGTCGTGTGCGGGCCCTCCCGCGGCTGATCGGTCCACCACGTGCCAGGGGCCGTCTGCGGGCGGCCGATCGTCTGATGGCGGTCCCGCAGTGCTCCCAGCAACGTTGGCGACGCAGATCCGCAACCCGCTTCTCGGCGCGATGCTGACCACCCGGCGTCAGCAGCCGACCAAGAAGCAGCGTCGGCAGCGGCGGTTGGTCAGGCGCGGACCGGCTCGCTGGGGGTGAACGTCACGGGCAGGTGCTTGATGCCGGCGACGAGCGGGACGCCCATGGCGTCGAGCGGCACGGCGTCGCCGGTGACCTCGATGTCGGGGAGGCGGGTGAGGAGCTGGCGGAACGCCACCGACAGCTCGCGGCGCGCCAGGTGGGCGCCGAGGCAGAAGTGGGGTCCGGGCCCGCCGAAGCCGACGTGCGGGTTCGGGTCGCGACGCACGTCGAAGGACTCCGGATCGGCGAACTCGCGCGGGTCGCGGTTGGCGGCTCCGTAGAACAGGACCACCTTGTCGCCCTCGCGGAAGTCGTGGCCCGACAGCGTGAGGTCGTTCGTCAAGGTCCGTCGCATGAAGGTGACCGGCGATGCGACCCGGACGATCTCGTCGACCGCAGTCGGCGTGACGCCATCGAGGTCGTTCTGCCAGATCTCACGCTGTTCGGGGTTCTTCGTGAGCAGGTTCATGCCGTGGCTGATGGCGGTGCGGGTGGTGTCGTTCCCGGCGACGGCCAGCAGGATGAAGAACGGCGCGATCTCCTCGGGCGTCAGCATGTCCTCGCCCAGGTCGTTGTGCACCAGCTTCGAGGTGAGGTCGTCGGTGGGGTTCTTGCGGCGGTCGTCGGCGATCTCGTTCATCAACGACGTCAGCTCCATGCCCGCTTCGAAGATGGCGGTCATCGGTTCCTTGCCGCCCAGGAACTCCGGGTCGCCCGCGCCGAGAATGATGTTGGTGGCATCGAGCACGGTGTCGAACTCGCTGCGCGGGATGCCCATCATGTCGCAGATCAGCAGGAGCGGGAACGGCTGCGACAAGGCCTCGACCAGGTCGACCTCACCCTGCTCGCAGAAGCCGTCGATGACCTCGGTGCAGATCGTCTCGACCGAATCGAGGACTCCTTGGAGCTGCCGGGGCGTGAACGAACGAGCGACGATGCCGCGCTGGCGGGCGTGCCGTGGGTCGTCCATGTTGATGAACGATCCGAAGAACTCCAGCGCCTCGGCCGGCATGTCGGGGATCGACACCGCACCCTGGCCCGAGCAGAAGTCGAGCGGACGGCGGCTGATCTCGACCACCTCGGCGAACCGGGTGACGGCGTAGAACGTCTCGGTCTCGCCCGTCATCGGGTTTTCCCACGTGGCCGGCGCGAACGGGCCGGTCTCGCGGATCTCGGCGAATTGCGCCATCCGCTCCTCGAGCGGTTGAAGCCAGAAGGACGGGTCGAGCAGCGGTGCGCCGGTTTCGGTGGCCATGGGTCTCCTCGGGTGACTGGTCCACGCCAACGTAGCGAGTACAACTTCCCGGTCGAGCACCCGCGAACCGCACGCCCCACCGGGAAGTTGGCCGAGAACCGCACCCACCGCCAGGGAGTTGCCCGAGAACCGAATGGCGATTATGTTCAGCTCTCGCATGGCACGGAAAGCGGGCGTCACCGCATCCGAGACGAAGGAGCGCCTCACCACGGCCGCGGCCAAGGTGTTCGCCGACCAGGGGTACGAGGGCGCCCGCCTGTCCGACATCGCGGCCGAGGCCGGCCTGTCGACCGGCGCGGTCTACGCCCATTACTCGGGCAAGGCCGATCTCCTCCTGCACGCCATCGCCGACCGGTCGGCCGAAGCCGTCGACCGCACCGTCGGACACGACCACGACTCGGTCCTCGACACGCTAGAGCGCTCGGGGAGCCACCTCCGGACGCGACGATCCGACCCACTCCTGCTGCTCGAGGGGGCGACCGCAGGGCGGCGCGAACCTGAGCTCGCTGCCCTGCTCCGCAAGCAGGTGGCCGCCCGGCGCGACGCCCTCGCCGAGCGGGTTCGGTCCGAACAGCACCAGGGCGACGTCCGCCGCGGCGCACGACCCGACGCCGTCGCCCACCTGTCCGTCCTGCTCGGCCTCGGCTCGCTCGTCGCCGACGCCCTCGAGCTCGAACCGCCGGCCGACGACGACTGGGACGCCATGATCGCCGGCATGGTGGACTCGATCCGCCGCCCCGCCACCCCCGCCACGTCGGCCACCTCGGCCGCCTGATCTGACCTACCGTTCACCCACCCACCACCCCGCAGGGAGACCTGAAGAAGATGACCGACACCGCAGAGAACACCGAGACCAAGATCGACGACGACACCGTCAGCGAGTTCAAGAGCTGGCTCGAGAAGAACTGGGACCCCGACCTCACGGTCGGCGAATGGTGGGAGCTCCTCGGTCTCGCCGGCTACTCGTCGCCGAGCCTGCCCACCAACGCCTACGGGCACGACCTGCCCCGCAACGACGCCAACGCCATCGCCATCGCGCTGGGCGAACACGGTGCGCTCGGTGCGCCCGGTGGCCTCGGGCTGATGCTCGCCGCCCCCACCATCGCCAGCCACGGCACCCAGGAGCAGATCGACCGCTACGTCCGCGACATCGTCACGGGCCAGAAGGCGTGGTGCCAGTTGTTCAGCGAGCCGGTCGCCGGCTCCGACCTCGCCGGCCTCCAGTCCAAGGCCGTGCAGGACGGCGACGAGTGGATCATCAACGGCCAGAAGGTGTGGACCTCCGGTGGCCAGATCGCCGACCTCGGCATGCTCATCGCTCGCACCAACAGCGACGTGCCCAAGCACCAGGGCATCAGCTACTTCGCCCTCGACATGCACCAGGAAGGCGTCGACATCCGTCCGCTCCGCGAGATGACCGGCCGGGCCATGTTCAACGAGGTGTTCATGAGCGACGCCCGCACCCTGAACGACTCGCTCATCGGTGACCTCAACAACGGCTGGGCCGTGGCCAACACCACCCTCGCCAACGAGCGAGCCAGCCTCGGGTCGGGTGGCGGCCACCAGAGCGGCGGCTCGGCGTCGCCGGGCACCGTCGTCGGCCACCTCGAGCAGCGCGTCGGCGACTTCGTGGCCGACCCTGCCGCCAAGAAGCGGCGCGGGAGCGGTGGTGGCGGCGGTGTGTTCGGCGGGGCGTCGAAGATGCTGATGGAGCTGGCCAAGGGCAACGGGAAGATCTCCGACCCGACGATCCGCCAGGACCTCATGAAGCTTCACACGCTCGCCGAGCTCGGACGCATGAACAACCTCCGGGTCAAGGCGGCCAAGCAGGCCGGCATCACCATCGGTGGCATGCCCAACATCTCGAAGCTCTCGATGAGCGAGATGATGCGCCTGCAGCGCGATCTCGGGCTGCGCATCGTCGGTCCGGCCGGAACGCTGCACGCCTACGACGGCGGGCAGGAGCGCACGGACATCGACGAGGCCACCGGCAATCCGTTCCTCGGCATGATCACCGAGATGGCCCTGTTCGCCCAGGCGCCGCCCATCTACGGCGGCACCGACCAGGTGCAGCGCAACATCATCGGCGAGCGCGTGCTCGGTCTCCCCAAGGAGCCGAACAACGACAAGACGATGAACTTCAGCGAACTCCCCAAGAACGCCTGATCAACCCCGCCCAACCCCGCCCAAATGCGGGGGCATCGAGCTGGTGAGGTGGGGCGGGCTGGTCAGGTGGGGAACGTGACCTCGCAGATGCGGGGGCCACGAACCTGACCGCCGGCCCAGGTCACCGCATCGGGGTCGACGAGTTCGAAGTCGGGAATGCGCTCGAGGAAGGTCTGGAGGGCGACCCGGAGTTCGAGCCGTGCCAGGTTCGACCCGGCGCACCGGTGGATGCCTGAGCCGAACGCGATGTGACGGTTGCGCTCGCGGTCGAGCACGACCTCGTCGGGGTTCTCGAACACCTCGGGATCGCGGTTGCCGGCCGGGAACGCCATGATGATCTTGTCGCCCTCCTTGATCGGGCAGCCCTTGAACTCGGTGTCCCGGGTGGCCACGCGGGCCATGGTCACCGGCGAGTAGGCCCGCAGCAGCTCCTCGATCGCGAGTGGCCACACGTCGGGGTCGTCGCGGAGCTGCTGTCGATGCTCGGGGTGTTGCGCCAGATGCCACAGCGACGAGCCGATGGCCGACCAGGTGGTATCGATGCCGGCGACCAGCATGAGGTTGCAGACGCCCAGGATGATGTCTTCGGGCACCGGCTCACCGTCGACCTCGGCCTGCACCATCTCGGTGATGAGATCGTTCTCGCGGGGGTTGGCGCGTCGGTCGTCGACCTGCTCCTTGAAGAACCCGATGAGCGCGGTGCGGGCCTCGATCCGGACGTCGCCGTCGGTGAGGCCGAACTCGAGGACGCCCCGCACCCAGCCCACGAACTCGTCGGCCCGCTCGGTGCCCACGCCCAGCATCGTCGCGATGACGCGGACCGGGATCTGTTGCGCGTAGTCGGTACCGACATCACACCGCCCCGATTCGACGAAGCCGTCGATCAGCGAGTTGCACAGGTCCTTCGTGCCCTGCTCGTACTGCTTCACCGCGCCGGGCGCGAAGATCGGCAGGATCAGGCGCCGGGTCCAGTTGTGCTCGGGCGGGTCGGAGCTGATCGGTGGTGCCTTGACGTCGGCGTAGGCCGCCTTGCCCTTGGTCTGGGTCTCGGGACGAGGCGTCACGAGCACGTCGTCGGAGCTGAACAAGTCGATCTCGGCGGCGAAGTCGCGGAGATCCTCGTAGCTCGTCGGCATCCACGAACCCTGGTAGCGGTCGGTGTGGGCCACCGGACATGTCTCGCGGATCTCGTCGTACGCCGGGTAGGGGTTCCTCACGAACTCGGGGTCGAAGAGGTCGTAGTCCGTCGTGACGTCGATCGGCGCAGTGTCGGTCACGTCATTCCTCGATGACGATGGCTTGCTCGGGACAGCTGTTGACCGCGTTCCGCACCGCGTCTTCCTGGCCTGCCGGGACATCGCCGTCGATCAGCACGACCCCCTGGCCGAGGTCGTCGGCCCCGAACACCTCGGGAGCCCGGATGGCACACATCTGGTGGCCCTGACAGAGATCGTCGTCGATTCGAACGCGCATGCATCCCCCTGGAGGTCGTTGGAGACCTCGAACGTACTGCGTCGCAGCGGATACGCGCCGAACGAACCTGCAGGCGAAATCAGTTGCGGCCGACGCTCAGCTGGCGCGGCGGATGACGTCCTGACGGATCTCCTCGACCTCGTCGTCGTCAAGGATCCCGGCGGCATGCTGAGCGGTCAGCAGTTCGACCGCCTCGAGCAGTTGGTTCGGGTTCAGGCTGCCGGATCCGCGCAGCAGGAAGTCAGCCTTGCGGTCGGTCGGCGAGCGGTCGTCGTCGTTGCGCGTCGGCTCCTGGCCGAGCTTGGCGGCCCGCTTGGCCTCCTGCTTGGCCTGCCGGGCTCGCTCCCGCTGAATCTTTGCGAAGGTCGTTCGTTGCGCTGCCATGAGTCACTTCTCCTCGTTCGAGCCTTCCGAGGCTAGGGAACATGACCCCCCGAACACCAAGTCGGGCCCATGACAGCATGGGGACATGGCGCGCCTCCTCGTCGTCCACCACACCCCATCGCCACCGCTCCACGCGATGTTCGATGCCGTCATCGACGGCACATCGGCCGACGGGATCGAGGGGATCGAGGTCGTCTCCAGAGCGGCGCTCCACGCCACGGCGGTCGACGTGCTCGACGCCGACGGCTTCGTGCTGGGGACCCCGGCCAACCTCGGGTCGATGAGTGGTGCACTCAAGCACTTCTTCGACACCATCTTCTACCCCTGCCTCGAGGACACTGCAGGCCGGCCGTTCGGGATCTACCTGCACGGCAACGACGACGTCGACGGCGCGCTCAACGACATCATGCGCATCACCGCCGGGCTCGCATGGCGCCAGGTCACCGACCCCGTGCGCATCACCGGCCCGCTCGATCGTGGCGGACGTGACGCGTGCTGGAACCTGGGCGCCACCGTCGCCGCCTCCTTGTGACGCGGCGACTCCGGCCGAGCACGGCCGTTCTGCTCCTCGCCACAGGCGCCCTCGTCCTCGGCGGTCTCGTGGTGCTCGTCTCGAACGACGACGCGCCCCGACCGGACTCCGACGACGAGGCCGCCGGCCCGTCGCCCGCGACCGACGGCGACTCGAGGGCTCCGGCCGCACCCGCCCCCGCCGACCCTTCGGCGGACGGACCCCGGCCCGAGGTCCTCGAAGGGCTCGACGGCTGGCTGTTCTTCGCCCGCGACGTCGACCCCGACTGTCGTGGCCTGGCGTCGTTTCGGCCCCCCGACGATGTCACCGGAGACCCGGCCGTCCTGCGCTACATGGTCAACGAGCCCAAGTCGGCGTTCCATCCGGAGCAGTTGGCGCCGGAACAACGTCCCGCCGCATGTGTCGACGCAACGCGCCGATCGCTGCGGGCGTCGCGCGCGACCGATGCGTCCGCGATCGACGTCGACCTCGCGTTGCGGGCCGCACGCGACGCCGGGACGACGGTGTTCTTCGAAGCCGGGAGTCACTGGTCGCCGGCGGGCCGGATCGTCGCTGCCGAGGCGCTGATCGAAGCCCTCGAGCCCGGGCGGTGGGACCCGAACTCGGTCGTTGATGCCGACCTGCCCGAACTCCACGACCTGCGCACGCTGCTGCGAGGACCCGAGGATCCGGCGGTCGTGCGAGGCCCGACCGTCGCTCGAGGTCAGGTGACAGTGGTCGAACAGCAGACCGCAACCCTCGCAGGAGAGACCTTCATCACCTTCCAACGATCTCGATCGGGACCCGACGGCACGATCGACGGAGTGACCTACGTGGTCGGCGACTCACAGCTCGCCCACCTGCTTCCCGAGATCGAGTCGTATTTCGAGGAACTCGTCTTCATCAACTGGTTCCTCGTCGAACACGGTGACCCTCCCACCGTTCCGGAGCTCGACCCTGACCGCCTCATCGTGCAATCGGTCGAGCGTGCCGTGATCGATCGTTTCGACCATCCGTTCCTCGGAGAGCTGGCCGCCAGACTGCCGCAGTGACCCCCAGCGTCGGCGACCGACCTCACCCGATCAGCTGACGTCGCTCGCGGCGCCTACGAACTGGCTGTTGTACAACTCGAAGTAGGCGCCGCCGGCCGCCAGCAGCTCGGCATGGTTGCCCTGCTCGACGATGTGACCGTCCTCCATCACGAGGATGACGTCGGCCCCTCGAATGGTGGAGAGGCGGTGGGCGATCACGAAGCTCGTGCGGTCCTGGCGAAGCCGGTTCATGGCTTCCTGGATCAGGACCTCGGTCCGGGTGTCGACCGAGCTCGTGGCCTCGTCGAGGATGAGGATGGAGGGGTCGGAGAGGAACGCCCGGGCGATGGTCATGAGCTGCTTCTCGCCGGCGCTGACGTTGTCGCCCTCTTCGTTGATGACGGTGTCGTAGCCGTCGGGCAGGTGGTGGACGAACCGGTCGACGTAGGTGGCCTGGGCCGCCTCGAGCACGTCGTCGTCGCTGGCCGTCGGTCGGCCGTACGCGATGTTGTCGCGGATGGTCCCGCCGAAGAGCCAGGTGTCCTGGAGCACCATGCCGAGCTTCGATCGGAGCACGGGTCGCGGGATGGTCGAGATGTCGCGTCCGTCGAGCGTGATGCGGCCGCCGTCGAGCTCGTAGAAGCGCATGATGAGATTGACCAGCGTCGTCTTGCCGGCCCCGGTCGGGCCGACGATGGCGATGGTCTGACCGGGCTCGGCGGTGAGCGACAGACCCTCGATCAGCGGCGACTCGGGGAGGTACGAGAAGTCGACGTCTTCGAACACGACTCGTCCTCGGGCCGGCCGACCGTCGGCATCGTCGACCGGCTCGGGGCTCTGCTCGTCGGCGTCGAGGAACTCGAGCACCCGTTCGAGGCTGGCGATGCCGGACTGGAACACGTTGGCCATCGAGGCCAGGTGGGACAGCGGCTGTGAGAACTGCCGGGCGTACTGGATGAACGCCTGGATGTCACCGATGTTGATGGCCCCGCCGCTGACCTGGAGGCCGCCGACGACCGCGATGAGCACGTACTGCACGTTGCCCATGAAGACCATGGCCGGCTGGATCAGGCTCGACATGAACTGGGCGCCGAAGCTCGACTCGAACAGACGGTCGTTCTCCTCGCTGAACCGCTCCTCGACCTCGTGCTGGCGGCCGAAGCTCTTGACGATCGCGTGGCCGGTGAAGGCTTCCTCGACCTGAGCGTTGACCTTCCCGGTCGAGTTCCACTGGGCCAGGAAGCGGGGACGAGCCCTGGTTCCGATCTTCTTCATGAGCCAGATCGAGGTCGGGACGGTGGTGAGCGCCACCACGGCCAGCAGCGGCGAGATGGTGAACATCATCACCATCACGCCGATGATCGTGAGCGTCGACACGAGGATCTGGCTGAGCGTCTGTTGCAGGCTCTGGGCGACGTTGTCGATGTCGTTGGTCACCCGGCTCAGCAGGTCGCCCCGCGCCTGCTTGTCGACGTAGCTGAGGGGTAGGTGGTTGAGCTTTCGCTCGATGGCCGCGCGCAGCGAGAACATCGTGCGCTGCACGACACCGGCCAGCATGTAGGCCTGGATGTAGGACAGGGCCCAGGAGCCCAGGTAGAGCGCAGCCACCACGGCCAGGGTCCGATGCAGGGCGGGGAAGTCGATGCCTTCGGGTGAGCTGACGCCGCGCACGATGATGTTGGTGGCATCGCCGAGGATCTTGGGGCCGATGACGACCAGGACCACGCTGCCGATCGTGAGGGCGAGCACGACCCAGAGGCGCACCTTCTCGGGTCGGAGCAGCCCGCCGAGACGCTTGACCGCTCCCCGGAAGTCGTTGCTCGACTCCGCCGGCATACCCATCGAACCCATGCCGCCGCGCCGGTTGACCGACGGACCGGCCTTGTCCATGGCCGCGCGGACCTCGTCGGGACTGCGCTCGGCCGACGCTCCGCCGTTCGAGCCGTTCGAGCCGTTCGAGCCGTTCGAGCCGTTCGAGCCGTTCGAGCCGTTCGAGCCGTTCGAGCCGTTCGAGCCGTTCGAGCCGGTTGGCGTGGCGTCGGTCATACCGCCACCTCCTGCTCGCCGATCTGGCTCTGCACGATCTCGGCATAGGTGGGACAGCCGGCAATGAGTTCGTCGTGGGCCCCGCGTCCGACGATCCGGCCGTCCTCGAGCACGAGGATCTGTTCGGCCGACGAAATGGTCGACACCCGCTGAGCGACGATGACCTTGGCCGCATCGGCGGCGAACGGATCGAGCGCGGCCCGCAGGCGGGCATCGGTCGACAGATCGAGCGCCGAGAACGAGTCGTCGAAGACGTAGACCTCGGGCTTGACGACCAGGGCGCGCGCGATGGCGAGCCGCTGACGTTGGCCACCGGACACGTTGCTGCCGCCCTGGGCGATCTCGCTGTCGAGCCCGTCGGGCATGGCCCGCACGAAGTCGGAGGCCTGCGCCACGTCGAGCGCCTGCCACATCTCGGCCTCGCTGACCTCGGGACGGCCGTAGCGGAGGTTCGATGCGACCGTTCCGGAGAACAGGAAGGGCTTCTGGGGACAGAATCCGATGCGGCCCCACAGCAGTTCAGGGTCGAGCTCCTGCACGTCGACCCCGCCGACGAGGACCGCCCCCGACGTGGCGTCGAAGAGGCGTGGTACGAGGTTCACGAGGGTGGTCTTGCCGGACCCCGTGCTCCCGATGATGGCCGTGGTCTCCCCGGGTCGGGTCGTGAACGAGATGTCGTGGAGCACCGGGTCGTCGGCGCCTGGGTAGTGGAAGCCGACGTTCCGGAACTCGAGCGTTCCCGGCGAGACGAGCGCCCGCACCGGTTCGGCCGGCACGGTGAGCGACGACTGGGTCTCGAGCACCTCCTGGATCCGCTCGGCCGCCACGCGGGCACGCGGGATCATCGACATCATGAACGTCGCCATGACCACGGCCATCATGATCTGGATGAGGTAGCTGAGATACGCGATCAGCGCGCCGATCTGCATCGAACCGGCCGAGACGCGGTCGGCACCCACCCACAGCACGCCGATGCTCGACATGTTGATGATCAGCATCACCGTCGGGAACATCGAGGCCATCAGCCGTCCGGTACGCAACGACACTTCGGTGAGGTCGTCGTTCGCCGCCTCGAAGCGCTCGCTCTCCTCGGGCTCACGAACGAAGGCACGAACCACCCGGATCCCGGTGATCTGCTCGCGCATCACTCGGTTCACCTGATCGACGCGCTCCTGCATCAGCTGGAACGCCGGCACCATCCGGGAGATCACGAACCCGAGGACGATGACCGCGATGGGAATGTTGATCACGAGGACGATCGACAGACCGAGGTCCTCGCGGACCGCCATGATGACTCCGATCACCGCGGTGATGGGCGCCGCGATCATCATCGTGCAGCCCATGGCCACGAGGATCTGGACCTGCTGGACGTCGTTGGTGATGCGGGTGATGAGCGACGGGGCGCCGAACCTGCCGACCTCGCGGGCCGAGAAGTCGAGGACCCGGCGGAACAGGTGTTCGCGCACGTCACGCCCGAAGCTCATGGCGACCTTGGCCCCGAAGTAGACCGCCGCAGTGGCGAACCCGATCTGCACGACGGTCATCCCCATCATCACCGCGCCGATCGACCAGATCTCGGAGGTGTCGCCGGGAATGACGCCCTGGTCGATGATGTCGGCGTTCAGCGTCGGCAGCGTCAAGGCGGCGAAGGCCTGGATGGTCTGGAACACCACGACCACGATCAGCGGCTTCTTGTACGGCGCCAGCCGCTGCTTCAGGAGATCGGTGAGCACCTAGCGGGTCCCCTCGGTCAGGGTGCCGTGCAGGAACTGCTCGACGATCTGCTCGGCGGTCATGGGTTCCTCGGCCAGCATCGGGTGGGTCACTGCGAGCGTCAGGGCACGGAGCATGCGCGCTGCGGCGCGTGGCGACACGGTGAGGCGGTCCTGCGCCGGCTCCAGCAACGCGGTCAGCGCATCGCTGTCGGTGAGGGGCCGGCTGGCCTGTTCGCGCAGCTTCGGTCCGAGATTCGACACCACCGCCCACACGTCGACGATCCGGCGCTGGATGAGATCGACGGCGACGACCAACTGCTGCTCGAAGTCGACCGACGTGTCGATCGCGGCGTACGCGGCCTCGGACGGCCCCTGGTCGAGTGCGGCGTCGAGCGTGGCCAGCAGCAGCTCGTCCTTGTCCTGGAAGACGCGAAAGATGGTTCCTTCGGCCACGCCTGCTGCCTCGGCGATCTGGCGGGTGGTGACGGTCTCGCCGTGGGTGGCGAGGAGCGGGAGCGTGGCCTGCACGATCGCGGCCCGGCGTTCGTCCGCGGGCATCGCCGCGGCCCGACGCGACGACGTGGCGACACCAGGCACCGGTTCACCATAGCTGAGTGAGTGCTCACTCACTCACTCAGTTCGGTCGGGCGGACCTCACTCCCGCAACTTCCAGTACCCGCGCACGGTGGCTGCGGAACGCGGCAGCCCGGCCGGACCGAACAGGTGCCCCCGGATCCGGTGGACCGCCGCTGCTTCACCGGCCGCCCACACGAGCACCCCGTCGCCCAGCGCCGCCGCTTCGACGGCGGCGACCAGGGTGTCGCCGGGTGAAGCGCCCGCGGGCAGGTCGTGCCACGTGAGATCGATCGAGGACGACGCACCGAGATCGACACGAGCTTCTGGCATCGCCACCTCGACATGGACGACCACATCGGCCCCACTCGGGAGCACGGTGAGCAGCTGCCGAATGGCGGGAATGGCGGTCTCGTCGCCGACCAGCAAGAACCGGGTGGCGTCGGCGTCGACGTCGTAGCCACGGCCCGGACCCGACAGGGCGGCCTCGGCGCCGGCCTCGGCCGCCGCCGCCCAGTCCGACGCGGCTCCCCCGTCGTGCAGGACCAGATCGAGGTCGATCGCACGCTCGTTCGCGGTCTTGAAGGGGGGCGTGAACGTGCGAATGGCCGGGCGCGAACCGTCAGCGAGAAGGAACTCGTTGCCGTTCCATTCAGGCATCACCAGCTGTGGCGACCCGGGCGAGGGCACCAGCAGGCGCACGCTCGCCGCGGGTTCGGCGATGACCAGACCCTCGAGGTCGTCACCCTCGAGGGTCACGCGGATCATCCGCGGGCTCAGGGCCTGCTTCCCCGCGAGGGTGACCCGCCGGAACGACGGCGGCTCGCGCCGGAGCCTCACCAAGCGGTCCTTGCCGGAGGGTTCGCTCATGGCGGCGCAGGGTAACGGCGGGTCAGTCGATCCTTCAGATCCTTCGATGTCGATCTCAGATCCTTCGATGTCGATCTCAGATCCTTCGATGTGATGACGTCGGAGGTCCCCCGTTCGGCCGACGACACGAGGCACAGGAGCGCTGAGAATCATCGACATGGCCTCACTTCTTCCCAACCACACACCGCCCGAGCCACCGCCGTCCCTTCCCTCCCCGTCATGGGTCAACCGGCGGCGGTGGCTCGCTGGCGTCCTCACGGTCGCACTCGTGGTCGGGGGCTTCCTGCTCGACCGGGAGGTGGTGTTCGCGGTGCTCGCGGTGTTTGTCCTCGTCGTGCCGTTCGAGAAGCTGTTCCCGCGGCATCAGCAGCGGGTGCGACGCCCCGAACTGGGCACCGACCTCGCGTATGCGTTCACGTCCGGGCCGCTCGGAGTCCTGGGCATCGTCGTCGGTGCGGTCGTCGCCGTCTTGTCCTTGGTCTGGCTCCCGGCCCTGCTGTTGCGGCCGTTCGTGCTCGCCCTGCCACCTGCGGTCAACCTCGTCGCCGGTCTGCTGTTGTTCGACGTGGCCGTCTACTGGACCCACCGGTTCGCCCACGAGGTTCCGTTCCTGTGGAGGTTCCACAAGATCCACCACTCGACCAGACGGCTCGACTGGATCAGTGGCGTCCGTTCGCACCCCTTCGACGGCGTCATCGGTGCTCCTGCGTTCGTCGTGGTGATCGTCGCCGGGTTCAGCGTCCAGGTCAGTGGAGCCCTCCTCGTGCTCCAGACCATCGTCGGGCTGTTCCTGCACGCCAACGTCCGATGGCGGCTCCGCCCGCTTCACCGAGTCGTGGTCACTCCGGAGTTCCACCACTGGCACCATGCCAACGAACCCGCCGCCCACCACACCAACTACTCGGGGCTCCTGCCGATCTGGGACGTGGTGTTCGGGACCTACCGCATGCCGACCGACCAGCGGCCGAGCGTCTACGGAATCGACGAGGAGCTCCCACCGGGCCTCGTCGGCCAGCTGTGGGCGCCCATGCACGGGCTGCGCACCGTCCGCAGCGCCGTCGGTCATCCCGTCCGCACGCTCGAGGAGACCATGGCCTCGACAAAGCGAGGACTGGGTCAGATGAAGGAATCGGCGACGAGGCGACCTCCCCGCCCCCTGGCCGGAGAGCACGGGGTCACGACATTCTGACCAGAAATCCGAGCAGGCTGACCAGAAAGCCGAGCAGGCTGACCCCGGCCACGCCGGTCAGTACCGTTCGAGCGATGGAACGCCCGGTCACCGACCGGTGGCGCCGATGGAGGGTCGGCGACCTCGCGCTGATCGTCGGCCTCGCGGCCGTCGGCGTCGCGGGTCATGCCGCAGCCCTCGACGATCCGACGGTCGAGGCCGCGCCGCTGACGGTCCCGATCGCGCTGCTCGCCATGGTGGCACCGGTGGTGCTGTGGTGGCGGCGCGAACACCCGCTGGCCATGTTCGCCGCGTTGGTCGTGCCCTCGGTCCTCGCCGGGCTGCTCGACGACGTCGGACTCTTCGGCGTGCAGATCGGGCTGATCGTGATGGTCCTGAGCCATGCCGCCGGAGCCTGGGCCCAGCGGGTCGGCCGAGCCGCGATCCTGATCGCCGTGCTGGTGCTGCTGTTCTTCAGCGGCGCGGTCGCCGATGGATCGGGCGCGCTCGGGGCCGCCGCGCTGGCCACGGCGGTGCTGGCGTTCCCGTTCGCCCTCGGCCTCGCTGCCCGCCAGCGCCGCGACTACCTCGAGCAGGTCGAAGGGCGCCTCGCTGATGCCGAGCGCGATCGGGATGAACGAGCACGAAGGGCGATCGCCGACGAACGGACGCGCATCGCCCGCGAGCTCCATGACGTCGTCGCCCACCACGTGAGCCTCATCGGTGTCCAGGCGAGCGCGGCGAGGACGGCCCTCGACCGGTCTCCGGACGACACCCGACGGGCGCTCAGCTCGATCGAAGCCTCCAGCCGGGATGCCGTCAGCGAGATGCGCCATCTGCTCGATGCCCTCAGGCCGCTCGACGAGTCGCAACCGACCACGACGCATGCCCCCGAACCCGGGCTCGATCGGCTCGACCACCTCGCCGGCACCTGGCGGGAAGCCGGCTACGACATCGGCGTGGCCAACACGGTTGCCGGTCCCCTCTCTCCGGCGCTGTCGACGGCCTGCTTCCGCATCGTCGAGGAGTCGCTCACCAACATCTCCCGTCACTCCCAGGCCAGGGCCGCGTCGGTCGAGGTCTCGCTCGACGATGCCGAGTCCGAGGTGGTGCTGCGCATCACCGACCCCGGTCCTGCAGCCGAGTCGCCCGACGGCCCCGGAACCGGCCATGGACTCGTGGGCATCCGCGAGCGGGTGTCGCTGTTCGGGGGGAGCCTCACGACCGGCCCCCTCGACGGGGGCGGATTCGGCGTCGAAGCCCGGCTCCCGGCACGCCCATGACGCTCCGCCTCGTCCTCGTCGACGACCAGTCGCTCATGCGTGAGGCGTTTCGCACGATCCTCGAGTCCCACGACATCGAGATCGTGGGTGAAGCAGCCGACGGAGGCGCTGCGGTCGAGGTCGTCCGGCGCACCCGACCCGACGTCGTGCTGATGGACGTCCGCATGCCCGGCCGTGACGGCATCGACGCCACCGCCGAACTACGCCGAACCGACCCCGACATCCCGGTGCTCATCCTCACCACCTTCGACGACGACGACGGTCTCTACGGTGCGCTGTCCGCCGGCGCCCGCGGGTTCCTGCTCAAGAACACCGACGTCGACCAACTCGTCGCCGGCGTCCACCGCGTCGCCGCCGGGGAATCGGTGCTCGACCCGGCGGTGACCGCTCGCGTCATCGCAAGGGTCGGAACACCATCCCCGACCGCAAGTGCCCGAGTCGACGGGCTGACCGAGCGGGAGAAGGACGTCCTGGCCCTGCTCAGCGAGGGTCTCAGCAACGCCGAGATCGCACAGCGAATCGGCAGCGAGGCTTCGACGGTCAAGACCCACGTCAGCCGGGTCCTGGCCAAGCTCGGCGTGCGGGACCGGGTCCAGGCGGTCATCTGGGCCTACGAGTCCGGCTTCGCCCCCAGCACACGCGCCATCGGGTGACCGGCCGGTTGGGGCTGGCGGGTGGCTACGTTGAAGCCGGTGAGACGGCTGGTGATCATGGGTGCCGGCGGCCGCGACTTCCACGACTTCAACGTCGTCTACCGCAACGACCCCGACGTGACCGTCGTCGCCTTCACGGCGGCGCAGATCCCCGGCATCGACGACCGGCGCTACCCGAGCTCGCTCGCCGGCCCGGGTCACCCCGACGGCATCGAGATCGTCGCCGAGTCTGCACTTGCCGAACTCATCGCGGACCGTGACGTCGACGAGGTCGTCCTCGCCTACAGCGACCTCTCTCACGACGACGTCATGCACAAGGCATCGACGGTCCTCGCAGCCGGTGCCGACTTCACCTTGCTGGGCCCACGGCGCACGATGCTGTCGAGCTCGAAGCCGGTCGTGGCCGTGTGTGCCACCCGAACCGGATCCGGCAAGTCGCAGACCAGCCGTTGGGTGGGACGTCAGCTCATCGACCACGGCCTCCGAGTCGCCCTGGTCCGGCACCCGATGCCCTATGGCGATCTCGAGGCGATGCGAGTCCAGCGCTTCGGAACGCTCGAGGACATCGACGCGGCCTCACCGACCATCGAGGAGCGCGAAGAGTACGAAGCCCCGGTTCGTGAAGGCATGGTGATGTACGCCGGGGTGGACTACGAGGCGATCCTCCGGTCGGCCGAACAGGAGGCCGACGTGATCGTCTGGGACGGCGGGAACAACGACTTCTCGTTCTACCGACCCGACCTGCTCATCACCGTCGTCGATCCGCTACGCGCCGGCGACGAGCTCACGCACCACCCTGGCGAAGTCAACCTGCGGATGGCCGACGTCATCGTCGTCAACAAGGTCGATTCCGCGGATCCGAGCGAGATCGAGACGGTGATCACCAACGCCGCCAACGTCAACCCGACGGCCACGGTCGTGCGAGCCGCATCGCCCGTGTCGCTCGGTCCCGGTCCCTCGATCGACGGGGCTCGTGTCCTGGTGGTCGAGGACGGGCCGACCATCACCCACGGCGGGATGGGCTTCGGGGCTGGGACCGTGGCTGCCCGGGACGGCGGCGCGGCCGAACTCGTCGACCCGCGCCCGTGGGCGGTCGGCTCGATCGCCGAGACGTTCGCCACCTACCCGCACATCGTCGACGTCCTCCCGGCCATGGGCTACGGCGACGACCAACTCGCCGACCTGGCGGCGACGATCGCGGGCACCCCGTGTGACGTGGTGATCACCGGCACACCGATCGATCTCGGTCGACTGATCGACATCGATGCACCCGTTCGCCACGCGACCTACCGATATGCCCATGCGGGCGACCCCACCCTGGGCGATGTGCTGGCTCCCCACATCGAGACATGGCTGGCCGGCGCGACCGCCCGCTGATCGTCGCCGCGGTCGGAGGAAACGCCCTTCTCCGCCGAGGCGAGGTCCCTGATCTCGCCCATCAGCGGGACAACATCCGATCGGCGGTCACCTCACTCGCCGACCTCGCGGGCGCCGCAGACCTCGTCCTCACCCACGGCAACGGCCCGCAGGTCGGGCTGCTGGCTGCGGCCGCCCGGGCCGGCGGACCGCCGGACCGCCTCGACGTCCTGGACGCCGAAACCCAGGGCCAGATCGGTTATCTGCTCTCCGTGGAGCTGGCCAATGCCATCGGCGACCGCGCGATCGTGACCCTGCTCACGCAGGTCGAGGTCGATCCGTTCGATCCCGCCTTCGCCACCCCGTCAAAACCGATCGGCGAGACCTACGAGCAGCCGGTCGCCACGGACCTGGCTCGGCGTCACCACTGGACGGTCGGCCCCGATGGCGACGGCTGGCGACGGCTCGTCCCGTCGCCCGAGCCGGCGCGCATCATCGAGATCGCCTCGATCGACCTGCTGGTGCGCGCCGGAACGGTCGTGGTGTGCGCCGGAGGCGGCGGCATTCCCGTCGCTCGCGGCTCCGACGGCCAACGCTCCGGCCTCGAGGCGGTGGTCGACAAGGACCTCACATCCGCCCTGCTCGCCTCACAGCTGGGTGCCGATCAGCTCCTTCTGCTCACCGACGTCGACGCCGTCCACGACGGGTGGGGCACCGACCACGCCCGCCCGATCGACCGAATCGACGTCGCCGCGCTCCGGGGGCGTGACCTGCCCAAGGGCTCGATGGGACCCAAGGCCGAGGCCGCGTGCCGATTCGCCGAGGCCGGCGGGTTCGCCGCCATCGGGGCGATCGGGGACGCCCTGGACCTGAGTCGGGGTCGCGCAGGCACCACCGTCACCCCCGCTGATCGCGGACCTCGGCCTCGGCCTCGCTGACTCGACGAATGGTTCGGGCCAGTGCGTCGGGTGTGACGCTGATGGTGTCGATGCCTTCTTCGACCAGGAACGCGGCGAACTCGGGATAGTCCGAGGGCGCCTGACCGCAGATGCCGATCTTGCGATCGCAGGCCTTGGCCGACTGGATCACCATCGAACACGCCCGCTTCACCGCCAGGTCCTGCTCGTTGAACAGGTGGGCAACCGACTCGGAGTCCCGGTCGACCCCGAGGGTGAGCTGGGTCAGGTCGTTCGAGCCGATCGAGAAGCCGTCGAACACGGCGGCGAACTCCTCGGCCTGGAACACGTTGGCCGGGATCTCGGCCATCACGTAGACCTCGAGGTCGCCCTCGCCCTGCACGAGACCGCCCTCGCGCATCACGTCGATGACGGCCTGTCCCTCTTGCGGGGTCCGGCAGAACGGGATCATGACCTTGAGGTTGGTGAGGCCGAAGTCCTCGCGGACCCGCTTGACGGCCTTGATCTCCAACTCGAACCCGTCGCGGTAGTCGGGGTGGTAGTAGCGACTCGCCCCCCGCCAACCGATCATCGGGTTGGGCTCCATCGGTTCGAATCCCTCGCCGCCGAGCAGATGGGCGTACTCGTTGGTCTTGAAGTCGCTGAACCGCAGGATGACCGGACGGGGCCAGAACGCGGCTGCCAGCGTGCCCACCCCTTGTGCCACCCGGTCGACCAGGAACTCGGTCGGATCGTCGTAACCGACCGTGTGGGCGTCGACCTCGCGCCGGACGGCGGCACTGAGCGTGTCCCGCCGCGTCAACGCCAACGGGTGGACCCCGACATGGCTGGCGAAGATGAACTCCATCCGAGCCAGCCCGATGCCTCCCGAGGGGAGCTGTGCGTACTTGTAGGCGATGGACGGATCACCGATGTTCAGCATGATCGCCGTCTCGGTCTCGGGGAGGGCCGAGAGGTCGAATTCCTCGACCTCGAAGGGGACCTCGCCGTCGTAGACCACCCCGACCTCGCCCTCGGCACACGACACGGTGACGATCTGGTGGTCGGTGATCCGGTCCTCGATGTCGCCCGCTCCGACGATGGCGGGAATCCCCAACTCGCGGGCGATGATCGCCGCATGTGACGTGCGACCGCCGCGCTCGGTGACCAGCGCCGAGGCCCGCTTGAGGATCGGTTCCCAGTCGGGGTCGGTGATCTCGGTCACCAGCACGTCGCCGTCCAGGAGCTGGTTCATGTCGCGGGGATCCTCGATGCGGCGCACCCGGCCGGTGGCGATGCGCTCACCGACGGCCAGGCCCTCGAGGCAGCGGGTCCCGGTCCCGGTGAGACGGAAGACCGTGTTCGTGGTGGCCGATTGCTGACTGTGCACGGTCTCGGGCCGCGCCTGGACGATGAACAGCTCGCCGGTGATGCCGTCCTTGGCCCATTCGAGGTCCATCGGTGTCGGCACCCCCCGCTTGGCCGAGTAGTGGTCTTCGATGACCATCGCCCAGCGGGCCAGGTCGAGGACCTCGTCGTCGGTGAGGCACACCCGCGACCGATCCTCGTCGGCGGTCCGGATGTTGGTGACCCGGTGGTTCTGTGCGTCGTAGACCATGGTCAGCTCCTTGGCGCCGACCTGGGTGCCCACCACCGGACGGAATCCGTCGCGCAGGCGGGGCTTGTGGACGAAGTAGCCGTCGGGAATCACGCGACCCTGCACGACGTTCTCGCCGAGGCCCCACGCGGAGGTCACGTAGACCACGTCGCGGAAGCCCGAGTCGGTGTCGAGGGTGAACATGACCCCGCTGCTCGCGAGGTCGGCGCGGACCATGCGCTGGATGCAGGCCGAGAGAGCAACATCGGTCTGGCCGATGTTCATGTCTTCGCGGTAGCTGACCGCGCGCGCCGTGAACAGGCTGGCGAAGCAGCGTCGAATCGAATCGAGCACGTCGGCATCGCCGTGCACCATCAGGTAGGTCTCCTGCTGACCGGCGAACGACGCTTCCGGCAGGTCCTCGGCGGTGGCGCTCGAACGAACCGCCACATCGACATGGCCCACGCCCGCCTCCTCCGACAGCCTCCGATAGGCCTCGAGCACGTCACGTTGGAAGTCCTCGGGGAGCTGGCCGCCGAGGATCATCGAGCGGATCTGCTTCGCCCGCCCGGCGAGGTCGTCGACATCGGAACGGTCCCAGCCATCGATGAGCGCGCCGATCTTCTCCTCGAGGTCGTTGACCCGGAGGAACTCACGAAACGCTTCCGCGGTCGTCGCGAAGCCGTTGGGGACCTTCACCCCCTTGCTCGCCAGCTCCTGGTACATCTCACCGAGCGACGCGTTCTTTCCCCCGACGTGGGGCACGTCGTCGATGCCGATCTGACCAAACCACTCGACGTTCTGCATGAAGCCGACGGTAGGTCGGACGATTCGGTGGCCACTAGGGGCGAAGGGCCCCACCCGGGGGCCGCGGACGAGAAACGGATGTGTCGCCTCGTGCCGTGCGTCGGCAGGCGCCCTCACCACGCAGCTTCTAGGGTCAGGTGATGGCCACGTCTCGCCGTGCCGTCGCTGCGGTGGTGGCGTGCTCTCTGCTCACGACTGCGTGTCTGGACGACCTCGCCGTCGAGGCCGATGTGACCTTCGGACTGTTCGTCCAGGGTGGCACGAACCTCGAGCGCGAGCTCGTCCTCGAACATGCGGACGCGACCACGAACCACGGCTTGTCGTGGTCGGTCATCGAACCCGTCCGGGGCGAATGGAACTTCAGGCAGGCCGATGCGACCTACGAGTGGGCCGAGGCCAACGATCTCCACCAGACCGGGTTCCACTTCGCCTGGGATCAGCAGCTCCTCGACGACCTCGCACCCTGGGTCACGAGCATCACCGAGCCCGACGAGCTTCGATCGGTCCTCGCCACCCGAGCCGAGACCATCTTCGAGCGGTATCCGGGCCTCGATCGCATCGACGTGATCAACGAGCCGTTCGAGCTGCTCGGCGGCGAGTTGTACGACAACCACTTCCGGCAGGTGCTCGGCGACGACTACGTGACCGAGCTGTTCGGCATCGTGGCGGCCGCGGCACCGGACAGCGTCGAGCTGATCGTCAACGAGAACTTCGTCGAATACAGCCAGGCCAAGGCCGACGCGCTGGTGACGTTGACGGCCGAGCTGGTGGACGCCGGAGCCAGGATCGACGGGGTCGGCCTCCAGTCCCACTTCCTGTTCGGTGAGCCGAACTGGGACCGGTTGCATCAGGTCATGGTCGACCTCGGCGCGCTCGGGGTCGACGTCCACATCACCGAGCTGGACGCCCCCATCGCTCCGGACCTCCCCGACCGCCTCGCGATCCAAGCCAGGCGCTACCTGCGCGCCGTGCAGACCTGCCTCGACGTGCCGGCCTGCCGATCGATCACCGTGTGGGGCGTGGAGGACGGCCACACGTGGATCGACGGCCTGTTCGGCGCGGGCCAGGATCCCCTGCTCTTCGATGCCGCCGGCCAACCGAAGCCGGCCTTCTTCGCCGTGGCCGCCGGTCTGGCCGCAGGTCGTCCCTAATCGCTCCTGAGCCGCAGGTCGGCCAACAAGGGGAAGTGGTCCGAGGCCACCTTGGCGAGCGAGTGAGCAGGGACCTCGACATGGCGCACCTCGATCGACGGGTCGACGAAGACGTGATCGATGCGGCCGATCGGCATCCGCCCGGCCCAGGTGGCACGCGGGCGGTGTCCGACCTTGACCACCTGAGCATCGTGAAGCCGGCGACGGAGACGACGGCACGACGGGAACCAGCCCATGGCGTTGAAGTCGCCACACAACACGGTCGGCTGTCCGGGATCGATCGAACCGAGCCATTCGGCGCCGAGGAGCGCTTCGACCTCGAGGCGACGTTCGAGCGGGTGGAGACTCAGGTGGGTGTTGACCAGCTGGACCGGCCCTGCGGCGGTCTCGAGCTCGACCCACAGTGCGCCGCGCGGTTCGAGCGGCGGACGGTGACGGAGCGCAGGCAGCGGGCCAGCCTTGACCAGGCGCATCGGCAGACGGCTCAGGACGGCATCGCCGTAGCGCTCCTCCTCCACCTCCAGCGTGGGGTGGAACTGCAGGATCATCTCGAGCAGCTCTGCGATCTGCTCGGCCTGATCGACACCTCCGGTACGCGCCCTGCCGACGTCGACCTCCTGGAGCGCGACGACGTCGGGGTCGTGCCGGGCGATGACCCGGGCGATGCGTTCGGGCGAGAGACGCCCGTCGAGCCCGACGCAGCTGTGCACGTTGTAGGTGAGGACCCGGAGCACGCTCTCCGCTGCCGCCGATGGCGGATCGGTGCGCAGCCGGGGCAGCGGCCGAACCGGCGCATCGAGGAGCTCGAGCGCGGTCGTCCGGAGGTCGGCGTGCCGGAGCGGAGCACCCGGTGCGGCCACGACCTTCGTGTCCGTCGGCGCGAACAGGAACGAATCGGTCTCGTCGGGACCGGGTCCGCCGTGACTCCCGTTCTCACGCGGGAAGCTGATCGACGGGCCGTCGGGTCGCCAACCCGAGATCACCAGGTCGCCGGCGTTCGGATGATCGCAGAGGGCGGCCAACTCGGCCGCAGCCGTGTGGAGGTACGGGTGGTCGTCACCCAGCACCGCAGCGCCGTCGGCCGGCAGCACGAATCGGCCCCGCACCGTGTGGGCGACGGCGTGGCCGGGACCATCGGAGGTCAGGACCAGCGGAATCTGGGCGGTTCGGACCAGCTCAGCGGCCAACCGATTGCGTTCGTCCGCGCTCGGCTCTTCGGGCAGATAGACGAACCCGAGCGGTCCTTGGGCCGTCACGATCACCTCGCCCGCACGGGGCTCGGCACCCGACTCGGTACCGGGGACGACGAGGGGCATCAAGCGCTCGCTCAGCTGGCGGGCCCGTTGGCCCTGGATGCCGCGGGGATGCTCAGCCCGCCGCCGCCTCGATCGGGCGAGGTCTGTCTCGGACACGACGGCCCGCACCGCCTCTTCGACGGCGCGACCGTGGAGCTCGATGTAGGGCTGGGTGATCTCCTGGCCGTGGTCCGAGAGCACCCAGACCTCGTAGCTCCTGCGGCGCGACCCGCGGGCGGATCGAACCAGCCGGGCGATGGTCGTGTCGATGCCGCGCAGGGCGGCCCGGGAACGCCGCGACCTCGGGCTTCGACGATGCGCGTACTCGTCGTACCCGAGCAGGTTCAGGTGAACGACGGGAACCCCCCTTCCGAGGTCGATCGTGGCCCAGATCGCCACCAACTCGCGCAACAGCACCGCGATGAGCGCCCGCGACCATGCGAACTTGAGCTCGGAGACGACGTGCCGGCCGCGAACCACCGACGCAGCGAAGTCGCCGAGGCCGATGACCACCTCGCGAGCGAGCAACGCGACCGCTCTGGCCAGCTCCCAGCCGTAGAGCGCCAGCACCGCCGGAAGGACGAGCGGGTGCCGGGTCCGGAACGGGTCGGTCCACCCGAGCGACGCCATGCAGAACCGGGTCTGATCCGCCCGTCCGGTGTAGATGTTGGCGTACGACGATCCGTGCTCGAGCAACGACCGGCGGTCGGCGAAACCCGCTTCGATCCGCGACGCGGGCTCTCGTTCCCACATGTGGACGACCCGCCCGACCGTCCGATCGAAGAAGGCGAAGGCGGGAACGGCCATCGGGACGCCGTAGAACATCTCGGCCTGCACCGCCGGCGTCGACGACGGGATCCCCGAGTAGACGTGGTGCAGCCCGTACCCCTCGTCGGCAGCGAGGTGGGCGAGGAACGGCATGTCGTTGGTCGCCATCGCCGCCTCGACCTCGTCGTGGCAGAGCCCGTCGATCTGCACGATGAGCAGGCCGGGCTGCGTCGACGGCCGCTCGACGCGAGGAAGTCCGGCCAGTCGGGCCGCCCACTCGCTCCGACCGACCAACCGTCGTGCCCGTCGGAGCGCTCGTCGAACCCGTTCGATCACAACGCCGACGCTACGCGCTCGAGCGGCTCAGCGGATTCCTTGCTGCTGATCGGCCACTGGGTGGTCGTGGGGCAGCACGGAATCTTCCCGAGCTTCAGTCCGCGGCGCCGTCGGTCAGGTGACGGAGCAGCTTCACGTGCAGCTGAACGAGCTGGCGGCGCTCGGCCGGCGAGAGCGGGTCGAGGATCGTCTGCTCGATGCGAACGTGATCCTGGACTGCGTTCGACACCAGGTCGCGACCCTCTTCGGTGAGTTCGATCAGTGAACTCCGTCGATCGACAAGATCGTGGCGGCGCTCGACGAGGCCTGCCTCCTCCAACCGATCGATCCGGTTCGTCATGCCTGCAGGCGACACCATCGCAAGGGCGGCCAGCTGCGATGGCTTGAGCGGGCCGTCGGCCTGGACGAGCGATGCGAGCACATCGAACTCACCCGTCGTGAGATCGTGCGATGCGAAGCCGTCCTCGATTCGCCTCGTGGCACGGGCGGTCATGCGGGCCATCAGCAGGAACGTGGCCATCACGTCCACGTCGAGGTCGGGATGCAACTCCGACCACCGCTTCGCCGTTGCCTCGACGAGAGCCACGTCATCCATCGGCCGAGTGTACTCCCGTTTCATTCGATCACAAACTATTTGACGTCGAAGTACTTTTGTCGTACAACCAAGCCATGTTCGCCTCACCCACGATCCGCGTCCTCGATGTCGCCTACCCCCGTTTCCGCGCACCCGACCTCGACCTCATGCAGGCATTCCTCGAGACCTTCGGCATGCACGAATCGGTCCGCACGGCCGATGCGCTCTACATGCGGGGCACCGATGCCGACCACCACGTCCACGTCACCCACCTGGGAGCGCCCGCGTTCGTCGGTCTTGCCTTCAAGGCGTCGAGCGAGGATGACCTCGCGGCGCTCGCCGAGGCGACGGGCGGCGCAGTCGAGCCCACCGGCGAACCCGGCGGCGGATCGGTCGTGCACCTGCAGGACCCTGATGGCCGCTCGATCGAAGTGGTAGCCGGCATCGAAGGCGTCGAACCCCACCGGCTCGTCTCCCACCCCCCGCTCAACACCGGAGCCGAGCGGGTGCGGATCGACGAGCTGCAGCGGGTGGCCACCGGACCGTCGCAGGTCAAGCGCTTCGGTCACGCAGCCCTGAAGACCGACGATCTCGCCCGCGCCATGCAGTGGTATCAGGACACGTTGGGCCTGCTCGTCTCCGACGAGATCTGGGCCGCGACCCCCGAAGAGCCCGCCGGCGCCTTCATGCGTTGTGACCGGGGGGACGAGCCCGCCGACCACCACAGTCTGCTGCTCATCGACGCCGGCGAGGTGAAGCTCGGCCACTGCGCGTGGGAGGTCGCCGACTTCGACGATCTGATGGCGGGACACGACCACCTGGTCGAACACGGCGCCCGCCATTACTGGGGCATCGGCCGCCACGTCCTGGGCGGGCAGATCTTCGACTACTGGAAGGATCCACTCGGCTTCACCGTCGAGCACTGGACCGACAGCGACCTGCTGCGGGCCTCGGTTCCGGCGGGATCGCACAACATCTTCGATGCTCTCAGCCAGTGGGGCCCCAACCCCCCGCCGGACCTCGACTTCTGATGGACCTCGGCATCGCAGGCCGAACGGCGATCGTGTGCGCGTCGAGCCGCGGGCTCGGAAGAGCGTGTGCCGACTCACTCGCACGCGAGGGCGTCGATGTCACGATCAA
Organism: uncultured Acidimicrobiaceae bacterium; assembly: GCA_963704815.1. Classification (GTDB taxonomy): domain Bacteria; phylum Actinomycetota; class Acidimicrobiia; order Acidimicrobiales; family Salinilacustritrichaceae; genus DATKWD01. Next base: position 1,062,011 of record CAVPHU010000001.1, read on the forward strand.
CAGCCGGAGCAGCGAGGCCCTCAAAGCGGTCGCCGACGAGATCCGCCGGCAACACGGCGTCGCCGTCCGCACCGTTGTCGGCGACATCGGTGCCGACTCGACCCACGACGCGTTGTTGGACGCGTGTCCGGCGCCCGACATCCTCGTCAACAACAACGGAGGCCCGTCCCCGGCCGGCTATCGGCAGTGGGACCGCGACGCGTGGTCCGCCGCCCTCGACGCCAACCTCCTGGCGCCCATGCTGTTGATCCGCCGAGTCCTCGACGGCATGGTCGAGCGTGAGTTCGGTCGGATCGTCAACATCACGTCCGCGATGGTGAAGGCACCGGTCGGGGTGATGGGACTGTCGTCAGGGGCACGGGCCGGGCTGACGGCCGCCGTCAAGGGCGTGTCGCGCGATGTCGCCTCGGCCAACGTGACGATCAACAACCTGTGTCCAGAACGATTCGACACCGCACGGCAGCAACAGATGGCCGAGCTGGCAGCTGCGGTGAAGGGCATCACGGTCGAGCAGGCCTACGACGAGATGCGGGCCTCGATCGCCGCCGGCCGGCTCGGCCGGCCCTCCGAACTCGGCGACGCATGCGCCTTCCTGTGCAGCACCCAAGCCGGATTCGTCTCGGGACAGAGCATCAGCCTCGACGGCGGCAGCCATCCGGGAGTGTTCTGATGGAAGAGGTCGACGTCCTCGTGGTCGGTGGTGGCCCGACCGGCCTGACCCTCGCCCATCTGTGCGACCGCGCCGGGCTCTCGTGTGTCGTGCTCGAACGGCGTGATGGCCCGCAACGAGCGCCAGCCGCTCATGCGGTGAATGCCCGCACCTTCGAGATCTGGCGCCAGGCTGGGGTGGCCATGAAGCCGATCATGGCTCAGGCATCCGACCCCGCCGATGCAGGGTGGGTGCACTGGGTCACGCGGCTGGGGGGCGAGATCATCGGATCGCTCCCCTACGAGCGTCAGGGCGACGAGATGTACGACATCACGCCCACCCCGCTGCGCAATCTCAGCCAACACCGGCTCGAGCCGCTGCTCGCGCTCCCCGGTGGCGACCTCCGCTACGGGCACACGTGGTCGAGTGCCACCGAAGAGGACGACTCGGTGATCTCCCAGATCGCCGGCGCAGGGGGAACGTACGCAATGAAGTCGCGCTACCTGCTCGGTGCCGACGGCGCAGCGAGCCCGGTGCGGAAGTGGCTCGGCATCGAGCCGATCGGCCCCCGCACCATCGAGTCCTTCGTCATGGTCCACTTCCGAGGCGACCTGCGACCGATCGTGGCCGACAACCCTGCGGTCCTCTACTTCGTCAGCGACCCGGCGAGTGGCGGCGTGTTCGTGGCTCACGACATCGACACCGAGTGGGTGTACATGCGTGCGTGGGACCCGGACGAAGAACCCGTCGAGGCGTTGACGCCCGAGCGCGGCGCCGAGCTGGTGGACGCCGCGATGGCCGACGACATCGAGCTCGAGATCCTCGGGACGGCAACCTGGCACATGTCGGCGCAGGTCGCCGAGCACTACCGGGGCGGGAGCACGTTCCTCGTCGGCGATGCGGCCCACCGCTTCCCGCCGACGGGTGGTCTGGGGCTCAACACCGGCGTGGCCGATGCCCACAACCTGGTGTGGAAGCTCGCGGCGGTCGAGGCCGGGTGGGCGTCGCGTTCGCTGCTCGACACCTACGAGCAGGAGCGCCACCCTGTGGCGGAGTTCAACGGCGAGCAGTCGTTGACCAATGCGCTGAAGCTGGTCGAGGTTCCGATTGCGCTCGGCTACTCAGACGACGTCGACGCGGCGGTGCAGGCGATGCACGACACGCTCGCCGACCCCGACGGACGGGCAGGGGTCGAGGCGGCGATCGCCGATCAAGCCGTCCACTTCGACTTGTTGGGCCTCCAGCTCGGTCACCGCTACGAGGCGGGCGCCGTGGTGCCCGACGGAACGCTCCCCGAGCCGCTCGAGGACCCTGCGCGGGACTACGTGCCCGGCACGCGTCCGGGCGGTCGGCTCCCGCACGGGTGGCTCGACGACGGCAGATCCACGCTCGATCTGATCGATCCCGTCGTGCCGACGGTGTTGTGTAGCGAGGGTCAGAGCGTCACCGTTCCCGCTGGCGGCACGCCGGCCGCAGTCGTGTCATGCCCCGAGTCGATCTGGACCGAGGTGTTCGACCTGCCGACCGGCCATTGCCTCCTCGTTCGTCCCGACCAGCACATCGCCTTCCGCGGTCCGGCGAACGGGGTGATCGACGCCCTGGCCGACGTCTTCGACTCGTCGCTGCGCTGACGACCCGACACCGAACCAGGCCGCCTGAACGGTCAGGCCAAGCGCCGCCGGAGCTCGTCGGCACCCTCACCCTCGAGACCGTCGTTCTCGCACGTGCGCCCGAAGAGTGCGAGCAGGATCGACGTGCTCGAGCCCCGTACAACCGAACCCTTGCCGTGGCTCCAGTCCTGGTCGGTTGTCTCGAACCGGAGGCCACGGTGGCGCCCGGTCGAGACCACCCTCGTGGCCTTGGGACCCACCGCCAGGTCGAGCGCGGGTCTCACGTGATCCGGGTCGACACCGAAGTCGATGCCGACCGGTCGCGCGATGTCCTGGCCGTGGACGATCACATCGCAGAGCGGACCTTCGTGACCCAGCAGCGGCGGACGAAACGGGTCCTCGGCGTGCGAGCGCAGATCGTCGGTGATCGCCTGCGGAGACCGCCTCGCCAGATCTTTCGCCACGGCTGCGTTCGCTCGATCGAATCCTCCGTGCCGGACCATGAGCAGGGCCATCTTCGGGATCGACACGTTCCACCCTGCGGTCAGGTGGGCCGCCACGTCGCGGACCGTCCACTCGCCGCACAAGCTCTGCACGTTCCACTGGTCGTCGTCGAGCGTGTCGAGCAGGTCGGCGAGCCGAAGCCGCTCCGCAGCGACCAGATCGAGCGTTGCCATGGCTTCAGGGTAGGACGGTGTCGGTGTCACGTCCTGGCTTGATGAGGCGGCCGGGGAGTGCGCCCTCGACCTGTTCGCCGTCGATCACCGTGGTGACGCCGTTGACCATCACCCGCTTCACGCCGACCGGTTCGGAGTAGAGCCGCTTGCCCTCGCCGGGCAGATCGGTGCGGAGATAGATCGGTTCGCACCCCACCTCGTCGGGGTCGAAGACGAAGACGTCGGCGTGCGCACCTTCACGCAGCACCCCTCGGTCGCGGAGCCCGAACAGCTCGGCCGGTTCGGAGGTGAGCATCTGGATCGCCCGTTCGACCGACACCAGCTTGCGGCCGCGCAGCGTGTCGCGGAGGAACGCTGTTCCGTAGGGCGCACCACACATGCGGTCGAGGTGGGCGCCGGCGTCGGAACCGCCCAGCATGGCGTGCGGGTGCTCCCAGACCTCCTGGCGCAGCTCCCACGATGCGTCGTCGTTGTCAGTCGGGCTCGGCCACAGGACCGTGCGCAGGTCGTCGGCGAGCACGATGTCGACCAGCGTGTCGAAGTGGGTCGTGCCCCGCTCCTCGGCTATCTCGTGCACGTAGCGCCGTTGGAGCGGCTGGTTCTCGTCGCTGAACGTGTCGCCGATGCGATAGCCGCCCCAGTCGGCGAGGCGACGAAAGACCCCCGCTTCCTCGGAGTGCGAGACGGTGTCCATCATCTCGCGCACGGCCGGATCGCGGAGCTTCTCCATCCGCTCGTCGAGCGGGAGATCGAGGATGTCGCCCCACCCAGGAATCAGGTTGAATGCGCAGAACGTGCCGAAGCTCATGTTCATGCCCACGATGGTGGGCATGGTGAGGGCAACGACCCGCCCGCCCTTCGAGGCGGCGTACTCGCCGGCGCCCAACTGGCGCGGGTGACGATCGGGGGCGGCCGAGTCGACGGTGAGGACGTTCCAGTTGACCGGACGTTGACCCTCGACCGACATGGCCGTGATGAACTCGATCTCGTCGTCTGCGAACTTGTCGAGGCAGCCCTCGAGGATCACCTCGAGGGTGGTGCCCTCGTGTTGCCCGGTGACCCGGCACAACCGGAGGATCTCGTCGTCGGTGGCCCACCGCGACGGCACCGGATCACCGTTTCCGTCCTGGTGGTTGCCCCGACCGGTCGAGAATCCGAGGCCGCCGGCCTCGATCGACTCGGCGAGCAGCCGCTCCATCTCGGCGACCTGAGCCTCCGAGGCCTCCTGCCCGACCGCATCAGCCCCCATCACCTTGCGACGGATGGCGCAGTGGCCGACGAGGAAGCCGGCATTGACGCCGATGTTGCCATCGAGACGCCCCATCCAGTCGCCGAAGCTCTCCCAGTCCCAGTCGAGCCCGTTCTCGAGGGCCGCCAGGTCCATTCCTTCCACCTTGGCCATCAGCCGGCGGAGGTAGTCGCCGTCGCCCGGTTCGAGGGGTGCGATCGTGAACCCGCAGTTCCCGCCGATGACCGTGGTGACGCCGTGGATGTTCGACGGTGATGCGTACGGGTCCCAGAACAGCTGGGCGTCGTAGTGGGTGTGGGGGTCGACGAGTCCGGGTGCGACGACCCACCCGGCGGCGTCGATGACCTCGGCCGCGTCGTCGGACACGTCGCCCACGGCGACGACGCGACCGTCACGAATCCCGACGTCGCCGACGAACGCCGGAGCTCCGGTGCCGTCGACGATGGTTCCACCGACGATCTTGGTATCGAGCATGGTTCTCCTCGCCTCTCGTCGAAGTCAGCCGGGCCAGATGATCGACTGGAGCTCGCTGTAGGCGTGCAAGCCGTAGCTGCCGCCGTCGCGGCCCACGCCGCTCAGCTTCATCCCGCCGAAGGGGGCTTCGTTGTTGCGGGCGAGGGTGTTGATCCCGACGTTGCCGGCCCGCATCTGCTTGGCCACCCGCATCCCCCGGGCAGAGTCGCCGGTGAACACGTAGTTGTAGAGGCCGAAGTCGCTGTCGTTGGCGATGGCCAGGCCCTCGTCGTCGTCGTCGAACGGGACGACCGAGATGACCGGCCCGAAGATCTCCTCCTGCACGACGCGCATGTCGGATCGGCACCCGGTGAGGAGCGTCGGACCGACGTAGTAGCCGGTGTCGAGGTCGGGCCGGTCGCCGCCCAGGGACACCTCGGCCCCCTCGTCGCGGCCGATCTGGACGTAGCCCTCGACCCGGTCGCGGTGGGCCTCGGTGATGACCGGGCCGATCACGGTGTCCGGTTCGAGCGGATCGCCGACCTTCAGGAAACCCGCCGCCTGCTGCAGGCCCGCAACCAGCTGATCGTGCACGCTGCGGTGCACGATCACGCGGGTGGGTGAGGTGCAGATCTGGCCCGAGTGGAAGGCCCAGGTGCTGGTGATGTTGCCGATGGCGGTCTTGAGGTCGGCGTCGTCGAAGACCAGCGCCGCCCCCTTGCCGCCGAGCTCGAGGAGCAGGCGCTTCATGTCGTGCCCGGCAACTTCGCCGATGGCCTGACCCACGCCGGTCGAGCCGGTGAAGCTGATCATGTCGACGTGTGGTGACGCCACGAGTGCCTCACCGGTCTCGGCGCCGGCTCCGGTGACGACGTTGACGACCCCCGGGGGGAAGCCGGCCTCGACGAAGATCTCGCCGAACTTGATGACCGCGAGCGGGTCCTGGGGGGCGGGCTTGACGACCACGGTGTTTCCCATCGCCAGGGCCGGTCCGACCTTGCCTGCCATGTTGACGATCGGGAAGTTGTACGGCGTGATGCACGCAACCACCCCGACCGGTTGGCGATACGCGAGGGCACCGATCAGCCCACCGGGTGCGAGCGCGGTCGATGGCACGGCGACCGGTTCCTTGGTGTCGGTGCGGGGCTCGAGCGCGCCCGCGCGCATAGCGGTCGAGCCGGTCGGCGGCGGTGGGCACCTGCATGGTCTTGGTGACGCGCATCGTCGCGCCCGTCTCGGCCTGCACGAGCGGCACGAAGTCGTCGACCTGCTCGCGCAGCAGGTCGGCCGCCCGGGTGAGCAGCTCGGCCCGGTGCTCGGGTGTCGTCTGGCTCCACGTCCCGAAGGCCTCGGCAGCGGCACGAGCAGCTTCGTCAGCCTGTGCACCGGAGGCATCGGGCGCCGCGTCGACGACCTGTTCGGTGGCCGGGTTGACGATGTCGTAGGTCCCGTTCGCCCCCTCGGCGCGGTCACCTCCGACGAGCAGTTGGTAGGCGCTCACGGCCCGAAACTGTAACAGGTTCTCGTTTTGGCTCCGCCCGGGGTGCGAGGCTCCCTGACGTGGAAATCACCCGCGAGCACGTCCCCGTGGAAGTTCGGCGGCTCCTCGGGACGGTTCCGGAGTGGTTCGGCGTCGCCGAGGCGAACACGAGATACGTCGCCGAGGCGGACACCCTCCCGTCCTGGGTCGCCCGCGTCGACGGTGCCGTCCTCGGCGTGCTGCTCGGTCGACCCCACAATCCCCGCTCGTCCGAGATCGAGCTCCTCGTGGTCGACCGCGCCCATCACCGACGCGGGATCGGATCTGGGCTGGTCCGCCGTTTCGCTTCGGACCAACGCGACGCCGGGGTCGAGGTGATCCAGGTCAAGACGCTGGGGCCGAGTCGCGCCGACGAAGGCTACGAGCGGACCCGCCGGTTCTACGAGGCGCTGGGGTTCGTTCCCCTGCAGGAGATCGACCTCTGGGGACCGGACGATCCTGCCCTGATCATGGTGGCGAGGGCCGTCGATCTCGCGAAGTGACGAACGGCGGTTGTGACTCGGCGACGCAGGCCCGAGCATGGTCGTGGTGACCACTCCCGTGACTCGTGCTCCCTCGCAGCACTGGCCCGCGCTCGACGGATTGCGCGGGGTGGCGCTGCTCGGGGTCTTCGCCTATCACGCAGGGTGGCTGTCGGCCGGCTTCCTCGGCGTCAGCCTGTTCTTCACTCTCTCGGGCTTCCTCATCACGACGTTGCTGCTGGGCGACCGACGGTCCCACGGCCGGATTCGGCTCGGGCGCTTCTGGAGTCGACGCATCCGGCGCCTGGTCCCGGCCGCCCTGCTCACGGTCGGGGCCATCGCCCTGATCGAGCAGTGGTCGTCGGCCGGCGACATCGCGTCATCGGTGCGCGGCGACCTGTGGGCCGCCGCCCTCTGGGTGGCCAACTGGCGATTCATCTTCGGCGACGTCGGCTATGCAGAGGAGTTCGCCGACCCCTCTCCGGTCCTCCACTTCTGGTCGCTCGCGATCGAAGAGCAGTTCTACATCGTGTTCCCGCTGGTGTGTGCGCTGCTGCTGGCCCGGCGTCGGGTGTTCTCCGGTGCACTGGTGGTCGGCATCGTTGCGTCGGTCGCCTGGTCGCTGAGCCTGGCCGCCTCGGGCCGCGTCGATCGCGCCTACTTCGACACCGGAGCCCGTGCCTCGGAGTTGCTGGTCGGCGCCCTCGCCGCGGTGCTGGTGGTGGGCTGGGCGCCGTCTCGGCAGGCGATGCGCCGCCTCGACGCTCTCAGCATCGTCGGCTGCATCGGACTCGCGATCACCTGGGTCGTCGCCGATCTCGATTCCTGGCTGCTTCCCCGTGGCGGGTTCGTCGTCCACGCCCTGGTCGCGGCGGCCATCGTCATCACGGCCCGAGATCCCGAGACGCTCACGGCTCGGGCGTTCAGCCACCGGTGGCTGCGGGCCGTCGGCCTCGCCTCCTACGGCGCCTACCTCTTCCACTGGCCGATCATGCAGTACCTCGACGCCGACGTGATGGGCTTCGACGGGGTCGGGCTGGTGGTTGTCTGGGCGGCACTGACCGCAGCGCTGGCCTGGCTCTCCTATCACTGGTTCGAGCAGCCGATCCGCCGGCTCCGGCGACCGAAGGTGAGCTGGCAACCGGTCGCGGCGAGTGCCGCCGCCCTGCTCGCCGTCGTGTTCGTCGCGCTGGCCGCTGACGTCGATTCGGTGCGCCCGCGAGCGGGCGTCATCGGCGAGTTCGCCACCCTGCCGTCGGAGATTCCCGACGAGGTCGAGGTGCGCACGGCCCCGGCAGAGGTCGACGCGACCCCGCCACCGACCGATCCGCCCGCCGAGACCCCCGATCTGATCATCGGCGGCGAAGCGTGGCAGCCGCCGGACTTCGATGGCGTCCCCACCGTCGCGGTCATCGGCGACAGCGTCGTCTACAACCTGGGCGAGGGTCTCGCCCGCTGGGCCGAGCGCACCGGCTCGCTCGCCGTCTACCAGCGGTCCTACCCCGGCTGCTCGGTGCTCGACATCGCGCCGATCTTCCAGCCCTGGGACCCCGATCATCCACTGGAGAGGGCGTGCTACAGCTACGACGGGCTGGTGCAGGAGTTCCGCCAGAACGGCGTCGACACCGTCCTCATCGGTGCCTCGGGGATGGACGCGCTGCCCCGACTGCACGAGGGCGAGTGGACCGAGGTCGGCATGTCCGAAGCCTTCGATCAACGACTTCGCGACGAGTACGTCGAGATGATCACCACGTTCGAGGACGCCGGTTTCCCCGTGGTCTGGATGAACCTGCCGTGCAATCGTGACCCCAGACCGGTCGACCGGCTCGACGGCCGCTCACTCGCCGAGTACCTCGTACAGGAGATCCAGGACCCGGTCATCGACTCACGCGATGAGATCCCGACCATCGACGTCGATTCGCTCATCTGCCCTGGAGGCGAGTTCCAATCGACCCTCGGCCCCGTGAGCAACGCCCGGCCCGACGGCGGTCACCTGGCCGAGCCGGCGGCCGACTGGGTCGCCGAGCAGGTCATCGCCCCAGCGCTGCTCATCCTCCACTGGCCGATCTGATCAGCGCGGGCAACTCGACGATCGACTCGAGCACGTGGGTCGTGGGAGCCGCTTCGAGCTGCGCCCGGTCGTGCGCTCCGGTGAGCACACCGGCCACGATCGATGCGCCCGCTCGGTGGCCACAAAGGGCGTCGTTGGCCGTGTCGCCGGCACAGGCGACCTGGCGCACGTCCTCGACGCCGAGCTGCATCAGCGCGACCAGGACCAGGTCGGGGTACGGCCGACCGCGACCGCCGACGTCGGAGGGCACCAGGGCGAGGTCGATGCGGTCGTGCCAGCCGAGCGCGTCGAGCAGCAGGTGCTGGGTCGGCTTCGAGAATCCGGTCGTGAGGCAGACCTTGACCCCCGCCTCGCGGAGCCGATCCAGGGCATCGTCGGCCCCGTCGATGGGTCGGACGCCCACATCCGCGACCGCAGCGGCATAGGCCGCCTCGAAGCCGTCGTTGGCCGCCCGTGCCCGATCCTCGTCGCCGCCGAACACCTCGCGGAACACGACGATCTTCGACATGCCCATGGTGTCGAGCACGTACTGACGGGCCGTCTCGAACTCCGCGCTGTCCGGCTCGAGGCCCTGGGCCTCGAGCGCCTTGGTGAAGGCCGCCTCGACCGTGCCCCCGTCCTCGACCGTGGTGCCGGCCATGTCGAGACATGCCAACTCGATGGTGGTCATCGTTCGTACTCCTCGAAGGTTCGTTCTGCGATCGCGGGCGACAGCGTCATGCCCCTGCCTGCAAGGCCGGTGACGGCCCAGACACCGTCGGCGACGGCCTCCCGGTACTCGATCCGGGTGTCGTCCCGGCACTTCGAGTAGACGCCCAACCAGCGACGGCGGATCGCCGGGAGATCGCGACCGAACACCTTCGCGGCCTGGCGGACCAGGAGGTCCTCGGGGTCGGTGTCGTAGTCGAAGCGAAACGGCTCGTCGTAGACGTGTGTGTCACCCACGGTGAGCGATCCGTCGTTCCGCTGGACGGCCAGCAACTGGATCCGCCAGTCGGCCTCGAGCGCCGAGGTGGGGTCGAGCGCATCGGTTGCCGGCCCGGCGAAGGCCGGGTAGTAGCGAAGCGAGCCGGCATCGGTGACCGACACGTTGAGCCTGTGGTCGAGGGGGGCCGTCTCGAACATCTGGAGCTGGCAGCGGTGGAGCGCGCCGTCGGCGTCGAGCAGGTCGTGATCCGCTCCGGTGCACAGCAACACGAGATCCGCGTCGTGTCGCGCACCGGTGTGGTCGATCGCCGCGGTCTCATCGACCTCGACGATGGTGCGGCCCGTCACCAGCCGGTACGTCGGCTGTTCGGCGAGAAAGCGCTGGATCCGACCCACTGCGACCCCTGGCTCGACCCGGGCATCCCGGTCGGAGAACAGCCCGCTGGTGACCGCCCCGCGCACGTTCGGCTCGAGCTCTTCGACCTGCCCGGGGGTGAGGACACGGAAGCCCCGCAGCGCAGCGTCGTCACGGGCCGCGACCTCTTCGTGGACCCGACGCTCGTCCTCGGCCAGCGCGACGTTGAGCGTCCCCACCGGAGCGAAGCCGACGCCGGGGACCTGCGACGCGATCTCCTCCCAACGCACCCGGGCGCGCACGGCGACATCGAGCTCGGGACCGGGAGCCCGACCCGAGACCAGCAGGTGGCCGAAGTTGCGCACGGACGCTGACCGGGCCGAGCCGTCGCGCTCGAGCTGCACCACCTCGTGCCCGCATCGCTGCGCTTCGAGGGCATGCATGGTGCCGATGATCCCGCCGCCCACGATCACGACCCGCATGGCCGGGACGGTAACCGACCGACCAGACTCGACGGATATGGCCAGCCCTCGTCGACCCGTCCTGCTCCTTCCCCCGTCGGAGGGCAAGGCCGAAGGCGGCGACGAGGTCTGGGATTCGGGCGCCGGGCCGTACGGCTCACTGAGTCGCGCCCGGCGCACCGTGGCGCGCCGGTTGGCCGAGGCGATGCGCCTCGACGACCAGCAGCTGGTGAAGCTCCTCGGAGTCAAGGGTGACGCGCTCGCGCGCGCCGTCCGGGCCAACCGACGGCTGATCCGACGACCGCCTGCCCTCCCGGCCGCCCGGCGATTCACCGGCGTCGTGCACGACCACCTGGCGCTCGCCGAGCTCCCTGCGGCAGCCCGTCGCCGGGCCGAGTCGGACGTCGTGTTCTTCTCGGCGCTCGCCGGCGTGGTGGCGCCGGGCGACCCGCTGCCCGACCATCGAGCCAAGATGAGCATCTCGCTCGATCCGCTCGGCAAGCTGTCGACGTGGTGGCGGCCGCAGATCGATGAGGTGCTGGCGACTCGGCTCGACGGGTCGGTGGTGGTGGACCTGTTGCCGAACGAGCACGCGGCGGCATTGACCCCGCTCCCCGACCGATGGGCCCGATGGATCCAGGTGCGATTCGAGACCGAGGCGGCCGACGGCACCCGCCGGACCGTCGGCCACGAGGCGAAGGCCGGCAAGGGCCTGTTCGCCCGTCATGTGATCGAGGCCGGGGACGCCGACGACGAGACGCTCCGCGCCTTCGCGACGGACGACGGATGGTCGGTCGACTCGATCGACGAGCCCACAGATCCAGCCGACCGAGCGATCAGCGTCACGATCGTTCGGCGCGATAGACCATCGTCGTGACCGTGACCGACACCTCCACCCTCACAACCGCCGACTGGCTCGCCCGAGTCGCCGACATCGCCGGGCTCGTCGATGCCGACGCCGACGCGGGCAATGCGGCAGGCACCTCCACCCCGGCCGTCGTCGATGCACTCTTCGACACCGGCCTCATGACGCTGGCACTCCCCGCCGCGGTCGGCGGCGGCGAAGCCGACCTGGTGACCCTGGTCCTGGTGTTCGAGGCCTTGTCGGCGGCCGATCCGAGTGCCGGGTGGAGCCACATGGCGGTCACCACCGCGTCGGCCTTCTGCGGCGCGTTCATGGCCGACGACGAGGTCCACGAGATGTTCGCCGATCGACGGACCGTGACCGCCGGCCAGTTCGCCCCGCGGGGCACCTTCACCGAGGTCGAAGGCGGCTACCGGGTCGACGGTGAGTACTCGTTCGCGTCCGGCTCCGGGCACGCCGGGTACATCACCGCCGGCGGCATGGTGCTGCGTGACGGCGAGATGGTGCTCAAGGACGACGGCATGCCCGAGATGCGGGTCGCGGCCATCCCCCGGGCCGATGTCGAGCTGAACGGGAACTGGCACGTGATGGGGCTCCAGGGCACCCTCAGCCAGGACTACGTCGTGCGCGACCAGTTCGTGCCGGCCGGCCGGACCTTCGAGCTCTTCGACGAAACGCCACTCCGCGGCGGCCCACAGTTCGGGGTGGGTGTCATGCCCATCACCTCGGCCGGCCACGCCGGCTGGGCCCTCGGGGTCGCCCGCCGTGCGCTCGACGAGATCGCCGCGCTGGCCCAGGTGAAGCAGCGCATGGGTGCCGATTCCGTGCTCGCCCGCCAGCAGTTGTTCCAGAAGGAGTACGCCGAGCAGCGGGCTGCGTGGTCCGCCGCTCGGGCCTACGCGCTCGAGGCATTCGGTGCCATCCAGCGCGCCGCCGAGAACGGCACGGCCGAGCCCAGCCACAAGGCCGAGGTACGGGTGGCGACGACGTATGCGACCCGGATCGCGGCCGATGTCGTGCAGTGGTCCTACCGTCTCGGCGGCGGCGACACGCTTCGCGACGGGCATGCGCTGCAGCGGTGCATGCGTGACATCCATGCCGGCACCCAACACATCTTCGTCGACGACAGCACCTACATCAACGCCTCTCAGGTCTGGCTCGACGTGGCCGAGGGCTTCGTATTCCTCTGATCGGCGGATTCCTGCGGTGAAACATGTCACCCGGGGTATTCACTACTTCTCGCAGCGTGCTAGCTAGAGTACGCACATGTTCCGGACCGAAGATCCACGCAGCGAGTTGCTTTCGGAGCTCACCGCCTTGGGTGGGTTGTCAGGACGTGAGCGCCGCGAGCTCGCTCGATCGTTCGACGATGTCACCGTGGGTCGTGGCACCGTGCTGATCACCGAGGGTTCGGTCAACCACCACACGTACTTCGTCGTGTCCGGGTCGCTCAGCGTCCGGGTCTGTGGCGCCGAGATCGCCACCGTCGGTCCTGGTCAGCCGGTCGGAGAGCGCACCGCCCTCGGGGCACCGGTCGCCAACGCCACCGTCGAGGCGGCCGAACCCACGCGAGTGCTCGTCCTCGACAACCGGCGGATGTCGGCCATCGCCGCCGATCATCCCCGAGTCGGCGCCGCGCTCCATGCGCTCATCGACGAGCGCGAACGCGTGCTTTCCGCAGCCTGAGCCCTATCGTCGGGACTCGTGAACGACCGAGCCCCGACCCCCGGTCGCCTCAGGCGGTTGATCGAAGAACTGACCGAGCAGGGGTATGCGTCCATGCTCGGCGACCACCGTGCGTTGGTGGTCGAGGAGCTCGACATCGCGTTGCACCCCCCGGTGCACGAACGGCGCATCCCGAGCTACGGGGCGCTCATCGCGCCCGAGACGGATCCGGACGATTGGGTGCAGGACACCGAACTCGTTCCCACCCGCCGCCGGGTGGAGGAGTTCACCGACGTCCACGTCCGCAGCTTCGCTGACGGCTGGAGCAGCTTCGCGGTTCGACGCGAAGAGGGCCTCGACGAGCTGATCGTGTTCGATCGCCCCGCCGGCTCCGAACGCGACCTGGTCGTGCTGTCGAGGGCCGCCGGGGCGACCATCGTGCAGCGCGACGAGGCCGGGGTGGTGCGCCTCGTCGGGCCGGCGGGTGTCCTCCGGCACGATCTGGCCGGCTGGCATCACGAGCCCCGGGTCGACAGCTGGCTCGCCGGCATCCCCGAATGCACGCAGGAAGGCGAGCTCACCGTGCTGGGCACGCTGCTGGCGTTCGCCGTGCACGACCTCGGAGCACGCGGGATCGGCTCGCTGCTGGTGCAGCGGTTCACCGACGATCCCGGCTCGCCGTTCGAGACGTCGCTTCCCGCTCCGCCAGCGCTCGACATCACCCGGTCGGCCGATCTCGCTCCGCTCCGCCACGCACTCGCCCAGACCGACGGTGCCACGATCTTCGACGCCGAGGGTGTCCTGCAGACCATGGGCGTCCGCCTGGTGCCCAGCGCCGATGCCGAGGCCGAGGTCGACTCGATCGGCGGCATGCGTCACACCTCGGCCCGCCGCTACAGCCACGACGACCCGCGGGCCAACGTGATCGTCGTCAGCGACGATGGCCCGGTCACCCTGTTCCGCGGCGGCCGGATCGTCGCCCGCTCGAGCGACGCGTCCTGAGGGCGACTACTTCTCGAAGTCGAGCTGGAACAGGTCGATGGCGTTGCCGCGCACGAGCTTGCGCACGATGTCGTCGTCGAGATGGCCCATGAGTCCCTCGGCGACCTTCTTGGTGTGCGGCCAGGTCGAGTCGGAGTGCGGGTAGTCGGTCTCGAACGTGGCGTTGTCGACGCCTACCTTCTCGAGCAGGTCGAGGCCGACCTCGTCGTCGAAGAAACAGCCGTAGATCTGGCGGTAGTAGTAGGTGCTCGGCGGGTTGGGCACCTTGTCACCGAATCCACCCCACCCGCGGTTCTCCTCCCAGACCTTGTCGGCCCGTTCGAGGATGTAGGGAATCCAGCCGATCTGGCCCTCGCTGTAGGCGAGCTTGACGCTCGGGAACTTCTCGAGCATGCCCGAGAACAGCCAGTCGGCCATCGATGCCATGGCGTTGTTGAACGTCAGCGTCGAGCCGACCGCCGCCGGAGCGTCGTCGGATGTCGAGGGCATCTTCGACGACGACCCGATGTGCATGTTGATGACCGTGCCGGTCTCCTCGCACGCCTGGACGAACGGCTCCCAGTACCCGTTCTCCTCGTGCACCGACGGCAGCCCCAGGTAGGGCGGGATCTCGCTGAAGCAGACGGCGCGCACGCCCCGCTCGGCGTTCCGGCGGATCTCGGCGGCGGCGAGGTCGGCATCCCAGAGCGGGATGATGCACAGCGGGATGAGGCGCCCGTTCGAATCGCCACACCACTCGTCGACCATCCAGTCGTTGTAGGCCTGCACGCACAGCAACGCGAGATCGTGGTCCGACGCCTCCATGAACGTCTGGCCGCAGAACCGGGGAAAGCTCGGGAAGCACAACGATGCTTCGACGTGGTTGACGTCCATGTCCTCGAGGCGGGCCACCGGGTCGTAGCACCCGTCGCGCATCTCGTCGTAGGTGATGCCGACGACCTTGACCTCGTCGCGGTCGAATCCGGCCGCGGCCGACAACCGAGTCTGCGGAACCCGCTTGTCCTCGTAGAGCCACCAGTCGGCGAGCTGGCCTTCGGGGTCGGGCTCGTAGGTGAAGTTCCCACCGACGAAGCTCATGTTGCCCCGCTCCTGGATCACCCGAGGGCCGATGTCTCGGTACTTCTGCGGAAGGCGATCCTGCCAGACGTTGGCCGGCTCGATGACGTGGTCGTCGACCGAGATGATCAGGGGAAGCTCGTGTTCCATCAGAGCTGTTCCCCGGCCACGGAGGCCGTCTGTGGCCGCTCTCCTCGTGCCTCGTCGAGCTCGCAGTTGATCAGCATGTGCTGCATCGTAACTCCGAATCTGACACACCGTCAGATCTCTCCGGCTACGGTCGAGATCATGGACCGATCGAGGAGAGCCCCCGATACGAGGTCGACGCGGCACGAGGAGGCCGGCCAACGGTGGGCTGCGTGCCCGGGGAACGCAAGATGACAGATGTCGGCGGAGACGTGGTTCTGGGAAGTGCGTTGTTCACGCTGGTCGAGCCGCACCGAGGTCACGAAGTCGCCTACAACCGTTGGTACGAACGCGATCACTTCTACGCCGGGTGCATGGTCGGTCCGTGGCTGTTCGCCGGCCGACGCTGGGTGGCGACCGCCGACCTGAAGGCCATGCGCATCGGATCGGAGCCCGACCTGTTCGGTGACGGCGATCCCGGCACCTACCTGGCCGTCTACTGGGTCCTCGACGGCAAGCACGACGAGCACTTCGGTTGGGGACTGCGCCAGGTCAAGTGGCTCCACGAGAACGGCCGCATGTTCCCCGAACGCGACCATGTGCACACGCTGCTCTATCGCTACCTCTGGTCGGGCTCACCCACCAGCGAGGTGCCGCCCGAACTGGCCCTCGACCACCCCTACGAGACGATGACGGCGACCTTCGTGCAGTGGGCCGGCGCCGGCGACGACGAGTCGATCAAGGCCTGGCTCGAATCCACCGGCGCCGCCGGCCTCAACCTCGGGCTGCAGCCCATCCCGCTGCCCGAGGGCGCACCCGTGTCACAGAAGGGCGTCGACGGCCTCGACACCCGCACGTTGGTGCTGTCGTTCCACGACGAGCGCCCCCACGAAGTCTGGGATGCCCACGCCGCCGCGTGCGAGCGCCTCGAAGCCGACGGCATCGGGACCGTGCTCTGGTCGGGCCCGTTCAAGCCCACCATCCCCGGCACCGACACCTACACCGACCAACTCTGGTAGCGGCACCTCCAGGATTCCTTGCTGCTGAATGACCACCTGGTGGTCATTCAGCAGCAAGGAACCGACTATGGGAGCAGGGCGCCGGTGGGCAGGGCCACGATGCCGGTCGCGCCGAGTGTCCGCAGCTCGGCGAGCCGCTGCCACAGTTCGCCGGTCTTGGCGACGAAGTGGACGGCCACCAGATCGTCGCGACCGGCGAGCGGGAGCACAGTCGGCGACTCGAGGCCGTGAAACAACTCGACGAGCGCCGGGACCTGTGACTCCGACAGATGCAGCATCACGTAGCGGTGGCGCCGAGCGGCGAGCACGGCTTCGAGTCGCAGCTCGAGATCGGCCAGCACGTCGAGTCCCGGACGGTGAACGAACTCTGCCTGACAGGTGGCGATGAGCTCGACCTGGCTGAGGTGGTTCTGCCGCAGGCTCGTGCCGGTCTCGGAGTTGTCGACGATGGCGTCGGCGATTCCCGCTGCGCACACACCTTCGAGCGAGCCGCCCATGGCCATGACCCGGACCTCCACGCCCGCCTGGTCGAAGTGGCGCTGGGTCAGGTTCGGCATGTGCGTGGCCACCACGGCGCCCGCCAGGTCGGCAAGCGTGCGGTGGCCGTCCTCGTCGCGACTCGCGACGATGAGGTCCGATCTGGCGAAACCGAGCTCACGGCTCGGAAGCGAGTCGATGGCGTACTCGAGGGCGATGTCGGTGGCGATGAAGGCTCCGTCGAGCGCCTCGGCTGCGAGCGCCGCCGCGGCGTCCTTGGGCCGCATCTCGATCAGCTCGAGCCCATCGAGACGGGCGGCGCTCCCCCGGCCGCGCAGGCCGCTGACCGCGTACCCGGCGTCGGTCAGCAGGCGGAGCACCTCGTCACGCAACCGTCCCTTCGACGGCACGGCGACCCGAGCGGTCATCGGTGCCGTCGCTCGAGCTCGGCCTCGACGCCGGCCCACGGCACGCCCGCGCCGACGAGACCTGCCATGAGGTGAAAGACCAGGTCAGCGGCCTCCTCGGTGGTCCGGCCTACGTCGACCGTTTCGGCGCCGAGTTCGAGACACAGCTCGAACGCCTCCTCCATGATCTTGCGCCGGGCCGCCACCGAATCGGTGAGCAGGGTGAGCGAATAGGAGCCGACGGGCTGTTCGGCCAGGCGCTCGTCGAGCACCGCTTCGAGTCGGGGAAGGAACGAATCGGTCATGCCGGGGCGAGGCTAATCGCCGACCTGGTGCAACTGAGCTTCAGATGCGCACATGGCAGCCGTCGACGTGGTCGTCGACCAGGCCGCCGGACTGCATGAACGCATAGACCGTCGTCGGTCCCACGAACCGAAAGCCCCGGCGCTTGAGCTCGGACGACAGCGCGTGCGACTCGGGTGTGTCGTTGGGGACCTCATGGGCGGCGATGCGACGGCCGCGAGGTTCGGGGGCGAAGGACCACACCACCTCGGACAGCGACGTACCCTGGTCGTGAAGCGCCAGCGTCGCCTGAGCGTTCGAGATCGTGGCCTCGATCTTGCCGCGGTGGCGGATGATGGCTGCGTCGCCCAGCAGGCGCTGGATCTCGGGCTCGCCGTACGCCGCCACCGTCGCGATCTCGAAACCGTCGAAGGCCGTCCGGAACGCAGGACGCTTGCGAAGCACGGTGATCCACGACAGTCCGGCCTGGAACCCCTCGAGGTTGAGGAGTTCGAAGACCTCGCGCTCGTCTCGTGTCGGTCGTCCCCACTCGCGATCGTGATACGCGACGTAGTCGGGGTCGTCACCGCACCACCAGCATCGGGTGACGCCGTCGTCGCCGGTCAGAAGTCGCTCGTCCACGCTCCAGTCTGGCCGTAACGTCACCGCATGGGACTGCTCCTCGACCGACTCCGTCCGGACCTCATCGAGTTCGCGGAGGCCCAGCCACTCTGGTTCGTGGCGTCGGCGCCGCTGGCGGCCGACGGCCACGTCAACGTCTCGCCGAAGGGACTCGACTCGTTCCGGGTGATCGACGACACCACCGTCGCCTACCTCGATCTCACCGGCTCCGGTGTCGAGACCATCGCCCATCTGGGCGAGAACGGCCGGATCACGCTGCTGTTCTGCTCCTATGGCGACAAGCCGCTGCTGCTTCGGCTCTACGGCGAAGGCGAGGCCGTGCGACCCGGCCACGCCGACTTCGACGATCTCGTCTCCCGGTTCCCGTCGGACCTCGGTGCCCTGCCGTCGGTTCGCAGCGTCATCCGAGTCCGCCTGCGCCGGGTCACCACCTCGTGCGGCTACGGCGTGCCGCAGATGGACTTCGTCGCCGACCGGGGCATGCTCGAGGACTGGGCCGACAAGCGGGGACCTGACGGCGTCGCCGAGTACCAGGCAGCGAAGAACGCGCACTCGATCGACGGTCTGCCAGGTCTCGTCAGTCGGTGAATGCCTTCATCAGGTCGTCGGCCTGATGGCTGGGAAGACTGGCGCCCCCGTCGACCACCATGTCGATGCCCGTCACGTAGCTGGCCATCGGTGAGGCGAGGAACGTGACGACCGCAGCGACCTCTGCAGCGTCGGCGATCCTCCCGGCCGGGATCCTCTCGGTGATCCGGGCCCGCAGGTCGGGGTCGTCGACCAGCGGCGCCGTCAGCGTGGTGGCTGCATAGCCCGGCGACACCGAGTTGGCCCGGATCGTGGGGCCGAACTCGAGCGCCGCGGTCTTGGTGAGGGCCACCAGCCCGGCCTTGGCCGCGTTGTAGGGCGCCTCGGCGCGATTGGGGCGGCTCGCGGTGAGGCCCGCGACGTTCACGATCGAGGCGCCTTCGCTGCTGGAGAGGGCGGTCCGCGCTTCGCGCATGGTGATGAACGCGGCGTCGAGGTTGACGGCCATGAGCCGGTGCCACTGGTCGTCGGTGTAGTCGTCGAACCGGGCGGCCATGCCGGTGCCGGCGTTGTTCACGAGGATCGACAGGCCGCCGAGCGCGCCGATGAGGTCGGCCGTCGCCGACGCGAGCGCCGGGCCGTCACCGACATCGCACGTGACCGAGGGCCGAGAGCTCTCGGCGAGCGCATCGTCGTCGCGGTCGATGACGCCGACGGTTGCCCCCTCGGCCTCGAATCGCCCGACGATCGCGGCTCCGATGCCGTGCGCACCACCGGTGACGATCGCCCGGTGGCCGTCGAGCAGGCCGGTCACTCCTCGTCGCCGATCACGAGCCGCCCCTCGGTCACGAACATGACCTCGACCCGGTCGATGTCGAGCAGGAAGTGCTCATCGGGTTGCAGCACCTCGGCGTACGCCGGCTCGCTGACGAAGGCCAGGAACGCATCGGCCGACGCGAACCACTGGAGGGCCACGCCGTCCCAGTCTCCGCCGACCGCAGTGAGGCCACGGTCGGGAGGGTGCTGTTCGTAGCGGACGAGGTGGCGGGCGAGCTCGGGCGTGTCGCGGATCAGCGGCCCGTGGATCTCGCGCCAGTGGGTCTCGAACTCCTCGCGTGAGCGCAGGGTTCCGCACGAGGAAGGCGACGAGCTGGATCATTTCAGACCAGGAAGTGCCCGGCGTTGACGTGCAGCGCCTGTCCGGTGACCGGCTTCGACAGATCGCTGGCGAAGAACACCACCGACCCGGCGATCTCGCTGGAGTGGGGCAGATACTTCAGGCAGGTCTCGTCGGCCACCTCGTCGTAGACCTCCTGCGGGGTCACCCCCCGCTCCTTGGCGAGGTACTCGAAGTAGAACTCGACCGGCCCACCCCAGATGTAGCCCGGGTGGACACCGTTGACCCGGATGCCGAACGGCCCCAGTTCGACGGCCAGGGTCTTGGTCGCCGCAGCCAGGGCGTTCTTCGACGCCGCGTAGGCGCCGTAGTCCTCGGCGATCCGGACCGTCGACATGGTGTTGATCATGATGATCCGACCCTCCCCGGCCGCCTTCATCGCCGGCACGACCGCCTGGGTCATGCCCAGCGTGCCGAACGTGTTCACCTCGAAGGTCGCCCGCCACTCGTCGAGGTCGTCGTCCGCGAACGCCGTGTTCGTGCCGCCGTGGTAGGCGTTGTTGACGAGCACACCGATCGAGCCGAGCTCGTCGAGACAGGTCTGTGCGGCGGCGTCGCAGCTCGCCCGGTCGGTGATGTCGAGCTCGACCGGGATCGCCCGCCGGCCCAGCGCCTCCACCTCGGCAGCCACGGCCTCGCACTTGGCCAGCGTGCGGGCCCCGAGCACCAGGTCGGCGCCCTGTTCTGCCAATGCCAGGGAGATGTCGCGACCCATCCCCGGACCGATGCCGGACACGATGGCCGTTCGTCCTTCGAGCAACATCAGACATCCTCCACATGAGCGAGCAACGGGCCGACCTCGGCACCGAACCGGCCGATCTGGTCGACCAGTTCGCCCACCGACTGCGACGGGAATCGCACCTGCACCTGATCGGCGCCGGCGGCGGCGAACTTGCCGAGAAAGCGGGCGAGCTTCTCCGCAGGAGCGGCGAAGGTGTGCTCCGGCACGTCCCAGTCGGCCTCACCGACGTACAGGTCGCCGCACAACGACCCGAGCGTGAACGGGCCGTCACGTCGAGCCGCCTCGCGCTCGGCCCGGATGAAGTCGTAGGCGGCCGGGAGGTCGGGAAGGGTCGTCCGTTGCGGCAACCATCCGTTGCCCCGCAAGGCGGCGCGACGCATCGCCGGCTTCGACGACCCCGCAACCCAGATCGGTAGCTCGTCCTGGGCCGGGCGAGGCCGCTGGCCCAGACCGTCGAAGGACCATTCATCACCGCTGTGGGAGGCGAACTCGTCGCCGAACGCAGCCCGGATCGCGTCGATCGACTCGTCGAGCAACTTGCCTCGGCGACCGAAGTCGACTCCGAGCGCCTCGAACTCCCCTTCGACGTGTCCGGCACCGACACCCATCACCACCCGGCCCTTGGACAGGTGATCGAGCGTGGCGAAGCTCTTGGCGACCTGGAGCGGATGCCGATAGATCGGAACGTAGATGTGCGACAGCAGGCGCACCCGCTCGGTGGCGGCTGCGAGGAAGCCCAGGGTGGCCACGGTGTCGTACCACCCGGTGCTCATCGCATCGGCCTGGGCCGACGGGATCGCGACGTGGTCGCACACCGCGACGTAGTCGAAGCCGGCTGCATCGGCGGCGACGGCGACCTGCCGCAGCTCGTCGGGGCCTGCGTCGCGCTCCCACGGCCGCACATAGATCGATGACTGGGACTGGATCGGCAGCTGGAGACCGAAGGCGAGGGTCATGGTTGGTTCACTCCTGGGGGCTGAGTCCGGTGGCGCCCCAGCACACCTGTCGGACGAGCGAGCTCTGGAGATCGGCCGAGCCGATGCCCCATTGTTCGAACGCGGATCGACGGCCGCCGATGTGGGCGAGCATCGTGACCAGCACGCTCGCGTGGGCGAGGGGGACGATGTCGGGGGCGTGCCGGCCGGCCTGCTGGTGCCGGGCAACGACCTCGGCCATCGCCTGGGCTGCGGGGCTGAGCAGCCGTGCGCGGAGCTCACGGAATCGGTCGTCGCCTTCGGACATGGCCAGGTCGACGACGCGGAGCACCGGCTGGAACTCGTCGAAGAAGTTGAGGAAGGTGTCGACGGTCGCGGACGACGAGGCGAAGGCCTCCTCAGGCGTCCACGGCGACGCCTCGATCACCTGGACCAGCGGGTTCTCCTCGACGGTCTGCTCGGCCAACGCGAGCACGGCGCTCTCGATGTCGACGAAGTACTGGTAGAAGGTGGCCGGCGACGTGCCGGCGTCGCGGGCGATGTCGATCACCTTGAGGTCACGGAACGACGACGTGGCCAGTTGCGACGCCGTCTCGTCGAGCAAACGCTGACGGGTCGCCATGCCGCGCCGCCCGGGAACCCGACCGTCGACCGCTCGCAACTCGTCGCTGTCGGTGGTCACGGGCGGCAACCTAGCCAAAGCTGACGGTCCCTCAGTCCTGGGCCCATGCGCTGACGACCGCATCGACGTCGGTCACGGTGGCCAGCAACGACAGCGTGTGTTCGATGACGGCGTCGGCGTACGACTCCGGCACTCCGGCGACCGCATCGACCGGCAGCACGAATTGATAGCCGAGGTTGACCGCATCCATGGCGAGGTTGGTGATGGCGACGTTGACCGAGACACCCACGCCGATGACGGTCCGAACGCCGAGGTTGCGGAGCAACGCATCGAGATCGGTGCCGGCCATCGGACCGAGGCCATGGAGACGGGTCGACACCAGATCGCGGTCGTCGCGAGGGATGTCGGCGACCAGCTCCGCTTCGAAGGACCCGGGGAACAGCTCGACCGGCGCCTTGCGCACCCCCATGAACAGCCGGGCGTTGGTGTTGGACCCACGTCCGTCGGCCCGGCGGGCGGCGAGACAGTGCACCACCTGGACGCCGTGCTGGTGGGCTGCCGACACCAGGCGCACCACCGCCGGGAGCATCGACTGACGGGCTTGGTCGGCCAGCACCGGCAGGGCGGCATCGACTCCGATGATGCCGTTCTGACACTCCTGGGTCACCACGGCTGTGTGCGCGGGATCGACGAGTGTGGCGAGGTCGCGAGGCACACGAAGACGGTAGACGCGGCAGATTGCCCCATGGCCAAGCGAACCAATCGGCAACGGCCCGTCGAGGTCGCCGTCGATGCCCAGATCGCCGGCCCGAACCTCCTCGTGGTGGGCAGCGCTCCCGTCGTGCTCAGCGACTACGACATCACCGCACCCAGCGCAGGGCGGGTCGTGAGCATCGAGAATGCAGGAGAGTTCGAGTTCGAGCTGATCCTCGAACGCGCCTGACCTGCTCGCGCTGGTGTGACCTCGCGGGGACGTACCATCCAGATCGACCATGATCGCCGTCTTCGTCGTCTTCCTCACGGTCATCTTCTCGCTGCTCGTGACCCGGGTGGCGACGGTGATGCTCACGCTCACCGGCATGTCTCGCGAATCGGCCCGGTTCCAGGCCCGTTCGGCCTTCAGCGGAACCGGGTTCACGACGACGGAGTCCGAGACGGTGGTGAACCACCCGGTGCGGCGCCGGGTCATCATGTCGCTGATCCTGCTCGGGAACGCCGGGATCGTCTCGGGCCTGGCTGCCCTGCTGCTCTCCTTCAACGCCGTGACCGGTTCGGGCGATGCTGCGCTCCGCCTCACCATCCTCACCCTCGGGCTGGTGCTCCTCTGGCGCTTCGCCGCGAGCCAGATCGTCGACCGGGCGATGTCCCGGGTCATCGAACGTGCGCTTCGCCGATTCACCGACCTCGACGTGCGCGACTACGCGGGGCTGCTGCGGCTCGCTGATCAATGGGTGGTCGGCGAGATCGAGGTCGACGAGGGCGACTGGCTCTGCGACGTGCCGCTGGGCGCCCTCGACCTCGCCGCCGAGGGTGTGCTGGTCCTCGGGATCGAGCGAGCCGATGGGCGCTGGGTCGGTGCCCCGAACCGGGAGTCCCGCCTCCACGACGGCGACGTCGCGGTCATCTACGG
The DNA here is from genome assembly GCA_963704815.1 of uncultured Acidimicrobiaceae bacterium. Lineage (GTDB taxonomy): Bacteria > Actinomycetota > Acidimicrobiia > Acidimicrobiales > Salinilacustritrichaceae > DATKWD01. The sequence continues at coordinate 1,085,639 of CAVPHU010000001.1, forward strand.
CAAACGGGACACGATCGAGCGCATCGATGCCCGAGAGCGGACGGCCGAAGGAGAGCTCGACTGGGTGAGCAGTCAGGTCGAGTTCACCGCCGAGTACCTCGAGCAGCAGGTGGTCGATCGGGCCGCCACCTCCGAGCGCTCCGAATCGGCGCCGATCCAGCCGAAGTTGACCGCGGACGATCGCCCCGACGATTCGTCGGACCTCTAGGCTCTCTGGCTCTCGCACGAAGGAGCTCTCATGGGACGACGCAAGCAGCGGGCCGAGGAAGCCATCGACGCGGTCGCCGACCTGGCCGACGAGGTCATGGACAACGTCATCGACCGGGCCGAGGAAGCCCGCGGCAAGGCCGTGAGGTCCACCAAGAAGGCGCGCCGTCGAGTCGAACGCGCCGCCCGGAAGGCCAAGCGCAAGCTCGATCGGGCCTGGAATCGAGGTCGCTTCCGGACCAGGCGCCTTCAGCGCAAGGCCGAGCGGAAGATCAACCGGGCAGCCGAGAAGGTCGAGGACATCGCCGACTGACTGGGGAGCTGCGCGGAAGGGCCAGGTCTCGCAGCTCCCCGCTATACCCGCTCCTGTCACTCCTTCGTCGCAACGGGCCGCTCGGGCCCCGGCCATACCCGCTCCTGTCACTCCTTCGTCGCAACGGGCCGCTCGGGCCCCGGCCATACCCGCTCCTGTCACTCCTTCGTCGCAACGGGCCGCTCGGGCCCCGGCCATACCCGCTCCTGTCACTCCTTCGTCGCAACGGGCCGCTCGGGCCCCGGCCATACCCGCTCCTGTCACTCCTTCGTCGCAACGGGCCGCTCGGGCCCCGGCCGAGCACGGCACCTGCTTCGCGACGGCGCCTATCCCCTCGACCTCTGAGAGCGGGCGGCGCCGATCGCCGCTGCGTAGGCGCGCATCCCGTCAGCGAGATCGACCGGCGCCCACCCGAGTTCGCGACGAGCCTTGTCGCCCGAGAACGCATAGTCGCAGCCCATGGTGGCCAGGTACTCCGACACCATCGGCCCGCGCTGGCCGAGCACGGGTCTGACCGCCCGGGCGACGCGCGAGGCCGCCCGGAGCGTGCGGTCACCCATGTTGAGGAACGGGGGCCGGCGGCTCGCGGCGCCGGCGATCTCGGCGAACCACTCACGAAACGTCACCGCCTGGGCGCACGCCAGGTACTCACCTCCGGCAGCACCGTGTTCGGCCACCCGAACCAGCAGATCTGCGGCATCGTCGACGTTGACCGTGCTCTGCATGCCCAGCGGCCGCCAGCCGATGGGGCTCGGCGTGGTCATGTACCGCTCGATCATCTTCCCGAGGGTGGACGTGTCTCCGGGGCCGTAGATTCCGCCCGGCGACACGATGCGGACGTCGGCCCCGGCCTCAGCGGCTCGGCGCGCCGCCAGGTGCCCATCGCGTTTCGTCCGCTCGTAGTGGGTCAGGGGTTCGGTGTCGGCCCAGTACGACTCGTCCCTCACGGTCGTTCCGGTCGGACCGTTGGCGGTGACGCTGCTCACGTGGATGAGTGTCGCGCCGGCGTCGACCGAGGCCGAGATCGCCGCCTCGACACCGTCGATGTTGACCGCTTCCATGCGACTCGGATCGGCCGGGCCCATCTCGTACATCGCCGCGCAGTGGAACACCACGTCCGTCCCGACCGCCGCAGCCCGAAACGAGACCGGATCGGTGACATCGCCGGTCGAGACCTCGTGACGAACCTCACGGAGGCGACTCAGGTCGGACGTCGACCGCGCCAGGACGCGGACGTCGTGGCCGTCGGTGGCAAGCCTGCGGGCCAGGTGACTTCCGAGGAATCCGGTCGCACCGGTGACGAGCGCACGCATGGCGGCTGACACTACGCGAGCGCCACGGCCGCGACCGCGAGCATCGCCACCGAGATCCCGACGGCCTGCGAGCGGCTGAGCCGCTCGTGCAGCACGACCCGGGCGAGGACGACGGTCGACACCGGATACAGCGCTGCGAGCACGGCCACGACCGACAAGAGGCCGCGGCGCACCGCCAGCAGGTACAACACGTTCGCTGCCATGTCGAGGACGCCGGCGATGGCGATGAGGCGCACTGACGCACGGGCCACGAAGAGCCGTCGGCGTACGACTCCGTACGAGAGCAGGAGCGGAACCGACACGATGCGGGCGGCCACCAGCGGCCAGACTCCGGAGGCGTCGTCGGTCCCGTCGAGCACCACGAAGAAGAGTCCGAATCCCACGCCGGCGAAGACCGATCCCACGAGTGGGCGCTCGAGGAAGGTCGACCCGAGGGGCCGTGTCGAGGCCGCATCCGCGGCCGAGGCCACCAGCCCGATGGCCGGGAGTGCGAGCCCGACTCCCACCAGGGCGAGGGTTGCCGGGCGTTCGCCGAACAGCAGGCCGGCGAACACCGGCACGGCCGCGGAGATGACGGCGGTGGTGGGTGCGACCACCGACATCTTCCCGCCGGCGAGCGCGCCGTAGAACGACGAGAGGGCGACTGCGCCGCACAGGCCGCCGGCCGCGCCGCGAAGCAGGTCGTCGGTTCCCGCGATCGGATCGCCCCAGAGCGGGAGCGTGAGCACCAGCACGAGTCCGCCGGCGAGCTGGCTGAACCCGGCCACGGCAACGGCATGGGACCGTTTGGCCGCCAGGCCTCCGCAGAAGTCGGCGGCACCGAAGGTGAGCGCCGACGCCAGCGCGAGGACGACCGCCACCCGAGCGTTGTAGAGCAGGAGCGACCCATCGACCAAACGGTCCATTCCCGTACGCTCACCCGATGCGCACCTCTCGGGTCCTCGCTCTCGCCGCCGGCGTGGCGGTGACCATCGTCGTCGCCCGGCGGTTGGGATCAGGTCCCCGCACGACCTCCGGACCGCACCGACCGGTGTCGCTCCATGGGCGTCGACGACGAACCGCAGCAGTTGCCCGGCTCGGCACTCAGGCCGGCAGCAACTACGCGGTTCATCGCGCCCGGCGGGTGTTCGCCAGCGCAGAGCACCGCGAGGTGCTCGACACCGCATTCGAGCTCAAGACGGCTGCGCAGGTCGCCGAGACGCTCGGACACATGAAGGGCGCCATGATGAAGCTCGGCCAGATGGCGAGCTACCTCGATCAGGGCATGCCCGAACACGTGCGGAGCGCACTCGCCGACCTCCAGTCGAACGCGCCGCCGATGAGCCCCGAGCTGGCCGCGGACATGGTGGCCGACGAGTTGGGTGCCCCGCCCGACGAGATCTTCGCCGAGTGGGATCCGCATCCGATCGCTGCGGCCTCGATCGGGCAGGTGCACCGTGCCATCACGCGTGACGGGCGGGCCGTGGCCGTCAAGATCCAGTACCCCGGGGTCGGCGCGGCCATCCGTGCCGACCTCGACAACACCGACCTGGTGTTCGGGGCCTTCCGGATGGTGTTTCCCGGGCTCGACCCGGGCCCGATGGTGGCCGAGATCAAGGAGCGACTGGTCGAGGAGCTCGACTACCGCCTCGAGGCCGACAACCAGCAGATGTTCGCCGATGCCTATCGAGGCCATCCGACCATCCATGTGCCCGACGTGCTCCGCGAGCTCTCGACCGAACGGGTCCTCACGACCGAACTCGCCGAGGGCGTGCCGTTCGCCGAGATGGAGACGTGGTCGCCCACCGAACGCAACCTGGCGGCCGAGACGATCTTCCGCTTCGTGTTCCGCGGGCTCTATCGCATGCGTGCGTTCAACGGGGACCCGCACCCGGGCAACTACCTCTTCCTCCCCGGCGGGCGGGTCACGTTCCTCGACTTCGGCCTGGTCAAGCACTTCACCGACGAGGAGATGGATCGGTTCGGCAAGATGATCAGAGCCATGGTCCTCGACAAGGACATCGCCGGCTATCGGGCGCTGGTCGAGGACTACGGCATCCTCGAACCGGGCCTTGCCGTGTCCGACGAGCAGATCCTGGCCTACTTCCGGCACTTCTACGAGTTCGTCATGACCGACGAGGTCTCGACCATCGACTCGGAGTACGCGTCGGAGATGGTTCGGCGTTTCTTCGACCCCAGTGGTCCGCACGGCGACATCATGAAGGCCGCGAACGTCCCGCCCGAGTTCGTGATCATCCAGCGCATCAACCTGGGCCTGTTCTCCCTGCTCGGCCAGCTCGAGGCGACCGCGAACTGGCGGGCGATGGCCGAGGAGATCTGGCCCTTCGTCGACGGCCCGCCATCGACCAAGATGGGACGAGCCGAAGCCGCCTGGCGAAAGGACCGCGTGCATGTGCCGATCGATTCTGGAGCTGCGAGGGCTCGAACCGCCGGCGACTGACGACGAGATCGAAGCATCGGCCCGCCAGTTCATCCGCAAGGTGAGCGGCATCCGCCACCCCAAGGGCGAGGTGGTCGCCCCGTTCGAGTCGGCGGTGGTCGCGGTGGCGAAGGAGACGAGAGCCCTCCTCGCCGTGCTCCCCGAGCGGCGTCAGCCGCCGAAGAAGGTCCCGCCGAATCGCCTCGGCCACCCGATCACGTGATGCTGATGCGATGACGACGTGGATCGGGCTCGACGGCGACGACACGCTCTGGCACTCCGAGCGCCACTTCGTCGACGCGGCAGCGCCGCTACGACGAGCTCCTCGCGGCCTACATCGACACCACCGAGCTCCACGATCGCCTGATGGCGACCGAGCGGCGCAACCTCGAGCTGTTCGGCTACGGCGTCAAGGGGTTCACCCTGTCGCTCATCGAGACCGCCATCGAGATGACCGACGGGGCCGTCGCTGGGACCGACATCCAGCAGATCATCGACCTCGGCAAGGAGGTCCTCGGTCACCCGGTCGAACTCCTCGACGGCGTCGAGGACGGGATCGCTGCGCTCGCAGCGGCCGGCCATCGCCTCGTGATCGTGACCAAGGGCGACCTGCTGCACCAGGAGACCAAGGTGGCCCGGAGCGGCCTGGCCGACGTCGTCGACGGCGTGGAGATCATCGCCGAGAAGGACGAGGCGACCTACCGCGCCGCCCTCGGCCGCCACGGCATCGACCCGGCCGACTTCACCATGGTCGGCAACTCGGTCCGCAGCGACGTGCTGCCGGTCCTCGGGATCGGCGGGCAGGCCATCCACATCGAGTACGAGTACACCTGGGATCACGAGGTCGTGCACGAGGCCGAGCGGCCCGACGGCTACGAGGTGGCGACCAGCTTCGCCGAGGTCCCCGCCATCATCAGCCAGGAACGATGATGCTCTGGTACTCGACGTAGGGAGCGAGACCTTCGGGCCCGAGCTCGCGGCCGACACCGGACGACTTGAAGCCGCCGAACGGGCTCTTCATGTCGAGGATCATCTGACTGTTGATGGTCATCGTGCCGGTGCGCACCTGTGGCGGCCAGTTCGGTGGCGTGATCGATGTCGGTCGACCAGACCGAGCCGCAGAGGCCGTAGTCCGAGTCGTTGGCGATGGCGACGGCCTCGGCCTCGTCGGTGTAGGGAATGACCGAGAGCACCGGCCCGAAGATCTCCTCGCGGGCGATACGCATCGAGTTGTCGACGTCGGCGAACAGGGTCGGCTCGACGTAGTAGCCAGTGTCGAGTCCGGCGGGTCGTCCCGATCCGCCGGTGACCACCTTGGCCCCCTCCTGCTTGCCGATGTCGAGGTACCCGAGCACCCGGTCGTGCTGTGCCTTGTTGACCAGCGGCCCGATGGCGGTGGCCGGATCGGTGGGGTCACCCACCGGCATGGCGGCCATGGCCTGGCCGATGGCGTCGGTGACCTCGTCGTACCTGGCCTTCGACACGAGGATGCGGCTCTGCGAACCGCAGACCTGACCGTTGTTCATCAGGCCCGAACCGAGCAGGTCGCCCATCACGGCGTCGAGGTCGACGTCGTCGAGCACGATGGCCGCCGACTTGCCGCCGAGCTCGAGCGTGCAGCCCTTGAGCTGCTCGCCGCAGATGGCGCCGATCTTGCGGCCGGCGGCGGTGGAACCGGTGAAGCTCACCTTGTCGACGCCCGGGTGACGGACGAGGTACTCGCTCGCTTCGCGGTCGGCGGCGACGATGTTGACCACCCCGGCCGGGATGCCGGCCTCCTGCACGGCCTCGGCGAGGAAGTACGGATCGAGCGGTGTGTTGGGTGCCGCCTTCAACACGATCGAACAGCCGGTGGCGAGGGCCGGACCGAGCTTGAGGACCGAGATGAACAGCGGAGCGTTCCACGGAACGATGCCGGCGGCGACGCCGACGGGGACCTGCCGCACCGAGACGGGTGAGAGCGCACCCTGGCGCTGTTCGACCCAGGGATGGTTCTTGGTGATGTCGACGTAGGCGTCGAGCACCATCGTCGACGCGAACACCTGGCCCATCAGGGACCACGAGGCGGGCGAGCCGTTCTCGGAGGTGATGCACTCGGCGATGTCCTGGGCCCGCACCTGGATGGCGGCCGAGAGACGGGCGATGGCATCGGCCCGATCCTCGGGGGTCGCACCCGCCCACTCGCCGTCCTCGAAGGCGGTCCGTGCCGCGGCGACCGCGGCATCCATGTCGGCCGGTGCGCCGGCCGGCACGCGGGCGAAGACCTCTTCGGTGGCCGGGTTGATGACGTCGAAGGTGTCGGAGGTGGCCGGAGCCACCCACTCGCCACCGATGAAGAACGAGTCGCGGGTCTGCATGCGACTGTTCTAGTTGTCAGGCGGCCGACTTCTCCAAGATGTGCACGCCACAGGCCGAGCCGAGTCCGATCACGTGGGCCAACCCGACGCGGGCACCTTCGATCTGACGGTCGCCTGCTTCGCCTCGGAGGTGATGACAGACCTCCCAGATGTTGGCGATGCCCGTGGCCGAGATGGGGTGGCCCTTCGACTGCAGCCCACCCGACACGTTGACCGGCTTGTCGCCGTCACGCCACGGTGCTCCTGACTCGAAGAAGTCGACCGCACCGCCCTCCTCGCACAGCATCAGGTTGTCGTAGTGCACGAGCTCGGCGGTGGCGAAGCAGTCGTGGAGCTCGACGAGGTCGAGGTCCTCGGGACCGACACCGGCCTGCTCGTAGGCCTGCTTGGCGGCCATGCGGGTCAACGTGTTGACGTCGGGGAGGACCTGGCAGCCTTCGGCGTACGGGTCCGACGTCAGCACGGACGCGGACACCTTGACCGCACGCCGCTGCTGTTCGGCGCTCAGGGTCTTGAGCTTGGTGTCGCTCACGACCACGGCGGCGGCGGCACCGTCGCAGTTGGCCGAGCACATCGGCCGGGTGTTCGGGAAGGCGATCATCATGTCTTCCATGATCTGCTCGGCCGGCATGGCCTTCTGATAGGCGGCCAACGGGTTGAGCGTCGAGTGCGAGTGGTTCTTCTCGCTGATCTTGGCGAACAGCTCGAACGGGGTCCCGCCGTACTGGTGGGTGTGGAGATACTCCATCCCGACCTGGGCGAACACGCCGGGCATGGTGTTGGTCCCGATGCGCCCATCGGTCGGGGCCACGGCGCCGTAGCGGCCGCTCGGCTCCCAGGTGTCGTCGTCGGACTTCGGCGCGCCACCACCGCCGAGCAGACCAGCGCCGGCGAGCTTCTCGACCCCGACCGCCAGGCCCATGTCGCACTCGCCGGCCTTGACCGCCATGATCGCCGTGCGCAGCGCCGTGGCGCCGGTGGCGCAGGCGTTGGACACGTTGTAGACGGGGATTCCGGTCTGACCGACCTGCTTCTGGAGCTGCTGACCGATGCCGCCCATCCCCATCAGGTTGCCGGCGGCGAGGATGCCCATGTCGCCCATCGTCACGCCGGCGTCGTCGAGCGCGGCCATGGTGGCCTCCGCGGCGAGGTCGACCACGTCGAGGTCGAGATGCTTGCCGAACTTGGTCATGTTGATCCCGAGGATCCAGATGTCTTCAGCCATGGTCAGTCTCCTTTGCGTGTGGGCACGTCGAGAATCAATGCGAGGGCGGCGTCGGGCGGCGTCGGGAGCGCCAGCGAGCAGCCGTCAGCGGCGCTGCGGCGCAGACCGCCATCAACACGGTTCGAACCCGAAGCCGACGGCCTCGGTTCCGCTCGAGTCGGTGCCGACCGAGTGGGTGGCGAGCCGGACCTTCATGCCGAGCGACACGTGCTCGGGATCGGGTTCGGTGTTGATCACGTTGCCCCGCACCGTCGTGCCGTCGATGTCGACCAGGCCGGCGACGAACGGCACCGGCACGCCAGGCGCTGCGAACGACACGATGGTGAAGCTCTTCAACTCGCCTTCGGTGCCGAGGCGCACACGCGTGAAGTCGGTGCCGAAGCACGACGCGCAGGCGTTGCGCCGGTCGAAGAACCGCGCACCGCACGAGGTGCACTCGTTGGCCACGAGGTGGGGCTCATCGCCCAACTCGAGGTAGTCGACCAGCGGGACTTGCGATGCCATGGCGCCAGTCAAGCACAGGTCGGTTCAGGACGCGATCCTCGTCGAGTCTCCCGGCCCGACCATCACCACGGCCCCGTCGACCTCGATCGGTACCGGTTCTCCGGAGGCGACCTCGACCGTGCAGCCGTCGTGGTCGACCCTGACGAGCACCTCGGAGCCGTGGCGCCGAAGCCGGTAGCGGAGCTCGTTCCAGCGTTTCGGGAGCCTCGGCTCGAAGCGGAGCAACAGCCCGGTGTCGACCATGCCGCTGAATCCGTGCACCAGGCTGGCCCAGACCCCGCCGGCGTTGGCGATGTGGATGCCGTCGCAGGTGTTGCCGTGGGTGTCGGCGAGGTCGAGGTAGAGCGCCTGCTCGAAGTAGTCGAGCGCCAGGTCGTGATGACCGACGTCGGCGGCGACGATCGACTGCACCGCAGCGGACAGCGACGAGTCGCCGGTGGTGAGCGGGTCGTAGTACTCGAAGTTGCGCCGTTTCTGTTCCCTGTCGAAGTGCCGGCCCTGGAGGAACATCGCGAGCACGACGTCGGCCTGCTTGAGGACCTGGTGTCGGTAGATGACGAGCGGGTGGAAGTGCAGCAGCAGCGGGTACTTGTCGGCAGGCGTGTGCTCGAAGTCCCAACGCTCACGTGCCAGGAAGCTCTCGTCCTGCGGGTGGATCCCGAGGTCGTCGTCGTAGGGCAGATACATGGCGTCGGCGGCACGGCGCCAGGCCACCAGTTCGTCGGTGGTCACGCCCGTTCGGTGCTGCAACGCCGCATAGGCGTCGGGACTCCACTCCTCGAGCAGTTCGACGGTCTGCGCCGCGTACCGCAGATTGAAGCGAGCCATGACGTTCGTGTACAGGTTGTCGTTGACGACGGTCGTGTACTCGTCGGGCCCGGTGACCCCGTGGATGTGGAAGCGCTCGGCACCGTTGCGGGCGTAGAACCCGAGATCGGCCCACATGCGCGCCGTCTCGACGAGGATCTCGGCGCCCTCGTCCCGGAGGAACTCGATGTCGCCGGTGGCGTTGAGGTACTTCTCGAGCGTGAACGCGACCGCCGCGTTGATGTGGTACTGCGCGGTCCCCGCGGCGTAGTAGGCGGAGGCCTCCTCGCCGTTGATCGTTCGCCACGGGTAGAGCGCGCCCTCCTCGCTCAGTTCGGCGGCCCGCTCGCGAGCGGCCTCGAGCATCCGCCAGCGGAATCGCAGCAGCTTTCGCGCCGCTTCGGGTTGGGTGTAGGCGAGGCACGGCAGCACGTAGACCTCGGTGTCCCAGAAGTAGTGCCCGTCATAGCCGCCGCCGGTGACGGCCTTGGCCGCGATGCCCTGCTCGTGGGTGCCCGCTGACGCCTGCGCGAGCTGGAACAGGTTCCACCGGACCGCTTGCTGGGCAGCTCGGTCGCCGTCGATCTCGATGTCGGCGTGGCGCCAGTAGTCCTCGAGCCAGTTCTCCTGGTCGGCTCGGAGCTGTTTCACCCCGGTGTCGCGCGCCCGAGACAAGGTCCGGTGGCACCGGTCGGCCAGTTCGGTCGCCGGCACTCCCCGGGAGGAGTGGTAGGACACGAACTTGGTGATCCGGAGGGTCTGACCCTCTTCGGCCCATGCGGTGAACACGGTCTTGGCGAGATCGGGGGCGACGGTGGTCTCGGCCGTGATGCTGCACGACGTCTCGATCTCGTGGCGATACCCGCAGGCGAGGGTCATGCCGTTGCGGGCGCACCGGTAGCCGAGGGTCACCTCACCGCCGGTGAACAGGTCGTCGTCGTGCAACTGGAGCTGCGGAACCAGGACGCGCTGATCGAACGTGCGACTCTGCCGCGGATCGACGCCCTCGCCGAGCGCGGCCGAGCTCACGTGGTACTCGTCCTCGCCGTCCTGGCGGTTGAGGAGTTGCGACGACACCACGATCGGCGCCGATCCTTCGAGCATCTCGATCTCGATCTCGAGGACTGCGAGGTGCCGGTGTTGGAGACACACCATCCGTTCGGTCCGCACCCGGACTCGCTTGCCGCCCGGGGTCGTCCAGATGACCTCGCGATGCGACCGCCCGGTCCGGAAGTCGAGCACTCGCTCGTAGTGATCGAGATCGGCAGTGGTCAGCAGGAGCGGCTCGTCGTCGACGTAGAGCTTCATGAGCTTCGCGTCGGGTGCGTTGACGATGGTCTGGCCCGTCTTGGCGAAGGCGAAGGCGTCCTCGGCGTGGTGGATCTGCCACGTCTCGTGGAACCCGTTGACGTAGGTGCCGTGGGCAAACGCTTCTCGGCCCTCGCTCGGGTTCGCCCGCATCCCCAGGTAGCCGTTCGCGACGGCGAAGAGCGACTCGGTGCGGCCTCGGTCCTCGGCGGCGATCTCGGTCTCGACGAGTCGCCAGGGTTCGACGGGGAACCGGTGCCTCGGCAGCGCCGCTTCGGTGGCCCTGATCTTCATGGCGCGTCCATCTTCATGGCGCGCCCAGGAGGTTCGGCGAGCGTCTCAGCCAGGTCGTCGACGACGAGGTGGGCCCCGCTGGCCAGCAGGGCCTCCCGATTGCCACCGCGATCGACGCCGAGGACGAGGCCGAATCCTCCGGCCGCACCCGCAGCCACGCCCGAACTGGCGTCCTCGACGACCACACACTTCTCGGCGGCGACACCGACCAGGTCGGCAGCGCGCAGGAACATGGCTGGAGCCGGCTTGCCGGCGAGCCCGTCGCGATCGGCGACCACGCCGTCGACCACGTGCTCGAACCGGTCGGCCATCCCGGCGGCGGCGAGCACCCCGCGGGCGTTGCGCGACGAGGACACGATGGCCTGCGGGCGACCGAGACGGTCGAGGACGTCGAGGACGGCGACCGATCCCGGATAGGCGTCGACACCCTCGGTCTCGAGGAGTTCGTTGAACATGGCGTCCTTCTTGTTGCCCATCGCGCAGATGGTCGCTTCCCCGGGAGGATCATCGGGTGATCCTTCCGGCAAGTTGAGCCCACGCGCCTCGAGGAACGAACGGACGCCGTCGTACCGAGGCTTGCCGTCGACATAGGTCAGGTAGTCGTCCTGGGTGAAGTCCCACGCCTCGAACAAGTGGCTCCACGCCCGCTGATGCACCTCGGCGGTCGGGGTGATCACCCCGTCCAGGTCGAACAACACGCCGTCGTGGTCGGCCCAGTCCACCGTCGTGCCCTTCGCCATGTCGCAGAAGCCTACGTCCGAGCCGTCCCGGCCGAGTACCGCTAGAGACCCATCGACCGACCGATGATCTCCTTCATGATCTCGGTGGTCCCGCCGTAGATGGTGGTGACCCGTGCGTCGGCGTAGGCGCGGGCGATGGGGTACTCGAGCATGTAGCCGTAGCCGCCGAAGAGCTGGAGGCAGCGATCGACGGCACGCTTCTGGAGCTCGGTGCACCACCACTTGGCCTGGGCGGCCTCCTCGGCGCTGAGGGTGCCCGCGTTGAGGGCGCCGACGCACCGGTCGGTGAAGCTCTCGGCCACGTTGACCTCGGTGGCGAGTTCGGCCAGCTCGAAGCGGGTGTGCTGGAACGAGCCGATGGGTTGACCGAAGGCCTGCCGATCCTTGACGTAGTCGACGGTCCAACCGAGTGCCGCCTTGGCCGCAGCCACGCCCGCGATGGCGATGGACAGCCGTTCCTGCGGCAGGTGGTGGACCAGGTGCACGAAGCCCTGACCTTCGTCGCCGAGCAGGTTCTCGACCGGCACCTCGACGTCGGTGAAGAACAACTCTGCGGTGTCCTGGGCGTGCATGCCCAGCTTGTCGAGGTTCCGGCCGCGCTCGAATCCGTCCATGCCACGCTCGAGCACGAGCAGGGACATGCCCTTGTGCCGCTGGGTGGGATCGGTCTTCACCGCGACGATCACCAGATCGGCGTTGATGCCGTTGGTGATGAAGGTCTTGGACCCGTTGACGACGTAGCGATCGCCGTCGCGAATGGCCGTCGTGGTCATCGAGGCCAGATCGGACCCGATCCCGGGCTCGGTCATGGCGATGGCGGTGATGAGTTCGCCCGAGGCGATGCCCGGAAGCCAGCGCTGCTTCTGCTCGTCGGTGCAGTAGCGCAGGAAGTAGGGCAGGCAGATGTCGTTGTGGAGCGTGATTCCGAGGCCCGAGCCGCTGACCGCGGCAGCCTGCACCTCCTCGATGACCACCACGTTGAAACGGAAGTCGGCGACCCCTCCCCCACCGAACTCCTCACCGACGTCGAAGGCCAGGAACCCGAGTCGCCCGGCGTCGGCGAAGACCGACCGCGGCACGATGCCCTCGCGCTCCCACGCCTCGTGGTTCGGCACGACCTCGGCGTCGAGCCAGGCGCGGAAGCTCTGACGCAGGGCCTCGTGCTCGTCGTCGTAGAGCGTGCGTTCCATGTCGACCTCCCCGCGCGCCTACTCGTCGTCTGCCGGTCGCGACGCCGCGTCGAGCACGCCGAACTCCACCAGGGCCAGGCTCGTCGGGAACACCATCGTGGGAGGGTACGCCATCGCCGGCCTGCCGCGACCCGGCCCGAACCCGGCAACGGGACCGAGGAAGCTGGCCGTGGGCTGGGGCAGACCGGCCACCTTCAGACCCGACCCCACTCAGGTTCGCCACCGTCCGGCAGAGGCCGGTGCAGGGAAGCGACGGTCTGCTGTTGGCGGTCGCGTCTTCCACGACGTCACCGAGACGCGGTGAGCCTCAGACGAACTCCGGAGCCAGGCGCTTCACGATCAGCTCACGGAAGTCCTGACGAGGTGGCACGGCGACCACAGGTGACGGGCCGGACCACCGGCAAGACGACGTGGTACCCCGTACGGGATTCGAACCCGTGCCGCCAGCGTGAGAGGCTGGTGTCCTAGGCCACTAGACGAACGGGGCTTGAGAACCCGACAATCTAGTTGGCCAAGTACGTTGGGGCGGAAATCGATTGATGCGGCGGCAGCAGTAGCTTCGCCTCGACATGACCGATGAACGTCTGGCCCGCCGCGAGGTCGTGGTCGCGACCCTGGTGGCCGCAGGTCTGATGACGCTGCAGCTGGGCGACAAGTCGTTCTGGGTCAGGCGTGTTCGAGCGCCTCGCCGGCAACGGCAGAGTGATCCTGGCCGCTCTCGTCGCCGGCCTCGCGCTGTATGCGCTCGTCCGCGTGCGACCCGACCGCCAGCCGCGCACTGGAGTTGACCCGGCAAGCCGGACCCGAAGCCGGGCATCGGCAACGCCGTGAAGGGCTGCACAGGTGGCCTCAGCTTCGGCCAGGCGAACAGCGCAGTCGTTCGCGACCTCGTCGAGCGCCCCTAGCGGGCCCGTGACGGGCAGTCCCGACATCGGAGGGTCCCGAAGTTGGCGTGGCCGCCCGAGCCGATGGTCACGGTGTGACCTTCCGGGCATGTCACCGTGTTCGCTTCGGGGTCGACGGTGAAGTCGTCGCGTGTGAACTGGTCGTCGGTGAGTGTGGCTCGCCGGCCGAGCGACGGTTTGATCACCGGTGTGTGACGGCCTCGAGGAGATCGGCCCGACCTGGCCCGGAAAGCACGTCCGTCAGGGGATGCAGAGCGTCGCGGCGGAGCGGGTCGCCGGTGCCATCTTCGGCGTCTGACCTGAGCGGGTTCGCCGGAGTTGTGACCAGTTCGTGACTCTCGGCCACTCTCACCCACGACCACGACGCCGTGACCTGCGGGTTCGTACTCAGAGATTGGTTCGGGAGGGAGGACTCGAACCCCCAATGGCTGGACCAGAACCAGCTGTGTTGCCTATTACACCACTCCCGATCGAGCGGATCGTGAGACTAGCGGCCGAGGTGATCGGTCAAGAACTCATTGCGCCTCATGACGTCACCGCTTCGTCGAGGTTCACGAGGCGTCGGAACCCGATGAACCGGCCGGCGGCGACGGCGGCGGTCTCCTTGGTCAGCAACTTGATCCGCTTGGACGCCGACTGGCTCGAGCGAACCGGCGACACCGCCGCATCGAGCCCGAGTTCGCCGGCGATCGCCTCGACTCGGTAGGCGTGATAGTCGTCGGTGACCAGGATGACGTCGGTCATGCCGCTCTCACCGAGGAACCGGGCGCTGGCGGCCAGCTGTTCCCAGGTGTTGGTGCCGTCGACCTCCTTGAGGATCTCCTCGTCGGGCACGCCGAGCTCGCGCAGGTAGTTGTAGGACGCGGTGGCCTCGGTGAACCGGTCGCCCTCCTGGCGTCCACCGGTCACCACGATCGTGGGTGCCATGTCGTCGCTCCACAACTCGTGCGCGTGATCGAGTCGCTCCCGGAGCACCGGTGACGGATCGCCGTCGTACTGGGCCGCACCCAACACGATGATCGCATCCGCAGGTCGAGCGCCGTCCTGGCCGCTGGCGTGCCACACCTGGACGAAGGTGACCACCACGTAGAACGCGGTCAGGGCGAGGGCGACCGCGGCGACCTTGGCGAGGGTCCGGAGCGCGGGTCGACGAAGCATCAGAGCCGTCGGCGCGCCGCCTCGAGCCGATCGAGCGTGCGCTCGCGCCCGAGGACTTCGAGGGCCTCGAACAGCGGCGGGCCGACACTGCGCCCGGTGGTCGCCACCCGGACCGGCGCCTGGGCCTTCCCGAGCTGCACGTTGCCTTCGTCGTTCACGAACCCCGCCTCGACCCCGACCTGCTCGACGACGTCACGGATGGCCTCCGCGGTCCACTCGATGTCCGCGAAGCCGGCGATGACTCCGTCGAGCATGGTCTCGCTGCGTTCCCCGTGCTTCGCGACGCCCTTCTGCCAGGAATCCTCGTCGATCTCGACATCGTCGGTGAGCAGGAAGTCGACGGCACCGTCGACATCGGCGAGCAGCCGGGTGCGCCCCTGGATCGGCTCGACCAGCAGTCGGAGCGGTTCCATGGCCGCCGGATTCGACATGAACGGCTCGACACGGGACAGGAAGTCGTCGGGGGCGAGCCGGCGGATGTAGTCGGCGTTGATGTGGGTCATCTTCTTCTCGTCGAAGAAGGCGGGCGAGAGGGTCACGTCCTCCAGCCGGAAGAGATCGATGATCTCGTCGAGTGGGCGGATCTCGATGTCGTCCTTCGGTCCCCATCCGAGCAGGGCGAGGTAGTTGACGATCGCCTCGGGGAGGAACCCCTTGTCGCGGAAGTCAGCCACCGACACCGAGTCGCGACGCTTGCTCAGCTTCTTGCGCTCCTCGTTCACCAGGACCGGGAGGTGGGCGAACACAGGCTGATGGCCGAGACCGAGAGCGTCGCCGATGAGCAGGTACTTCGGCGTGCCGTTGACGTGCTCTTCGCCACGCACGACGTGGGTGATGTCCTGGAAGGCGTCATCGACGACGTTGGCCAGCAGGAACGTGGGCGTGCCGTTGGAACGCAGCAGCACGAAGTCCTCGAGCGCCGCGTTGTCGAAGCTCAGCGTGCCGCGGATGAGGTCGTCGAAGCTGGTGGTGCCCTCGTCGGGGACCCGGAACCGCAGCGCCCGATCGGGGCCGGCCTCGAGGCCCCGTTCGCGGCAGTGCCCGTCGTAGCCGGCCTCGCCCCGTGCCTTGGCCCGAGCGTCGACGTCCTCGGCCGTGCAGTCGCAGTAGTAGGCCGACCCGTCGGCCAGGAGCGCACGGGCTGCCTCGGCGTACGCGGGAAACCGCTCGGACTGGTGGACCGGCTCGCCATCCCAGCCCAGACCCAACCACTCGAGCATCTCGTAGATGTTGTCGACGAGCTCGGGCTGATTGCGATCGAGGTCGGTGTCCTCGATGCGCAGCAGGAACTCGCCGCCGGTGCGCCGAGCGTGAAGCCAGTTGAACAGCACCGTGCGAGCACTGCCGATGTGCAGGTATCCCGTCGGCGAGGGTGCGAATCGGAGCCGAGGGGGACGTGACAAGGCACATCACGCTACCGGCCGTCCGGCCGGAGTTGGTCACGGGTCGCCCCTGCTGTCCGCAAGCCCGAGAGTGGAACTGGTAGAACCAGTCGATGGCGTTCACGGCGGGAATCGACCTCGGAACCACGTTCACGGCTGCCGCGGTCAGCCGCGACGGCCGCGTCGAGATGCTGCGGCTGGGTGCGTCGTCGTTCACCGTTCCATCTGTCCTCTACTTCGCCGAGGACGGGGGGATGACCACCGGCGACACGGCTCGACGGCGACTCACCACCGAGCCCGATCGGGTGGCGCACGAGTTCAAACGCCGCATGGGCGACCCCGCGCCGCTGATGATCGGCGGAGCCCCGTACGCAGCCCATCTCCTCACCGGGCGACTCCTCGACTGGGTGGTCGACCGGATGGAGGAACAGGAGGGGAGCCGGCCGGACCTGCTGACCATCACCCACCCCGCCAACTGGGGGCCGTTCCGCCGCGAGCTGATGGATCAGGCCATCAAGGCGGCCGAGGTGCCCCGCACGGTCACCATCACCGAGCCCGAGGCGGCGGCGATCGCGTACGCCACTGCGCGCGCGGTGTCGCCCGGCGCGGTGATCGCGGTCTACGACCTCGGGGGCGGCACGTTCGACGCTGCGCTGTTGCGCCGGACCTCCGACAACAGCGGGTTCGAGCTGATCGGCCAACCCGACGGCGTCGAGCACCTCGGAGGCCTCGACTTCGACGCCACGCTCTATGGGTTCGTGGTCGAACAGATCGTCGACGAATTCGACCAGCTCGACCCCCAGCAACCCAGCGTCCGCGCGGCGGTGCAGCGGCTGCGCGAGGAATGTGTCGCCGCCAAGATCGCTCTTTCGACCGACACCGACGCGACGATCCCGGTGATCCTGCCCGGCTTCGAGACCCAGATCCGGGTGACCCGAACCGAGTTCGAACAGCGCATCACCCCGCTGCTCCAAGAGACGATCGGCGCTCTCCATCGGACGCTGCGGTCGGCCAACGTCGAGCCCGCCGACCTCGATCGGGTCCTGCTCGTCGGCGGCTCGAGCCGAATCCCGCTCGTGAGTCGCCTGGTGACCCAGGAGCTGGGCCGACCCGTCGCCATCGACTCGGACCCGAAGAACGCCATCGCTCGCGGAGCGGCCATCCACGCCCACGAACAGCTGGCCGGTCCCTCCCCGTCGAAGTTCGCGCCGCCTGCAGTCGCACCGATCCCGCCCCGACCGGCCCAGCCGGCGCCCGCCGCGTCACCACCGCCGGTCGTTGCGGCACCGATTCCGATCGCCGCCACACCACCACCCCAGGCCGCGCCGACGCCGACCCCCGCACCCACCTCACCACCCACGCCGACCACTCCGAGTCAGCCGGCCGCTGCGCACGCTTCCCCTGCGGCTGCGGCCCCCACCGGAGGCGGCGGCAAGAACAAGACACCCTTCATCATCGGCGGAGTCGTGGCTCTCCTCGCGCTGATCGGCGGCGCCGTCGTCGCCACCTCGGGCGGCGACGACGACGAGCCCGAACCACCCGAGGTCAACGCCCAGGTCGACGACAGCATCCTCGATGTCGAGCTCGGCGACTGCCTCAACCTCGACGTGCGCGGCAACATCGACAACAACAACTGCAGCGACGCCAACATCGGCGAGGTCTACTTCATCTTCGAGAGCGAGCTCGGGCCGGACGACAATGACCCGTTCCCCGGGGGCGATGCGCTCTTCGACGAAGGCCAACCCGTGTGCGACGCCGAACTCGAGTCGGCGAGCCCCGCCTCGGTCACGCCGCCGCTGCTGGCCACCGTGATCGCGTCGGACGAGGATGAGTGGGAGGAGTTCGGCTCCCGGCGCATCGTGTGCCTCGCCGAACCGGCAACGGCCATCACCGCGCTGCAACCCGAGCGGTGCTACGACCGCGCGCTGGCCGGCGACCCGTCGGTCTCGGGAGACATCACGCTCACCGTGGTCCCCTGTGTCGAGCCGTTCTTCGGCTCGGTCTACTTCTCAGGGCTGTTCGCGAGCACACCGGAGACCTTCCCCGGATTCGAGTCCCTCATCATCGAGGCGATCCCCGGGTGTGAGGGCCAGTTCGAACCACAGACCGGAGTCGCGCTCGAGGGCTCGGGCCTCCTGTTCGAGGCGATCGTCCCGACCGAGGTCGAGTGGGACTCCGGAAACCGCTTCTTCTCCTGCGGCTCCTACGCCGAGAGCGGCATCGTCAGCTTCTCCCCAGGGTTGTGCACCCGCTCGGAGGTGCCCGAGGACGATCCGGACATCTCGCTCATCTTTCTCACCCAGTGCGAGACGGTGACCGACGGTGAGCGCGTCGGGCTGCCCCACGACGGCGAGGTCATCGCCCAGGTGCCCCTCGCCGGAGGACCCGACGACCCGTTCCCGGGCAACCAGCCGATCTTCGACGAAGCCCAGCCCTTGTGCGACGCGGCCTTCGAGCCGTACGTCGGGACTCCCCTCGACGAGTCATCGCTGCTCGTGTTCACCGTCGCTCCGGGCGAGGCCGAGTGGACCGACCTCGGCGTCCGCGACGCAGCGTGTGTCGCCGTCCCCATCGACGGCTCCCAGCTCACCGCGGGAGTGCTCCAGAGCGGGATCTGAGCCTCAGCTCACCGATGCCCGACCGGGCGGCGGAAGGTTGACCCAGGTCTGTCCGGGCGAGAAGGCGATGGGTGCACCGTCGTCGAACCTGTAGCGGATGACATCGGTCGGCGACTCACGGCTCCAGCGACCCACGAAGCGTTGGCCCTCGGTCAGCACCCAGACCTCGCCCTCCCCGACGGTCTGTGCCTCGGGAACCGCCGCACCCGTCGTGTCGACCTGCGTGGTCGCCACGTAGTCGGTGAACTGGATCACGACGTTCTTCACCTCGACCTGCCGGCCGGACGCATCGAGGTGCGGGCTGCCCGCCTGTGAACGCCTCCAGGTCCTGGCCTCGACGTCGTAGGACCAGTTCACCGGCGCTGCTCCGGCGCCGCCGCCGTACTCCACGTTCGCTTCGCTGACTGGCTCGCCACCGGAAGGTTCGCCGTAGGTGAACAGCTGGGGCGGCGGACCGGCGCCCTCGGGGGCTTGCTTGAACAGTTCGATGGTGTTCGACATCGAGTTGTGGGGCGCCCGTCGTGCCCCGTCACGGAAGAAGAGCGACGGCACGATGTCGATGCCGACGTTGACCACCTCGCCGTTGGCGACCGCGGCATTGAGTTCGAGGCGGGCGATCTCGTTGGTGCCGTGCCAGGCGAAGAGCGGACTCCCGAGCATCCGCAGGATGCTGACGTCGGTGGTCCGAAACGACCGGACGGGCCCGACAGGGTTGGCGTCGCCGCTGTGGAACACGGTGAGGAAGCGGGTGACGCCCCCTTCCACCCGGGGCTCGTAGACGACATCGGCGTTGGTGAGACCGGCTTGGGGCCGAGCCGACCCGTCGGCGTTGTCGATCTTCACCACGAGCGCCGGGCGGCCTGCGCTCGCCAGCCCGGCTTCGGGCACCGGCGTGCCCAGGAGCGGGTAGATCTCGCCGGTCGGAGCAACGGTCGAACTCGTCGTCGACGCGGTCACCGTCGTCGTGGTCGTGACCGAAACCGTTTCGTCGGGTTCGCTCCTCGTCAGCGCGAACACCACGGCCGCCGCCACCAACGCGACGGCCACGCCTGCGGCGATCATCGCCCGGGTGCGGGTCACCATGGCGTCACCGAGAAGGTCGGATCGGCTGCGAGGCGATCGGGTGGTTCGACGCCGAGGGCTCCGAGGATGGCCGGGGCGATCGCCGTGGTGCACACACGAGGCCGCGAGTGGTCGGCCGAGGGGTGCTGCGGGTCGTACACGAACAGCGACCCCTCCGGCACGTGGTACCCACTCGAGCCGGCCTCGTCCTCGATGGCCACCCGCTCGAGCCCGACCACCGAAGGGTCGACCACCTCGCCCGCCACCTCGACATCGCCGATGGCGGCGTCGGCCTGCCCGAACTCGAGGCTGAACAGCCCGCTCCCGTCGACGCCGTGGACGAGCGGTGACCCGCCGATCGACACCGTGTCGAGGAACGACCCGAAGTCGCTCCGGAACGGTTCGTCGACCCGAATGCTCACCATGGGATCCATGGCCGGACGCCGATCCCAGTGGGTCGAGTCGATGCCCGCAGCGCTCATGAGCCGGCCGGCATCACGGAGGAGCAGGAGCTCGCGAACCGGGGTTCCCTGCGCCGCCGCCTGACCCATCGACGACATGACGAGCAGGACATGCTCGGGTGCGGACGCGACGAAGGCGCGGAGCCGGCCCAAGAGACGATCGGCGTGGCCCATGGCGACGTCGATCTCACCGCCATAACGAGCCTGCCAGTCGGCCTCGAACCCGTAGCTCTCGGCGTCGTAGTCGTCGGGGTAGCGAGCCGCCCAGTAGCGGTGCATCGCCGATGCCACATGGTTGGTGAACACCACCGACAGGGCCGGGCGGGTCTTCCGGAGCTGATGGAGAAACAGGTCGAACGCCAGCACGCTCTGCAGACTGCGCCGCCGCACCCGAGTCCAGGGATCGCGTCGCTCGTCGCGGAGCTGTCTCGCAACCGCAGCCACCGTCCCCGGCCGGAGACCGAGCAGCGGCGAGCGGGCCATGAAGGCTGCGGCCCGCTTGAGATCGATCGAGGTGTCGACGTTCCGCGCCGATGCCCTGGCCATGGCGAGGTTGAAGGCCTGGAACGAGCGCAGCGACGCGGGGTGGGCCGAGTCGTCGGGAGCGAACGTGTCCGGGAGCCAGAACGCGTAGTCCTCGACGTCGTCGGGGAGCGGGTGGGTGTGGAGCGGACCGAACACGCCGACCGACCGGCCCGCCGCTCGAGCGAGCGACCAATAGGTGGGGTACTCGTCGTCGACGTCGGTGGTGTCCTGGCCGAGGTCGGTGAACCGGTGCCGATCGTTGGCCACGCCTCGATGCACCGTGGGCCAGGTGATCCAGGGCGACAGATGCCCCTGGTCAGGCGAGACCGAAGTGAATTGCCGGCTCAGGGCCAGCACCTGTGCCGTCTCCGACGCCGGGCGGGCGGCGACATGGTCATCGAGCACCCGCCACGGGACCTCGTTCAGCTCGACGACGATGAGGCGACGAGTCATCGGCGACCGGCTCGCCCCGACCGCGAGACCCGAATGCTCTGCACGGCGAGGCAGTCCGCGGGCTCAGCCGACACCGAGCAGCTCGCGCCACCGTCCGGCGTCGACGTCGGTGTGTGACCGTCGGAGGGTGGCCTCCGGAACCATGTCGACCACCTCGCGCCGCTCGACGTAGTGGTGCTCGTGGGCCAGCTCGTCGAAGAGCGGCGTGCGCAACTCGACGAGTTCGCGGGGAGCCTCGCTCAGGAACCCCCAGATCGTCAGGGCGAGCGTGAGGTCGTGCTTGACCGGCGCCCGACCGAAGATCGACGCCCGGCGCAGGCCGATGGCCACACAGCCGGCGAGCGCATCGCGCTCGTGCTCGCCGGTGTCGAGCACGAGGGTGCCTTCGAACTGCCGGGCCAGCTTCAGCATGAAACCCTGATCGGGACCGGGTGAGCCCAGTCGCTCACCCCGTGGTTGCGCTCCGGCGAGGTCGGCCGGCCGGTCGGCAGTCCACGAATCGTCGCGTCGGGGCGGCGATTGGTAGTTGCGCACTCGCTGCGCCGGCTTCTGCGGCACGAACTCGGGAGCTGCCATGCCCCGACGATATTCGGTCGGGCGCTCGGGTCAGGTGTCCCCGGCGTGGAACAGGCCGAAGATGATGCTGTCGAGCAGGGCTTCCCACGAGGCTTCGATGATGTTCTCGGAGACACCCACGGTCGACCACTGCCGATCACCGTCGGTGCTGTCGATCAGCACGCGGGTCACGGCCTCGGTGCCATGGGCCGAGTCGAGGACCCGGACCCGGTAGTCGACGAGATGGATGTCGGCGAGCGCCGGGAAACGACCGTTGAGCGCGTTCCTCAACGCGGCGTCGAGGGCGTTGACCGGGCCGTTGCCCTCGCCGACGGCGATCTTGCGCTGGTCACCCACCCACAGCTTGACCGTGGCCTCGTTGGACAGGTCGACGCCGTCGCCCGGCCATGCGACCCCTTCGCGGTGGTAGCTGGTCACCCGGTACGACTCGACCCGGAAGTAGTCGCTCTCCCACCCGATGCTGCGACGCATCAGGAGCTCGAGCGAGGCGTCGGCAGCCTCGAAGACATAGCCATCGGCCTCGAGGTCGTTGACCCGCTTCGCCAGATCGGCGGCGGCCGCGTCGTCGAGATCGAGGCCGAACTCGGCGGCCTTCAGGTTCATCCCGGACCGCCCGCCCAGGTCACTGACGAGGACGCGGGTGTGATTGCCGACGATGGCCGGATCGACGTGTTCGTAGGCGGACCCGCCCACCTTCCCCAACGCCGAGGTGTGCAGCCCGCCCTTGTGGGCGAAGGCCGAGCTGCCCACGTAGGGATCGGCAGGGTGGGGTGGCAGGTTGACGAGTTCGGCGACGTGGCGACTCACCGAGGTCAGGCGCTCCAGCCGACCCTCGGGGAGGCAGGACAATCCCAGCTTCACGGCCAGGTTGGGGATGCAGGTGACGAGGTTCGCGTTGCCGGTTCGTTCGCCGTACCCGTTGATCGTTCCCTGGAGGTGGGTCGCGCCCCCGACGACGGCCGCGATGCTGTTGGCCACGGCGCAGCCGCTGTCGTTCTGGGTGTGGATGCCGACGGTGATGTCGTCGTCGAAGTGGGCCCGGACCTCGCGGGTGATGCGCTCGACCTCGTGCGGGAGCGAGCCGCCGTTGGTGTCGCAGAGGACCAGGGTCTCGGCGCCGGCGACGGCCGCGGCCTCGAGCACACGCAGAGCGAACTCGGCGTTGGCCTTGTAGCCGTCGAAGAAGTGCTCGGCGTCGAAGAACACGCGCATGCCGGCGGCCTTCAGGAACGTGACCGAGTCGGCCACCATGGCGACGCCCTCGTCGAGGGTGGTGCCGAGGGCGTCGGTGACGTGGAACTCCGAGCTCTTCCCGACGATGCAGGCCACCGGCGCGCCCGACTCGACCAGGGCCCGCAATGTCGAGTCGTCGTCGACCTTTCCCTTCGGACGCCGGGTCGACCCGAAGGCGACGAGTTCGGCGGTCCTGAGATCGAGCTCGGTGGGAGCCAGGCGGAAGAACTCGGCATCCTTCGGATTGGCCTGGGGGTAGCCGCCCTCGATGTAGCGCACGCCGAGCCAGTCGAGTTGCTCGGCGATCCGCAGCTTGTCGCTGACCGACAGTGAGATGCCCTCGAACTGCGCCCCATCCCGCAGCGTGGTGTCGAAGATCTCGATCTGTGTCATGTGCGTTCCCCGGCCACGCAGGCCGCCTCTGACCGGCCTCCTCGTGCCTCGTCGGCCTCGCACCACTGCCACGCTCCAAGGATCACCATGTGCGTTCCCCGGCCACGCAGGCCGCCTCTGACCGGCCTCCTCGTGCCTCGTCGGCCTCGCACCACTGCCACGCTCCAAGGATCACCATGTGCGTTCCCCGGCCACGCAGGCCGCCTCTGACCGGCCTCCTCGTGCCTCGTCGGCCTCGCACCACTGCCACGCTCCAAGGATCATCATGTGCGGGCATCACTCGCACAGTTCGACCCAGTCCTTGTAGCGATCGACCTGGCCGCGGACGGTGGCGAAGAACGTCTCCTGGATGCGACGGGTGATCGGACCGGGCTCACCGATCACGCGGTCGTCGACCGAGCGGATCGGGACGATCTCGGCCGCCGTGCCCGACAGGAACGCCTCGTCAGCGGTGTAGAGATCGGACCGCAGCAGGTTGCCCTCGCGATACGGGATGTCGAAGTCACGCGCGATGGTGTGCACGGTGTCCTGGGTGATGCCCTCGAGGGCTCCGGCGCTCACCGGCGGCGTGATGATCTCGCCGTTCTTGACGATGAAGAGGTTCTCGCCGGTGCACTCGCTCACGTAGCCCTGGGGAGACAGCAGGATGGCCTCGTCGTAGCCGGCCTTGATGGCCTCGACCTTCGCCATCGAGCTGTTGATGTACATGCCCGTTCCCTTGGCCGCCGGCGGCATGGCGTTGGGGTCATGACGCTTCCACGAGCTGATCTTCATGTTCACGCCATGCTTGACGCCGTCGTCACCGAGGTAGGTGCCCCAGGGCCAGACGGCGATCGACACGTTGACCGGGCACGGGAGCGGGTTGAGACCCATCTCGCCGTAGCCGAGGTACACGATCGGCCGGATGTAACACGAGTCGACCTCGTTGACCCGGACCGTCTCCTTGGTCGCGGCGATCAGGTCGTCGGCAGAGAACGGGATGTCGAGCATGAAGATCTTGGCGCTGTCGAACAACCGGCGGATGTGATCGGTCAGCCGGAAGACCCCAGGTCCCTCGCTCGTCTCGTAGGCGCGGATCCCCTCGAAGACGCCGAGGCCGTAGTGCAGGCTGTGGGTGAGCACGTGCACGTTGGCGTCGGCCCAGTCGACCAGCTCGCCGTCCATCCAGATCTTCTCGACGCTCTCCAATGGCATGGCTCAAACCCTTTCTGCGACGAGGTCGCCGATCTTCGTTGGGACGGGGGCACCGGCCAGGACCTCGGTCAGCGCGGTGCGGATGCGGGCGCCGGCGTCGGCCTCACCCAGGAACTCGAGCATCATGGCCGCGGAGAGGATCTGCGACGACGGGTTGACCGCATCGGTCCCGACGATGTCGTGGGCCGATCCGTGGACGGGCTCGAACATCGACGGGCCGGTGCGATCAGGATTCAGGTTGCCGGTGCCGGCGAACCCCACTCCCCCGGTCACGGCTCCGGCCAGATCGGTGATGATGTCGCCGAACAGGTTGTCGGTGACGACGACGTCGTAGCGCTGCGGGTCGTCGACCAGGTAGATGCACGCCGCGTCGACGTGGTGATACGCGGTCTCGATGTCGGGGTACTCGGTCGCCACTTGGGTGAACACCCGTTGCCAGAGATCGCCGGCGAAGGTGAGCACGTTGGTCTTGTGCACGAGGGTGAGGTGCCTGCGCTCGCGGGTGCTCGCCAGCTCGAACGCATACCGGATGCACCGCTCGACACCCATCCGTGTGTTGACCGACCCCTGGGTCGCGACCTCATGGGGGGTGCCCTTGCGCAGGAATCCGCCTTCACCCGCGTAGGACCCCTCGGTGTTCTCGCGGACGACGACGAACTCCGCTGGGTCGCCCCTCACGTCGATCCCGTCGAAGGGGCGGAGGTTGATGTACTGATCGAGGGCGAATCGGAGCTTCAGGATGATGCCGCGCTCGATCGTGCCACCGGGGATCTCGGTGTCGCCGACCGGCGGACCGAGCGGCCCCTTGAGGATGGCGTCGTGACGACGCATCGCGTCGACGTCGTCGTCGTCCAGCACGTAGCCGTCACGCAGGAACCGCGCGGCACCGATGTCGAACTCGGTGGTGGTGACGTCGACGCCCGTGGCCCGCACGACCGCGAGCGCGGCCGCGACGATGTCGGGACCGATGCCGTCTCCAGGGATGTAGGCGAGCTCGAGGGTCACAGGTGGTTCGCTCCAGAAATGAGAAACCGCCCACCGAGGTGGACGGAAAGGAGCGCACGTCGCAGGGCGACGGGCGCTACGTGATGATGATTACCAGTGAGCGTTCGGTCCGCATCAGAGGAGAAGTCTGACGTCACGCCTGGCCCGGCGTCAACCGTGTTCGGCCCGACCCACCGTGGCAGGCTTTGGTCATGAACGACCTCGATCCCGTGCCCGAAACCGACGACGGCGTTCCTCAAGTCCTGATCGGCATCTCGTTCGAGGACTCCTTCCGTGCTCAGGAGTTCATGACCGCGCTCTCGCGGCTGGTGTCCAGGAAGTCCCTGGCGCTTCACGATGCCGTGCTCGTGGTGAAGGACGCAGCGGGCGACACCAAGGTGGTCGAGACGATCGACCCACAGCCCGGCAAGGCTGCGCTGTCAGGCGGCATGTGGGCCGGTCTGTTCGGCCTGCTGCTGGGCGGTCCCGTCGGCTGGATCGCCGGGGCCGCGCTCGGTGCCGGCGCCGGTGCCGTCACCGCAAAGGTCATGGATCTGGGCATCTCCGACGACTGGGTGGCGTGGTTCAAGGATTCGGTCCAGCCCGACACGGCGACGGTCGCAATGCTCGCGACCGGAATCGACACCGACGTGCTGGTCGACGAGGTCGCCCGCTTCAAGGGCGGGCGCCTCGTGTACGGGAACCTCGAGCCCGACACGCTCGACCGCATCGCCGACGCACTCGGACAGTCGGGATTCCGAAACCCCTGAAGTGCCCCGTAGCCTCTCTCGCATGGCTGACACGACCCAGCTCTCGCAGGCAGCGTACGACCGCCTCAAGAGCGAGCACGACGATCTGACGACTCGCGGGCGGATCGAGATCGCCCGCAAGATCGAGGTCGCCCGCGAGATGGGCGACCTGTCCGAGAACGGCGACTATCACGCGGCCAAGGAGGAGAAGGGCAAGATGGAGGGCCGGATCATGCACCTGGTGCAGATCCTCGAGAACGCCGAGATCGTCGAGTCGACCGGCAGCGATGCCGTGCTCGCCGGCAGCGTCGTGGAGATCCGCTACGAGGGCGACGACGACACCGAGACCTTCCTGCTCGGCTCGATCGAGGAGCGGCACGACGATCTCGAGGTCATGTCGCCCGGGTCCCCACTCGGCCAAGCGCTCCTCGGCGCCACCGTCGGCGACACCGTCAACTACGAGACGCCGACCGGTGCCACACTGGCGGTCGAGGTCGTCGACATCAGCTGAGCCGGGACGTCTTCCGTCCGGCGGCGCGAGCGAGCGCGCCGGCGAACAGGAACGGCCTGACCCGGCGAAGCTCCGCTCCGGTCACCCCACCGGCCTGCTGGCCGAGGCGGCCGGCGAGTCCGACGCTCCGACGAACGGCATGCCACGACGGCGCAGCGAGGCGAGGCAGCCCGCGGGCTTCGAGTTCGGGCTGGGCCTCCGCCTGACGGTGCCCCCGGCGGAACTCGTCGATCACGAGCGCGGCCGGGCCGCCCGGGCTCCGGATCTCGGTCGTCACGTCGGGAGCGAACCAGATCTCGTGGCCGGCAGTGCCGATGGCGACCGCCATGAGCGTGTCCTCCCCGATGCGGAGCCTGGTATCGAAGTGGCCGGCGGCTTCGATGACGTCGCGCCGGATCGACAGCCCGTGGGCACGCGGGTCGGATGCCTCAACGACACCGCTCGAGAGACCGGGCAGCCGGTGGTGATACGACAACAGCCATGCCGCGAGGCCCCATGGGGTCCGCGGTCCGGCCAACCCCACCGAACCGGCCACGGCGATCCGGCCCTCCCGGTGGGCTGCGAGACGCCGCTCGACCCACCCGGGGCTGGCGAGGCAGTCACCTTCGAGGAACGCGACGTGGCGGCCCTCGGTGCAGCGAATCCCCACGTTCCTCGCCGCCCCTGGGAGCAGCCGCTCGGTCGAGTGCTCGGTCCGCACCTGGGGGAATCGTGCTCGGACCTGATCCACGCCACTCCCGCTGCCCGAGGTAGCGACGACCACCTCGACCGCGTGCTCGGCCGCTGCGGCCACGACCGACGCGACCGCATCCTCGAGGGTTCGCTCGTTCCGATGGCCGATCACGACGACCGACAGGTCGGGCACCGTCATCGCTTCCGAACGACCATCCACCGCCCGAGCGCACGCGCCGCACTCCCCACCACCACCCAGGGCGCAGCGAGGACGAGGTCGCCCCGGGTGAGGCCGCCGTACCTCGAACCCATCGCGAGGGCGGTCCTGGCCCGCCGCAGGAACCGCTGTGAGGTGGTGGCCGGACCTGCGACCTCGGGTGCCGAACCGGCCAGCCGGCCTTCCCGTCCGCCCCGCCGGTACTCGTCGACCACGAGAGGCCACGGCCCCTGCGGGCCGTACACACGGACTTCGGCTGCGGGCTCGAACCACACCCGAAGCCCAGCATCGAAGACCCGATCAGCGAACTCGGTGTCCTCGCCGATCCGGAGCGACGCATCGAAGGGACCGATGCGATCGGCGAGTTCACGCGAGATCGAGAGGCCATGCGCCCGAGGATCCCGGGCGGTGAGGATCCCTCCCGGGCGACCGGGCAGCCGGTTTCGGTAGCTGAGCAGCCACGAAGCCACGCCCCACGGACGCCTCGGCTCGGCGAGCCCCACTGACCCGGCGACCACCTCCTGGCCGCGGCCATGGGCTGCCAATCGCGCGGCGGCCCACCCGGGCGTGGCGGTGCAATCGGCCGCGAGGAACGCCACGTGTTCCCCGCGAGCGTGTTCCATGCCGAGGTTGCGGGCACCCCCGGGCATGAGGCGCTCCTCGGAGACCACCCGGACCACGCGGTCGCGGTCCGGCACAGGCACGGCCGGCCGGCGGCCGCCTGAGGTCACCACGACGACGTGGTCGGCCTGGTCGATGACGGAGTCGAGCGCGGCATCGATCGTGTCCTCGTTGCGGTACCCGATGACGACCACGCTGAGTCGGGGGCGGCCGGCGTTCATGGGCCTCGATAGGGCGCGGCCTGCATCTCGAACATGGCGGCGTAGTGCCCTCCCTCGGCGACCAGTTCCTCATGGGTCCCGGACTCGACGATCGATCCGTGGTCGAGGACATAGATCCGGTCTGCCAACCGAGCGCTCGCGAACCGGTGGGAGATGAGCACGAGGGTCTGGCCCGCGAGCCGTTCACGCAGGAACTCATAGACCTGATATTCCGCGAGCGGGTCGAGCGCTGCGGTCGGTTCGTCCATCACCAGGAGGTCGGCGTTGCGAAACAGCGCCCGGGCGAGCGCCACCCGCTGCCACTGACCGATCGACAGGTCGACCCCGCCCTCGAACAATCGCCCGAGCAAGGAGTCGTACCCGAGCTCGAGCTCTCGCAGGAAGTCGTCAGCGCCTGCCCGTTGCGCTGCGTCGACGATGCGCTCGGAGTCCGAGAGGGCCTCGTGGCGCCCGAACCCGATGTTGGTCGCCGCCGGGAGGTTCCACTTCACGTAGTCCTGGAAGATCGCCGCGACGTGCCTCCGCCACGTTGCCGGGTCGATCTCGGTCGAGTCGACACCGTTCCACGCGATGGCCCCACCGGTTGGTGTGTGAAGCGAAGCGATGAGCTTCGCGAGCGTGGTCTTGCCCGAGCCGTTGCGGCCGACCAGCGCGATCACCTCCCCACGACGAACCGTGAGCGACACGTCGCGCAGGGCCGGCTTCGACGCGCCGGGATAGGTGAAGTCGACTCCGGCCACCTCGAGGTCGGCGAACGGCGGAAGCGTGTCTTCGGCCACCACCACGTCGGGATCTGAACGCGAACGCGAACGCGAACCATCGTCATCCGAGGCTCCGGCGTCGACGAACGAGGTGTAGTCGCTGATGAACAGCGCCGCCTCGTAGAGCAATCCCGCACTCGATGCGATTCCGCCCACGCGCTGGGACAGCAGGAGAAGACCGACCACGGCGGCTCCGGCTGCAGCGAGATCGACCGAGCCTCGATCGACCAGGACGAGCACGGCCAGGAACGCGCCTGCGGTCACCAGGGCTCCGAGCGCGGTGCCGACACTCGCCCGGACCAGACGCACGCGAACGACCTTCCTCAGCAACCCGATTCGTTCGTCGTATCGAGCGGCATGCTCGGCTCGGAGGTAGTCCGACAGATCGAACGCTCGGATCTCCTTGGCCATCGACCGCTCGGTCATGGCGGTGGCCAGGTAGGAGCGCTCACGGTCGAGCGCCGCGGTGTCCCAACTGAAGCGATGGCTCGTTCGGGAGTTGCGGGTGGTCGCGAGCCAGACCGGCACAGCCCCCAGGACGACGACGACGGCCAGCATCGGTTGAAGGGTCAACAAGCCGAGACAGAGCCCGGCTGACGCCGCCAATGCGGCGAACAGGCCCACCAGACCGCGGACCAGCACGAGATGGCGGTTCGCCGACGTGAACTGCGCTCGTTGCAGCCGGTCGAAGAACTCCGGGTCCTCGAAGTCGTCCATCTCGGCGTTGCCCGCCGCCTCCAGGACCCGGTCCGTCGCATCACGCCCCACCAGTTCCCCGAGCATGCGCGACAACTCGCGCTGGACGACGTCGGCGAGCGCCACGAAGAAGACGAGCGCGACCAGCAGCATGACCCCGAACACGACCGACGAGGTGACCTCGACCGCACCGTCGTCGGTCACCAGGCGGCTGAGCACTCCGTTGGCGACGATGAGCTCACCCGCCAGACCCAGGCCCGCGAGCACCTGGGCGACGGTGATCACCGAGAACAGCCGTGGCCCGGCCGACGCCACGAGCCGGGTGGCCGAACGAACCAGCGCGAACAGAGACCGAACCGTCCGGTCGCTGGCGACGTGCCGGGCGTAGTCGTACCGCGACCGGCCGGTGCGGATCGCCGAGGGTGGGGGCGTCGCCGCGGCGACGTCGTCGGTTGCTAGCTTTGGTCGCTTCATGGCGCCTCTCGTGGCCTGCCTCTTACCGGCACGCAATGCTGCCACCGATCTCCCGGGCTGGTTCGAGAGCGTCGAACGCTTCGCCGACGTCGTCGTCGCGCTCGACGATGGCAGCACCGACGAGACGGGTGACCTGCTTCGGGCTCACCCCCTCGTGCACCGCGTCTTCACGAACCCGGTGAGAACCTCGTACGAGGGCTGGGACGACGCAGCCAATCGGAGCCGGCTGCTGGCCGGTCTCTCGGACGTCCGGCCGACGTGGGTGATGCAACTCGACGCTGACGAACGGATCGATGCGGCCGATGGCCACGCCCTCCGTGACGCCCTCGAGTGCGAGGACGCCGACCCTGCCGATGCCTACGTCTTCCGAGTCCATCGCATGATCGGCGAGAGCGGTCGCTGGGATGAGGCTGACCTGTGGGTCGGCCGCATGTTCGCGGTACCGCCCCGAAGCGCGTTTCCCATCGGAGCGGCTCCACTTCGTCGCCCTTCCTGACGACATCGGGAAGGACCGCTGGCGACGCACCACGGTGCGGATACAGCACTTCGGCAGCTCGACCTCCACGAAACGGCGACGGAGGCGGTCGAAGTACCGGGCTGCCGATCCGGACCACGACTTCCAGGACTCCTACGACCACATCGAGCGGGCGCCGGGCGAGTTGAAAGAGTGGCAACCCAGACCGCCGGGCCTGCCGTTCGTCGTGCATGGGCGAGGACGACCGCTGCGACCGGAGGCGGACGCCGATCCTGGCATGTCGGCGATCGTGTTGAGTCAGAACGACGAGCGGGTCATCGCCGACTCGTTGCAGGCGCTCTTCGACCAGCAGTGCACCGAGCCGTTCGAGATCGTCGTGGTGTGCAGCGGCACCGACGGAACCGCTCGGATCGTCGAGGCCCAGTATCCCGATGCTCGACTTGTCGAGAGCACCGAGCCGCTGCTGCCCGGCGCCGCCCGCAACGTCGGCCTCGCCGCGGCAACCGGGACCTTCGTCTGCTTCCCGGGCTCGCACATCGTCGTCGAACCCGGCTACCTGCAGGCCCTGCTGGATGCCCATCGTGCGGGGTGGGCGATGGTCACTCCCTCGTTTCGCGACGCCGGCACGAATCACCCGAGCTGGGCCAATTTCTTCCTCGATCACTCGGCCAAGCTCGCGACCCGACCCGCGGGTCCGCTCACCGTCGAGCCCTCGACCGCGTCGTATCGACGCGACGCCATCGACTGGGCCGATGGGTTCGTCGATCTCCGTGCCGGCGAGGACACGTCGATGAACCGGGCCCTGTGGAGCGCGGGCTACGGCGCGTGGTTCGCCCCCGGTGCAGCACAGCGCCACTTCACGCCGTCCACGAGCATCGCTCGTCTGCTTCGCCACCACGCGAGCCGCGGGACGGGTCTCGCTCACCTGCTCGAGGCAGAGCAAGTGCGCGGCACGTTGTTCACCCGCGCCGGCATCAGACGCTGGGGACCGCTCTACGTGCCCATGCGCGTGCGTCGCATCAGGGGTCGCGTCCTCGCGTTCGGAACGACTCAGGATCGGATTCGGTTCCGTCGCAGCTCGCCGCTGATCGTGCTCGCCGCGCTCGTCAACTGGTGCTCGGGCTGGGTGCGCTTCGCCCGCGAGACCGCCACGCACGCAGGTCAGCGCCCCACCCGTTGACGAAGTGCCAACAGCCAGGCGGAGGTCGCGGGCGGAAGCATCGACCGCGCCGCGTGCCAGCTGGTCGCGACGGCCGGGCGGCAACGCAGCGACGTGACGAAGGCACCCCGGGCGATCTGATGCTCTCCGAGTCGCTCGGCCAGCAATCCCACCCGACGCCAACGAAAGGCGGCCGCCTCCGGTGCGGAACGGAAGTAGGCCGCCTGGGCATCGAGGAACTCGAGGTTTCGGTCGAGACGCGCTCGGGCGTCGTTGAGCCCGCGTTCGCCGTCGTGCAGCCGGACCAGATAGCCGACCTTCGGCACCGTCCGCACCGGCAGCCGTCGAGCGAGGCGCAGCCACCACTCGGTGTCCTCGACTGCCGTCCAGCGCGGATCGAAACGAGGCACGAGTTCGCGGCGCACGGCCGTTCGTCCGAGGCTCGGGGTGGCTCCGTCGAGGATCGTCCAGCTCACGTCACCGTCCAGCAACCGGTTGGCTCCCAAGCGCCGGGCGTGGATCTGCACGTCTCGCCGTTGATGGAGATAGGCCGAGAAGCAGACCGCCACGGGGGCATCAGCGAGTCCTTGGAGAGCCAAGGCGAGTCGGTCGGGCGAGTACACGTCATCGTCGTCGAGGAAGCACACATAGCGCCCGGTCGCCTCGTCGAGCCCGGTGTTTCGGGCAACGGCCGGCCCGCCGCACTCGGAGCGCCGGACCAGTCTGATCCTCGGGTCCGATGGCACCTCCGCGGCCGATCCGCTGGCGTCGTCGACGACGACGATCTCGAAGTCCTGGATCGTCTGGCGCAGGACCGAGGCGACAGCCGACGCCAGGAACTCTGGCCGCTCATGGGTCGGGATGATGACCGAGAAGGTCGTCTCTGGGCGCACGGCCCTCCTCGGGTCGACGGCGAAGGATACCCACGCTCCTTCGGCGGGTATGAGACGCTCGACCGTATGGGGCCCCGTTCGCCATGGCGTCTCCGACGACACCCACCGCATCGGATGCTCGTGATCGGCGACTCGGTCATCCTGAGCGCCGAACAACACTTCGACGGGCTGCGTCGCTGGATCGCCCAGGTCGACGCCCGTGGATGCCGCCAGGCGACCGTGCGGGCCGACGGGTGCGGAGCCACCGACATCCCGAGTGCGCTCGATGCGGTGAAAGGCGGCGTGGACCCCCTCGCCCCCGATTGCGTCGTCTTCCACATCGGTCACAACGGACGCATCGAACCCGAGCAGTTCGACCAGATCATGCGGGCTGTCCCCGAGGCGACGACGGCAGCATGGCTCACGCTGAACGAGCCACGCGAGTGGGAACGTCCGAACAACCTCGACATTGCAGCCGGGGTCGAGCGGTGGCCGGGGACCGTGCTCATCGACTGGAAAGCGATGAGCACCGGCAAACCGTGGTTCCAGCCCGACGATCTGCACCTCAACGACGCCGGCGCGACGGCGTTGGTCCGAGTGATCAATCGCGAGATGACCAAGGCGGTGCGTGCCGCTGCGCGGCTCTGATGGCGACCGCAGCACCTCCGACCAGCCGCCGACGGGCGCGTCGCATGCGTCGCGCCGTTCGGATTCGAGCGGGCCGGGTGACGACCCGTCCGTGATCGATCAACGCGGCCAAGAGCATCGGCGCCACCTGCCACCCAGCCAGCGTCGAGCGATAACCGGCACCTGCGATGACCCGACGCGTCCTGGCCTCGACCATCGCTATCTTCACGCGGTCGCGTCGACGGTTCAGCCCGGCCCACCGCTCGGCGTCCTCGGCCCGTGGCGTGCGTCCGATTCCGACGTGAACGCTGTCGCGTTCCCATGCCGGAAGGTCAGCCTCGCTCCGCCGACGCAGATCGGGGACGCTCGTCGGCGCCTCGACGCCCACGAGTCCGCAGACCCGTGCGAGCTCTCGCTGCGGGTCCAGGACGAGATCCTCGTAACGCACGACGAGGTGGAGAGAGGACGCACCCTGGACACGATCGATCGCATCCCAGACCCGGTTCAGATAGCCGGAGACTTCCCATGCCGATCGACCGCGCCAGCCCCAGGCGAGGAGCGACATGGCAACGTCACGCGGGTCGCGGATGCAGCACACCACCCGAGCCTGCGGAAACAGCGATCGCAGCGGGTCGAGCCAGAACACGTATTCGGGTGTCTTGTCGCCCCACACGTCGACGGCACCGACCTCGCAGCGGAAGATGCACTCGACCAGCGCGCCGAGATCCGAATGGGGCGACCTCTCACTCACCTCGAGGCGCAGCTCGGCGTCGGTGACGCTCCAGTCGGCGAACCGAGGGTGCCGCACGACCGTGTCGACCACCATCGTTGCATCCCCTGCGTCGATCGGCCCGGGCGGGACCGCCAAGCCCTCCACCTCGATCAGGAACCACGACTCTGGCGGGATCTGGATCTCGGGGAGTGAGTTGACCAGCAGCCGCAGCAACGTGGTTCCCGAGCGGTCGGCACCGACGATCAGCAGCGGCCCTCGAAATGGATCGGAGTACTCGTCAGCGGCCATCGACGAACCATGCTCCCTGCCGCGCCGGTGACCGGCCAACACCGACGATCGATCGATACCCTCCACAACGATGACCGAGCCGCCCCATTTCGATCTCCCTCCCGGGGGGCCGCTCGAACTTCCCGAGCGCGGGACGACGTTCGTGCGCCACATCGACGGACCGACCGGAGCGCCGACGCTGTTCCTGCTGCACGGCTGGACGGCGACCGCTGATCTCAACTGGATCTCCAGCTACGAGACACTCGGCCGCCACTTCCGGGTGGTGGCCATGGACCACCGGGGGCACGGGCGGGGCATCCGATCGCGGGGCCGGTTCAGGCTCCGCGACTGCGCCGACGACGTGATCGCGGTCTGTGATGCCCTCGGCATCGACCGCTTCGTTCCGGTCGGCTACTCGATGGGAGGACCCATCGCGCAGCTCACCTGGAAACGGCATCAAGACCGGGTGGCCGGCCTCGTGCTGTGTGCCACGAGCCGGAACTTCAGTGAGCGGCAGGGCGAGCGCGTGCTGTTCGGTGCCATGCCGGCGCTGGCCGCGACGGCCCGCCTCACCCCGGGCGCCGCCCGTCAACGCCTGACCGAGCGCTACATCACCGGGCGATTCGACGACAGTGAGGTCGGGCGTTGGGCCGCCTCGGAGCTTCGCCGGGCCGACAGCGTCAAGCTGATGCAGGCCGGGGCGTCGCTCGGCCGCTTCGACAGCTCTCCGTGGATCGGTCGGGTCGATGTCCCGACCGCCGTGGTCCTCACCGAACACGACGTCGCCGTCCCGCCCCACCGCCAGCGGGCGCTCGCCGAATCGATCAGCACGGCCCGCGTCCATCCGGTGCCGGGCGACCACGGGGTGTGCGTCTCGGACCCTCGCGAGTTCGTTCCTCGCCTCGTCGAGGCATGCCGCGACGTCACCCTCCGGGCGTCGATGCGAGTCTGACCTGACGCGACGAGCGGCCGGCTCGATGGCCGGCCGCTCGTTCGGTTCAGACTGCCTGGCGTCAGCTCAGGCGAGGATCTTGGCCTTCATCGACGCGAACTCCTCGTCGGTGAGCTTGCCTGCGTCGTGCAGGTCGGAGAGCTTGGCCAGCTCGGTGGCCGAGCCGCCGGCTGCGTCACGGACGTAGGAGTCGAACGCGTCCTGTTGCGCCTGGGCGGCGCGCATCTGCCGCTCACCCATCTTGTGACCACGAGCGATCAGGTACACGAAGATGCCGAGGTACGGCAGGAAGATGACGAACGCCAACCAACCGGCCTTGCCCCAGCCGTTCAGGTCGTCACTGCGGAAGATGTCGGCCAGCACCTGGAACAGGATCATGATCCAGATGAAGAACAGGAAGAAGTAGAGCATCGACCAGAGCACCTGGCCGGTTCCGAACTCGGCAGCGAGCATTGAATCACCCTCCTGGGTGGGACGTGAGAGAAGAAGCGAGCCATCCGGCCCGCCGGCGACATGGTCCCGTCAAGCGACGCGAGATGTCAAAACCCCTCACCCACGAACGGCGGCTGAAGGGCCAGCACTAGGGTGCCCCGAATGCTGATCCTTCTCCTCCTCGTGTCCGGTATGGCCATCGGCGGACTCGCCCAGGTGATCCTGGGCCGCTCGGGCTACAAGATCGACTGGACGATGGCGCTGGTCGCCGGCATCGGCGGTTCGTTCATCGGCGGGCTGCTCGCGAGCCTGGTGTCGGGCGATGGCCTCGACATCCGGCCGAGTGGGATCATCGGCTCGCTCATCGGAGCTCTCGTGGTGACCGCGATCTGGCAGCGGAGCGCCCACTCGAAGACCTGACGTGGAGTTGCTGCGGAGCCGAGCGGAAGCATGGCGCAGCATCGCAGGGTCGACCTACCGGTCGTGGCGGTCCCATCGCACCGTCCGGCTCGGGGCCGGCCTCGCCTACTACGGGCTGTTCGCCATCGTCCCCCTGCTCACGGTCAGCGTCGCGATCGCCGGCGTGGTGATCGAAGACGCCGACATCGAGTCCTGGTTGACCGAGGTGCTGAGCGAGCTGGTCGACGGGGATGCCAGCCGCGGTGGCGGCATCCATCACGGCGAGCCTCGACACGACGGAGACGTTCGCCGGCCTCGGCCTGGTCGGCCTGGCGTCGCTGGTGCTCGCGGCCTCGCTCGTGTTCGTCGCACTCCAGGACGCGTTCGACACCATCTGGGAACTCCCCGTGCGCAGCGGGGCCGGCAACACCCTCCGGCGACGGGCGTTGGCCTTCGGCGTGGTGCTGCTCGGCGGCGCGGTGCTGGTGGCGGACTTCGCCATCTCAGCGGTGGCGAGCATCGTCCGCGACCTGGCACCCGGCAACACGGCGCTCCTGGCGACCGCGGCCGACGCCCTCACGACGCTTGGCTCATGGGCGCTCGTCGCGGCGATCGTGTCGTTCGTCTTCCACTTCCTGACCCGGGCCGACGTCTCGTGGCGGGCGTCGCTCGGGGGAGGCGTTGCTCTCGGCCCTGGCGATGAGCGTGGGGAACCGCCTGGTCGGCGAGTACCTCGACCGATGGGGAGTGTCCTCGCTCGCCGGAGCCGCCGGAGCCGTCCTGGTCGTGCTGTTCTGGGTCTACGCCCTCGCCCAGATCACACTCGTCGGCGCCGAACTCACTCGAGCGCTCGACGACGCCCGACGCGAACCGACCAGCGCAGGGCGTCGATAGCATCTCGCCGATGGCCGACCTGGTGCGGATCCCCGCCGGAACCTTCCGGATGGGGTCCGACGCGCACTACCCCGAAGAAGCACCGGTCCACCGGGTCTCGGTCGACGCGTTCGACCTCGAGCGCGACCACCGTCACCAACGAAGAGTTCGGGCGCTTCGTCGCCGAGACCGGCTACGCGACGGTCGCCGAGCGTCCGCTCGACCCCGAGGACTACCCGGGCGCACCGCCGGAGAACCTGGTTGCCGGATCGCTGGTGTTCATGATGACCGCCGGCCCGGTCGACCTTCGCCATCTCAGCCAGTGGTGGACATGGACCCCGGGCGCGAGTTGGCGTCACCCCGAGGGGCCGCACAGCTCGGTCGACGACCGCCTCGACCACCCCGTGGTCCAGGTGGCTCACGAAGATGCCGCGGCGTACGCGGCCTGGGCCGGCGAGCGGCTGCCCACCGAAGCCGAGTGGGAGTACGCGGCCCGCGGCGGGCTCGAGGGCAAGGCGTTCGCCTGGGGCGACGAGGCGGTTCCCGACGGGCGCCATCTGGCCAACTTCTGGCAGGGCGAGTTCCCCTGGCGGAACAGCGAGGCCGACGGCTTCGCCGGAACGGCACCCGTCGGTGCGCTCCCACCCAACGGCTACGGGTTGTACGAGATGACCGGCAACGTGTGGGAGTGGACCGCCGACTGGTATGCCGACCACCATCCCGAGGAGGCCGTCAAGCCCTGTTGTGTCCCGACCAACCCCCGAGGACCAGAGATGGAAGCCAGCTTCGACCCCGCCCAACCGCAGTTCAAGGTCCCCCGCAAGGTGATCAAGGGCGGCTCGTTCCTGTGCGCCGACAGCTACTGCCGGCGCTACCGGCCGGCCGCCCGCCGCCCACAGATGATCGACACCGGGATGAGTCACCTGGGCTTCAGAACGGCGGCCGGCGGTGCCTGACCCGCTGCTCCCCTCCTGGCGGCCGGGGCCGACCCGCGACGCTCTGGTTTCGTTCCTCGATGCCGCGACCGAGGTCGCGCCGACCGACCGAGTGGCCGTGTTCGACAACGACGGCACCCTCTGGTGCGAGAAGCCGAACTACACCCAACTCGACTTCCTCGTCCACGAACTGGCCCGGGCCGTTGCCGAGCGTCCGGACCTGGCAGAGCGCCCCGAATACCGAGTGGTGCTCGATCGCGACCGCGCCGCCATGGCCGAGATGGGTCTCGAGCGGATCGCCTTCGCGCTGCATCGAGCTCTGCGAGGCCATCACCCCCGAGGAGTTCGATCGCCGCGTCGTGGAGTTCTTCGACACGGCTCGCCACCCCGATCGAGACGTGAAGTATCGGGCGATGCGCTACGCACCGATGCTCGAACTGATCACGGCACTCCGGGCGAACGACTTCAGCGTCTTCATCGTCAGTGGCGGCGGCACCGAGTTCGTGCGGGCGATCAGCCAGGACCTCTACGGCGTCGCGCCCGAAGGCGTCGTCGGCACCCAGGTGGCCTACGACCTCGTGCGGACCGACGGCAAGCCACAGCTCATCCGGACGACCCGTGTCGTCGGCGACCTCAACGAAGGCGAGGCCAAGATCCGCACCATCCAGCGGATGCTCGGTCGCCGCCCGATCCTGGCCGGGGGCAACTCGGCGGGCGACACCGAGATGCTCGAGTACGCCATGGCCCACGACGGACCCTCGCTCGCCCTCCTCGTCGATCACGACGACGCCGAGCGCGAATACGCCTACGAGAGCGTCGCCGGATCATTCGAGACGAGCGAACCGATCACCGACACCGCCGCCCGGCTCGGGTGGACGGTGATCAGCATGGCCGACGACTGGCATCGGGTGTTCACCGACCCGTGACCGGCGCCGGATCCGACCCGATCGCCCGGTTCTACGATCGACATCCCTATCCGCCCCCGGTCGACGACCTCACCGCCGCGGCCAGGGGCTGGGAGGACGGCACCCGGCGACGGATCGAGCATCATCGGCGGTGGCCGGCGCTGCCGTTCCGCGACGGCCACTCGATCCTGGTGGCCGGGTGCGGTACGTCGCAGGCGGCTCGCTATGCCATTCGGCATCCGAACGCTCGGGTGGTGGGCATCGACGTCAGCCCGACGAGCATCTCCCACACCAGAGCGCTGGCCGAGCAGCACGACCTCGAGCACCTCGAGGTCCGGGAGCTCCCGATCGAGCACGTAGGCGATCTCGGCGAGGCATTCGACCAGGTGGTGTGCACCGGCGTGATCCATCACCTCGACGACCCGCCGACCGCCCTCCACGCGCTCCGTGATGTCCTG
The DNA here is from genome assembly GCA_963704815.1 of uncultured Acidimicrobiaceae bacterium. Taxonomy (GTDB): domain Bacteria; phylum Actinomycetota; class Acidimicrobiia; order Acidimicrobiales; family Salinilacustritrichaceae; genus DATKWD01. The sequence continues at coordinate 1,125,269 of CAVPHU010000001.1, forward strand.
AGCTCGCAGGGCACGATCGACCTCATGGTGTACGCGCCCTACGGCCGCGCCGGCATCGAGATGATCCAGGCCTATTGCCGAATGCTCGCCGTTCGGCCCGAGCCCGACGACATCAACGACCTGATCGCAACGCTCCGAGAGGTGCCGGCGCATCATCCGATCGCTCACCTGCTTCGCGAGACCCCGGACTTCGCCGACGACGATGCCCTCGCCGACGCCTTGTTGAATCCGCGAGAGCAGTCGTACTCGGTGCCCGAGGTCTTCGAGCTCCTCGACGCTGCCGGGCTGCGCTTCACCCGGTGGCTGCGTCAAGCGCCCTATCTCCCGGGCTGCGGGTCGGTGGCGACGGTGCCGCATGGCAGGCAGATCGCCGCGCTCGACGCGCCCGACCAGTACGCCGCCGTCGAGCTCTTCCGCGGAACGATCATGCGCCACAGCCTGCTCGCTCGCCGAGACGACGCGCCTCCGAGCGCGATGACGATCGAGTGGGTCGGCGACCGCATCGCCGGCGCCGTCCCCATTCGCGAGACCACCGCCGTCTCGGTCACCGACCGCCTGCCCCCGGGTGTGGCGGCGGCCCTGTTGAACCGGGCCCATGTCCACCCCGATCTCGTCATGTTCGTCGACGACGCAGGACTCGGAACCTGGAACGCGATCGACGGTCGTCACACGATCGACGACCTCGGCGGCGACATTGAGTTCTTCAAGAAGCTCTGGGACCACGACCTGGTCGTGCTCGACACCAGCGGGACGATCGACGGGCGAAGCCGGGCGTTCCAACGCGGGGATGCGGTGAGAAGCCACGCTGAGCCGACTCACTACAGTCCTCGGCCATGACCCCTCCGCTGAAGCGACACGCAACCCTCTCTCGTTGGCTCGTGGTCGCTGCCTGCGTGCTCATGGCGTTCGCCACGCTCACCACGTGGCTGCAACGCCAGGCCCTGAGCACCACCGCATGGCTCGCCGCCACCGACCAGCTCCTGGCCGACGACGAAGTCCGCGACGCGCTCTCGGTCTTCTTGGTCGACGAGCTCTACAAGGCCGTCCCCGTCGAGGACGAGATCGCGAAGGTGCTCCCCGACGACCTCGACGGCCTTGCACCCATCCTGGCCTCGTCGATCCGACAGCCGGCCACCGACGCCGTCGACGCGCTGCTGGCGAGCGACGAGGCGAAGGACATCTGGCGAACGGTCTCCCGAGAAGCGCATTCGCTCTTCGTCGCCGTGCTCCAGGACGACTCAACCGACGCACTGTCGACGAGTGGAGGAGCCGTGACGATCGATCTCGGCCAGCTCGTGGAAGCGCTGGCCGAACGAGTCGGGTTCAGCGGCGACCGCCTGGCACAGCTCCCGGACGACGTGGGCGTCGTCACCCTCTTCGAATCCGGTGAGCTCGAACAGGCTCAGGACCTGGTCCGAACCGTCGAACGAACCGCGACGGTCCTCGTGGTGTTGGTGCTCGCCCTGTTCGCTGCGGCGATCTGGTATTCGTCCGATCGACGCCGGACGCTCCGCAACATCGGTATCGGCATCAGCATCGTGAGCGTCACGGTGCTGATCGGACGACAGGTCGGAATCGGTGCGCTGGTCGCCAGCTCTCCCAACCCCGGCAACGAGCCCGCGCTCAGTGTGCTCGACATCGGTACGAGCCTGCTGAGGCAGTCTGCGTTCACCCAGTTCACGGTCGGCCTGCTGCTGGTGGCCTTCGCAGTCCTGGTCGGGCCGACCGAGCTGGCGGCCAGAGTTCGCCGGTTCATCCGCCCGGCCATGAGCTATGGCGCCGTGTCCATCGTCGGCGGAGGCGTGGTGCTGGCTCTCATCCTGAGCTTCTTCCGGACATCAGGTCCGGCCGCCGGGTGGGTCGTCGTGTCGGTGCTGTTCGCCGCCTGCCTCGCCGGCGCGGCTTGGATCCAACGAGTCACCATGAGCGAACTCCAAGCGTGACGAAACGCGAGGAGTCGGCGCAGTCGAGCAACCCGGGGTTGATCAGCGGGGTCATCGGGATGGTCGCTCCCGCGGTCATCCGAACGATTCCGATGGACGACGTCGTCGAGCAACTCGATGTCAACGCCATCGCCGAGCGACTCGACCTCGACGCCCTCATGGCTCGCCTCGACATGGACGCCCTCGTCGACCGACTCGATGTCAACGCCATCGCCGACCAACTCGACCTCGACGCCCTCATGGCTCGCCTCGACATGGACGCCCTCGTCGACCGACTCGACGTCAACGCCATCGCGAACATGCTCGACCTCGACGCCCTCATGAAGAAGATCGACATGGGCCAGATCACCGCCGGCGTGACCGGTGACGTCGCAGTCTCAGGCCTCGATCTGGTCCGCCGCCAACTCGTGCGCGCCGATGCCACCGTCGACGGCGTGACCGACCGCATCCTCCGCCGCCAGCCCGGCGACCGCCCGGTTGCCCCAGCTCGCTTGGAGGAGGAACCGGAGTCGGAAGACCCGGACACGGGCGACTCGGGAGAGATCCAACGGCGTGACGTGAGTGGCCACTACGCAGGACCGGTCACCCGTCTGCTGGGGCTGGCCGGCGACTTCTCCCTGGCGTTCGCCTCCTGGGGGATCTTCTGGGCGGTGACCCTGTTCATCGTCGGCGCCGGTGACCGGAAGCGACGTGTCGCTCGGATCCGGTGGCTGGGTGAGCCAGGTCCTCATCATCGCTTGGCTGCTGATCTACTTCTGGATACCGGTGGGGTTGTTCGGACGAACGCCCCTGATGGCACTGGTCGGCCTGGCCGTCGTTCGGCGTGACGGCGGAATCGTCGACGGGCGCCATGCGTTCGGTCGTGCGCTGTTCGTGCCGATCTCTTCGGTGCTGTTCATCGTCGGACTCGATCGGCATCTTCGTGGGCAAGGAGCGACGAGCGCTGTACGACCTCACCGGTGGGACGGTCGAGGTGTACGACTGGGGCTCGCGCGACGCCGAGCAGCCGGTCAGCATCCGCCAACAATTGTCCGCCCGGGTCACGCGGCGACGGGCGCTGCGACGCGGACGCGCCTCCCGCGACCTGAGCCGACAACCGATGCTGAGGCGTCTTCGCGCGACGGTTCCGGTCCGACACGCTGAAGGAGGACGCGGTCGCCGGGGTCGTGCTCGGCGGCCAGAGCGTGCCCGACGGGCTGGCCGGGGGCCTGCTGGCCGGGGTCAACCCGGTGTTCGGGCTCTACGGCTACCTGTTCGGCATGCTCGGCGCTGCGTTCGTGACCGGCTCGGAGTTCATGACCGTGCAGGCCACCGGGGCCATGGCCGCGGTCGTCTCCGACGTCGACGCGGTGCACGGCGGCGACGACCCCGAGACGGGCGTTGTTCACCCTCGCCGTGCTGACCGGTGTGGTCATGATCGTGGCCGGCGTCCTCAAGCTCGGCTCGATCCTGCGGTTACGTCTCGAATGCCGTGATGGTCGGCTTCATCAGCGGCGTCGGCATCAACATCGTGCTCGGCCAGCTCGACGACTTCACCGGCTACGAGTCCGAGGGCTCGAATCGCCTCGCTCGGCCTTCGACCTGCTGCTCCATCCCTTCGACGATCGATGCGGCCACGCTCGTGGTCGGGCTCGCTCACCGATCGCCCTCATCGTCACGCTCGAGCGGACGAGGCTCGGGGCACTCAGCCTCGTCGTGGCCGTCGTGGTCGGCTCGGCCCTGGTCCCGCTGTTCGACCTGCGACGTCGCCCAGCTCAGCGACATCGTCGTCGATCCCGGGCGGCCTCCCGGCGCCCGGGGCTGCCGCGGTTCGGTCACTCGTGCCCTCGCTGCATCGTTCCGGCCGTGTCGCTGGCCTTCGTCGGACTCGTGCAGGGGGCCGGCATCACTGCCAACTTCCCCAATCCCGACGGCACCTACCCGGATGCATCCCGTGACTTCGTGGGCCAGGGCGTCGGTAACCTCGTGTCCGGCACCTTCCAGGGCATGCCGGTCGGCGGTTCGATGTCGGCGACGTCGATCGTCACGCCGCCGGGTCCCGCAGCCGGGCTGGCGCAGCTCATCGCCGGCGTGGTCATGGCGATCATCATCATCGTGTTCGGCAGCGTGGTCGACGAGACGGCCATGCCGGCGCTGGCCGGGCTCTTGATGGTGGTCGGCTTCCGAACGGTCAAACCCGAGGACATCCTCGCGGTGTGGAAGACCGGTCAGGTCCAAGCTGCGACCATGGCCGTCACCCTGGCGCTCACGATCGTCATCCCGCTCCAGTTCGCGGTGCTGGTCGGCGTCGGGATGTCGACGCTCCTGTTCGTCATCCGCCAGTCGAACGATCTCGTCGTGAAGCAGCTGGTGATCGAGGACGACGGAGTGCGCGAGGTCGAGCCACCGTCCGACGGTCCCGCCGAGCGAGCGTCGTCCTGATCCAGCCCTACGGCAGCCTGTTCTTCGCATCCGCGTCGGTGTTCGAAGACCAGCTTCCCGACGTGACCGAGGCCTCCCGCAACTCGGTGGTCATCATCCGGCTTCGCGGACGCACCGATCTCGGATCGACGCTCACCGAGACGCTCGGCCGCTACGCCGACAGCGCTCGAAGGCCGTCGACAGCAAGCTCGATGCTGATCTCCGACAACGAACGGGTGCTCGCCCAGCTCGACGCCGCCGGCCTGACCTCGATGCTCGGCGAGGAGAACATCTACCGGTCCGACGAGTGGTTGGGGAAGACGATGCGCCGGCCGTACCGCGACGCCGAGACGTGGGTCGAGGAAGCCCCTCACGAGAGCGCGACCCGGACTGACGGACCGCGTCGACGAACGGGGCGCACCACGTGGGCCTCGATGTCGTCGTCGAGGCCGGGGAGGTCTTCAGCCGGGCCGATGTCCCAGTCGACTCCCAGCGCCTCGCTCACCGGCTGATCGGCGAGGATCTGCCCGGGTGCGGCGAGCGCTCCGAGGGTCACCGCTGTGGTGGGTCGCGTCGCCCCAGACGCTGAACGTCATCTGGCTGGTTCCGAGCACTCCGGTGGCCACCTCGCCTGCCGAGAGGCCGAGTCGCACGGTGAGCTCGTGGCCCGGACTCCGCCCCGATCTCGGGGACGAGGGCTGCGATCGAAGCGGCGAACTGCGCGGCCTCGGCCACCTGCGCGTCGCCATGTCCGAGGCCGGCCGCGAACAGCTGACTTCCCGACGAGCGCCTGATTCGCTCGATCCCGAACTGCTCCATGAGCCCATCGGCCTCCTCGTTCAGGCGATCGGCGATCTCGAGCACGACATCCTGATCGACCCCGACCGCCTCGGGGATCCCGTCGACGGTCGCCGAGATGATCGTCGCCGTGTCGAAGATGTCCTCGATCGCCTCTTCGCCGCCACGGAACCGGTCGACCAGGCGGGCCGGCAGGACCGCCGTCAACATGTCGGTGATGTTGCGTTCCTCGTGCGACGATCGCCTGATCGCGCACCTCCAACTGGCGAGCAACGCCCTCGAGCTGCCGGCCCAGGTCACCGAGCTCGTTGTTCCCGAGATCCTGCACCTCGGTGTCGAGATCACCGCCCGCGATCCGGTCGGCGGCCTCGACGAGCGACTGCGCCGGCCGGGTGAGCGTGCGTGCCAGGAGGAAGCCGACGAGGGCGATCGTCGGGAGCAGGATGGCCAGCTCGATGAGGATGGTGCGGAGAAACGAATTGAGCGCCGAGTCGGTCTCGGACGTGTTGCGTTCGACGACCACGACCCAGTCCAGACCGGACACGTCGACTGGCGCCGAGGCCGCGAGCGTCTCGATGCCGAGGTAGTTCGTGACCGTCCCGAGGAACTCCTCGCCCTCGGCCGCCGTGGTCACCGCCTCGTTGTCGACCGGTTGCAGCAGCACCGGTGAACCCACGGTTGCGATCAGATCGGTTGCATCCTGGTCGTCATACCGTTCGGCATGTCGCCGCAGGTAGTCCTCAGGATCCTCGATCCAGGCCCGCGACTCCGAACGCAAGGTGCCGTCAGCGCCCACGACGTAGCCTCTCCGGTGTCGCCGAGGCCCAGCAGCTGCCAGTCGAACTCAGCCGTCATCACCGCACTCAACACCTCGACCGGCACCTCGGTCACCACAGCACCCACCACCTCGGGGCCAGACCGAATGGCCGCGGCGAGGAAGATGACGGGTGCGCCTCTCGTGGGGATGTAGAAGAACGTGTCGGAGACGACGGCGTCGCCGACCGCCACGCTGGTGAGGTCGTCGAGCACCTCGCCCAGGCCATCATCCGCGTAGGGGCCGGTGAACCCGTTCGTCCCGAAGTCGATGCGCTTCTTCGTCGAGTACACGACGTTGGCGGTGTCGGCGTCCAGGAGCAGGAGGTCGTCCATCCGGGCGTTCTCCATGAGCGCGCGGAGGAGTGGGTGATGGACCGCGTGCGTGGCGCTGTACAGCGAGCCATCGCCGGCGTCGTCGAGGCCATCGCGCTCGTCGAACCCGTCGGGGTTCTCGGCGATGTAGAAGTGCTGGAGGTAGCGGCCGGCGGCGGTGGCGGGGACGAGGTCGTCGGAGGCGATGTCGACGCCGGCGTCGACGAACGGAGGCAGCGCCTCGGTCTCGTAGAGGTCGGTGAGCTGCGCTTCCTGCGCAGGGGTGATGTCCTCGTCGATCGCGTCGAAGCCCGCCGACAGATCTGCAAGCGCGTCGACGACGCTCGGATTGGCGGCCAGCGTCGCGACCCGAGTCTCCAGCCGATCGAAGCCGATCTGGAGGGCCTGAATCCGTCGTGCTCCGGACCGACTCGAGTTGCGACTCGACGCTGTCGTCGATCAGCAGCCGGGCGAAGACGTAGTTGACCCCGGCAAGCAACACCACCGACACCAAGGCGACCCCGACGAGCGTACGCGTGAGACGACGGCGAAGGCCGGGGGTTCGTGTGCCGCTCACGTGGACTCCGACTCAGGTGCGTCGCCAGGAGGCAGGGCCGGCTTGGTCGCCTCTCGAGCCAACCGACGGAGCACGCGATCGACCCGTCGGCGTCTCGTCGACCCGAGTTGCTCGAGCACCGTGGCGAGATCGGGGGCGAGCGCGATCGCCCGACCGGCGGCCTCGGGTGGAATGGCCACGACCTCACAGTCGGTCACCGCGACGACCAAGGCCTGCCGGTCCATCTCGGGCAGGTCTTCGAGCACCCCGAAGACCTCACCGGCCTCGATGTCGAGCACATCGAGGTCGTCGACGCCGTTGCGGCGCAGCACCAGACGAGCCCGACCAGCGGTGAGCAACCAGAGCTCGCGCTGAGCACCGGCGGAAACGATCGTCTCGCCGAGCTGATACTGGTCGACCGATGCCGCAGACGCCAGCTGGCCGAGGACGGCCTCGTCGAGATCGGCCATGAGCGGAGCGTCGCTGATCCGCCGGCGGACGTCGGCCGCGGTGATCTGGCTCTCGATGGCGGTCTTGGCCCCGTCGAAGAGATAGAGGTCCTGCGCAGGGTTGGGGAGCGGCACGTCGTGGCGATACGACAGATACCAGACCAACGCACCGAAGTCGGCCCGGACCCGGGGGGCGATCGCGTAGTCGTCGATCCACAGGTAGGCCTCGTAGTCGACCACCGGGTCGGCGATCTGGGTCACCCAGACGTACGGGGCCGGATCCTCCAGGACCCCGGGCGTGGACCGGGCGGCGTCGAGCAGCATCTCCTTGGCAGCCGTCGGCGGCGCCGTGCGCTCGATCTGTACGGGAACCTTGACGCGATGATGCCGTCCGGGTCGGTCGAAGTTGGTGATCTTCACCGTGGACAGCTGTCCGTTGGGGATGACGACCATGTCACCGTCGCGGTTCTGGATCCGGGTGGCCCGCCAGTTGACGTCGATCACCCGACCCTCGATCTCGTCGGCTTCGATCCAGTCGCCGGGGCTGAACGGCTGATCTGCGAGCAGGGTGAACCCGGAGGCGATGCCGCTCAGCGTGTCCTGGAGTGCGAACGAGATGACGAGCGAGGTGACCCCGGCCGCGGTGAGCGCTGCGGACAGGTTGACCCCCCACACGCCGGCGATCAGCACCCACAGCGTCGCGAGGATCACCAGGATCCTGGGAAGAGCGAGGATCAGGCGCGGGATCGAGGGTCGGCCCGAGCGTCGCGGCCGGTCGATCAGACCTGCGACCACGACCCGGAGGGCCGACAGCACCGCAGCCGCACCGCTCAGCAGGACACCGCTCCCGAGGAAGCGGATGATCAGGTTCCCGACTCGACGTCGAAGAGGGCCTGGGCGAGGATCCACAGGGTCAGCAGCGGGACCAGCCACACGCGCACGATCGACACGGCCGACCGGAACTCCGAGTCACGCTGCCGGAGCCGTTCCTCGACCTCGCCGGCTCCGATGATCAAGAGCGGAAGGACGACGATGACCACGGCGGCCCAGGCGGCGCTGCCGTCAGCGAAAAGGCCGCTCATCGGGCCGGGTCTCCTTCGCTCGTCCGCCCCGACACCACACGGCTCCCGGGCGGCTGACCGTCGCCGTCGTGATCGCCGGTCTCGAAGCTCCGTGGGAGCTGCGACGACACCGCAGCCGACGCAACCACTGTCGCCGACGGCGCTCGTCGTGCCAGATCGGCGGCTCCTTGCACGGTCACACCCCACGCGTCGTACACCAGCCCCGCACCCGAAGTCAGGCCGACGGTGACCGGACCGGCGTCGACCCCAGCACTCAGGGAGATCGGGGTCTCCTCGTCGTCGGCGAGATCGCGGACCAGATCCTGGACGTCGAGAGCGAAGGCCACGGCTCGTGCCGCGTGGTCGATGACCGGCCTGACGATCCCGCAGGCGGCGAAGTAGGCGTCGCCGGTCAGCCGTATCCGCTCGAGGCCGCGCTGCTTGGCCAGGATGTCGGTCTCCTCGATGAACCGATCGAGCAGCGCGCGGGCGTCGCTCCTCGAACCGCTCTGAAGCAGGTCGCCGAGTCCTCGGATGACCAACACCGCCACACTTGCGTGCGCCACCTGATCGACGATGTCGCGCTCGCCGGCCTCGGCCCGCTGGGCCGCCTGGGCGGGAGGATCCGTCGGAGCAGCGTGCGCCGCTCGGACGCTCGGTCGGTTGCGACGGCATTGCGCTGAGCGAGCCTCTCCAACATGGTGTCGATGTCGTCGGCCATTCCGACGAACTCAGCGGCGCTCCCTGCGGGGAGCAGCGCCGAACTGAGGCCCGCATCGGTGTCACCTGCGGCTCGGACCGCGCGGAGTCGGGACGAGATGATCCGCACCGGCTGCAGCAGCCGGTCGGACCATCGAACGGCGAGGAAGGTGATCGTCACGAGGAGGAGACCGATCGCGATGAGCAGGTTCCGGGCGTAGTCGGCGAGCGGCTGCTCGATCTCGAACGCCTGGACCTCGGCAAAGAGCGCCCAGTCGAGTCCTTCGATGTCGAGCGCCCGCCGAGCCTGCAGCACGTCCTCGCCGAGATAGTTGGTCGTCTCCACCAGGTCCGGCTCGTTGCTGAGCGCCTCTTCGACCTCGGTGGCGTCGACCGGCTGGAAGGTGACCGTGGTGTCGAAGGTCTCCATGGAGGCGATCTGCTCGTCGGTTGCGGCTTCGGCCGCACTGACCGCATCGAGGTAGGAGGTCGGGTCCTCGATGAACCCCCGGGCATTGGACCGCAGCAGGTCGTCAGCAGCGACCACATAGGTCTCGCCGGTCTCACCCATCTCGACGAATTCCCCGTTGTTCGTCGTGATCGCGCTGATCGGACCGGCTCCGACGCGGATGGCGACGAAGCCGGCCAGCGCTCCGCCGTCGAAGACCGGGCTGGCCACGAACGCACTCGGCGCGTCGCCGGCCGCGGTGTAGCTCGTGTAGTCGGCGATCGCCGCCACCTCGGGCTCGGGCTCCGGACCGAATGAGTTGATCAGCACGGCCAGCGCACTTCCGCTCAGGGGGCCGGTGAGGAGGCTGGTCGCGAAGTCGATCTCCTTCGCCGTCGAGTACACGATGGTGTTGCTCGTCGGCTCGATGAGGTAGTAGTCGTCGACCCCGAGTTGGCCCGTGAGGTCGTCGAAGGGCTGGTGGAGGGAGCGGTGGATTTCGGACCAGGTGCTGCCGTCTCCGGCGTCGGCGATCAGGCTGCCGTCCACGCCCGCCGGTACCACGTAGTCGGCTTGGAGTCGGACCGCGGCGGGGTTACGAGGGACCAGGTTGGCCGCGCTGACCGGCCGTCCTCTCGCGTCGCTCAGTTCGGGGGCGACGACGTCCTGGTAGTAGGCGTCGACGATCGCCTCGTCATCCAGCGAAGCGCCCTCGGCCTGGAGCTCGCGGTAGGCCTCGTCGAACTGGGCGATGGCGCTCGCCGTGCTCGGGCTGATGGCCTGCCCGACGATCGACCGTCGGAGACTCTCCACATACCGCTCGACCTCGTCGGCCCGCGCGGCGCCGGTGGCAGTCAACCGGTCGCGAAGGACGCCGTCGGCGAGTTCGCTCCCTCGACGAAGACCGACGACCGAGGTGATGACCAGCGAGACGAGCGCCACCAGGACGACGACGAGGGAGAGGCGCGTCGCAACCGAGGTGTTCCGAGCCAGTCGCCCCGGGACGGCAACCGTCTTCGAGAAGGTCTCCGCCACGCTTTCGAACCTACCGCGAGGGGCCGGCCGGCCGGGAACGACGCAGTCTCGGAAGAATCTGCATCCGAGTCGCGGGGTCGGGACGTAGAGCGGGAAAACCCCCAACGACCTCGGAGGTCAACCGCAATGAAGTCCCGCACCCTCAAGTTGCTCGCAGCGCTTTTCGCGCTCACCATGTTCGCTGCTGCGTGCGGCGACGACGATTCGGACGCCCCGAGCGCCACCGGCGACACGCCCGAGGAAACGACCGACGATTCGGCCACGCCTGAAGAAGAGGAAGAAGTCGGCACGATCGTCGATGTGGCGATCGCCAACGACTTCACGACACTGGTCGCCGCTGTCCAGGCTGCCGATCTCGTCGACACGCTGAGCGGCGAAGGCCCCTTCACCGTCTTCGCCCCGACCGACGAGGCGTTCGCCGCCGCCCTGGAGTCCCTCGACCTCACGGCCGAAGAGCTCCTCGCCGACACCGAGCTGCTGACCGCGGTGCTCACCTACCACGTCGTGCCGGGCGAAGTCCCGTCGTCTGATGTCGTCACGCTCGACGGCCAGGAAGTCGAGACCGTCAACGGTGCAACGGTCACCATCTCGGTCGACGGCGACACCGTCATGGTCAACGACGCAACCGTGACCGCGGTCGACGTCGAAGCCAGCAACGGCGTCATCCACGTCATCGACGCGGTGCTCCTGCCCCCGTCCTGATCAATCCCTCTGGCGAGACGCCGGCCCCCTCCCCGGGGCCGGCGTCTTTCCGGGTTTTGGTCCGATGACTCTCACCCTCACCCCCGCCGACACCTTTCCCGAGGCCCCACCTCGCTACCCTCGCGGTGTGACTTCGACCGACCTGGCTGTGGCCGAAGCCGCCGAGGCGGCGTTCGCTGCAGGTACCCCCGACGCGCTCCGCCAGGCCTACGACGCCCACGGAGCGCTGATCTACTCGTTCTGCCGGCGCAGTGTCGGCGAGGACCGGGCCAAGGACGTCACCCAAGAGGTGTTCGTCAGCGCATGGAGGGCCCGCGAGCGGTTCGACCCGAGCAAGGGAACGCTCGGAGCGTGGCTGATGGGCATCACCAAGAACCGGCTCATCGACAACGTCCGAGCCGAGCAACGACACTCCGACCGCCGAGCGAGCGACGAAGCGCTCGAGCTCGGCGTCGAGCCCGACGTCGATCGCATCGGCGACCGCATGCTGGTCGCCGACGCATTGCAGTCACTCCCCGAGCAGAACCGCCGCGTGATCGAACTGGCCTACTTCGGGGACCTCACCCACTCGCAGATCGCCGAGCACACCTCGCTCCCGCTCGGCACCGTGAAGAGCGACATCCGACGCGGCCTGGCCCGCATCCGGCAACACCTGGCGGTGGCACCATGACCCAACTCGACGACCTGAACCCCAGCGAGGACGAACTCCGCGACGTGGAGCGGTTCCTGCGGAGCCTCGAACCTGCCGATTCCGAGCGCTTCGACCCGCCCGCCGACCTGTGGGGTCGCATCGAGGCCGAGGTCGCCAACACCGGAGAACCCGCCGTGAGCAGATCGGCGGCGCCGGTGATCTCCCTCGAGCAGCGTCGCCGCCGCGTGCCCAAGGGCGTGTTCGTCGGCGCGGTTGCGGCCGCGCTGCTCGCCGTCGTCGGGATCGCCGTGGTGGCCCAGCCCGACGACGGGCCGGCCGTCGTCGCCAGCGCCGAGCTGTCCTTCGACCCCGAGAACTTCGATGCCCTGGGTGCTGATGCTTCGGCGCAGGTCACGCTCGTCGACGACGACGGCATCCTGCGCATCGACATCGAGCAATCGACGCTCCCGAACCCGGCCGACCAGAGCGCGGATCTCGAGCTCTGGCTGATCGAGCCCGATGCCGATGGGAATCCCACAGACCTGGTCTCACTCGGTGTCGTCGATCCCGATCGACCCGGTGACTTCGCCGTCCCTGCGACCACCGACCCGTCGGTCTTCACCGTCGTCGACATCAGCGTCGAGCCGCGTGACGGTGATGCGACCCACTCCGGACGATCGATCCTCCGCGGGGCGCTCGAAGCCTGATCGGCTTCCTGCCCAACACATGCGACAACGGTGGGTCACTCGGGCGATCGACGCTCCGGCGCCGGTCGTCTGGCAACTCCTGACCGACCCCCGGCACTGGTCGAGCTGGGGACCGAGCGTGCGTCGGATCGAGACCGACTCCGAGGGCCCGATCACGCTGGGCACAGCGGGAGTGGTCGTCACCACGATCGGCGTCCGCCTGCCGTTCGAGATCACCGACTTCGACGAAGGCCACCGCTGGCGCTGGGTCGTCGCCGGCATCACCGCCACCGACCACCGGGTCGAACCCCTGGGTCCCGCGCGTTGCCGTGCCGGTTTCGGGGTCCCGTGGCCGGGCAGCCCCTACCTCGCCGTGTGCTTGGTCGCACTGCGACGCATCGAGGTGCTGGCGACCGAGGTCACCAGGAGCGGGTGAACGTCCAGCCGGTTGAGCCCGGAAGGGCCTATCCGGAGCCTTCTTCTTCCTCTTCCTGGATCCGTTCGAACCACAAGCCGCCGGCCATGACCGACCCCCAGACCGTCAGGGCGAACACCACCGAGCCGATCGCGAAGAGCACGGTGTCGCTCATGACTGCCGTCCTCCGACCGGGCCGGCCATCGAGCGGTCGACCGGGGTCAGCATCAGCGCGCCCAGCGAGTGGATCGACGGGACCCAGAGGCCGACGAAGATGCCTGCGGTGGTCTCGTCAGCGACGAAGTACAGATAGACCGAGAACAGGAACGACGCGAAGCCTGCGACGAGGAACGGCAGCTTCAGCCTGAGATTGGGGGGGATCGGTGGCACGGTGTGGCCTCCAGTTGGGGGTGGACGCTTTGCTCTACGGAACGAACGCCCCCGACGGATGCGACCGCAGGAGAGGAAGTCAGCCGCCGAACGCCCCACTGGGCAGATCGCGCACATCTCCGACGATCGCCTCGCAGATCACCGAGCTCACCGACGCAGGGTCGAGACCGGGCGGCATCTTGGGCGCCGCCCCTTCCACGGCACGGTCGGCGAGACCGGTCTCGGTGTGCGGCGGCCGCGCATCGACCACTCGGATCTTGCGTCGGCGGGCTTCGCGCGAGAGTGCTTCGTCGAAGGAGCGCGTGGCCGCCTTCGACGCTCCGTAGGCGGCCATCCCCGGGAGGTTCTGTTCGGCGATCACCCCCGAGATGTTCACGATGACCCCGCCGGCCTCCATGACCGGGAGGGCCGCTCGGGCGAGCATGATGGGAACGAAGGTGTTCGTCATGAAGAGCTCCTCCATCGCGTCGACGGAGAGTTCGTCCACCGGACCGAACGCAACGACTCCGACGGCGTTCACCACGACGTCGAGCCGTCCGGCGCCGGCGACGGTCGTCTCGACTGCCCTGGCGCACGCAGCGGGGTCGCGTAGGTCGAGTGCCACCCGGCCACCGTCGACGTCGAGCGCATCGAGCCGTTGCCGGTCGCGGGCGACCAAGGTCAGAGTCGCCCCGCGTGATGCCAGGTTCGCCGCGATGCGCGACCCCAGTCCACCCGTGGCGCCGGCCACCAGGACCGATCGTCCGGCCATCGTGTCCCGTCTCGTCGTTCATGGTCTCGTGTCCTCTGGTTGCGGTCAGGTCAGCGTCGACGCCACGGCTTCGGCGCACCGCCGGCCGGAGAACAACGCACCCTGGATGGAGGCGGTGTCGCGGTGATCTCCACACACGAACAAGCCGTCGCCGAGCGCGACGGATCGTCGCGGGGAGAACGGTGGACGCTGGCCGGGCTGCCCGTGCGCGATGGCATCGGTTCGGAGGTGGGTCCAGCGGTCGACCTGCGTGCCCCAGATGGTCCGGAGCTGGGCTCGGACCGCCGGCTCGATCGCGTCGTCCAACACCCCGGGGCACGCTGCCGCAATCACGGCTCGGCCGTCGAGGGGCGTACTCGGGCGCCACGTTGGACATCACGGCCACGTTGAGCGCCGGACCGCGCCCGGTTCCGTCGAGCACGATGAAACGATCCGGCATGGGCGCCTCCTCCGTCCCGAACCACACGCACGAGGCGGGGTTCGACTCGACGGCACGCGTGCCCACGAGGGCAGACGCCGCCGGACCTTCGGTCGCCACGATCACGCGATCGGCGTGAACCGTGGCGCTGCTTCCACCGATCTCGATCTGCCCGGGCGACACTGCGGCGACGGGCGTGGCGAGGTGCAGCACACCGTTGGGGAGACGATCGGCCAGCTGGGCCGGGATCGCCCCCATTCCCGCGGCCGGCACGGCGGCGTCGCCGGTCAACAGGCAGCGGAGGATCACGTCGAACATCCGGCGGCTGGTCTGCAGGGATGGATCCAGCTGGATGCCCCCGACGAAGGGCCGGAAGAACTGCTCGATGATGCGGTCGCTGAAGCCATCGCGCCGCAGCGCCTCCCGAGTCGGGAGGTCTTCCTGGCGGAGAAGATCGGTCGGCTCGGACCGACCGAGCCTCCAGCGCTGGCGCAGGAGACGCACCTTGTCGGCGATCGACCCCACCGGGGCGACAGCCGTGCGGATCGCGGTCGATGGTCGTCGGATCGGATCGCCGACCAGGTCGAGGCGACTCCCGCTCCACACGAGTGCACCGGGCTCGAACCGCCGCAGATCGAGCGCGTCGACATCGAACTGGGTGTGGAGCTCCGGGTATTCGGTGAGCAGGACCTGGAAGCCACGGTCGAGCAGGTAGCCGTCGACCACATCGGTCCGAACCCGTCCGCCGACCCCATCGGACGCCTCGAACACGGCGATGTCCCGCCCGGCGCGATGCAGCGACGTGGCGGCGGCGAGGCCGGCCAGGCCCGCGCCCACGATCGCCACCTCGACTCGATCGGGAAGCACAGGCGCGGTCACGGTGATCGATGATGGCACGCAACCACCGGAAGGCTCCGATCACCTGCAACCGCTCGCTTTGATCGCGGTTGCCGCGTCCAACACACTGGCGCGCATCGGCACCACCGAACCCCACGGCATCCCGCGCGGCCGAACGCTGCCGATGAACGCGGCACCCCACTCCACCGTGTGGGTGCTGGGCGACCAGCTGAACCGGTCGATCGCGTCGCTGGTCGATCGTTCGCCGGGCGACGTTCGGGTGCTGTTCGTCGAGAGTCGAGCAAAGCTGGCCTCGAAGCGATGGCACGTGCAGCGGGCCCATCTCGTGGTGTCAGCCATGCGCCACTTCGCCGCAGAGCTCGAGCAGGAGGGATTCGAGGTCGACTACCGCCGAGCCTCGAGTCTCGCAGCCGGACTTCGGGCCCACCGCGAGGAGTTCCAGCCCGAGCAGGTGATCGTGATGGAGCCCATGAGCTGGGACGGTCGGACGCTGCTCGACCGGCTGCAGGTCGAGATGGTGGCGAGCAATCAGTTCCTCTGCCACTACGACGAGTTCGCAGCGTGGGCTGACGAGCGTGACCACTTCAAGCTCGAGGACTTCTACCGGTGGCAACGTCGGCGGCTCGACATCTTGATGGAGGGCGACGAGCCGACCGGCGGCCGCTGGAACTTCGATGCCGACAACCGCGAACCGCCGCCGAAGGACGGCCGGACGTGGCCTCACCTCACGCGCTTCGTGCTCGACCAGATCGACCACGACGTCCTCGAACAGCTGCCCGACCTGCCGGGGCGACCGCCTGACGGCACCTGGCCCGTCACACGCACGCAGGCCCTGGACCGCCTCGACGAGTTCGTCGCCGACGGCTTGGAGCCGTTCGGACCCCACGAGGACGCGATGTCGAGCGGCGAGTGGAAGCTCGCCCACTCGACCCTCAGCTCGTCGCTCAACCTCGGGCTGCTGAACCCGGCCGAGGTGATCGAACGCGTCGGCGCTGGCCTATCGCGAAGGCGCAGCTCCCCTCAACAGCGTCGAAGGGTTCATCCGGCAGATCCTGGGCTGGCGAGAGTACGTGTGGGGCGTCTACTGGCTCTGGATGCCCGACTACCGATCGAGCAACGAACTGGGTGCCCGACGACCGGTGCCCCCCGCCTTCACCGGCGAAGCCGCGACCGAGATGGCCTGCGTCGCCGCGGTGGTCCACAACGTGCACGAGCACGCGTACGCCCACCACATCGAACGACTGATGGTGCTCGGGAACCTGGCGCTGACGTCGGGAGTCGACCCCTGGGCCATGACCGAGTGGATGTGGTCGAGCTTCGTCGATGCGGCCGAATGGGTGATGTTGCCGAACGTGCTCGGCATGGCGCTCTACGCAGACGGAGGCAGGATGGCGACCAAGCCGTACGCCTCCGGGGGTGCCTACCTCAACCGGATGAGCGACCACTGCAAGGGCTGTCGATTCGACCCGAAGAAGCGCACGGGCACCGATGCCTGCCCGTTCACGACGCTCTACTGGGACTTCCTCGCTCGCAACGAGGAGGCGCTCGCCGGCAACCACCGGATGGCGCGGCAGCTGGCGGGCATGCGACGCCTCGGCGACCTCGACGAGGTACGCACGCGGGCTCAGGGGCGTCCTGAGGGCCCTGGACGCAGGACAGATCTGAGGCTCAGGGCGTCCTGAGGGCCCTGGACGCAGGACAGCTCTGAGACTCGATCTCCCGAGGCCCGGCCGAGCGAGGCCCCGTGGCATACGGAATCGGGCCGTCAGCCTGCGTCGGCGTCTCCTGCATCGTCGGACGACCTCCGGTTCCGGAGCGCAGCCACCGCGCCGCCCGCAGCCAGCACCGCGACCGCACCGACGCCCACGACCGGTGCGACGCCGACACCGCCGTCGCCGGTGGTCGACGCTGCGTTCTCGAGCGTCGTGGTCGGAGCGGGGATGGTGGTCTCGGCCGGTGGGTCGGGAGCGATCCCCCGAAACGGTCCGGTGACCTCGAACGTGACCCCGGCCACTCGATCCTGGCTGTCGATCTCGGGGACGATCTCGGTCAGGGTCTTCGGCGACGGCCCCCGCTGGCTCGAGAAGTAGAGGCGATCGCGCCCGGGGTTGAACACCGGGCCGGTGATCTCGCTGCCCGGGTGTCCGTCCACCTGGAGGAACGGTGCCACCTCGCCCTCCGGGGTGATGACGACGAGCCGCATCAGGCCGCCGTCCTCGGCCACGAACAGGTCGCCGCTCCCCTCGTCGACGGTGATGTTGTCGACCCCGAACAGCGTCGACGTCGCGGCCTCGACATCCGCCGGGACGCGCCCGGTAGATCTCCGAGTAGGTCTGCTCACGCACGTCGATGGCCTGGCACGACGTCGTCGACCTTGGTGCAGAAGAAGATCGTGCCGTCGTGGTACCAGATGCCTTCTCCACCGGGGAAGCACCGCGGCACCGGCGACCTGCTCGTGGGTGGGCGCCGATGCACCGCGACGGGTCCGGCACCTCGGCCCACGTGACCGAGCTGTCGTCGGCGACCAGCGCGGCTTCGAGCAGGCCCTCGGACAGGTCGGGGTAGTTGGTCGGGCGTGTAGCGATAGAGCAGGCCGGTCGGGTGGTCCTGGGTCAGGTACAGCTGCTCGGCCACCGGGTCGACCGCCACGGCCTCGTGGGCCCAGCGGCCCATCGCAGGATGGGCGACCGCCGGTTCCTGACCGGTGGGGTCGCACTCCCACACCAGCCCCTGCTCGCCGAAGTCCTCTTCGCACGACAGCCACGTGCCCCAGGGGGTCGGGCCGCCAGCGCAGTTGGCGACGCTGCCCTCGAGGATCGGGTAGGCGTCGACGAGCTCGCCGTCGGCGTCGTAGTGGACGGCACTGACGCCGCCGAGTCCCGGAGTGAACACCTCGCTGTTGCACACGTGGTACCAGCCGCCGTCGCCGTCCTCGAATGTTGCCGCCCCGTCGGGGAAGATGTGCCAGTTGTGGCCGGTCTCGCCGACCGGCTCGCCGCCGATGCCGACGATCCGTGAGGTGAATCCGGGCGGCAGGATCACGCCGTTGGCGTCAGGCGCGATGCCCTCGATCGACCCGTACGGACTGGTCCCTGCCGCTTGGGCCGAGGCCGAGACGGCGAACGACGGCAGGGCTGCCGCGCCACCGGCGCCCAGCAAGCCGGCTCGAAGGAAACTGCGTCGGTTCATCGGTGAATCCCCAAGACCGGAGTATCTCCGGCACCAGCCAGCCACGCAACCGTTCGACGAACTGATCCGCCGGGACCAGGTGCACCGATCATCACCACCGAGGACGACATAGGGCCGTTCGACCCTGTTGAGCCTTCCCGTCTCGTGGGATTGTCTCAGGAGTTGTTGGCGCGGTAAACATTCTCGCGGCGGGTCCCAGGAGCGATGAACATGACCGACCACGACGTGTCCGAGGCACGCAGGACGACCTTGGAGCTCTACGTGACGTCTCAGGAAGCCCACGACCTGTTGCTCGCCGACGGAACCGCCAAACTGCTCGATGTGCGGACGCCACACGAGTACGTGTTCGTGGGGCATGCCGCCGAGGCCGTGAACATCCCACTCGCCAGCGCGGCCGACGAATTCGACCCGGCCTCTGGTTCGCTGACCTGGCTGCCGAACCCACACTTCGTCGATCAGGTGGCGGAGTTCGCGGACAAGGACGACCTGATCCTCGTCACGTGTCGATCCGGTGGCCGCAGTGCGATGGCGGTCAACGCGCTGGCCGCAGCCGGCTACACGAACGCCTACAACATCATCGACGGCTTCGAGGGTGACAAGGTCGACGACCCGACCAGCCCCGATCACGGCAAGCGCCGGCGAAACGGCTGGCGGAATGCCGAGCTTGCCTGGACCTACGACATCGACCCCTCGCGCTTGCGCTGAACGCGCCCCTCGCACCCAAACCCCACCCCATCCCCACGATCCCCAGGAGAAGGCACTGCATGACCGAAGAAAAAGTCTCGACCACCGTTCCGTTGGATTGGAACGAAGTGTGGTTCACGAACTGCCCGATGGTCTCGGCGAACAACGTCGATCAGGAATTGGGATGGTGTCGTGAGGAGTTCAAGAAGATCGGTGTCGAATACGCGTACTTCCGGCATGCTCCCGAGAACAACTGGTACCCGCACTACGTGCACAACCTCGACAACCTGATCCGCTTCGGCGGCCTCTACCCGCCGATCCACGTGCACGCCGACATCCGTCGCACCGTCCTGCTCGGGGCGACCTGGGTGCACGAGGGCGGATGCATGGCGGTGCGCGCCCGAGACGGCATTCACCGGATGGAGCACCTCCGAGGCAAGAAGGTGGGGATCTCCAAGAGCCTGAACACCATCAAGAACGACTGGTGGCGCATCCAGGAGCACATGGGCATCGAGAACATGCTCATGCTCAACGGCATGACGATGGACGACATCGATTTGGTCGAGTTTCCGTACGCCGACGACTGGTACGACAAGCCCGAGATGCTCGTCCCGCCGATGAACAACCCGTCGGAGCTGTGGATGCGGCGAGACCACAAGCATGATCTCGCATTCCGCCCGTTGGAGACGTCACTGCTCGACGGCGCCGTCGACGCCATCTACACGCAGAGCAAGCCCTTCCAGCACCTCCAAGAGGCGACCGGCAGGATCACGATGATCGAGGACCTGTCCCGGTACGCCGATTGGACGCTCCAGGTCGCCAACACGCCCGCCGTCATCACGTGCACCCAGGAGATGGCCGACGAGCACCCCGAGCTCGTCCTCGCCTACATGCGAGCGATGGTGAAAGTCGGCCGGTGGGCCAACGAACACAAGCGAGCGGCGGGCGCGATCCTCAACCGCCAGACCTTCTACCTCGATGCCGAGGACACCTACCAGGGCATCAAGCACGTCGACATGGTGCCCAGCCTGAGCGCACAGAACATGGAGACCATCAAGATCGGCAAGGACTTCATGGTCAGCCACGGCTACATCGAGAACGACTTCGACGTCGACGAGTGGGCCCGTCCGGAGTTCCTCGAGAAGGCAGCCAGCCAGGTGCTCGCCGAGGAGTGGGAGCGTCGCAGCTGGAGCAAGCTCCCGGCCGGTGGCGGACTCGAAGCCGAGGGCACCCGGCTGGGCTAGCCGAACGCCAGGAGCCCGACGAGGCCGTGACATGATGGCGAGCGGCAGACCCAGGAGGACGCACCCATGACAGAAGCCCCACCCGATGAGGTCGGCCCCGTCGACCTCGTGATCATCGAGTTCCCCGCAGGTGAACGCAACTTCACCGGAGAGGCAGCCGACGAACTCATGGCACTCGTCGATGCCGGCATCATCCGCCTCGTCGATGTCCTGATCATCGACAAGGACGAACAAGGCGTAATCGACGCCATCGAACTGTCGGACCTGGATGATCTCGGGCCCTTCCAGGCATTCGAGGCCGAACTGGCCGAGTTCCTCGCCGAAGATGATGTCGTCCACCTCGCTGCAGCGATGGACCCCGGCAGCGTCGCCGGCGTCATCGTGTTCGAGAACCTGTGGGCGGCACCGTTCGCGTCGGCCGCTCGCCGAGCCGGCGGCCAACTGATCGCCTACGAGCGCATCCCCGCCCAAGCCATCATCGCCGCCGTCGAGGCGGACGAAGCACTCGAAGCAGAAGGAGCCTGACATGCCAGTTCGCCCAGGACGCCGAGGACGCCGAGGAGTGGTCCGAGCGCCGGTCGCCAAGGCGGCAGTCGTGACCAGAGCGGTCACCCCCGGTCCTGCTCCGGTGGCGAAGGCCGCCGTCGTCGGTGCCGCCGTGACCCCCGGACGACGTCATCGCCGACGCATCTGAACGGCTGCGGGGCCATCAGCGCTCCCGGCCGGACGCGAGTGGCGTCCAACCTGCCGGAGCGTCGAGCGCCGTGACCTCCGACACCGTCGAGACGAGGGCTGCATCGCTGTTCCGGCGACGGGAACAACCACTCGCGCACACGATCTACGGCCTCATCCTGACCTTGGCCACCGTCGGCGAACTCCTCCGCCACGAGGTGTCTGCCTCTTCCTCGGCCCGGTGGCTTCTCGGCGCCAGCGCCGTCCTCCTTGCCGCACACCTGTTCAGCAGCGTGTTGGCCCAGGTCGCTTCGACCCGAGACCACCCGACCTGGTCCGAGTTCATCACGATTGGCCACGAAGACATCTCGGTCGTCTACGGAGGGGCCGGGGCTGCAGCCGTCATGGCCATCACCGCTGCCGCCGACCTCGACAGCCAGAACGCGCTGGCGCTGACCCTCGTCATCGGCGTCGGCGCTCTCGCCGCGCTGTCGTTCTACGGCCTCCGGCATCAACAGTTGATTCCACGGGTCCTCATGACGGCCGCAGCGGTGGTTCTCGCCACGATCATCGTCGTGCTGGAGAACACCGTCTGAACCTTTCATCGACCCGACCGCGTCGTCTTCCGGCACACTGACCCGATGGACCTTGCGACCGCACTCGAATGGGCAGCCGGACGACGGAACGCGGTGCTCATCACCATCCGCTCCGACGGGCGACCCCAGTCGTCCGACATCGCCTACGTGGTCGACGGCGACTCCTTCGAGGTCTCCGTCACCGACGACCGGGCCAAGACGCGCAACATGCGACGGGATCCGCGGGTCGTCCTCCACGTCACCGATCCCGGCGCCTGGTCGTATGCGTCCTTCGACGGCACGGTCGAACTGTCCTCGGTGGCCGCCGAACCCGACGACGCCATCAACGACCGGCTGGTCGGCTACTACCGGGTCGTGTCCGGCGAAGAACACCCCGACTGGGACGAGTACCGGCAGGCGATGGTCGACGAGGGCCGGCTGATCGTGCGCTTCACCCCGACGAAGGTGGTCGGCCAGATCAACGGCTGATCGCAACCGGGCAGCACCGCCGGCGGGCCGAGTCCTCGATCAGCGCGCCGAGTCCTCGATCGCCGCGGCCGCGGCGACGACGGCGGTGCCGTACCTGGCACCCGGATTCGCACTCGTGCGCTCGACGGGGCCGCTCACGCTGACTGCAGCAACCAACTCGCCGCCCACCGACACCGGAGCGCTCACCGACGCCACCCCCGGCTCCCGTTCGGCGACCGAGGCCACCCAGCCCGCGGGTGCCTTCTCACCGAGCAGGACCCGCCCCGCCGAACCCTTGTCGATCGGCAGGACGGCGCCCACCTCCACGATGGTCCGCAAGCCGTGGGGTGACTCGAGTGCGTCGACACAGATCCTCGTGTCACCCTCCCGCACATAGAGCTGCACCGACTCACCGGTCTCGTCGCGAAGCACGGCCAGAGCCGGTCGCGCTGCCTCGGCCAAGGAGAACTGCCGGGCCGCCTCGCGTCCCAACGCCACCAGCCGGAACCCGAGCGCGAATCGCCCCTCGACGTCACGCCGGAGGAGCCCGTGTGCCTCGAGTCCGGTGGCCAGCCGGTGAGCCGTCGCCCGACTGAGGCCGGTTGCGTCGACCAGCCCGCCCAACGCCTTCGGCCCGCCCTCGAGGACGACCATCAGGCGCATCGCCTTGTCGATGACGCCGACACCACTTATGCTGTCCACTTGCTGAGACTATCGTCTCACATACTGAGACTCAAGCACGAGGAGTGCCCATGGCCGGCAAGACACTGAGCGAAAAGGTGTGGGAACGCCACCTCGTGCGATCCGCCGAGGGTGAGCCCGATCTGCTCTACATCGATCTCCACCTCGTGCACGAGGTGACCTCGCCCCAGGCCTTCGACGGACTCCGCCTCGAAGGACGGACCGTGCGTCGGCCCGACCTCACGGTGGCGACGATGGACCACAACGTGCCGACGGCCGACATCGACCAACCGGTCGCCGATCCGATCTCGGCGAAGCAGATGAAGGTCCTCGCCGACAACTGCGCCGAGTTCGGCATCACGTGTCACGCGATGGGCGACCCAGGGCAGGGCATCGTGCACGTCATCGGTCCCGAGACCGGCCTGACCCAGCCCGGCATGACCATCGTGTGCGGCGACAGCCACACCTCGACCCACGGGGCGTTCGGCGCCCTGGCCTTCGGTATCGGCACGAGCGAGGTCGAACACGTGCTGGCCACCCAGACGTTGCCCCAGCAACGACCGGGCACCATGGCCGTCACCGTCGACGGCGAACTCCCGGCCGGGAGCACGGCGAAGGACGTGACCCTCGCCATCATCGGCGCCATCGGGACCGGCGGCGGCATCGGCTCGGTGATCGAGTATCGAGGCGAGGTGATCCGCAGGCTCTCGATGGAGGGCCGCATGACCGTCTGCAACATGTCGATCGAGGCCGGAGCGAAGGCCGGCCTCATCGCGCCCGACGACACGACCTTCGCTTACGTCGACGGCCGTCAGCACGCACCGACGGGCGCGGCCTGGGAGCAGGCACTCGACGACTGGCGCTCCCTGCCGACCGACGTCGACGCGACCTTCGACAAGGAGGTCCACCTCGACGGCAGCCAGATCACGCCGCACATCAGCTGGGGCACGAACCCGTCGCAGGTCATCCCGATCAGCGGATCGGTCCCCGATCCCGACTCCTTCGCCGAAGCGAGCCAGCGCGAATCGGCGGCCCGCGCGCTGGAGTACATGGGCCTCACCGCCGGCACGCCGGCATCGGAGATCGCGGTCGACACCGTCTTCATCGGGTCGTGCACCAACAGCCGGATCGAAGATCTCCGGGCCGTCGCCGAGGTCGCCGAGGGGCGCCACGTCACGATCGGCCGGGCGATGATCGTCCCCGGGTCCTTCAAGGTGAAGGCCCAGGCCGAGGCCGAGGGCCTGCACGAGATCTTCGTCGCAGCCGGGTTCGACTGGCGCGAGCCGGGGTGTTCGATGTGCCTGGCCATGAACCCCGACAAGCTGGCTCCCGGCGAACGGTGTGCCAGCACGAGCAACCGCAACTTCGAGGGCCGTCAGGGTCGGGGCGGCCGGACCCACCTCGTCTCCCCTGCCGTCGCCGCCGCCACCGCCATCCGCGGAACGTTCGCCACTCCCGAGGAGCTCAGCTGATGGAAGCCGTCAACGTCATCACCGGAACGGCCGTACCGCTCGACCGATCCGACGTCGACACCGATCAGATCATCCCGAGCGACTGGCTCAAGCGGGTCGAACGCACCGGGTTCGGCCGCGGACTGTTCTCCGAGTGGCGCGACGACCGCGACTTCGTGCTGAACGACGAGGCGTACGCAGGAGCGAACATCCTGCTCGGCGGCCCCAACTTCGGCACCGGCTCGAGCCGCGAGCACGCCGTGTGGGCGATCATGGACTACGGCTTCGCGGCGGTGGTCAGCCCGAGGTTTGCCGACATCTTCCGCAACAACTGCACGAAGAACGGGCTCGTCCCGGTCCAGGTCGACCCCGAGGTCTCCCAGGCACTCATGCGGGCGGTCGAGGCCGACCCCGACCTCGAGCTCACCGTCGACGTCGAACGTCGCACGCTGGCCGCCCCAGCCGCCGGCATCGAGGTCGAGTTCCCGCTCGACGCGTCGACGCAGGAGCGGTTCCTCCAGGGGCTGGACGACATCGGCATCACCTTGCGCGTCGCCGGCGACATCGACCGCTTCGAGGCGAGTCGGGCCGTCTGGCTTCCCAGCGCCTGAGGTCGGGCCACCGGTCCGCGGCCCCAACCGGCCTCCGCCGATAGCCTTCGCCTCCACATGCCCGCACCCATCCTGGCGTCCAGCGCCGACATCGATGTGTCGCTCGCGGCGGTCATCGTGCTCGGGATCGCGGCCATGTGGCTCGGTCAGAAGCTCAGGGTGCCGAGCATTCTGCTGCTGCTCGGGGCCGGCCTGATCGCAGGACCCGGAACCGGACTGATCGACCCCGACGAACTGCTCGGCGACCTTCTGTTTCCGGCGGTGAGTCTCGCCGTCGGCATCCTGCTGTTCGAAGGCGGTCTGGGACTGCGCTATCGCCAACTCGAGAAGGGCCGTCGCCTGCCCATTCTCCGACTCATCACCATCGGTGTCCTGGTCACGTGGGTGGTCGGCGCCGCTGCGGCCTACCTGCTGTTCGACATCGGGCGCAGCGACGCCATCCTGCTGGGCTCGATCCTGACCGTGTCCGGCCCGACCGTCGTGCTCCCCCTCCTCGCCTTCGCCCGGGTCCGCGAGCCGGTGAACGGCATCCTGAAGTGGGAGGGCATCTTCATCGACCCCGTCGGCGCCACCCTGGCCATCGTCGTCCTCGACGCCGTGATCGAGTCCGACGGCGCCATCGAGAGCGTGACCCGCATCGCCCAGACCGCCGGCGCAGGTTCGCTCGCCGGCTTCATGGGTGCGGGCCTCCTCATGCTCATGTTCCGGCGCCACTGGGTGAGCGACCACCTGCACAACCCGTTCACGCTCATGGTCGTCGTGCTGGCGTTCGGCGGCGCCAACCTCGTGCGCCCCGAAGCCGGGCTGTTCGCCACCACGGTCATGGGCGTGGTGCTGGCCAATCAGACCTGGGTGCCCATCTCCCACATCCGCGAATTCGAGGAGAACCTCGGGTCACTCATCCTCGCTGCCCTGTTCATCATCCTGGGGGCACGCGTCGACCTCGAGGCCGTGCAGGAGGTGTTCGTCGGTGCGGTGGTGTTGGTCGCCGTCCTGGTGCTCATCGTCCGCCCGATCGCGGTCTACCTGTCGACCTTCGGGTCAGAGCTCTCGTTGCCCGAACGGGCGTATCTGGCATGTATGGCACCCCGAGGCATCGTGGCCGCCGCCGTCTCGGCCATCTTCGCCATCGAGCTCGAGGAAGCCGGCCGACCGGTCGATGCGCTCGTCCCCGTCACCTTCGTCGTCATCGTCGGGACCGTTGCGATCTACGGGCTCGGTGCCAAGTCCGCGGCCAGCAGGCTCCGTATGGCGCGTCCGGAGCCGCACGGCGTCGCCCTCATCGGGGCGCCACCGTGGGCTCTCGACCTCGCCGACATCCTGCAAGGACTCGACGTGCCCGCGCTGGTGGTCACGACCGATCCGGTCGAGGCTGCCGAGGCCACGCAGCGCGGGCTGCTCGTCTATCAGGGCCGGCTCGACGCCGACGATCTGGCCGACACGCTCGAGAGCGTCGGGATCAGTCAGGCGATCGCACTCTCCCGCTACACCGAACTCAACGCATACAGCATCGATCGGGTGCTCGAGACGGTCGGGCGGGCGAACGTCTTCTATCTCCCGCCCAAGGACGAGACCGACGGCGACGCCACCCGGTCCGAGATCGTCGCCCGCCGCCCCTTCGACAAGACCGCGAGCCAGGACCTGATCGATCTCGCACTGCTCCAGGGCGGCCGGATCGAGGCGGTCAGCCGCGACGAGTTCGATCCGGTGCGGATGGCGGACTGGCTGCCGCTGATCCGGGTCGACGCGAACGGCTTCCCGACGGTCGAGACCTCGGGCCGGGCGGCCCAGCCCGCGGTCGGGTTCACGAAGGTGATGCTCAAGCGCGGGGCGCCGCCTGCCCCGGCCGCGAAGCCGGGCCCGCACGACACGGCGAGCCCCGTCGCCCGCCCGACCGGGTGATCCGAACGCGATGACCGAGCCCTTCCCGGACACCCCCGACGCCCCGGCAGACGAGTGGGACGAGTATGCATCGGGCTGGGACGACGACGAGGCGGCTCGTGCGTACGCCGGGGCAGCGTTCGAATCGCTCCGAGCGGCGATCGCCGAGCGGGGCACACACCTCGACGGAGCCGTCGTGTGCGACTTCGGCTGCGGGACCGGGCTGCTCACCGAACGGCTCGCCCCTGACGTTGCCCACGTCGACGCGGTCGACACCTCACCCGGCATGCTCGAGGTGCTCCGGAAGAAGATCGATCGGATGGGCTGGACCAACGTCACGGCACATCGCGAGCTCCCCGCCGATGCCGGCCCGTTCGACCTGATCGTCTGCTCCTCGGTCTGTTCGTTCCTCGACGACCATCCGCAGACGGTCGAGCACTTGGCACAGCGCCTTGCGGCGGGCGGCGTGTTCATCCAGTGGGATTGGGAACGCGACCCATCCGACGAGGACCTCCACGGCCTCAGCCGGCCCGAGGTCCGCGACGCGCTCGAAGGCGCACAGCTCGTGGCGGTCCAGGTCGAGACGGCATTCGAGGTGACCGTCGACGGAAACGTGATGAGCCCGCTGGTGGGGATCGGCCAGCGGCCTGCTTGACCTCAGTCCGGGAGCGCAGGGAGCTCCGGGAGACCCTCGGTGTCCAGCCACTCGGTGAACAGGTCGTCGAGCTCCTGGCCCGAGATCTCCTCTGAGAGAGCGATGAAGTCGTCGGTCGAGGCCGCGTCGCCCTCGAATCGTTCGAGCCACGTCCGGAGGATGGAGAAGAAGTCCTCGTCTCCCACCGTTTCCCGCAACGCCTGGAGCGTCAGCGCGCCGCGGACGTAGAGGGTCGGGGCGAAGATCTGGTCGGGTCCCGGGTCGCCGGGAGGCACGTCGAGCTCGGGACCCGCCCTCGCGACCTCGGTGCGGGCCCGTTGAGCTGCGGGCGGGCCACCGTCGATCTCGTCCCAGAGCCACTCGACGTAGGTGGCAGAGCCTTCGTTCAGCCACATGTCGGTCCACGCCGCCGGACTGACCGAGTTCCCGAACCACTGATGCGCCAACTCGTGGATCACGATGAACTCGGCCGACGGGCCGAACCCGAAGATCGACAGCGTCTGGGTCTCCAGCGCGAAGAACAGCGCCTCGTCCACCACCGCCACCCCGTATTCGTCGAACGGATAGGGACCCAGCACCTCGGACAGACCGGCGATCATCTCGTCGGTGCGGTCGAAGGACTTCCGGGCGCGGTCGGGCAGGTCGACCGGGAAGACGTTGCGGATCGGGATCCCGCTCGGCCCCTGGCTGGTCACGATCTCGTACTCGCCGATCACCACGGTCGCGAGGTAGCTCGCCATCGGGTCGTCCATCTCCCACTCGAACACGGTGCGGCCGTCGACCGTGGTCTCCGAGAGCAACTCACCGTTGGCCGCCGCCAGGAGTCCTGCGGGAACGTCGATCGCGAATCGGTAGGTGGCCTTGTCGCTCGGGTGGTCGTTCGCCGGGAACCAGCTGCTGGCGCCGGCCGGCTCGCTCACGACGTAGGCCCCCCGGTCCTCGAGATCGGCGTTCCACCCGAGGTCGAACAGGTCGGGTCCGTCGGTGATCGGCTCGGGGACGCCCGAGTACTCGACGGTGACCGTGAACTCCTCACCGTCACCGATGGGCGTCGGCGGCACGATCTCGAGCTCTCGCTCGCTCGTCTCGTGTTCTGCGAGCGCTCCGTCGACGGCGACGGCGCCGACGTCAAGTGCGTGCAGGTCCAGGTTGAACTGCGACAGGTCCTGGGTCGCCGTCGCACGGATGGTCGTCGTCGCCTCGATCGCACCGTCGGTCTCGTCCCAGGCCAGCTCGATGTCGTAGTGGTCGACGTCGTAGCCGCCGTTGCCGAGCGAAGGGAAGTAGGGGTCACCGATCCCTGCGTTGCCCACGCCACGAGCGGACTCGTCTGGTGGAGTCGCCACGCCCGACCCGGAGCCCACGGGATCGTCGTCGACCTCGGTGACCGAGAGGGACCCGCACGCGGCAAGGACTCCCAACGCCAGAACACCCCAGGACCGGCGGCGGCGCATCCAAGGATTGTTTCAGGCGCGGGCGGTGTTTTGTGTGCACCGGTCACGGCACACTGTGTGTCCATGTCTGCACCCACTGTCCTCGTCACCGGCGCCACCGGCTACATCGGGGGTCGCCTCGTTCCCGAGTTGCTCGACGCCGGGCACACGGTGCGGTGCGTCGCTCGTACGCCGTCGAAGCTCGACGCGGTCGAGTGGCGCGAGCGGGTCGAGGTCGTGGCCGGCGACGTGACCGACATCGATGCGCTGACGTCGGCCATGCAGGGAGTCCGGGCGGCGTACTACCTCGTGCACTCGATGGGCCACACCGACGATTTCGCCGAACAGGACCGTCGAGCGGCCGAGACCTTCCGGGCCGCCGCCGAGGGGGCTGGAGTCGAGCAGATCGTCTACCTCGGCGGGCTGGGCAACAACGATGACGGCAAGCTCTCCAGCCATCTCCGGAGCCGCCACGAGGTCGGGCGCACGCTGGCGGCAGGATCGGTGCCGGTGACCGAACTGCGGGCTGCGGTCATCATCGGATCGGGCAGCGCCAGCTTCGAGATGCTGCGGAACCTGGTCGAGGTCCTCCCGGCCATGGTCACCCCCAAGTGGGTACGAACCCGATGCCAACCGATCGCCGTGCGCGACATCCTCCACTACCTCGTCAAGGCGATCGAGGTCCCCGAGGCGGCCGGACGCATCTTCGAGGTCGGTGGCCCCGACGTCGTGACCTACGAGGACATGATGCGGATCCACGCCGAGGTCGCCGGGCTTCGTCGCCGGCTCATCGTCCCGGTGCCGGTCCTGTCGCCGAGCCTGTCGTCGCACTGGGTCGGGCCTGGTCACCTCGCTCCCCCGCGACCTCGCCCGACCGCTGGTCGCCAGCCTCCAGAACGAGGTGATCGTCACCGACCACGCCATCGACGAGGTGATCCCGCTCCAGACGACCGGGTTCCGGCGCGCCCTCGAACTGGCGCTGCATCGGGTGGCCGATCTGGCCGTGCCGACCCGGTGGTCGGGCGCGACCCTTCCTGGCCGCAATCCGGCTGAGCCACTGCCCACCGACCCCGACTGGGCCGGCGGCACCCTGTTCGAGGACGAACGGGTGGTCACCACCACGGCGTCGCCCGACACGCTGTACGGCACCGTGAGCGGCATCGGCGGCACGCGGGGTTGGTTCGTCACCGACTTCCTGTGGACGCTGCGCGGCTGGGTCGACTCGCTGGTCGGCGGCGTCGGCATGCGACGCGGGCGCCGTCATCCCGACGACCTGCGGGTCGGCGATGCCCTCGACTTCTGGCGGGTCGAGACCGCCGATGCCGGTCGACTCCTCCGCCTCCGGGCCGAGATGAAGCTCCCCGGCGAGGCCTGGCTCGAGTGGTCGATCGAACCGGGCGAGGAGTCTCGGACCCTCAGACAGCGGGCCGTCTTCTTCCCGAGAGGCGTCTTGGGGCGGGCCTACTGGTACGCGCTCGTGCCCTTCCACGCCATCATCTTCGGCGCGCTGGCCCGGGCCATCGTCGACCGAGCCGAAGCCGCACCTCCAAGCCAGGACGCGTCAGCCGCTACCGTTCGGTCAGAACATCCAGAGGGAGTCGCATGATCCGCAAGTCATTCCGCATCGGCCTGAAGCTTGGGCTGCTGGCCGCCGTGGCGGCCGTGGTGGTCAAGGTCGTGAAGAGCCGACAGGTCCCCGCCGTGGTGCCCCGCCCCGCCCCGGCCGGGTCGAAGCCGTCCTGGCCACCGGTCACCCCCGAACCTGCTCGTGAGGCCGCGCCGGAGCCAGAGCCGACACCAGAGCCAGAGCCGACACCAGAGCCAGAGCCGACACCAGAGCCAGAGCCGACACCAGAGCCAGAGTCGGCACCCGAGCCATCCCCGGCATCCTCGCCTGCCCCCAGCCCCGCCGCCGAGGCCGCCCCTCCCGCTCGAACACGGGTCCGTCCGCTGAAGGCCGTGCGCACCTCCACCCCGTCCGACCCGGCCAGTGGAGGTCGGTGGATCGAGCCCAACGGCGACGTCTGCCCCAGCACCCACCCCATCAAGGCCAAGCTGTCCAGCAAGATCTACCACCTCGTCGGTGGGCGCAGCTACGACCGGACGAACCCCGACCGGTGCTACGCGACCGCGGCCGACGCCGAGGCCGACGGGCTGCGGGCCGCCAAACGCTGATCAGAAACCGTCCTTCGAGACATCCAGGCGGCTGAGGCCGCCGCCTCTCAGGACGCGATCACATGGACCGAGGCGATGCCGTCGGTGGCGCGCAGGGTGTCGCACACCTCGGCCGGCACCGCCGGAGTCGTGGCGAGCACCATGAGGGCCGCCTCGCCCGACTCGGCCCGACCCAGGTGCATGTCGTCGATGTTGACGTCTGCCTCACCCAGCGCCGAGGTGACCGCGGCGATCATTCCCGGTTGATCGAGGTTGCGGACCACCAGCATGTTGTTGGCCGGCGGGACGTCGAGCACATGGTCGTCGAGCATGACGATCTTGGGCTCGCTCCTGAGGCCCACCAGGGTGCCCGCGATGCTGTGATGGCCACCTCGGAGCGTGATGAGGTTCACGTAGTCATGGGCGGTGGATGTCTTCGACTCGCGGTACTCCATGCCGCGTGACTCGGCGAGTTGCGGGGCGTTGACGTAGGTCACCGGCTCATCGCTCACCCGACCGAAGATCCCCTTCAGCACCGAGAGGGTCAGGACCCTCGTGTCGTCCTCGGCGAGGTCGCCGTCGTAGGAGATGTCGAGCCGGTCGGGCACGCCTTCGCTGAGGGCCACGAACAACTCGCCCAACCGCTCGGCGAGGGGCAGGAACGGCCGGGCGGTCTCGGAGGCCGCGTCGGCCGACACGTTGACGGCGAAGGGCACGAATTCGCCCGCCAGGGCGAGGGCCACCTGCTCGGCCACCGTCACGCCCGCCTTGTCCTGCGCCTCCTGGGTGCTGGCACCGAGGTGGGGGGTCACCACGACACCCGGCAGGCCGAACAGCGGCGACTCGGTGGTCGGTTCGGTCTCGAAGACGTCGAGGGCTGCGCCCCCGACCGGGCCGTCGATGATGGCCTGGGCCAATGCCGCTTCGTCGATCAGCCCACCACGAGCGGCGTTCACGATCCGGAGTCCGGGCTTGGCCTTGGCCAGCACATCGGCGTTGATCAGCCCGGTCGATTCGGCCGTCTTGAGCAGGTGGACCGAGACGAAGTCGGACTCGGCGAACAGTTCGTCGAGCTCGGTCAGTTCGATGCCGAGCTTGCGGGCCCGCTCGGCGGTCGTCCAGGGGTCCCAGGCGACGATGCGCATCCCGAAGGCGAGCGCCCGCTGGGCCACCAGCGTGCCGATCCGGCCCAGCCCGAGGACGCCCAGGGTCTTGCCGTGGAGCTCGACCCCCTGCCACTGCGACTTCTCCCACCGTCCGTCGACGAGGGCTCGGTGCGACTGCGGGACGTTGCGGGCGAGGGAGAGCAGCAGCGCCATGGCGTGCTCGGCCGTCGAGAGACTGTTGGTGCCCGGGGCGTTGGCCACCATGACGCCTCGGCGGGTGGCCGCCTCGACGTCGACGTTGTCGACGCCGAGCCCGGCGCGTCCGACGACGACGAGGTCGGTGCCCGCGGCGAGCACCTCCTCGGTGACGGTGGTCGACGAGCGGATGATGAGCGCTTCGGCGCCTTCGACCGCGGTGAGCAGCTCGTCGGGCGAGAGACCGAGCTGCACGTCGACGTCGTGCCCGGCGGAACGGAGCTGGTCGAGGCCTCCGTCCGCGATCTTCTCGGTCACCAGGATGCGCGCCATCGCCTCAGTCTGACGGCCGGGCGTCGAGACCGGGAAACTCAGCTCATCCGGCGCTGACGTCACACGTGACGGTGCGGAAGTCGAAGAAGTCCCACGCGATCTGACTCGGCGGTGTCCCGGAGACGGTGAGCCCCGGCGGTGGTGCATCTTCGAACGAGTCGAGGATCACCGCACACTCCTCGTCGCGAAGCGCCGTGAGCGCATCGTTTCCCGGGAACGGACCGTCGGGTGCCTCGAAGCTCCCGAGGAAGCCGAGGGCGTCGGGGTCGGTGCAGTCGACCGGGAAGCCGGCGGCCGTGTCCTCGGACAGCAAGAAGCAGTCGCCGGGTGACAGATCGATCAGCATCACGTAGTCGCTGGTGACCTCATCGATCGATCCGCTGTCCAGCGGTGCGAGCAGACCGCCCTTGACCGGGGCCGTGACGAAGCACCGCACCTCGCTCTCGTAGGGTCCGCCCGGCGCGCCATCGGCCGTGAACGCCAGGTTGACCCTGGCCGCCGTCAGTGGGAACCCGAGTGCGGCCTCGGCCTCGTCGATGCATGGCGGGAAGAGGTCGGCGTTGATCTCATCGGGGTCGACGGGGATGGTCTTGGTCGGCGGGTCGAGGGTCGCGATCAACTCGGCGTCGTGCGACTCGTCACATGGGACCTCGACGTCGTCGACCACATCGCGTGCGTCGTCGTTCGAGCGGTCGTAGCAGGTCCCGACCTCGAGCTTCTCTCCGGGGCTCTCCTCGCTCCCCTCGTTGTCGTCCCTGTCCGTCTCGTCACCTTGTTCGCCCGAGTCGCTCGAGCCGAGGTCGAGCCCTCCGTCGTCGCCGCCGCACCCAGCCGCGAGGAGCGCGAAGACCACTCCCACGGTGAGCACTCCGGCCCATGAACGATCGCGAATCCAAGCCATGAACGGCCTCCTCCTCATCGACCGGCACACCATTCCACACGGCCCGAAACCAGCCGGTCGGGTTCAGCGGTTGTCGATCGCCAGGGCCGGGAGATCGCCGGCGGGATCGAACCCGAACACCTCGCCGTAGAAGGCCAGTTCGCCATCGAGTGCCGCGCGGATGTTCTCCGCCTGGCGGAACCCGTGTTGCTCGCCCTCGAACGGAACGTAGGCCACCGGCACGCCCTTTCGCCGCACGGCGTCGACGATCATCTCGGCCTGGTTCGGAGGCACGATCTCGTCCTCGAGCCCCTGGAAGACGACCAGGGGTGACGACAGGGAGTCGACGTGATGGATCGGTGAGCGTTCGAGATAGACGTCGCGTGCCTCGGGGTAGGGCCCGACCAACCGGTCGAGGTACCGACTCTCGAACTTGTGGGTCTCGGTTGCGAGGGCCTCCAGGTCGGCGACCCCGTAGTGACTGGCGCCTGCACCGAACACGTCGGAGAAGCAGAGTGCGGCCAGGACGGTGAAGCCGCCGGCCGATCCGCCGGTGATGCACAGGCGGTCGGGGTCGGCCCGGTGGGTGTCGGCGAGGTGGCGGGCAGCGGCGATGCAGTCCTCGACGTCGACGATGCCCCACTTCCGGTCGAGGAGCTCGCGGTAGGGACGGCCGTACCCGGTCGAGCCGCCGTAGTTGACGTCGACCACCGCGAAGCCACGGCTGGTCCAGTACTGGACACCGAGGGAGAGCTGAGGACGGGCCGCCGATGTCGGCCCACCGTGGATCTTCACCACCAGCGGGGGCAACTCGCCGTCCGGCGCGACGTGATCGGGATTGGTGGGTGGGTAGAAGAGCCCGTGCGCCGTGCGCCCCTCGGCTCCGCTGAGGAACGACACGGCCTCGGCGACCGAGAACCACTCCGGGTCGAGCCCGAGATCGCGAGGGCGGCTGAGGATCTCGACCCTGCGGTCCGATTCGGCCCCGAGGCGGACTCGGACGACGGCCGGCTCGGTGGTGAAGCTCGCGGCAAGCGCGATCACGTCGTCGCCATCGGCGGCGAGCGAGTTGATCCCGGTGAACGGCACGTCGAGACGCTCGGTCGAGCCGTCACCATGGAGCACGTGGAGCGAGTCGATGCCATCGGACTGTGCGGCGAACACGATCGACCCCGACGCGAGGAAGACGTACCTGCGCTGTCCGAAGACCCAGTGCGGTGTGCCGATCTCGGCCTGCAGGTCGGTGAGCTTGGCGACGTCATCGCCGTCTCGGGCGTGGAGGTTCCACCAGCCGTCCTCGTCCGAGCAGTAGTGCAGCCTCCCGGCGGGTGACCAGAACGCCTGCGTGATGGCGATGGCGGGGCCGCCGGCCACCCGGCGAGGCGTCCCCAGGTCGACCTGGTCGCCGGCCAGGTCGAGGGGCGCGACCATCAATTCGGTGCCGTCCCACGGCATGTTCGGATGGTTCCAGGCGAACCAGGACAGCTGCGCCCCGTCGGGCGAGACCCGGGCGCCGGCGACGAAGTCCGACCCACCCACCAGGGACTGCGGATCGCCGCCCTCGACCGAAACGGCAACGATCTCGTTGGTCGCCTCGGACCCATCCGCCCGATGGTGTTCGTGTACGCACACGACGTGCTCGCCGACGACCACGAGGTCCGCATACCGATCTCCCCCGGGAACCTCGGGCTCGGGGGTGATGGGCACCGGCTCGCTGCCAGGATCGAGCCGGTACAGGCGCTGGTCGGCCCAGTTGGCGAAGAAGAGGCGACCACCCTCGACGGTCCACGCGCCTCCCCCGTACTCGTGCACGCGGGTGCGAGCAGAGAAGCCGTCGGGCAGGACGTCAGCGCTCGACCCGTCGGCTCTCCGGCGGACGATCTGGACCTGCCCGCCCGCCTCGGGCCGCAGCTCGTGCCACCAGATGTCACCGCCATCGACCCGCGGCTCGCCGGCCGCGGCCGCGGCCCGGGTGATCAGTTCGCTGGTGATCGGGCTCGCCCAGGTGCCGTAGGGACGGGTGACGGGCACGATCAGCCTCGCTGGAGCAGGTCGGCGATGCGGGTGATGCCTTCGCCCAGGTCGTCGTCCCCGAGCGCGAACGACAACCGGGCGTAGCCAGGAGCGCTGAATGCTTCGCCCGGGACGATGGCCACCTTGGCCTCGGTGAGGATGATCTCGGCCAGTTCGATCGTCGTGGTGGCCGTCCGGCCGGCGATCTCCCGACCGAGCACGGCCCCGAGGTTCGGGAAGGCGTAGAACGCTCCCTGCGGATCGACGCAGCTGATCCCCGGAATCGCGTTGAGCATCTTCACCATGGCCTTGCCGCGACGGTCGAACGCCGCTCGCATCTCGACGACGGCGTCCAACGGACCGGACACCGCGGCCATCGCAGCCCGCTGGCTCACGTTGGCGACGTTCGAGGTCGAGTGACTCTGCAGGTTCGTCGACGCCTTCACGATGTCGAGCGGGCCGAGCATCCAGCCCACCCGCCACCCGGTCATCGCATAGGTCTTCGCGACCCCGTTGAGCACGAGGCAGTGGTCGGCCAGATCGGGCACCAGCGCCGGCATCGAGTGGAAGTGGTTGTCCTCGTAGGTCAGGTGCTCGTAGATCTCGTCGGTGACCACCCAGATGTCGTGCTCGACGGCCCACTCGCCGATCGCCTGCACCTCCTCGCGGGGATACACCGCTCCGGTCGGGTTGCTCGGTGAGACGAAGATGAGCACCTTGGTGCGGTCGGTGCGCGCGGCCTCGAGCTGGTCGACGGTCACCCGGAACCCGGTGCCTTCGTCGGTGGGGAGCTCGACCGGGATCGCCCCGGCGAGTCGGATCGGCTCGGGGTAGGTCGTCCAGTAGGGGGCAGGCAGGAGCACCTCGTCGCCGGGATCGAGCAGCGTCAACATCGCCTCGTAGACGGCGTGCTTCCCCCCGTTGGTCACCAGAACCTGACCCGGCTCGACCACGTATCCCGAGTCGCGTGCGGTCTTGGCCGCGATGGCCTCCTTGAGCTCGGGGAGCCCACCGGCCGGCGAGTACTTGTGGTTCTTCGGATCCCGACACGCTGCGACCGCGGCATCGACGATGTGCTCTGGGGTCGGGAAGTCGGGCTCACCCGCGCCGAAGCCGATGACCGGCTCGCCCGAGGCCTTCATGGCCTTGGCCTTGGCATCGACGGCGAGGGTGGCGGACGGAGAGATGGCGGCGACGAGCGCTGAGATTCGATCGGACACGGAGGCTCCTGAGCACGGGGGAGGATTCGTTGCGCATCCTCCCACGCTGCCCGGGGTCCGGCGCCAGATTTCCTGCCCGCCGCCCGACCCGATCGTGGGCACGCAATGGATTCGTCACCGCCGCCGGCGGCTGCCAAGGTTGGGTGGATGAGTTCGATCACCATCCCCAACGACCTGAAGCCCGCCGACGGAAGGTTCGGTGCGGGGCCGAGCAAGATCCGCCAGGCGGCGCTCGACGCCCTGGCCGCCTCGGGTTCGGAGGTCCTCGGGACGAGTCACCGCCATGCGGCGGTCAAGTTCCTGGTCGCCGCCTTCCGCAACGGGCTCGCCGAGCTCTTCTCCGCACCCGACGGCTACGAGATCCTGCTCAGCAACGGCGGTACCCATGCGTGCTGGGACGCCCTCACGGTCGGGTTCGTCGAGCAGCGGAGCCAGCACGTCGTCCACGGCGAGTTCTCGGGCAAGTTCGCCAAGGGTGTGCAGGCCGCCCCGTTCCTCGACGACCCCCAGGTCATCGAGAGCGAGCCGGGCACCGCATCGGTCCCCGTGGCCGACGAGTCGATCGACACCTACGCCCTCATCCACAACGAGACCTCGACCGGCGTGGCCACCGAGATCGCTCGCCCCGGCGACGGCGACGGCCTGGTCGTGGTCGATGCCACCTCGGGCGCCGGCGGGCTCCGCGTCGACCTGGCCGAGACCGACCTCTACTACTTCTCCCCACAGAAGGCGCTCGCCAGCGACGGCGGGTTGTGGATCGCCGCCGCCTCACCGGCAGCCCTCCAGCGCATCGAACAGCGAGCCGCAGCCGGCGACCGGTGGGTGCCGCCGTTTCTCGATCTGCCGACGGTCGTCGACAACTCGCGCAAGGACCAGACCTACAACACGCCGGCGTTGGCCACGCTGTTCCTGGCCAACGAACAGGTGCAGTGGATCCTCGAGAACGGTGGCTTGGAGTGGGCCGCCAACCGCTGCGACCAGTCGGCCGCCATCCTGTACGGCTGGGCCGACGCCCACGAGCGAGCGACGCCGTTCGTCACCGACCCGGCGATCCGCAGCCACGTCGTCGCCACCATCGACTTCGACGACACGGTCGACGCCGCCGCCGTGGCCGCCGCACTCCGGGCGAACGGGATCGTCGACACCGAGCCCTACCGCAAGCTGGGCCGGAACCAGCTCCGGATCGCCCTGTTCCCGTCGATCGACCCGAGCGACGTCGAAGCACTCACCGCATGCATCGATCACGTCCTCACCGAACTCTGAGGCCCAACCCCGGCATCTGTGGTCCAGAACCGACCGTTTTCGGTCGGTTCTGGACCACAGATGCACCGGGTGGTGGCTGAGTAGTGTCGGCGCTCATGACCACTGCTGTTGAGGTGCGCGAACAGCTCACCGGTCCCGGGGGGATGTTCGAGATCACGACCGAGGTCGTCAACGGCGTCGAGTTGCAGGTGTACGCCGAACGGATGACCTCGCTCCGGCAGGTCCCCGAGGTCGCCATGATGCGCGGCGACGACGAGCGGTACCTCGTCTACGGCGACACGAGCTACGGATTCTCCGAGTTCGTGCGCACGTCCAACTCGGTCGCGCACGCGCTCCACGACCGCCACGGCCTGGGCAAGGGCGACCGGCTCGCCGTGCTGTCCCAGAACAATCCCGAGTGGTGCCTGTCGTTCTGGGCGACGGTCACCAACGGAGCCGTGCTGGTCGGGCTCAACGGCTGGTGGAAGACCGAGGAGATCATCTACGGCCTGCAGGACTCGGGGGCCAAGGTCCTCGTGGCCGACCGCAAGCGCTTCGAACGCATCGCCGAGCGGCTCGACGAAGTGCCCGATCTCGAGACGATCTTCCTCGCCCATGACGCCGACCCGGCCGACTTCGCCGACGTCGTCGGCGAGGCCCACGCGCACAAGCTCCATCGCTTCGACGAGCTCACCACCGATCCCACCGACGGCTTCGTCGAGGTCGAGATCGCCGAAGACGACCCCGCGGTGATCTTCTACACGTCGGGAACGACCGGCAAGCCCAAGGGCGCCATCAGCACGCACCGCAACATGGTGGCCAACCTCCAGAACACGATCTTCGGTGCGGTCGCTGCGTCGATGCTGGGCTCACAGCTGCTCGGTGACGAGTCCACCGCCACCGGGCAGACGGTTTCGCTGTTCACCTCGCCGCTCTTCCACGTGTCGGGCTGCCACTCGACGCTGGTGGTCGGCATGCTCGCCGGGCTGAAGCTGGTGATGCCGGTCGGTCGGTTCACGCCCGAGGTCGCGCTCGGGCTGATCGAGACCCACCGCGTCAACGTCTGGGCGACGGTGCCGACCATGGTCTGGCGGGTCTGCGAGCACCCCGACCGCCAGGACCACGACACGTCGTCGGTCACCTCGGTGGCGTTCGGCGGCTCGCCGTCAGCCGACGAACTGCAGCGCAAGATCCGCGACACGTTCCCGAACATCAAGGCGACGACCAACGCCTACGGCCTCACCGAGTCGTCGTCGGTCGCCACCTCGATCACCGGTCAGGATGCCATCGACCGGCCCGACTCTGTGGGCCTTCCCGTTCCGACCGTCGAACTCAAGATCATCGACCCGACCGGCAACGACCTCGGCCCCGGGCAGACCGGCGAGGTGTGCATCAAGGGCCCGATCATCATGGCCGGCTACTGGAACAAGCCCGAGGCCACCGCCGAGACCGTGCAGGACGGTTGGCTCCACACGGGCGACGTGGGGCACCTCGACGACGACGGCTTCCTCTTCATCACCGACCGCGCCAAGGACATGATCATCCGCGGGGCGAGAACATCTACTGCGTGGAGATCGAGAACCGGCTGGTCGAGCACCCACAGGTCGCCGACGCCGCCATCATCGGCGTGCCCCACCCCGAGCTCGGCGAGGAGGTCAAGGCCGTCGTGCAACTCGAGCCGGGCGCCGACCTGACCGAGGCCCAGATCAGGGAGTGGGTGGCCGAGAGTCTGGCGAACTTCAAGGTGCCGACCCACGTCGAGCTGCAGACCGCCAAACTGCCACGCAACGCCAGCGGGAAGCTCCTCAAGAACGTCCTCCGTGGCGAAGGAGAAGTCAGCTTCTCCGAGACGATGTGATCTGGTGAACATCGCCGACCAATCCGTCGAAGCCCTGCGAGCCGAGGTCCCGAATCGCAGCTGGTTCCACACCATCGACCTGGGCGACGGCCTCGTGACCGACGGCTACGACCGCACGATCGACAAGACCCCGCACATGCAGTTGCCCGCCGACCTCACCGGCAAGACGGTGCTCGACATCGGCGCCTACGAGGGCGCGTTCAGCTTCGAGGCCAAGCGTCGCGGCGCCGAGCGGGTCCTGGCCACCGACAGCTTCGTGTGGGAGTGGCCCGACAATCCCTCCCGCCAGAACTTCGAGACCGCGCGCCGGATCCTCGGCCTCGAGGTCGAGGATCGGGTGATCGAGGTCGAAGCCCTGGCGCCCGACACGGTCGGTACGTTCGACGTGGTCCTGTTCCTCGGTGTGCTGTACCACGCCCCCGACCCGCTCGGGTATCTCGAGCGGGTGCGATCGGTGACCGGGGGCGTCGCCATCATCGAGACGGTCGTCGACATGCTGCACGTCGATGTTCCCGCGAGCGCCTACTACGCCGCCGACTCGCTCAACGGCGATTCGAGCAACTTCTTCGGACCCAACGTCGCGGCGATGAAGGGCATGCTCCTCGATGTCGGCTTCGCCCGGGTCGAGGCGTTCGATCCCTGGACGACGAATCGCTGGTACTCCGCCAACGTGGTCGCCCCGCCCACCGGGCTGGTCGGCCGGGCTCGGCGGGTCGCGTCCAGCCGGCTTCGACTGGCTCAGCCACCACGTGTCCGATCGGTCGACCCCGCCGCCGTTTCCCCGCAGCGGCCGCATGACGTTTCGGGCCCACGTCGAGCCCGACGACTGAACCCGCAGCGGCCTCACTCGGCCGTGAGCTCCGTCACCTCCCGCCGGCACGTACAATTCCCCGCTGGTGAGCAGCGGCGGCGGGGAGGTCGGAACCAAGACAGTTCTGTTCACCGACGTCGTGGGCTCGACGGCGCTGCGAGCCGATCTCGGCGACACCGCCGCCGACTCGCTCGACGCCGACCTCCTCCGTCTGCACGAGAACGCCATCGAAGGCAACGGCGGGATGATCGTGAAGACCCTCGGCGACGGGGTGATGGCCACCTTCGACGGCGCCGAGCGGGCCATCTCCGCCGCCATCGAGGTCCAGGCGAGGGTGCGCGACCGGAACCGCCGCGCCGACCCGACGATCGGCCTGCGAGTCGGGGTCTCGACCGGCGACGTCACCTCCACCCCCGACGGCGACCGACTCGGCACCCCGGTGATCGAGGCAGCCCGGCTCTGCGACGCCGGCCAGGCGGGCCAGATCCTGATCGCCGAGGTCGTGCGGCTGCTCGCCGGAAGCCGGGGTGACCACGACCTCATCGAGCTCGGACCACGCGACTACAAGGGTCTGGTCGGCCCGCTCACCACGTGGGAGGTCCGATGGGACGATGCCGTCGCTCCCGACGTCGCGCTGCCGTCGGGGCTGAGCTACGCCGAGGACTTCGGGTTCGTCGGCCGCGAGCGCGAACGCGCTCGCCTCGACGCCGCATGGTCGCGGGCCCTCGGTGGCCAGATGACCGTCGCACTCATCGCCGGCGAACCCGGTGCCGGCAAGACCCGGCTCACCTCGGAGTTCGCATCCGATGCGATCGACTCGGGCGCCCTGCTGCTGTTCGGGAGCTGCGAGGACGGGCTCGGGGTTCCCCACCAGCCCTTCGTCGAGAGCATCCGCCATCTCCTCGCCACCCTCGCCCGGCCTCGCCTCGGCGCTCAGGCCGGCGAGTTGGTCCGCCTGGTCCCCGAGATCGCCGACCGGTTCCCGGGGCTGCCCGATCCGCTGCAGTCGGATCCCGAGACCGAGCGCTACCAACTGTTCAACGCCTACGTCGAGCTGTTGGCCGACGTGGCGACCGACGCCCCCGTCGTCCTGGTGCTCGACGACATCCACTGGGCCACCCGTCCCACGCTGCAGCTCCTTCGCCACGTGGTCAGATCGAAGCTCAACGCACCGGTCCTCATCGTCGCCACATACCGCGACACCGACATCGACGACGAACACCCGTTGGCCGAGGCGCTGGCCGATCTCCATCGATCCGACTCCGTCGAGCGAATCGATCTCGCCGGCCTCGACGTCGCGACCGTGCGCAGCTACCTCGACGGCATGGCCGGCTACGACGTGGCCGACGACCGGGCCGACGCCCTGGCCGAACGGCTCCACGCCGAGACCGACGGCAACCCCTTCTTCGTCCGCGAAGTCATCCTCCATCTGTTCGAGGCCGGGCACCTCTACGTCGAGGACGGCCGTTGGGAGGCGGCCGACACCTTCCTCGACGCCGTCCCCGCCGGTGCACGAGACGTGATCGGTCAACGCCTCGCACGCCTCGGCACCCAGGCACGAACGTTGCTCGGCCTCGCGTCGGTGATCGGGCACGAGTTCTCACTCCAGGTGCTCAGCGAGATCGGCGGAGTCCAGGAGCAGGAGATCTTCGATGCCCTCGAACGGGCGGCTGCGGCTCGCCTCGTCGAGGAGGTCGCCCTCGACCAGTACCGGTTCACCCACGCTCTTGTCCGGTCGGCGCTCCTCGACGACCTCAGCGTCAGCCGTCGGGCCCGCCTGCACCGCCAGGTGGCCGAGGCGATCGAGGTGACCAGTTCCTCGACGGCCGACGTGGTCGAACACCTGGCCGAGCACTGGGTGGCCGCCGGAACCGCAGGCGACCGGCGCAAGGCGATCGAGTTCACCCGGGCGGCGGCAGGGAGAGCCAGTTCGCAGCTCGCCTACGATCAGGCCGCGTCGCTGCTCGCGAGCGCACTCGACCTGGCGGGCGAGATCGCCACCCCGGACCACGAGATGGCGGGACTCCTCACCGACCTCGGCGGAGCGCAACACCGCGCCGGCGATCCGGATTCTCGGGAGACGCTCCTCAGGGCCGGCCGCTTGGCCGACCGGATCGGTGCCACCGACCTGCTGGTCACCTCGGTGCTCGAGAACGCACGTACCGCGGCCGTGCTCGACGTCGACGAGGACCGGGTCGACCTGCTCGAGCGGGCCCTCGAACGGCTCGGGCCGGTGCCGTCGCCCGAGCGGGCCCGCATCCTGGCCAACCTCGGCTTCGAGCTGTCGTTCACCCGTGACCGGGCACGCGTGCTGTCGATCAGCGACGACGCCCTCGACATGGCCCGGGAGGTCGGAACCCTGGCCGACCTCGCGTTCGTCCTGTCGATGCGGGTGTCGGCGTATCGGAGCCCGGACACCCTGGCCGAGCGGCTCGAGGTGTGCACCGAGATCGAAGCCGTGAGCGCCGAACTCGACGATCCCTCGATGCAGTTCCTGGCCGCGTTCCGGCGAGCCGAGGTCCTGATGAGCGCCGGCGACATCGCCGGATTCAGGGACGTCGTCGAGACCATGGTCTCGCTCTCCGACCGGCTCGGGCAGCCGATGATGGCGTGGAACACCGCTCGACGCCGTGCCGAACTGGCCTTGCTCGACGGCGACACCGCGAACGCCGAACAGCTGGCGCTCGAGGCTCGCAAGATCGGGCTCGACCTCAGGCTCCCGACCGCCGAGCCCATCTACGTGATGTTCGTGGCCAAGGTCTTCAACGTGGTCGGCCGGCCCGAGCGCTCGGTCGAGCTCATGGCGCCGTGGCCCGACCGGATCCACCTGATCGGATTCCGCTACAGCTACGCGTTGGCGCTCCTGCTCGCGGGCGAACGCGACGAGGCCCGACGACAATGGGACCTGGGCGCAGCGAACGACTTCGAGGACGTCGACCGCGACCTCTCCTGGATCGAAACCATGGCCCTGGCGGCCGAGGTCGCGTGCGATCTGGGCGACGAACGTCGAGCGCGACTGCTCTTCACCGCGCTCGAACCCCACCGACACCACCTCGTCACCTCGGGCGTCGGTGCGCTGTGTTCGAGCGACCATGCCATCGGCGTCGCGGCGCTCGGGGCCGGCGACCTCGGCGAAGCCGTCCGCTGGCTCCGGAGCTCCATCGACCACGGCCGGTCGGTCGAGGCACCCCTGCTCGTGGCCGGCTCGCAGGTCCGGTTGGCCGAGGCCCTTCTGCGAAGCGACCGGCCGGGCGAGCCGCCCGAGGCCGCAGCGCTGCTGGCCGAGGCGACCGAAACGGCAACCCGGCACGGTGCGGGCGGCATCCTCGACGCCGTTCGCCGGGTGCAGGACCCAGGAGAACCCACATGAGCGCTCCCACCATCGGCGCCGCACGCTTCGACGATGCGTTTCTCGACGAACTCCGTCACGTCGGCGACCCGGCGGCCGACGAGATCGTTGCCGCCTACATCGACGGCGAGGTCGGTGCGCACCAGGGCAAGCTGATGACCGCCCTCATCGCCCACGGAGCCGGCTCGACCAACGAGGAGCTTGCTCCGCTCCGCGGATTCGTCACCGAGCGGCCCGACCCGCCCGAGTGGGCTGATCCGGAGATGGTGGCCCGAGGCCAGGAGTTGTTCGCCACCTACGTCGCCCAGTTCGGGCTCGGGTTGTGGATGGCATCGATCCCTGCCGGGTACGCGGCTGCGCAGGGTGCCGAGGTCCTCACCCACACCACCCGGCTCGTCTCCGATGCGAAGCGACGGTTCCTCGAGACCGGTCAGTTCATCATCGACGTCATGTCGCCGGGCGCGCTCGAGCCCGACGGTGCGGGGATGACCGCCATCCGCCACGTCCGCTTGATGCATGCATCAGC
Organism: uncultured Acidimicrobiaceae bacterium; assembly: GCA_963704815.1. Taxonomy (GTDB): domain Bacteria; phylum Actinomycetota; class Acidimicrobiia; order Acidimicrobiales; family Salinilacustritrichaceae; genus DATKWD01. The sequence continues at coordinate 1,169,868 of CAVPHU010000001.1, forward strand.
TCGACACCTCCTCGTGCACCGCGATGCCCCCAGCGGGACGTGCGACACGTGCGGCCGCCCCTTCCCGTCGCCGCACGACTTCGACGTGGCCCGCATGGGGATCCCGATCAACCAGGAGGACCTGCTCGGAACGCTCTTCACGTTCTCGGTCGTGGGCCTCCAGGTCCTCGATCGCGGCGGCATCTGGCTGTCGAAGCAGGACAAGGAGGCCTACATCCACGCGTGGAACGTGGTGGGGCACGACATGGGAATCCGCGAGGACCTCCTCCCGCTCGACTTCGACGACTCGTCGGCGGTGTTCGCCCGCATCCAACGCCGTGCCTACGCCCCGAGCCCGGCCGGGGCACAACTCACGAGTGCCGCCATCGAGGTGATGCAGGAGCTCCTGGGGCTCCGCGTCCTGCGCGGACTCCCGGCGGCCGGCATCCGCGAGTACCTCGGCGACGAGATCGCCGACATCCTCGCCGTGCCTGCGGCGGGGGTGGCCCGCCTCGTCTTCGTTCCGGCTCGTGGGCTCAACCGATTCGCCAATCGCCTCGAACGCGATTCGGTCATCGTCCGCCGGCTCAGCGCGGCGCTCGGCAGGCGCTTCTTCCGAGGCTTCCTCGCGTACGAGCGTCAGGGAGCCAGCCGCCCGCAGTTCGAGTTGAACGACGCCATCGCCAAACAGCTGGCGCTGCGCTAGGAGCTGAGCGCAAGGGTCCCTGCGTCACGGCTCGCCGGCATGCTCACCCCGGTCGCTCCGTCCCCCAGACGGGCCGCTCGGGCCGCTGGTGCCATGGGAGTGGCGCTCAGCCCCCGTCGGGATCTTCGACCTGCGGCTCGTTGAGAGCCCGACACTTGTCGTAGTCGTCGGCCTCGGTGAGCGACACACACACGACGAACATGACATCGAGCGTGGGATCGGTCGTCGTGCTCTCGATCGACGGGCCGGTGATGGCGACGAAGCGGTCACCCGATTGCCCGGCGAGGAGCACCGCGGGGTCGACGTTCTCGACGATGTAGGCGACCTCGATGTCGGTTCCGCTCTCGGCCGACCCCACTGCCCCGGCGGCGAACAGCGTGTCGGTCACGTTGGCCGAGACGACCTCGAGCACTGGATCGTCGTGCAGGACGTAGAGATCGGCGCCGACCTGGACGATGTCGGCGTCACACGCCGACAGGGACTCGTCGTCGTCGGTCGGGGCGGCTTCGTCGCACTCCACCGGCTGCATGAAGGGCACGGACAGCCCGTCGATGACCGTCGTCGGCGTGGCTCCGGACCCACTGCGGCCCGAGCCGTCGGAATCGAGGAGATTGCGGAACGCGACGCTCCCCAGCGCCAGGGCCGCCACCACGATGCCGACGAACCCGAGAAGCCGGACGAAGGCGAGGAACCGGGCCTTGGCCCCGAACTTGACCGGCGACTTCGGGTACAGCCACCCCGGCCGCAGGCTCACGCCCGATCCCCCTCCGACCCGCTCCGCTCAGTCCTGTGCGCCGCCGCTGGCGTCGGCCACCGACTGCTTGCCCTCGGAGATCCACGGCATCATGGCGCGCAGTTCCTTGCCCACGGCCTCGATCTGGTGCTGGGCACCCCGCTCACGCAGCTCGTTGAACCGGGCCCGCCCCGATTCGGACTCGGCGATCCACTCGTCCGCGAACCGGCCGTCCTGGATCTCGTCGAGCACCTTGCGCATCTCGGCCTTCACCGTGTCGGTGATGATGCGCGGACCGCGCGTGACGTCGCCGTACTCGGCCGTGTCGGAGATCGAGTAGCGCATGCCGCTGATGCCTTCCTCGTACATGAGGTCGACGATGAGCTTCAGCTCGTGAAGGCACTCGAAGTACGCCGATTCGGGCTGATAGCCGGCTTCGACGAGCGTCTCGAACCCGGCTTGCACCAGCGCCGTCGTACCGCCGCACAGCACCACCTGCTCGCCGAACAGGTCGGTCTCGGTCTCCTCCTCGAACGTCGTCTCGAGCACTCCCGCGCGGGCGCCGCCGATGGCGTCGGCGTAGGACATGGCGAGGTCGCGTGCGGTGCCCGATGCATCCTGGGCCACGGCGATGAGGCAGGGGACGCCGCCACCCTCGGTGTAGGTCCGACGCACGAGATGGCCGGGGCCCTTCGGGGCGACCATGGCGACATCGACACCCTCGGGCGCCTGGATGCGGCCGAAGCGGACGTTGAATCCGTGAGCGAAGAACAGCGCATCGCCGCTCGACAGGTTGGGGGCGATGTGGTCGTCGTAGATGCGCTTCTGCTCGGTGTCGGGCGCCAGCACCATGATCAGGTCGGCCTCGGCACAGGCGTCGGACAGGCTCCGAACCGACAGGCCGGCCGCTTCGGCCTTGTCCTTGGAGGACGACCCGTCGCGGAGCCCGATGCGCACGTCGACGCCGCTCTCCTTGAGGTTGAGCGCATGGGCGTGGCCCTGCGACCCGTAGCCGAGCACAGCGACCTTCCGACCGCGGATCAGGGCCGGGTCGGCGTCTGCTTCGTAGTAGACGTTTGCCATTGCGATGGTTCTCCTCGTGTGGGTCGGTTCCCTGACATGGATCCGACAAGGGACGTGCTAGCAGCCGGAACCCGCGTGGCGCGAGTTCAGACGGCGACGGGACGTGCGAGACTCAGCTCGCTTTCGGCGCTGACCGGAGGCGGGGGGCTGCCCGATCGAGTTTGGGAAGCGCGACCCGGCCGGTGCGCTGGAGTTCGACGAGGCCGAACGGGCGGAGCAGATCCTCGATGTCGTCGAGCCGGTCGGGAGCGTCGGCGATCGAGATCGTGAGCTCGTCGTGCCCGACGTCGACGATGGTGCCGCCGAAGACGCCGACGAGTTCGATCACCTGGCTCCGCCCGGCCGCCTCGGCCCTGACCGTGGCCAGCATGAGCTCGCGTTCGACGGCGTCGCGAGGGTCGAGCTCGCTGATCTTGACCACGTTGACCAGCTTGAACAGTTGCTTGGTGATCTGCTCGAGCGGAGCCGACTCGACGTCGACGACGATGGTGATCCGGCTGAAGCTCTCGTCCTCGGTGGTCGGCGCCACGGCCAGGCTGAAGATGTTGAAGCCGCGGCGGGCGAACAACCCGGCGACGCGGGCCAGCACCCCGGCCTTGTTCTCGACGAGCACCACGAGGGTGTGGTGGGTCTGGTTGTGGGCGCTCACGACTGCTCCTGTGAGGGGTGGACGACGATGGCATCGTTGCTCATGCCGGATGGGACCATCGGGAACACCTTCTCGCTGGCCTCGCAGCGGAAGTCGATGACGACGGGTCGGTCGTTGATCTCGTTGGCCTTCTGGATCGTCGCCTCGACCTCTTCGGGAGCGTCGACCCGGAAACCGATGCAACCCATCGACTCGGCCCACATCTTGTAGTCGGGGATGTCCTGGCCAAGCCTGACCTCGGAGTAGCGCTCGTCGTAGAACATCTCCTGCCACTGGCGAACCATGCCGAGGTAGCCGTTGTTCATGATGGCGATCTTGACCGGGATGTTCTCGACCGCGGCGGTCACCAGCTCCTGCGCGGTCATCTGGAAGCACCCGTCCCCGTCGATGGCCCAGACCATCGTGTCCGGTCGCCCGACCTTGGCCCCGATGGCCGCCGGAACCGAGAAGCCCATGGTGCCGAGGCCGCCGCTGTTGACCCAGGTGTAGGGGTGGTCGAAGGTCCAGTGCTGCGAGGTCCACATCTGGTGCTGCCCGACACCCGAGGTCACGATCGTGTCGTCGGGCGTGTTGGCGTGGATCGTCTCGATGATCATCTGGGGCTTGAGTCCGCCCCCGGGCTCGACCGGGTCGAAGGCGAGGGGGAACCGCTCCTGCCAGCCGGAGATGGTGGACTTCCACTCACCGCGATCGGGCTGGGCCTCGGCCCCACCGAGGTCGCGGACCGCCTCGACCAGCTCCTCGATCACCAACCGGCAATCGCCGACGATCGGGACGTCGGGCTGTCGGACCTTGCCGAGCTCGGCCGGGTCGATGTCGACGTGGATGACCTTGGCTTCCGGGGCGAATCCGTCGACCTTGCCGGTGACCCGGTCGTCGAAGCGCGACCCGAGCGCGATGAGCAGGTCGCTCTGTTGCATCGCCGTCACCGCGGTGTAGTTGCCGTGCATGCCGGGCATGCCGAGGGCGAGGTCGTGGGTGTCGGGGAACGCCCCGCGTGCCATCAGCGTGGTGACGACGTGGATGTCGGTCAGCTCGGCGAGCTCGCGCAGGGCCTCGGCGGCGCGAGCCTTCAGAATGCCCCCGCCGGCGTAGATGACCGGCTTGCGCGACGCGACGATCAATTCGGCCGCTTCCTTGATCTTGCGCGGATGCCCCTTCGTCGTCGGCCGATAGCCCGGGAGCCCGGCGCGGATGTCGTCGTCGGACGGCCAGTACCACTCCATCTGGGAGCGCGGGTTGTTGGGATCGACGATGTCCTTGGGGATGTCGACCAGGACGGGCCCGGGCCGACCGGTGGTGGCGATGTGGAACGCCTCCCGGATGATGCGCGGGATGTCCTGGGCCTCGGTGACCAGGTAGTTGTGCTTGGTGACCGACATGGTGATGCCGGTCGTGTCGCACTCCTGGAACGCATCGGTGCCGATGGCGCCATAGCTGACCTGCCCGGTGATGCAGACCATCGGGATCGAGTCCATGTAGGCGTCGCAGAGCGGGGTGACGACGTTGGTGGCGGCCGGTCCACTGGTCACCATGCACACACCGGGACGGCCGGTGACGTGGGCATAGCCTTCGGCCATGTGCCCGGCGCCTTGTTCGTGGCGGACCAGCACGTGCCGGATGGGGCTGTCGAGGATGGGGTCGTAGACCGGGAGGATGGCGCCTCCGGGCAGACCGAAGATCACCTCGACACCCTCTTGTTCGAGGGACTTGATGAGGGCTTGGCCACCGTTGAGTTGCATGGGGACTCCTGAAGAGGGTGAGCGAGGTTCGAAAAGCAATCGACCTCCCCTTGGGGAGGTCGGTCAGCGCACGCGTTTCGTCGGGAAGCGTGCGCTAGGGAACTACCTGGAGTCGCTCGGACGTGAACACGGGTGTCAGTATTCCAGCCCGGAGGTCACGATGACAACCCTGTTGGCGCCCGGAGCCCCCGCAACCGCTACGCGCGCGTGATCGCTCCCTCGTCGGCGCCGCTGGCCAACGTCGCGTACTTCGCCAGCACACCCTTGGTGTAGCGGGGCTCGGGGATCTTCCAGTCGGCCTTCCGCGCCTCGAGCGTGGCCTCGTCGACCAGGAGGTCGATCGAGTGATCGCGCACGTCGATCCGGATCGTGTCGCCCTCGGCGACGAAGGCGATGGGCCCACCGCTCACCGCTTCGGGGGCGACGTGGCCGATGCAGAAACCGTGGGTCCCGCCCGAGAACCGGCCGTCGGTGATGAGCGCGGCGTCACCGCCACGGCCGGCGCCCTTCATGGCGCCGGTGATGGCGAGCATCTCCCGCATGCCAGGACCGCCCTTGGGCCCCTCGTAGCGAATGACCACGATGTCGCCGGCGTTGATCTTGCCGGCGAGCACCGCCTCCATCGCCCGGTCTTCGCCGTCGAAGACCCGGGCCGTTCCCTCGAAGTGATCGAAGTCGATCCCAGCCACCTTGAGCACCGCCCCCTTGGGAGCGAGCGAGCCCGTGAGGACCGCGATTCCGCCGATCGCGTGGATGGGTGAGCTGACCGGATGCACCACATCGCCGTCGGGCGGGGGCGGCCCGATGTCGGCGAGGTTCTCGGCGACGGTCTTGCCGGTCACGGTGAGGCAGTCGCCGTGGAGCAGCCCCTCGTCGAGGAGGTGCTGCATCACGACCGGAACCCCGCCGATGCGGTCGATGTCGGCCATGTGGTACTTGCCGTGCGGCTTGGTGTCGGCGATGTGGGGCACCCGGGCCGCGATGCCGTTGAAGTCGGCGAGGGTGAAGTCGACCTCGGCCTCGTTGGCGATGGCGAGGAGATGGAGGACGGCATTGGTCGAGCCGCCGAGGGCCATCACCACCGCGACCGCGTTCTCGAACGCCTCCTTGGTCATGATCTGACGGGGCCTGAGCCCGATGCGAAGCATCTCCATGACCGCCTGGCCCGAGGCGTAGGCAAAGTCGTCACGGCGCCGATCGACGGCTGCGGGGCTCGCCGATCCGGGAAGCGACATGCCCATGGCTTCGGCGACCGAGGCCATGGTGTTCGCCGTGAACATCCCCGCGCAGCTGCCCTCGCCCGGGCACGCGTTGCGCTCGATGGCGTCGAGTCGGGCGTCGTCGATCGCACCGGTGGCGTGCGCTCCCACGGCCTCGAACACCGACACGATGTCGAGGGCCTCGCCGTTGAGGTGCCCGGGGAGGATCGATCCGCCGTAGAGAAACACGCTGGGCACGTTGATGCGCGCCGCGGCCATGAGCATCCCGGGCAGCGACTTGTCGCACCCGGCGAAGGTGACCAGGGCATCGAGCCGCTCGGCGTGCATCACCGTCTCGACGGAGTCGGCGATCACCTCGCGGCTCACGAGGCTGGCGTGCATGCCCTCGTGCCCCATCGAGATGCCATCGCTGACGGCGATGGTGGTGAACTCGAGCGGGAAGCCGCCGGCAGCGATGACCCCCTGCTTGCTCCGCTTGGCCAGGCGGTCGAGCGGGAGGTTGCACGGCGTCACCTCGTTCCACGACGACGCCACGCCGACCTGGGGCTTGTCCCAGTCGTCGTCGGTCATCCCGACCGCACGCAACATCGCGCGGGCCGGAGCACGGCCCGGGCCATCGGTCACCTGCCGGCTGCGCGGCTTGATGTCGACGGGGGTCTCGGCGGACGTCTCGGAATCGGCCATCTGCCGATCGTAAGCCCCGCGCAGCGTCGGGCCGAACCGATTCGCCGCGCTCGGACGCACCGGTAGGGTCCGGCCCTCGTGGGCTCGCTCCGGATCGCGCGGCATTCGCGGCACGACCGCGAGATCATCGCCCTGGCCGTTCCGGCGTTCGGCGCCCTGATCGCCGAGCCGCTCTACGTGTTGGCCGACACCGCGGTCGTCGGCCATCTGGGGACCGAGCAACTCGGCGGCTTGGCCATCGCCTCATCGGTGCTGCTCACGGCGTTCGCCGCGTTCATCTTCCTCGCCTACGGCACCACCGCCGCCGTGGCTCGGCTGCTCGGCGCCGGGCGCGAGCGCGAGGCCGCCGAGCAGGCCGTCCAGAGCCTGTGGCTCGCCCTCGCCATCGGCGTGGTCGTCGCCTCACTCACGTTCGCCTTCGCACCTGCGCTCGTGGAACTGCTGGGCGCCGAGGGCCAGGTGCGGGCGAACGCCATCGTGTATCTCCGCATCAGCCTTCCGGGCGTGCCGTTCCAGCTTCTCGTGTTCGCCGGCACCGGCTACCTGCGCGGGCTCCAGGACACCCGCACACCGCTGATCGTGGCCATCGGCACGGCGACCCTGAACCTGGTGATCGAGCTCGTCCTGATCGTCGGGCTCGGGTTCGGCATCGGCGCATCGGCGCTCGCCACGGTGGTCGCGCAGGTCATCGCGGCCACGGTCTACGTCCGGCTCATCCTGCGAGCCGCCCGGGCCCGCGAGGCGACCATCGCGCCGAACGCCCAGTCGATCGCTCGACTCGCTCGGGTGGGCGGCGACCTGCTGGTGCGCACGTTCGCGCTCCGGGCCGCCATCACCGGGAGCGTCGCACTGGCGGCGCGGGTGGGCGTGGCCGACCTCGGGGCGCATCAGATCGCGTTCGAGATCTGGAGCTTCCTCGCCCTCGGCCTCGACGCCATCGCCATCGCCGGGCAGGCACTGGTCGGTCGCTACCTGGGCGCGGACGACGCCCCCACCGCACGCGAAGTGGGACGGCGCATGCTCGAGTGGGGAATCGTGGCCGGCGTCGGCGCCGCGGTCGTCGTGGTGGTCCTGCGACCGGTACTGCCCGGCATCTTCACCGACGACGCGGAGGTCATCGCACTCACCGGGTTCCTGCTGTGGTGGGTTGCCGCGCTCCAGCCGATCAACGGGCTGGTCTTCGTCCTCGACGGCCTGCTGATCGGCGCCGGCGACATGCGATTTCTCGCATGGGCGATGCTCGGCGCGCTGGCGATGATGATCCCGCCGGCGGCCGCGGTGATCGTGTTCGACCTCGGGATCGGCTTCGTCTGGCTCGCCATCGCCGTGCTGATGGTCAGCCGCCTGGTGGCCCTCGGCCTGCGCTGGCGCACCGACGAGTGGGCCGTCACCGGCGCCACCCGCTGACCCCGCACCCCCGGCCGATCCTTGTCCGATCTGCGCCACCATGTGGCCAGAAGCGGACGAGGATCCGGGCTTGGGCGGTTCAGGTGGCGCGTTGGCGGAGCTTCTCGGTCACGATCTTGCCGTCGGCCTGGCCTCGGGTGGCCTTCATCACCGCGCCGATGAACACGTTGGCGGCCTTGGCGTTGCCCCCGCAGTAGTCGGCCCAGTCGTCGGGATGGTCGGCGATGACCTGGTCGAGCAGGGTGTCGAGCTCGTCGGTGTCCATCGCCTCGAACCCCCGAGCGGCCGCGATGGCGGCCGGAGCGCCGCCCGTCTCGACCATCTCGGCCAGCACCTGCTTGGTCTGGGTCGACGACAGCTCGCCGCTGGTCTCCATCTGCACGAGTGCAGCGAAGTGCCCGGCGTCGAGGTCGGCTGCGCCATCCACCGCGAGGTTGTTGTCCACATGGGTCAGCACGCGGGCCGGGTCGGCGCCGGCCTCGATGGCGGCGAGCGCCAAGGTGTCGAGGTCTCGCTCGACGGCGATGGCTGCCTCGGCCGGTGCCACTCCCGCGGCGTCGGCCAGTGCCGTCCGACGTTCGAAGGGCAGGGCCGGGAGCGACGCCCGGATCTCCTCGATCCATTCGTCCGTCGGCTCGAAGGGCACGAGGTCGGGCTCGGGGAAGTAGCGATAGTCGTGGTCGTCTTCCTTCGACCGCATCTTGGAGGTGCGGCCCTCGTCGTCGTTCCAGTGCCGGGTCTGCTGCTCGACCACCTCGCCGGCCTCGATGAGGTCGACCTGCCGGCGAGCCTCGTATTCGATCGCGCGCACGAGCGACCGCAGCGAGTTGACGTTCTTGACCTCGCACCGCTTGCCGAGCGGATCGTCGGGCGAACGTCGCACCGAGATGTTGGCGTCGACGCGCAGCGATCCCTCCTCCATCTTGCCGTCGCTGGCACCCACGGCGACGAGGATCGACCGCAGCTCGGAGACGTACTCGCTCGCCTGCTCGGCCGAACGCAGATCGGGCCGCGACACGATCTCGAGCAGCGGGACGCCGGCGCGGTTGTAGTCGACGAGGCTGTACTCGGCGTCGTGGATCCGCCCGCCACCGCCCACGTGGGTCGTCTTGCCCGTGTCCTCTTCGAGATGCGCTCGCTCGATGCCGATCCGGGTGCCGTCGACCAGGTCGAGCCAGCCGTCCTCGTTGAGCGGGAGGTCGTACTGGCTGATCTGGAAGTTCTTCGGCATGTCCGGATAGAAGTAGTTCTTCCGGGCGAACACACACCGCTGGACCCGGCAGTGCACGGCGAGACCCAGTCGGGCCGCCAACTCGACCGCCTTGCCGTTGAGCACGGGCAGCGACCCGGGAAGCCCGAGGGTCACCGGGTCGATGTTGGTGTTGGGCTCGTCGCCGAACTGGTTCGGACAGCCCGAGAACATCTTCGACTCGGTCGCCAACTCGGCATGGACCTCGAGCCCGATCACCGTCTCCCAGGAGGAGGAAGAAGAAGAAGAAGAAGAAGAAGAGCTCACGAAAGGTCCTTCGCTGCGTGTTCGAGCACGGCGGCGGCGCGGAACATCGTTGCTTCCTGGAGGGCCGGTGCCAGGACCTGGACCCCGACCGGAAGTCCGTCGTCGCCGCCCCCGAACGGCACCGAGATCGCCGGGTCGCCGGTGAGGTTCGACGGAATCGTGCACACGTCGTTGTAGTACATCGTCATCGGGTCGGCGGTCTTGTCACCGAGGCCGAAGGCGGTGCCCGGCGCCGTCGGTGACAACAGCAGGTCGTGGTCGGCGTACGCCGCGGCGAACTCGCTGATCATCAGCGTCCGGACCTTCTGCGCCTTGCCGTAGTAGGCGTCGTAGTAACCGGCCGACAGCGCATAGGTGCCGAGCATGATGCGGCGTTTCACCTCGGTCCCGAACCCGGCGGTCCGGGTCGCATCCATCATGTCGCCGCAGTTCGATGCGTCGACCCGGGCGCCGTAGCGAACGCCGTCGTAGCGGGCCAGGTTGCTCGACGCCTCGGCCGGAGCGATGAGGTAGTAGGCGGAGAGGCCCAGCATCGCCGACGGCACCGACACCTCCTCGACCCGGGCGCCGGCGGCGCTCAGCACCTCGGCCGCCTGGCGCGTTCGTGCGACCACGTCGGCGTCGATGCCCTCGCCGGCCAGTTCGGCGACCAGCCCGATGCGCAGCCCGTCGACGCCTCGATCCAGCACGTCGCTCAGCGAAGGGGCGCCCTCCGGGATCGAGGTGGTGTCGCGGGGGTCGTGACCACCGATCACCTCGAGCACCGCTGCGGAATCAGCCACGGTTCGGGTGAGCGGTCCGATCTGGTCGAGCGACGATGCGAAGGCCACGAGGCCGTATCGGCTCACCCGCCCGTAGGTCGGCTTGACCCCCACGACACCGCACAGCGCCGCAGGCTGCCGAATGGATCCTCCGGTGTCGGATCCGAGCGCGATCGGAGCGAGATCGGCGGCGACGGCGGCGGCGCTCCCCCCGCTCGAACCGCCCGGGACCCGGCTCGGGTCGTGCGGGTTCCGGGTCGGGCCGAACGCCGAGTTCTCGGTCGAGGACCCCATGGCGAACTCGTCGAGGTTGGTCTTGCCGATGAGCACCGATCCGGCCGCCGCGAGCCGCTCGACCACGGTGGCGTCATAGGGCGGGACCCAGCCTTCGAGGATGCGTGACGAACACGTCGTCGGGACGCCACGGGTGCACATGTTGTCCTTGAGCGCAACCGGTACTCCGGCGAGCGAGCCGGGGTCGTCGCCTCGGCCGACGGTGGCGTCGACTCGTTCGGCTGCGGCGCGCGCCGCATCGTGGGTCACGGTGAGAAAGGCGTGCAGTTCGCCGTCTCGGTCGGCGATGCGTCCGAGGTGCTCGTCGAGGACCTCGACGGCCGAACGTTCGCCGGCGCGGACCTGAGCTGCGAGTTCGAGCCCGGCCACCGCCTAGTACTCCTCGCCGAGCACCGGCGGCACGCGGAACCGGTCGTCCTCGACCGCCGGAGCGGCGGCGAACACCTCGTCGCGGTCGACGGTGGGGCCGACGACATCGTCTCGCAGCACGTTCACCAATGGGTACGGGTGCGAGGTCGGGGGCAGGTCGCCGAGGTCGAGCGCTTCGACGTCCTGAGCGTGTTCGAGCACGGCACCGAGCTGACGGGTGAACAGATCGATCTCGTCATCGGTCAGATCGAGGCGGGCGAGTCGGGCGACGTGCGAGACCTCGTCGCGGGTGAGGGGATCGGCCATGTCGGGACCAGTCTGGCGGTCGCTCGGGGCCGAGGCCAGACGAGAGCTCGACACGGGGCTAGCGTCCGCTGCCGATGAACGATTTCCCCACCGCACTGGGCCTCGCCGAGGCGGTTCGTGATCGCCACGTCAGCCCGACCGAACTGGTCGAGCAGACGCTGCATCGGATCGACGAACGAAACGCTTCGCTCAATGCCGTCGTCTGGGTCGACCCCGACGACGCTCGGACTCGCGCACGCGCAGCCGAGGACCGCCTCGCCGAGGGCGGTGATCTCCCGCCGTTCCTCGGTGTGCCGATCGGCATCAAGGACCTCGACGAGGTCGAGGGGTGGCCGACCACGTTCGGTTCGAACGGCGCCACCGACGCACCGAGCACCGAGAGCGCATTGGTGGTCGAACGACTCGAAGCCGCCGGATTCGTGCTCGTGGGCCGAACCAACACTCCCGAGTTCGGGCCCATCACCGCGGCCGAGAACACCCGCTACGGGATCACCCGGAACCCGTGGAACACCGCCCACACTCCAGGTGGGTCGTCCGGTGGTGCCTCGTCGGCGACCGCCGCCGGCATCTACGCCGCAGGCCATGCCAACGACGGTGGCGGATCCATACGCATTCCGGCATCGTGCTGCGACCTGGTGGGGCACAAGGCATCACGCGGGTTGGTCGTCCAGCGAGTGCAGCAGTGGGAGGGCGCTGTCGTCCAAGGTGCCGTGACACGGACCGTTGCCGACACCGCCGCCATCCTCGACCTCATCGGCGTGTTCGACCCGTTGTCGTGGTGGAAGGCCCCGACGCCGGCGACGACCTTCGTCGAGGCCGCGACGACGGTTGCCCAGCCGTTGCGGGTGGCCGTGTTCACCGACACTCCCATGGGTATCCCGACCGATCCCGAGTGCCGCGTCGCTGCCGAGCGAACCGCGGCAGAGCTCGAAGCCTGCGGACACCACGTGGTCGAGGCCGGCATCGACGTCGACGTCGAACGGTTCTTCGGGGCCTTCGCCACCGTCGTCGACGGTGGACTGGCGGGCTACGACGGGCTCGTCGACTGGGATCTGGTCGAACCCCACAACCGCGCGTCGTGGGACGCGTTCCAACAGGTCGACGCGGCCAGCTACGTCCAGGCGGTCGGCGAGTTGGAGCGTTGGTCGCGGGTGTTCAACGCCCAATGGGGCCGCGACTTCGACATCCTCGTCACCCCCACGATGCCGATCCAGCCGGCCCCCGCCGGGCAGATCCTGGCCGAGTCACACGCCGATCCCGCCGGGATCTCGGCCACGGTGCTCGCGTCGGTCATGTTCACCGCCGTCTTCAACATCAGCGGCCTGCCTGCCATCTCGATTCCCGCCCACATCGCATCCGACACCGGCCTCCCGATCGGCGCCCAGATCGTGGCCCCGCCGTTCCGAGACGATCTCTGCATCTCACTCGCCGGTCAGCTCGAGCCGCGCCTGGGCTGGCTCGACCGCAACCCCGATCTCGCCGGTTTCACCACCACCTGAATCGGCCCAGCCCCGGCATCTCCGTCGGGTGCGCTGGGTACTGAGTCAGCTGGGCTGGGTCAGCTGAGGGGTTGAGGCATGCACAGGCCGTCGAGCTCGACGACCTGGATGCGGTCGCGGTTCTCGTAGGTGATCTCGTTGGTCGGGTCCTTTCGGACCTTGTACTCACGGAACGTCTGCTCGAGCGCGTCGTAGGCGAGCAGCCGTCCGATGAGCGGGTCGCCGAGGTCGAGGATCAGCTTGATCGCCTCGAGCGCCTGGAGCGAGCCGACGATGCCGGGCAGCACGCCCAGCACGCCGGCTTCGGCGCAGCTCGGGGCCATCTCGGCCGGCGGCGGCTCGGGCACCATGTCGCGGTAGGTCGGACCGTTCCGGGGATCGAACACGGTGACCATGCCCTCGAAGCGGAAGATCGAGCCGTGCACGACCGGGATGCCGAGCTTCACCGAGGCGTCGTTGACCAGGAACCGGGTCGGGAAGTTGTCGGTGCCGTCGACGATGATGTCGTAGTCCTTGATGATGGACTCGACGTTGGATGCATCGAGACGCACGTCGTAGGTGACCACGTTGACGTCGGGGTTGAGGCCGGTGAGGGTCTTCTTGGCCGAGTCGACCTTGCGGTCACCGATGCGGTCCATGTTGTGCAGGATCTGGCGCTGGAGGTTGGACTCGTCGACGACGTCCATGTCGATGATGCCCAGGGTGCCGACGCCGGCCGCAGCCAGGTAGAGCGCCGCGGGCGAACCGAGTCCGCCGGCGCCGAGCATCAGCACCTTGGCGTCGAGCAGCTTCAGCTGGCCCGCCACGTCGACCTCGGGCAGCAGCAGGTGGCGCTGATAGCGGTTGCGCTGGTCGGCGGTGAGGTTGGCCGGCACCTTCCAGTCGCGGCCCTCGTCCTTCCACTTGTTGAAGCCGCCGTCCATCGACACCACGTCGGCGTAGCCCAGCTGCTCGAGGGTCTGGGCCGCGAAGGCGGACCGGACGCCGCCGGCGCACTGGATGACGATCTTGGTCGACTTGTCGGGGATCTTGCTCTCGATCTGGCTCTCGAGTTGGCCCCGCGGGATGAACACGGCGCCCGGGACGGCCCCCTGCTCGAACTCGTCGGGCTCGCGGACATCGAGCAACGTCCAGCCGTTCTGGCGGAGTTCGTCGGCCTCGGCGGTGTCGACCTCGCGGATCTGGGCCTTGGTGGCGCTCAGCAGTTCTCGAAAGTTGGGCATCAGTCTCTCCGGTGGGTTGAATCCCTACTCAATGGGTCAACAATTGCCGGTGGCGCAGGTATTCCGCAAGACCGCCCGTCGATCCCGGCTCAGGAACACGCTGCGAGACGCACGTCGGTCAGCAGCGGCCGGCCCGAGGTGGTCACACGGTCGGTTCGGCTCTCGAGGCTGCCGCGTTCGAACGACCAGACGTAGCCGGTCGACCCATCTCGGTGCCACCAGATCGAGTCGAACTCCGCACACGACGAAGTCCGTCCGACCACCGGCTCGTAGGTTCCGCCCACCGGCTCGGCCGCAGACACGAACGAGTCTCCGATCCAGGTCCACACGTAGTCGGGACCGGCTCCCGGGCGGTACCAGAACACCTCTTGTCCCGTCGTCGCCGTCCCTCCGAGCGCACCACCGGTGCGCACCACGAGCGGCTCGTACGTGCCGGTGATCCCGACACGACGCGAAGTCGGCGCGAGCGATCCCGTGGCGCCGCTCCACTGCCAGAAGTAGTCGGCCGCCGTGCCCGGCGCGTACCACAGCACTTCTTCGACGCGGTCGCCGTCGACGTCGACGATCACGGGCTCGTACGAGCCCGTGACATCGAGTCGCTGCGTCACGATGCCGGTGTCGGTGAAGACCCACACGTAGTCCGGGGCCGGTCCGGCGGAATACCAGAAGACCTCATCGTGACCGGTCACCCCGGTGTCGACGACGAACGGCACGTAGGTCCCGCTCACCGTCACCGGCTCCTCGACGAACGTCGGTTCGTCGCCGCCGTCACACGTCGAGAACCAGACGGCGTCGGGCTCACTGCCCGGCCCGTACCAGAGCAGGTCGTCGCACCCCGATCCGTTGAAGTCGCCGACGAGCGGGGGCGCCCCGAACGGCGCATCAACGGTTTGCTGGGAAACGGGCACGGGGCCGGGAACCGACACGTCGTCGAACCGCCACAGATGATCGGCACCGGCACCGGCGCCGAACCAGAGGATCTCATCGGCGGACACGGCGCTGCCGTCGCCGAGGAAGTCTCCGACCACCGGCTCGTACGTTCCGTACACGTTGAGATCGATCGGCCCGCTCGGGGCGATGAAGGTGTCGGGTGCGCTGCCCGGTGCATAGACGAAGGCTCCGACCGGGCCACATCCCGCGACCTCGACCGGGTCGGAGGCTCCGGTCATCACACCGGACTCGAGCATGTGGGCCACGAACACTGCGTCGCAGGGAAGGTCGGCGTCGAAGGTCGTCTCGAAGCCGGTGCGCGGAACAGTGGCGAGCTCGACGAGTCCTCCAGCGGTCACCTCGAGAAAGCGAACCTGGTCGTAGTCCGTCGCTCCGTTCCAGCTGGCGGCCAGGCGGAATCGGGCGCCGACACCGACCGCGCCGGCCGCCGGTGCTCGGGCCGGCTGGCCCGTCCACTCGTGGCGGACGACCCGGTAGGAGGCCGAGCCGCGGAACGTGGCGTCGATCTCCACGTTGCCGGAACCGTCGAACTGGGTGAACCGGCGCCCCGAACCCCAACCGATGAAGAGCCCGCCGTCGCCGAGACTCTGCACGTTGCCCATCGTCGCCGCGAGCTGCCCGCCGGGGGCGCGCTGGTCGCGTACGAGCGTGGCCGTCATGGCGTCCTCGTCGAGCTCGTAGACGAGTCCACGGCTCTCGCTCAGCCCCGAGTTGTCGAACAAGCTGATGGTTCCGTCGTCGCGACGGCGGACGTCGTGTTGGAGGCGGAAGGACGGATCGGTGCCGACCATGATGAAGTCCGAGTCGGCGCCGCCGAGCCGCCACATGAGCTCGCCCGTCTGGCGATCGACCTTGTAGACGGTCGTGGTGCTGCGAGCCGAGAGGAGCAGGTTTCCGTCGTCGTCGAGCTCCATCGAGTTGCCGTGCATGTAGTCGACCACGTCGCCGGTGATCGAGAAGATCGACTCCTCGACGCCGATGTCGTCGAGGCTGTGCCACTCGAACGACACCGCTCCGGTCGTGATGTCGACCTCCTGGACGACCAGTTCGAGGACGGTGGCGTCGACCTGACCGCCGAGCGCACTGAGGTCCATCACGACCGGGTTGTAGATGAGGAGAATCGCCCGTGGGCCTGTCGGCTCGTCGAGCACGATGACGTCGTGGAGGTCGGGGGCGAACCCGTTGCCCGCGAATCGGGCGATCTCCTGGTAGCTCTGGTCGACCACGACCCACTCACCCGCATAGCGGCCTGCGCCGAGGAGCGGCTCACCCTCGAACCAGATGAGCGCGGGCTGGCCGAGGTAGTCGATGACCTTCAGGTCGGCGGTCGAGTCCACCAAGGGTCGAGAGAAGACGACGCCGCCCGACTCGTCGTAGACGTTGACCTGGTTCCCCACGCCGGCGTCGAACTGATTCGTGGTGGTGAACAGCAGCGACGGGTCAGCGGAGCTGGGTGCGACGGCGACATCGATGATCGGCGGAGCGAGGGACGGCTCCGAGATGAAGGCATGGGTCGCGTTCTCGGCCCGGGAGGCTCCGGCGATCTGCCCGAGTTCGTCCGGGGGAGCAGGCGGGTTCTCGGCCCCTGCGGTCTGGGCCCCGGCGACCCCAGCCATCGACAGGAGGGAAACGACGAGCACAGAGCGGAGGAGGCGCACTCCGAGAAGCTAGACGAGCTCGAGCCCGCCGGCGGGGGTTTCGGGGCGCGCCGGGGCGCGATCAGATCGCCGCCACGAGATCGGCGAGGACCTCGGAGATGGGCCCCCGGATCACCACGTCGGCGAGATCGTCCATCTCGGTCGGTGAGCCGTTGATGATGGCGATCCGAGCGCCGTGGCTCTTGGCCACCGGGACCACGTTGGCGATCGGGTAGACGCCCAAGGTCGTTCCCACGGCGAGCAGCAGATCGGCCTGCCTCGCCGCCTCGTCGGCCCGCCGGAGGTCGGCCTCGACGAGGCCCTGCCCGAAGCTGATCGTCGCCGACTTGAGGATCCCGCCACAGCTGCGGCACGCGGGGTCGTCCTCACCGGCGTCGACCCGCGCCAGCGCCTTCTCCATGGGCGCCCGATCGTCGCAGTCGAGACAGGCGACCTCGCGCATGGTGCCGTGGACCTCGACCACCCGTCGGGGGTCCGAGCCCGCCAGCTGATGGAGGCCGTCGACGTTCTGGGTGAGCAGGGTGTGGAAGTTCGTTCGTCGCTCGAGCTCGACGATCGCCCGGTGCCCGTCGTTGGGGGCGGCGGCCCATGCCGACGAATGTCGACGGGTGGCCCAGGCCCGCTTGCGCACCTCGGGGTCGGACACGTAGTGCCGGATGTGAGCCATCTTCTCGGCCTCGGGGTTCTTGGTCCACACCCCCTGGGGACCGCGGAAGTCGGGAATGCCCGAGTCGGTGCTGACCCCCGCACCCGTCAGCATCACGAGCGCTTCGGCGTCGAGGCTCCAGGCCCGCACCTGCTCGATGGCCTCGTCCATGACGAGATCCTAGGGGGACGAGATCGTAGAGGTCGGGAACATCGACTTCCCATTGAAATGCACCGAAACATCATGACAGACTCGGGATCTTCCCCCTCGAACCGCTCCGCGACCAGGAGCCCCTGACCCCATGCCAACCCCCCGTCCGGTTTCCGCCCTCAACCCACCCGGCCGCCGCGTCGAGCCGACGTCGCCGATGCTCGAGGTGATTCCCCTCCCCGACCTCGTCATCGATCGGGTCGGCTTCGATCCCCGATCGCCGTACGCCGAACGATTCTGGCTCGGCGTGCTCGGACCCACGTCGCTGCTGCTGATGCGGCACCTCGCCGCCCACTTCGACCTCCACCCCGACGGGTTCGAGCTCGACCGTGTACGTGCCGCCCACGCGCTCGGGGTGGGCGCTCGCAGCGGTCGCAATTCTCCGTTCGTGCGAGCCGTCGCCCGATGCGGACAGTTCGGGCTGATCCAGCGCCCCGGACCCGATGTGCTCAGCGTCCGACGACGCATCCCACCGCTGACCCGAGCGCAGGTCGACAAGCTGCCCGACGACCTCCAGCGCTCGCACCTGCGCTGGCAGCAGGCCCAGCTCGGCCGACCGGCCGCAGCCGGCGACGAGCTCCGCGCCCGCCGGGTGGCCGCCACGCTGCTGGAGGTCGGAGAGACGCCGTCGGCCACGCGCCGCCACCTCGAGCGGTGGCGCTTCAGCCCCGACCTGGCGCAGGCCGGAGTCGAGTGGGCGGTGCAGCAGTCGGGGCCACCGCCCGATGCGGCCTGAGGTCTCGGAGCTGCGCGGAGGGGGCCGAGCTTCGCAGCTCCCCGTCATTCCCGCTCTTGCCGCTCCTCAGGCCTCCGAAGGCTTCGGCTTGCGAAAGCTGGTGACCAGTTCGATCAGCGACGACACGCCGAATCCGGTCCCGCCCTTGCGCCGAAGGCTGTCGGCGGAGTCGACGAACGCCGGCCCGGCGATGTCGAGGTGAGCCCAGGCGATGCCGGGATCGACGAAGTTCGACAGGAACATGCCGGCGACCGATGCCCCTGCGTAGCGATCGGCGCTGATGTTCTTGAGGTCGGCGACCTCGCTCTCGAGCGAGGAGGCCAGCTTCTTCGGGAGCGGGAGCGGCCAGAGCCCCTCGCCGGCTCGTTCGCCTGCGGCACGAACGTCCGCGAGGAATCCCTCGTGGTTCCCCATGAGGCCGGCGATGTCGGCGCCGAGCGCCACCATGCACGCTCCGGTGAGTGTGGCGAGGTCGACGATGGCATCGGGCTGGTCCTCGCTGGCCAACGACAACGCGTCGGCGAGCACGAGGCGGCCCTCGGCGTCGGTGTTGAGCACCTCGACGGTCTTGCCGTTCCGAATCGTGAGCACGTCGCCCACCCGCATGGCATCGGGACCCGGCATGTTGTCGGTGAGCGGGAGATACCCCTTCACCGCCACCCGGGGAGCGAGGGTCTCGAGCACCGACATGGCACCGACCACGGCGGCGGCACCACCCATGTCGCACTTCATCGTCCGCATGCCCTCGCTGGTCTTGAGCGACAGGCCGCCCGAATCGAACGTGATGCCCTTGCCCACCAGGGCGAGGCTGGATCGCGCGCCCTCCGGGGCGTAGGAGATCTCGACGAAACGAGGGGGCTCGGCCGATCCTCGGTTGACGCCGAGCAGACCACCGAGGCGAGCCTGCTCGATGTCGACGGCATCGAACACGGTGATCGTGGTGGACGGGCCCGCGCACGCAGCGAGGATGCGCTCGACGAACGCCCGCGGGGTCAGCGAGCCACCCGGTTCGTTGACCAGGTCGCGAGCAAGCGTGACGGCGCCACCGATGACCAGTCCGCGATCGAGCGCGTCCTGGATCCGCTTGCCCCCCTTGCCATCGACCAGCACGTCGGTGAGCTTCGAGGCGTCCGGTTCGCTCTGCAACGCGTCGTAGCTGTAGCTGCCGAGCACCAGACCCTCGGTCAGCGCCTGCGCGGCCACCCGCGGATCGATGTCGGTGTCGCCGAGCTGATCGAGGATGCGCACGGTCACCCGGCGGTGGCGACGCAGCGCTCGGGCGATCGCACCAGCCGCGCGTCGCACCTCGTCGGCGCCGATCGCATCGGCGCTGCCCAACCCGACGACGGCCAGCGGCAGGCCGTCGTCGCCCGGCATGACCGAGGTCTCACCGACCTCCCCACCGAATCCCGTCGACGCCAGGAAGGCCCAGTCCAAGCCGGCTCCGTCGTCATCCATCCGGTCCGAGAACACCCCGATACCGACGGCGTCGGCATCGACGAGATCGCGGGTGAGCGTTGCGGTGAGAGACATGGTCCACCTTTCGGAGTCAGGTGGGCGAGGCTAGGCGATCCGGTTTGTCGGTCTGCACCCGTCCGTCGCCGACGTCGGACGCCAGGGCGAACAACGCGATCCGGCCATCGTGACCCGGTGACAGCTCGACGGCGACGGCCACGACGAACACGGCGATCACGAGGCAGACGAGCAGGCCCCCGAAGCCGTAGATCTCGAGTCCGAACATGGCAGCGAGGAGCGTGATGACCGGGCCGACGTGCACCGACCGGCGTTCGAGCGGACGCTGGAGCGCGATGATGTCGAACACCTGGTAGGCCACGAAGACCGCGGCGATCAGTGGGGTCGAGTCGAGATCGACCGCAACGCTCAGCAGGATCACCGCCACGCTTCCGGTGAGGACGCCGAGCAACGGGAGCAGCGCGAAGATCGCCACCCAGATCGCCAGCAGCAGACTCCCCGGAATGCCGGCGAATTCGCACACCGCGAACGTGAAGAGGCCGGCGAGGACCACCCGACCGAGGGTCAGCGTCACATATCGCCAGGAGCGGGCGGCAGCGGCAGCGAGGACCTCGGCGGCCAGCGAGCGCCGACGCTCGTCGCGAATCTGAGCGAGCCCGCTCGCCACGAGCGTCGGTCCGTGCAGGATCATGAAAAGGGTCAGCACCGCGGTGGCCAGGAACGCCACACCCCGCGTCGCCGCCGAGCGGATGGCGGTGGCCGCGTCGCCACCTCGCAGCCGCTCGGGGATCTCGGCCACGAGGTCGCGGCACTCGATCGCTCAACTCGAACTCCGTGGCGGCCTCGCCGAAGCGTTCGGACTCCTCGATGCGCTCGGCCGCTTCGGGGGCCACCCGCTCGAGGCGGTCGGCCTCACTCTGGATCTGGTCGACCGAGCCGTAGGCGAGCGCGCCGATCGGCACCAGGACGCCGAGCACGACCGCGATGAGCGCCAGCGGGCGCGGGATCCGACGACTCAAGATCTGCACGATCGGATGCAGGAGGCCCCCCACGATCGATGCGACCAACACCCAGCCGAGCACCCGGGTGCTCGCCGCCAGCAGGGTGACCCCGGCCAATGCGAGCACGATCACGACCACGACGAGCGCCACGGAGCGGGTGGTGAGTCGGAGCTCTGCTCGCTCAGCCATCGCGGGTCACGGTACCGACGCCTGCTGAGCGAATCGGGGACCGAGCATCACCCCCCGCGGGCGCATCGGGTCGTACCGTCACGAGTCGATGTCCGATGTCCCGATGTCCGATGTCGACGAGGCGCCGAACGACCCCCCTCTCGTCGATCTCGACTGGAGGGTCGGTGTGGTGGCCGCGGTCACCGCCGCACTCATCGGCGTGATCATCGGATTGGTCCGTTCGGCGCCGCGGACCTTCACCTGGCTCGTCATCGGCGGCCTGCTCGCCCTCGCCCTCGACCCGCTCGTCGACGCGGTCCAGCGACGACTCGACGCTCGGCGAGGCGTCGGCGTCGCCGTGGTGTTCAGCACGTTCTTCGCCATCGCTGCCGGCCTGCTGCTGCTCCTCGGCCCTCCCGCAGCCGAGCAGGCCCGCAACCTCTCCGACGAGTTGCCCGACGTCGTCGACAATCTGACCGATCTGCCCGTCATCGGAGACGACCTGGCTCGCAACGACGTCCCTGACCGCGTCCAGGAGTGGATCGAGGGACTCCCGGCCCAGTTGTCCGGCGACACGACACCCATCGAAGGCGTCGCCCGGTCGGTGGTCGGTGGCGCCCTCGCCGCGGTCGCCACGTTGCTCATCACCCTGGCACTGCTCCTCGACGGCGCCCGCCTCGTGCGCGCCGTCCGTCGGCTGGTGCCCATCGATCGTCGACCGACCGCCGACCGGTTCGGCGATCTCAGCTATCGGATCGTGGGCAAGTACTTCGCCGGATCGCTGCTCGTCGCCGCGCTCGCCGGCGTGGTGACGCTCATCATCGGGACGGTGCTCGGGGTCCCCCTCACTCCCCTGCTGGCGGTGAACGTGGCCGTGTTCAACCTGGTGCCCCAGATCGGCGGCGCCGTGGGCGGGATCCCCTTCGTGCTCTTCGCCTTCACCCAGGGAGCGACCACCGGCGTGCTCGCGGCGGTGTTCTTCGTTCTCTATCTCCAGTTCGAGAACCACATCCTCACGCCCATCGTCGTGGGCGACGCCGTCGACCTGTCGCCCCCGGCCACCATGGTCTCGGCCCTGGTCGGCGTCTCGGTGGCCGGTGTGCCCGGTGCGCTGGTCGCGGTGCCGTTCCTCGGCGCGGCGAAGGCCTTCTACCTCGAACTGAGGCATGGCCCGGCGGAGCCTCCCGATGAGGACGATCCTGCGACGGACGACGAGGTGTCGGAGTCGGCGCCGGGAATCGGGTGATCGCCCCGGGTGGAAATCACCCGTGACGGCCGAGCACGACCCATGCCGGCCTCGAACGTCGCCGTCAGTCCGACGTGGCGAGGGGGATCGACCGGAATCCGTCCTCGTTGGGGACCTCGACGGCCACCGACCAGGATCCCGGGACCTCCGAGCGTTCGAGCAGGAAGGCATCGACGTAGACCGGCCGACCGGTTGCGGTGAGGTGTCGATGGACCGACGGCAGATCGGCCGGATCCCACACGACGAAGCCGTACTGGTCGTGCACTGTGCGAGCCACGGGAGGCAACTTCTGCCCGGCGCCGTCGAACCCGAACAACACGATCGCTCCCGGAGGGATCGAGCCGAGCGCTTCGTCGATTGCGGCGACATCGGCGCCATCCATCAGACCGTCGCGGGTCTCGGGATAGCGCTCGCCCACGAGGACGAACTGTGTGACCACGAGCACCGCGAGCACCGACGCGGCGATGCCCTGCCCGACCCGCCCCCTCGCCCGCACCCGCCGGTTGGCCTCGGCGAGGACGAGGCAGCAGCCGACGATCAGCAGCGGATACACCGCAGGGTGGAAACGCCTGGTCCACCACAGCTGGTTCGCTGGTGTCGCGTGCATGTCGACGGCCAGTCCGACCACCATCGGAACGAGCACGAGCCAGGCCACCGCAGACATCCGGTCGATGAGGACCGGCAGGAACCTGGCCAGTCCGATGAGGCCGAACACCAGCACGAGACCCGCCGACACCCACAACAGCCATCCGGTCCCATACCTGGCGTCACGGATCAGACCCCACTGGAGCGTCCGCGGCGGGAGGTCGGCCTTGTAGAGATCTCCGAGCAGCGTGATGCCCACCAGGAGGGCGATCGGCACCCACGGGTGAGCCCGGATGAAGTCGATGCCTCTCCGAACCGACGACCGGACGGGATCGATGAGGACCGCCACGTGACCGAACACCAGCCCGAAGATCGCCGCGGGAAGCACGAGTGCCCGGGCATCGAGCGGCGAAGCCCCTGCGTCGGCGAGCGCCGACGGAAGTGGCCAGGTGACCGTCGGTTCGAACGAGAACGATCCGAGCAGGAACTCCGATGTGGTGGAGGCCGTACGCAGATCGATCCACGACGTCGCCACGAGGCCGACCGACACGGGCACCCAGTACCGCGGGCGAGTCGCGGTGACGAACACCAGCACCAGCAGCAACGGGACGAAGAACTCCTCACGGGCATGGGGAAGGGCCAGGAGCGGCAGCGCAGCGAGCGCCCCGATGCCCGGTCGCGTCGCCAACCAGACCAGGGCGAGCAGCAGCACGGTCGCGACCGATTCGGACATCGGAAACCGCGCCAGTTCGACATGGCTCGGGAGCACAGCGAAGAGTCCCGCTCCGACGAGTGATGCGACCCGGCTCCCGGTCAGCGCCAGAACGACCATCCCGAACAGCACGATGGAGACGCCGTACAGCGCTCGGTCCAGGTGCGGAACCGCCGTGTCGGGACCGAGCCGGAGCAGGACGGCTGCGATCCGCGGTTGGAGATGCTGGTGGGGAAAGCGGACGCGGTCGTCGTCGTCGACGAAGACGAACGAGGTGAGCACCGAGTCCCCCCGACCGATGTTCTCGGGCTTGACCAGCGCTGATCGCACATCGGCACGGTCGGCGGGTGCGATCCCCGGCGGCAGGAACTCGCGTCCGGGCACGCTGCCGCGTGCGTACTGCTGCGCTGCATTCGCGTAGTTCGATGCGTCGGACCCAGCGGTGAGCAGCTGCACCGGCGGGAACAGCACCGCCGTCACCACCGACGCCACGACGGCGAAAAGGACCAGCGCAACAGCGAACCACCGCGCACCCAGACGGCCCGGGCTCGTCACGTCGCGAACCTACGCGGTGCCCCAGAACCCGCCAAACGGGTCGCGGCCGCCGCCCGGGGCACCAGTACCCTTGCTGGGTCATGGCCGACCCGTCCTACCTCGAACTCATCAACGAACGTGTGGTCGTCTATGACGGCGCGTTCGGCACGTACGTGCAGCGCCTCGACCTCTCTGCCGACGACTTCGGTGGCGAATCGCTCGAGGGCTGCAACGAGATGTTGTGCCTCACCCGACCCGACGTGATCGCCGGGCTCCACGAGCAGTACTTCGGCGTCGGGGCAGACGTCACCGAGACCGCCGTCGTTCGGTGCGTTCTCGGTCCCGCTCGACGAGTACGACATCGGCGACAAGACCCACGAGATCAACGTGGCGGCAGCACGCATCGCCAAGGAAGTGGCATCGAGCTACGACGGGCCGCGCTACGTCGCCGGATCGATGGGTCCGGGCACCAAGATGCCGACGCTCGGCCACATCCGCTTCGCCGACCTCCGCGACGCCTACGAGGTCCAGGCCCGCGGCCTGCTCGAGGGCGGCGTCGACCTGTTCCTCGTCGAGACCCAGTTCGACCTGCTCGGCCTCAAGGCGGCCGTCATCGCATGCCAGCGGGCCATGAAGGCCGAGGGCCGGCAGGTGCCGATCCAGGCCCAGGTGACCATCGAGCTCACCGGCACGATGCTTCCCGGAACCGAGATCGGTGCCGCCCTGGCCGCAATCGACCCGATCGGGGTCGACGTGGTGGGCCTCAACTGCGCCACCGGCCCGGGCGAGATGAGCGAGCACCTCCGCCACCTGTCCGCCCACTCGCGCATGCCGATCTCGTGCCTGCCCAACGCCGGAATGCCCTCGGTCGTCGACGGGGCGATGCACTACGACCTGACGGCCGAGCAGATGGCCGACGCTCAGCGCCGCTTCATCACCGAGTTCGGCGTCCAGGTCATCGGCGGCTGCTGCGGCACCGACCAGGGCCACATCGCCGCGCTCGCCGAGCTCAAGGACCTCACGCCCGCGAAGCGTGAGCCGGTCCACGTGCCGGGCGCGACGTCGGTCTACAGCTTCGTGCCCTTCGAACAGGATGCGTCGGTGCTCATCATCGGCGAACGCACCAACGCCAACGGTTCCAAGGCGTTTCGCGAAGCCATGATCGAGTCCGACTGGGACACCACGGTGAAGATGGCCAAGGACCAGGTGGCCGGCGGCGCCCACGTCATCGACGTCTGCGTCGACTACGTCGGCCGCGACGGCAACCTCGACATGGAAGAGGTCGCAAGCCGATTCACCACGCAGTCGAGCGTGCCGCTGATGATCGACTCGACCGAGCCCGATGTCGTCGAGACCGCGCTCCAGTGGATCGGTGGCCGGCCCATCCTCAACTCGGTCAACCTCGAGGACGGCGACGCGCCCGGCACCCGCTTCGACCGGTTCCTGTCACTCGCCAAGGAATACGGCGCCGCCGTCGTGTGCACCTGCATCGACGAGGAAGGCCAGGCGCGGACGCCCGAGTGGAAGCTGCGGGCCGCGAAGTCGATCCACGACCTGGCCGTCGAGCGCTACGGCCTCGAGCCGTCCGACCTCATCTTCGACCCCCTCGCGCTCACCCTGGGCACCGGCCTCGAGGAGAGCCGGGGCGACGGCATGTCGACGATCGAGGGCATCCGGCTCATCAAGGAGCAGTTGCCCGGCGTCCACACGACGCTCGGCCTGTCGAACATCAGCTTCGGGCTCAAGCCGGCCGCCCGCCACGTCCTCAACTCGGTGTATCTCCACGAGTGCTCCGAGGCCGGACTCGACTCGGCCATCGTCCACGCCGGGCGCATCCTGCCGCTCAACCGCATCCCCGACGAGCAACGCGACGTCTGTCTCGACCTCATCTACGACCGCCGCGGCACCGACGGCGTCCTCGCCGACGGCGATGCCGACTACGACCCGCTCACCAAGCTGCTCGAGCTGTTCGAAGACGTCGAGTCGGTGGCCGTCGAGAAGGAGGACCGTTCAGGCTGGCCGGTGACCGAGCGACTCAGCCATCGCATCATCGACGGCGACCGCGACGGGCTGTCCGACGATCTCGACCTGGCGATGACCGAGGGCATCGCGCCGCTCGACATCATCAACGACCACCTGCTCGCGGGCATGAAGGTGGTCGGCGAGCTGTTCGGGGCCGGCGAGATGCAGTTGCCGTTCGTGCTCCAGTCGGCCGAGACGATGAAGATGGCCGTCGCCCACCTCGAGCCCCACATGGAGGCGACCGACGAGGGCTCGGCCAAGGGCACGATCGTGCTCGCCACGGTCAAGGGCGACGTGCACGACATCGGCAAGAACCTGGTCGACATCATCCTCACCAACAACGGCTACGAGGTGCACAACCTCGGCATCAAGATCCCCATCGGCGACATGGTCGACAAGGCGGTCGAGGTCGGTGCCGATGCCATCGGCATGAGCGGGCTGCTCGTGAAGTCGACCCTGATCATGCGCGACAACCTCGACGAGCTCAACGCCCGCGACCTGTCGGACATCCCGGTCGTGCTCGGTGGGGCCGCGCTCACCCGCAGCTATGTGGAGCGAGACCTGCGAGAGGTCTATGAGGGCCGGTTGTTCTACGGCAAGGATGCCTTCGAAGGTCTGGCGGTGATGGACCGCCTCGGCGAGATCAAGCGGGGCGCCGACGACGACCCCGACTGGGGCCGGGTGCCCTCCGAGTCGAAGGTGCCGGCTCGCGCCCGCGCCCTCGCCGAGGAGAACCGCACCGACGACGGGGGCACCCTGGTCCCCGACCGCTCGCCCGCCGTGGCCGCCGACAACGACATCCCCGAACCTCCCTTCGTCGGCTCCCAGGTCGTCAAGGGCATCGCCATCGACGACATCGCCGAATTCGTCAACGAGACCGCGCTCTACCGAAACCAGTGGGGCTATCGGCCCGAGAACGGGGAGAGCGACGACGACTTCAAGACCCGGGTCCGGGCGGTGTTCCGCCAGCAACTGGCCGAGGCGAAGACCGCCGGCCTGCTGCAGCCTCAGGTCGTCTACGGCTACTTCCCGGTCAACTCCGACGGCGACGATCTCGTCGTGTGGACCGACACGACCCGCACCGAGGAACGGACCCGCTTCAGCTGGCCCCGGCAGGCGAAGGGTGACTTCATGTCGATCGCCGACTTCTTCCGTCCGGTCGCCTCCGACGAGGTCGACTACGCGGCCTTCCACATCGTGACGATGGGTGCGGCGATCAGCGAGGCCGCCGCCGAGTTGTTCGCCGCCGACAAGTACGAGGACTACCTGATGCTGCACGGCATCGGCGTCGAGATGGCCGAAGCGCTGGCCGAGTTCTGGCACAAGCGGATCCGCACCGACTGGGGTTTCGTCGACGAGGACGGCCGCGACCTGTCGGGCCTGTTCCGTCAGCAGTACCGCGGCGGCCGCTACTCGTGGGGCTACCCGGCCTGCCCCGACCTCGAGGACAACGTGACGGTCTTCGACCTGCTGGACGGCGAACGCATCGGCCTCGAGGTGAGCGAGGAGACGGGCTTCCAGTACCAGCCCGAGCAGACCACCAGCGCCATCATCTGCCACCACCCCCAGGCCAAGTACTTCGTCGTCTGAAACGAACCGACGGGTCAGCTACGGTCGACGCGGCATCGACGGGGGAGGTCGACATGCCCACCAGAAGAGTCATGGCCCTTGCACTCACGTGCCTGTTCGTGTTCGTGAGTTGCACGACCAGCGACGGAGAGACCGACAGCGACGCCGACGGGTTCAGCGACAAGGCCGAGGAAGAGGCCGGGACCGACCCGAACGACAACCGCAGCAAGCCGCCCGGTGAAGCGCCGGGCGAAGTGGAGCCGGACGAGGAGGAAGAGGTCGAGGAGGAGCCGGAGGAGGTGTTCGTGGCCGACGAGACCTTCGCCGAGAACCCCGACGACGCCTGTAACGACGGCACCGCGGCCGTCGAGTGCTCGGGTGAGCTCGACTCCTGCGAAGCGGGGGCGGTCGGCGACCTCTTCGCCGTGCGGTGCGACGGGATCGTGCTCCGAGACGGCACGGTGCTCAGCTACGCCGTTCAACGCGAGGCCGTCGCTGACGGCCTCAACGTCAGGTGGGGGTGTCAGGCCGAGCCGGAAACGGGATCGACCAGCTGCATCTTCGACGTGCTGGAGAACGGCCAGAGCCTGATCGACGGGCCCTGCGAATACGACGGAGCTCTCGTCGACGATGCCTTGGAACTCTCACTGCCCTCGATCTGCAGCCCGATTCCGGACGAGGCCAGCCAACGGATCTCCGAGAGCACCGACTTCGTCGGCCAGGGTTCCGCCGCGGCAGCGTTTCTGAACGACCAGAACCAACCGGTGTACACGCGGGTCGGCACCACCGCTCCGATCTCGATCGAACAACTGGTCCGCGTCCTCTAGCGGAGCGACAGCTCAGGGTGTCGCAGCGATTCGGCCACGCGTCAATCGCCGCGGCTGGCGGGCAACTCCTGTTCGAGGGTCGCCGTCGGAGCGAACAGATCGCCCAGGGTGTCGATGCGCTCCAGCACCTCGGCAGCTTCGAAGCCCAACGGCTCGCCCCCGGCGCCCGACTCGACCTCGTCCCACGTCACCGGCGTGGACACCGTCGGCGAGGCCTTCGCCCGCAGTGAATACGCAGCCACGGTCGTCTTGTGCCGGCTGTTCTGGCTCCAGTCGATGAACACCTTGCCCCTGCGGAGCTTCTTGGTCATGACCGACAGCACCCGTTCGGGGTAGTTCTTCTCGAGCACCTGGGCGACGGCGAGCGCGAACGACGAACAGTGGTCGTGCGTGTGAGGTGTGTTGAGCGGGACGTAGACCTGCAGCCCCTTCGATCCCGAGGTCTTGGGGAAGCACTCCAACCCGACGCCCGACAGGACGGCCCGGAGATCGATGGCCACGTCGCAACAGGCCTGCATCCCGGCGGGCGGACCGGGATCGAGATCGAACACACACATCGTCGGTGCGTCGAGATCGACTCCCCGCGCCATCGGCGCGTGGACCTCGATCGCGGCCATGTTGCCGCACCACGCCATCGCGGCCACCGAGTCGAAGTGGCAGTACTCGATCGCTCCTCCCCGATCCCCGGGGCCGCGAAGGGTGCCCACGAAGTCGGGACGGTGCGATGGGCAGCGCTTCTCGAAGAAGGACTTCCCGTCGACGCCGTCCGGGTAGCGGCGCAGGGTCACGCCGCGGCCGGCCACGTGGGTCAGCATCGTCGGGGCGACGCGGACGTAGTAGTCGATCACCTCGGCCTTGGTGAACCCGACGGCGGGGTACAGGACCTTGTCGAGGTTGGTGAGCTTGAGTCGCTGCCCGTCGATCTCGACGGTGGTGTCGCTCACGACCCCTGCTCCGCCGGACGGTGGCTCAGAGACCGCACGACTCGTCGCACGGCTGGTCGTCGTCGCCTGCCGTACCGACACCACGACTGAACGGCTCGTCCGAGCCGAACGACACGTCGAGGAGGACGAACCGGGTCACCTCGGTGCCGCCCGGCGTGACCGCCAGCAACCGAGTCGGGTCGAAGGCGTTGAACGACGTCCCGACGAACTCGACCGAGCCGGGGATCGTGTCAGGTTCCGAGAGCGGGTTCCCGTTCAGGCACTTCACCGTCGGCAGCCCGACCGGGTCGACGAACACGCCGGTTCCCGCCTGGAGAACAGCCTGCGCCGGTTGGGTAGTGCCGTCGACGAGTTGGTGACTCGTGACACGCGTGTCGCTGAGCAGGATGGCTGGCGTGAGTTCGTCGACGACCGACGCGATGTCGGCAGTCCCGATGCCCTGCGCCTGTGCCCACGCATCCGCCGCCACCGGATCTGATGCCAGGAACTCGAGCAGTTCGGGAGCACGGCACTGGGCATCCCCGGCCACACCCCCGTACAAGCCCGGGTTGGTTCCCCGCTGGCTGGCCACGATGATCTCACCGCTCGCTCCGGTCGTGTCGAAGGTCACCGGCGTGACGTCCAAGCTCGAGAAGTCCTGGAACGCGACGTTGGAGAACGGGTTCTCGCCCGCGCTGCTGACCCCCTCCACGGCGAGTTGGGTTGCGTCGTCGTCGCCGCCGACCAGCACGAACCAGCCAGCAGCAACCGCGGCCACGATGACGATGCCGACGATCACGAAGACGCCACGCCGCTTCGGCTTGCTCGGGCGGGGCGTCGCGACCTGCGCCGGAGCAGCTGCGACGCTGACCGGCGGAGCAGGCGCCGGCGACGGGGTCGCAGTCGGAGTCGGGGCGAGCGAAGGATTCGTCGGCGGTGGCGGGAGGATCACCGGCGCAGGCGACACCTCGGGTTCGACGATCACCACCTCCTCGGTCTTCTCGACACCGGCGAGGGCAGCGCCGAGGGCGACGGCGTGCTTGGGATGGGTGTCCACGGCCACCGGTCGGCCGATCGCGTTGCCGACCTCCTGAGCGACGAGGGGTATCCGTGATGAGCCGCCGACGAGCAGGACCGAGGTGAGGTCGGCGGGCGACACGTCTGCGGCCTGCACCGCACGCTGCAGGGCCTCCACGGTCTGGCGGATCGAGGGTCGGGCCATGTCCTCGAACTCGGCACGGGTCAGCCGGATGCGCTCGTGCGTGCCGGGGAGCATGGCCACGATCTCGGTGTCGGTGTCGGCAGCCAACGCCTCCTTGCCTGCCACACAATCTCGGCGCAGGGCGGCCAACGCGGCAACCGCGTCAGGGTTGTCGGGGTCGATCTCGGCCGCGTCGTCGAGTTGGCCCTGCACGAACGCGAACACGGCCGCGTCGAGATCGATGCCGCCGAGGCGTTCGATGCCACTCGGGGGCCCGGCGATCTCGTAACCCGTCGTCGTGCGACGCAGGATCGCAGCGTCGAACGTGCCACCTCCGAGGTCATAGACCGCGACGAGCTCCCCGGGCTCCACCCGTTGCTGGGCGGCGTAGTGGATTGCGGCCGCCTCGGGCTCGGTGATCACGTCGACCTCGTCGGCGACGAGACCGGCGAGGGCGATGACCTGATCGACCAGCTCGAGCTTGTACGGGCCCCAGTTGGCCGGCACCGTCAACCCGATCCCGTCGGGAGGTTCGCCCTCGCGTTCGGTCGCCTTGTCGACCACCGCCCGCAGGAGATGGGCCTGAAGCGTCTCGGCCCCGTAGGGCGCGCCGCCGAGCAGCAGGGGTGCCGGATCGCCGAAGCGGCGTTTGAACTCTCGTGCCACGCGTTCGGGTTCGATCGCCACCCGGCGTTCTGCAGCCTCACCGGTCAGCACCGTTCCGTCCTCGCGAATGGCGACGACCGACGGGATGACCGGGCTCCGATCGCCGAGCGCCAGCATCTCGGCCCGCCCGTCACGGCACACGGCCGCGGCCGTCCACGTCGTGCCGAGATCGATGCCGAGCCGATACCCCATCAGATGCGGAGACTACGCGTGCAGCTCAGGCCGACTTCTTCTTCGCAGCCCGCTTCGGAACCTTCTTGGCTTCGTCGGCACCGGTCGGATGGCGCTTGCGAGCCTCTTTGGCGTCGGCGACGCTCGCCTCGAGCGCAGCCATCAGATCGACGACGGTGTCGGCTTCGGCGGCCTCGGGTGCAGCGATCACGCGGTCGTCACCGGACGCCTTGGCCTCGATCAGCTCGAGCACCTTCTCCCGGTAGGTGTCGGCGTACTTGTCGGCCGCCCAGTCCTCGCTCAGCGAACCGACGAGTTGTTGGGCCATGGAGAGTTCTTTCTTGGTCACCTCGACGTCGTCGAGGCCCCCGAGTTCGGGGATCTCGGCCGGATCGTTGATCTCGTCGGGGTAGACCATCGTCGACAACACCAGCATCCCGTCCTTCGGACGGACCGCGCACAGGTACTGCTTCGAGCGCATGACGAATCGGGCGATACCCACCTTCTGCTGCTCCTCCATCGCCCGGACGAGCAGCGCGTACGGCTTGGTGGTGGCCTGGTCGGGGGCCACCAGATAGGCGTTGTCGTAGAACACCGGATCGATGTCGGCCAGGTCGACGAACTCCTCGAGGTCGATCGTGCGCGAGGCGACGGGATCGAGCGCCGCCATCTCGTCCTCGCTCACCGTCACGTAATGGCCGTCGGCGAGTTCGTAGCCTTTGATGATGTCCTCCGCGGCGACCTCCTCGCCGTCGGCGGCGCTGACCTTCTTGTACTTGATCCGGCTGCCGGTGGAGCGGTCGAGCTGGTTGAAGCTCACCGACTTCTTCGAGACGGCCGTGTAGAGCTTGATCGGGATGTTCACCAGCCCGAAGCTGATGGATCCACTCCAGATCGCCCTCGGCATGAGACCCAGTGTGCCGTTTTCCCCCTCGGTTGCCTAGCGCCGTGCGAACCGGTCGGTTCCCGAAGAGCCCGCTCCGATCAGCTCGACAGCACGGCCCGGGCGACCAGATCGGTGCCGAACGCGGTGAGGATCGCGAGGTAGAGCAGGCCGGTGGCCGCCATGACCGCGGCGTACTGCCGTTCCTTCAGCGCCGCCCTGGTCACGAACACCAGCACCAGCGTGGTGATCGCACACGCGATCCAGAACCAACCCAGGATGCCCCCGTATCCGTCGTCGATCGATCCGGAGAAGACCGAGAACATGCCGGTCGGGATCAACAGGAGCACCACCTCGAAGGGCCAGATGACTCCCAGCCACCGCACGAGTTCGTTGAGCGGTCCCCGAGCAAGGCCCGGCTGCACCAGATACCAGTGGCCGAGGAGCATCGCGTCGGTGATGCTGCCCAGGAACGCTGCGCCCACCACCGTGCGGAGCACCGAGAGCCACAC
Organism: uncultured Acidimicrobiaceae bacterium; assembly: GCA_963704815.1. Classification (GTDB taxonomy): domain Bacteria; phylum Actinomycetota; class Acidimicrobiia; order Acidimicrobiales; family Salinilacustritrichaceae; genus DATKWD01. The sequence goes on from CAVPHU010000001.1 coordinate 1,202,733, forward strand.
GGGGTCGCCTGCGGCGACGCCGGCCGCCACCAGGCCGACCACGCCGATGATCGGCGCAACCAGGTCGAGCCGGGGATCGAACTCCGGGACACCCTCGAGTGGACCGTCGGCCCGCCGGTCGATGCCGGTCATCTCGGTGACGCGTGCGCTTCGGGCGCTCACCCGCTCTCGCTCGAGGGCCACCCCGGCCCGACGCCGCAGAACCGAGCTCACCAGCGCCACCGTGGTGGCGATGGCGACGCCGATCGAGCTGGCTTCGCGGACCGGGACGGTGTCGAAGCGGAGTCCGACCACGACCGCTCCGGCGGCCATCACCAGGTAGGTGATGCGGATCATCCAGCCGTAGCCGATGCCGACCTCTCGACGGCGGGTCGTGACCCACAGGAAGAGCAGTCCACCGGTCGCCCACTGGAGTAGGACGGTCGCTGCGTCGAGCCGGATCACAGCACCGCGAGCCCGTGGGCAGCACGGTTCATCGGCTCGGGACCCTCGTCGGTCGCGACCACGATGTCCTCGAGGCGCATGCCGAACCGACCTGGCACGTAGATCCCGGGTTCGACCGAGAACGCATGCCCGGCGACGAGCGGCGTGGCGTTCCCCTGCACGATGTAGGGGTCTTCGTGTTCCTCGATCCCGATGCCGTGCCCCGTACGGTGCATGAAGTGGGGTCCGTGACCCGCCTCGGTGATGGGACGTCGTGCGGCCTCGTCCACCGCCTCGCAGGGCACTCCGACCTGTGCAGCGGCAACGGCTTCGGCCTGAGCGGCCTCGAGGACGGAGTATGCGCTGAGGACGTCGGCAGCCGGCTCGCCGAGCGACACGCAGCGGGTGATGTCTGAGCAGTAGCCGACGCCGTCGGGGCCGAGCATGGTGCCACCGAAGTCGCAGAGCACCACGTCACCGGCTCGGATCACCGTGGGACCCGGCTCGTGGTGAGGACTCGCCGCGTTCGCCCCGGCGGCGACGATGGCGAAGTTCACCCGGTGATGCCCTTCGGCGAGGATCTGGCGGCCCAGTTCGGCGGAGACCTCGGCCTCGCTTCGTCCGATCAACTCGATCTCGCCCGCCTGGAGCCGGCCGGCGATTCGGTCGACGGCCGCCCCGGCCCGACGCAGGACCTCGATCTCACCCGGCTCCTTCACCGCACGGAGCGGACCCATCACCACCGAGGCGGAGGACCAGGTGGTCTCGGGCATCGCCGCCTGCATCGCGAGCACGAAACGGGACCAGGTTCGGTCGCCGACCGCCACCGCAACGGCCGAACGCCCCAACTGGGCGACCAGAGCGATCGGATCGTCGGTCTCGGACCAGGTGACCAGGTCGAACAGGTCGCCGCGATCGGTGACGCGGGCCGCTTCGAGCTCAGGGACGACCAGCGTGGCCGGGCCGTCGACCGGAACGACCAGCGCCGTCAGTCGTTCCAGCGGCATGGCTTCGTAGCCGACCAGGTAGGGCAGATCGGGCCCGACGCTGAGCACCAGGAGATCGGTCCCCTGGGCGCGCATCCGACGGCGCACCCGGTCCATCCGCTCCTCGAGGACACCTCGCATCACGTCATCCTGACCGACGCCACCCCTGCGGGCGAAGCGGTCGGCACCTGGGTCGCACCACCGAGGGATTAGCCTCGCCCAGATGTCCGAGCTCGAAGCTCATCGGGACGATCTCCAGTCCGAGCTCGACCGACTCGTTCGTCGACACGGCATTCCGGGCGCCGTCGTGGCCATGTCGGTCGGTGACGATTCGATCACCGCTGCGACCGGCGTCGCCAACGTCGGGACGGGCATCGCGACCACCGACGACACCATCTTCCAGCTCGGCTCGATCTCGAAGCTGTTCACCACCACGCTCATCGCACAGCTGGTCGACGCCGGGCTGGTGGCGCTCGACGACCCCGTGCGGGCCCTCCTCCACGAGTTCCGCGTCGCCGACGACGCCGGGACCCTCGCCATCACCCCTCGCCATCTGCTGAGCCACACCTCGGGCATCGAGGGCGACCACTTCATCGACTGTGGGCGGAACCCCGATGCGCTCTGGCGGTACGTGTCGACGCTCGAAGATGTGGGCCTCGTCCATCCGCCCGACGATCTGTACAGCTACTGCAACGCCGGATTCGGCGTCCTGGGGCGACTCGTCGAGGAGATCACCGGAGATCACTTCGCCCGCGCGCTCCGCAAGCGGCTGCTGAAGCCGCTGGGCCTCGACCTGACGATGGTGCTCACCGAGCACGCCATCACCCATCGGGTCGCGGCGGGCCATCGGCAGGTGCTCGGCGAAGAGGCCGAGGTCCAGGGCTGGACCCTGGGGCGGTTCAACCTCCCCATGGGCGGCGTGCTCGGCACGGCGCCCGACCTCGTGGAGTTCGCCCGGCTGCATCTGCGCCACGGCAAGGCGCGCAGCGGCAAGCAGCTGCTCGGTGCCCGAACGGTGAGCGACCTCCAGACTCCGCAGGTCGACCAGTACGACGATGCCGAACGCGGCCTCGGGTGGGTGCTCGAGGACTGGCACGGAACGCGCGTCATCGGCCACGACGGCGACACCGTCGGCCAGCGTGCGTTCCTCCGGGTCTTCCCCGAACATGATGCCGCGATCGCGGTGCTCACCAACTCGCCCCTGGGCGACCTGGTCGCTCGGCCCATGCTGGCGACGCTCGCGGCCTCGGTCCTCGACGTCGCGGCGCCCGACCCCGTCGAAGCCGACGCCAGCATCGAGATCGACGCGGCCCGCTACACCGGGATCTACGAGCGCATGCACCAACGCCTTGCGGTCGCCGGCGCGGGCGACAACGGGCTGGAGATGACGATCATCCCCGACGAGCTGTTCCGAAGTGCCGGGATCACCGAGGCGACCCTTCTGCTGGCTCCGGCCGGGACCGATCGCTTCGTCACCCCCGCCGCCATCACCGGCCTTCCTGCCCTCGTCTGCTTCGTCGATCCCGACGAGGACGAGGCCTCCGCCCCTCCGTACCTCATGTACGGGGGCCGGGCTCACCGCCGCATCTCCTGACGACACCGGAATCGGGGATCTTCCCGATGTGGCCGTTTCGACCCCTGTCGTAGATTCGGCCGAGAACACCGAGTCACGGAGCGGGACACATGGGCTTGTTGAGCGGAATCGGAAACTGGGTGAGCGAGCAGTTCGACGGCGACGGCGAAGGCGTGTTGTCGGGTGCGTCCGATTGGGTCGAAGAGCAGTTCGACGGCGACGGCGAAGGCGCCTTCAGCGGCGTGTCGGACTGGTTCAACGAGCAGACCGACGGCGACGGCCAGGGTGCCTTCAGCGGCATCGGCGGTTGGTTCAACGAGCAGTTCGACGGCGACGGCCAGGGGATGCTCAGCCCCCTCACGAACGCGATCAACGAGCAGTTCGACGGCGACGGCCAAGGTGTCTTCACCCCGATCCGGAACGCCGTGACCGAGCAGTTCGACGGCGACGGCCGGGGCATCCTCACCCCGGTCAACGAGGCGGCGAACTTCGTCGGCGAACAGTTCGACGGCGACGGCGAGAGCCTCCTCAACGACTTCGCCGACACGGCAACGGGGCAATGGCTCGAGACGGCGGCCGGCGACGCGATCGACGAACTCGCGAACTTCGTCGAGATCGACACCGACGGAGAGGGCAACTGGGACTTCAGCCTCGGATTCTCGGGCATGGAGACGCAGCTCTCGGGTGGTCCCGACGGCTGGGCGATCGGGCAGGGCAGCCCGATGGGCGACTTCGGTGCCTACGGAGGGGGCGGCCCCGACGGAGACGGCTGGGGCGTCAGCATCGCCGGCGGTCTGGAAGAGGGGCCGATTCCGCTGAACATCGGGCTCACGGTCGGCCAGGAGGCCGACGGAGACTGGATGGTCGCGAATTCGGGCGAGATGCTCTTCCCGACCCCGTTCGGCATGATGGGCGGCTCACACGAGATCCGCTACATCGAGACCGACGACGGCTTCAGCTTCGATGCCGAGATCACGCCCGAATGGAAGCTGCTGTCGGGAACGTCGATTCGCGGCGGGGTGCACGGTGGGTACTACGAGAGCGGCGACGACCACGGGCACTACGTCGGTGTGCAGGGCGGCGTCGGACAGGACGGCGTCGGCGACGTCGACGGCCGCATCACCTACTACCAGGACCACACCGGCGACGACGTGACGCGTGGCGTGCGCACCGAAGCCGAGGCGAGTCTCGACAGCGCCGACCTCGAGGTGGGCGTGTTCGCCGACTACTCGCACACCGACTCACCCGACGGTGACACGAACTCGTTCACCACCGGCGGACACGTCGGCGTCGAGGACATGGAGTTCGGGGGCGAGGTGGGGGTCCGGCATCAGAACACCGAGGACGGCAGCATCACCAACGTCGACACCTCGGGCTACGCAGCGTTCGGCGACGAGGACCTGCGGGTCGAAGCCGAGGCCGGGATCGAGCACACCCGCGACGCAGATGGTTCCTCGACGACCGTGCACACCGGCGCGTCGGTCGAGTACCAGGACATGGAGGCCGAGGCCCATCTCGACGTCACCCACCAGCGGGGTGATGACGGCAGCCGTTCGACCGAGGTCGACACCGGCGGCCGATATGCGACGGGAGACATCGAAGTCGAAGGGTCGGCGACCGTCACCCACGACCGCGATGCCGAGGGGAACACCTCGACCAGCCTCGAAACCGAGGGCAGCTACCGCGACGACGAACGCGAAATCGACGGCAGCCTCGACGTCACCCACGACCGCGGCGCCGACGGAAGCTCCAGCACCACCGTCTCCACCGACGGCAGCTACCGCGACGACGAACGCGAAATCGATGCCAGCCTCGACGCCAGCCGCACCCGCGACGCCGACGGCAACACCTCCACGAGCATCGAAACCGACGGCAGCTACCGCGACGACGAACGCGAAATCGATGCCAGCCTCGACGTGTTCGACGTACGAGGCGCCGACGGAAGTCGACACACCCAGATCGGGGCCGATGCCCAGGTCACGACCGAGAGTGTCGACCTCGACGCCGACCTCGAGATCGACGATCAACGGGGCGCGGACGGAAGCCGCTCCACGATGGTGGGCGCCGACGCCCACGTGGCGACCGAGAACGTCGACGTCGACGCCGGCCTCGACGTGTTCGACGAACGAACCGCCGTCGGAGACCGGACCACGAGCGTCGATGCCGACCTCGACGTCGCCACCGAGGATGCCGAGTTGAGCGCACGACTCGACCACGACCGTGTCGAACGCGACGGCGTCATCGCCAGCTCGACCGAGGTCGACGCACGCGGCCGGTCAGGGGACGACCACCTCGACCTCGGCGTGTCGCACGACCGCCTCGAGAACGAAGACGGGGTGTTCTCTCGCACCGAGGTCGATGCATCCGGGAGCATCGACGGCGAAGGCGGCGATTTCAGCGTGACCCACGACCGCAACGTGACCGCCGACGGCATCAGCACCCGCACCGACGTCACCGGCGACATCGACAGCGCACGGCTCGACGAACTGGCCGACCAGGCCCGGGACACGGTCCGCGAGTCGCTCGATGCGTTCGACGATCAGCTCGACCAGATCCGCGAGGTCGGCCGCGGCGCCGAGGATCAGCTCGCCGACATCCAGGACAAGATCGAGGCCGAGGCAACCGAGCGCTACGAGGCCATCCGCGCACGCGCGGGCGAGAACGAGGACCTGGGCGAGATCAAGGAGAAGATCTTCGCCGAGGCCCAGGAGAAGTTCGAGGCGGTGCGCGATGAGATCAAGCTCGAGCAGCCCGACTCCTCAGCTGCAGCACCTCTCACCAAGGCTGCACCAGCGGAGTCCGCTCCCGCCGACAGCATCGACCTCGACGCCCTCGCAGCCGAGACCGCCGCGTCGACGACCATCGACGCGACCGAGCCGGCGCTCGACGACCTGGCCGTCTCGCAGCCCGAACCGCCGGTGGCCACCGAGCCCGAACCGATCGTCTTCGAACCCGAACCGGTGGCAGCCGAGCCTCCGATCGCAGAACCTGCGCCGGTCGTCGTGGAACCCGAACCGGTCGTCTTCGAACCCGAACCGGTCGACGTCACCGCGGTCGAGCCGCCACCTGTCCCCGAACCCGAGCCGGCTCGGGTCATCCCCGAGCCAGAGCCCGAGCCGGTCGAGCTCGCGCCCGACGATCTCGACGACGGCATCGACGGCTGAGCGACGACGCGGCCGTCAGTCGACGTCGGCCAGCGCCACCTCGGCCACACCCGCTGCGTCGGATGCTCCTCTTGCGTGGTAGCTCGATCGGGTGAGGGGCGACGACTCCACGTGGGAGATCCCCAGGGCTTCGCCCCAGTCCTTCCATGCCTCGAAGGTCGTCGGATCGACCCAGCGGTCGACCGCGAGATGGTGAGAGGTCGGTCGGAGATACTGGCCGATGGTCACGATGTCGACGCCGACACCTCGGAGATCGCTCAACGCCTCGCGCACCTCGTCGTCGGTCTCGCCCATCCCGACCACGAGGCCCGACTTGGTCGTGAGGCCGGCGGCCTTCGCCCGAGCCAGCAGACCGAGTGAGCGGGCGTAACCGGCGGAGGGTCGTACGGCGCGCTGGAGGCGGGCGACCGTCTCGAGATTGTGATTGAGCACCTCGGGCCGGGCCTCGAAGATCGTGCCCAGCGCGCTCGGATCACCCTTGCAGTCCGGGATCAGCACCTCGATCCGGACGCCCGGCCGCCGGGATCGGACCGCCCGGATGGTTGCCGCGAACTGCGACGCCCCGCCGTCGGCGAGGTCGTCGCGGGCGACCGAGGTCAACACCACGTAGTCGAGGCTCATGCGGGCCACGGCCTCGGCAACCCGCTGGGGCTCGTCCGGATCGAGATCGAGGGGCTTGCGCGTGTCGACGAGGCAGAACCCGCAGGCCCGGGTGCAACGTTCGCCGGCGAGCATGAACGTGGCCGTCCCGTCGGACCAGCACTCGGACAGGTTCGGACACCCGGCTTCCTCGCACACGGTCACCAGGTCGAGATCGCGCATGGTCGCCTTGATCGAGAGCACCGACGCATCGAGATCGATTTTCGGACGGAGCCAGGCGGGTTTGCGGTCGCGGAGCGGGCGTCCGCCTTCGACCCCGGCCGCGGCCAGACGACCGCGGAGCCGGACGTTGGTGCCGTGTTCATGGGGGCGGACCGCTTCGCCGGGGCCGGCGCCGCGGCTGAACGGCGAGAGGTCCTGAGGGCGCTCCCGCCATGCGACATCGGCGCGGGTCGACCCGTCGGGCCCCCACCGCATCTCGGCCAGGCGACTCACCACGTCGACGACCTCGCGCATCGACACCTCGCATCCCTCGGCCGCGAGCGAGGTGGCCGCCCTGCCTTCGATCCCGCACGGGACGATGTGGTCGAACATCGACAGGTCGGGGGCCACGTTGAGTGCGAACCCGTGCATCGATCGACCGCGGCTCAGACGTACGCCGATCGCCGCGAGCTTGCGTGGCTCGTCGGAATCGGGATCGACCCACACGCCTGGGAGGCCGGGCACTCGGCCGGTCCCAGGAAGGCCGAGCTCGTCCGATGCATCGATCAGCAGCTGTTCGACCGATCTCACGTAGGCGACGGTGTCGGCCATCCCTCCGCCCCGCTTGCCCGGGACCGACAGCACGGGGTAGCCGACGAGCTGGCCGGGACCGTGATAGGTGACGTCGCCACCCCGGTCGGCCTCGACGAGGTCGGCGCCGACGGTGGCCGGATCAACCAGTACGTGCGCCGGATCGGCTCGCACCCCGAGCGTGTACACGTGCGGGTGTTCGAGCAGGAGCAGGTGGTTGTCGTCGCCGTGTTCGAACAGCCCACGCTGGAGTACATGGCCGTCCGGATAGGGCACGACTCCGAGCCAGCGAACGTGGAGCCAGCCGCTCACAATGCGATCGCGATCTGTACGGCGAAGGCCACGAGGATCGCCAGCCCGCACAGGAGCGCAGCGATGATCAGGCGCCGAGTGCTCACCCGGCGAGGCTACCCGTGCGCCTCCGACTTCGGCTCCAACCCGGTACCCTTGACCGCCATGGCACCGATGCCACTCGACGCACGCATCTTCGTCGCCGGCCACGGCGGCCTCGTCGGTTCGGCGATGATCCGTCGACTCGACGCCGCAGGCCATCGCAACGTCCTCACCGCACGGCGCGACCAACTCGACCTTCGCGACCAGGCGGCGGTCAACTACTGGTTCCAGGCGAATCGACCCGAGTACGTGTTCCTCGTCGCCGGCACGGTGGGAGGCATCCTCGCCAACAGCACGCGTCCCGCCGAGTTCCTCTACGACAACATGCTCATCCACGGCACCGTGATCGAAGCGTCGCGCGCCAACCAGGTCACCAAGCTGCTCTACCTGGGTTCGTCGTGCATCTACCCGCGGCACGCCAACCAGCCGATCAACGAGACCGAGCTGCTCGCCGGGCCGCTCGAGCCCACGAACGAGGCCTATGCGCTGGCCAAGATCACCGGCATCAAGCTGTGCGACTCCTACCGCGCGCAGTACGGGTGCAACTTCATCAGTGCCATGCCGACCAACCTCTACGGCCCCAACGACAACTTCGACCTCACCTCGGGCCACCTCCTTCCAATGCTGATCCGGCGTTTCCACGAAGCCAAGATCGCCGGCCACACCGAGCTCGAGGTCTGGGGAACCGGTTCACCGATGCGCGAGTTGATGCACGTCGACGACCTCGCATCGGCCTGCATGTACCTGATGGACCACTACGGCCAGGTCGGCCACATCAACGTGGGCACCGGCGAGGACATGTCGATCCGACAGATCGCCGAACTCGTCCGCGACGTGGTCCACCCCGAGGGCCGGATCATCTACGACACCACGAAGCCCGACGGGATGCCCCGCAAGGTGCTCGACGTCGGTCGGCTCCACGACCTCGGCTGGAAGCACAGCATCGACCTCCGTGACGGGATCGAGCAGACCTACCGCTGGTACCTCGCGACCGATCCGGCCGACATCCGCGGCACCACGGCCGCCGTCGCCTGAGCGACCGAACACCCTCACCGAGGTTCCCGACCCGCTAGCGGTCGAGCCGGTGCTCCATCAGTTCGACGCGCGATCGAAGCGTCGACAGACCCTCGACCTTGGTCACCAGTTCCTCGACCCGCCCCTGGAACTCGAGGAACAGGACGCTGTTGGCGGTCGACGGGGATTCCGGCTCGCGCTCGGTGTGCTCGACGACCAACTGTGCGAGCTGCATGAGACGGGGCTCGATCCCATCGGACCCGAAGATGCGGTCGTCGAGTTCGCGTACGACGTTCCGGTCGGACTCGAGGGTCGAGCGGACCACCCGCAGCGACCGGTTCAGGTCGGCGACTTCGGCCTTCAGGCCATCGATGGCCGGGACCGGGTCGCCGATGCCGGCCAGCACCGCGGACTGCAGATCGACCCGCTCGGTGAGCTCGATGATCCGCTGCTCGAGGTGTCCGGCCACTCGTTCGATCTCGGCTTCGGCCGTTGCGACGACCCGGTCGAACCGCTGCGAGAGCTGCGCCTGCTGCCCATCGACCTCCTCGATCCGTTGCTCGAGGGACTGACCGAGGTCACCGGTGCGGCCCGCCACCTTCGCGACCGACGCCTCGAGCGCGGTGCCGGCCTCGTGCGTGGCCGCCACGTCGTCGGCCAGATGGTCCATACGGACCTGCAACCGGTCATCGATCTGCTCGATCCGCTTGCCGACCTCGGCCAGATCGGCGGCCGTGGCTGCCCGGCTCAGTGCCCGGCTCAGCTTGACGACCTGGTCGCGGACCGACATGGCCTGTGAGCCGTTGCGATGGAGATCGGACACGGCGTCGTTCGTTGCGTCGAGCCGTTCGGCGAAGCGCTCGAGGTCGCCTCGTCGGGCCATCTTGGCCATCTCGGCCTGATAGGCAGCCGTCTCCGCCTTGGCGAAGGCGGCGGCTTCCCGTGCGGCGGCGGCATCTCTGTGGGCTGCCGCGAGTTGAGCCTGCATCCGTTCGAGGACCTCGGCATGGCCCCGTTGCGCGGCCTCGAGCGTGTTCAGGGCGGCGATCACGCGGTCGAAGCGGGGATCCGCGCTACCAGTCATGCCCGACTCACGGTACTCGGGGCACTAGAAGTCGGCGAAGGCCCGCGCGGGCACGTTGACCCGGGTGATGAGCGGGTGCGATGTCGGTGCACCCATCTCGTCCTCGCCGAGGAGCACCTCGTGCAGTTTCTCGCCCGGGCGGAGACCGGTGAAGACGATCTCGACCGGCCGTTCGGCCTGTTCGACCAGGCGGCGGGCGACCTCGTAGATCCGAACGGGTTCGCCCATGTCCAGGACGAAGGCATCACCGGCATCGCCGATCGCGCCGGCCTGGATCACGAGCTCGACCGCCTCGGGAATGGTCATGAAGTAACGGGTCACGTCGCGGTGCGTCACCGTCACCGGTCCGCCGTCTTCGATCTGCTGACGGAACGCGACCAGCACACTGCCGCGGCTCCCGAGCACGTTGCCGAATCGCACGCTCATGAAGTCGCCCTCGGCGCATTCGGCGGCGCGTGAGGTGAGTTGTTCGGCCATCCGCTTGGTCCGGCCGAGCACGTTGATGGGGTCGGCGGCCTTGTCGGTCGAGATGTTGACGAAGCGCGTGACACCGGTTCGCAGCGCGGCGTCGAGCAGGTTCTTCGTGCCGACGACGTTGGTCTTGTGCCCCTCCTCGGGATGCAGTTCGAGCAGGGGCACGTGCTTGAGCGCTGCGGTGTGGAAGACCACCTCGGGCGCGTACTGATCGAAGACCTCTTGGACCCGTTGGGCGTCGCGGATGTCGGCGATGACGAGGTTCGGGTCGTCGAGCAGCCCCCGACCGTCGAGCGAGAGTTGCACCGCGTGCAGGGCACTCTCGTCGCGCTCGAGCATGATGAGCTCCGACGGCGCGAATCGTGAGATCTGGCGGCAGAGCTCGGATCCGATGGATCCACCCGCGCCGGTGACCAGGACCCGCCGATCGGTCAGGTACTCGGCGATGGCCTCGATGTCGGTGTCGATCTGGACCCGACCGAGCAGGTCCTCCTCCGAGAGCGGACGGATGTCGGTCAGGTTCACCGACTCGCCCAGCAGCCGATCGACGGGAGGGAGGATGAGGGTTCGGAGCCCTGCCTCGCCGGCGATCGACGCCAGGTCGCGCACGATGCTCGCCTGGATGGTCGGGACCGCGATCACCAACGCCTCGGCACCGGTGGCCGCCGCGACTTCGGGGAGATCCACGCGCCGTCCGAGCACGGGGACGCCCATGATCTTGAGGTGAACCTTCCCTTCGTCGTCGTCGAGCAACGCGACAGGGACGAAGGGCGACTGCTTGTTCCTCAACATGGCCGTGATGGCTTGGGCGCCGCCCTCGCCGGCACCGAACACCACGACGCGCTTGGCGGTCGAGTCGTCGGGACGCTGGCGTCGCTCGAGGAACAGCCGCCAGAGATAACGCGATCCGAGCATCATGCCGAGGGCCAGGACGCCGGCGATCCAGGGAACGCTTGCGGGCACCAACCGGTCGAGGACGAAGATGTTGAGCACGGCCACGATCGACGTGGTCAACAGCAGGCTGTTGGCCAGATGTGCCACCTCGTCGAAGCTGCCGAGCCGCGCCCGTCCCACGTACAGTCCCGACAGCAGCCCGATGGCGAGTTGGAGCAGGCAGAACACCGGGATGATGGCGGCGACCCGGATCCACTCGGGCTCGGAGAGATCGAAGTCGTAGCGGAGCAGGGACGCGCCGACGACGGCGATGCCCAGCAGCACGAGGTCGATCGCCGCGCGAATCCGGTAGCGGTATCGAACGCCCATCTCGACCGCGGCCGATGGCAATCGGGGTGACTTGCCCTTGTCAGACATGCTTTTCCTGTCGACTACGATCGCCCAGAACGAGAACTTAGCCTAGCGGTCTCCGTCCGGTGGCTTCGATGGCGCTGACGGTGCACGTGCACCGGGCCGAAAACCGCACTCAGTGGTTACCGCGGGGAACCTGAATCTGCCCGATTCCTCCCCCAACGGCGTGTCGTCGTTCTAAGATGCGCGTTCCAGTCCTTGCCGGAGACCCCGATGTTTCGTCGCTCGTTGCTCATCGCGCTGACCCTTGTCGTCCTCGGCGCGCCTCCAGCCGTCGCTCAGGATGCCGACGTCCCCGTGATCGAGGACACCACTCTGGGTGATGGCTACGTCGACATCACCGGCACGGGTTGTGCGCCGAACATCCCGATCAGTTCGGTCACCTCGGTGGTCGAACCGTTCTCGGGAATCCGGGGAGCATCAGACCCCTCGGTCAAAGCGACGACCGACATGACCCACGACGACGGGAGTTTCGCCCTTCGGGCCCCGCTCGGCTCCGAACCGGGACGCTATGAGAGCACCGTCACCTGCGGCGACCTCGTCCAGAAGGTGCGCATCGATGTCGGCGAGCAGAGCATCGCCTCGGCCGACACCGACCCAGGCGTGCCGGTCGTCCGGCTCGTGGTCGTCGTGGGTGCCGCAGCGCTCCTCGCGCTGTTCGCCGACCGCCGACGGCGAGCGCAGGCCAGAGCGCGCGTCTGACCCCGGGGTTCAGGCCAGCTCCTGGGCCCAATCCATCGACTCGAGCAGTTCTCTGGTCCGGTTCAGGAACGCTGCGGCGTACGCGCCGTCGAAGGCCCGATGATCCCATGTCAGGGTGAGAAACCCGACCGAGTGGATGGCGATCGCCTCGGACCCGTCGGATCCGGTGACCACGACCGGCCGGCGCTTCACGGCGTCGGTCGACAAGATGGCGACCTGCGGTTGATTGATGATCGGCAGCGTCATGGTGGTACCGAACGGGCCCGGGTTGGTGATGGTGAACGTCCCGCCCGACAACTCGTCGGGGCGCAGCTTCTTGTTGCGTGCGCGGGCGGCGAGATCGGCGATGTCGCGGGCGATGGCTCGGAGGCGCTTCTCGCCGGCGTCGGTGACCACTGGGACGAGCAATCCCTCGAAGTTCAGATCGACGGCGATCCCGAGGTGGAGGTCGTCGTGGGTGACGAGTTGGTCGGGGGTGAAGGTCGCGTTGACCTGGGGGAACGCACGGATCGCGTCGGCGACGGCACGGCAGATGAACGGGAGGTAGGTGAGCGACACCCCCTCGTCGGCCTTGAAGGCATCCTTGTGCGTGCGGCGGACCGCCTCGACCGCTTCGAAGTCGACCTCGATGGTGCAATACGCGTGCGCCGAGGTGACGAGGCTCCGGACCATGTGCTCGGCCGTCGCCTTCCGGATGCGGGAGTGGGGAACGTTCCGGTCGTTCGCACCGGGCTCGACAGGTGCGGCACCGGCCGGCGGCGACGGGGGCGCTGCGGCTGCTGCTGGCACCGCGGCGGGCGACGGTTCGGGCACGACCGGAGCCGCGGCCGGCGCAGGCGCGGACGCTCCGCCCTGTTCGATGACCTTCTGCACATCGTCGCGACTGATCCGGCCACCGGCGCCGGTTCCGACGATGGTGCGCGGATCGAGGCCGTGCTCGTTGACGAGTCGACGAACGACGGGCGACAGCAGAATGCTCTCGCCACCGCCGGCGGGTGGGGCCGGGGCCGGCCGCGGTGCCACCGAGGCCGGCGGTGCCGGTGCGGGCCCGGGTGCCGGTTCGGGTCCGGGTGCCGGTGCGGGTTCGGGTCGGGATCGGGTGATGATTCGGGTGCGGCGGCTGCCGGGGGTGGATCGGGTGATGGTTCGGGTGCGGCGGCTGCCGGGGGTGCGGATGCCCCGACCTCCCCGCCCACGCGGGCCAGCACGGTGCCGACGTCGACGGTGTCGCCCTCGGCGACCAGGATCTCGGACAGCGTTCCCGACACCGGGCTCGGCACCTCGGAATCGACCTTGTCGGTCGACACCTCGAACAACGGCTCGTCCTCGGCAACGGTGTCACCGACCTGCTTGAACCACTGCGTGATGGTCCCTTCGGTGACGGTCTCACCCAATTGGGGCATCTCGATGTCAGCCATCAGCCGTGCAATCCTCTTCCGGTCAGCGCCAATACGGATTCTCCGAACAGCTCACTCATCGTCGGGTGAGGTTGGATGAAGTGTGCGACCTCGTCCACCGTCGCCTCCCAGTTGACGGCAAGATACCCCTGCCCGAGCTGTTCGGTGACCCAGGGTCCGACCATGTGCACCCCGAGGATCCGTTCGGCCTTCCCCCCGGGTCCGGCCTCGGCGATGATCTTGACCATCCCCTCGGTGTCGCCGACGATCATCGCTCGCCCGTTTCCGGCGAAGCGATGCTTCGAAACGACGACCTCATGGCCCGCCTCCTTGGCCGAGGCCTCGGAGTGGCCGGCGAACGCGACCTCGGGGTGGCAGTAGATGCACCAGGGAACCTTGCCGTAGTCGACCGGGACGACCGGTTCGCCCAGCACGTCCTTGACGACCAGGATCCCCTCGGCGAACGCCACGTGGGCGAGCGCCGGGGAGGGATTGCAGTCACCGACCGCGTAGACCCCCCGCTCGGCGGTTCGGCAGGCATCGTCGATCTCGATGAAACCTCGCTCGTCGAGCGAGACCTTCGTGCCGTCGAGACCGAGGTCGGCGGTGTTGGGCCTACGTCCGACCGACACGACCACGATGTCGACGTCGAGCGTCTCACCGTCGCCATAGGACACGGTGGTGCCACCCTTCTTGCGGGGCCGGTGACCGGTCACCGCGACGCCGGCCTTCACCGTGATCTTGCGCTTCTTGAAGCTGCGCTCGACGACCTTCGTGATGTCCTCGTCGCAACCGGGGAGGATCTTGGGAAGCGCTTCGAGAATCGTGACGTCGGTGCCCATGTCGGCCATGGTCGAGGCGAACTCACAGCCGATCGCGCCGCCGCCGATGACGGCGGCGGTCGACGGGAGCTCGGGCATCGACAGGAACTCGTCGCTCGTGAGCACCGTGGTGCCGTCGATGTCGAACCCCGGGATCGTGCGAACCACCGATCCGGGCGCCAGGACGACGCTGTCGCCCACGAGCTCCATCTCGCCGGACGTTCCACCCGACACCGTCACCCGGTGATCGGCATGCAGACGGCCATGGCCGTCGAGCACGGTGACCTTGCGGCCGGCGAGCAGCTGCCCGAGGCCGCCGACCAGCTTGTCGACGACGCTCTGCTTGCGGTCGAGGGTGGTCGACCAGTCGATGGTCGGCTCGTCGGTCATCACGCCGAACTCGGCGGCCTTGCGAACGGTTCGGTAGACGTGGGCCGTCTCGAGGAGTTCCTTGGCGGGAATGCAGCCGACGTTCAGGCAGGTGCCGCCGAGCTTGCCCTTCTCGATGAGTGCGATGTTCAACCCTGCGGCCGCGCCGTACAACGCCGTGGAGTAGCCGCCCGGTCCACCGCCGATGACGACGATGTCGTAGTGGTTCGCCCGGTCGGGCTCGGCGGGGGTGGCACTCGGCTCGTCGGCATCGGCGGGGGCGGGCGCAGCCTCGCTCGCCGCGGGTGCGGCTGCCGGCGCCGTCGTCTCGGCGGTCTCGGGTGTCGGTGCGGACGGGGGCGTCGGCGCAGCGGCGTCGCCGATCCGGGCGAGCACGGTACCGACGTCGACGGTGTCGCCCTCGGCGACCAGGATCTCGGACAGCGTTCCCGACACCGGGCTCGGCACCTCGGAATCGACCTTGTCGGTCGACACCTCGAACAACGGCTCGTCCTCGGCAACGGTGTCACCGACCTGCTTGAACCACTGAGTGATGGTCCCTTCGGTGACGGTCTCACCCAGTTGGGGCATCTCGACGTCGGCCATTGGCGAAAGGTCCTCGATTCAACGTGGCGACAGACGAGGGCACGGTAGCGCCCGAACGCACGAGTGGCGCCGCCCAGGGGCGGCACCACCTCGGCGCTCGATCAGGTCTGCCCGAGGCAGACGCGGTTCAGTTCTGGGCCTTGAGCGCGTCGCGGATCTCGGTGAGGAGCACGACCTCGTCGGACGGCCCGTCCTCCTCGGGCACGACGCCACGGCGCTCCTGCATCTTCTCGTAGGTCCGGATGATGAGGAAGATCACCCCGGCGATGATCAGAAAGCTGATGATCGCGTTGAGCCACGCGCCGAAGCGCACCGTTGCGTCCCCGACGTCGAAGGTCATCGTCTCGCTCAGGTCCGGCTGTCCGAAGACACCGGCGATGATCGGGTTGAGCACGTTGTCGACGAGCGACACGATCACCGCGCCGAACGCAGCGCCGATGATGACGGCAACCGCCAGGTCGAGCACGTTGCCCTTCATGATGAAATCTCGGAAATCCTTGAGCACGGTGGGGTTCTCCTCGTTGCGGATGGTAGGGAGGGGGCGCAGCGGCGCCGAGCCCCCGTAGTGTTCCCCGTACAGACGCACCACGCAGGGCAAAGTCGCGAAAACGTCGGAATCGAGAGGGAATCGCCGTGGACATCGCCATCACCGGGTCGAGTGGCCTCATCGGCAGCTCACTTCGTAGCTACCTGACCGCGCAGGGTCACCGCGTCGTCCGGGTCGTCCGGGGCGACGCGAGCGCCTCCGACACCATCGGGTGGGACATCCATGCCGGGACGATCGACGCCACCGGCCTCGAGGGCATCGACGCCGTGATCCACCTCGCCGGCGCCGGGATCGGCGACAAGCGCTGGTCGACCGAACGAAAGCGCGAGATCCTCGAGAGCCGAACCAAGGGCACTGCACTGCTGGCCGAGACGATGACCGCTCTCCAGAAGGCACCGTCGGTGTGGCTGTCCGGGTCGGCGATCGGCTTCTACGGCGACCGGGGCAGCGACTGGGTCGACGAGTCGGATCCGGCCGGTGACGACTTCCTCGCCGACGTCTGCGTGCAGTGGGAAGCGGCGACCGAACCGGCCGAGGCCGCGGGGATCCGGGTCGCTCACCTGCGGATGGGCATCGTGCTGTCGTCCGAGGCGCGGGTCCTGACCAAGCAGCTTCCCCTCTTCAAGCTGGGGCTCGGTGGCGCGATCGCCGGGGGCGACCAGTACTGGAGCTGGATCTCGATCGACGACGTGGTGCGGGCGATCTCGTTCCTGCTGGACCACGACATCCACGGACCGGTCAACATGACCGCGCCAGAACCCGTGACGAACAAGGCCTTCGCCCAAGCCCTCGGGTCGGTCCTGCGTCGCCCGGTCGTGCTCCCGGTGCCGATGTTGGGCCCGGCGCTGCTGCTCGGCCGCGAACTCGCCGACGCGCTGCTCGACACCAGCGCCCGCGTCAGGCCTCGGGTGCTCGACGAAGCCGGGTACCAGTTCGTCCACCGCGATGTTCGGACGGCGCTCGCCGAGGTCCTCGGCAAGGAGGCCGAGGTCGCCTGAGTCGGCGTACGGTCAGGCCTCGACCGTCACGCCCTTCCAGAACGCCACGTGGTCACGGATCTGCTCGGCCTCCGGCTTCGGCTCGCGATAGACGAACGCCGAACCGGGGTTGCGTTCGCCGCCCACCACCAGGTCGAAGTAGCTCGCCGTACCCTTCCAGGGGCAGACCGAGGTCTGGTCGACCTCGACGAGGTACTCGGTGCTGAGCGATGCCGGCGGGAAGTAGTGGTTCCCCTCGACCACCACGGTCTCGTCGCTCTCGGCGATGACGGTGTCGTTCCAGATGGCACGCATGACAGGTCTCCTCGGACGCGGATCGGCCCCAGGGAGAACCCCCGTGGCCGACTCGTTGTTCCTCAGACGCAGCTCACTTCGGTGGCATCCGGATGCCGCCGTCGACCCGGATGGTCTGGGCGTTCATGTAGCTGTTGGTGAGCAGTTCGAGCGCCATGGAGGCGAACTCCTCGCTGGTGCCGAGACGCTTCGGGAACAGCACGCTCTGGCCGAGGTTGGCCTTGAACGCCTCGGATGCCTCGCCCTCGCCGTAGATGGGCGTGTCGATGAGTCCCGGGGCGATGCAGTTGAGGCGGATGCCGGCGGCCGAGAGGTCACGGGCGACCGGGAGCACCATGCCGACGACGCCGCCCTTGGAGGCCGAGTAGCTGGCCTGGCCGATCTGTCCGTCGAAGGCGGCGACCGAGGCGACCGACACGATGGCGCCACGCTGGCCGTCGGTATCGGGGTCGTTGTTGTTCATGGCCGACGCTCCGAGGCGAATGCAGTTGAACGTACCGATCAGGTTGACCTCGACGACCTTCTTGAACGCATCGAGGTCGTGCGCCGACTCGTACTGGCCGTCACGGCCGATCGTCCGGGTCGCGAACCCGATGCCGGCTGCGGTGACCATGGTCTTGAGCGGGCCCATCTCCTTGGCGGCGTCGACCGCCGCGATGACCTGGTCGGTGTCGGCCACGTCGGCCTGGACGAACACCCCGCCGATGTCCTTGGCGACGGCTTCGCCCTTCTCGGTGTTCATGTCCACCACGACGACGTGCTGGCCCTGGTCGGCGAGCACCCGTGCAGTCGCCTCGCCGAGGCCTGATGCTCCACCGGTCACGACCGATGACGAACCGTTGATCTCCATGTGTGTGACTCCTCGGCACTCTGGCCGCTCGTGTTCGACTGTCCGCTCGACACTATTGACTGGACGCGCGCCGAATCGAAGTGCGCCGACCCCGGGTCGCGGCCGAGGGCGACCACCAGCGTCACCCGTTTCCGCGCAGTGGGCCGCACCGACCCGAGGGCGCGACGCAGCAGGTTGCGCGACGGAAGTCGCGCTCAGGACCACCCTGGCCTGGACGGTCCGCTGCCGTCATCTGGCAGCGAGGTCCGACCCCGGAACGGCGGCGAGCCGATCGAGGAGTTCGTCGAGCACGTCGTGAGCCGCCGACCACCATGCGGTCGATCCGGACCGGCCACTCGACCGGCCCACCGGTCGGAGGTGAGCGCAGAGATGGGCCGGCGACCAGCGCTCGAACCGGATCTCGACGTCGGCCCGACGGGTCCCGGCCGGAGCGAACTCCCCGCGCAGGACTGCGGGACCTGCCCGCGAGACCACGAGCGACGACTTTCCGACCACCAGCGTGGTCGTCGACCACCGATCGAGCGACGCCTCCACCGCCCGCGGCGGGACACGCAGCACTCGATACACGTCGGCGGCGCCGGAACGCACCGTGGACGAACCCGAGCGAGACCACCGATCGAGCAGGCGCCAGAACGGATCGCTCAGCCGGGGCCCGTGCTGGTCGCCTGCGCTGGGAAGGCACCACGACCGGTCGTGCTCGATCGACGTCTCGATGCTCCGGCACGTGTCGGGCACCAGTTCGTCGGGCATCCACGGGACAGGCTGATCTTCGACGAGCGGCGTGACCCGGCGACGATGCACCGCAAGCATCGACATGCCCGCGCCCGTGCGATCTGCCATGTCGTCAATCGTCCCCTCGGTGAGGCGGTCGGCCCCCATCGCACACCTTGGACGGCCCAGCGTCAACAACCTCGCGCCACTGTGCTTCTCGACGGGGGTTTCTGACCTGGGGCTTCTCGACCTGGGGACACGACGGCTCAGTAGCTGCCGCGGCCCAGTTCGATGTCGCCGGCGATCATGGGGACGCGAATCATGATCGATCCGCTCACCACCTCCACGCTCACCCCATCGAGGCGAGTCGTGACGTCCCAGACGCGGGTCTCGGCGCCGACCACGCGGAACGAGGTGAACCTCCCCGGCTCCTCTCGAAGAGGTGCGAGACGGAGGTGGAGGTTGCCGTCGGTCCACTCGGCTCGGCTGAGGGCCATGGCCGGGAAGTCGACGCCGACGACCTTGGGACACGGTTCGAGCGGTGCGGCCGACAACGCGGTCCAGCGACCCGGCCCGGCTGCTTCCGCGGCGGCGAGGAAGGCATTGAACTGCCCGCGAGGATGGGGCTCGTCGAGTCCGAGCCCCCAGGTGAACTCACCGGCAGCCGCGTCCCACGTCGGCTCGTAGCTCGTCTCGATCGCTCCGGCCAGCCGCTCGGCGAGATCATGCATCTCCCACTCGCGGGCGAGCAGCAGCGCGGCGCCGGGCAGCCTGCTGGGCGTCAGGCCCGTGATCGGGCCTTCGCCCCAGCCGGCCGAGGCGCACGCCGCCTCGAACAGACGCCGCGCATCGTCAGGAACCTGGGTGGCGGTGTAGAACGCCGGCAGCGCGGCGAGCGTCGCGGGGAGGCGATGGTGCACGTCGAGCACCGGGTCGTAGTAGAAGGTCGTCATCGTCGGCGCGTCGTCGCCGTCGAGATCGAGGTACTGGCCGCGTGCATACGCCCACCAGGGTCGGAACGCTGCAGCGTGGTGGTCGGTGCCGTATCGGTTGTCGTGGAGCCTCAGACCGAGGCCCGCTCCGGCCAGTCAGAAAGGCCAGATCTTGGTGTTCTCTCAGTGGCAGCCGATGGGTGCGGCCAACCACTGCCGGCGCAGATGGTCGGCGATCTCGCGGTGCGTCCAGGTGAACGTGTTCGCTCCGTCACGGATCATCTCGAACGGCTGGTTCCAGCGTTCGTCCGGAGCGATCATCGACCGGACACCGAGCAGCACGAGAAAGAACCCCTTGTAGAAGAGCATCCCGTCGGCGCCGATGGGGTCGGGCTGGATGCCGTAGGGCTCGATGCCGTTGGCCGTCCAACCCGGCGCGTCGTAGTCGCCCCACAACTCCGGCGGGATGAAGAGCCGGTAGAGGTCGGGGTAGTCGCCCCGCTCGGGATCGTGGCCGAACTGGGTCAGCCAGTCCGCCGCCGACCACCACCCGGTGTGCCGCTCGATCAGTTGGTCGAGGACCGCCACGTACCGTTCGGTCCATGCCGGCGTCCGGTGTGCCATGAGGCCCATCGCGTACGACGAGTCGACCAGGTCGAATCGATGCCAGCTGGCCATCGGCGGGTCGGACCGATCGTCCCAGTGCGGGTGAGGGTGGCCGTCACGACTCCAGTCGTCGGGCGTGTGCGCCTTGCGGTCGAGGTAGCGAAGCCAGCCGAGCGACCGTTCCGAGAGCACGAGCCGACGCTACCTCGACACCGGGCTGATCAAGGCGTGCCCCAACCGCCGCCGCCTGGTGTCAGCATCCGCAGAACATCGCCGGCCACCAGCCGAATCGTGCACTTGTCCGGCAGAGGCTCGGCCCGCTCCTCGTCACCGCCAGGAAGAAGCCAGTTCTCCCCGACCGCTCCGGGCCCACCACCGGCGAGTCCCCATGGCTGCGACACACGTCGCTCGGTGATCAGCGACACGGTCACGTCCTCGAGGGCCTGGAGGTCTCGCTCGATCCCCTCCCCGCCCAGAGCCAGCCCGTTGCCACCGCTCCCCCGCCGTAGCCGGTAGCGCAGCACTCGGAGTGGGAACGCCCGCTCCAGCGCCTCGATCGGTGTATTTCGAGTAGTTGTCGACACGATTGAAATCGACCCCCCCCCATGCGGGGCCGATCCCATCGACGTGTGCCGACCAGAGCTGCAATCTTCGCCCGTCAGTCCCACACGAACGAAGCGACTGAGGGACTGCCGCGCGGCAGTTCACGCCTCTCAACGACTGCCAGCTCGAACCTGGTAGCGGGTGAGGAAGCGGTGCTCGGAGGCACTGTCGCCGATGAGCACGAGGTCGCCGGCCGCGGGTAGCGTGGAGTCGGCTGGCGGGTTCACCAGGAGCGAATCCCGGGAGGCGATGGCCACGACGGTGCAGCCGGTCTCCTCGCGGATGTCGGCATCGGTGAGCGTCTCGCCCGCGATGGTGTCGGGCACGCCGACCCGGAACACGTCGAGTCCCTCGGCGAGTTGGAGAGTGTTGTCGGCGGTCAGCAGGTTCCAGAGCGCGGTGGCACCCGTCGAGGCGTACGACAGCACCGAGTCGGCTCCGGCCCGATGCAGAGTGGTGATGTTCCGGTCGAGGCGGGTCCGGGCGATGATCTGCATGTCGGGCCGCAGCCGTCGGCAGTAGTTGGTGAGGTAGACGTTCACGTCGTCGTCGTGCGTGGTGACGACGACGGCCAGTGCGTCGGTGATGCCCGCCTGCTCGAGTACGTCGAGGTCGGCCGCGTCGCCCTCGACGTAGCTCGCCGGGTTGCGGATGCGGTCCGGGTTCTCCTCGACAATGCGGAAGTCGACCTGGCGCTGGGCGAGGAACCGGCCGACGGCCCGGCCGACCCGGCCGCCGCCGATGATCACCACCCGGCCGGTGAGCGGACGCGAGGCGAACAGCCCGTCGTAGGTGTCGAGCTGCTCTCGTGACCCCGCCAGCACCAGCGTGCTCCCCTGCGGCAGCGCCGTGCTCGGCCGGGCGACCTGGAGCTCGCCGCGGTGCCACACCCCGGCCACGGTCAAGCCGGTGCGCTGGCGCATCTGGGTCTGCGACAACGGCTGGTCGGTGAGCCCGGCCGGCGTCGCCGCCTCGGCGACCAGCAGCTCGTCGAACTGGCCGATGACTTGGCTGCGTCCGTCCGGCGTCAGCACCCGGCGGCCCAGCGCCGTGCCCAGCATCTCACCAAGGCGAAGCACCTTGTTGCAGCCGGCCAGCTCGAGCACGTCGACCGATGCCTCCGAGTTGGCGGTGCCGACGATCGTCACGTCGTCGGAGATCTCGCGGACGGTGAAGGCGACGTTGGTGTTGGTGGTGTCGGCCCGGGTGGTGACGACCAGCGCGGCGCGCTCGACCCCGGCGGCGCGGTAGGCGGCCGGATCGTCCAACTCGCCGACCATCACCCGCAGTCCCTCGTCGTGGAGCCGGAGCGCCTCGTCCACCTCACCGATGAGGGTGACGTGATCGATGTCAACCCGCTCGAGCCGCTCGATCAACGCCGACTCGATCGGCCCGGTGGCCGTGAAGATGACGTGCCCGGACAGGTCCTCGTCCACCTGGCGGGGCGCCCGGGCCCGCTGCGTCGACTCCATCCACGGCAGGAAGACGAACTGGATGAACGTGAACGGCAGTAGGACGAGGATGAACACCGACCCCGACATGAGGACGAGGACCGAGAAGGCCCGACCGAGGTCGGACTCGAAGGTGATGTCGCCGAACCCGAGCGTCGACATCGTGACCAGCGTCCAGTAGACGGCCGTGATCCAGCTGTAGCTCTGCCCCTCGTGGTCCATGATCTCGTGGAACACGACGCTGTAGATGACAACGATCACCACGAGCAGGCCGATCATCCATCCGAGGATGCGGGCGCTGCGTCGGGCCTTCGGCGTACCGAGGTAGCTCAGGATGAACCCCAAGGACTTCATCTTCCGATCCTGACACTTGCGCAGGCGGCGGTCGCCTCGCTGGCCGAGCTGCAGGGCCAGGACAACGTCGTCCACAGGCGCACTCTGGAGATCGCTCAGGTTTGCGACGAGGCGGTCGGAGGAGTCCCCCATCCTCCACCGCCGGGCGTGAGCATCCGCACGACGTCGCCGGCCCGCAGGCGGGTCGTGCACTTGTCGGCCAAGCGCTCGGCCCGGTCCTCGTCGCCCTGCAGCAGCAACCAGTTCTCGCCCACCGCACCGGGCTCACCGCCCGCCATTCCCCACGGCTTCGATGTGCGGCGCTCGGTGATGAGCGACACCGTCACGTCTTCGAGCATCTCGAGATCTCGTTCGATGCCCTCGCCGCCCGGAGCCAGACCGGCGCCGCCACTCCTCCGACGCAGCCTCGACCGCAGCACACGGAGTGGGAACGCCCGCTCCAGCGCCTCGATCGGGGTGTTCTTGGTGTTGGTCATACCCGTCTGAGTTCCGCTCTGGCCGGGCTGCGGTGTTCCAGTTCGGTCGTCAACTTGATCTGTGTTGGTGACGCCGCCGAACACGCTGCACGCCGATCGCGCCCATCACCCTCCCCACAACGAAGCGATCGGGACCGCGGCGATCCGTTCGTCGAGGGCGTAGACGGCCGGCCCTGTGTGGAGAACGGCGCCCGCCACG
This sequence comes from uncultured Acidimicrobiaceae bacterium, assembly GCA_963704815.1. Lineage (GTDB taxonomy): Bacteria > Actinomycetota > Acidimicrobiia > Acidimicrobiales > Salinilacustritrichaceae > DATKWD01. Next base: position 1,226,457 of record CAVPHU010000001.1, read on the forward strand.
AATCGGTCGCCGAGCCGGTCGCGCAGCCAGCCGAGATGTGCGGCGTCAGATCGCTTCGGAGCGGCGGAGGCCTTGACCTCGAACGCGATGACGCGATCGCCGCCGGTTTCGGTGAGCACGTCGATCTCGTGTCGACCGTTCTTGTCCCGCAGGTGGTAGAGGCGGGCGCGCGCGGTGCTCGCTGCGGCTTCGGCGCGGAGCTGTGCAGCGACGAAGGTGTCGAGCACCCGGCCGAGCAGGTCGCCGTCGCGCAGGATCGTCGCGCCGTCGATCCGCAGCGAAGCAGCCATCAACGATGCGTCGGTCAGGTACCGCTTCGGAGTCTTGACGAGCCGCGACAGTCGATTGGTCAGCCAGGCAGGAACGACGTCGAGCACGAAGAGGTTCACGAGCAGCTGTTCATAGGCCGAAGCCGTCTTGCGGTTGATGCCGGCCGCCTCATAGACGGTCGAGTCGGCGACGATCCCGGCGGAGTTGAGTGCAAGGACCTCGAAGTACCGGGTGAGGCGCGCTGGGATCCCGCCCTGAGATGTTGACGGCGTCTCTGGTGAGCATCTGCTCGAGGTAGCTCTCGAGCCACCGCTCCCGCGCCCGCCCCTCCAGGCGCAGGGCCACGTCGGGGAAGCCGCCTCGAAGGGCGACGTCGAGGTAGCCCGGAAGGTCCGGGGCCGTCGCCGGAGCCGCCAACGCTGCGGGGTCACCCAGGGCGAGGGAGTCGATCGGGTTCGGCCCGGCGGTCGCTTGGTTGAGCTCGCGCTCGTTGAGTCCGTGGAGCGTGAACCGGATCAGGCGGCCCGTACCCGGCCACGTCACGGACTCGAGATCCGCCCGGACGCTTCCCGTGAGCAGGAACCGTCCTGGCCTGCTGTCCTCATCGACGGCTCGCTTGACCGCGCCAAGCACGTCGGGGACCGCTTGCCACTCGTCGAGCAGGACCGGCTCCCGAAGTCGGACGAGTGCAGCATCGGGGTCCGCGACGAATGCCGCCGCCTCGCCTGGGCGGTCCAATCGGACGATGCTTGCGGCGTGTTGACGTGCAGTCGTCGTCTTGCCGGCCGCACGGGGACCGACGATCAGAACGGCCGGATGGGCCTCCAACGCGCCATCGAGCTCATCGTCGAGGAGGCGTCGGACATACTCGGACACGCCATCAGACTACCACTTTGGACCAGTACCTACTCCCGTTCTGGACCACCTTCGGATCCCGAAATAGACCATGCCGGATCTCCCCACCCTCCGCCACCGGGCGCCCAGCCATCGCCTCCACTCCCCCGGCGTAGGCGATAGCGGAGCACTCTCATTGGATACGCGCGCTCTAGAGCCTCTATCGGCGTATTTCGGGTGTTTGTGATGGCACCGAACACTCTGCACACCAGTCATCGACGCACGAGCGTGATCGTGCATCGGGGCCCCGGGGCACGAGCCAGCCGGCCATCAGCGGTCACCAGAGGGCTCTCGAGCGCCTCAGCGAGAACGACATACGTCGCGTCGTAGGCGCTCAGGTTCTCGCGCAGTTCCCACACGCGCCCGAGTAGCGCGGTCACACCGACGCGCTCGAGACCGAGACGTTGCCAGACGTCGATCATGCGCTCCACGACCACCGCGTCGAGGTCGCCCCGGAGCACCTGGGACCGAAGTGCGTGGACGACCTCTGAGTCGGCGAGGTGCGGACAGACAACCGACTCTGTTTCGAGCATCGCCCTCGCCTCGCCGTCGTTCATGAGACCGAGCACCGCTGCCGAGGCGTCGACCACGATCAACGAGACGAGCGCCCAGCGTCGACATCTCCCACGACGATCTCGGCGTCGACTCCGAGGTCCGGCAGCCTGGCCAGCAGCGCAGGGTTGTCTCCGCGGCGTGAGATGGAGGCCAGTTCGCGCGTCGCGAACGCCGAGAGCGACAGCCCCTCCTTCTCAGCGAGGCGCTCCAAGCGCTCGCCCACGTCGTCGGGCACGTTTCGGAGGTACAAGGTCCGCATGTCGCATGATGCTAGCACGACGCATGCACTTTGCGACACGCAGCGGCGGCCGAGGGACGGTTCAATGGGGGTCAATCCCGAGACGGAGCAGTCTCCATCTCCGTACCCGAGTTCGACCGCGCTGGGTCTCCCCACCCACCACCTCCGGGAGTCAGCATCCGCAGGACGTCGCCGGACTTCATTCGGATCGTGCACTTGTCGGGCAGCTGCTTGGCCTGTTCCTCATCACCCTGCGGGAGCAGCCAGTTTTCGCCAACCGCGCCCGGCCCGCCGCCGACGAGTCCCCATGGCTGCGACACGCGCCGTTCCGTGATGAGCGACACGGTCACGTCCTCGAGGACCTGGAGGTCGCGTTCGATCCCCTCGCCACCCGGCGCCAACCCTGCGCCACCGCTCCCTCGGCGTAGCCGATACCGCAACACCCGCAGTGGATACACGCGTTCCAGCGCCTCGATCGGGGTGTTTTTCGTATTTGTCATGCCATCGAACACTCTGCACACCGATCACGAGTCGAGGTCGGCCACGCTCACGCGGTCGTGACGGTCGCAAGGCGACCCACGTCCTCGGGGTCGCATGTGGCGATGACCGCTCCTCCCTGCAGATCGGCGTCGGCAACCAGGAAGGCATCAACCGCCATCTCCGACCCGGCACCAACCGCTCCGAGCAACTGACCAGCGCGGACACCGGTACGCGAATCAACTGCGTGGACCTCGACCCGGTGACGCCGCAGACCAGCGAACACGCCAGCGTCGGCCGGTCGGCCACGAACGACCTCGGCCAAGACCGCAGCAACCGTTGCGATTGGCAGTTCCCGCGACCGCATCTCGGTCACGAGAGCCCGTACACGGTCACGTCGGTGATCTGGACCGTGGGCCACTGCCGAGATCGCCTCGCTGTCGAGCAGGAGCACTCAGCCTGCCTTCGCAGGACGCTCAGTCGTGGCGGCCCACTCGTCCACAATCCGCGCCGCCCACTCGAGCGTCTCCGGGTCGACCGGCCCATGCTCGGCTTCGAGTTCAGCCAGCCATTCGTCTACCGCTCGAAGGTGGCGGAGCCGGGACAGATAGGCACCAACCGCATGGTCGACGGTCGCTGACAGACTTCGCGCATCGACCAGCGAGCGGAGCTCTTCAAGCTGCTCGGTATCGAGCGTCAACGTGACCTTCTCCTTCGGCATAAAGGTATGGTAGTACGTTTACACGTCAAAGGCGATCCCTCACTCCCGATTCGGGCCAGTGACGGCTCCCGGGACAGACCACATCGGATCCCCCAACCCGCCATCGCCGTATCAGGTGATGCGGAATCGGAGGGCCCTCCCGTGCGGATTCGGAGGGCCAATCGCTCCCGAACAGGAGCTGCCATCGCGGCAGATCTGGAGCGCCTGAGGAAGGCAGACGCTCACCGCCGATCAGTCCGGATCCGTACCGCTCCCGAGTGACGATGCGGACCAGACCGGATCCCCCCATCCTCCGCCGCCGGGCGTCAGCATCCGAAGAACATCGCCGGCCTTCATCCGGATCGTGCACTTGTCGGGCAGCCGCTCCGCCAGGTCCTCGTCACCTCCAGGGAGAAGCCAGTTCTCGCCGGCCGCGCCCGGTTCGCCGCCGGCCAGCCCCCACGGCTGCGACGACGCGCCGTTCCGTGATGAGCGACACGGTCACGTCCTCGAGGACCTGGAGGTCGCGCTCGATGCCCTCACCGCCCGGCGCCGCACCCGGCGCCGCCGCTCCCCCGCCGCAGCCGGTAGCGCAGCACTCGGAGTGGGAACGCCCGCTCCAGCGCCTCGATCGGCGTGTTCTGCGGTGTTGGTCATACCCGTGTGGACCCCGCTGCTGGCCGGGCCGGGTCCAGTTCGGGCGTCAGCTGTGTTGGTCATGCCCGTGTGGATGCCCGACTGACCCGGTCCGGCGGGGCCACCGCCCTGTCCGCCGCCGACGGTCTCGTAGTACACCCACCCGTCGCCGCCGATGAGCAGGTTGTTCATCGTGCCCTGGCCGGCGGCGCCGACCCGATCGGGCAGCACCTGGGCGAGCGCACCCAGGCACACGTCGGCGACTCGCTGCGACACCTCGACGTTGCCGGCACCGACGGCCGCCGGGAACTGGGCGGCGACGATCGAGCCGGGCGGCGACGATGACCTGCGATCGACTCGAGCACGCCGCCGTTGGCAGGCAGGGTCGGGTCGAGGGCGGCTCGTAGCGGCGAAGGCCACGGCGACTGACGGTCACGGCCTCGACGGCGTTCACGTTGCCCGGCCGACTGGTGGGCCGACCCGGTGAAGTCGAACGTGACAGCCGGCCGTCGACGGTCAGCTCCAACGCGATGGTCGCCGGTGCTGCGGTCCGACGGTCCCGAGCCGGTGGAGTCCACCTGGTCGCGCGAACGACCACGAGCCCGACGGGAGATCGGCGATGACGGCGCGCATGCGTCGCCGCCCGTAGTCGACCACCTCGTCGAACGGATCGGCCGCGTGCTCGGCCAGACGCTGCACACCGAGCAGGTTGGCGCCGATCTGGGCGTCGAGATCACCCGCCCGCTCGTCCGGGGTCCTCGACGCGGCGAACAGCAACGCGGCCACCTCGGCCGTGAGCTTCATCGGCGGGATGCGGATTCCCTCCTGTTGGATCTCGGTGGCGTCGGCCGGAATCGATCCCGGGGCCGCGCCGCCGATGTCGGCGTGGTGGGCCCGGTTGGCGGCCCACCCGACCAGCCGACCATCGGCGAAGCACGGGGCGACGAGCGTGATGTCGTTCAGGTGGGTGCCCCCAGCGTACGGGTCGTTCAGGATGATCTGCTCGCCCGGACCGATCTCGTCTCCCAGTGCCTCGATCGCGGCGGCCACGCGTCGCCGGCATCGACCCGAGGTGCACCGGGATGTGCTCGGCCTGCACGAGCAGGTCCCGTCGGCGGTGAACAGCGCGGCCGAGCAGTCGGCCCGCTCCTTGATGTTCGGGCTGAACGCCGCCCGCCGCAGCACCGCGCCCATCTCCTCGGCGATGCCGGTCAGCCGCGAGATCAGCACCTGGAGCGCCGCGGCGACAACGCCGTCATGTGCGCCACAGGACGAGGTTGCCGGCCTCGTCGGGATCGGCCCGCCACCCCTCGGGGACCCAGATCGTGCAATCGGGCTCGGAGAGCACGAGCGGCCCGACTCCGCCCGCTCGATCCGTCGGCGGCGCAAGATCGGCGAGCTCGGTCGAGCTGGGGCGGGTGGCCGTGGCGCGCACGGCGATCACCTCGACGACCGAGCCCGGGCGGGCGAAGCCGTTCCGCAACTCGTGCTCGGCGTCGAAGTCGTCAGGCGATGCGACACGGAGCTCGTGGGACTGGCCGTCGTAGCGGCACTCGTAGGCGAGGCTCACCACCGTGTCGTCGCCGGGCAGCAACGCGGCGGCCTCGGCCGACAGCTCGGCCCGCGAAGGCCTCGAGGCCCGTCCGGTCGGTGGGGTGGGCCCAGGTCCGAACCACCTCGCGCTGCATCGGCGCCGTGAGCAGACCGACGGCGGACAGCACCCCGGCTCGGGCCGGCACGATCACCGCCGCCATGCCGAGCGCTTCGGCGAGATCGCAGGCGTGCAACGGACCGGCGCCGCCGAAGGCCACGAGCGCGAGACCCGATGGGTCGACGCCTCGTTCGACCGTCACGGTCCGAATGGCTCGCTCCATGTTGGCGTTGACCACGTCGATCAGTCCGTAGGCATCGATGCCCGCCTCATCGAGCGCCGACCCGCGCGGCATGCAGCGACAGGTGCAGCTCACCGAAGCGGGCCGCCTGATCGATCCGACCGGCCACGAGGTCGGCGTCGGTCACCGTGGGCCGGGTGCCCCCGAATCCGTAGCAGGCCGGACCGGGTCGGGCGCCGGCGGACCGGGTCCGACTCGGAGCGCTCCGCCGGCATCGAGCCACCGCGATCGAGCCGCCACCGGCGCCGATGGTGTGGATGTCGAGGCTGGGGAACCGCACCTCGTACCCGGCCACGTGCGCGGACCCCGGCCGGCTCGGGCCGACCGCCCCGCACCAGGCACACGTCGGTCGACGGTGCCCCCCATGTCGAAGGTCACGACGTCCGCGAAGCCGCTCGCCATCGCCGCGGCCGCCGCAGCGCCCACCCCTCCCGCCGGCCCGGACAGCAGCAGGGCCGCAGGGACATCGGCCGCCACGTCGAGGTCGAGCAACCCACCCGACGACGCCATCACGGTGGCGTCGGCGGCGAGGCCACCCACCCGAGCCAGGTAGCTGCGACACACCGGGCGCAGGGCCGCGTTGAGCGACCGTGGTGACCGTGCGCTCGTACTCTCGGAACTCGGGGGCCACGGCGCTCGAACGGGAGACGTCGAAGCCCGCGTCCGCGACCGCTCGTTCGAGCGCCTCCTCGTGTGACGGGTCGAGGTCGCTGTGCAGCAGGCACGACGGCGACCGCCTCGGTGTCGGCGGGATCGCGCACCATCGGCAGGCCGTCGACGGCCTCGAGCTCGGAACCATCGGCGGCCGAGGCGGCCCGCCGACCCCGATGCGGTGGTCCCGGTCGACCAGCGGCGGCGGCCGACGCACCGTGTCGTCGTACAACGACGGCCGGTCCTGCCGGGCGATCTCGATCGACGTCCTCGATCCCCTCGTTGGTCACCAGGGTCACGACGGTCGCCAGGCCCTCGAGCACGGCGTTGGTGGCCACGGTCGTGCCGTGCGCCGAACGCACTCGACGGCCCGCGAGCCCTCGACGGCCTGCGGCCACCGCCGACGCCGGGTCGTGCGGGGTCGACGGGCACCTTCGCGATGTGACCCGACGAGGTCACGACATCGGTGAACGTGCCCCCGGTGTCGACGCCCACTCGCATGCCGCGCGACCGTACTGGGCCGGCACCCAGACGAGCCTGTCTCCGATGATGGGGTCCCCGAGGGCGCGAAAAGGGCACCATGGGGTCGATGGGTTCGAAGAAGTGGGGTCGACGAAAGGGTGGCGACGACGCCCGCCCGAACCGGCGACGCCGGCGCGCAAGCCGAACCCGACGACGTCACCGACGACGAAGCGAATGCCTGGTGGACCGGACGCAGCACGCCGCGAGACACCGATTCCGAGCTCGATTCGCACCGCGGCCCGAAGACGGCTGACGAGATCCGAGAGGCGTTCAAGCGCAAGCGGGGTCGGCCCGAGCCCGAGGCCAAGCCGCACGGCGCCTTCGCCGAGTACTACTCCGCCGACAGCCTCTTCACGAACGTCGACGACGACTCGGTCGACGCCGGAGCGTTCGACCCCGACGATCCCTACGTCGTCCTCGGAGTCCCTGCCTCTGCGAGCTGGGAGCAGATCGTGTCTTCCCACCGGCGGCTCGCCAAGCTCCACCACCCCGATCGACTGCTCGAGGCGTCGCCCGAGGACAAAGAAGCGAGCGCCGACCGCATGGCCGAGATCAACCTCGCCTACGCCGAACTCCGACGACGCCGCGGACTCTCCTGAGATCGGGGCTCGGAGCGGCGCGGACGAGCCACGTGTCCAGCTCCCCGCCATTCCCGCTCTTGCCGCTCGGGCTCAGGCCTCCGCAGGGTCGACGATCCACACGTCGGCGCCGACCCGGTCCTCGAGCTTCTCGACGAGCCGCCCGATGAGCCGATCCTTGCCGTCGAACACGACCACCGCCTGGTCGAGATTCGCCGCCAGCCAGCCGTCGCGTCGCGACAGTGCGGACCCGGCCTGCTGCTTCGACTTCGGCACCTTGTGTTCGAGGGTCAGGACCGAGTCGGCGCTGCTGGCCGCCCGGCGGAAACGTTCCTGGCTCGGCGTCGGCCAGACCGATTCGGGGTTGGGGTAGGGAAGGACGGCGACCAGCCGCAAACCCACCTCCTGGGCTGCCTCGGCGCCGAGCAACTCGGCGCCCAGCCGCAGACCCGACACGACGATGAGGTCGTCGTCGACCTCACGCTTGGCTCGCAGGATCTCGACCAGGCGCGCCTTGACCGCGTGTTCGGTCGGATTGGGCTGATGGCCACCGAGCTCGGTCGGCCGGTGTCCGAACACCCCGCACAGCGTCCCGGCCGGAAGCCGGGGGTCGCGACCCTCGACCCCGCCATCCGGCGGAGGACGACCGGCGCGGTCGGGCGGGCCGAGCACCTCGGGTGGCTCGTCACCGGAGCGACCCCGCTTCTCCGTCACCGCTTCGACGGCCAGGGCATCGACCAGGTCGTTCATCGGGTCGCCGCTGTGTCCCTTGACCCAGCGGAACGTCACGTCGTCGCGACGACGGACCAGCTCGATGAACGGCTCCCACAGATCACGGTTGGCCACCGGCTTGCGCTGGCTGTTGAGCCAGCCCCGCTTCAGCCAGCCCTCCCACCAGCCATCGCGAAAGCAGTGCACCACATACGTCGAGTCGCTCACGATCTCGAGCGGCCCTTCGATGGCCTGCACGGCTTCGAACGCGGCGCGGATCTCCATCCGCTGATTCGTCGACCTCGGCTCGAATCCGCTGGCGAATGCGCCGCCGGGGACCGCCCACGCCCACCCGCCCGGCCCGGGATTCCCCGAGCACGCACCGTCGGTGTAGGCGGTGGTCGTCACGGCCGCCGACCGTAGCGGTGAGCACGCGTCGCCCACCGATCCCTGAAACGATGCATCCATGATCATCGACGGCTTCGTCCATCAGCTGCCGGACATCGATCCCGACGAGACCAACGAGTGGCTCGAGTCGCTCGACTCCGTCGTGGCCGCGCACGGGCCGACCCGCGCTCGATTCCTCATGTCCCGACTCGTCGAACGGGCGCGTCAGCTCCGGGTCGGCACCCCGGCATCGGTGAGCACGCCGTACGTGAACACGATCGGCGTCGGCGACGAGCCCTGGTTCCCCGGCGACGAGGAACTCGAGCGGCGCATCCGGCGCTACGTGCGCTGGAACGCCGCGGTCATGGTGATCCGCGCCAACCAGAAGGCCGACGGGATCGGCGGCCACCTCGCCACCTTCGCCAGTTCGGCCGCGCTCTACGACGTCGGGTTCAACCACTTCTTCCGCGGCAAGGAGGACGGCCTTCCCGGCGACCACGTCTACATCCAGGGCCACGCAGCGCCGGGGATCTACGCCCGCGCGTTCCTCGAGGGCCGGCTCACCGAGGACCAACTCGACAACTTCCGTCAGGAGGTCGGCGGGAACGGGCTGTCCAGCTATCCGCATCCACGGCTGATGCCGGACTTCTGGGAGTACCCGACGGTGTCGATGGGCATCGGCCCGCTCAACTCGATCTATCAGGCCCGATTCAACAAGTACCTGGCCAATCGGCATCTCGACGACACCGACGACAGTCGGGTCTGGTGCTTCATCGGTGACGGCGAATGCGACGAACCCGAGACGCTCGGCTCGATCTCGCTCGCCACCCGCGAGCAGCTCGACAACCTCACGTGGGTCATCAACTGCAACCTCCAGCGACTCGACGGCCCCGTCCGGGGCAACGGCAAGATCATCCAGGAGCTCGAAGCGCTGTTCCGAGGCGCGGGGTGGAACGTCATCAAGGTCGTCTGGGGAGGAGCGTGGGATGCGCTGCTGGCCAAGGACGAGACGGGGTCCTGCTGAACAAGATGAACGAGACCGTCGACGGCGACTTCCAGCGCTACGCAGTCGAGTCGGGCGAGTACATCCGCGAGCACTTCTTCGGGCCCGATCCGCGACTGCGCGAGATGGTCGAGCATCTGAGCGACGACGAGCTCCGGACCCTTCCCCGAGGCGGCCACGACTATCGCAAGCTGTATGCGGCCTACGAGATGGCGACCGAGCAGAAGGGCTCGCCCACCGTGATCCTGGCCAAGACCATCAAGGGTTGGACCCTCGGCCCCGACGTCGAGGGCCGCAATGCCACCCACCAGATCAAGAAGATGACCAACTCGCAGCTGCGTGAGCTCCGGGCCCGGCTCCGACTCGAGGACGAGATCACCGAGGAAGAGCTCGCCGACGGGGTCGCCCCGCCCTACATCCGCTTCGCCGAGGGCTCACCTGAGCTCGAGTACATCGTCAGTCGGCGCAAGGCGCTCGACGGGCCGTTCCCGTCACGGCCGGCCAAGCTCCGTCGACCCATCACCGGACCGAGCAGCGGACCCTTCGACGAGGTGAACGCCGGGTCCGGCACCCAGGCCGTGTCGACGACCATGGCCTTCACCCGCCTGCTCCGGAACCTCCTGCGCGACGACGACTTCGGGTCACGGGTCGTTCCGATCATCCCCGACGAGGCCCGGACCTTCGGCATGGACTCGATGTTCCGCGAGTTCGGCATCTACGCGTCGACCGGGCCGACCTACGAGCCGGTCGACCACGACCTGTTGCTCTCCTACACCGAGGCGACCGACGGACAGATCCTCGAGGAGGGGATCACCGAGGCCGGTTCGTTGGCCAGCTTCACCGCGGCCGGAACGAGTCACGCGACCCGCGGCGTGCCGATGATCCCGTTCTTCACCTTCTACTCGATGTTCGGGTTCCAGCGGGTCGGCGATCTCATCTGGGCCGCGTCCGACGCCCGGGCGCGCGGGTTCCTCATGGCCGCCACCGCCGGCCGGACCACGCTGGAGGGCGAAGGGCTCCAGCACCAGGACGGCCACAGTCTCGTGCTGGCCTCCACGGTGCCGACGGTCGAGGCGTACGACCCGGCCTTCGCCTACGAGATGGGCGTCATCATCCGCGACGGACTGCGACGCATGCTCGCGGAGGAGGACGTCATCTACTACCTGACCCTCTACAACGAGAACTACGTCATGCCGCCACTCCCCGAGGGCGACGGGGTCGAGCAGGGCATCGTCGACGGCCTGTATCGCTGGGCCGATGCCCCCGAGGGCACCACCCATCGAGCGACGATCCTGTTCAGCGGTACCGCCCATGTCGCCGCCCAGGAGGCCCGGGCCGTGTTGGCCGAGCGCTACGACGTGGGCGCCGAACTCTGGAGCGTGACCAACTACAAACGGCTGCGCGAGGACGCGCTCTCGGCCGAGCGCTGGAACCGCCTCCATCCGGGCCAACCGCCCCGGACCCCGCTCGTCACCGACGCCCTCGACACCTCAGCCGGGCCCATCGTCGCCGTCACCGACTTCATGCAGGCGGTCTCGGACCAGGTGGCCCGATGGGTCCCGCGGCGATACGTCTCGCTCGGCACCGACGGTTTCGGCCGCTCCGACACCCGTGCGGCCCTTCGCGGGTTCTTCGAGACCGACGCCGACCACGTGGTCGTGGCCGCGCTGTCGGCGCTGGCGGCCGACGGAAGCATCGACCACGAGGTGGTGGCCCGCGCCATCCACGACTGCGGCATCGATCCCGATGCGCCCGATCCGGCCACCGTCTGACCCGATCCCGCGCCGCACATCGAACGAATCTGTCTAGGGTCAGCACATGCCCAAGGGACTCGCCGTCACCGGAGATGCCGACGCCGATCGGCTGCTGAACGCCGAGCCGCTCGCAGCACTGCTCGGCATGCTGCTCGACCAGCAGGTACCGATGGAGTGGGCGTTCATGTCGCCCTACCGGCTCAAGGAGCGGCTCGGCGGACTCGATGCCGCCCAGATCGCCGCCATGGACCCCGACGACGTCGAGGCCGTATTCAAGGAGAAGCCGGCACTGCATCGCTACCCGGGCTCGATGGGCAAGCGGGCCCACGCCGTCTGCCAGCACCTGGTCGAGCACTACGACGGCAAGGCCGAGAACATCTGGAAGGGCGTCCGCAGCGGCGACGAGCTGTATCGCCGGCTTCGCGAAGTCCCCGGGTTCGGCGACGAGAAGACCAAGATCTTCATCGCGCTCCTGGCCAAGCGGTTCGGCAAGACCCCCAAGGGTTGGGAGGAAGCCTCGGCGCCGTTCGGCGAGGACACCCCCCGATCGGTCGCCGACATCCACGACGACGAGTCGCTCCACCGGGTGCGCGAGTGGAAGAAGGCCAAGAAGGCCGCGGGCAAGACCAAGCAGGACTAGGGGTCCGCTCCGTCGACCTGATTGGTCTGACGGGCCAGCCACCCGAGCAGCACGGCGATCGCCCGAGGATCGTGGCGGAGTTGATGGCCAGCACCGGGGATCATCCGCAGCTCTGCGTCTCCGTGCGCGTCGGCGATCACGCGAGCGTCGAACGGTGGGACGAGCTCGTCCTCGCTCCCGTGGATCAGCATCAACGGCCGCGGCGACATCCGGGCCGACGCGTCGACGGCCTGCATCGACCGGAGGTCGCGCTGCCACTGATCGAGCGCGACCGCCGCACTCCGATCGAGGATGCCGAGCTCGCGAGCGTGCTGCGCCAGCCGCCGCGGTGAGGTCGCCCAGTCGTCGAAGTCTGCCGGTGCCGCCAGGCTGGCGACGCCGCGGACACGGTCGCTGGCACCGCCGACGCACAGGGCGAGCGCGCCGCCCGTACCGAAGCCGGCGAGCCAGACGCCGTCGGCGTCATAGTTGTCGACGAGGTCGTCGACGCACGCCTCGAGATCGCGGAACCAGTTGCCGACCGAGAAGTCGCCCGCCGACGGCGGACATCCTCGGAGCGCAGGCGCCATCACGATCCAGCCCATCTCGGTGCTGATCCGATCGGCGAGCTCGGGAAACGAACTGGTCGCGGCGGTGGCCCCGCCCGGACCTGACGGGAATCCGTGGCACAGCACCAGCGCGGGCGGCACTTCGGTCACCGCGCGCCCGGGCACCGCGAGATGCACCGAGATCTCGGCGTCGCCCGAGACGAGCCGAACCGTCATTGCTAGCTGGCTTCGGACGCCCCGCTCGCGCACACCTCGCACGGCCGGTAGCAGCGGTTGCGCGCTTCGGCCAGGGTGTCGGGTCCGAATCCGATGAAGGTCTGGGCCTCCATCAACTCGTCGAGGATCTCGGCCTCGCACGCATCCTGGTCATGGACGATCTGGGTTCGCTTGTCGCCCACCCAGCGGAACTCCTCGAATCGCACGAGACGTGACATGGACATCGAAGCTAGCGGTCCCGGCGCCCCGAACGCGATGAGGGAGGTGCCCGGAGGCACCTCCCTCATTCACACTGCATGGAAGCTCGGCTCGACGCTGATGATCGGGGCGGGACGAACTCCCCGACGTCGATGCCGATGGTGTCTGGCGGATGTGCGCCGACTGGTCCAGCGCCGGTCTAGCGACCAGCCACCTCCGAGGTCCCAGAACGTTGACTGCTCAGTTGGACCACCTCCTTTCTTCGGTCTGCTCAGTGAACCACACGCGGTGTCGATGTGCGCATCACTTTTGCGGCGGATCGAGCGGCGGCACGGCCCGGCCGATGGCGCCGATGTCGACCAGGTGGGCGAGCAGAGCCTTGATCACCTCGAACACGTCCTCGTCGGCCACGTCGAGGCCCTCGACCTCGGCCCGGCCCAGCACATAGGCCACGGCGTCGTCATCGGCGAGCACCTCGGGTGGCCGGTCGGCGAAGTCGAGGTCCTCTCCGGGCATGGCCGACAACCCCTTCTCGCCGAGGTGCTCGAGCTCGAACAGGACGAGCGAGCGGACCTCGTCGTAGGACAGTCGGGCGGTCGCGAAGTCCGGCAACCGCTCGACGGTCTCGAAGACGGCCTCCTCGACATCGAGCACCGCCGTGGTCGGTTCGTGCCCGAGCCGGAACGTGGAGGTCCCGACGAAGGACGCGGCGATCGCGAACACGATCGCAGCACCCACGACGACGAAGACGATCACCACGGCCAAAACGCTACCGACCCGGCCTCAGATGTGGCCGGGTCGGTCAGCACGAAGCACGGCGACGGTGCCGCCGGTTCGGGTTCAGATGCCGATGCGCTGAGCGAGCAGCTCGCGGTGGTAGGTCGGGTCGCCGAACAGCAGTTCGGAGCTCTTGGCCCGCTTGAAGTACAGGTGGGCCGGGTGCTCCCAGGTGAAGCCGATGCCGCCGTGGATCTGGATGTTCTCGGCCGACGCGTGGAAGTAGGCCTCCGAGCAGTACGCCTTGGCCAGGCTGGCGACGGACGGGAGTTCGTCGTTCATCTCGCTGGCGCACCAGGCGGCGTAGTAGGCCGCCGACTTGGCCGACTCGACCTCGAGCAGCATGTCGGCGCACTTGTGCTTGATCGCCTGGAACGAGCCGATCGGACGGCCGAACTGCACCCGGTCCTTGGCGTATTGGACCGACATGTCGAGACACATCTGCGCGCCACCGACCTGCTCGGCCGCGAGCCCGACGGCCGCCAGGTCGAGCACGGTGCTCAGGATGTCCCAGCCGCCGCCGTCGGTGCCGATGAGCGTGCCCGGCGTGTCGTCGAAGGTGAGCTTCGCCTGCTTGCGGGTCTGGTCCATCGTCGACAGCGGCGTGCGGGTGAGACCGGACGCATCGCCATCGACGGCGAACAGCGACGTGCCGGCATCGGTCTTGGCGGCGACGATGATCAGGTTGGCCACGTGGCCGTCGATCACGAACATCTTGGTCCCGCTGATGGTGTGTCCGTCACCGCTGGCGATCGCCGTCGCGGTGATCCCGCTCTCGTCCCACTTGCCGTTCTCCTCGGTGAAGGCGAGCGTGGCGATGGTCTCGCCGCTGGCGATCCCGGGCAGGTGGGCGGCCTTGGCGGCATCGTCGCCACTCTGCAGGATGGTGTTGCCGGCCAACACGACCGTGGAGAAGTAGGGCGCGCACAGCAGCGCCCGACCCATCTCCTCGAGCACCACGGTGAGCTCGATGTAGCTGTAGCCCGAGCCGCCGAACTCCTCGGGGATGATGAGGCTCTGCAGGCCCATCTGCTCGGCCATCTGCGACCAGACGGCCTCGTCGTAGCCCTGCTCGGTCTCCATCTGCTCGCGCACGGCCGGCTCGGCCGACTTGTTCTCGAGGAACTGTCGCACGATGTTCCGGAGCTCTTCTTGTTCTTCACTGAAGGCAAAGTTCATGCGGGGGAACGTAGGCGAGGTCGCGCCGGCACCGAAACTCGCTCGCGTACACATGAGTACACTGATGCCGTGCAGGAGGAGATCGGGATTCGCGAGGTCAGGGCCGACCTGGCCGCGGCGGTGCGGCGTGCCGGTGCCGGCGACCGGATCGTCATCACCATCGGTGGCCGGCCCGTGGCCACCCTCGGACCGCTCGCGCCGGCCGGCGGACCGCCGACCCTCGCCGAGCTCGCCGCGGCCGGTCAGCTCGTGGCCCCGCGCCGCCACGACCGTCCTGCGGCCGACCTCGCCATCGACGTGCCGGTCGATGTCCGCCTCGATCGGGCCCTCGAGGAGCTCCGCGGGCGGTGACGCTGTTCCTGGACACGTCGGCATGGATCCGTCGGTACGCCCACGACCGTGATCGCACCCTGGTCGTCGCGTCGATGACCGACGACCCGGACTGGTGCGCCTCAGCCCTCGCCCGGACCGAGACCCAGCTGGTCCTGCAGCGCCTCGCCACCAGCCCCGCCGGCGTCACCGAGCTGTGGCGACGACTCCGCGACGACTGGGAAGCGGTCCACGTGATCCCCGTCGACGACCGCTGCCTGGCCCGGGCCACCGAGATCGGGGCTGAATTCGGCGTCCGGACCGTCGATGCCATCCACCTCGCCGCAGCCGACCGCCTTCCGCCACCGGTCGACTTCCTCAGCTTGGACCGGCATCAACTCCCCGCAGCGGTGGGGTTGGGCCTCCGGGTGATCACCCCGACCGACCGCTGACCCACTTCCTTCTGACGGCGCCTAGGGTTGATCCATGGGAACGCTGCACTACGAAGACCACCAGGCCGAGATCCACAAGGTGGTCGTCGGACCGATCGACAACAACGTCTTCGTGCTCCGCTGCAAGCAGACCGGCGATGCGGTGCTGCTCGATGCCGCCAACGAGCACGACCGGCTCCTCGAGCTCTGCGAAACGCTCGGGGTACGTGAGGTGATCGAGACCCACGGCCACTGGGACCACATCCAGGCCGTCCCTCAGCTCCGCGACGCCGGGTACTCGGTGCGGGTCACGGCCGAGGACGCCGCCATGCTGCCGTCCTACGACGAGATCCTCGAGGACGAGTCGGTCATCGACGTCGGCCGGCTCCGCCTCCACACGATCCACACACCTGGGCACACCCCCGGCTCGATGTGCTTCGAGGTCGAGGGGTCGCCGGTGGTGTTCTCGGGCGACACCCTGTTCCCGGGGGGACCCGGTGCAACCGGCTACGAGGGCGGCGACTTCGAAGCCATCATCACCTCCATCGACCGCAGGCTGTTCACGCTCGATCCGACGACGATCGTGCTTCCCGGACACGGCGACGACACGACCATCGGCGCCGAGCGGCCGAGTCTCGACGCATGGGTCGCCCGAGGCTGGTGACCGACGCCCCGCTGCGCTACGACCGGCGCCCGACCGACGACACCCCCGTCCACACCGCCGACCTTCCTCCGACCCCGGTCCGAGACCGCAACATCCCGGCCACCGCGTGGATCGAAGCGCCGGATGCCCTGCTCGCACTCGGTGCCGACCTCACCGACCGCCCCACGGCCGAGTACAAGCGGAGGATCGGCCCGTGGTTGTTGTGGCGGGCCGGCCCAGCCACCAAGGCCGACGCCCGCTACTTCGCCTGTGCCGCTGACGACCCCAGCTGCCAGTTCGTGTTCACCCTCGGACCCGACGGAGCCGGCCACGGAACCGGGCCTTCGGGCCGCGACCACGACCGCTTCCGCGACTGGAAGATCGACCTCAAGGCGAACCCGCCGCCCCCGTGAATATCCACTATCGACGTAGTGCTAATCCCCGATCGGCTCGCCTACACTTGGCCCGATGACCGTGCCGCTCTTCGAGATCCGTGACCTCCACGTCTCAGCCGGAGACGAACCGATCCTGCGAGGGGTCGACCTGACCGTCGGAGCCGGCGAGGTCCATGCCCTCATGGGACCCAACGGCTCGGGGAAGTCGACGCTCGCCTCGACGCTGCTCGGAAACCCCGACTTCGAGGTCACCCGGGGCCAGATCCTCTTCAAGGGCGACGACATCACTTCCTGGGACGTCGATGTCCGTGGCAAGGCCGGGCTGTTCCTGGCGTTTCAGTACCCGCAGGCGATCGCCGGGGTCTCGGTCATCAACTTCCTCCGCCAGGCGCTGTCGGAGCGCAAGGGCACCGACCTCTCGGTCCTCGAGCTCCGGCGCACGATCATGGAGTGGATGGACCGCCTCGACATGGATCCTGCCTTCGCCGATCGCTATCTCAACGAGGGGTTCTCGGGTGGCGAGAAGAAGCGCAACGAGATTCTCCAGATGGCCGTGCTCGAGCCCGAGATGGCCGTGCTCGACGAGACCGATTCGGGCCTCGACATCGATGCACTGAAGGTCGTGGCCCGAGGTGTCCAAGAGGTGCGCGACGACCGGCCCGAGATGGGCGTCCTCGCCATCACCCACTACCAGCGACTGCTCGACCACCTCAGGCCCGACCACGTGCACATCATCGTCGACGGCCGCATCGTCGAGTCCGGGGGCATGGAGGTGGCCGCTCGCCTCGAGCGCCAGGGCTACGACTCGGTGAAACCATGAGCCTCGACGTCCAGACCGTCCGCAAGGACTTCCCGATTCTCGGGCGCGAGGTGCGCGGCAAGCGCCTCGTCTACCTCGACAGCGCCAACACGTCTCAGAAGCCCCAACCGGTGCTCGATGCCATCGCCCACTACTACGAGCACTCCAACGCCAACGTGCACCGGGGGACCTACCTCATCGCCGAGGAGGCGACTGCGGCGCTCGAAGGGGCGCGTGGCAAGGTCGCCGAGTTCATCGGTGCTCGATCGAGCCGCGAGGTCGTGTTCACCAAGAACGCCACCGAGGCGCTCAACCTCGTCGCCAAGGCGTGGGGCCGGGCGAACCTCGAAGCCGGAGACGTGGTGGTCCTCACCGACTTCGAGCACCACGCCAACATCGTGCCGTGGCATCAGCTCCACGACGAGATCGGGATCGAGCTGCGCTGGATTCCGGTCCGCCCCGACGGTCACCTCGACCTCACCGACCTCGACCGCGTGCTCGACGGGGCCAAGGTCCTCAGCTTCGCGGCGATGTCGAACGTGCTGGGCACCCTGACCCCGGTCGAGACCATGGTCACCGCAGCCCACGACGCCGGCGCCATCGCCATCATCGACGCCAGCCAGTTCGTTCCGCACTGCCCCACCGACGTCCAGCAGTGGAACGCCGACTTCGCCGTCTTCACCGGGCACAAGATGTGTGGGCCCACCGGCATCGGCGTGCTCTGGGGAGACGAAGCCGTGCTCGAGGAGACCCCGCCGTTCCTGACCGGCGGCGAGATGATCCTCAACGTCACCAAGACCGGGTTCACCACCAACGAGCTGCCGTGGAAGTTCGAGGCCGGCACCCCGCCCATCGCCCAGGCCGTCGGCCTCGGGGCCGCGGTCGACTACCTCACCGATCTGGGCATGGCGGCAGTCCGCGAGCACGAGATCGAGCTCACGGACTATGCGCTGCGCACCCTCGGCGAACGGTTCGGCGAGCGGCTCACCATCCACGGCCCGTCGGCCGCGACCGAACGCGGTGGCGTGCTCTCCTTCGAGTTCGAGGGCATCCACCCCCACGACCTGACCCAGGTGTTCGACGAGCACGGCGTGTGCGTCCGTGCCGGCCACCACTGTGCCAAGCCCCTCATGCGCGTGCTGGGCGTGGCGGCCACGGCCCGAGCCTCGCTGTTCGTGCACAACGACACCGACGACGTGGACGCGCTGGCCGACGCCATCGCCGCCGCGGCCGACTTCTTCGCGTTCTGACCCTCCGAACCAGCCAGCCTTCCTAGGATCCCCTCGATGCCCGGCCTCGAAGACCTCTATCGCGAGATCATCCTCGACCACTACCGGAACCCTCGGAACCGCGGCGAGCTCGAAGTACCGCCCGCCCATCGGGTCGAGGGGTTCAACCCGTTGTGCGGCGACGAGATCGTCATCTACGTCTCGGTTCGCGACGGCGTCGTCGACGACATCGCCATCGGCGGGCAGGGCTGCTCGATCAGCCAGTCCTCGGCGTCGATGATGTCGTCAGCGGTGAAGGGACGCACGGTCGCCGAGATCGCCGACCTGACCCGGTCGTTCAAGGCCATGATGTCGATCCACGAGTCGCAGCTGGACGGCGACGCCTCGGCCGACGAGACCCCGATCGAGTCGGCCGAGCTCGGCGATCTCGAAGCGCTGCGGGGCGTCGTGAAGTTCCCCGTTCGCATCAAGTGCGCAACCTTGTCGTGGAACACCTTGGCCGAGGCCATCGCCGAAGCGACCGGCTGAGCGCACGGCGCCCGCCGAACCTCTACGGTGCGCAGCGTTCGTAATCCTCGCAAGGAGACAACGATGAAGTTGATGGTGATCTCGGCAATGGCTCGCGAGAGTTCGAGCTGCTACATCCTGGCCCGGCAGATCGAGGAGATCTGCAGCAAGCAC
This sequence comes from uncultured Acidimicrobiaceae bacterium, assembly GCA_963704815.1. Lineage (GTDB taxonomy): Bacteria > Actinomycetota > Acidimicrobiia > Acidimicrobiales > Salinilacustritrichaceae > DATKWD01. The sequence goes on from CAVPHU010000001.1 coordinate 1,245,770, forward strand.
GGCGTCGAGGTCGACTTCGTGACCCCGGCCGACCCGAAGCTGCCGGTGAACGACGGCGACATCGACTGGGGCGATCCGACGATCGTCGCCTGGCAGGAACGCATCGCCACCATCCACGCTCACATCTGGGTCTCGCCCGAGTACCACTCGGCCATGACCGGCGGCCTCAAGAACATGTTCGACTACCTGACCAAGGCGCCGATGCGCGACGACGTGGTGGGCCTCGCCGCCCTGGCCGGCGGCGGCATGGCGGCGCTCAACACGCTCAACGGGATGACGACCGTGGCCCGCTCGCTGGGCGCCTGGGTGGCCCCGCAGCTCACGGCGCTGAACTCCGACGACGTGAAGGCCGGCCTCGACGAGCGATCGTTGAAGCGGCTCGAGAGCATGTGCGTGACCGTCATCGACGCCGCTCGACGGCTGTCGGTCGAAGACCCCACCGACGAGATCCCGATCGATTGAGCTGCGCAGACACGGCCAAGCGTCGCAGCTCCCCGCAACTCCCGCTCTTGCCGCTCCTTCGTCGCGGCGGACCGCTCGGGCCCAGGCATCTCAGCCCTCGCCGAGGGCGTGGTTGATCTTGGCGGCGAGCTCGAAGTCGAGCTCGCTCAGGCCATCGACGTCATGGGTGCTCAGATCGATCACCACCCGCCGGTAGACGTTGGTCCATTCGGGGTGGTGGTCCATCGCTTCCGCGAGCAGCGCGACCATCGACATGAACCCGAAGGCATCGACGAAGCCGTCGAACTCGAGCTCGCGATGGAGCTTGCCGTGGGCCAGTCCCCATCCGGGAACGTCGGCCAGTCGGACCTCGGCTTCGTCGTGAGCGATTCTGGTGGGCACTGCGCGCAGTCTTTCAGCTCGAACTGAGTCGTGCTGTGCCCGGCGAGGCACGCTTGGCCTCGTAGAGCGTTCGATCGGCCCGGTCGATGAACTGCTCGGCTCCTTCACCATCGGCGGGCAGGGCGATGCCGACCGACAGACTGGCGCCGAACTCGCCCAGCACACCGGCCGCGGCGTCGCACAGACGATCGCCGATGTCGGCGGCGGTCGCAGTGTCGAGATCGGGGAGGATCAGCGCGAACTCGTCACCGCCGACCCGGAAGATGCGGTCGAGCGGCCGGAGGGTGTCGTCGAGCGCCGCCGCCAGATCGGCCAGCAGGCGGTCGCCGGTCCGATGCCCGAGCGTGTCGTTGACCGCCTTGAACCCGTCGATGTCGGCCATCATCAGCGTCCAGCGGTGGGCCCGTCGGCCACCGAAGCTCCCCATGGCCTCGGCGAAGGCCCGCTGGTTCTGGAGACCGGTCATCGGGTCGCGCATCGCCCGATCGCGGAGCTCGTTGACCAGGCCCGACAGATCGAGCCCGCGGGCCACCGTGTCAGCCAGCAGCTCGAGGGCTTCGATGCGGTCGATGTCGATGCGGAGCGTCGCGGCGTCGCCAACGATCAGCAACCCCACTTCGCGGCCGAGCAGACGGACCGGCAACGCCGCCGACGTGGCCATGCCAGCTGCTCGGAGCACCCCGAGTCCGCCCTGGGTGGGGGTGTTCCGCTCGTCGAACCCCGGTTCGGTGTAAGCGCTGCTCACCTGGGCCACCCGAGCCGCGATCTCCCGGCCCCGACTCGGGACCAGATCCGAGACGCGACTGGCGAGCGGCCCCTCGGCGGCGACGACGCGCATCGTTTCACCCCGGGGAAGCACCAGCACGGCGCTCGACATCCCTGCGACCTCGCACGCCACCCGCACGGCGGCCTGCTGGATGTCCTCCCCCTCGGACAACCCGGCCAACTCCTTGGTCGCACGCGCCAGCCGGGCAAGCGGACGATGGTCGTCCTCTCGCCCGAGCACTTCGAGCCGATCGCCGAGCAGTCGGGCGCACCGGTGGATGCGCATCAGATCGTCGGAAGCGAGCGCGTGGTCGGCCTCGACGCTCACACACCCGGCGACCTCGCCGGCGATCGCCACGGGCTCGACCACCAGGGCCACGGGACCGGCCAGACCGCCGAGCCGGTCGGGGTCCTCGGTGTGGGCCGGGACGACCTGGCGCACTCCGGTGCGCACGGCGCGGGACATGATGCTGGTGCTCGGCGGGATCCCATCGAGCACTTCGTCGTGACCGCGGTGGGCCTGGCAGCGCAAGAGCCCCCCACGTTCCAGGTACACACTCGTGGCGAACCCGTCGTGGTGGAGCATGCCCGACACCACGTCGCACGCGGTTCGTGGGTCGATCGCCTGGCGGAGTCGGCGGCTCAACCCGAACTCGGAGTCGGTGCGGGTCGTCCAGCTCCGATCCTGGGTCTCGGCCTGCCAGCTCGGAGCCGGAGTCCCGAAGAAGAAGCCCTGGGCGTAGTCGACCCCCACATCGCGAAGGACCGCGAGCTCTTCGAGCCGCTCCACGTGTTCGGCCACCACGCTGAACCCGACGTCCTTGCCGAAACGACAGACGGCCGACACGAGCGACTGTCGGGACGGATCGCGATCGATCTCGCTGACCACCGCCCGGTCGAGCTTCACGAAGTCCGGCCGGACTCGTGCGAGGGCGAGCAGGCTGGTCGCACTCGCGTTGTCGAACGCGAGACGGACGCCATGGGTGCGGAGGAAGCCGATGTCGATCTCGAGGTCGGTGCCTCGGGCGCGCAGGATCTCGCGCTCGTCCAGATCGACCACGAGGTCCTCGGCCAGCCGGGATCGAACTTCGGCGAAGCGAGGGTCGCTGAGCGTGACCGGCGACAGGTTGACGAAGAGCGATGCGCCCGCGGGCGGCGATCCGGCCTCGGCGATCGCCTCGAGGCAGAGCAGGTCGAACTCGGCGCGCAGCCCGCTCCTGCCCGCCGCGCTGAGCCAGGCACCGGGGAGTCCTCCGGGCTCGGACCCGACTCGGATCAGGGCCTCGAACCCCGAGAGCGTTCCTTCGTCGAGCCGGTAGACGGGCAGGAACACAGGATGGACAAGACGTCGTCGGAGCACTTCCTCGACGGGCAGCTCGACTTCGATCGTCTCGGGCAAGGCGGGGCGAACCTCTCGGTGCGGTTCGCCGATCCTACCGGCTTCAGGCGAGGGGGTCGGCGAATGGATCCGCGTCGGTGTCGGCGCCGGATCGCTTGAGGCTCGGCAACCCGACCGGTTGTGCAGGGATGAACGCGGCGTAGCCGGAAGCCTCGAGCTCGTCGGCGAGTTCGGGCCCACCACTCTGCTCGATCATCCCCTTGACGAGCACGTGGACGTGGTCGGGCTTCAGCTCTTCGAGGAGGCGCTTGTAGTGGGTGATGGCCAGCACGCCGAGGCCCTGTTCGTGGGTCGCGGCCTCGACGCGTTTCGACACCGCCGCCAGGGCATCGACGTCGAGGCCCGAGTCGATCTCGTCGAGGATGGCGATCTTGGGCTGGAGGACGCCGAGTTGCAGGGTCTCGTTGCGCTTCTTCTCGCCACCCGACAGGTCGACGTTCATCGGGCGCTCGAGGAACTTCTCGTCGAACCCGATGCGGCCTGCCTCGATCCGCATCCGCTCGACCACCTCGTCGCGTGAGCGACCACTGGCCGTGTAGGCCGCTTCGAGGACCGACGCCACCGAGACGCCCGGAACCTCGATCGGATACTGCATGGCCAGGAACATGCCGGCGGTCGCGCGCTCGAAGGGCGACATCCCGAGGAGTTCCTGACCGTCGAGCGTCATCGAACCACCGGTGACCTCGTAGTTGGGATGGCCCATCAGGACATGAGACAGCGTCGACTTCCCCGACCCGTTGGGGCCCATGACGGCATGGACCTCGCCACTGCGGATGGTCAGGTCGATCCCGCGCAGGATCTCGGCACCGTCGACCGAGGCCCGGAGGTCACGGATCTCGAGCACGCTCATGATGCACTCGCTCCGGCCGGTGGATCGATGACCACGTCGCCGCTGACGACGGTGACGTCGTAGCTGGTCGTGGCCTTGGTCGCCGGCAACGAGAGCGGGACACCGTCGACCAGCGAGAACGCACTGCCGTGCTTCCAGCACTCGAGCGTGCGGGCCTCACAGTCGAGCTCACCCTCGGACAGCGACACGTCGGCGTGGGTGCACTGGTCGCCGATGGCGAACACGTCGTCGCCGCATCGCACCAGGGCGACGTCGACGCTGTCGACTTCGACCCGTCGAGCAACACCGTCCTCGAGATCGTCGAATCGGCACACGACGGTCATGCGCGTTCCCTTCGGTCCAGCTTGTCGTTGACGTCGGCCCGCAACGGGGCCTCGAGATCGGCCACGGGGAGTCTGGCCAACACGTCCTCGAAGAAGCCGGCGACGATCAGGCGCTCGGCGATCTCGGGCGGGACGCCCCGGGACTCGAGGTAGAAGCGTTGCTCCTCGTCGACCGGTCCGACGGCCGAGGCGTGCGCACACTTGACCTCGTTGTTGTAGATCTCGAGGTTCGGTACCGACTCGGCCCAGGCATCGTCGGACAGCTTGACGTTTCGGTTGGTCTGGACCGCGTCGGTGCCCCGAGCCTCGTTCTCGACCCGGATCGTGCCGGTGTAGACGGTCCGACTGGTGCCGGCTCCCGCACCCACGTACAGCAGGTTCGAGGTCGTGTCGGGCGCCCCGTGTTGCTGGAACGTCCGGAAGTCGAGCGTCTGATCGCCGTCAGCGAAGTAGGCCGCCAGGAGGTCGCCCGAGGCGCCTCGCCCATCGAGGCGGCATTCGGTCCGGAGCCGGGCATACGAGCCGCCGAAGGCGGCCACCACCGAGCGCAGCTGACCGGCCTGACCGACGCGGGAGACCTGCTGGGCGATCGACCAGGTGGTGGGTGCGTGCTCCTGGACCTCGACATAGCCGAGACGGGCGCTCGGACCGACGACGAGGTCGACGTGCGGGACCACGAGCTGGTCGACCGCCGCCGACATGCGCAGGTCGGCGATCCGAACCTCGCTGTCGGCGCCGGCGCGGACGATGACCCGGGTGTACACCGAGCAGCCGCTCGCGGACGCGCCGCTGGCGATGACGATCGGCGCGTCGACGACCACCCCGGCGGGCACGTCGATCAGCAACGGTTCGGGGGCCAGCGCGATGTTCAGGTCGGCGAACACGTCCGATGCATCAGCGGTGAGGGACGCCACGAGGTCGGCCTCGTCGGTTTCGGCCAGGCGGACGACCCGAACGCCTTTGGCTTCGAGCGCCGGGTCGACGTCGAGGTCGGCGATCCGGCCGTTGTCGAGGGTGACGGTGGCGGCCCGCTCGTCGATGCGGTCGACGAGCCCACTGGGCGAGGCGTCGGCGCCGCCGGTTCGGGTCGCCGGGGGGCGGGTCTCGAGGTCGAGTTCGTTGATCGGGCTGTACCGCCAGGCCTCCTGATCGGGCGACGGCATCGGAGCCTCGAGGGCCCGAGCCGCCGCAGCGGCGCGCAGGTCGCGAAGCCATTCAGGTCCCGGCAGATCGCGGGACGACTCGGCGTACGAGAGGGGAGGCACGAGCCGACGATGCTATCGGCGGCAGGGCCGTTTGGGAGAAGCCTCAGCTCTTCCGCTTGCGCTTGAACAGGCGCTTCCAGCGGGGCAGTCCCTGGCGGTGACGCTCGGCTTCGACGTCGGCGACGATCGAGGGGCCGGCGGCGTTGATGATGTCTTCGGCTTCATCGAGCAGACGGGCGACCGAATCGTCGCCCGAATCGAGACTTTCGGGCTCGTCGGGGGTCGACGGTGTGACGAGCGTGCCGTGACTCCAGTTCACGTCGACCATCCGGCGGGTGTACTTGGGGCAGTCGTCCGGGCATCGCCAGGGCGCTTCGGGCGCGAGATCGAGGTCGCACTTCCGGACGGTGTCACCGTTCGGGTAGGTCCGACTCTCGAAGTACTTGCAGTCCTGCCGCATCGGCATGCGGTGATTCTGCCACGTGCACCCGACCCATCCCCGTCGGCTCCGGACTCGCTTCAGCTGACCTCGTCGACCGACTGGGTGCCCTGACTCGACACGTGGCTGGTCCAGACACTGCCGTCCCAGTAGCGGAGCTCGTGTCGACCCATCGGGTCGGCATGCCAGCCGGCGGGCGAGGCGTCGGTCGCCGATTCGCTCGGAGCGTGGTTCGCGACCGGGGTCACGGGGATCGCGGCTGCGGTGGGCATCGCCGGCTGCGCCACGGAGGCACCCCACGCCGGAGGCACCGGCGCGAACGGGCGGGAACCGCTCGGATACGTCTCGTGGACTGCCAGCTTGCCCGCGTTGAAGACGAACCACGTCGGCGCCTTGTACGTCACCGAGGTCACGTGGCCCTCGTGCACGTCGATGGTGGCCGTGACGTCGCCGGCGTCCATGAACAGGTAGTGGAAGTAGACACGGACCTGGTGGCGGCCCGGAGCGAGTGGGATGAAGATGCGACCCCACGTCACCTTGCCCGGGGCGTGGCCGTTGACGACCACCGTTGGCGGAAAGAAGTAGAGAAGGAACGCGAGCCAGAAGTACGAACTCTCGAGCTCGATCCCGGACTGCGGCTGGTGCTGGTCCGTCATGGTGCGGACAAGCTAGCTCAGCCGACCGAGCCCTCCATCTGGAGTTCGATGAGGCGGCTCCACTCGACGGCGTACTCCATGGGGAGGGTGCGGGTCACGGGCTCGATGAAGCCGTTCACGATCATGCCCATGGCCTGCTCTTCGGTCAGGCCGCGACTCATGAGATAGAAGAGCTGCTCGTCGGCGACCTTGGACACCGTGGCCTCGTGACCGATGACCGCATCGCGGGACCCGACCTCCATGTAGGGGTAGGTGTCGCTGATCGAGTCCTCGTCGAGGATCAGGGCGTCGCACTGCACGTGGCTCTTGCATCCGTAGGCGTCGTCTTCGACCCGGACGAGGCCTCGGTAGCTGGTGCGGCCGCCGTCCTTCGAGATCGACTTGGAGACGATCTTGCTGGTCGTCTCGGGCGCGGCGTGCACCATCTTGGCGCCCGCGTCCTGGTGCTGGCCAGGTCCGGCGTAGGCGACCGACAGCACCGAGCCCGAGGCCTTCGGGCCGACCATGTAGACCGCCGGGTACTTCATGGTGAGACGCGAACCGATGTTGCCGTCGATCCACTCCATGTGACCCTCGGCTTCGACCCGAGCCCGCTTGGTGACCAGGTTGAAGACGTTGTTCGACCAGTTCTGGATGGTCGTGTAGGTGACTCGAGCCGACGGCTTGACGACGATCTCGACCACGGCCGAGTGCAGCGAGTCGGTGGTGTAGACCGGCGCCGAGCAGCCCTCGATGTAGTGCACCTTCGAGCCCTCGTCGGCGATGATCAGCGTCCGCTCGAACTGACCCATGTTCTCGGCGTTGATCCGGAAGTAGGCCTGCAACGGCATCTCGACCTCGACGCCCGGCGGGACGTAGATGAACGAGCCGCCCGACCACGTCGCCGTGTTGAGCGAGCTGAACTTGTTGTCGTTGGCCGGGATGACCGTGCCGAAGTACTGCTTGACCAGTTCGGGGTACTCCTTGAGCGCCGTGTCCATGTCGGTGAAGATGACGCCCTGGGCCTCGAGGTCTTCGCGGTTGCGGTGGTACACGACCTCGGACTCGTACTGGGCGGTCACGCCGGCGAGATACTTGCGCTCGGCCTCGGGGATGCCGAGCTTCTCGTAGGTGTCCTTCACCGAATCGGGAAGCTCGTCCCACGCGTCGACCTGATGATCGGTCGGCTTGATGTAGTAGTAGATGTCGTCGAAGTAGATCTCGGACATGTCGCCGCCCCAGCTGGGCATCGGGCGGCGCTGGAAGTGGTTGTAGGACTTGATGCGGTTCTTCAGCATCCAGTCGGGTTCGCCCTTCATCCACGACATCTCGCGGATGATGTCCTCGTTCAGCCCACGCTTGGGCTTGAAGACGTAGTCCTCTTTGTCACTCCAACCGAGCTTGTACTTGCCGAGGTCGAGATCGGTCACTGCCATGATCGGGCTTCACCTGGGTAGCGGACGGGCCACGGAGACAATTTCTCCTACGTGGATAGTAACAACTCGGGCGCACCGATCCACCGCCCTCACACGCTCGTCGCCGCATCACCGGTCCAGCTGGCGTACAGGGCGGCGTAGGCCTGGCCCGCCTCGATCAGGTCGTCGTGGGTCCCGACCTCGACCAAGCGGCCGTCGGCCACCACGGCAACCCGATCGGCTCGGGCTGCGGTGGTGAGTCGGTGGGCGATCACGATGGTCGTCCGGCCCTCCATGAGCACCTCCATGGCGGCCTCGACCACGGCCTCGGTGCCGGGGTCGAGCGACGATGTCGCCTCGTCGAGGACCAGGATGCCCGGATCGGCCAGCGCGGCTCGAGCGATCGACACCAGCTGCTTCTCGCCGGCGGAGAAACGACTTCCTCGCTCGCGCACCTCGGTGTCGAGTCCGTCGGGCAGCGTGGCGAACCGATCGAGCACTCCGATGGACTCGAGTGCGTCGCGGACCTCGTCGTCGGAGGCCTCGGGGCGAGCGAGACGGATGTTCTCCCGCACGTTCCCGTCGAAGAGGAACCCTTCCTGCGGCACGACCACGATCGTCGAGCGCAGCGAGGCGAGCGAGGCGTCACGGAGGTCGACCCCGCCGACCTTGACCGAGCCGGCCACCGGGTCGTAGAGCCGGGCGATCAACTTGGCGAGGGTCGACTTCCCGGCTCCGGTGGGTCCGACCAGGGCGATCCGTTCGCCTTCGGCGATCTGGAGATCGACGTCGCGGAGGACCGGGTCGCCGCCGGCATACCCGAAGGTCAGCCCGACGACCTCGACCTCGCCGCTCCGTGGAAGCTCGACCGGGCTGTCGCTCTGGCGGACGTCGATCTCGGTGTCGAGCAGCTCGTACACCTTCTTGAGCGCCGCGCCCGCCGATTGCACCATGTTGAAGAGCTGGGAGAGCTGTTGCACCGGCTCGAACAGGTTCGAGAGCGTGAGCACGAAGAAGGTCACCGTGCCGATGGTGAGCGACCCCTGGTGCACCCAGTAGCCGCCGATCCCGACCACTGCCGCGGTGGTTGCGAGGCCGGCGAGCTCGATGACCGGCAGGTACCAGGCCGAGATCTTCACCGACCGCATGTGCGCCTCGTAGAGGCGACGGTTCCGCCGGGCGAAGCGGCTGGTCTCGAGGTTCTCGCGTCCGAAGGCCTGCACGACCCGAACCCCGCTGATCCCCTCCTGGAGGTGCGACAGGGTGTCGCCGATGCCGTCGCGGACGTCGAGATAGGCGACGTTGGATTCGCGTTGGAACTTGATCGACGCCAGGATGACCGGCGGAAGCGCGAGCGCACACAGTGCGAGGAGCTGCCACGACACCAACCCGAGCACCACCACCGACGCGACGAGCAGCAACGTGTTGCTGACGAACATCAGCAAGCCCTGTTGGACCAGCTCCTGCATCGAGTCGACGTCGGAGGTCATGCGGCTGACGACGACCCCGGCCTTCTCCCGATCGAAGAACGGCATGCTGAGTCGTTGGAGATGATCGAAGACGCGCAGCCGCAGGTCGCGGAGGAAGTTCTCGCCGATCCTTGCGATGGTCAGGACCTGGAAGCGGAACAGCACGTAGGCCGCGATTGCCACCCCGATGTAGCCGACGACGGCTTGGTCGAGCACGGACGGGTTGTCGCCCTTGATGCCCCCGTCGATGCCCCACTTGACCAGGAGCGGTCCGGCGAGGACGGTGCCGGTCCAGCCCACCACGAGGAACCCGGCCAGGATCATCTGCCGGCGGTAGGGCCGCATGAGCCGGAGCGTCCGCCGGATCACCTGACCGGCTGCCTCGGCGTCGAGCCGGTCCTCCTCGTCGACCCCTCCCTGAGCCCACACGGTTACGACACCACCTCTCGCTCGGTTCCGCCGGCCGAAGCCAGCACCTCGCGGTAGCGCGCCTCGCCGCGCAGCAGCTGCTCGTGGGTCCCCGAGCCGACGACCCGGCCCTCGTCCATCAGGATGACCCGGTCGGCCAGTGCGATGGTCGACGGCCGGTGGGCGATCACGATGGTCGTGCGGCCGGCCATGACCTCGGTGAGCGCGTCGCGGATCTCGTGCTCCTTGGTCGGATCGACCGAGCTCGTCGCGTCGTCGAGGATCAGCACACGCGGATCGGCGAGGATGGCGCGGGCGATCGCGATCCGTTGGCGCTGCCCACCGGAGAGCGAGTAGCCACGCTCGCCGACGATGGTGTCGTAGCCGTCGTCGAGCTCGGCGATGAACTCGTGGGCGCCGGCGAGGCGAGCCGCCCGCTCGATGTCGGCGAAGGGGGCCTCGGGGTCGGCGAAGGCGATGTTCGCGGCGATCGAGTCGCTGAACAGGAAGGTGTCCTCGAAGACGATGCCGACCGAGCGTCGGAGCTCGGAGAGGCGCAGGTCGTGGACGTTCACGCCGTCGAGGAGCACCTCGCCCGACGAGACCTCGTAGAAGCGCGGGAGCAGCCGGGCGACCGTGGTCTTGCCACAGCCGGTCGGGCCGACCAGCGCGACCGACGCGCCGGCCTCGAGGGTGAGGTCGAACTCGCGGAGGACCGGGATCTCGCCATCCTCGCCGTACGCGAACGACACGTTCCGGAACTCGACCTGACCGGACGGCAGGGGGCCGTCAGCGACGGGGTGGGCCTTGGGGTCCTCGACGATCACCGGGTCGTGGTCGAGGATCTCGGCCACGCGTCCGGCAGCGGCGGACGCTCGCTGATAGCTGGCCACGATCATGCCGAGCATGCGGAGAGGCCAGATCAGCATGACGACATAGACGTTGAACGCCACCAGCGAGCCCAGGGACAACGAGCCTTCGAGCACCTGATGGCCCCCGTAGCCCAGGACGGCGATCAGTCCGATGTTCGGCAGGAGTTCGAGGGCGGGGAGATAGGTCGCTCGGGTGACCGACGCGGCCAGCGACTCGCGGTAGACGTCGTCGGCCTCTTCGCGAAGCCGACCCGACATGACCTGCTCGGCGCCGAATCCCTTGATCACCCGGACGCCGGCCACGGTCTCCTCGACGACCGACGCGAGCTCGGCCGACTCGCGCTGGACACCCATCACCGACGGGAACAGCCGGGTCGAGAACTTCTTGGCGACCACGTTCAGGAAGGGCAGGGACCCGAGCGCGAGCAGCGCCAGCACGGGGTCGATCACCACCAGAATGACCGTGACCGCGCTGACGGTCATCAGGTTGGCGATCGTGAGCGGGATCATCACGACCAGGTTTTGAATCTGCTGCAGGTCGGTGTTCCCCCGACTCATCAGCTGGCCGGTCTGGACCGTGTCGTGAAACGCGAAGTGCAGACGTTGCACGTGGGCGAACAGCCGGTCGCGGAGCGAGGTCTCGAGCAGCCGCGCCTCGCGGAAGGCGAGATATCGGCGCAGCCCGGTGAGCACCGCGGAGAAGAGTCCCACCAGGACGATCGCGAGCGACCACCAGAGCAGCTGGGTCATGTCGTCGGGCTCGATGCCCTTGTCGATGGCCTGCTGGATCAGCAGGCCGACGCTCACCTTCGAAAGGCTCCAGGCCAGGCCGACCACGACACCGGCCGCGATCCCCATCGTGCGGGGCTTCAATGAGTCGATGATGAGCCGCCGACCGGCCCGCGACATCTCCTCGTTCTGCTCCTGGTCGTCGTCGATGACGCTGCCCCCCTCGGACCCGACCGAATCTATCGGCGCAGCAGCACCGGCCGCGAGACCAATTCGCACGACTTCGTCAGAGATGCATCAAGGTCGGGCCAGATCGTGCCGATCTGACCACGGAAGAGAAAGCGGCCACACCATTGCGTCTCCAAGAGATCTGCCTCGGAACCACTCACGGCGACATCCGTCTCACGTTCCATCGCGAGATGACCGTCGTCACCGGTCTGGACACCCATGAGCGCGCCGAACTCTCGGCGAGGGTGCTGCGGAGCCTGTTGGGCGAGGACCACTCGGCCGAGGTGAGCTACACCGCGTTCGACGGGCAGCAGCACACCGTGTCGAGCCGATCGCAGGCGCCTGCATCGGCGCTCGGATGGCGGCTCCAGGGCAACGTCGTGGCCGACATCTCCGAGTTGTGGCGCTTGAGCCTGATCGGCCGGGAGTCCTTCCTGGCGAGTGACGAACGGCTCGAGGACCCGCCTGCGCTCGTCGAGGCCCGCAAGCGCCTCGTCGTGCTCGAACACCAGCTCCTCGAGGTCCAGCGGGCCGAGAACAAGGACGCCACCGAGGTGCGGCGGCTCGCAGCACGCGTCACGGCGATGGCCCGGCGAGTGAACGACCTGAGGGCCAGCCTGGTCAGCGGACGCCGGAGTCGCGACGATGCCGCGCTGGCCCGGGTGGCCACCGTGCTCCAGGCCAAGTTCACCGCCGCCGGCTCACTCGGGATCCACAACGAACGCCTGCCGCTGGTGTTCGACGATGCCTTCATCGACGCCGCGGCCAGCCGGAAGTGGGACCTCCTCGACCTGCTGCGGCGGCTGGCCGACCACAACCAGGTGCTCTACCTCAGCGGCGACCCGTTCGTCGCGGCCTGGGCGCGCAGTGCAGCCGAGCACGGCCGAATCAACCTGATCGCCGCCGATGCGCCGGTCGCGGTCGGCAGCTGACCCCGCCGCCGAGACACCAAGACGCCGAGACGACGGGCTCAGCCCACACGACGGAGGTCTCGTCGGAATCGTTCGGCGCGCGCGACGTAGGACTCGACGCCCGATGCGATCAGCTCGGGACGGACCCGGTCGGGCACCACCTTGGCCGGAACCCCGAGCGCCATCGCCATGGGCGGGACCCTCGTGCCGTCGGTCACCACGGCGTTCGCGCCGACGATCGCATCCGGACCGATCTCGACGCGGTGGAGCACGATGGAACCCGATCCGACGAGCGACCGGTCGTGAATGACACATCCCTCCATGTGCACGGCATGGCCGATCACACACTCGGCGCCGATGAGGGTGGCGAACTCGGCCGTGGTGTGGATGATCGAACCGTCCTGGACCGACGTTCGAGCGGCGACGACGATCGGTCCGTCGTCGCCGCGGAGCACCACCCCCGGCCAGACCGACGCGCCTGCCGCGAGCGTGACATCACCGATCACGACCGCATCGGGGTGGACGTAGGCGGCACCGTCGATCGACGGTTCGACGTCGCCGAGGGCGTAGATCGGCACGGTTCAGCTGCCCGACGACGGAACGATCAAGGAGCGAACCGCCCGTACCCACCCTTGAAGAAGAGCAGCGGTCCGGCGTCGGTGTCGCCATCGGCGTCGAGTGCGATGACCTCGCCCATCACCAGGTAGTGGTCGCCGGCCTCGACGACCCGCTCGATCCGGCAGTCGATCCAGGCCAGCACCCCGTGGATCCGGGGCGAGCCCGACGGGGCAGGCGACCATTCGATGCCGGCGAACTTGTCGTCGACCCGGCTGGCGAAGACCCCGCTCGTCTCCTCGTGATGGTCGGCGAGCACGTTCACGCAGAAGTGCCCGCTCTGCTCGATGCGCGGCCACGAACCCGACGTGCGGGTCGGGTAGAACGCCACCAGCGGCGGGTCGAGGGAGACCGAGCTGAAGGACCCGATCGCCATGCCCACCGGGCCGTCGTCGGTCGCGCCCGTCACGACGGTCACCCCGGTCGGGAAGTGACCGAGGACGTGCCTGAACGTGGCCCCGTCGATGGCCGGACTCTGTTCGGTCACATGCTCCTCCAGGTCGATGTCGGCCGGATGGTAGTTCCGGACCCCGGCGCCGTTTCAGATCGGACCGCCGCCACGCGGTGCTCAGCGACGTGATCCTCAGCCGATCGACACGGACAGGCCTTCTGCGGCGGCGACGACCTCGAGGTCGTCGCCGGCGAGCTCGACGGCATGGGCGAGCATCGCATCGACGTCGTCGTCGCCGTGCGAGGGGTCGTGGTGGAACAGGGCCAGGGTCTTGGCCCGGGCCTGCTTCGCGACGTAGACCGCGTAGTCGACGGTGCAATGCCCCCAATGACTCTTCTCGGGGAACTCCTCGACCGTGTACTGGGCGTCGTGGATGAGCAGATCGGCCTCGCGGCACAACTCGAGCACCGGTTCGGTGGCCTCGTGACTCCCGTCGAGCGGCATCTGGTGGTCGCTCAGATAGGCGACGGTCGCACTCGCCATCTCGATCCGGTAGCCGTTGGTCTGGCCGACGTGCGGAACCGGCCGGACGAGCACCGTGGCGCCGTCGAGCTCGAGCGTCTCGTCGTCGACGTCGTGGAACGTGATGTCGCCTCGCAGGTCGGACACCTGAACGGGGAAGTAGGGCGGGCGCATGAACCCTGCGAAGGACTCCTCGAGGCTCACCCCGTCCTGTGGCGGCCCGTAGACCCGGAACTCGGCGCCCACGCGATCGGCAGGCACGAAGAACGGGAGACCCTGGACGTGATCCCAGTGGATGTGGGTGACGAGCGCAGTGCCGCGGAACGTCCCGTCGGACCGCTGGGTGTCGCCCCAGAAGCGGAGGCCGGTTCCCATGTCCAGCACGATCGGGTCGAGTCCCGGCGACTCGAGGGCGACACACGACGTGTTCCCCCCGTATCTCGCGGTCACCGGGCAGGGGCACGGGGTCGACCCACGGACTCCATAGAACGTGACGTTGAGCAGCGGTCCCCCCGGGTCAGGTGTGAGGCGACAAAGCTACAGCGGTCGGTCACCCACGATCCGTGGTGTGACCGCTGTCACGCGAGTCGCCGTGTACGTTCGGTCGCCGTGACGAACGTGACCGAGCAGTCGATCCGGGCCAACGGCCTCGAATTCGGAATCCTCGAGGCCGGCGACGGCCCGCTCGCCCTCTGCCTGCACGGCTTCCCCGACTCGGCATGGGGATGGCGGCACCTCCTCCCCGACCTCGCCGCTGCCGGGTACCGGGCGGTGGCACCGTTCATGCGCGGCTACGCACCCACCGACGTCCCAGCCGACGGCCGCTACCAGACCGCCGCCCTGTCCCTCGACGCGATCGAGCTCCACGAAGCGCTCGGCGGCGACGGCGATGCGGTGATCATCGGTCACGACTGGGGCGCCATGGCCACCTACGGCGCCGCCAACGCAGCACCCGATCGATGGGCCAAGGTCGTCGCCGCGGCCGTTCCTCCGGCCGGGGCCATGGGCGCCGGATTCCTCCAGTACGCACAGCTCCAGCGCTCCTGGTACATGTTCTTCTTCCAGAGCCCGATGGCCGATCTCGTGGTACCGCTGAACGACCTCGAGTTCATCGACCACCTGTGGGCGGACTGGTCGCCCGGCCACGACGCGTCCGCCGATCTCCCACGAGTGAAGGCCTGTCTGGGCGATCCCGCGAACCTGGCCGCGGCGCTCGGCTACTACCGGGCGACCCTCGGCGAGGGCTACAAGGATCCCGAGCTCGAGGACCTCCAGAACGCGGGCGGCGCGCCGACCGAGCAACCCACGCTCTACCTCCATGGCCGCAACGACGGCTGCGTCGGAGCCGAGCTCGCCGAGTCGGCCGGCGCGTTCCTGAGCCACGAGGCATCACGTGTCGAGGTGCTCGACGGAGTCGGCCACTTCCTTCATCTCGAGGACCCCGATCGCGTCAACCGGCTGATCATCGACTTCCTCGATGCGTGAGTCATCGCCGCTCCCCGACGGCCTGGTGGTCGTCGTGAAGCAGGAGTGCGCGACGTGCCGGCTGGTCGAGCCCGTGCTGCACGACCTGCACGAGCGAGCCGAGCTCACCGTGTACACCCAGGACGACGTCGACTTCCCGTCAGGTCTCGAGGCCGTCGACGACACCGCGCTCTCGGTCTCGTGGCATCACGACGTCGAGACGGTTCCGACGCTGCTCCGCATCGTCGACGGGGCCGAGGTCGACCGGACCGTCGGCTGGGACCGTCGCCGGTGGGAAGCCGTCTCCGGTGTCGACGGTCTCGGTCCCGACCTCCCCGACCTGCGACCCGGCTGCGGCTCGATGTCGGTCGACCCCGACAAGGTCGACGAACTCAGGGTGCGGTTCGGCGGCTCGGCGCTGCGAAGTCGCCGCATCGAGTTCGCCACGGCCGAAGACGAGATGGAAGCGATGTACGACCGGGGCTGGACCGACGGGCTCCCGGTCGTCCCCCCGACCGAAGCCCGGGTGATGGCGATGCTCGAGGGGACGACCCGCGATCCCGACGAGGTCGTGGCCCTCGTCCCGCCGAACCTCGCCGAGGGAACGGTCGAGAAGATCGCCGTCAACGCAGTGCTGGCCGGCTGCCGCCCCGAATACCTGCCGTTCGTCCTCGCCGCGGTCGAGGCCGCCTGCTCCGACTCGTTCAACATGCACGGGTTGCTGGCGACGACCTACTTCAGCGGTCCGGTCATCGTCGTCAACGGCCCGGGTGCCACCCGCATCGACATGAACAGCGGCATGAACGCCCTGGGCCAGGGCAACCGAGCCAACGCCACCATCGGCCGCGCCCTCCAGTTGGTGATTCGCAACGTCGGCGGCGGCATCCCGGGCGAGGTCGATCGGGCGACCCTCGGGAACCCGGGCAAGTACACGTTCTGCTTCGCCGAGGACGAGGCCGATTCGCCGTGGACCTCACTCGCAGTCCACCGCGGCTTCGATCCGGACGCCACGACCGTCACCCTCTTCGCCGGTGAGGGCGTCCACGGGGTGGTCGATCAGATCAGCCGGACCCCGGAGTCGCTGGCCAGGAGCTTCGCCCTGTCGCTGCGCACCGTCAGCAGCGCCAAGCTCGCGCTGGCCTTCGACGCCTTGCTGGTGGTGTCGCCCGAGCACGCCCGGGTGTTCGCCGAAGCGGGGTGGGACCGCAATCGCCTGCTCGCCGAGTTGCACGAGATGCTCACCGTCAAGGGGGTCGAACTCACCCGTGGCGCTCAGGGAGTCGACGAAGGGCTCCCCGAGGGCTTCGCCGACGCCGACATCCCCAAGTTCCGCGACGGCGGGCTGCTGATCGTGCACGCCGGGGGCAAGGCGGGCATGTTCTCGGGCATCATCGGGGGGTGGGTCAACGGAACCACCGGCAGTGACCCCACGACCATGGAGGTGGGTACATGAAGGTCCTCGATCCGACCGACGAGACCCAGCCGGCGCAACGATCGCCGATCGAACGACCGGAAACGCTCGACGGGCTCGTCGTGGGCCTGCTCGACATCTCCAAGGCCCGCGGCAACGTGTTCCTCGACCGCGCTCGAGCAACGCCTGCCGCGCGCGGGGCATCGAGACCCGGCGCTACGCCAAGCCGACGTTCACGAAGCCGGCACCGGTCGACCTTCGGCACGAGATCGCCGAGCAGTGCCACGTGGTGATCGAGGCGCTCGCCGACTGAGGGTCGTGCACGTCGTGCAGTGTGCACGACATCAGTGATCTGGAGCGACGGGGCGTGATCGGGGTGTTCGTGGCCTCGACCGAGTTCGTCACTGCGGCCGAGTCCCAGAGCCGCGCGCTCGGGTTCGAGGCGCCCTCGGTGTTCGTCGCCCCACCCGATCCAGGACCGGACCGACGACGAGATGGGTGCCCTGGCCGACGACGCCCTCGATGCGATTCTGGGCTCCGTCACGTCCTGACCCCGCCATCACGGCAGCAGGAATGCACCGTCCACCTCGACCGCGAGGCCGTCGGCGACCAACCCGTCAGCGACGCGGATCGCCCGGTCCGGAGCGTCGGGCCAGCCCATGGTGTCCGCGAGGTCCGACCCGGCCACGGGTCCCGACCTGAGCGCCTCGACGAGCCGACCCCGCCCCTGACGATCCGATCCGGCGAACCTCGACTGGCGTCCACCGGTTCCGGCCGTCCCTCGGATCGGGTCGGGCTCGGGTCGGCCGGCGCCGAACCACGCACACCGGGTCGAGACCGGACAGTCGTCGCAGCGGGGATCGTTGGATCGGCACACCGTGGCCCCGAGGTCGAGCATGGCCTGGTTCCACGCCCATCCCTGCCCCGCCGGAACCGACGAGTCGGAGCGTTCCTGCGCCTCACGAGCCCGGAGCGGCCGGCCGGCCCACCGAGCCAGCACGCGGGCGGCGTTGGTGTCGACCACGCCCACATCGCGTTCGAAGGCGAACGCCAGCACGGCGCGGGCCGTGTACGGCCCGATGCCCGGTAGGTCGAGCAGCGCCGGCAGGTCGTCGGGCAACCGTCCGTCATGGCGCTCGACGACCTCGACCGCACACCGATGCAGATTCACCGCACGACGGTTGTAGCCGAGACCGGCCCAGGCGCTGATGACGTCGCCAACGGGCGACGACGCGCAGACCGAGACGTCGGGGAAGCGCTCGAGAAACGCTTCGAACTTCGGGACGACGCGGGCGACCTGGGTCTGCTGGAGCATGAGTTCGGACACCAGGACCGCCCACGGGTCCCGGGTCCGGCGCCACGGAAGGTCGCGGCGGTGCTGCTCGCTCCAGGCGAGGAGTTCGCTACTCCTCGTCGTCCCAGATGCTCTCGTCGTAGGGGCGCTGGCGGGGTGGCGCGGCATCGGCTTTCCAGACCATCACCTTGCGGCGGAAGTAGCAGACCTCCTCGCCGCGCTGGTTGATGCCCTTGGTCTCGACGGTGACGATGCCCCGGTCGCCCTTGGAGGTCTCCCGCTTCTCGAGGACCCGCGTCTCGGCGTAGATGGTGTCGCCGTGGAAGGTCGGCCGGGCGTGCTTGAGCGTCTCGACCTCGAGGTTGGCGACCGCGGCTCCACTCACGTCGGGAACGCTCATCCCCAGGACGAGTGAGTAGACGAGGTTGCCGACCACGACGTTCTTGCCGTGCACGGTCTCGTTCTCGGCGAACCACTCGTTGGTGTGCAGCGGGTGATGGTTCATCGTGATCATGCAGAACAGGTGGTCGTCGGACTCGGTGATGGTCTTGCCCGGCCAATGGCGGTAGACATCGCCGGGCGTAAACTCTTCGAAGTGACGGCCGAACGGACGATCGTGTGTTGTCACGCAAACCTCGCTGCGGTGGACGACGGACCCGTCGAATATAGGTCCGGGGCCGCCAGGAGCACCGAGTCGTGAGCCAGACCCTTCGAGAATCGCTCGGCCCGCCTTCGCCGGCCCTGCTCCGCTCGGCCCAGCCTGCGCAAGCGGCCCGCGCCTACTGGGAGCTCGTGATCTGGGGGCGGCAGGTCAGCATCGTCGTGCTGGGCGTGCTCGCCTGGACCATCCCGGCCGTCGGCGACGACCGACATCTGGTGAGTGCGCTGCTGCTCGGAGCCGTGGTGCCGTACAACATCCTGCTCGGCCTCGCGACCCGCAAGCTCGGACGGGTCCCGTCGATCATCCCCTTCACCGACCTGTTGTTCGCTGCAATCGTCCTGGTCCTCAGCCCTGCGACCTGGCCGGTGGTCCTGTTGATCACCCTCGGCTCGCTCTCGCTCATGCCGCTGGCGATCGGCTTCAACAAGGCGGTGGCTGCCGCGATCACGGCCATCGTCGGCCTGTCGATCGCCGGTGGACTCTCGTTGCCCGCGGGCGAGACCATCATCGGCATCGCCGGGTTCACGGTCTCGGTCTCGCTGTGCCTGTTCGGGGTCAACGTCATCGCCGGCGGCGAACGCGATCTCCGGATGCGACTCACGTCGATGATCAGCGACCTCGACGTCATCGTCTGGGAAGCCGACGCCGGGGGCGCCCGGTTCACCTACCTGTCCGACGCGGCCACCCCGGTGACGGGCCACCCGGCCAACGACCTCGAGTCGGTGGCCTACTGGTTCGACGCCGTGCACCCCGACGACCAGGATCGGGCCTGGCGCGAGCGGGTCGAGGCCATCGAGCGGGGCGGCACGAGTGAGTCCGAGTACCGGATGGTCACGCCCGACGGCGAAGTCCGTTGGCTCCAGGACGTGATGCGCGTCGAGCACACACCGAGCGGCGAGCCGGTCCGCTACCGCGGCGTGTCGATCGACATCACCGACCGCAAGGACGTCGAGGGGCAGGTGGCCCTCTATGCCAGCCTGGTGGAGGAGATCTCGACGGCGCTCATCGTGGTCCGCCCGAACGACGCGGGCGACGAACTCGAACTCATCGCGGCCAACCCGGGTGCCGAATCAGTGGTCCTGGGCGAACGAGAGGCGCTGATCGGACGGCCGCTACGCGAGGCGATCCCGATGCTCGACGAATCACTCCGTCAGCGCATCCTCAAGGTGGCCCGCACGGGCGAGCCGTTCGACGCCGACCGCATCGCTCGGCTGGGCAACGATCCGCAGCGGGTGTACTCGGCCCACGGCTTCCAGCTCCCGGGCGGCGCGGTGGGCGTGGCGTTCGACGACGTGACCGAATCGGCCCTCACCGCAACCGCCCTCCGCCGGCAGGCGCTCCACGACGGGCTGACCGGTCTCCCCAACCGCTCGCTGCTCCACGACCGCCTCCAGCAGGCGCTCC
Organism: uncultured Acidimicrobiaceae bacterium; assembly: GCA_963704815.1. Taxonomy (GTDB): domain Bacteria; phylum Actinomycetota; class Acidimicrobiia; order Acidimicrobiales; family Salinilacustritrichaceae; genus DATKWD01. Next base: position 1,266,023 of record CAVPHU010000001.1, read on the forward strand.
GGGAGGCCGAACGGGCCCAGACCACCGTTGCCCTGATGTTCATGGACCTCGACCACTTCAAGGAGGTGAACGACGCCCTCGGCCACCAGTACGGCGACCGCCTCCTCGTCGAGTTGTCGCGACGGCTCGAACGCACGCTCCGCGAAGCCGACACGATCGCCCGCCTCGGGGGCGACGAGTTCGCACTGCTGCTCACCACCAACGCCACCGGTGACGGTGCCTCACGGGTCGTCAAGAAGATCCACGATGCGCTCGCCGAGCCGTTCGACATCGACGGGGTCACGATCCAGACCAACGCCTCGATCGGCATCGCCCTGTACCCCGACCATGCGACGTCGGCCGAGCTCCTCACCCAGCGGGCCGATGTCGCCATGTACACCGCCAAGCGGGGCGGCGGCGGCTGGGCCGTCTACTCCCCCGACCACGACCGGTCGAGCGTCGAACGACTCACCTTGCTCACCGAGCTCCGCAAAGCCATCGAGCAGGACGAACTCGACCTCCACTTCCAGCCCGTCATCGACGTCACCAGTCGATCGGTCGTCGGGTGCGAGGCGCTCATCCGCTGGCACCACCGCACCTACGGGCGTCTCAACCCGAGCCTGATCATCGAGCTGGCCGAGCTCTCCGGGCTCATCCTGCCGCTCACCCGATGGGTGGCATCGACGGCCATCCACACCCTCCGCGAGTGGAACGACGCCGACCTCGACCTCACCATCGCCATCAACCTCTCGGTTCGCAACCTGTACGACCGCAAGCTGGTCGGCTGGCTCTCCGACGAGCTGGACGAGTACGGCATCCCGCACGAACAGCTCAAGGTCGAGTTGACCGAGAGCGAGGTCATGGACGATCCGCTGCTGGCCATCGAGGTCCTGGGCGCCCTGCGCGACATCGGCGTGACCACCAGCGTCGACGACTTCGGCACCGGCTACTCGTCGTTGCAGTACCTGAGCCGGCTGCCGGTGGCGGAGATCAAGATCGACCAGTCGTTCGTGGCCAACATGATCGAGACCGAGGAAGACCTCACGATCGTGAACACCGTGATCGACCTCGCCCACAACCTGGGCATGACCGTGCTGGCCGAAGGGGTCGAGGACGACGTGACGCTGTGCCGACTCGAGGAACTCGGCTGCGACCGGGCCCAGGGCTACCTGATCGGCAAGCCGAGCCCGCTCGCCGACTTCCTGGACGTCGTGCAGCAGTGGGAGACCTCGCAGGAGATGTGAGCCGCCAGACGAGCGTGGATAATCTCGCCGTTCATGACCGCTCCTGACCTCACCCGCGCCGCATCGGCTGTCGACCTCGCGAGCACGGTGGTGCGATCTGCCATCGACCAGCTCGCCCAGCACGGCGACATCGACGTCGACCAGGTGCTCGCCTACGACGTGGCCCACGCCGCCGCCGCCGTCGAAACGGCCCGGGCCCTGCTCGACTATGGCAACAAGGGCGACACCGAGGCCGCCATCACCTGCGCCTTCGTCGCCGACGCAGTCCACGACCTGGCCGGCAAGCTCCTCGGTCGAGAAGCCCAGTGGGGGGTCGACGCCGACGTGCTGGCCACGGCCCACAGCGTGATCGCCGACTACCGGGCGCCCGAGTTCCTCTGCTCGATCTCCGACGAGGGCCCGCGACATCTCGCCGACGACTTCGAGTTGGTGCAGGACACGTTCCGTCGGTTCGCCGACGAGAAGATCCGCCCCCAGGCCGAGCACATCCACCGCACCAACGGCGACATCCCCGAAGAGCTCATCGGAGGCCTCGCCGAGATGGGTGGGTTCGGACTGTCGGTTCCCGAGGAGTACGGCGGCTTCGCCGCAGGAGGCGAATCCGACTACCTCGGCATGGTGGTCGCCACCGAGGAGCTGTCTCGCGGGTCACTCGGTGCCGGCGGATCACTCATCACCCGCCCCGAGATCCTCACCCGTGCGCTGGTGAAGGGGGGGACCGAGGAACAGAAGCAGCACTGGCTCCCGCGGCTGGCAACGGCCGAGGAGATGGCCGCGGTCGCGGTGACCGAGCCCGACTTCGGCAGCGACGTCGCCGGCATCAAGGTGACGGCCACCCCCACCGACGACGGGTCGGGCTGGATCATCAACGGGGTCAAGACCTGGTGCACGTTCGGCGCACGAGCCACGGTGCTGATGCTGCTGGCCCGGACCGACCCCGACCGCTCCAAGGCCCACCGCGGCCTGTCGCTGTTCGTCGTCCCGAAGCCGATCGGTGACGGCCACGGGTTCGAGTTCGAGGGCGAACGCGGCGGCAAGATGGAGGGCCGCCCGATCGACACCATCGGGTATCGGGGCATGCATTCCTACGAGGTCGCCTTCGACAGCTGGTACGTGCCCAACGAGAGCCTGGTCGGCGGCGACGCCGGCCTCGGCCGCGGCTTCTACTTCCAGATGGAGGGCTTCGAGAACGGACGACTCCAGACCGCAGCACGGGCCATCGGGGTGATGCAGGCCGCCTACGAGGACGCTCGCCAGTACGCACTCGACCGCACCGTGTTCGGGCAGCCCATCTCGGAGTACCAACTCACCCAGGCCAAGCTGGCACGCATGGCCGTGCTCATCCAGGCCTCCCGCCAGTTCAGCTACGCCGTCGCGCGGATGATGGCCAAGGGGGAAGGGGCGATGGAGGCCTCGATGATCAAGGCCTACGTGTGCAAGGCCGCCGAATGGGTGACCCGCGAGGCGATGCAGATCCACGGGGGCTTCGGGTACGCCGAGGAGTACTCGGTCAGCCGCTACTACGTCGACGCCCGCGTGCTGTCGATCTTCGAGGGCGCCGACGAGACGTTGTGCCTCAAGGTGATCGCCCGACGCCTCGTCGCCGAAGCCACCGCCGGCTGACGTCGGCACCGGTGGTGTCCTACGGTGGGTGCCCGTGCCTGCCACGACACCACCGAAGGGCCGGCCGACGGTCGGCAAGATCGACCGGGAAGCCGCCGCCCGAGCGGCCCACCGGCGCAATCAGCGGATCAGGATCCTCTGGATCCTCGTCGCCATCGTGATCGTCGTGGCCGTCATCTACTTCGGGAGCGGTTCCGGAGGAAGCGGCGGCAGCCTGCCCGGCCAGCCCATCGGCTGATCGAGGGACTCACCCCTCGATGGTGAGGCCACGGAGGTAGAACCAGTAGGTCCGCCACCGCACGTCGCCGACGGGCTTCAACATCGCCAGCAACGCCCGGTACATGTGCCACGTACGGCGGAGGCCCTCGATGCGACCGAACTTGTCGCGTTTGGTGCGGTGGAACACGCCGTCCATGGTCCGGGCGACCGTTCGATGGCGCCCCTCGCAGATCACCTCGTTGATCCGGACCTCGATCGTGTAGCCGTCGAGCTTCGCCTCGGGGATCGACTCGAAGACCCAGCGAGGCACGATGCGCTCGCCGCTGAGCGGTGGCCAGCGGAGCACGAGAGGATTCCAGAATCGTCCGTAGTCGAACGCCCCCAGCGACAACTCGGCTCGCTTCTCGAGGACCGGCTCGCACACGGCATCGAGATGACGGGACTCGACACCGATCAGATCGGCGTCGACGAACAACAAGAACTCTGCGGTGCTCTCGTCGACGCCGGCCCGCATCGCTCGGGCCTTCGATCCTCGTGAGCCGTCGAGGGCCAGCACCCGGGCCCCGGCCTCCTCGGCTCGGAGGGCGGTGAGGTCGGACGAGCCGTCGTCGACGACGATCACCTCGTCGACGTAGTCGCACCCCCATGCGGCACGGACGCTGACGGCCACCGTCGGCGCCTCGTTGCGAGCGGGGATGATGGCCGCGACGCGACTCATCCGAGCGATGGTAGGAGTCGCCCCGTGGGCGCAGGCAATCCCCGGGCGCGAAGATGAACGGGTGACCGACACGACCACCGACCAGGACGCCCTGCTGCTCGAGATCCTGATGACCCCCGAGGGCAAGGCCGACCCCTACCCGAGGTACGAGGCGATCCGCGAGCGCTCGCCCATCTTCGAGAGCTCACTGGGGGCCTTGGTCGTGAGTCGCTACGAGGACTGCAACTGGGTGCTGCGCGAGCCGAAACTCGGCCGAGGTCCGCAGGGCAATCTCTGGGAGCAGTACGGCCTGACCGAAGCCGAGTGGCACGAACGCTTCCCGAGACGCACGGGCGACACCACCACTTTGTTGCTGATGGACCCGCCCGACCACACCCGACTCCGCAAGCTCGTGGTCAAGGCGTTCACCGCGCGCAACGTCGAGAAGATGCGGCCCGACGTGGCCCGGCTGACCGACGACCTCATCGCCGACTTCGACGGTGAGGTCGACGTCATGAGCGCGCTCGCGCTCGAACTCCCCATCACCGTCATCGGCGAGATGCTCGGCGTTCCCGAATCGATGCGCGGCGAGCTGCAGCCGCTCATCCGAGCCACCGTCGCGACGTTGGAGTTCATGCCCAGCCTCGAGGCCATGGACGAGGCCGCAGCTGCCATCGAACAGGTCATCGCCCGCTTCGAGGACCTGATCACCGAGCGACGTTCCTCGCCCACCGACGACCTGCTCTCGATGCTCATCCACGTCGAGGAGGAGGGCGACCAGCTGAGCCACGAGGAGCTGCTGTCGACCATTCTGCTGCTGTTCGCCGCCGGCTTCGAGACCACGACCAACCTCATCGGCAACGGGCTCCTGGCCTTCCTCGAGCACCCCGACGAGTTCGCCAAGCTGCGTGCCGATCGGTCACTCATGGTGACGGCTGTCGAAGAGCTGCTGCGCTGGGACTCGCCAGTTCAACTCAACGACCGCGCGGCGCTCGAGCCGGTCGAGTTCCACGGCAGACAGATCGAGCCCGGTCAGCACATCATCACGCTGCTGGGTGCGGCGAACCGCGACGGCCGGATGTACCCCGAGCCCGACACGTTCGACATCACCCGCGAGACGGTTCAGCCGATGAGCTTCGGCGGAGGCATCCACTACTGCCTCGGCGCCTCGCTCGCTCGTCTCGAAGGGCAGGTGGTGTTCGACCGCCTGCTCGAACGTTTCACCACGATCGAGCCGGCATGGGGCGACGAACGCCCGAAGTACCGCGACTCGATCGTGCTCCGCGGCCTCGAGACCCTCCCGGTCGCCTTCGCCTGATCAGGCGGCCAGGTCGCCCGGAAGCAGCGGCTCGGTGATCAGCCGCTCGAACCTCGCCGGGTCGCCGTCGACGAAGCTGCGGCACAGCGGGAGACCCTCGACGTAGCACGAGATGTAGGCCCGCCAGGTGGGGCTGGTCATGAACTGCACGGCTTTGGTGGCACGTTCGGTCGACATGAGGCCCCAGCGCATGGCGTAGGCGATCACGTCGTCGGCGTCGGCCCCTTCCTCGTGCAGCAACATCCCGATGTTGCCCCGAACCGCGCCCAGGGCTTCTCCGGCCTGACGCACGCGGGCGACGACCTCGGGGTCGTACGCGATGCCCAGCGGCCGGAGGTGCTCGGCCGCGAAGGCCTCCCGGTCGTCGACGAGCACCTCGAGGCCCAGATCGGCCAGTCCTTCGGCCAGGAGGCACTGAGGTGTGCCGACCAGGAAGATCGTCTCCTCGAGGTGGCCGTGGCTCCGCACGAGGCCGACCTCCTTGCGGCTGTGCTCGGTGTGGTGACCCGGGTAGGCCTCGTGGGCCACGAGGTGGGCCAGGCTCAACGACAGCACCGGCAGGTCGGTGTTGATGGCCACCCGGCTGCGCAGGTCGCCGAGGTAGTAGTTGAAGCCCGACCACGGCTCGTCGGTCACCAGTTCGAAGTCGATGTGCTCACCGTCGGGGAGGCCGAACGCCTCGTCCGTGCGTGCCCGCAGGTCGTCGGCCAGGCTGTCGATCGCGGGGCGCAGCTTGTCGGCTGGGACCGCTTGGGCCTCCCGCCAGCTCACGTAACGCTCGGCCAGAGGGCCGTCGCCCGGCAGCACGTCGTCGAGCGCTCGGTGGGCGGCCTCGAACTCGCTCTCGTCGCGCATCGTCGGCCGCACCCCGTAAGAGGTGTCGACCTCGTCGACATAGGAGAGGTGCTCGCCGGCGAGCTTGCGGGCCGACGCATGGAGCCCCACGGTCTGCGCACGGATCCAACGGCGCCGCTGGGCCCCGATCTCTGCGTCGTCGGCACCAGCGTCGAGGTCGGCGATCAGCCGGGCCGCATCGTCGCGAAGCCGCGCCGGGTCGATGATCGGCGCCGCGTCGACCCGCTGCCGCAGGTCCTCGGGGCCGTAGTACGCATCGACGAACCCGTCGACATGGCGACCGAGCCGCAACCCGAGTTCGAGATACCGCTCGACCACACCCATGCCCAGCGACCCTACCCACGGTTCTGGTGCACCCATGTTGTCGCGAGCAACAACTTGCGATGACCAGAACCCGGTCATCCACGAAGAGGCACGACTGCTCGGGGATCGACCGGCAGCACCAATGCGCCGGCGGGGTCAGGCCAGGGGCACGAAGGTGAGTGCAGGACACCGAACTCCCTCGACCGCGCCATCGCTCTGGCCGAATCGAGAACGGCGATGACCGCTCGATCGAACCTCCAGAGGTCATCCTCCCAGATCACGGCGACCACGAACCCTGCGTCGTTGAACCGCCGCGTACCGAGCGAGGTCCGCATCTCGATCCGACAAGGACGAGTGATGGATCACGCTGTTGACCTCGACAACCAGCGGAAGCGAGGGATCGCGGAAGTCCACCCGTCCGATGGTCTCGTGGCCGCCGGCCACCACTTGGCGCCGGAGCGGCGGGCGTGCGGCTCGAGCGATCAGTGCTTCGAAGCGCTGCTCGTTCCCGCTCTCGGTCGGACTCGAGCCAGGGGGACGCTCCTTGGCGAGAGCCCGCAAGATGCTCGAACCAGCCCGTCCCCGCTCGTGGATGTCATCGACGATCTCGTGAAGCGCGGCCCACGTCACGAGGCCCGCGACGTTTGCGTCATCGAGCAGCCGACCGATGCGGCGACAGCCACGCTCGAATCGGCGAGGATCGCTGAACCGGGACGCTTCGGACCAGATCGCTCGCATGACCGTTTCGGTCGTCACGCCCCGGTGCACGGTCACGTCGTGGGCGCGCACGTCACGGAGCAGGTGAAGCGTCCCGAGCTGGACCCCCCGCGTCCCGAAGGATCGTGGCCTGGCCACGTGGACCTGACGGAGGTCGAACCCGCGCAGGTCGAACCATGCGAGCGTCGATGGCCCGTGCAACATGGCGCCTCGACCTGCATCGAGCACGGCGGCCAACGCGTGCTGTTCGACGGTCTCGGCCGACCCGACCGATCGGAGTACCCGCGGGGACGGTGCCACCCATCGACCATTCCGGCGCGCACGCCACCAGTGGTCGATGGTGAGCCCGATGCGGGCGAGATGGGCCCGCCCGACAAGACCATGCTGAGTCGCAGCGAGATCGAGCATCCGTGATTCCCAAGACATCCCGCCATGATGTCGACCACCCCTGACAGCAACGGCTGAGCCTCGTTCTGGTGCACCCATGTTGTGCTTCAGCACAACATGGGTGCACCAGAACGAATCTTCAGTAGGTGCCGCCGAGCTTGGTGTGGTCCCAGCTGACGATCTTGTCGATCTTCATCCTGACGCCGAACCGCTTTGCCCCGGTCTGGAGCAGGATCGGTTCCATCTGGTCGTCCTCGATCGGGCCGAAGTAGCGCGTGACGACGGCGGCGCCGATCTCGGCGATGTCGTCCCATTCGGTGACCACCTCGCCGCGGCCGACGAGCTCGACCCCGCGCAGTTCCTCGTAGGCGTCGCCGGTCTCGACGAGTCCGGTGATGCGCTCGTCGCGTTGCAGGTTGAGGATCTTCTGGCTCTTGTTGTAGGTCCAGAAGACGCAGTCGCCGTCGAGCATGGCGTACCACATGGCCACCAGGTGGATCGTTCCGTCGTGGTTGTAGGTGGCGGTGTTGAGCGTGTGCACACCATCGAGGTAGGCCGCCACCTCGTCGTCGGTCATCTTGATCTGATCTCTTCGGCTCACCAGGAGCCTCCTTGGTTTCCGACGTCCTTGAACAGCTCGACCGCGACCGGGCAGTCGGTGCGGCGGATCGCGATGTCGGGCGACTGCGGCCCCTTCGGCCCCACGATCTGATCGACGAGATCGAGCGGAACGATGTCGTCGTCGAGCTCCCACAGATCGTCGTGGCCCGGATCGCGTCGCGCCAGCATCCCCTCCCACATGCGGTCGGGAAGGAGGCGGCCGACCCCGGCCACCAGCCAGACCGGAATCCCCGCCTCGCGGGCGAGCAGGGCCGCGGGCAACGACCCGGCGACGGCGAGCGCGTGCGTCGGGCCCACCGCGTCGGACTCGATCACGACGAGCGTCGAGGAGGCCACGGCACCGGCCATCCGATCGGGGGTGATGTCGACGGCTTCGCTGTCAGCCCGGTAGAGCCGTTGCACGAGGCCCGTCGCCTCGCCGCCGACATCGACGGCCAGCACGGTCGCGTCGCCCCGTTTCACCAACGCCTCGCCGGCGATCTCGGGCCACCCGATCACGCACACCGTCGCGTCGTCGGGCAACGAGTAGCCCAGAGCCCCGCCGGTGCGGTCGTCCTCGATCTCCTCGAGCGAGTGCCAGGCCTCGTCGCCGCGGATGCTCTCCCACCAGCACACGGGCACAGAGCCACCACAACGGGCCGCTCGTCGGGTGTCGATCGATGATCCGGCGACACGCCGTCACGAGCCCGATGGGGTCGTCACTGAACCCCGACAGCGCCGCGGCGGTCTCGCGCACCAGCGTCGCCTGCTCGACCCCGCCGGCCCGGGCGACGTAGCGAAGACGCTCGATGGGATGCATCGTCGGGACGGTAGCGCGGCCCGACTTGAAGCCACCGGCCGCGGATTCGGTAGCGTCGCCCCTCGTGGCAACCGATGCCCCTGCTGATCTCGTGCTGACTCCCCTCAACGGTGAGCCGCGCACGCTCGCCGAGCAGTTGACGACGTTCCACCTGGCCGCCGTCGTGCTCGACCCGTTCACCAACGAGAGCGCCTGGATCATCGACTCGGCGGGCACGTTGCTCGACACGTTCAGCGGCGCCGACGTCCGGGTGGCGTTCGTCGTGACCGGAACCGCCGCTCAGGCTCGTGAGTTCCTGGGCCCGTGGGCCGACAGGCTGTTCACGTTCGCCGATCCCGACCGGGAGCTCGTGAAGGGGCTCGGCCTGGAACGGCTCCCGGCATTCGTCCACATCGGGCAGGACGGAACCACCAACGGCGCTGCCGAAGGATGGGAACCCTCGGAGTGGCGTGACGTCGCCGATCACCTCGCCACGATCATGAGCTGGAGCCGGCCCAACATCCCGGCCCCGGGCGATCCTGCCCCCTACGCCGGATCGGCCGCCCTGGACGCCTGAGCCATCCGGTCGACGTCGAGCACCCGGTCGACCTCCTCCTCGCTCATCAGCCCCCGGTCGAGCACGACCTCACGGATCGTCCGACCGCTGCCGATCGACTCCTTGACCACCTCGGACGCCGCCTCGTAGCCGATGTGCGGGTTGAGTGCCGTCGCGATGGCCGACGACGACTCGGCGAAGCGCCGCGCCCGATCGGGGTCGGCGGTGATCCCGTCGATGCAGCGGTCGGCGAACAGACGGCTCACGTTGGCCAGGAGGCGGATCGATTCGAGCACGTTGCGGGCGATCACGGGCAGGTAGACGTTCAACTCGAAGTTGCCCTGCGACCCGGCGAACGCGACGGCCGCATCGTTGCCGATGACCTGGGCGCTCACCTGGGTGACGGCCTCGCAGATCACCGGGTTGACCTTCCCCGGCATGATCGAGCTCCCGGGTTGCAGATCGGGAAGCGCGATCTCGGCCAACCCGGCGGCCGGACCCGACGCCGCCCATCGCAGGTCGTTCGCGATCTTGATCAACCCGACCGCCGTCGCCCGGAGCTGGCCCGACAACTCGACGAGCCCGTCCTGAGCGCCCTGCGCGGCGAAGTGGTCGGGCGCCTCGACGAACGGGAGGCCGAACCGATCGGCCAGCGCGCCGATCACCCTCGGGGCGAACTCGACCGGCGCGTTGATGCCGGTGCCGGTCGCGGTCCCGCCGAGCGCGAGGCGACACAGACGAGGCAGGGTCGACTCGAGCCGTTCGACGGCGGCGGCGACCTGCGCTCGATACCCGCCGAATTCCTGGCCGAGGGTGACCGGTGTCGCGTCCATCAAGTGGGTCCGTCCGGCCTTCACGACCCCGGCGAACTCGTCCGACTTCCGGCTGAGCGCTGCGGCCAGCTCGACCAGGGCCGGGAGGAGGTCCTCCGTCAGACCGACTGCGGCCGCAACGTGGATGGCGGTCGGCACCACGTCGTTGGAGGACTGCGAGGCATTGACGTGATCGTTCGGGTGGACCGTGGCGCTGACGTCTGGACCGGTGGCCAGCCGCTCGGCCGCGAGCGTGGCCACCACCTCGTTCACGTTCATGTTGCTCGAGGTGCCCGATCCGGTCTGGAACACGTCGATCGGGAACTGATCGTCCCATCCACCCTGTGCGACCTCGTCGGCCGCGGCGGCGATGGCCGACGCGACCTGGGCGTCGAGTCCGGCCACCCCCAGCGTGGCGTTCACCTTGGCAGCCTCGGCCTTGATGGCCGCCAGGGCGTGGACGAACGACCGCTCCATCGTCGTCCCCGACACGGTGAAGTTCTCGACCGCACGCTGGGTCTGCGCCTGCCACTTCGCATCAGCGGGCACCCGCACGTCGCCCATCGAATCGTGCTCGATCCGGAAGTCACCCGCCATGCGCCGAGCCTAGGCTGAGACGATGTCCTCCCGATCGAGTTCGGGTGCCGGGTCCCGGTCGGAGCCGAGGGTCGAGGAGCCGCTGCTCGACTCGGCGCTGACGGCGCTCGAGCAGGCCCCGACGACGTGCCCGAGCGGTGAGCACAGCTGCATGGCCTATCACCAGCTCTGGCCCTGGCTCCGCCTCCTCGACCTGGCCTCGTCACCCGAGCGTCAGGGCGGCTTCTTCGCAGAACAACTCAGGGCCGTCCGCCGCACCGATCCGCCGACCGACGTGCTGGTGTCGGGGTGCGCCGACCAGTCGATGCTCGCCCACGTCGCAGCCACGATCAGCCCGGTGCGCGCGACTGCGGTGGATGCCTGTCGAACCCCGCTCGAACTGTGTGCTCGGTTCGCGGCCGACCGCGACGACATCGACCTCGATCTCGTCCACGAAGACGTCCGCGACCTGCACGCCGGCCCGTTCGACCTCATCTGCACCCACTCGTTCCTCTCGCAGTTCTCCCGAGACGATCGGCCGGGTCTGGTCGAGGCCTGGCGGCGTCTCGTCAAGCCGGACGGACGCGTCATCACCTCGACCCGGCTCGACCCGTCCGGAACCGGTGGGACCTTCGACGTGCGCGCCGGCACGGCGTTCGTCGAGCGGGTGTCAACCGCAGCGGCCGCCGACGACCGACCCCTGGTCCGAGACCGCGCCGATGACCTCCGCGCCATCGCCCAGCAGTACGTGCGATCGCTCCGGGTCCACCCCCTCGCGTCAGCCGAAGAGCTCGACGTGCTGTTCCGTGCCGCCGGGTTCAGTCAGGTCCGGGTCTCGATCCGACACATCGCGGGCGAGCCGCCCAACCGTGCCGGCCCAGGGATCCGGCAAGCTGCCGACTACGCCGAGGTCGTCGCCTCGCCCTGAGGGATTTCGACTCCGAATCGGCTCCAGGCCTCCGGAAGCGGCGGGACGGACCCTTCCTGAATCGCCGCCCAGTCACCGGCGGTCAACGGTCGCCCGAACTGCTCGTCGCGCATGCGAACCCGCGCGTGGCACTGCTCGACGACCAACTGGGCGAGCCGTTGCCACTCCGACGCGGTCCACTCGTCCGATGCGAGGGAGAGGCGCGCTGCGCATGTGCGCCACCTCGTCGTCGTACACGGGGCCGCATGCGGCTGCGATGACGTCATCTGCGGGGCCGCATCCGGCACGCCCCATTCCTTCGGCATAGAGGGTGCAGCACCCGCCTTCGGTGAACGCCGAGGCCACGACGCCGACGAGGCCGGACGTCTGCACGTGCCGGGCCCGGACCTCCGCCAGTTCCCGGTTCGCGTGCCAGTCCCCCTCCGCCGACAGCGACCTGGGGTCGAGCCGCCGCCCGCTCAGCTCGGCGAACGCATCGGCGAAGCGGCCGAAGTGGTCGAGTTCCTCACGTGCCTCGTGCAGCGAGGCCATCAGCGCCTGCCGGGCTCGTGGGTCGGCGGCATGGGCGATTCCCTCGGCGACCTCGTCGAGGCGGGGCGTCATCCCGTCACACAGTTCCTTGTATGCCTGGCGCCGCAACCAGACCAGGTCGGCCTCGACCGACCGCGAGGGGGCGTCCCAATAGCGCTGGAAGACCAGCGCCTCGGCCGCGAACCACGGAGCCGACGCGGCCACCACGTCGGCCGGACCCGGCACGTCTGGGCGTTCGTGCGCGGTTCGGTTGGCTGCGCTCATCACGGCTCTAGCATGCCCCGATCAGGTCTCGACCGATCAGCCGACGATTTCGGCGTGCACGTCGATCGACGTCGGGCCGGTGCGCACGAGCCTCGACGGCACGACCTCGACGGTCGAGGCCGATGTCGACGGCCTCCCGATCTGGTTCCGATCCGACGACCTCAGCCTGCGGGCGAGCCCCGAGGCGTTCGGCTCGGCGCTCCTCGTCGCCGCCGTGCAGCAGCGAAGACGGCTCCGGCTGGCCGACCGCGTCGACCCTGTCTGGCTTCAGGGAGCACGTGCGGTGCCGGCGATCGTGGGAGCGTGGTGGGACTCACCCGACCTCCCTCCGGCGGCTCGTGCCCGCCGGTCACCCGACGGCTCGCTTCGGACCGCGACCGAGACCGGCCTCTGCTTCACCTGCGGCGTCGACTCGTTCCACGCCCTCGACGCATCGGGACTCACCCCCGACCTCCTCGTGTTCGCCGCGGGCTACGACATCCCGCTCGACGACGGGGCGCGCCTCGCCGACGTGATCGCACGCATCCGACTCGTGGCGGACGCACGGCAGATCGATGCCGCGGTGATCCAGACGAATCTGCGGAGCCACCCGTCGTTCGCCGCGGTGAACTGGGAGCGGACCCACGGCGGCACGCTCGCGGCACTCGGCCATCTCCTGGACCACCGGATCGGCACGCTCGCGCTCGCGTCGAGCTTCACCATCGAGCACGCTCGGCCGTGGGGTTCGCGCTGGGACCTCGATCCGCTGTGGTCGTCGACCGTCATGCAGGTGAGCCACGTCGGTCACGACCGGCGGCGCGAGGAGAAGATCGCCGACCTCGGAGACGACGAACTGGCCTGGCGGCACCTCCAGGTGTGCTGGGAGCACCACGACCGCGTCGGCAACTGCGGACGGTGCGACAAGTGCCTGGTGACCGCTGCGGGCATCGCGGCCGCCGACCGCACGGTGGAGGGATTCCCCGGTGGCAACGACCTGATCGACGCCATCGAGTCGCTCCCGTCCACGATCTACGCGAACAGCTACCGCCGGATGCTCGGGGGCGACGTGCTGCCGCCGTACCTCCGCGATGCGGCGCGGTCGTTGCTCGAGCGGTCGGCCTGAGACCGGCTCCGAACGGGGCGATGCCGTGCAATACGGTTCTCCGGGTGAGCGACGACTTCGAGTACACCGACCTCCTTCCGGTCGGCCCCGACGAGACCGAGTACCGGTTCCTGACCGACGAGGGGGTCTCGACGGTCGACGCAGCCGGCCGCACGTTTCTCGTGGTCGAGCCGGCCGCCCTCACGCGGCTCGCCCGTGAGGCGTTCACCGACATCGCGCACTACCTGCGCACCAGCCACCTCGAACAGTTGCGCCGGATCCTCGACGACCCCGACGCCTCCGACAACGACCACTTCGTGGCCCTCGACCTGCTCAAGAACGCCAACGTGGCTGCGGGTGGGGTGCTCCCGATGTGTCAGGACACGGGCACGGCCATCGTGATGGGCAAACGGGGCGAACGGGTCCTGACCGGTGGCGACGACGAGCGGGCCCTGTCGCAGGGGATCTTCGACACCTACACGACCTCGAACCTGCGCTACTCGCAGATGGCGCCGCTGACGATGTGGGACGAGAAGAACACCGGCTCCAACCTCCCGGCTCAGATCGAGCTCTACGCCGCCCCGGGCGACGCCTACAAGTTCCTCTTCATGGCCAAGGGCGGCGGGTCCGCGAACAAGAGCTACCTGTTCCAGGAGACCAAGGCACTCCTCAACCCCGACTCGCTCCGCGCCTTTCTCGACGAGAAGCTCCGGATGCTGGGCACCGCGGCCTGCCCGCCCTACCACCTCGCGGTGGTCATCGGTGGCACGTCGGCGGAGTACGCCCTCAAGACCGCCAAGTACGCATCGGCCCACTATCTCGACTCGTTGCCGACCACCGGGAGCGAGCTCGGCCACGGATTCCGTGACGTCGAGCTCGAGGCCGAGATCCTCACTCAGACCCAGGAGTTCGGGATCGGCGCGCAGTTCGGCGGCAAGTACTTCTGCCACGACGTGCGGGTGATTCGGCTGCCGCGACACGGCGCCTCGTGCCCGGTCGCCATCGCGGTGAGCTGCTCGGCCGACCGCCAAGCGCTCGGCAAGATCACGGCCGAGGGCATCTTCATCGAGCAACTCGAGCGCGATCCCGCTCGATTCCTCCCGGCGATGACCGACGAGCATCTCTCCGACGACGTGGTGCAGGTCGACCTCGACCAGCCGATGGACGTCATCCGGAACCAGCTCAGCCGTTACCCCGTGAAGACCCGCTTGGCGCTGTCCGGAACGCTCGTGGTGGGCCGCGACATCGCTCACGCCAAGATCAAGGAGCGGCTCGACGCCGGGGAGGAGATGCCGCAGTACCTCCGCGACCACCCGATCTACTACGCCGGTCCGGCCAAGACCCCCGAAGGCATGCCCTCCGGCAGCTTCGGGCCGACGACGGCCGGCCGGATGGACGCCTACGTCGAGCAGTTCCAGGCGGCCGGCGGCTCGATGGTCATGCTCGCCAAGGGCAATCGCAGCCAGCAGGTCACCGACTCGTGCGCCACCCACGGCGGCTTCTACCTCGGGTCGATCGGTGGGCCGGCAGCCCGCCTCGCCCAGGACTGCATCACCTCGGTCGAAGTGCTCGAGTACCCCGAGCTGGGCATGGAAGCCGTCTGGAAGATCGAGGTCCGCGACTTCCCGGCGTTCATCGTCGTCGACGACAAGGGCAACGACTTCTTCGCCACCGTCTCGACTCCGGTGACGCTGCGGAGCTGAACCGCTCGACGACCGATGGAGACCCTCCGCAGCGACGCCAGGCCAGGGGTCGACCGCGGTTCGAGGCCCGCAGCCTGACCTATCTGTCGTCCCTCGATGGCCTCCGGGCCGTCGCGGTGCTGGCGGTCGTCGTCTACCACGCCGAAGCCGACCGCCTGCCGGGCGGCTTCCTCGGCGTCGACGTGTTCTTCGTCATCAGCGGGTTCCTGATCACGTCACTGCTGCTGCGAGAGAAGCGCCGCGACCGCCACATCGACCTCCGGCGCTTCTGGCGGCGTCGCGCCCGTCGGCTCGGGCCGGCGGTGCTGACGGTGTTGACGGCGGTCGCGATCGCAGGCTGGGCGTGGACCCCGACCGATCAACTCGCCCGGCTCCGCGGCGACGCCTTCGCCACCCTCGCGTACGTCCTCAACTGGCGACTCATCCTCCAGGACGACAGCTATTTCGACACCTTCGCCGACCCGTCGCCGCTCCGCCACCTCTGGTCCCTCGCCATCGAGGAGCAGTTCTACCTGGCATGGCCCCTCATCGTGGTGGGCGTGCTGGCCTGGCGCCGGCGCCTGCTCGGACCGCTGGCCATCGTCATCTTCCTCACCTCGGTGTGGGCCATGTCGGCGATCGACGGCGACCTCTCGCGGATCTACTACGGCACCGGCACCCGACTCCACGTGATCATGGTCGGCGCCATCCTGGCCGTCCTCGCCGACCGCCGCCCGAAGCTCGTGCGCCGTCTCGCCCCGACCCCGCTCGTCCCCCTCGTCGCCACGGCTGCGATCGGCGGGGCGATGTTCGTCGTCACCGACGACGACGCAGGCTTCTATCCCGGTGGCCTGGTGCTGTTCGCGATCGTCACCGCGGTGGCCGTGGCCGGATGTGCGCGCTTCGGATCGTTGCCGGGCCTGAGCAATCGTGCGCTCGTCGAGATCGGCAAGCGCTCCTACGGGCTGTACCTCTGGCACTGGCCGGTTCAGGTGTTCCTGACCGACGAGCGTCTCGGCCTCCCACCGCGCAGCATCGACGCTGGTCCGCCTCACCCTCGTGTTCGGGCTGACGTGGCTGTCGTACCGGTTCGTCGAACAGCCCGTCCGTCGATCCCATGCGCCCCTCCCCCGGTGGTGGCCGGCGCTGCCGCTGGGTGTCGCCGCGCTGTACGTGGTCGCCACCCTCGGTGCCACCACCAGCCAGTTCGCCGTGGCCGAGCCCGCCGACGTCCGCACCGTCGACGCGTCCGGAACCGCCGATCCTCCGGTGGTCGCCGGCGGCGTCCGCATCGACTCGGTCGTCGTCGTCGGCGACAGCGTCGGCACGTCGATGGAGGACGGCCTCGCCGCCGCGTTCTCGGCACAAGGCATCGACGCCACGCTGGCCACCCATCCCGGGTGCGGCGTGACGACCGGCGTGGCGGTCACCGAGGACGGTTCGGTGCCTGCCTTCGCCGAGAGCTGTCCCGAGCAACTCGACCGGCAGGATACGGTGATCGCCGAGGTCGACCCCGATCTCGTGCTCGTCGTCGCGCACGCCGATTCGTTCCGCCGGCAGCTCCCCGACGGGACCGAGATCGTGCCCGAGGACGATCCCGAGGTCTACCTCGACCTGCTGACCGAGTCGGCCGATCGGCTCGGCTCGGGTGGCGCCATCGTCGCCTACTCGATGCCGGCCGAGGTGGCGGTCGACGAGCCGGGACCGACCAACGACCGGATCGCCGTCTACCGAGACCTGTTGACGACGCTGGCAGCGTCGAATCCGAACGTGGTGGTGGTGGCCGAGGACCGGATCGTCTGCCCCGACGGCCGCTGCCGCACCGAGATCGACGGGGTCGAGCTGCGGCCCGACGGCATCCACTACTCCGACGCGAGTGAGCAGGTGATCGGTCCGCTGATGGTGGCCGCGACGCTCGATACCCTCCGCTCGTGACCGCGCCCGAGCCGCTGACGCCGGTGGCCGAGACGGTGTCCGCGCCCAGAATCCACAACATCTGGGACGAGTTGACGTTTCTCCACTGGCCCGTCGATCCCGCAGCGGTCCAGGCGCAGCTTCCTTCCGGCCTCCGCGTCGACACGTTCGAGGACCAGGGATGGGTGTCGCTCGTGCCGTTCGTGATGCGTGGCGTGCGCCCCCACCGGATTCCGGCGGCGCCGTGGATCTCGACCTTCGCCGAGACCAACGTCCGCACCTACGTGGTCGACGACGACGGCCGCCGAGGGGTGTGGTTCGCATCGCTCGAGGCTCAGCGGCTGGCCATCGTGGCCGGAGCCCGGTGGATGAAGAAGTTCCCGTACGTCTGGAGCAGGATGACCTTCACCGCCGACGGTGACCGGCGGATCTACGAGACCCTTCGGCGCCGCTGGCCGAGGTCCCCGGCCACCAGCCGGGTCGTGATCGACATCGGCGAACCGACCGGCGTGCCCGACTCCGGGCTCGACCTGTTCCTCACCGCTCGCTGGTTCGCCCACACCCACACGGCCGGCCGCGTCCGTCGCGCCCGCGTCGATCACCCACCGTGGCAGCTCCGGGAGGCCACGCTGGTCGAGTGCGAAGACGAGTTGGTGGCCGCCGGCGGATTCGAGCCGCTCACCGACGCGCCCCGGGTCGGCTTCGCCGAGTGCCTCGACGCCCACTTCGGAGCGACCGAGCGCCTCGGCTGAGGCCAGCGATTGACCCCGACCCACGCGAGGAGTATTCCCCATGATCGACCGCACGCTGCCGCCCGACCTGTCGACCCTCGACGCCCGACGCGGGTCGACCCAGATCGAACTCAGCGACGATGCCTCGTCCTATCGATGCCTCCGTGTCTTCGGTGCCCGACCCGATCGCGTCTTCCGCGCCTTCACCGACCCCGACGACCTCCGCGTCTGGTTCCCATCCGGCGCTCCCCCCGGCTCGGAGATGACGGTGTGCGAGTCCGATCCCGTCGAGGGCGGCCGCTACCACTACGTGATGGTGCTCCCCGAGCACGGCCCGATCGCCTGGCATGGCACGTACACCCACATCGACCGACCGGATCGTCTCGACGCAGACGAGTGGTTCGTGATGGGCGACGGCGATCCGACCGGCGCCCCAACCGCCCAGACCTTGACCTTCGAACCGACCCAGGATGGATTCACGCTCATGACCATGCAGGTCGACCTGCCCGAACCCGAGGACCCCGAGACGTTCATGGAGCAGTCCGCGGCGGGCCTGACCTCCTCGCTCGACACCATGGACGAGCTCGTGTCGACCTGACGAGCCGACCGGTCGAGGCCTCAGAACAGCTCGGCCAGCTCGTCGAGGACCGCCGGGTCGTCGATGGTCGACGGGGGCGAGAACTCCGCGCCGTCCACGATGGCACGCATGGTGCGCCGCAGGATCTTGCCCGAGCGCGTCTTCGGCAGCCGCGCCACCACGTGGATCGTGCGGAGCGCGGCAACGGCACCGATCTGATCGCGCACCAACTGCACGACGTCGGACAGCGACCTCGGCGTTGCTGTGCCTGGCCCCGGCCTTCAGCACGACGAACCCCATCGGCACCTGACCCTTGAGCTCGTCGGCCACCCCGATGACGGCGCACTCGGCGACATCTGGATGGGTGGCGACGACCTCCTCCATGGCGCCCGTCGAGAGCCGATGACCGGCGACGTTGATCACGTCGTCGGTCCGACCCATGACGAACAGGTAGCCGTCGTCGTCCAGATACCCTCCGTCGCCGGTGACATAGAACCCGGGGTGCTCGGAGAGGTAGGACCCGACGTAGCGCTCGTCGTCGTTCCAGAGCGTCGTGAGCGCGCCCGGCGGCAGGGGGAGTTCGATCACGATCGCCCCCTCCTGTCCCGCAGGGACCGGCAGGGTGTGCTCGTCGACGACCGCGACGCGGTAGCCCGGCATGGCCACGGTGGGCGAGCCCGGCTTCACGGGCAACGGCTCGATGCCCATCGGGTTGGCGACGATCGGCCAGCCCGTCTCGGTCTGCCACCAGTGGTCGATCACCGGCACGCCCAGCAGATCGCGGGCCCAGGTGAGCGTGTCTGGATCGGTCCGCTCACCGGCGAGGAACAGGGTCTTGAGCGACGAGAGGTCGTGGGCCCGGGCATGAGCGCCCTCGGGGTCCTCCTTCTTGATGGCACGGAAGGCCGTCGGCGCAGTGAACAGGACGTCGACCCCGTGCTGTTCGATCACACGGAAGAACGCGCCCGGGTCGGGGGTCCCGACCGGCTTGCCCTCGTAGAGGATCGTCGTGCAGCCCGTGAGCAGGGGTGCGTACACGATGTAGGAGTGGCCGACCACCCAGCCGACGTCGCTCGCGGCCCAGAACACGTCGCCCGGGTGCGCGTCGTAGACGTGCTCGAGGCTCCACCGCAGGGCGACGGCGTGGCCGCCGTGATCGCGCACGACCCCCTTCGGCTTTCCGGTGGTTCCGGAGGTGTAGAGCACGTACAGCGGATCGGTGGCCGCCACGCTCACGCAGTCGACCGGTTCGGCCCCGAGCGAGAGCTCCCACCAGTCGAGGTCGCGTTCGCCGAAGGTGGCGGCGGCCTGCGGCCGCTGCAGGATCACGCAGTGTTCGGGCGTGTGATCGGCCAGGTCGATGGCCGCGTCCAGCAGCGGCTTGTACTCGACGACCCGGTTGACCTCGACGCCGCATGTCGCCGACAGCACGACCTTGGGCTGGGCATCGTCGATCCGGATCGCCAACTCGTGGGCGGCGAAGCCCCCGAACACCACCGAGTGCACGGCGCCGATCCACGCGCAGGCCAGCATGGCGATGGCCGCCTCGGGAACCATCGGCAGATAGATCAGGACCCGGTCGCCGCGTTCGACGCCGAGCGATCGGAGCCCGCCGGCGAATCGGGCCACCTCGTCACGCAGTTCGCCGTAGGTGTACCTCCGAAGCGACGAGGTGACCGGTGAGTCGTGCACCGAGCGCGATGCGGTCGGCGTGCCCCGCCTCGACCCACCGGTCGAGCGCGTTGTGGCAGGTGTTCAGCCGGCCGTCGGGGAACCATCGGTGGAACGGGGCGTTCGTCGAATCGAGGGCGGTCGAAGGCACGGCGTCCCAGTCGATGAATCCGGCTTCGACGAGCCAGAACCCCTCGGGATCCTCGATGCTTCGGCGGTAGACGTCTTGATACGCAGGCATGGCACGACCAAACGTAGTGTCGCACCATGACGACAGCCTTCGTGACCGGCGCGAACTCGGGAATCGGACGGGCGATCGCGTTGCGACTCGCCGCCGACGGCCATCGGGTGTTCGGGGGCATGCGGTCGTTCGAGAAGGGCGAGAAGCTGGCCCGGCTGGCCGGCGAGCGCCAGGTCGAGGTGACCCCGGTCATCTGCGACGTGGCCGACACCGAATCGGTCGACGCGGCGATCGAGCAGGTGATCGCCGACGGCCTCGGCATCGACATCCTCGTCAACAACGCTGGAATCGCCCTGAACGCCACCACCGAAGACATCGACATAGAAGCTGGAAAGGCCGTGTTCGATGCCAACTACTGGGGCATCGTGCGGACCTGCCAGGCCGCCCTCCCCCACATGCGGGAGGCCGGCTCGGGGACCATCGTGAACATCAGCTCGGTGACCGGCCACCTGGCCGCCATCGGCCAGACCGTCTATGCGAGCTCGAAGTGGGCGGTCGAGTGTCTGTCGGAGAACCTGGCCCAGGAGGTCGTCCCGTTCGGGATCCGCGTCCTGGTCATCGAACCGGGCGTCACGCGGACGGCCATGCTGGCGAAGAACACCGACAACCCGAGCCCGACGGTCTACGAGACCGAGTACCGCCGGATGATGCAGTTCTACGCGGCCGGCATCGCCGCCAACGTGAGTGCCGACGAGGTCGCCGACGTGGTGGCGACCGCACTCGCCGACGAGACAGGCCAGATGCGATGGCCGTGCGCCTGGGGTGGCGACGAGCTCATCGCCGGACGAGACCAGATCAGCGACGCCGAGTGGGTGGCGATGGGTGCCATCGAGGACGACGCCGAGTACTTCGCCGTCTTCGAGCAGCACTTCGGGCTCGACCTCGACGTCAACCTCGAGTAGCTCGTCTGGCCTGAGCACGCTCCCACTTGTGCTGTCGGCTCCGGCAGGCCTTGCGGCAGAAGCGGTGGTTCGCCGACCGTCGTTCGAACAGCTCTCCGCACCGCCAGTAGCCGCACACCTCGAGTCGTTCGGGATCGACGTCGTCGTCCTCGGCCCATGGCGACGGCTCGGTCACAGGGGCGAATCTACGGCCGACGGCGCCGGGGTCCGCGTTGCCGCGGCAGACTCGTTCCCATGAAGATCCGCATCGGCTACGGGCTCGGCACCCGATCGCAGACCAACGACCGCGAGCGACTCTCCTCGTTGGTCGATGCGCTCGAAGCGCACCGGTTCGACTCGCTGTGGTTGTCCGAGCGCATCACCGGTGACTGCCCCGACCCGCTGGTCGCCATGTCCTTCGCCGCAGCCCGCACCGAGCGCCTCAAGTTCGGGATGAGCGTGATGGTGCTTCCCGGCCGAAACCCGATGCTGCTCGCCAAGGAATTGGCCACCCTCGACCGACTCTCGGGGGGTCGCATGCTCCCCGCCTTCGGACTGGGCATCGTCGATCCGCGTGAGCAGCAGGCGTTCCGCGTGGATCGGAGGGCTCGGGCGTCGATGTTCGACGAGGCCCTGCCGCTCCTCCGGCGGTTCTGGTCCGAAGCGTCCGTCGACCACGAGGGCGAGCACTACCACTACGAGGCGGCCTCGGTCCGCCCGTTCCCCGTGCAGGACCCGGTCGAGGTCTGGCTCGGCGGCACCGCCGATTCGGCGCTCCGTCGCTGCGGGCAGCTGGCCGACGGCTGGCTGCCCTCGTTCTGCACACCCGACGACGTCGCACGCGGGATCCCGATCATCAACGAGCACGCAGAAGCGGTCGGCCGCCAGATCGAGGACGAGCACTTCGGGGTCCTCTTCCCCTACGCCGACGGCGAGGTGCCCGAGATGTTCGCCGCGCTGGCGGCCAAGCGCCGGCCCGGGGTCGACCCCAACGACATGATCGCGGCCGACCTCGACGCCGCAACCGAGCTCATCGAGCGCTACGTCGAGGCCGGCGCGTCGAAGTTCGTGGTCGTGCCCGTGGTCGAGCCCGACGGTTGGGACACCGAGATCGCCCGCGTGGCCGACGTGCTCAAGCCGCTGCAGACCTGATCACGCGTGGCTACGGTGCCGACATGAAGTTCGGCATCTTCTACGAACACCAGCTTCCCCGGCCCTGGACCGAGGACAGTGAGTACCAGCTCATGCAGGACGCGCTCGATCAGGTCGAGTTGGCGGACAAGATGGGGTTCTCGCACGTCTGGGAGGTCGAGCATCACTTCCTCGAGGAGTACAGCCACTCCTCCGCGCCGGAGATCTTCCTGGCGGCGTGCAGCCAGCGGACCACCAACATCCGGCTCGGCCACGGCATCATCCAGACCGCGCCGGGCTACAACCACCCGGCGAGGACGGCCGAACGGGTGGCGACGCTCGATTTGCTGTCGAACGGTCGGGTCGACTTCGGGTCGGGCGAATCGTCCTCGGAGGCCGAGCTCGGCGGGTTCGAGATCCCGTACGACCGCAAGCGCGAGGCCTGGCTCGAGGGCCTCGAGGTAGCGGTTCGGTGCATGACCGAAGAGCCCTTCACGGGCCACGAGGGCGAGTTCGTCTCGATGCCGCCCCGCAACGTGGTTCCCAAACCGCGCCAGAAGCCGCACCCACCGCTCTGGGTCGCCTGCTCGCGTCGCGACACGATCCTGCTCGCCGCCCAGAAGGGCATCGGCGCGCTCACCTTCGCCTTCATCGACCCCGAAGAAGCGAAGACCTGGATCGCCGACTACGAGAAGACGCTCCGCGACACGTGTGTTCCCGTCGGCCGGTCCATCAACCCGAACGTGGCCTGTGTGACGCCGATGATGGTGCACGACGACGAGGACGAGGCCATCGCTCGTGGGCTCGAAGGCGGCAACTTCTTCGGCTACTCGCTGGCTCACTACTACGTGTTCGGCGATCACCGCCCGGCCCGGACCGACGTGTGGGAAGAGTTCGTCGAGCGCCGCGACAAGATGGGCTACTCCCCCGAGGCCGCGATCGCCGAGAAGAAACAGGTCCTCGGGGCCAAGGCGGCTTCCGGCAACGAGGAGGGCCTCCGCGGCGCGGTCGGGACTCCCGAACAGATCCGCCAGTTCCTTCGCCGGTACGAGGAGGCGGGGGTCGACCAGGTCATCTTCATCATGCAGGCCGGCAAGAACCGCCACGAGCACATCATGGAGAGCATCGAGAAGTTCGGAATCGAGATCCTTCCCGAGTTCGCCGAGCGCGACGTCGACATCCAGAAGCGCAAGGACGAGCACTGGGCGCCGATCATCGCCGAGGCCATGGCCCGCAAGGTCGACGACGCTCCCGCGCTGCCCGACGACTACGTGATGCAGGCGATCCCGAAGCGCATGGCGGCGATGGCGGCCAACGAGGACTTCGAGGGTGCGCTCGACACCGTGGCTGACAAGACGGCGTCGGGGTCGAGCATGCAGGACCTCGGCATCGGCAACTGACCCTGCGGGTCTGACAGCATCATCGCGGTGAGCCTCCCGCAGCTTGATCGCGACGACCGCCAGGAGCTGCGCTGCGCGGTCGCCATGACCGGCGGCGTGAGCCTTGCCGTGTGGATGGGTGGCGTGACCCTCGAGATCCGGCGTCTTGCGTGCGCCGACGGCGCCTGGGGCGACCTCCTCGACCTCATGGGGTCGACCGCCGTGGTCGACATCGTGAGCGGCACGAGCGCCGGAGGCATCAACGGGGCGATGCTCGCCGCCGCGACCGTCTCGGACCTCGACGTCGACACCGTCGCCCAGATGCGGGACACCTGGCTCGAGCTCGGCTCGCTGGCGGCGCTGCTCCGACCGACCGACCAAGACGCACCGCCATCGCTGATGCGGGGCGACGACTACCTGCTCCCCGAGCTCGCACAGATGCTGCGCCGATGGCTCGCGCCGGCCTGCGTCGACGTGGTCGAGCGCGATCCGGCGCAGGAGTCGGACCTGGTGCTGCTGCTGACGGCATCGCTGCTCGAAGGCGAACCTCGGGTGCACCGCGACGACGTCGGCTCGCTGCTCAGCGAGACCGAGCACCTGGCGCTGTTCCGCTTCGAGGGGCGCGACCTCCGCCGACCGGGAACCGAGAACCTCCTCGCTGTCGCAGCGCGGACGTCGGCATCGTTTCCCGGTGCCTTCGAGGCCAGCTACCTCGCGGTGTCGCCCACCGACGGGAAGGTCGACCTCAGCGACGTCGTCGATCTGTCGACCAACCGGTGGGCGGTCGACGGCGGCATCGTGATGAACCAGCCCATCGAGCCGGCGCTCGATGCCATGTACGCCCAGCCGGCGCGCAACGAGACCCGCAGGGTGCTCCTGTCCGTCGAGCCCGACCCCGGGCCACCCGCGAGCACCGCGCCCGCCGAACCGGGTGAACCGCCGTCGGTTCGCCACGTGCTCGGCCGCAGCATCCTCGATCTCCCCAACCAGCAGTCGGTGTCGGCGTCGTTGACCGAGTTGCGGGCCACCAACCACCGGGTCGAAGGACAGCAACGCGTGCGGCGGGAGCTGGTTCGAGAAGCCGCACACGAACCAGGCGCACTCACTGCCCTGGCCGGACGGCTGTACCCGGTGTTCGCATCGCGGCGAAGCTCCGACCTGGGTCGACGGACGTCGAACCGGATCACCAGCCGAGCAGGCAGCCTCGACGTCGACGCCGGGTTCGACTGGCGAGCGGTCGAACGACGGATGGAGCAGGCTGCCGCGAGCGCGATGTGGCTGCCAGCGCCGCCGGCGGACCGCTCGGGCGTGCCGCAGGTGCCCATCGACGCGTGGCCATGGGGCATCTCGGCGGTCGAGTACTCGGTGTCGACCGTGGGCGATCTGATCCGGCGTGTCCAGTCGGCGATGTCACTCGCGTCCGACGAGGTCGCCCACGACCGCCGAGCCGAGCTGCGACAGGACCGGGCGCTGCTCAACCGCGTCCGTCGCGACGTGAGCGAACTGCGGGCGCTGTCCGATCAGTACTGGGACGTGCGGATCCTCGCCCGTCGAGGCCGCGTCGAATCGATGCTCGGCGATTGGGCCGACGACATGTTCGCGTCGTGGCCGGTGGCCCCCGACGACGAAGTCGAGCGCGCCGAACTCGTCGAGCCCAAGGTCGTCGCTACCTACCGGTCGTCACTCGACCGGGCGGCTTCGCTCATGGGGCTCGCCCGACCGATCGACGGCGACGACGCTCGCCGCCACCTCGGTTACCTCGCGTCGTGGCTGGCCACATTGGTGACCGGTGCCGCGCCCACCCTCGAGGCCATCCTCGATCGGGCCGGCACATCGGTCGCTCGAGAGCTCCGCGACCTGGTGACCGTGCTGGCCGCACCTGCGTCGGCCGAAGGGAGCGACGCCATCGAGCACGTTGTCGAGGCGCTCCTCGCGTTGTTCGTCGTCCAGGTGGCCGTCGATGCCGACACCACGACCCGGGAACAGACCGCGGAGCTGATCCAGATCTCCGCGGAAGCCGAGAGCCCACTCGACCCCTCGAGAAACGATCCGGCAGCCAAGCTCGCCGGAGCCCAAGCTGCTCACTTCGGCGCGTTCTACAAGCGGTCCTGGCGTGCCAACGACTGGACCTGGGGCCGGCTCGACGGGGCCACCCGACTCACCCGGGTGGTCCTCGATCCGCAACGCCTGGGCCAGCGATTCGCCCACCTTCCCGCCGACGAACGAGTCGACGCCGTGCTCGATGCCATCGAAGGGGTGGTCACCGACACCGCCAGCCCGAGTGCCGCGGCACTGGCCGAACACTGGGCCGAGGAACGGGCCAGTGCGGCCGAGGAACTGGCGTGGATCGCCGATGACGACCCCGAAGTCCCCGGATCGCTCCCCGTCGCGCTCCGGGCCGTCACCCGCCGGCTGCATCACGACATCCTCCACGACGAACTGCCCCGACTCGCTGCGGCAGTCGAGGAGAGTCGGGCCGAAGGGGCGGCGGTCAGCGCCGAGGCTGCACGCTTCCGCCGTCTGGTCGACGAGGCCCTGGTCGACGGCCAGATTCCCGGGCATCGGATCCACGACCTGTTCGACGCGTGGCAGATCGGCGGCGAGCGACTCGCCGACGAGACCGACACACCGCTGTTCGTCTCGACCGTGACCAGGATCGCCGCAGTCACCGCAGCGGCCGGGCAGGAGTCGCGGCGAGGGCTGGGGATCCTGCGGTTCCCGCTCCGGCCGCTCCGCTGGGCGCTGCGGCTCGTCGAACGCACGGTCGACGGATGGGTGCGTTGGCGAGCCTGACTCAGGCGAGCAGGTCGAACCGGTCGAAGGTCCCGTCGAGGATCTCGTCGGTGGGGCCACCCAGCCAATCGAGCGCCACGGCGTACAAGGACCGGGTGTCGATGACCGGTCTGAGGTCGCCGTCCTCGAGCCGGTCGAGGTCGACCTCGCCCACCACCCGACCGCCGGCGATGCCGGGCCCGACGAGCAGTTGGGTCCCGGCCCGACCATGGTCGGTGCCGCCGCTGCCGTTCTCCTCGACCCGGCGACCGAACTCGCTCGTGGTGACGACGACGACGTCGGCGGACCGGGCGCCCAGCCGATCGAAGAACCCGTCGATGCCCCGCGCGAGATCCTCGAGCAGCGCCTCGTGGCGCGCGGCCTGCCCGCTGTGGGTGTCGTAGCCGTCGGCTCCGACGACCAGCACCTGCGTGCCCAGATCGGCCTCGATGATCGACGCCGCAGCGGCCAACCCGTCGGTGACGGCGCGCTCGTCGAGCACCCCCACGTTCAGGTTCTCGCCGTCGTCGTCGCCGAGGGCGGCGTCGAGCCGCTCGACGGACCCGAGGGTGGTGCGAATCGCCTCGTCGACCAGGCCACGGAGTCCATCGGACCCGCTCGCTGCCGACGCGTCCCATGCCTCCGCCTGCGGGCCGGGGTCTCCCCCTCGGGGGAGTTGCAGCGAGTAGGACTCGATCGTTCGCATCGACGTGCTCGGTGCGGCCTGGGCACGAAGCGTCGGAGCCCCACTTCCGATGGCGATCGCTCGCAGGGCGTCGGCCTGTGGGTCACCGCCGGCGGTCGCGTCGAGCCAACGTCCGAGCCAGCCGGTGTCGGCCGGCCCGGCCGTCCCGGCCGACCACCAGTCCCGAGCCACGAAGTGCGAGCGGCTGGCGTCCTCGAACCCGATCGAGGCGAGCGCGGCGAACTCTCCTGCATCCCATCGTGAGGCCAGCGGGGCAAGAGCGGGGTGGAGCGCCCACGCGTCGGTGCCGGACAGCGCGACGAGGTCGTTGTCGGCGACCGCCAGCTCGGGACGGGCATCGCGGTAGGACCCGAGAGATGCGGGCACGAGGGTGTTCAGGGCGTCGTTGCCGCCGTCGAGCTGCAGCACCACGAGGATGTGCCCGGCAGTCGACGCCAGGGTCGATGTGGACGTCGTCGCCTCGGGTCGGGCGACAGAGTCGTCGGCGGCACGATCGAGGCCGAGCCAGACGGCCCCGCCGGCCGCGGCAGCTCCACCGGCGAGTCCGAGGAAGGCGCGTCGGGTCGGGCGGGAGGGTTGCATCGGTTCGGTCATCGTTCACACCAGGATCAGGTCGGGGGCGTTGAGTGCGGCGGCCAGCACACCGGTTCCCGTGGCGTCGGCCACACGGTCGAACCCCGCGAGCGTGGCGGCGCTGAAGCCGTCGGGTCGGCCCAGCAGCAGGGCGAGGTCATCGAAGCGACGGTGGGTGGCGGCCGCACGCACGGCGCTCTCGGGTGGTGCCGTCGCGGCGATCCCTGCGCTGAAGCGGAATCGAGCGACGAGGTACGACGATGCCAACCAGGCGTCGCCGTCCGGCCAGCCTGCGACGTTCGGCGGCGAGAACGGCACCTGTCCGAGGAGCGCGGCGCCGCCGACCTTCGCCTGGTCGGGCAGTTGGGCCCCCGAGGCCCGCAGGGCGGCCACGAGCCACGGAAACGGCGCGCCGATCATCTCGCCGGCCGCTCCGTCGAGACCGGCTTCCAGCACGCTCCGGACCAGCGGGGCGATCTCGTAGCCGCCGGCGGCGAAGTCACGACCGAGCCGATCGACCAGCGCCTCGTCGACGTCGGGACCGAGCAGGTCGGCTGCGAGCTTGCCGGCGATGAACGGGCCGCACGCCGGATGGGCGAGCACCGCATCGATCACCGAGTCGACGTCGGCCACCGACTGGCCCAGGAGGGTCTGCGGCGTCGGGTCATGACGCCTGGGAACGAACGCGACCTCGCCGGCGACCTGTTGCACGGTCCATCCGGTGAGGGCGACCGTCGCGGCCCGCACGTCGTCCTCGGTGTAGTTCCCGACGCCGAGGCTGAAGAGCTCGAGCAGCTCGCGCCCGTAGTTCTCGTTGGGATCGCCGCCGGTGCTGCGTCCCCCGTCGAGGGAGACGAGCATCGCCGCGTCGGTGGTCACCTCACGCAGGAGATCACCGAAGTTGCCGAGCGCATGGCGCTGGAGCAGCCGCATGTGGCCGGCCATGAGCAGCGGGAGACGAACCACCTGGATTCGGACCGCGAAGTGGTCGTGCCAGAAGAAGGCCATCCAGTCCTCCAGCCCCCGTTCACTGGCCACCACCCGATCGATGAACTGCGACGTGAACGCAAGGCGATCCCCGGGCTCGAGCGCCTGGTAGTCGCGGTATCGCTCGTCGTCCCACGGGTCGGGGAGAAGCGGAACGCCGGCAGCTTCCGGATCGACGAAGGCGTCGAGCAGGGCGTCGGGTCCGGCCGCCAGGTCGGCTTCGATGCGGGCCGGATGGACGCCGAACCCCGCCCGTCGGAGCAACCAGATGACCGCCTGTTCGTCGTTCACCCCCGGGAGTCTGGGGCCCGAGTGTGAACGGGCTGTGATGAAGCCTTGAGGGTCTCGTTCAGCCGCAGCTGGTGACGGTGATCAGCCCGTCGCTCGAATCGGCCGAGAAGTCCTCGGCACCGGCCCCACCCCGCTCCTGGATGGCCTCGAACAGCTCGTCGGTGTCGCGTTCGGTGTCGCCGACGAGGTTGACCCGCACACACTTCTGATCGCCGTCGTCGTACAACACCCCGGCGTCACCTCCCCAGCCCTCGACGGCACGCGCCGCCGTCTGGGGCGCCACTTCGGCGAAGAAGAGCGATCTCCAGAACAGCGCCCCGTAGGCCCCCCGCTCGATCTCGGGCCCATCGGCCGGTGGCGGTTCCACGTCGACGGGACCCTCGCCCGCCAGGTACGTGTCGGGCTCGAGGAACTGCTCGCTCGTGATCGGCGGATCGTCGAACGCCGCGTCGAGGGCCGGCTGCCCACCGTCGGCGAGGATCGCCGCGATCAACTCGGGACCCTCGGCGTAGGGTGCGGTCAGGTTGTCGAACAGGAAGAACGGGATGCCGCTGATGTCGGCATCGGCGCCGAACGAGGCCTGCTCGGCGAACAGCTCGCGCCGCTCGTCGTCGGAGAGCGACGCCTCGTAGCGCTGGCCGATGAACTCGGCGCTTCCCTCGGACAGGCCGAGGAACCCGAGCCCCTGCTCGTCCTCGGTGTCCTCGAACTCCTCGCGATCGATGCCGAAGTGCTCGTCTTCGAGCGCGTGCACGAGCTCGTGAGCCAGGGTCTGCCGTGCGTACGGCGTGGGTTCGCCACCGCGGACGAACAGCTCCCTGGTGTCGGTCGAGTAGTAGCCCAGCACCGATCCCGAGTAGAGCTGATCGATGATCGCGGCCATGTCGGCCTCACGGTCCACGAGGCCCAGGGCCCGGAAGTAGGCGAGTTGGAGGTCGAGGTCCTCTTGCGTGATGTCGTCGTCGAGGATCTCGCGAAGGCCGGCTTCGAACGCGGCGTCGTCCTGGAACGTCACGACCGGACGCTTGGCGAACTCGAGCCCGCGCTCGGCTTCGACGAACTCGATCAGATCGTCGATGACGACGTCGAAGTCGGTCTCGGTGGCCGGATCTTCGGGAGAAGGGATGGCCGGCTCGTCCTGGATGCCGACGTCGCTCGCCACGTCGTTGTCCTCCGGCTCGGACGAGGCGACGAACACGGCCAGGCCGACCACCACGGCCACGATGACCAGGGTCACGAGTGCGATGATCCACTTCGACTGACCCGGAGGCGGATCGCCGTCGACCGGCTGCCAGGCGCCGACCGGCGGGGCCGAAGGCGGCGGAAAGGACACCGCCGATGGGTTCTGGCCCCGCTGCGGCGGCCCGCTCGGCATCGGCGGTGTCGGGGGCGGACCGGGCGGGTCCGACGGTGGAATCCAATCGCTCACCGGGTCACGCTAACGAAGGTGGGAGCCGGGTTGGTCGCGGCCCCACCCACCCGATGGGGGATCAGCGTCGGCCCGAGACGCGCAGTTCGGCCAGCGCGCCCTCAGGAACGGCCGGGCGCCGAGGGGAGATCGGCTCGATGCGTCGATACTCCTCTCCGATCGAAGGCCGGCCGTCGGGCTCGCCCTTGTTGGGCCACAGGGCCATCGCTCGTTCGGTCATCGCGGCGATGGTCAACGAAGGGTTCACCCCGAGGTTGGCGCTGACGGCCGCCCCGTCGGCGACATGGAGACCGGGATGGCCGTGCAGTCGCTGATACGGGTCGATGACCCCGTCGGCAGCGGTCTCGCCGATGCAGGCGCCGCCGATGATGTGCGCCGTGGTCGGGACGTCGAGCATGACCTCGTTCCAGGCGCTGCTGGGTTGGCCGTCGATGTGATCGGCCGTCACGCGTGCCGTCTCGTTGGCGATGGGGATGTAGGTCGGGTTCGGTTCGCCGTGTCCCTGTTCGCTCGTGAGTCTGCGCCCCTTCCGCACGATGCGGATGCTGTTGTCGAGTGTCTGCATCACCAGCAGGATGATGGTCTTCTCGGACCAGCGGTGGACCGACAGCGATCGAAGAAAGGCTCGCGGGTGGCGCAGCGCGGCGGCGACGAAGCGGACCTGTCGCGGCAGGCGGCCGCCACCGTCGACCAGGATGGTGGCCAGCAAGCCCATGGCGTTCGAGCCCTTCGGGTACCGCACCGGCTCGACGTGCGTGTCCGAATCGGGGTGGAACGACGACGTGATGGCGACCCCGCGGCTGAAGTCGCGATCGGGGCTTCGGCTCTGGGCGCCGAGGATGGCCTCGGAGTTCGTCCGGACCACCTCGCCGACGCGGGGCGACAGCTTCGGCAGGCGGCCCGACTCGCGCAGCGCCAGGAGCAGTTCGACCGTGCCGAGCACACCGGCAGAGAACACCACCTGCGCTGCGGTGAACGACTCCGGCCGCTTCCGGAGCCAGGCACCGGGTCTCTCGGTGTCGATGCGGTACCCGCCGCCGGGGAGGACCTCGACATCGACGACCTGCCGGCCCGGGAGGACCTGGGCCCCGTTGCGCTCGGCCAGCCAGAGGTAGTTGCGGTCGAGGGTGTTCTTGGCTCCGTGCCGGCAACCGACCATGCAGCCCCCGCACTCGATGCACCCGGTTCGATCGGGGCCCTCACCCCCGAAGTAGGGGTCGGGCACGGTCTCACCCGGGGTGCCGAACCACACACCGACCGGCGTCGCATGGAACGTGTGGGCCACGCCCATCTCGTCGGCGACCTCGGCCATCACTTCGTCGGCCGGGGTCATCGTCGGATTCTCGGCGACGCCCAGCATGCGCCGAGCCTGGTCGTAGAACGGCGCGAGTTCGGCGTGCCAGTCGGTGATGTGGCCCCACTGGGGGTCTCGGTAGAAGGGCTCGAGCGGCTCGTACAGCGTGTTGGCGTAGACCAGCGAACCGCCGCCGACCCCCGCACCCGACAACACCAGGACGTCCTTCAGCAGCGTCAGCCGCTGAATGCCGCGCAGGCCCACCTGTGGGAGCCAGAGAAACCGACGCAGATTCCAGTTGGTCTTCGGGAAGTCGGTCTGGGCAAACCGTCGACCGGCTTCGATGACCCCGACCCGATAGCCCTTCTCGGTCAGCCGGAGTGCGCTGACGCTGCCCCCGAATCCGCTTCCGACGACGAGCACGTCGTAGTCGTGTTCCATCCCGGCGCGGGATCAGAGCAGGTCGGCGAGCTCGAGCTCGACCAGCGCCCGGGCGAAGCGGCTGTTCATGCTGTCGATCAGTGCGAACTGCCGAGGATCATCGAGGTCCATCCCCCGACTGGCGACCATGGGATACACGAGGCAGAAGAGCGCGCCGATCCGGTAGTCGTCCCACAGCCGGGCCGTCTCGGCCTCGGGCACACCGTGAGCGATCAGACCGGCCACGTAGCGGTCGAAGAGCGCCCTCTCGTTGGCTGCCGCGACGTCGGTGACCAGGCTCTGGGTCACGCAGTAGGACAGGTCGTAGCACCCGGATCCGAGCCCCGTGAGCTGGAAGTCGAGCAGCACGACCCTGCCATCGGCATCGAAGAAGATGTTGTCGGCGCGATAGTCGCCGTGGATGACCGTCGTCGGGGCCGTGCTGAGGTGGGTGAGCAGGCGGGGCATCGCATCGGTCCACCGCGGCGCGACCTCGGCGATGGCCGGATGAACCTCCATCCCGGCTCTGACCTTCTCCCACCCCTCGCCGAAGACCAGCGGGAGCACCGCTGGGTAGACCTCGTCGGCGAGGCTCACTGCCGCACCGGTGTCGACGTACTTCTCGGCCTTGCCCCAGAACGTCGCGTGGAACGTCGCCAACTCGTCGACACTCTGCTCGGCATCGGTGATGTCCATGCCGAGGTTCTGGTCGACGAGCCGATGCCCTCCCATGTCCTCCATGAGCAGGTAGTAGCTGGCGCCGTCCTCGGACACCTCGCCGCCGTAGCCCCTGGGGACCCGAATCGGTGAGAGGCCGGCGATCTCGTGGAAGAACTTCACCTCGCGCTCGTACATCCGGAGGAGCGTCGACGTGAACACCGCGGCCTCGTCGAGGGCCGGGAGCTTGAGCACGAGCGTCTCGGGCACGCCGTCGCCGTGGAGTCGGAGCCGGTAGACGGCGCTGCTCACGCCGACGCCGACGCCGATGATCTCGGCGCTCTCGACGCCGGTCACGTCGAGATCGGTCACCTCGGACAACCAGTCGCTGGTCACCTCGTCGATCGATGCAGGAATGCTGGACACCGCGCCCCCATTGGCTCGTCCGGACCGACAGTGTGCCCCAATCGCGCTATTCCTGTGGTTGCGATGTCCGTCGACCCCTTCGAACGCCTGGCCAGGTCACCTGCGCCGCCGTACGCGGGCGAGGGCGAGTTCGGGCTGTGGCACGTGAGCGAGGACCCCGGGTTGCGCCGATTCGAGCCACATGTCCCAGCGACGAACACGTCGGCCGAGCCCGCGGTCTGGGCCGTCGACACCCGCCACCTGCCGACCTTCTGGTTCCCACGCGATTGCCCGCGTGGATGCATCTGGCCGGGCGAGCACACCAGCGAGACCGACATCGAGACCTTCTTCGGCCAATCGGCTGCCCAGCGGGTGCACGTGATCGAAGCGGCGTGGCTCGACGCCATGCGCGCGTGCCGGCTCTTCGCCTACCGGTTGCCGGTCGACGGGTTCGAGCCCGGCGACGTCGGCGGCTACTGGGTGAACGGCGAGCCGGTCGAGGCGCTCGATCGGGTCGAGATCGACGACCTGGTCGGCCGTCATGCCGAGGCGGGCATCGAGCTCCGGGTCACACCCTCGATCTGGCCGTTCTGGAAACGAGTGGCCGCCTCGACGGTCGAGTTCTCCGGAAGCCGGCTCAGCAACGCCGCCGACCACTCCGACCGATTCTGAGTTGGTCGCGTAGGTTCGCCGTGTGGACTTCACACCGAATCCCGACCACGAGGCGATCATCGAGGCCGTCGACGCGGTGTGCGCCCAGTTCGACGACGAGTACTGGTCGGGCTGCGACCAACGGCACGAGTTCCCGTGGGAGTTCTACCGAGCCATGGCCGACGGTGGGTGGGTCGGCATCTGCATCCCCGAGCCGTACGGGGGTGGCGGGCAGGGCATCACCGAGGGCGCGCTGGTCCTGAACCGGATCGCCGCGTCGGGTGCCGCCATGAACGGGTCGACGGCGATCCACCTGACGATGTTCGGCCTCAACCCGGTCGTGAAGTTCGGCAACGACCAGCTGAAGGACGCGTTCCTTCCCCGTGCCGCGGCCGGCGACCTGCACGTCGCGTTCGGCGTCACCGAGCCCGATGCCGGCACCGACACCTCGCGCATCGCCACCCGCGCGACCGACGACGGCCGGGGCGGGTTCGTCGTCACCGGTCGCAAGATCTGGACATCGAAGGCACTCGAGTCCGAGGTCTGCCTGCTGCTGGCCCGCACCGACGGGGTACCCGGCGATGGCTTCGACGGGCTCACGCTGTTCCTGGTCGATCTCGACCCCGAGCACTGCGACATCGCGGCCATTCCCAAGCTCGGACGCAACGCGGTCGCGTCGTGCGAGGTGGCCTACGACGAGCTCCCGGTCGAGGGCTGGCGGATGGTCGGCGAACGCGGGCAGGGCTTCCGCCACATCCTCCACGGCCTCAACCCCGAGCGCATCCTGCTGTCGGCCATGGCATGCGGCATCGGTGAGGTGGCGCTCGACCGGGCGGCGACCTACGCGAAGGAGCGGATCGTGTTCGACCGACCGATCGGCTCGAACCAGGCGATCTCGCACCCCCTGGCCCAGGCCCACATGCAGCTCCAGGCCGCGATGCAGATGATGCACCTCGCCGCTTGGCGCTACGACCACGACCTTCCGTGCGGCGAGCAGGCCAACACGGCCAAGTGGCTCGCGGCCGAGGCCGGCTGGTTCGCCGCCGACCAGGCGGTCCAGACCCACGGCGGTCTCGGCTACGCCACCGAGTACCAGGTCGAACGGTTCTGGCGGGAGGCGCGGCTGCAACGCCTGGCCCCGGTGAGCCAGGAGATGACGCTGAACTTCATCGCCCAGACCGTCCTCGGCCTCCCCCGCAGCTACTGACCCGTCACGTGCGCCGGCAGGTGTAGGCCCCGTAGGCCGAACGGACGTAGTGGGCGTCGAGGATCTCGAATCCCACGCGCTCCAGCATCGGCTCGAACAGCCACGACCAGGTGCTGAACTCGCCACGGACGTGTGCTTCGAGTTCGGGGCGGGTGAACCCACCAGTCGGATCGTCGACCGCACCGGCGACCCACGCCGCGAAGCGCTCGTCGGCCTCGGCGGGTTCGAAGTCGAACACGAGGTCGCGAAGACGCAGGATGCCGCCGGGCTTCATCAGCGCATGGATCCGTTGCAGGGCGATGCCCTTCCACAGATCGGGCAGCTGATGCAGCGCGTTGCGGCTGTAGACGAGGTCGGCCGGCTGGCCGGAGTGCTCGTATGACAGGAAGCCCGCTTGGACGACGTCGACGTTGGGGTGTCCGACCTCCTCGATCCTGCGTCGAAGCACCTCGACCATGGCCGGCGACACGTCGACGGCGACCACCCGGCCCGCGTGCTCGGCGACGGCCAGTGCGAGCACGCCCGTCCCGGCGCCGAGATCGACGACGGTGGAGTCGGCGCCGATGCCATGGCGGAGAAGGACCTCGATGTCCTCGGCCGGATCGAAGCCGGCCTTCTGCTCGTATCCGGTCACGTAGTGGGCGTCGAGGTGTTCGGCACCCGCGTGGGCCGTCTCGTCGATCCACCATCCTCGACGGCTCCGAGCGAGGTGCGCGGTGTCGGCGATCTGTTCGACCCGCAGCCCGCCGTCGTGCTCCTGCCGAGCACCGTGATCGCGCACGACTCGGGCCCCTCGGCGATGAGCCCGGGTACGCGTTCCTCGACCGCTGCATCGCCGAGCAGCGTGCGCAGCAGATCGACGGTTGCTCCGCCATGGGTCGCTACGACGACCGTGCACTCGGGGTGTGTCGCCGAGACGTCGTGCAACGCGGCCAACATCCGTTCGCCGGTGGCAGTCGAGCTCTCGCCGATGGCCGGCTGGTAGCTGCGGTCCGATGAAGCCCGATCCCACTCGGCCAGGAACGTCGGCAGGTCGAGGCCTGACTCGACCGACCAGTTCATGCGCTCGACGAGCCGATCGTCGATGCTGACCTCGGTGCCGAGATGGTGAGCGATGGGCGCCGCTGTTTCGCGCGCTCGGCGCAGCGGGCTCGAGAAGACCCGAGCGATCGAGCGGCCGTACCGACTCTCGATCCACCGCGCCGTGTCGGCCACCTGCCGATGGCCGACCTCGGTGAGCCTCGGATCGCCTGGCTCCCGCGCCTTCTCTCCGTGCTGGACCAGCACGATCCGAGTCGCCATCTCGTGGAGGCTACGCAGCGCTGACGGGTGCGCGAGGCTGGACTTCTTCGTCATGGAACCCGGACAGGTCCCAACTTCCCGGCCGAGTGGCCGCAAAACCGCGCACCCCACCGGGAAGTTGCGGACCGCGTTCCCTACTTCCCGGCCGAGTGGCCGCGAACCGCACGCCCCACCGGGAAGTTGCCGACCTAGGTTCTCGAACCCTGATCGGCGGCGAGTTGGCGGCCGCCGGTCGAGCGCAGCGCACCGACGACACCGACGAGGGTGAGCACGCCTCCGGCGATCTGGAGCAGCTCGACCGGCTCGTCGAGGAACACGTACGCCATGGTGCCGGCGAGGAAGGGCACCGAGAGTTGGATGAGTGGCGGCAGGTTCGCCGCCACCCAGGGCAGCGGCCAGGTCGAGACGAAGTGCCCGAGCGCGCCCGGGACGACGGCGATGGAGGCGGCGATGAGCAGGTCGCTCCGCCCGATCGAGCCGACGGGCTCACCGGTGACCGCGACGTACCCGCTCACCAAGACCGCTGCGGTGACGACGGCCCCGAACAGGAACGGCACGGTGTCGATGTGCTCGCGGCCCTGCTTCGACCAGGTGAAGTAGAGGGCGAAGAAGGCCACGTTGGCGATCGCCATGGCGACCCCGACCGGATCGCCCTCGGGCCCTGAGGCTCCGGCCAACACGACCACGGCGGTGCCCGCGATCGACACCAGCGACCACAGGCGGAACGCAACGCCCGGCCTCTCACCGAAGACGACAGCGGCCAGCACCCCCACGAAGACCGGTGCCAGGAGCTGCATCAAGGTCACGTCGACGACCGAGGTGCGCTTCACGGCGATCATGAAGAACAGCTGGTGGATGCCGAACGCGACGCCGGCTCGACCGGCCCACGACCAGCCGACCCTTCCTGGCGGCCTGCCTGATCGGCGAATGTGCACGAGCGCCAGCGTTCCCATGAGCGTGGCGCCGATCCACAGGCGCCAGAACGACAAGACGGGCCCCGAGACGTTCGACCCACCGACCATGACCGGCCCGGTGCTGTAGAGGAACGCGCCGAAGGTGATCAGCCCGAGGGGGTGACGCCGGGCCGCGGAGACGAGGCGGTTCTCGTCGAGTGAGCCCGTCGCGTGTCGGGGATCGCCGGTCGTGACCACGCCCGAAGCGTGACAGACCGGTGCGCCGCCGTTCGAGCCTGTTCGAGCCGAGGCTCCCTAGCCTGCGAGCGTGACCTCGACCAACGACGACCTGCGCGCTCGTCCACGCGGTCCACATCGCCCCCGGCTCACGCCTTCCGATGAAGCGGAGTCGAATCGGTGGTCGCCGAGACGGGCAAGGGACTGGTGGGCGACCGCTACCACGGGACCGGACACCGCCACGTGTCGGTCCAGTCGGCAACCGAGCTCGCCGAGGCGGCCGTCGAACTGGGCGCTCCGATCGAGGCGGCAGGCACTCGACGGAACGTCACCATCTCACACGGTCGAGTGCCGTCGGATCTCTGGCAGCCGCATCCGGATCGGTGACGTCGTCCTCGAAGTGGTGCGCGTCGCCGCCCCGTGCCGGATGCTCGACGACGAGATCGGCGACGGCGCTCGCAAGGCACTGAGCCGCCGTGCCGGGTCGATCTGTCGTGTGCTGTCGGGCGGGACGATCGCCGTGGGCGACCCCGTCGAACTCGAAGACTGACCTGGAGTCGAGCGGATAGGCGCCGTCGCGAAGCAGGCGCCGTGCTCGGCCGGGACCCGAGCGGCCCGCCGCGACGAAGGAGCGGCAAGAAGGTGAGTCACGGGGAGCTGCGACACTTGGCCCTGTCCGCGCAGCTCCTCCGAAGCGCTCCCGGGCCTTCGTGGTGATCGGGCCGCGATCCCTGCTCCGCAGCCACCGTCGCTACGCTGTGGATTCCCCATGACTGCTGAGACCAAGCCGCGCAAGCGCGAAGTGCTCCTCGACGCGCCGCTGGGCACCCCCGAACGGCCCTCGTGGCGCGGCCGGCTCCATCAGGTGGGCCTCGCGCTCGCGCTTCCGTTGCTGATCGTGATGACGGTGCACGCCGACGGCACGCGGGCCAGGGTCGGCGTCGTCATCTACGCCCTGGGGCTGTGCGCCATGTTGACTGCGTCGACGACGTATCACCGCTGGACGCACTCACTCCGGGCTCGACGAGCCTGGCGACGGGTCGATCACGCCATGATCTACGCCGCCATCGCCGGCACCTTCACCCCACTCGTGCTGATCTCGCTCGGCACTCGTCCGGCCGTGGTGCTGCTGGGCGTGGTCTGGGGCATGGCGGCGGCCGGCGCCATCCTGAAGCTCAGCGGACGCCAACGGGTCGACAGCCTGGCCACGGCCATGTACATCGCCATCGGCTGGGCCGGCGTGCTGCTCGTGCCCGCGCTGTGGGGCACCGCTGGACCCGTCCCCGTGCTCCTGGTCGCCGCCGGCGGCATCATCTACACCGTCGGCGCGATCGGGTTCGGGCGGCAGTGGCCGACACTCCGACCCAGCGTGTTCTCGTACCACGAGGTCTGGCACGCCTTCACCATCGTCGCGGCGGGCATCCACTTCTCCGCCATCTGGATGGTCACCACCTGACGATCAGCGGGGCTTGATCGGCTCGGCCCCTTCGATCGTGAAGCGGAAGAACTGGCCGCTCGGCCACTCGGGCGTGCCGTGGCCCCACCCGACGAGGCCCGAACCGGCGAGACGCACCCCGACATCGGTGCAGAACTCCTCGGACACATCGGCCCCGAACGGCTCGAACCCAGGCGGCTCCACGTCGTTGCTCCATCGCTGGAGCTGCACGGCCCGGAGGCAGCCGGTCGAGTCGACCGTGACCTCGACGTCGACCGCCTCACCTGCGATGTCGAGGCTCACCACCGCGCGATCGTCGTCGACCTCGCGCCAGCGTGCACCCGCCTGTGGTGTGGTCGCCTGCGGCAGCCACGCCACCGTCTCGGCGGCCAGGCGGCCGGCCGCGCTCCGGGCGACATCGGGTCCCGATGCCTTGGCGACCGTGATCAGGCCCTGCAGGCGGAACTCCATTCGTGCTTCGTCGGGCCCGAAGACGTCGGCGCCGATGAACCGCAGGAATCGGCCCCCGACCACGGGGCGCCAGACGAAACCCACACCGGCCCGCAGGATCTGATCCGCGGTGAACGGCATCCAACGCGAGCCGAGCTTGATCGAGCCCGACATCACCACCTTGACCGCACGAAAGACCGGGGTCCCGTCCGGCAGCGCATGGCGCAGCCACCGCGCCGCCGGCGCCGGGAGGCCATCGAGCGTCCGCGGGTCGAACAACTCGGGGAACTTCTCGCTCGGGCACGCCAGCGTGCCCCAGACCGAGTCGGCGACGGTCACCGCCGACATCGGCGTCCGCTCCCGTCGTCCGGGCCCGCGGATTCGCGAGACCCCAACATTTCGCCCATGCTCATCCCCTCAGCTGTCCTGACCAGTGTCTGCCATGAACGTTCGGCCTGGCCAGTGACGAAGGACCATTTGGGCTGTGTTTCCCGTCACGTCCTCCCGGGGGCCGATCCGGTCCGCCGCGACGTTCACCAGCTTCCGCGCATGGCTCGCCCGGCGTTGACCGACCCCGCCGACCTCCTCGTCATCTCGAACGGTGTGGCGAACGCCGAGCCGGGGTCAGGTCTCCGACTTGGTCCGGCGGTTGTCGCGTGTGATCTGAGAGTCGACCACCTCGTGGCGAGCGAGGTAGGTGGACCCGACCGCCTGGATGACCGCCGCGGCAGGGAGCGCGACGAGGGCTCCGACCACGTCGAACAGCGATGCCCCCACGATGACGGTGCCGAACGCCACCGCCGGGTGGAGGTCCATCGTGCGGGCGGTGATCTTCGGGGCGAACAGGTAGTTCTCGACCTGCTGGTACGCCACCATGAAGATCAGGACGATCAGGGCATCGGTGGGGTCGTCGAGGAGGGCGATGAGCACCGGCAGCGCCCCGGCGAGATAGGTGCCGATCGTCGGGATGAACTGACTGATGAACCCGGTCCACAGGGCGAGCGCGAGCGCGAAGGAGACCCCGACGATCTCGAGCATGACCCACGTGGCGAACGCCGAGAGCAACGCCAGCAGCCCGCGGGAGTAGATGTAGCCACCGGTCTTCTTGATGGCGATCTCCCAACCGGAGATCACCTGTTCCTGTCGCCCGGGCGGCAGGAACGACAGCAACGTGCGGCGGAATCGGGGACCGTCGGCGACCATGTAGAACGTGAAGAGCCCGATGGTCAGGAACTGGAACAGCACCCCGACCGCCGAGACCCCGAGGCTGAACGCGTTGGCGGCGAGGTCGGTGGCGATCTGTTGGACATCCTGGCTCTGGAGCTCGTTGGACAGGTCGGCGGTGTCGAGCTCGAGGTCGAACCGGCGATTGAGGTCCTCTTCGATCTGATCGATCCGGTCGGGCAGTTCGTCGATGAAGTCCGAGACCTGGGTGAACAGGGCACTCCCGAGCAGGACCAGGAACACCACCATCGCAGCGAAGCTCCCGAGCATGACCAATCCGGTGGCCAGCCCCCGGCGAATGCCGTGCCGTGAGAGCCAGTCGACCGCAGGCTCGAGGGCGAAGGACAGGAAGAACGCGACGACCAGGATCAGCAGGAGCGACTGGAGCTCGGCGATCATCCAACGGATGACGAGCGCGGCACCGACGGCCGCGATGAACAGCACGATCGCCCGTGGGATCCAGCCCGGCATCGGGTCGCCGGGCCGGCTCACTCTCGAGGCGATCGACGCCCGCGGAGTGGGGGTCGAGGCGGGTTCGTCGTCCCCGTTCACCTCCTGACTGTCCCACCCCGGTCGACGGAAAGGGTGGATGCACACACCCGATGACAAGCGGGCACCCAGGAACGAGACTGGGGCATGACCAATCGAACCGTGCTGACCACCGGAGCGAACTCGGGCATCGGGTTGCTGACGACCATCCATCTCGCCCGGCTCGGCTATCACTCGGTCGGGACCGTCCGGAGCGAGGCGAAGGCGAAGGTGCTCGCCGAGGCTGCCTCGGCGGCTGGTGTCGAGGTCGAACCGGTGCTGCTCGACGTGACCGATGCCGATGCGTGTGAGGCCGTCGTGGCCGAGTACGAGCTGTACGGACTCGTCAACAATGCGGGATACACGAACACCGGGGCGGTCGAGGACGTCGACGACGACGCCGTCCGCCACCAGCTGGAGACCATGGCCGTCGCGCCGATGCGGCTTGCTCGCCTCGCGCTGCCGGCGATGCGGCGAGCCGGCAGCGGCCGCATCATCAACGTGTCGTCGATCTACGGGCGCACGACGACCCCGCTGACCGGCTGGTATCAGGCATCCAAACATGCCCTCGAAGCCGCATCCGACGCACTCCGGATGGAGATCGCGGCGTCGGGGGTGAAGGTGGTGCTGGTCGAGCCCGGCGGATTCAAGACCTCCATCTGGGAGGACAACGAGGCCGCCGTCGCTCGCCACGGCGACTCGCGCTACCGCTCGGCGTACGAACGCGAGCTGCGGCTCACCCAACTGGCCCAACCGTTCATGGGGAACCCCGAACGGGTCGCGAGGGTGATCGGCCGCGCGCTCGGGAGTCGTTTGCCCCGGGCGCGGTATCTCGTCGGCTACGACGCCCAGGCCCTGGCGCTGGCCGACCGGCTCACCCCCACCTCCCTCAAGGACGCGGTGACCCGCATCACCCTGCGGCTCTAGCGACCGGCTCCGATCAGCCGAGCTCCCATCAGAGGGCGATGACGACCTTGCCCCGGGCCCGGCCCGAATCGACGTGGTCGATGGCTGCAGCCGCATCGCCGAGCGCGAACGTGCGCTCGACCTCCGGCACCACCGTGCCCGCATCGATGAGGTCGTTCAGGACGACCAGGTCGGCGCCGTCCTCGGAG
Source organism: uncultured Acidimicrobiaceae bacterium (assembly GCA_963704815.1). GTDB lineage: Bacteria > Actinomycetota > Acidimicrobiia > Acidimicrobiales > Salinilacustritrichaceae > DATKWD01. Next base: position 1,308,295 of record CAVPHU010000001.1, read on the forward strand.
GAGATGAACGTCCCCAGCTTCTGGCTCACGAACGGCGACCACAGCATGGCCCGCACCTGGCGATCGGCGCCGCCGAGCCACTTGCCGTCGGTTTCGCCCCCGACGATCACGAGGCTGCCCTCAGGGGTCAGGACACGGCGCAGGTCCCGCAGCGCACGATTCCCGCCGATGTCGAGAATGGCGTCGTAGCGCTCGCCGGAGGCGGCGAAGTCGGCGGTGACGTAGTCGACGACGTGGTCGGCTCCGAGCCTGCGAACGAGGTCGACCTTCGCCGTGCTCGCGACGCCCGTGACCTCGGCGCCGAAGGCCTTGGCGATCTGGACGGCGTAGGTGCCGACGCCGCCCGAGGCACCGACGACCAGCACCCGCTGCCCGGGTTCGACCTTCGCCTGATCGCGCACCGCCTGGAGCGCGGTGAGTGCGGAGACGGGAACGGCCGCAGCCTGCTCGAAGCTGAGCCCCGCCGGCTTCGGTGCCAGCTTGGCAGCCGGAGCGGCGACGAACTCGGCGAACGACCCGTCCCCGATGCCGTAGACCTCGTCGCCCGGCGAGAACCCGGTGGCGTGCGCCCCCACCGCCGTCACCTCGCCTGCGAGATCGAGGCCGGGGACCTGGTGCTTCGGCGCCCGCACTCCGTAGCCGGCGAGACGGACGACATACGGCAGGCCGGCCACCAGGTGCCACACCCCCCGGTCGACCCCTGCGGCCCGGACCCGGACCAGGACCTGGTCCTCGCCGATGGTCGGTCGGGGAATCTGGTCCACCCGGAGGACGTCGTCGGCGGCCCCATAGCGATCTTGGATGACCGCGGTCATCATGTCGGCGCTCATCTCGGGGTCCTCAATCGGTCGGGCGTCCTGCTCGGTCTGCATCGTCGTCTCCATCGGTCTGGGTTTACGTTGTAAGTTTACGTTGTAAGTCTGCGCAGATACAGCGTAAGGTTGTCAAGGCCGCTGTGAAGGAACCGTGAAGGAAGACGCATGAACCGACCCAATCTGACCAGAGCGACCATCCTGCGAGCGGCCACCGAGCTCGCCGACGAAGCCGGTCTCGCATCACTCACCATGCGCAAGCTGGGCGAACGCCTCGGGGTGGAGGCCATGTCGCTGTACCACCACGTCGCCAACAAAGACGACCTGATCGACGGCATGGTCGACGCGGTGTTCGCAGAGATCGAACTTCCCTCCCCTGGTGACCCATGGAAGCCGGCGATGCGTCGACGAGCGATCTCGGCTCGCGATGCCCTGGGACGCCACCCGTGGGCGACGCCGCTCATGGACGCACGGCCGAACCCGGGTGCCGCCATGATGCGGCACCACGATGCGGTGATCGGGAGTCTGCGTCTCGGCGGCTTCTCGGTCGCCCTGGCCGCTCATGCGTTCTCGGCGATCGACAGCTACGTGTACGGATTCGCGCTGCAGGAGACCGCCCTGCCGTTCGACACCGCTGACGATCTCGCCGACCTCGGCCGAACCATCATGCAGCAGTTCCCCGCCGAGGAGTTCCCGCACTTCACGGAGTTGATGGTCGAACACGCCCTGCAACCGGGCTACGACTACGCGGACGAGTTCGCCTTCGGCCTCGACCTCATCCTCGACGGTCTCGAACGGGCTCACGCCACATCGTCCACAGTGGCGGCGCCTCGGGGTGATCGATCTGGCCAGTCACCTTGAAGCCGTGCCGCTCGTAGTACGCGAGGTTGGCCTCCTTCGACGATTCGAGGTAGCAGGGTCGACCCTCGCGGTCCGCCCGGTCGAGCACGGGCGCCATGACCGCGACACCGAGGCCACGACCGCGTGCACCGGGGTCGGTTCCGAGCACGGCGAGGTAGTAGTGCGGCTCGGCCGGATGCGCCGCCTCGACCGTCGACACGAACGCCAACGCCCGGAGGAGCTGTCTGACGGGCGCCATCCGAAGCAGCCGGGGCGCGGTTCGCACCACGTCGAGCGGCCGCGTCTTCCACCGTCCGGGCGGCGCCCAGATCGACACTCCGCCGGTATCAGGGGTGACGAAGCACAGCCCGTGCCGCAGGTGGTTCCGGGCATCGAGCCGGAAGAAGACCGCCCCCTTCTCGGGATCGCAGCGCTCGCCATCACCAACGGTCCAGGCCATGACCGGATCGTCGGCAAAGGCACGCCCGAGCGTCCGGCCCATCGCCTCCAGGTCATCGGCGGTGGCCACCCGTGCCTCGGTCATGGGTTCGTTCAACCTACGTCGCGTCGGGCCAGGGCGGTCATGCCGACCAGCGCGAGTCCGGCCGCCACCGCGAGGAGGATCACGAGGGGCGCGATCTCGAGCGACTCGGCCGGGATGGCGGGTACGTGCTGGAACGGCGAGAGGTTTCGCACGGCGTCGGGAAGGTCGAGTGTCTCCGAGAGGAAGCCGACGACCGCGGTGAGCGCCACGCTCACCCACGCGATCAGACCCCACTTCGGCCGGATGCCGACGAGGGCGACGGTCAGCCCGGCCAGGACGTACAGCGCCGGCAGCATGGCCAGTGATGCCCCGAGCACCGGGAGGATCTCGCCGCCGTCGCCGACCCGCACGGCGTAGCCGAGGCCGATCAGGAGTCCGGCCGACAGCATCACGACGGCGGTGCCGCCGGCCGCGACGGCGAGCTGGCTCGACATCCACCGCTGCCGGCTCACCGGGGTGGCCAGCACGGGTTCAGCACGACCGTCGAGCTCCTCGGTCCGCAGTCGCAGCACCGACGACACCGTGAACCCGGTGACCATCAGCGCGGTCATCAGCACGATGGTGGCCAGGAAGACCTCGGCCGGCGAGCCGATTCCGGCCAGGGCGAAGAACTCGGCGGTCGCCTCGTTCTCGAGGAACTGATCGGCCTGGTCGGCGACGATGCCCATGAAGAAGCCCAGGACCCCGACCCCGACGATCCAACCCATCATCGCCGGGCGTTGGAGCCGGGCAGCGAGGGCGAGCGGGGACGCGAGGCGGGGGCTCGCCGCGGCCGGCCCGGGCCGTTGGCGACGGAGCCCGGCGCCGAGGTCGCGGTTGCCCGCGAACGTGAGCGCGCCGGCGAGGAGCAGCCCGGCGCTCGAGAACAGCGGCAGGAGCACCCACCACTGTTCGTCGGCGTAGGCGCTGATCGACTGTGCCCAGCCGAGGGGCGAGAGCCAGATCAACCACCCGGTGCCGAGGTCTCCGACGGCTCGAAGCAGGAACGACGCACCCAGCGCCACGCCGGCGCCCGCGGTGGCGGCCCGAGCGCTGCTGGCCGTCTGGGCGGTGACGGCGGCGACGCCGGTGAACGCGAGGCCGACACCGGCCGTCGCGGCGCCGAACGCCAGCGTTCCACCGGCCGGCAGCCCGACCGCCAACAGGGTGATCACGATCCCGCCGACGACGACGAGATCGATCAACCCGACCCAGAGGCACACGCTGGCCAGGGTCGTGTACCGACCGACCGGTGCGGCGCGGACCAGTTCGGCCCGATCGGTCTCCTCCTCGGCCCGGGTGTGGCGAACGACCAGAAAGATGCACATCAGGGCAACCGCGATGTAGGTGAACAGCATCATCTCGTTCATGACGATCGCCCCCTGGGTCGGATCGTCGAGGCCGTTCCCTGGGCCGGCAAAGGCCTTGAGCGCCGGGTCGATCTGCGAGAGATCGGCATAGGCCTGGATCTCGTCCGGCGTCTCGTAGAGGCCCATGACGCTGGCCGTCGACGCGGCGAAGACCCCGACCGTGGCCCCGAACCAGACCAGCCCCCGCAGCCGGTCGCGGCGGGTGAGGAAGCGCATGAGATGGCCGAATCCGGCCAGCGGGCGAGTCGGCGGTGCGTCTGCGCCCGGGCCGGGCTCGGTCGACGTCGCCGCTCGAGCGGGGGCGGTCGCCGCGAACGGGAACCGAGGTCACCCCGGCTCGGCCTCCCCGACGACCGCGAGATCGTCGCCGTACTCGCGGAGGAACAACTCCTCGAGGGTCGGCGGCTGGCTCACGAGTGAGCGGATGCCGAACGTCGCGAGATGGCGCATGACCTCGTCGAGCGCCACGCTGTCGACCTCGAAGCGGACGTGGCTCTCGTCGGCCAGCAGTGCGTGAACGCCCGCGTGGGCATCGAGCCCGGTCACCGGCTGATCGGTGGACACCGTGATGCTCGTGCGCGTCGTGGTCCGCAGCTCTTCGAGCGTGCCGTGCTGCACCACGCGGCCGTTCCGGATGATGGTCACCCGATCGCAGAGCTTTTCGACCTCGGCGAGGATGTGGCTCGACAGGAACACGGTGCGCCCCTCCTTGGCCACCTCGAGGATGCAGTCCTGGAACACCGTCTCCATCAGCGGGTCGAGGCCGGCGGTCGGCTCGTCGAGGATCAGCAGCTCGGCATCGGACGCGAGCGCGGTGACCAGCGCCACCTTCTGGCGATTGCCCTTCGAGTAGGTGCCGGCCTTCTTCCGCGGGTCGAGCTCGAACCGCTCGATCAACTCGTCCCGCTTGACCGTGTCGATGTCGCCGCGGAGGCGCCCGAAGTAGTCGATGATCTCGCCGCCGGACAGATTGGGCCAGAGGTTCACGTCGCCCGGCACGTAGGTCAGCCGACGGTGCAGCTCGACCGCGTCGTGCCACGGATCGCCGCCGAGCAGTCGGACCTCGCCGCTGTCCTGCCTGAGCAACCCGAGCAACGTGCGGATCGTCACCGACTTCCCCGAGCCGTTGGGGCCCAGGTAGCCGTGCACCTCGCCGGTGGTCACCGTCAGGTCGAGACCGTCGAGCGCCCGGGTCGGGCCGAACGTCTTCACGACGTCATCGAGCGAGACAGCCGTGGTGGTCACCGGCCCATTGTGACCCATCCCGATTCACCGGATTTCCCCGGGTAGTTGTGGGCGATGGCATCGAGCGGTGAACATGGCTCGATGTCCCGCGTCCGCCACTGGATCCGGCAAGTTCCGGAACAATCCAGCTTCGCTCCGGAACGCGACGGCCCTGCTCATCAGCATCATGGTCGTGGTCGTGCTCATCGGCGCCGCCATCATGCGGATCTCCAACCGGGACGAGTACCCGACGTTCGCCAAGGCGTTGTGGTTCACGCTTCAGACGATCACGACCGTCGGGTACCGCGATGTGACGCCGACCGAGACCATCGGGCGGGTGATCGCCAGCGTGGTGATGCTCACCGGGATCGCACTCGTGACGGTGGCCACGGCGGCGTTCGTCGAAGCCGCGCGGGCGAGGACACGGTTGACCGAGCACGGAGCCGAAGAGGCGACCCTCGCCCGCCTCGAGGCCTCGCTCGGCGACATCGCATCGCGACTCGAGCGGCTCGAATCGACGCTCGGCACCGATCTCGGGCACGCAGGCACCACGACCCGGGAGAATCCTGATGGGTGAGGCAATCGGCGCCACGCTCGGCTACGCCGTCGGCATCGCAGTGAGCCCGATCCCGATCGCGGCGGTCATTCTCATGCTGTTCTCCGGGCGAGCCCGGTCCAACAGTCTCTCGTTCATGGTCGCCTGGGTGATGGGCATCGCAGCCGTGACCACCGTGGCCATGCTCGTGCCGGGCCTGTCGTCGGACGACTCGCAGCCGAGCGACACCACCGGCTGGATCAAGCTCGTGCTCGGCCTCCTGCTGGCCGCGATGGCCGTTCGCCAATGGAGGGGCCGACCGGGACCCGGCGACGAGCCGGCCATGCCGGGTTGGATGGAATCGATCGACAGCTTGAAGCCGGGCGCCGCGTTCGGGCTCGGACTCCTGCTCTCTGCCGTCAACCCGAAGAACCTCTTGCTGGCGGTCGCAGCGGGAGCGACGATCGGGTCCTTCGACCTCACGGGCGGAACGGCCGCCGGTGCCGCCGCCGTGTTCGTCGTCATCGCCGCCCTGACCGTTGTCGTTCCCGTGCTCTCCTATCTCCTCGCGGGCGACCGTCTCGAGGCGACCCTCGATCGCACGAAGGACTGGCTCATCGCCAACAACTCGGTCGTGATGGCCGTGTTGTTCCTGGTGTTCGCCTTCAGCCTGGTAGGCGATGCGATCGAGATCCTGACAGCCTGATGCTCCGACTCCCGGTCGAGTCGGACGCACCGTTGCCGCTGATGGATGGATCGACCGTGCCCGACATCGAACGGGTCAGGACCGTCCTCGCAACCGAGACCGGCCTGAGTGGCCGGCGACGGCTCGACCGGAGAGCGGAGATCGACTCCGGCCTCGGTCAGCAGCTGGCTTCGACCGTTGCGGTGGTGTCGGTGCCGTGCGGCCCGCCGGGAATGACCTCGCTGAACTCGACGTCGCCGGACACGTTGCCGCCGTCGATCGTCAGGGCATCGAGGGATTCTCTCGATGCCTGGTAGAGGATCTGCTCGTTCTGACCGCCCTCGTCGAAGTCGCCTTCCAGCGTGCCGACGGCGACGGCGACCTCGTCCTCGAACCCGAGCCGTGCGAGGGTGAAGCGGAACTCGCCGTCGGAGGTCGCACCCGCGAGGTCGTAGCCGCCATCCAACGGAATGGTCGCGGGGTCGGTGTCGAACGTGTCACAGCTTGTGGTCTCGAACTCGTAGACGGTGCCGTCGGCCATCGTCAGCGTCGCCGTCCCATCGCCACCCGAGCTGTCAGGGGTGGGTGCATCGTCGTTCGAGTCCGCATCGTCGTTCGAGTCCGCATCGTCGTTCGGTGCGCTGCTCGAACCGTCGCCACCTTCGGCCGCTCCGCTGTCGTCGTCCGACGAGCCGCACGCGCTGAAGGCCAACAGTGCAGCAACAGCGACTGCGGCCAGTACGCGGGCCGAGAGTCGGGTGAAGGTGCCGGTTGGTTCCATCCGCGGAACCTAATCGGCCGAGGACCGCACCGGGTGCCAGTCAGTGAAGATGACCGCGCACAGCCGGCGCTCAGAACAGATGACGATGGAAGAACTCCGTGGCGGCTGCCCGCTCGAAGCGCGGGACCTCGATGTGGCCCCCTGGATTGAGATGGAGGGTCTTGTCCGCTGAGCCGATCGCGTCCCACAAGGCCATGCCCGCGTCGCGGGTCATCAGCTCGTCTTCGGACTGGAGCAGGAACAGGACCGGCACCGTGATGTCAGCTGCCAGCTTCGCCTGCGGATCCTCCGACGAGCGCAGGGCGTTCAGACCCAACACCGCCGCGGTGATCCTCGGCTCGCTGGCGACCAGCGGCAGGCCGTGCGCTGTCCCCATCGAGAGCCCCCAATAGCCGAACGGCCCGGACGACCAGGCCGGTTCTCGTTCGAGGTCGTCGATCAGCGCCTTCCACTCTGCGACATGACCCGGGGTCAGTGCGGCGAGCCTCGCCGCCCACGACTTCGACACCCCCCGGGGGCGTTCGTCGGCATCTTCGCCCAGCCGCCGCTCGAGCCCGCTCCGCACCTTGGCCGCTGCATCGGGATCGCTGACGCGGTCGCCGTGCTCGGGCGCATCGAGCGCAATCGCTCCGACGCCCAGGTGCCGGACCAGCGTTCGGGCCAACGCCAGCACGTTCGGTGCCCGCTTCTCCTGCGTCCCACCGTGTCCGATGAGCACCGTGGGATGTGCTGCCGTCGGCTCCTCGGGCAACCAGTGGATGCCGGGCACCACCTCGTCACCCACCTTCAGGTCGATGCGACGCTCGACGACTCCCCTCGCCACCACTTCGCTGACGATGTCCATGTGTGCTCCCTGCGTTGCTTCGACCCCAGCCTGCCAGCCCCGGTTCGCTCGTGCGTCGGGACGAGCGGAGGCGAACCTGAGCGCATGCGAAGCACGGGTCGGAGTGTGATTCGCTGCCGAACTCACGCTCGTACCAGTCGGCAACGTCGTCGTGTCGAGCTCGTCCCACGTCTGAGAGCATCGCCTCGTCGCCCGCCGGTCACAGCGCAACTCCTGTTCACCGGGTGCCCGGGACGGGATTTGAACCCGCTCGTCCGCATGGAATTCCGATCGTTCGTTCGCGCCTCGTTCGCAAGAGCGCCGACGCTGACCACGTCCTCGAACCGGCGACGGTCGACGTCGGCGAGTCAGGCGGCTGTCGCCACCTTGACCAGCCTCTGCAGTCCTTTCTCACCGAGTGCACGCCCGCCTCGGCGGAGCGCGAGTGCTCCGTTGACGGCTTGGAGCACTGCGCTGTTCTCGGCGTCGTAGTCGACGCCAGCCCATTCGGCGACCTCGGACCACGACCACACCCGACCATGGCCACGGGTCCGGCCGAGCGGCTGCGGGAACGTGCCGTCGCCTCGGTCGCCGGCGATGAGCTGGTTCACCGACTGGCGGCTGCGGGCGAGCCGCTCGGCGATGTCGTTGACCGACACGAGATCCTCCTCGTCGACACGTCGCACGCTCAGCCCATCGACCGACTCCACGGCCTCGACCGCGGAGAGGACGGCTTCGAGGAGGCTGTCGGCGTCACGATCGAAGTCGCCGTACGAGATCGTCGAGCCGTGCGAGAACGTGGCGTCGTCGCAGCCGGCCTCGAACAGGGCATTGATGCACTCGTCGGTGCCGGCGTCGCCGTCGATGACGAGCGTGAAGGTGTAGGTGGTCATTTCACTTCTTCCGCGTGCGGGCAACGATCGACGTTGCGGCGAATCTGACGAGCGTGATTCGCAGGCACCCGCGGCGTCGACCAGATCGACGTCGGCGGCGTGCAGTCACCAGGGCAGACGGCGACGCCCCATCGGTGACCCGACGCGGTGTCGGTCACCGTCCAGCCGTGTGCCTCGGCGTACTGCAACGCGTCCTCGACCTCCTTCTTCGGGTGGCGCTTACGTGCCACCTCAGAGGCTCACTCTACGACGAGCGTTGACAATTGGAAACAGGTTCTTCGCGGTGGCGGCCATCGCCGTCACGGTACGCAGAGGTACCGACAGCAACGCTCGCGCTGGCACCCGCCATCTCAGCGACCGAGGGCCTCCCGACTCGGGGCCTCGCGGGCGAAGGCGTCGAAGCGCTGGCGCATCAGCTCGATGTCGGCCTCGGTCCGAGCCTCGTCGAAGTGCTGTTGCGCCTGGTCCACCTCGTCGAGCCACGGGCGCGCTTGGTCCAGCGCGTCCTCGTACCTGGCTCGGGCATCGAGGATTGGGCGACATCCGACCACTGACCGATCAGAGAATGATTCCTGGTCACAGGGTGCCCGGGGCGGGATTCGAACCCGCACGCCGCCGTAGCGGCCGAGGGGTTTAAGACATTGAAATACACTGATGTTCGGTATCGGATTATGCCGGAAAATGCCGTCTGATCAGGGGTTTCGCCGCATCGGCGTATCAGGCCATGTCGGCTCGTCCGGATCGGATTTCGATCGTTCGTTCGCGCCTCGTTAGCAAGGGGCCTGGGTTGGCAGGCCCCTCTAACATCAACCGAGCTGGCGCACCGTGACTGAGCTCATTCGTCGACGATCCACTCCTTGAAGTCGACGTCGATGATGTCGTCTGCCGTGAAGCGAACACCATCCCCGTAGCCAAGCCGCGGAAACCCGATCGGCGTGTTGTTCATTCGTCCGACGAACCCACGGCGGGTTCGTCGCTCGACCCTCACCCACATTCGTTCGCCCCAATCATCTGAGGCTTCGAACATCAACTTGACCGAGTCACCCGGCTCGAGGAATGCCTTGTCTTCTTGGGCCGGGATCTCGAACGATTCGGGGTACATGCGGTTCATCTCGACGCCGGACTGAAGCGTCCATGACGTGCGGGCGGCGCTGAGACACTCGCGGATCGCCCAGTAGAAGCGAGCACCGATGGGCACCTCCTCGATGACCTCCAGCAGGTCGTTTCTGATCGCTTGCGAGCGGAAGGTCCGTCGGATCGCCAATCGGGCGACCGAGTCCAACCGGCCGCAAATCCTTGCTCCCAACCCTTCGAAGATCGCCACCTCCAGCTGCTCCGCCACCCACAGCGGACGCTCCCACCACGGGACTGCATATAGCTCCGCCTGCAGCTCTTTCCGACGAGGGTCGTCGTGGGGGAACAGGAGAAGGATTCCTCGAAGTGCAGTGCCGGGAAGCAGCCCGAACAGCAGCGCGGCCATCAGCACGGTCTGCCAGCCGATTCGCGAGACTCATCAACTGACTCATGCCCATGCCCCCGGCGTCAACCAATCGAAACGGGGCTCGCCCGCGGCTTCGGCCAGCATCAAGCGGGCCTCGCCCACGCCGCTCCCCGTGAGCACGTAGTAGCGGCGCGGTGGCCGCCCATGGTCAGCAGATGCCGGGTCTTCCCAGCCATCGTCTAGCCACCCCGCTTCATGCAGCCGTCGGAGGATCGGATACAGGACCCCTGATCGGAGCCCGGCCCTCTTCTGGAGGTCGTAGCCCCAGTGCTGTCCAGTCGGGTCTTCGAGCAGCGCCTCGAGAACCCGGATCAATGCCTGCGTCTTTCGCACGCCCGTACTCTACCTAGGTAGGTAATGGGTTGCGGTGGACCCTTTACAGGTATCGAGTGGAGGGCTGGTTCCCACATGGCACGTGACGCGTCAGCCGGGTGTTCGCTCGGACTCAGCGGCTGAGTCCGCTGCGGCTAGCGGCCTCGCGGGCGAAGGCGTCGAATCTCTCTCGCATCAGCTCAATGTCGGCCTCCGTGCGGGCCCGGTCGAGTTGCTGCTGCGTCTGGGCCACCTCGTCGAGCCACGGTCGAGCCTGGTCCAACGCGTCCTCGTACAGGGCTCGGGCGTCGACGGTTCGCTCCTTGACGCCGGCGAGATCCCGACGAATCGAACGTCGTTCCCACGGGCGGGCGGCGCGGAGCTCAGCCTCGAGATCCGAAACTTCGACCTTGGTCGACTGAAGATCGCGCTTCGCGCCGTCGAGCACCGCTCGGGCGGGTGCGGACCTGCGCATGGCTTCGTCGAGGGCAGCTTGAGCGGCTGAACGCTGGTCGACCGGACCCGCGAGCGGTGGCGCGGCCTCGGTGAGCTCACGTCGGCGCACGGTCGCCGGGACATCGACCCGGTCGTTGGCGAGCACCGATTCGAGTGTGTCTCGGGCGTCATCGAGGTCGGTCGTCTCGGTGATGACGGCGAGGTGGTTGGCGTCGCGGCCTCGGGTGGCTCCGACGTAGAGGCTGCGGTGACTGGTGGATCGGCTGACGAGCGTGTAGCTGACGTCGACGGTCTCGCCTTGGACGCCGTGGGCGGTGCTGGCGTAGCCGAGTCGGACGTGTGCCTGGGCGTACTCGGCGGGGAGCGTGACCGAGCCGTTCCCTCCGATGCGGGACACGCTCAGACGCCCGTCAGCGGTGACCCTGTCGACCGTCCACCGCTCGCGGTTTCGCACCGGCTCGCCCTCCGACGTGACGAGCGTCCGGTCGTTGCTGCGGGTGACGACGACGTCGCCCCGGCCGACGGTCTCGCCGCCGGCGATGCGAGCGGTCGTCCGGTCGTCGACCTCGCCACGGGTCGCGCCGACGGGCCTGGATCGCCTCGTTGAGGGTGTCGACGTGGGCGTTGGTCTCGGCGGTCACGGCGACGGCGCGCCCGGCGGCGGTGTGCGCGATCCACGCGTCGGCGATCCTGCTCGAGGTGGTCTTCCAGGGTTCCAGCGTCGACGCGGTGGTGGGTCGAGGTAGGCGTCGAGCGACGTTGCGGGCCGGCTGCGGAGCCGCGGGTAGCGAGTTGCTCCCAGTCGTGGGTGAAGCGGTGGATGACGGCGAGTTCGTGGGTGCGGCCGACGCGGCACAGCTCGTCGAACATGCCACCTCGGCCGACGGCGTGGAGCTGGCGGGGGTCGCCGACGAGGACCAGTCGCCAGTCCTGGGACCGAGCGAGGCCGACGAGCCGGTCGAGGCTGGGTGTGCCGAGCATGCCGCTCTCGTCGACGATGACGGTCGTGCCTGGGGCCAGTCGCCACCGCTCCCCCGGTCCCGGCTCACGGTTCCACTCGTACAGGAGCTTGGCGACGGTGTCGGCTTTCATGGCCATCTCGGTCGCGAGGACGCGCGCGGCCTTGGCCGTCGGAGCGACGCCCGAACACCGTCCGACTCGGCTGTCGGAGGTCGTCGGTGGCGCGCGCGAGGGTCGTGGTCTTGCCGGTGCCGGCGGGACCGACGACGAGGACCAGTCGGTCGATGCCGGCGACGGCCGCCGCTGCGTCGGCCTGGAGGACGTCGAGTCCGGCGCGATCGACGGTGTCGGATCGTGTCGGACTGTCCGCCCGAGCTTCGACGGCGAAGTCGAGGATGCGACCCTCCTGCTCGAGGATGCGAGCGTCAGTGAGATGTGCCTTGGACGGGTCCATCCACACCGACCGGCCGTCCGATCGCCGAACCGCTTCGTCGCGGGGCGGATCGAGGTCCTGCTGCGTGTCGACGACGGCGCTCACCGCTCGGCTCAACCGAGCGCGCCCACCGCGGTCCGTCGATACCGGGATGCACCTCGGTGAGGTCGCAGACGGCTCGGAGCACGTCGGCGCGCTCCCGACGTCGACTGTTGGGCCGACAGCAGGTCGAGGACCTGCGCGATCGTGACGGGCTCGGGCGCCGGCAGCTCTCGCCCGAGGGTTGGTCAGCTCCTGCGTCAAGCTCCCGCGGAGTCCAACCGAGCTCGGCGGCTTCCTTGCGCCACCGCATCTCCAGATCGGCGACCGGCGCGCCGGTCTTGGTCGAGCGGGAGTCGGCGGCCGCCTCCCGCTTGAGCGCTGCATGCTCCCAGCGAGTCGGGTCCCGTCCTTCCGCTCCCGGAACGCGACGAGGAGGATCTGCTCGTAGGCCTCGACCTGGCGGGTGCGCTTCGAGAACGCCTCCAGGATCTCGGTCGGCATGTCGGCGATCTCGGCCTGGCCTTCGACGATCGGTCCCCACCGGACTCCGTAGCGATGGGTCAGCTCGGCCCGAAGGACCGACTGATAGAGGCCCGCCGAGCGCTCGCTGGTTGTTCTTCACGTAGTGACCGTCGAGTGCGTACCAGCGACCGTTCGGCGCGATGACCTTGCTCGAGATGACGGCGTGGGTGTGGAGCTGCGGGTCGTCCTCCCGGGAGGTCGACTGCGGGAACACCGCCATCGTGAGGCCGTGCTCGACATCGGGGTACATGCGGGGCCCGTTCACCCTGACCCGGGTGGTGGCGTGGGCCTCGATGTGGTCGAGCACGACCTGGACGGCGAGGTCGTGCGCGGCCTGTACCCCCTGGTCGCCGGTCAGTCCCCACCACGCCGACACCGACTTGGGTGCGGAGAAGGTGGCGTCGAAGCCGGCGACGGCCCGGATGACCGTGCCGTGCTTCGTGTACCGATCGACGAGCTTCGAGTCGAGCTGCTCGCCGTTGACCGGGTGGTGGCCCGACAGCAGCGCCTCGAGCTGGTCGATTGCGTCCACGCCGGACACGCCGAGCCCGGCGGCCTAGCCCGCCGCCCCAACAGCCAGGCCGCTCGCCGGCCGCGGGTTCGAGGTAGCGGGCGTAGTAGCTGCGCCGTCGCCTGCGGCCGATGGCGGCGTAGAGCGTCCTCACCCGCGAGCATGAGACGACCCCTCCCGCTTCGCGGGCACTTGTCTGTTCTTCGTTGGGTGTGAGCGGTTGCGGGTTCATCGAGGTGCTCCGGCTCAGGGAATGAGGTGCAGGGTCTGCTGGGCGGAGCGGTCGCCGTTGGTGGGTCGGCGTGTGGGTGTCGTGGCAGGGGCTGGCCGGTCGTTGGTCGACCGAGGCGGCTGCTGACGGGGTGCGGACGTGTTGGCCGGAGATCAGTTCGTGGTGCACCCGTGGCTTCGTCATCGAAATACCCCGGACGAGCTCGAACAGCTGCGAGGCCCATGTCGGCTCGCGTGGCACAGCAGGGAACTGCACAACTCGCTGTGTGGAGAACTCCTTCCGGAATCCGAGACCGCCCACGCCGAGGCAGAGACTCAGCAGTGGAACAGGGAGGAAGGCCCCTCTGGTCCCTGGGACGGCGATCGTGTTCGCGGTGGTCAGGCGCAGTTCATCCAGACGTATTCGGCGGTGGCCTGCAACAATCTCGCGGCGAGTGCGACGTGCATCTGGAACGGCGAATACCTGTTCACAATGGCGCCTCTCATTCGCGCAGCGACGGAGGCGGTGACCACGGGTGCGTGGCTTTTGACCAACGATCCGAATGTGTCCCCGCGCCTCCGCGAGCGAGGCTCTTCATGCTGCTTCTGACAGACGCCTACCGCGTGATCGATGCGGCGCAGAATTCCGAGCTCCGGAAAGAGCTGAAGCGCGTCCGAGACCGTGTCACCGCCGACGTTCGTGCGATGTTCAACTCGGACGAGATCCTCGAAGCCGGTGGCCGCATCGAATCGATCGCCGAACAGGCCCATCCGTCCTTTGACCATCGCTTCGAGCAATTCGGCGAGGCAGTCGGTGAGCCGAAGGTGCTGCGCCGCTACTACATGAACCTGAGCCAGCTGGCACATCCGAACCCACTCACCCTTCAGATGTTCCAGGACGAGATCGGCTACCGACTCGAGCCCGAAGACCTGCATGCGTTTCTACGGGTCGGCGTCCACCTCCACGCGCTCTACTTCCGGTACCTCGGTGGCTACTTCGGCTGGCCTGACGAGTACTTCGAAGACTGGATCGACCTCGTCTCGGCGGAGTTCCCAGGCACCTTCATCGACTGACACCCGGGGGAGCTCCGACGGACGTGGCCTTGCCAGGCTCAACGGGTGTGCAGCGGGCAGGGCGCGGATCGGCGCGGCACCCCGTAGCGTGCGCCACCTGACAGCGGACAAGTCGGAGGCCACAGTGACAGCCGAGGAGCATCTCGCGTACGAGGTTCGACAGCTTCGCTGGGATCTCGATCGCCTCTACGAAACGTGGCCCGCCATGCACGGCGCGACTCCGACACAGATGGTTGAGGGCACGGCCTACTTTGAAGCCGCCCTGATTCACGCTCGCAACCTGATCGAGTTCCTCATGCATGAGAGCTCAACCCACCAGGATGCACTAACGGTGCACGATTTCGGGCTAACTCGCTACGACCATGCGGCGGCAGCCCGCACGTTCCAGGACGACGTCGGGGCCGCGGAGGACGAGGTGTATGGCCGAATATGCACGTACGTGTCGCATCTCTCGCGAGCCCGTGATCTGGGCACTCCGTCTTGGGAGCTTCAGCCAATTGAAGCCAGCCTTTGCGATCTCGTAGAACGCTTCGTCGAACAGGTCGAGGAGACCGGCACCACGCTGCCGCTCGTTCGCGATGCGCTCGTCGACGAGCCGCCGAATTGGTAGCTCGGGCATCATTGCTCTGGAGCGCTCGGCGGCGACTCAGTGCCGACAGACCAGATACGCACGCCGGTCGGATAGTTGTCCGCAGCTGATGGGGTCCGTGCAATCACGCGCTCACGCCACCGGTCAAGCACCTCCACGAACTGGTTCAGGGGCATCGTCTCACCAGGCTCGTCGTCGGGATCGAAGTCGAATCGCGCAACGACATTTCCGTCCTCGACGGTCACGATCGTGACGTTGCCGTACGCGATCGGATTGGCCGAGGGGTCCTCGACCGCGGCCACTGCGGATGCACGGGCGAGGTCGATCCAGTAAGTCGACGGCGCTCCGGGCTCGCGTGCCCCGGCCGGAGCCATCGCATTGATTGAGTCGGTGAAGACCTCGTTGAACATCGAGTCGTGAGCGACGACCCGAGCATCGACTCCCCCGTCGGAGCGGTCTACGAACTCGACCTCCACGATCAGAAGGATGGCAGGCGGCATCCCGTCACGCCAGGTCAAGCTGCGACATCGGTGAGATGCGCTGTCGCGGGAAGAAGGACCTCCTCAGCGTCGTCCTCGTAGCTCTCCCGGTCCTGTCCTGTCACCTCGCGGAACCGTATCGAGCGGCTCGAAGTCTCGGCGGTGGTCGGTAGAAGGGCAGGCACCTGACCCGGCGGTACGGAGTGGAGGCGTACTCCTCCCGCTCGAGGTGGCGGTAGTGGTCGAAGCCGTTCGATGCCTCGGGGGTGCCGTTCGACTCGCCAGCCCGTGCCCGCGACGAGCGCGTCGACCTCGACCGCAGCGACGCTGCGCTGCCTCCACCAATCGGTGACGACGTTGTCGTAGCGGAGCGCAGCCCGATCTCGGCTCGTCCGGTGTAGTTGACGGAGTCGGCGATCAGCATGGCACCGAGCGCGCTGATCTCGGCGACGCGGCGGCACAAGCGGCGGTTTCCCTACCACGATCCTCCGTCGGACGGCCGAAGGCTGGGTTTGCGACGTTTTCAGGCGCTCGACGGTTGGGCGTCGAGCAGGTGCCGGTTCTCGTCGACGGAGCCTCGAACGGGGCGAAGGTGTACCAGACCGTCGTCACCTACGTCGATCACCTGGACGACCGCCACTGCCCTGCCGGCGCCCCCGATGACATAGCGGCCTGGAAGCGATGAGCGACGGGTCGGTCGCGTCCTCGAGAAACGTCCACGGAAGGCCAGTCTCGTCCTCCGTCTGGAGGTCAACGAGGATGTCGATGTGTGGCTCGGTCATAGGGGTCACTCTGAGATTCCATGGTACGGGTTCACTCGCCGAACGTGCTCAGCGCGATCGAGCCTGTCCAGTCCGGTGTCGAGATCGTCGGCCCAGCTGATGGTCACGTGCGGTCGTCGAAACGTCGGAACCACGTCGAACCCGGCGTCGCAGCAGAACGGAGGTCGGGTACACGCGCAGCACCTCGTAGCCCTGAAGCCGGTCGTAGGCGAGATGATCGACTTCGAGGTCGCTCCCCGCGTAGAACGCTGACAGTCCCCACCTGCCCCAGCCCGGAGAAGCGTTGCCGAAACTGACTCGGCGAGACGACGAGCGCGGACGGGTGGGACCTCGCCGCGTACGATGATGAGCGCGTCGTCCGGAATTGGAGCCCGACGGATTCGGGGAGTGTCCTCAGCCATCAGCGTTCTTCTCTGAAGATCTGGTCGGCGACGGTGGTTGGCGGCGTCGGCGTCCATGCCTTCGACGACGTGGCTGTAGGTGTCGAGGGTGATGGCGATGGTCGAGTGTCCGAAGCGTTCGCTCACGATCTTGGGGTGGACGCCAGCCTCGAGGGCGAGGGTGGCCCAGGTGTGGCGGAGCGAGTGCGGGCCGCGAAGCTCGGGAAGGCCGAGGTCCTTGACGTGGCGCTTGAACTGGCGGGTCCAGCGGTCGGGGTGGACTGGGGTGCCGTCGGGGTTGGTGAAGACGAGATCGTTCGAGTCGTCCCACGCGTCGCCGACGAGCAGACGATCCTGAGCCTGGCGGGCTCGATGGCTGCGCAGGGATGCGACCGTGGCCGGGTCGAGGCTGATGCGGCGCCGGCTCTTGTTGGTCTTGGTGGTGTCGAAGACGAGCTCGTCGTTCACCGTGGTGAGGGTCTGGCGGATGCGGACGAACGCGCGTCGAGGTCGACGTCCTGCCAGCGCAGCCCCATCGCCTCACCCCGACGCATGCCGGTGGTGGCGATGAGCACGTAGGCGGCGTGGAGCGGGTCGTCCTCGATGCCGGCGAGGAACTCGGTGAGCTGGGCGCGGTCCAGGTGGCGATGTCGGGCTTGGTCCACTTCGGCGACCGGGCCGCGGTGACCGGGTTGCGGATGAGGATGCCGAGACGAACGGCGTCGTTGAGCGCGTGCCGCAGCGTCGAGTGCGCGTTGTAGACGGTCTTTGGCGACAGCGTGCCGCCGATCATCGAACCGTGCTTGACCATGTCGGCGTACGCCGACTCGAGCTGCATCGGCGTCAGCTCCTGGAGACGAACGTTCCCGAGGACACGGACGATGCGGCCGATGTCGTTGCGGTAGCCGTTGAACGTGGTCTTGCGGGCGTTGGGCTCGATGTTGGCCAGCCACTGTTCGAGGTACTCAGCGACCGTCGCCGAGCTGTGCTCGGTGAGCTGGCCGGACTCGCGCGCGTGAAGGAACTCGCGCATCGCCGCCTCGGCCGCCTTGCGCGTCGAGAAGCCACCCTTGCTCCGCTGACGACGACGGCCGGTGGCCGGATCCCGACCCGCGTCGGCGACGTAGGTCCACGCCTTGCCACGTTTGTACACGTGCCCTTGCACGGCCTCGATGCTAACAAGTCCGTTAGCATCTCGTTAGCAAATGGCGATTTCGGCCGGATCAGGCGCCAGTCGCACGACTGTCACCTGAACGAGCATATTCCCTGCTCACAGCGTGCCCGGGGCGGGATTTGAACCCGCACGCCGCCGGAGCGGCCGAGGGGTTTAAGCCCTCTGCGTCTGCCAGTTCCGCCACCCGGGCCGGGTGGTCAGGCTAAGAGCTGCGCGGACAGGGCCACGTGTCGCAGCTCCCCGCAACTCCCGCTCTTGCCGCTCCTTCGTCGCGGCGGGCCGCTCTGGCCCCGGTAACTCCCGCTCTTGCCGCTCCTTCGTCGCGGCGGGCCGCTCTGGCCCCGGCAACTCCCGCTCTTGCCGCTCGGTCCCGGGGTCGAGCACGGCGCTTGCTTCGCGGCGGCGCCCAACCGCTGGCCCTCTGAGGAGCGGCGGGTGACGACGGTCATGGCGAGCATTGAATCTACCGCCCCTTCGGTCCGCCCGTAGCTGTCACACCCCCTGTCTACGATGTTCTGATGGGTGCGAACACCAGTTCTGCAGCGGTTGCTGAGCGACCCGCCGCAAGCTCCCTCGCACGTGCAAGGGAGATCGAGGCGCAGCTCTCGGTGATCGCCGGACAGGAGAACCGCCTCGTCGCCCAGACGGTCGCACTGGTCGCCGAAGCGCTGGAGAACGACCTCTGCATCGGTCCCGATCTGCCGCTGGCCCGATGGGTCGCGTGGCGGTTCGGCTGCGAGCCGGCCCGGGCCGGCCGGATCGCGCAATTGGCTCGACGGCGCAACGAATTGCCCGCGGTGATGGCGGCGCTCGAAGCCGGTTCGATCAGCCTCGATCAGGCCGCCGTCATCGCCCGTCGCGCCCCGTCCGAACACGAGGCCGATGCCGTGCGCAAGGCCAAGGTCCTTCGCCCATCACAGCTCCGGCGCTACTGCCAGACCCTCCCCCCGGTCGAGGAGGACGACACGCCAGCTCGCCGCCCGAAGCGCTACCACGTGAATCTCCACGCCGACGACGACGGCGACTACCGCCTCCGCGCCCTTCTCCCGAGCGACATCGGGGCGGGTCTCGACGCCGCGCTGCGGGCCCAGCTCGACGCACTCTGGATCGCCTTCAAGGCCGGCCGCGCCGAACAACCCGGCGACGAGCGCACCGGACAACCGACCCGGGTCGACGCCCTCGCCCGGCTCGCCGAGGCCGGCCAGACCGCAGAAGCTGCCCTGCGACCCCACTCGCAACGCACCAGGACCATCATCCACGTCGACCTCAACACCAAGGTCGGGCACTTCCACCTCGGCCCGGCGATTCCCTCGTCGGTGCGCCGGTACCTGACCTGCGACTCCACCTTTCAGGTGTTGTTCGAGGCCTTCGGCCGGGCGATCGGGATCGGCCGGAAGTCTCCGGAGATCCCTGCCCGGACCCGCCTCGTGGTCGAAGCACGCGACGGCGGCTGTCGAGTGCACGGATGCGACGCCACCCACGTGCAGATCCACCACGTCCAGCACTGGGAGGACGGCGGCGTCACCGAGACGTTCAACCTGATCGCCCTCTGCCCTCAACATCACCGAGCCCACCACCGGGGCACGCTCGGCATCAGCGGGACCAACGCCGACGACCCCGTCGGCATCACCTTCACCGATGCTCGGGGCATCGAGATCAAGCCAAGACCCCGACCCCACCCACCCGACGATCTGCCGCCTCCACCACCCGGTGCTGCGTACGACCGACCCGAGATCGGGAACCTCTCTCCCCATGCGTTCGTCGGACCCACACTCGAGACCCTCCAGGCAGCGCGCGGGGGCGATCGGGCCGCCACGACCGATCCCCCGCTCGAAGATCCCCCTGTTGCCGAACCACGTCTCGACCGCGACGGCTTTCCGATCGACTGGCCCGAGGTCATCCATCTCGACGACGACGAGTGACGAAGCCGGGTGGACTCAGTCCGCGTGGGTCCGGAGCCGTAGGGGCGGGTGATGATCTCGAGGAGGTGTCCGCTCGGGTCGGGGAAGTAGACGCCGCGCCCGCCGTCGTGGGTGTTGATCTCGCCCTCGAGGGAGCGCATGGGGTCGGCCCAGTAGGGAAGCTCCCGTTCGACGATCCGACCGAAGATCTCGTCGAACTCGGCTTCGGTCACCAGGAACGCGTAGTGCTGGTGGGCGAACTCGCCGTCGGCGCGGACGAAGTCGAGGCTCACGCCGTTGCCGGCCTCGACCACCATGAAGTGGCCGAAGGGCACGGGCGGATCGAGCCCGAGCACCTCGGACAGAAACGTCGCCGACTCCTCGCGATCGTGAGCAGCGACAATGGTGTGGTTCAGCTGTGGCTTCATCGGAACTGCTCCAGGAAGTCGTCGAGATGGGCGTTGACCTCGTCAGGCGCCAGGAGTTGGTTGAAGTGGCCGACGCCGAGCGTCTGGCGGAAGTCGATGTGGTCGAACCGCTCGGTCACGGCGTCGAGGTCCATGTCGTCGCGGTCGGCCCAGATCACCATGCCGGGAACGGCGCATGCATCGACGAGCGTCTCAGGGTCGACCGCGGCGAGCTGCTGGAAGGCCGCGACCATCACATGACGCGGGACCGACGTCATCTCCTCGACCACTCGCTGCTTGAGCACCGGGTCGTCGGTGTCGAGGAAGAGCGCACTCTCGACGAGGCCGCGGTGGATCTCCCCCGATTCGTCTCCGGCGATCAGCTCACCGCCGACCTGGACGGCCTCGCGCAACGCGTCATCGAAGAACAGAGCGGGGTCGACGCCGACCACCCCACGGGTTGCGTCGGGCCGGCTGCGTGCGACCTCGTAGGCGATGGCGCCGCCCATCGAGTGGCCGACGACCACTGGGCGATCGAGTCCGAGCGCGTCGATGACGCCGGCGACATCAGAGGCGAAGGTGGCGATCGAGTAGTCGCCTTCGGGCTTGTCGCTCGCGCCATGACCGCGAAGGTCGACGCTCACCACCCGGCGCGTGGACGCCAGGTGCTCGGTCTGCGGTGCGAAGTAGGTGTGATCGCAACACCAGCCGTGGACGAAGACGACGGCGTCGCCGCTGCCCTGCTCCACATAGGCGAGTTCGACCCCGTTCACCTCGACCGTCGTCACGACACGACCGTAGCCCTGCATGACGGACTCGCACCTCTGGGGGTTCGTGGCGAGTATGGACCTCGGCATCGTCACGATCGTGCGGCTCGGCCGGCGCGGCTCGCGCCGAGGTCAGAAGCCGCTGAGTTCGCCGTTGCCCCGGAACAGGTGGCGGGTGCCGTCGGTGAACCGGACGACGGCCTCGCCGCTGAGCACGGTTCCGTCGGGCACCGAGCACTCGAGGTGATGACGTCCGGCACTGATGTTGCGGGTCTCCACTCCGTGGGCCTGCGCCTCCCAGTCGGTCGGCGCCGGCCCCTCGGCATCGTCGCGCACCACCACGTAGACATCGGCGTAGGTCGTCTCGACGACGATGCCGTCGACCTTGAGTCGCTGGACGGCGAACCGGGTGGCCTTCACGGGTGTGCACCCTAGAAGCTCGGCGACCTCAGGCAGCCTGGGCCCGACCGTCGACCTCGATGGCCCGCCAGCCGGCCTCGCGCCACGTGTCGGCGGTCGGGCCCGAGAGCTCGTTGGCCACCGTGACCCCGTCGATCATGTCGGCGAGGACCGCACCCCACGGGCGATCGTGAATGGCCACGGCCACGGTGACCGTGCCGGCCCGGCCCCGGCGGATGGTGCGCACGGCCGAGTGCCGGCCCGGAGGGCTCCGGAACGCAGGCACGGCCAACCCCTGCTCGCGCGCCGCGTGCGCCAACGCACGGCTGGCGGCTGCGAATCGGAGAGAGGTGGGCTGCATCGGTTCCATCATGCACAGGGGGTGTGACGGTTATCCGCGTTCCCCGGCCACGCAGGCCGCGCCCGACCGGCCTCCTCGTGCCTCGTCGCCCTCGCACCGCCAGTTCGCTCCCAGCAACTGCACCCTCGCGTTCCCCGGCCACGCAGGCCGCGCCCGGCCGGCCTCCTCGTGCCTCGTCGCCCTCGCACCGCCAGTTCGCTCCCAGCAACCGCACCCTCGCGTTCCCCGGCCACGCAGGCCGCGCCCGACCGGCCTCCTCGTGCCTCGTCGCCCTCGCACCGCCAGTTGCCCCGCCCACCCACAACGAGCCGCTGCGTTCCCCGGCCACGCAGGCCGCCCCCGGCCGGCCTCCTCGTGCCTCGTCGCCCTCGCACGCTTGCCCCGCCCCACGGGTCGGTGTGGCCGTCACGGTCGTTGCGTACGGTGTCTCCATGGCGACTGCGTCGACCCCGATCCGCAACCGAGTGACCGAGATGCTGGGGGTCGAGCACCCCGTGATACAGGCGCCGATGGGCTGGATCGCGCGGAGCCAACTGGCCAGTGCCGTGTCGAACGCCGGCGGGCTCGGCATCATCGAAACCTCCTCGGGCGAGCTCGACAACGTCAAGGCCGAGATCGCCAAGATGCGCGACCTCACCGACAAGCCGTTCGGGGTCAACATCGCGCAGGCCTTCGTGCGCGACCCGGGCATCGTCGACTTCGTGGTCGACCAGGGCGTGCGGTTCGTGACGACCAGCGCCGGCGACCCCACCAAGTACACCGCACAACTCAAGGCCGCCGGACTCACCGTCTTCCACGTCGTGCCGACGCTCAAGGGAGCCCTGAAGGCGGTCGAGGCCGGCGTCGACGGTCTGGTCGTCGAAGGCGGCGAGGGAGGCGGCTTCAAGAAACCCCGCGATGTGGCGTCGATGGTGTTGTTGCCCCTGGTGCGGGCCAACGTCGACGTGCCCATCGTCGCTGCAGGCGGCATCCTCGACGGACCGACCATGGCCGCGGCGTTCGCGCTCGGCGCCGAGGGGGTGCAGCTGGGCACCCGGATGGTGTCGTCCGCCGAATCGCCGGTCCACGACAACTGGAAGCAGGCCATCATCGGCGCAGCCGAGACCGACACCGTGTTCCTCAACCGCCACTCGCGTCCCGGGCTCCGCGCCCTGCGCACCGAGCTGACGAGCCGTCTCGAACGCGACGATGCCGTCGACCTCGCCACCGTGTTCGGCAGGACGACCGAGCTCTACTTCGGCGGCGACATGGAGGCGTCGGTCGCCCTGTCGGGGCAGGTGGCCGGACGCATCGACGAGGTGAAGCCGGTGGCACAGATCATCGACGAGCTGATCGACGGGTTCCACGAGACGCTGCGGGCGCTCTCCGACACCTACGGATGACCGAGTTCAACCCACCGGTGTTCTCGCCGGCCCAGCAGGAGATCCTCTCGCTGCTCGGCGCCAAGCCGGCCGACCGTCCGCAGTTCGACTTCGCCCTCAAGCACCAGCTTCGGGCCACCATCGAGCACCACCTCGAACCCTTGGCGGGCGACATCCCCGACGACGTCACCCTGTGGGTGTCCAAGCACGCGCTCACCACCGTGCACGGCTGCGAGGTGAAGTGGCAGGCCGAGGAGAACGAACCGTTCGGGTACTCGGTGCCGGTGGCCCGTGGCACCGTCGCCCACAAGGCGATCGAGTTGAGCATCCACGTCAAGGGCGACTGGCCACCGGCCGAGCTCGTCGACGAAGCCATGGCCCGACTGACCGAAGGAACCGACCGGCTCGCCGAGTGGCTCCAGGGCATCGACGACATAGAGCGGGCCGAGTTGCGCGGCGAGGCCGTCGACCGGGTCAGCGGGTTCGTCGAGCTGTGGCCCCCGCTCGAGTCGCGGTGGCGGCCGTGCACCGAGTCACGGGAACGCCAGGAGTTCCTCGGCGGCAAGGTGGTGCTGTCGGGCAAGGTCGACCTGACCGTCGGCATGGCCGACGGCGACCGGCCGGCAAGGTCATCGTCGACCTCAAGACCGGCCGCCCCCAGATGGCCCACCGCGACGATCTCCGCTTCTATGCGCTGCTCGACACGTTGCGGGTGGGCATCCCCCCACGGTTGCTGGCCAGCTACTACCTCGACGCCGGCAAGCCCGAGACCGAACTGGTCACCGAGGACCTTCTCGACGCCGCCGCCGCTCGGGCCGTCGATGGCGTGAAGTCGATGATCGAAGTGCGCAGCAGCAGCCGCGAGCCGGTGCTCCGGCCTGGGCCGCCCTGCCACTGGTGCATCGCCCAGACCCAGTGTGAGGCCGGGCAGGAGTTCGTCTCGAGAGACCGCGACGATGGCTGGTGACGCTGCGGCGTTGTCGGCCTGCGTCGAGACGCTGCACGCGGTCACCTACTTCGCGCCCGAGTCGACGTCAGCGGCGCGGGACCTCGGATTCAAGGGCTTCTGGATGGGGTACTTCGGCTTCCGCTCGGCGCCGCTCGGAGCCGCATCGCCCGCGGTGGTGGCGGCCACGTTCTTCAACTTCCACCCTTCGATGATCGAGCGGGCGCTGCCCGACGCCTGGCGATGCGCCAGTCCGGCCGCAGCACTCGACCGGCGGGCTTCTGCGGCGGCGGCCGCACTGCGCGACCTGGTTCCCGGCGTCGAGGGTATCGCTGCCGGGTGCACCGACGACCTCGACGCGCTGGCCGCCCACGTGCCCGTCGATGGTCGGCCGCTCGGTGCGGCCAACCGTGCGCTCGCGACCCGTGACGATCCGGTCGAACGGTTGTGGCAAGCATGCACGACTCTGCGCGAGCTCCGCGGCGACGCCCACGTCGCGCTCCTGGTCGGGGCCGGGCTCGACGGATGCCAGAGCCACGTGATCGCGGCAGCGCACAAGAGCATCCCCGTCGAGACGCTTCGCGACAACCGGGGATGGAGCGAGTCCGACTGGTCCGAGGCCGAGGCTCGTCTGGTCGCCGCGGGTTGGCTCGACGCCTCCGGCGCGCTGACGATCGAGGGCCGGCGCCGGCGCGACGAGATCGAGTCCCGCACCGACGACCTCGCGTTCGCGACGGCCGACGGGCTCGCCCCGCTCCTCGACCGGCTCGTCGAGCCGGCGAGGGTCGTGTGGTCGAGCGGCGTCATCCCGACTCCCAACCCGATGGGCCTTGCCGGCCCGGGCTAGCTGACCGCGTTGTCGGCGGATCTCGCGATCGCCTCACGATCGACGAGCTCGTCGTCCATGCGCAGGATGGATTGACGGCCCCAGCGGAGCCAGACGGTGATGGCGAACATGGCGGCGCCGGCGCCGGCCACGACCGGGCGGGGACCGATCACCTCGACGAGCCAGCCCTGGAGCAACGAGCCGATCGGCGTCGCGATGGTGAGCCCCATGACGTACAGCGACAGCACCTTGCCGCGCATGTCCTCGTCGACCTGGAGCTGGACCGCGGTGTTGAGCGTCGAGGCGATGGCCAGATAGGCCGCGCCGGCGATCAGCAAGGCCACCAGGGCCACGACGAAGGTGGGCGAGAGGGCGAAGGCCAGGACCGAGGCGCCGTAGGCCAACAGTGCGCCGGTGGTGAGCCGGCTCCGACGGACCGAGCGGCCTCGACCTGCGATCAGTGGGGCCCCGAGCACCGCCCCGGTCCCGAGTGCAGCTCCGAGGAACCCGTACTGGGTGTCGCTGATGAAGAAGACCTCGTCCTTGAACACCACGAGCAGAGCGAACAGCGGACCGCCGAAGAAGGCGATGGTCATCACCGCCTTCACGCACACCGAGATCCCGGGGCGGGCCCGGACATACCGGAACGTGCCCCCGAACTCACGAAGGATCTTCGGCCGGGTGCTGGTGGCCGACGCCGCCGGCCGGCCCCGGATCGACAGCAGCGCACCGATCACGGCCGTGAAGCTGATGGCGTTGATCAGAAAGGCCGCATCGGGGCCGAGGGTGGCCAGCACCACGCCGCCCAGGGCGGGGCCGACGGCCCGGGCCGCGTTGAACTGCGCCGAGTTGAGCGTCACTGCGTTCAGCAGCACCTCACGCGGCACGAGCTCGCTGACGAAGGCCTGCCACGACGGGATGTTGAGCCCGCCGAAGATGCCCTGGATCGAGATGATCAGCAGGATCAATGGTGTCGACCGGATGCCGGCGGCCCACGTCGCCCAGAGCACGATCGCGACCGCCGCCATGCCCGCCTGGGTCACCAGCAGCACCCGACGTCGCGAGAATCGGTCGGCCAGCGACCCGCCGAGCGGTCCCATGATCGCCGCCGGGATGAGCTGGAGGAACCCGGCGAGCCCGACGATCGCCGCGCTGCCCGTGAGGTCGAACAGGACGAAGGGCACGGTGACCCGCTGCATCCAGGAACCGGAGTTCGAGACGAGCGCACCGATCCAGAAGCGGAGGTACTCCGGATAGGTGAATGCTTCGGTCGCGCGCCCGGTCACGGAGGGACTCGGGTCGACTTGGCTCACGACTCGAACAGGGTAGGCCGCGGCCCGGTAGATTCGACTGCCGTGGCACCGAGGAAAGCGGCTGAGGCCGAGAGCACCGTCGGAGAGCTCGTGCATCTCCCCCGGCCCCCCGAGCCCGACCACCGAGAAGAGGACTTCCGGCGCGGCGACGTCGACGAGTGGGGCCGTTCCGAGCGCTTCCGCGCCTTCGTGCGCCGAAGCTACGACCCGATCTACCGCAACTGGTTCCGCGCCGAGTGGGAGGGGCTCGAGAACATCCCGACCGAAGGCGGCGCGCTGCTGGTGTCCAACCACGCCGCGCGCTCCCGTCCGACGCCCCGGTGATCATGCACGGCATCGAGACCGAGCTGGAACGGCCGGTGTACGGCCTGGCCGACCACTTCTTCAAGAGCATGCCGGTGGTCGGCACCCTGTGGGCACGCGGCGGCGGCGTGGTCGCCCACCCCGACAACGCCTACCGGCTCCTGCGCGAGCAGAAGCAGCTCGTGCTGGTCTTCCCCGAGGGCACCAAGGGCACCGGCCAAGACCTACGACGAGCGCTACCGGCTGCGCCGCTTCGGTCGCGGCGGCTTCGTCGAGATCGCCATGCGGGCCGGCGTGCCGATCATCCCGATCGCCGTGGTCGGCGCCGAGGAGTCGATGCCGATCCTCTTCAAGATCAACGCGCTGGCCAAGGCGCTCGGCGCTGCCCGTACTTCCCGGTCACCGCCAACATGCTCGCTTCGGCCCGCTCGGCGCGTCCTGCTACTTCCCGGCCAAGTTCAAGCTCCGGGTGCTCGAACCGGTCACCTTCGACGTCGAACCCGACCAGCCGCGCTACTCGCGCAGCCGCGATCATGGACGAGTCCGAGGACATCCGCCAGCTCATCCAGGAGGCGCTCTACGACATGCTCCGCCAACGCGAGCTCGGTCTGGTTCGGCTGACGATGGCGACCCACCGCGACAAGCGTCGGGTGCTCGTCACCGGGCTGTGCACGTTCTGGGGCGGCCGGGTGGCCCAGGCCCTCGAGGCCGACCCCGACGTCGACGTCATCATCGGCCTCGACACGCGACGAGCCGACGGTGCGGCTCGAGCGCACCGAGTACGTCCGCACCGACGAGAACTACTCGATCCTGACCCGCATCGTGAAGGCCACCAGGGTCGACACGATCGTCCACACGTTCCTGGTGGTCGACTCCACCCGATGATGGGCGGCAAGCGATGCACGAGATCAACGTCATCGGCACGATGAACCTGTTCGCCGCGGCATCGGCTCCCGGCAGCACCGTGCGCGACGTCGTGGTGAAGTCGTCGACCCTCGTGTACGGCTCCACGGCCCAGGACCCGGTCTGGTTCGACGAGAGGCATGACCCGGTCCTCAGACGCCCAAGCACCGGGTCGAGCGCAGCCTGATCGAGGTCGAGGGCTACGTCCGCGACTTCGCCATCGACAACCCGCACGTCCAGGTGTCGATGCTGCGCTTCTCCAACGTGCATCGGCCCCGACATCTCGACGCCGCTCAGCCGAGGCCCTCGAGCTCCCGTTGGTGCCGTCGATGTTCGGGTTCGACCCCCGGTTCCAGTTCGTCCACGAGGACGACGTCGTCCGAGCGATCCTGTTCGTGCTTGCGCGACGAGGTTCCCGGGCATCTTCAACGTGGCCGGCGACGGCCTGCTGCCGTGGAGCGAGGTGGCGGCCATCTGCGGCAAGCGCACCTTCCCGCTGCCGCCCGTCGGCATCAGCCTGGTCACCGCTCCGCTCCGGCGCGTCGGTCTCGACTACCCACCCGAGCTGATCGATCTGCTCAGGTACGGACGGGGCGTCGACAACCGACGGCTCAAGCGGACCGGCTTCGAGTACGAGTACACCTCGGCCGGCGCCGTCGCAGGCGTTCGTCGAGGCGGTTCGCCTCCGGCGACACCGTCGGCTCGAGCGAGCCCGACATACCAGTACGAGCGCGACGTCGAGCAGTTCTTCCGCCACTCCCCCGCCGTCGTTCGCAACTCCGACTGAGGCTCGCCGGTCAACTCTCCTGACGGACGGCCTGGACGTCGAGGTCGATGGTGACGGTCTTGCCGACCAGGACACCGCCGGTCTCGAGCACCTGGTTCCAGCTGAGGCCGAAGGCCTCGCGCTCGATCGTGGTGGTCGCCGAGAACGCGATGCGGGTCCCGACCCCACGGGTCGGGCCCGGCGCCGTCGAAGTCGACGTCGAGGGTCACCGGCAGGGTCACGTCCTTGATCGTCAGCGCTCCGTCGAGCGCCCAGCGCCGGCCGTCCTGACGGACCGCCGTGCTCTCGAACGTCATCGACGGGTACACCTCGACGTCGAGGAAGTCGGCCGACTTCACGTGCCCGTCACGATCGGCGCTGCCGGTGTCGAACGAGGCGGTGTCGATGCGAACCGAGGTGCGGGACGCACCAGGATCGGGAGCGACGACCACGTCGCCCTGGAAGGACTCGAACCGGCCCTTCACCTTCGAGAGCCCGAGGTGACGCACCGAGAACCCGACGGTCGAGTGCGCCGCATCGATCGTATAGGTGCCGGCCAGGGGCACTTCGGTTCCGTTCTCTTCGCGAACGAGGGTGTCGTTGGGCATGGCGCTTCCTCCTGGAAGTAGGTAGTTGTTCACGCAACAACCACCGCCACCTGGTCGTTGTTCCCGCAATCATCGAGGAATCTGCGTAGCCTTCGGGATGTGCCCGACCTCGATGATCCGCGGCTCGATGCGCTCGGCATGCTCATCGAGGCACACGCCGCGGTGATCACCGCGATCGGCGACGATCTGGCCGAGAGCTCCGACATGCCGGTGGCCTTCCTGGGCGTGTTGATCCGACTCGGACGGTCGCCGGACGAACAGCTCCGGATGAGCCAACTCGCCCACGAGATGTCGATCACGACCAGTGGCCTCACCCGCCTGATCGACCGGATGGAGCAGGCCGACCTGGTCGAGCGTCGCCCGTGTCCGGGCGATGGCCGTGGCCTGCTCGCGGCGTTGACACCGGCAGGTCGCCGTCGACTCGAAGCAGTCCTGCCCACGCACCTCGCGCAGATCGAAGCACGCTTCACGCGGCATCTCTCGACGGCGGAGCAGGAGTCCCTCACCTCGCTGCTGCGTTCGGTGCGGGACGGGGTCCGAAGCGAAAGCTGACAGAATCGGCGGCGTGAGCCAGATCGAGACCGCCATCAGCGACGGCGTGGCCGTCGTCACCCTCAACGACCCCGAGCGCCGCAACGCCCTCAACCTCGACATGGTGACCGAGATGGAGGCCTGTTTCGACGACCTCGAGTCGCGCCCCGACGACGTCGGCGCCGTCGTCGTCACCGGCGCCCCACCTGCGTTCTGCGCCGGTGCCGACCTCTCCCATCTGGGCGACAGCCGCGAAGACGGGCTCCGCCGGATCTACGAGGGTTTCCTCCGTGTCGGCCGATCGCCGCTGCCGACGCTGGCCGCGGTCAACGGCGCCGCCGTCGGGGCCGGCATGAACCTGGCGCTGGTGTGCGATGTCCGGATCGCCGGTGAGCGAGCCCGCTTCGACACGCGCTTCGTCGACCTCGGACTGCATCCCGGGGGCGGCCACACCTGGATGTACCGCAACATCACCGGCCCCCAGGCCGTCTTCGCGACCGCCGTCTTCGGCGAGATCATGAGCGGCCGCGAGGCCGAGCGCACGGGTCTCGTGTGGAAGTGCGTCCCCGACGACGACCTCGCCGATGCGGCGTTCGCCATGGCCGCCCGTGCAGCCAGCGGACCGCGCGAGCTGGTCCGCAGGGTCAAGGCGACCATCGACGACATGGCCGGCATCGCGACGCACGGCCAAGCCGTCGACCGAGAGCTCGTGCCGCAGCTCTGGAGCCTCGATCAGCCCGATTTCGCCGAGCGGATGGCGGCGCTGCGCAAGAAGATCAGTTCGAAGTAGCGGAGCTCCTCAGTCGCCCAGGACGAAGGTGGCACCGATCCCATCGGCGACGAGGTCGTGGCCTGCTTCATCCTCGCTGGTGATGATCATCGACCACACGGCGTCGGGCCCGCGGAACAGGAACTGGGTGCCCTGGGCGCGTGTGGTGCTGCCCTCGGGGCCGGGCGTCGTGAAGCGGATGCGGACGACGCCCGCATCGGTGTCGGTCTCGACCTCGACATCCTCGAGGTCTGGTCGGGCGGCGACCTCCGAGGACACCTGGGCCACCAGGGCGTCGGGATCGTCGGCGGCCTGGACGTCGAGCTTGACGTCGGCGACCGCGCCGTCCGGGCTCAAGCCGGCCGCGTAGAACAGCGATCCCGCCTCCGCGGCCTTGAGCGCCGCCGACACGAACCCGGTGTCGGGCACGTTCGCGGCGCGCAACACCTCGACGGCCTCGTCGGTCAGCAGCGTGGCCTGGAACCCGTCGGGGACCGCCAGCCCGAATCCGTCGGCGGGCACCGGAACGGCGTAGAACCCGTCGGGCACCTCGAGGGCCAACCCTCCGAAGTCGAGGGTGGTCGAGGTCGACCCGTGGCCGGCACCGGCGACCGACGCCGAGGCATCCGAGTCCGAGCCGTCGTCACCGCACGCGGCGAGCGTGAGCGCCGCGCACAGCAGCACGAGCGCGAACCGGCTCATGCGAGCCAGTCGGCTTCGAACTGCGCCCGACGCTCGTCCCACTCCTCGTGGGTGATCGCATAGCGGATGTGGTCCTCCCAGATGCCGTCGATCTCGAGGTAGCGCACGGCCAGCCCCTCGTCACGAATTCCCAGCTTGGCGACCACCCGGCGGCTGGACTCGTTGCGGGGGATGATGGCGATCTGGATCCGGTGAAGACGCAGATCGTCGAATGCGTGGCGGAGCACGACCACGACGGCTTCGGGCACGTAGCCCTGCCCCGCGAGATCCCGGTCGACCCAGTAGCCGACATAGGCGTTCTGGAACGGGCCCCGCTGAACCGAGGACAGGTTGACCTCGCCGGCGAAGTCGCCATCGACGAAGATTCCGAAGCTGAACCCCGTGCCGAGTTGGCGCTCGCGGGCGCGCGCGGCGCAACGAGCTGCGAACGCCTCCCGACTCTCGATCACGTCGGGCTGGCCCTCGATGCGTTGTGGCTCCCACTTCGACAACCACTCGAGGTTCCGGCGCCGGACCTCGCGCCACTCCGGGAAATCGGAGGTGCTGAGCGCTCGGAGCATGATGCGGCGCCCGAACAGCGCCGTGGGTTGAGCACCGACCATGGTCATCGGGCCAACACCACGTCGAGCGCAGCTGCGAGCGTGGCGACGTTGCGCGGGCGGGCCGTGTGCCCCATGCACCCGATGCGCCAGACCTGTCCGGCCACCGGTCCGAGCCCACCTCCGATCTCGATCCCGAAGTCGTCGAGCAGCGCTCGCCGGACGGCGGCCTCATCGGCCACCGTGTCGGGCACGACCACCGTCGTCAGCTGCGGCAACCGGTGGCCCTCCGCGGCGAACAGCGAGAACCCCAGGCCCAACATGGCCTCCTGGACGAGGCGGCCACACTCTGCATGCCGCGCGATGGCGGCATCGATCCCCTCGTCGAGCACGGCTCCGAGGCCGGCGTGCAACGACGTGATCATCGAGATGGGCGCGGTGTGGTGGTAGGTGCGGCCCCCGCCGTCGCCGGCGCCGGTGTACTCGGCGATGAGGGAGAGGTCGAGGTACCAGCTCGGACATTGATCGACGAACCGCTCGCGAGCGCGTTCGCTCACGGTCAGCGGGGCGAGCCCGGGCGCCACGCCGAGACACTTCTGCGTCCCCGCGTACGCGATGTCGACCCCCCAGTCGTCGACCATCAGCTCCAACCCGCCGATCGAGGTGACGCAGTCGGCGAGGAGCAGGGCGTCGCCCTTGCCGGCGCCGAGTTCGGCCAAGTCGGTGCGGACGCCGGTCGACGTCTCGGCGTGGACGACGCCGATCAGCTTCGGATCGTCGTGAGCGGACAGCAGCGCCGAGGCGGGGACCGGTTGGCCCCAGGGTGCCTCGACGGCGACGACCTCGGCGCCGCAGCGACGAGCCACCTCGCACATCCGGCCGCCGAAGACGCCGTTCACCCCGATCACCACCACGTCGCCCGGACCGACCACGTTGACGAACGCCGCCTCCATGCCGGCTGATCCGGTGCCGCTGATGGGGAGGGTGAGTTCGTTGGTGGTGCCGAACAGCACCCGGAGGCGGTCGATCGTCTCGTCGAGCAGGCCGATGAACTCGGGGTCGAGGTGCCCGAGCATCGGACGGGTCAAGGCCTCGGTCGCCTCGGGATAGGGGTTGCAGGGGCCAGGGCCCATGAGGAGGCGATCGGAGAGCGGCACGGGTGCGATGGTAGGGGTTCGGCCCGGCGTCGTGTCAGGCCTGCGAGAGGACGAGACCGTCCAGGATGTCGGCCTCGCTCACCACACATTCGTCGAACCCGAAGTGCCGGAAGATGGCCACGAGGATGCAGCATCCGCCGACGATGATGTCGGCTCGCCCCGCTTCGAGGCCCGGATTGTGCACACGGTCTGCGACCGCTTCGGTCGCCAGGGTCCGAAACACGTCCTCGGCCGCCGCGGCGGTGAGCCGGAAATGGTGGATCTGGTCGCGGTCGTAGGTGGCCAGGCCCAACTCGACCGCCGCGACGGTGGACACCGTTCCCGCGAGTCCGACGAAGGTCTTCGCCGCTGCTGCGGCGGGCACGTCCCGCACCACGTCGTCGAGATGGGCGCGTGCGACCTGGATGCACGCTGACAGCTCTTCGGGCGCTGGTGGATCGGATTCGAGGTACGTCTCGGTGAAGCGCACCGAGCCCATGTCGACCGACGTGCCGCCGTCGAAGCCCTCGGAGCCGACGGCGAACTCGGTCGAGCCTCCTCCGATGTCGACGACGAGGTGGGGGCCGTCGTCGGGTGACAGCTCGGCCGTCGCGCCCAGGAAGCTGAGTCGCGCCTCGTCCTCGCCCGACAAGAGCTCGGGTCGGGTCCCCACCGCAGCCTCGGCTCGGTCGAAGAACACGTCGCGGTTGTCGGCATCGCGCGCGGCCGACGTCGCCGTGACCCGGACTCGCTCGACGCCGAGGCTCCTGAGCCGCGCGCCGTAGTCGTCCAGCACATCGACGGTTCGGCCGATGGCGGCCTCGGCGAGTCGGCCGCGACCATCGACACCTTCGCCGAGACGGGTGATCCGCATCTCGCGGTGCTGGGTCACCACACGGCCGTCGGCCACCCGGCCCACGAGGAGGCGGGTGCTGTTGGTCCCGCAGTCGATCGCCCCGTAGACGGTCACGCGGGCGACCGGACTTCGTCGAGATGGTCCTCGACCCAACGACCCACCGGGTCGTCGCCACCCGCGAGGTGGTGGGCGAGGTGGGCGTGGAGGCACTTCACGCCGGTCCGCGTGCCGCCCACGCCGCCGGACGGGCGCGGACCCCGGTGAGCCGGGTCGATCGATGCATCGCGTTCGCGGCCGTACGCGTCGTGGGCCCGCTCGAGCTCGACCCTGTCGACCTCGGCCTCGGCCCGATGGACCCCACCGGCCGACTCGAGCCGGCCGACCAGCCGCCGGAGGTCGGCATCGACCAGCCAGTACCGAGTCGGCATCGGCCGGCCGTCGTCGAGGATCGCTGCGTTCCGCAGGACCGACGGTGCCCCGTCGGCGGTTCGGACGACGACCTCGAAGGTGCCCTGCGGAGGCCGACCGAGCAGGCGCTCGACCTCGGCGAGGTCGTCAGGATCCACCCGAGCCCCGTCGGCGACGCCGGCGACGTCCGAGGAAGAGGATGAGGACCAAGGCCGTGATGATGGGCGCCAGCCGCTTGAACATCGGAGCGCCGGCGGAGTCGAGCAGATCGACCGGCTCGGGCTCGGGGGCCGAGAACGTGCGGACGGCTGCCGGCGCAGCGTCCGCCACTTCCGGCTCGGCCGGCCCACCATCGGCGAGGACCTTCGTCTCGAGGCACTCGACGAATTCGTCGAGCAGCTTGGCACTGACGTCGGCCAGGACCCCTCGACCGAACTGGGCCACCTTCCCGGTGATCTTGAGGTCGGTGGTGACCTGGACGGCCGTGTCGCGTCCGTCCTCGGTGAGCTGCACCGTGATGTCCGCGGACGCCGTGCCCTGGCCCCGCGTGTCGCGACCCTCGGCGTGGAGCACCACCGTGCCGGCTTCACGCTCCTGGCTCAGGAACGTCGCGGCACCCGTGTACTGCGCGGTGATGGGGCCGACCTTGACCTTCACGATGCCGCGATACTCGTCGCCCTCGATCTCCTGGAGCTGCGCCCCGGGGAGGCACGGAGCGATGAGTTCGACGTCGTTCAGCACGGTCCACGCCGTGTCGAGGGGAACTGCGACCCGGAATTCGTTGGTCAGCTCCATCGGGCAAGGTCCTCCACAGTGTCGATGTCGATCGGAACGCCCGGGCACGGTATCTCCTCGACCAGGTCATCACGTTCCCGCACGAGGCGCCGGGCCCCCTCGTCGCCCACCGATGGCAACAGATCCCACACCGACGCGCCGAAGCGCACCGGGTTCCTTCGCCGTCCTCCATAGGTGGCCACCGCGATGGGCGACGTGGACGCGCCGACCCGGCGCCACGCCTCGGCCCCGATCAGGGGCTGGTCGGCGAGCCCCACCACGAACGCGTCGTCGCCCGCTCGGCCGGCGACCTCGACGGCTCGGGCCAGCGACGTGGCCTGCCCCTGATCCCACGCCGCGTTGTGGACGAGGTCGATTCCCTCGGGTACGTGGGCGGTGAGATCGGTCGCTCCCCAGACCACGTGAATCCGATCGAACCCGGCCCCGGCCGCTGCGGCGACCGCCCAGTGCACCAGTGGACGACCCCGGAAGTCGGCGAGGAGTTTGTCGCCTCCGGAGAAGCGGCTGGAGGCACCAGCAGCGAGAACGAACGCAGCGACGGTCACCACCCCGAGTCTCGCGCCGCCCGCTAACTTCGCGGCCAATGGAAATCACGGTCGACCTCAACGGTTCGTCGCGAACCGACGACATCGAGCCGCGAACGCTCCTCGTGCAGTACGTCCGCGACACCTGCGGGCTCACCGGCACCAACGTCGGCTGCGACACGTCCTCGTGCGGGGCGTGCACGGTGCACCTGAACGGAGAGTCGGTGAAGTCCTGCACCATGCTCGCCGTCCAGGCCGACGGCACCTCGGTCCTGACCATCGAGGGTCTCGCCGATGGCGAGCAGCTCCACCCGATGCAGACGGCCTTCCGCGAGCACCACGGGCTCCAGTGCGGGTTCTGCACCCCAGGCATGGTGATGGCGTCGGTCTCGCTGTTGCGCGAGAACCCCGACCCGACCGAGCAGGAGGTGCGCGAAGGGCTCGAGGGCAACCTCTGCCGGTGCACGGGCTACCACAACATCGTCCAGGCCGTGCTCGGGGCCGCAGGCCACGGCGGAGACCGATGATTCCGGCCCCGTTCGACTACCTCCGGGCCGAGTCGACCGATGCGGCCCTGGCCGCCCTGGCCGAGCACGGCGACGAAGCCAAGCTGCTGGCCGGCGGGCACTCGTTGCTGCCGCTCATGAAGCTCCGTCTGGCCACCCCGTCGGTGCTCGTCGACATCGGGCGCATCAGCGACCTGTCCTACATCCGGGCCGACGACGACGAGATCGCCATCGGAGCACTCACACGTCACCGCGAGGTCGAGACCAGCGAGGTGCTGGCCACAGATGTCCCGTTGCTCGCCCACGCCGCAGGCGAGGTCGGCGACCCCCAGGTCCGGCACCGGGGAACGATCGGTGGCTCGATC
This sequence comes from uncultured Acidimicrobiaceae bacterium, assembly GCA_963704815.1. Taxonomy (GTDB): domain Bacteria; phylum Actinomycetota; class Acidimicrobiia; order Acidimicrobiales; family Salinilacustritrichaceae; genus DATKWD01. The sequence goes on from CAVPHU010000001.1 coordinate 1,344,198, forward strand.
GCCCATGGTGATCCGGCGTCCGATCTGCCCGCGGTGCTGCTCGCACTGGGCGCCACGTTCGAGATCGCCGGACCGGCGGGCCCACGCACCGTCGCCGCACCCGACTTCTTCCGACGGCTTCCTCGAAACCGCGGTGGGTGGTGACGAGATGCTCACCGAGATCCGCGTGCCCCGGGTTCCCGACGCCGGCTGGTCGTTCCAGAAGTTCAACCGGAGAGCTCAGGACTGGGCCATCGTCGGGGTCGCCGCGGTGCTCGCCGACGGGGCACCCGGGGTCGGACTGGTCAACATGGGCTCGCGGCCGCTCACCGCCGCGAGCACCGAAGCGGCCCTGCTCGACGGCGCATCGGCAGCCGATGCGGCTGCGCTCGCGGATGAGGAGACCGACCCACCCGCCGACCTCAACGCATCCGAGGAGTTCCGAAGGCACCTGGCGCGGGTGCTGACCGAGCGGGCACTCGACGAGGCGATGGCCCGATGATCCGACACATCGTCCTGATGGAGTTCGACGACACGACCGACGAGGCCCACATCGAGGCGCTCGTGGCCGACCTGTCGGCGCTCCCCGACCGAATCGCCGAGATCGAGACCTATGAGGTCCACCGCGACGCCGGCCTGGCCGACGGAAATGCCGATGTCGTCGTCATCGGCACGTTCTCCGACCAGGCTGCATGGGAGGTCTACCGAGACCACCCCGAGCACCTCCGCATCATCGCCGAGCAGATCCGACCCGTCCTGGCCCGACGGTCGGCGGTCCAGACGAGGACCTGAGCGCAGCGGCTAACGCCCTGTACGACGAGCGGACCTGCCAAGCTGAGGATCATCCTGTGACCGACACTCCACCCCAGAACGCCGTCGATCTCCTCGAAGCCGCTCGGACGAGCTCCGAGGAGATCCGCGCGCGCGGTCGAGGACGCACGCCGGCTGCGCGAAGACGCTTCGACCATCCGAGCGACGGCGATCGCCGAGGCCGAGCGGGTGCGGAGCGAGATGGAGGAGTTGTTGGAGGCGGCCAAGGCCGACGCCGACAGCGCTCGGGCCGAGGCCTCCCGCCGGGCCGAGTCGGTGCTCGCATCGGCCGAACGCGAAGCCAAGGCGACCCGCGAGCGAGCGGCCGCCATCGAACGTGCGGCGCAGGAGCGGGTCGCGAACGCCGAACAGCGGGCCGAGGCCATCATGTCGGTCGCCGAGACCGAGCTCGAGTCGTCCCAGATCCGTCACGCCGAGCTGAGTGAGACGATCAACCGGACCAAGGAGGACGCCGACGAGGCCCTTCGTGAGGCCGAGGCGATTCGCGATGCGAGCATCGAGGCCCGCACCAAGGCGCTCGCCGAGATCGAAGGACACCAACGGGCAGCGGCGGCCGAGTCGGAGCAGGCTGCTGCCGAGCTCGCGGCCACCCGGGACGAAGCGCAGGCGATGCTCGCCGAGGCCGAGGACGTCCGCGCAGCAGCACGCGGCGCGAGGCCGCGGCAACCCGCATCGCGGCCGAGGAGCAGGCCGCCGCCCGCACCCAGGAGGCCGAGGCTCGGATCGAAGAGAGCGACCGCACGGTGCTCGAAGCCTTCGCCGAGATCTCCCGCCGGCGCGACGAGCTGGATGCCGAGGTCGACCGCATCCTGGAGGACAGCCGAACCGAGGCCGCCCGACTCGTCGACGAGGCGAGGGAAGACGCGGCCAGTCTCGAGTTGGAGCGGGTCGAGGCCACCCTCGCCGCGCAGCAGGAAGCGGCCGACAAGGTCGCCGAGGCCGCCGACCGCGAAGCGCGGTCCGAACGCACCCTGCAGCAGGCCGAACAGCGGGCCGAAGCCCTGCTCGCGGAGACCCGCACCCGGACCGACGAGCTCATCGCCTCAGCCGAGTCCGAAGCCGCGGAACTCCTGGCCACGAAGACCGAACAGGCCGAAGCCGAAGCGGGCCGGTTGCTCGATCAGGCCCGCACCCGAGCCGACGAGATCATGGAGCAGGCGCTGGCCGAGAGCGAGCAAGCCGCTGCGGCTCGGCTCGAGGAGCGGCTGCAGGAGGCCGATGCCCAGATCGAACTCCGGATCGCAGCTCAGGATGCCGAGAACGCCGAGACGATCGAGGCTCGCCTGGCCGAAGTCGACGCCGAGCTCGCCGTGCGAGAAGCCGACGTCGCTCGGCGAATCCAGGCGCTCGAAGCCGCTTCCGAGCAGAGGATCAGCGAGGCCGAGGCCGCCATCCAACAACAGCTCGCTGAGACGTCCCGGCTGGGCGAGCTCGCCGAGGAGGAAGCGGCTCGCATTCGTCAGGCCGGCGAGGACGAAGTCGAACAGCTGCTCGACGCAGCGCGCCTCGAGGCCGATGCGTTGCTCGATGCCGCGCACGACCGGGTCCGTGACTACGAGGACACGGCCACGCAGGAGGCGACCGAGCGCATCACTGCGCTCGAGGACCGGCACGCCGAGCTGAAGGACGAGGTGGCGGCCGACATCGCCGACCGGATGCGCGATGCCACGGCGCAGCGCGACGAGGCGGCGCAGATCGCCGAGCAGGCCCGGGCCGACGCGGCGGCGGCCATGGAACAGGCCGAGCGCGTCTGCCAGGAGGCCATCGAGGAGGCCGAGCGCGAGGCCGCCGCGCTCCTCGAGGAGATCCGTGCGAACGGCCGCCGCGAGGCCGACGCCCTGATGGCCGAGGCCCGGGCGGAGCGCGACGAGTTGCTCGCCGAGGCCGAGCAGCAGGCGAGCCACACGCGCGCTGAGGCAACCGCCATCCGAGCCAGCGCCGAGGCTGCCGCCGACGAGGCGGCCGAGGCGGCCGAGGCGGTCGTGGCCGAGGCTCGATCCGAGGCCGACCTCATCCGTGGCCAGTTCGCCGACGAGGCCGAACACCTCGTCGCGGAGGCACGGCAGGCCGCCGAGGCGATCCGCCTCCGCGCCCAGGAGATGTCCGACGACGCCGAACGCATCCTCGAGGACGCCCAACGGCGCGCGGCCGAGTCCGACGAGTCCTCGCTCCGCGAACTCGCCGATGCGCAGCAACGAGCGACGAGCATCGTGGCCGCCGCCGAGGCACGGAGCGCCCACCTCGTCTCCGACAGCGTCCGGACGGCCGAACAACGAGCAGCCGACGCCGAGAACCGTGCGGCCGAGATCCTCGAGCAGGCACGGGCCGAGGCCGCCGAACTCGAGCGCCGTGCGGCGGCCGAAGCGTCGGTCGAGGCCCGCAACGTCGTGGCGAACGGGGCCAGGCGGGCCGCCGAGATGACCGGCTCAGCCGAAGCCGAAGCCGCGGCGACCCGAGCGGCGGCAACCCGGGAAGCAGCACGGATCGAGGAGGAGGCCAACCAGAACGCGAAGCGCACCCTCACCACGGCGTTGCTGTCAGCCGAGGAGGAGATCGAGGCCGAGAGCATCCGCCGCACCGAGGCCATGATCGCCGGCGCCCGAGCCCAGATGAACGAGGAGCGCCAAGCCACCCTCGATGCCGCCCGAGAGCGGGCCGAATCGGCGGGCAGCGCGATGATCGCGGCGGCCGAGGACGAAGCCGCCGCTGTGGTCGCCGCCGCAGAGCGACGGGCCGCCCAGATCGCCCGCAGGATCGAAGCAGATCGGACCGCAGCCAACGACCAGGCGGCCGCCACGGTCGACGATGCCGAGCGGGAAGCGGCCCGCCTTCGACGCGAAGCCGAAGCGTTCCGGGTGAAGCAGGTCGAGGCGGCCGAGGCGCGAGCCGACGAGGTGCGAGCATCGGTCCGGAGCGAGATCTCCGAGGTCAAGGAACTGGTCGCCATGCGCTCCGAGATCGAGCGACTCCTCGCCGATTCCGACGGCGTGGCCCAACGACTCGACGCCGCCCGCAGCTCCCTCGCCCAGCTCGGCTCGGCCGAGCAAGCGACCGAAGCCGAGACCGAGACCACCGACGCCGACGACGCCGACCGGGCGCCAGAGGATGCGGACGCGCGGACGGACGACTGACCGACGAGCTCAGCTCCGCTCGAGCCGCCATCCGTCGGCGTACATCCAGAGTCGGTGCCGGGGGCCGTCGACCGCCGGATCGCTGGTGTCGTAGCCGGCGTCGCCGTGCCACATGGCGACGGCCCCACCGTCGACCTCGCGCCAGTGGGTCACGTAGCGCGGCACGTCACGGTGGCGACCCGCCCAGGCCATCGCGTCGGCGCCGGTGCCGAACCCGCTCAGATCGTGCAGCGTCACCCAGGTGGGTGGCGCCAGTTCGATCGTGCCGGCATCGCGCTCCTCGAGCACCCGCCGAGCACTGAGCCAGCGGTGCTCGTCGATCTCGCCACCGTCGACCAACACGTCGCCGTCGGCCCCGGACGGCAGCGGGGCGAGGAAGAACCAGGTCGCGAACCGCCGCGGGATCACCGGTGGCGGCTCCCAGTGGGCGAAGGGTGCCAGCACGTCGGGCGACAGGACGAGGTCGGCCTCCTCGGCGGCCTCGCGCACCGCACACCGTCGCGCCGTGAGCTCCTCGTCGCCGGCATCGTCGGCCGGATCGACCTTGCCGCCGGGAAACGCCCACATCCCGCCGAACGCGATCTTGGAGTTCCGGCGGAGCATGAGGGTCTCGACGCCATCAGGGCCGTCGCGGACCACGACGACCGTCGCCGCGGGAACGGCCGGCGGCAACTCGTCGTTCATCTCGCGTTGATGGCTCGCCACACCCGCTCGGGTGAGGCCGGCATGTCGAGGTGCCGGATGCCGAAATGGCTCAGGGCGTCCACCACCGCGCTCTGGATGGCCGGGGTGGCGCCGATGGTTCCCGACTCCCCGATCCCCTTGGCGCCGAGCCGGTTGACCGGCGTCGGCGTCTCCTGGGTCAGCAGCTCGAAGCTCGGCAACTCGGTGGCACTGATGATGGCGTAGTCGGCGAAGTTCGAAGTGACCGGATTGCCGTCCTCGTCGTAGCTCACCTCTTCGAGCAAGGCCTGGGCCGCCCCCTGCGCGATCCCACCGTGGCGTTGTCCTTCGACCAACAACGGGTTCAGGATCCTGCCTGCGTCGTCGGCGGTGACGATGCGGTCGAGCCGAACCGCGCCGGTGCCGGAGTCCACCTCGACCACCGCCAGGTGGGCGCCGAACGGGAACGTCGGGCTCGGCGCCTGGAAGTCGGCTTCGACACGCAACCCGTCCTCACCGGCCGCCGTCGCGACCTCGGCCCAGGTCTTGGTCAGCGCCGGCGTTCCGGCCACGTGGAAGCCCCCGCCCACCTTGTCGAGCACGATGTCGGTCGCCGCGGCCTCGAACAGGTCGGCCGCCAGCTCACGAGCACGCTCCACGGTCTCCTCGCTCGCCTGGAGGATGGCCGAACCGCCCAGTTGCAGTGACCGCGAGCCGAAGGTCCCCACACCCTTGGTGACCTCGTCGGTGTCGCCGTGGCGAACCTCGATCGCGTCGATGGGGATGCCCAACTCGTCGCTCGCGATCATGGCGAACGCGGTGTGGTGGCCCTGCCCGTGTGAGGAACTCCCGGTGAACACGGTCGCCGTGCCATCGGGGTTGATCTCGACGCGGCCGTACTCGCCTCCCGCACTCGGGCCGGCGGTGACCTCGACGTAGACCGACACGCCGATGCCGAGCAGCAGGGAGGAACCGCTCTCGCGACGGCGGGCCTGCTCCTGTCGGAGGGCGCCGTAGTCGGCGGCCTCGAGCACGAGGTCGAGGCTCCGCTCGTAGTCACCCACGTCGTACACCGTGCCGACCGGTGTCGTGTAGGGAAAGGCATCGGATCCGATCAGGTTCTTGCGCCGCACGTCCACGGCATCGAGTCCGATCTCGGCGGCGAACAGGTCCATCGCCCGCTCGATGGCGGCGGTGGCCTCCGGCCGGCCCGCCCCTCGGTAGGCCACGGTCGGCGTGGTGTTGGTGACGACCGAGCGGGCGTCGAACTCGACGTGCTCGATCGTGTAGACGCCACTCGCCATGGACCGAGTGAGGAACGGCAACGTCGTCCCCATCATCGGGTAGGCGCCGGCCTCCTGGACCACGTGGAGCCGGTAGTGGGTGACGGTTCCGTCGCGCCGGCCGCCGATCTCGATGGTCTGGTGCTGACCCCGTCCGTGGCCCATCCCGACCATGTTCTCGGACCTGGTCTCGGTCCACCGGACCGGCCGTCCGACCCGGCGAGCCAGCCAGCCGAGAAGCTGCTCTTCGGGGTAGGTCCCGATCTTGGGGCCGAAGCCACCGCCGACGTCGGGGGCGATGACGTGCATCCGGGCGACGTCGATGCCGAGGAACCCTGCGATCGTGTCTCGTGCCTGCTGAGGCGCCTGGGTGCTCACCCACTGGTGGAGCCGCCCGTCCTCGCTCCAGGCCGCCGCACTGGACCGCACCTCGAGAGGACACCCAGCGAGGCGCTGGTTGAGCACCTGTTCGGTCACCACGACTTCGCACTCGTCGAAGAAGTCGTCGGTGGTGCCGAACGCGAGCGTGAGCGCGACGTTGGTTCCGACGTCGGGAAACAGCAGGTTGTCGTCGGCCAGGGCTTCGTCGACGTCGATGACGGCGGGCAGAGGCTCGTAGTCGGGCCAGATCAGCTCGGCGGCGTCGGCGCCCTGCTCCGGGGTCTCGGACACGACTGCCGCCACGAGCTCACCGACGAAGCGTACGCGGCCGTCGGCGAGCGGCGGCCGGGCGAACCCGGCGTCGATGATGCCGCTGGGAGCGATCGGCGCGAGGTCGTCGAGGTCCGAGGCGGTGAACACGCCGAGCACTCCCGGCATCTCGCGGGCGTCGGCCACGTCGGTCTCGCCGATCTCGGCGTGGGCCATCAGGGCCCGGACGTACGTCACGTGGGCTGCCCCGTCGAGCAGCCGATGACGCAGGTCGCCGGTGTACTCGCCGCCCGTGGTGAGGAACTTCGGATCCTCGCTTCGAAGCACCCGGTTGCCGAACACGCTCATCGCGGCCAACGTAGTTGTTGGCACCGAGGGGATCGCCCGGAAACCGGGCGCCGCTCAGCCGGGTGTCGGCTCGCTTGGCTGGGCCGAGACGGCGGTGTCGGCCGCCGGTTCGGGATCACCGTCGGGGTCACCGACGAGCCAGAACTCGGGCAGATCGACCGGTGGAAGCGGTGCGCGGAGCACGATGTAGGACTCCTCGCCCGGCATCACCAGTCCGTGGTCGTCGCGGGCGAGCCGCTCGATCTCCTCGTCGGAGTCGAGCGCGGCCGCCCGCGCCTCGAGTTCGGCCGTCTCGGTCTGGAGGACCGCGAGGCGTTCCTCGGCGCGATCGGTGGCGTCCTGCTGCGCGAGATAGGTGCGGGTCGGGAAGACCCCGAAGACCAGGACACCGAGGACGGCCACGACCATCACGACCTGCACGACGCGACGCAGGATCGACGTCATGGGTGCCTCGAGAGCGCGTCGCGCCCCCGGAAGGCGGCGGCTTCACCGAGGTCGGCCTCGATGCGCAGCAACTGGTTGTACTTCGCCACCCGGTCCGATCGTGCAGGCGCCCCCGTCTTGATCTGGCCGCAGTTGGTGGCGACCGCGAGATCGGCGATGGTGCTGTCCTCGGTCTCGCCGGATCGATGCGACATCACCGACGTGTAGGCCGCCCGTCCGGCCAGATCGACGGTGTCGAGGGTCTCGCTGAGCGTCCCGATCTGGTTGACCTTGATCAGGATCGAGTTGGCGATGCCGTCATCGATGCCGCGCGTGAGGCGCTCGACGTTGGTGACGAAGAGGTCGTCGCCGACCAGCTGCACCCGATCTCCGATGGCGGCGGTGAGCGAGGCCCAGCCGTCCCAGTCCTCTTCGTCCATCCCGTCCTCGAGCGACACGATCGGGTACCGGTTGCACAGGTCGGCGAGGTAGTCCGACATCTCGGCCGGGGTCAACGAACGACCCTCGCCGGCGAGGTGATAGCTCCCGTCCGAGAAGATCTCGCTCGTCGCCGCATCCATGGCGATGGCGATCTCGTCGCCCGGCATCCGCCCGGCCCGCTCGATCGCCTGGATCAGCACCTGGACGGCTTCCTCGTTGCTCGCCAGGTTCGGGGCGAATCCACCCTCGTCGCCGACGGCGGTCGACAGGTTGCGATCGGCGAGGACCGCCTTGAGCTCGTGATAGGTCTCCACTCCCCAGCGCAAGGCCTCGGAGAAGCTGGCGGCACCGACGGGCATGATCATGAACTCCTGGAGGTCCACGTTGTTGTCGGCGTGTGCGCCCCCGTTGAGGACGTTGAGCATCGGCACGGGAAGGACGTGGGCATGGGTGCCCCCGACGTACCGGTAGAGCGGGAGCCCGACCTCGTCGGCCGCGGCGCGGGCCGTGGCGAGCGAGACGCCGAGCATGGCATTGGCACCGAGTCGGGCCTTGTTGTCGGTGCCGTCGAGGTCGATGAGCAGCCGGTCGAGATCGCGCTGCGCGGTGCCTTCGACGCCGACCACGGCTTCGCGGATCTCGCCGTTCACGTGCCCGACGGCCTGCCGGACCCCTCGGCCACCGAACCGGTCACCGCCGTCACGGAGCTCGACGGCCTCGAACCGGCCGGTCGAGGCCCCCGAGGGAACCATCGCTCGCCCCGAGGCACCCGACACCAGCGTCACGTCGACCTCGACGGTCGGATTCCCTCGGGAATCGAGCACCTCGCGCCCTGCGATGTCTTCGATCCGGCTCACGCGGTTCTCCCCTGGCCTTCTGTGCCGTTGCTGATGGTGCTGATGTTGTTGCTGATGTTGCTGGTGTGAGAGGTGAGGGGCACGTTACTCCTGAGGGGCGGGTCACCCAAGCAGCAGCTTCAGCGGACCGAGTCGTCGCCTCCGGCCTCACGCTCGGCGACCTTGGCGGCCTTCCAGAGCACCGTCGCCTCTTCGGGCGTCGTGGCGGTCTGGTCACCGAACACATGGGGGTGCCGGCGAACGAGCTTGGCCTGGATGCCGCGGATGACCGACGCCAGATCGAACCAGCCTGCCTCGGCCCCGAGCGTGGCGTGGATGACGACCTGGAACAACAGGTCGCCGAGCTCGGACTCGAGGGCACGGATCTCGGCCTCGCTCGGATCGTCGCCGAGGGCGTCGATCGCCTCGACGACCTCGGCCGCTTCCTCGAGGGCGAAGGGGCGGAGGCTCTCGTGGGTCTGCACCCGGTCCCATGGGCACTCGAGCCGGAGCCGGAGCGCCACCTCGGAGAAGGCCGCCATGGCCGAGGACACATCCAGCGGGAGGCCCGGGATCCAGAGCGAGGTGAGGTGGTCGGGCTCGAACGCCCGGTCGAGATCGTCCCAGCTCACGTCGAACACGACCTCGTCGGGGCCGCCCAGACGCTGGAGCACGGTCACGGTCGGCCCCTCGTCGACGCTGACCTTGATGTCCGAGAGCACATGCCGTTGGTCGCACTGGCCCACCAGGAGCGGGCCGGGCCGACCCGCCGCCTCGGCCGCGAATCGCCGACCGTCGATCAGGCTGACGCCGGCCGCGACCGGGTCGACCCCCAGGGTGGTCCAGGTCAGGTCACAGAAGCTGAGGGCCGGCACGATCAGCGTCTCGACCCGAGCGTCGGCTCGGAGGAGCTCGACGGTGTGCTCGGCCACGGCCGGGGAGCCCGGGACCGCGTAGAGCACGTCGCCGTGCGGGCCGGCGACCTCGACGAGCCGGTCGACGATGCCGCGGTAGACCGCGTCGAACGTGGCCGATCGCTCGTAGAGGTCGTCGAAGCTCTCGGCGTCCGGAACGACCGAGGCCGCCGGGTGGCGCCGAGTGCGGAGGAACCGAGGACGGTCGACCGCGATCTGGGTTCGGGCGGCCTCGGTGAGCAGATCGGGCCCGGCCGGACCGAGCCCCACGACCACGACCCGGGTCATCGGGGAGCCGTCAGGTCGGGAAGCCGGCCGGCGCGGTCGGGCGACGCGGCGCCCACCGGAGGCTCGAGTGCGCCGGTCGTCGGGTCCCACGTCCCATAGCGGGCATTGACCTCGACCTCCGCGTTCGCCTCGCCGATGAAGGCCGAGAAGGACGCCTCGTCTGGGAACTGGTTCTGGAGCGCGACCTGCGACGAGAAGTCGTCGATCAGGAGGTTGACGAACTCCTCGTCGGCAGCCGAGTCGTCGGTGAACATCAACTCGAGGAAGGTGCGGCCGTCCGGACCGGCCTGGCTGAACGCATCGTCGACGAATGCCTCGTCCTCGGCGGTGGGCGCGAGTCCACGACGCTCCAGCTCCTGCTTCACCTGGGTGAAGAAGATCCGCTGCCTGATGGCGAAGGATGCAACCGCCTGCGGGTAGGTGCCTCCTGCGTGGGTCGAGGCCTCGGGGCACACGCTCGTCGTGTCGTTGGGATCGGACAGCGTCGGGCAGACGCCGAACACGTTGGCGAAGAACGCGGGGCGGGCCAGCATCGCGTCCACGTCGTCGTTGAGCTCCTGGTTGCTGAAGTCCTCGTCGCCCACCGAGAACGCCGGGGCGGCGCCCGCACCGCAGGCGCTCAGCAACAGGCCGAGGGCCAGGGCGGACGAGGCGAGCAACCGGAAGCGCATCCGACGAAACCTATTGGTGATCGGGGGGCGGAACCAGCTCGCGCAGGGCCGTCACCAGATCACCGCCCGGGTCCGACTTGCGGGCGAGGGGCAGCACCAGGGTGTGGTCGGCCTTGTGGACCGCCTTGGGTGCCACCCGCTTGAGCCTGACCTGCTCGCTCTCCTTGAGGACCACGGGGCTGATGCGGGCCACGAGGACCGGGCCGCCGAATCCGGGGCCGTCGTTGACCACGATCTCGAGGATGCCGAGGCGGCTGCACTCGGCCCGGAGCTGCGCGACCGAGAGCAGCCCCTCGGCCGGCTCGGGCACCGGTCCGTAGCGATCCTGCCACTCGCGCCGGATGGCCTCGACGGCCTCGGGGGTGGTGACCGCGGCCAGACGGCGGTAGGCCTCGATCCGCAGCTCTTCCTTCCCGATGTAGTCCTTGGGCAGGTTCGCGTCGAGGGGCAGATCGAGCTTGATCTCGGCCGGTTCGGTCGGCGTCTCACCCTTCAGTTCGGCCACCGCTTCGGTCACCATCTGGCAGTAGAGGTCGTAGCCCACGGCGGCGATGTGGCCGCTCTGCCCCGTCCCCAGCAGGTTGCCTGCGCCCCGGATCTCGAGGTCACGCATGGCGATCTTGAACCCCGAGCCCAGCTCGGTCGACTCGCCGATGGTCTTGAGCCGTTCGTAGGCCTCGTCGGTGAGCACCCGATCGGGAGGATGGAACAGGTAGGCGTAGGCCCGCTGACCGGCGCGGCCCACCCGGCCGCGCAGCTGGTGGAGCTGGCCGAGACCGAGCATGTCGGCCCGATCGACCACGAGCGTGTTCACCGTCGGCATGTCGATCCCCGACTCGATGATGGTCGTGCAGACCAACACGTCGTACTCACCCTCCCAGAAGTCGAGTACCACCTGTTCGAGACTGCCTTCGTCCATCTGGCCGTGGGCCACGGCGATGCGAGCCTCGGGCACCAGCTCACGCAGCCCGTGGGCCACACGGTCGATGTCCTGCACCCGGTTGTGGACGAAGAACACCTGACCTTCACGCAGGAGCTCGCGGCGAATGGCCTCGGCGATGGCCCGTTCGTCGTGGGGACCCACGTAGGTGAGGATCGGCTGTCGCTCGGCCGGTGGCGTGTTGAGCAGGCTCAGATCGCGGATGCCGGTCAGGCTCATCTCGAGCGTGCGCGGGATCGGGGTGGCCGACAGGGTCAGCACGTCGACGTCGGTACGGAGCTGCTTGATCTTCTCCTTGGACGACACGCCGAACCGCTGCTCCTCGTCGATGATGAGCAGGCCCAACGACGCGAACTCGATGTCCTGGCTCAGCAACCGATGGGTCCCGATCACGACGTCGACCTCGCCGGTCTTGAGGCCGGTGATCACCGTGCGGGCCTGCCCGGGGGTGAGGAATCGGCTCAGGGCCTCGACGCGGACCGGGTAGGGGGCGAACCGCTCGTTGAACGTCTGGTGATGCTGCTGGGCGAGCAGCGTGGTGGGCACGAGGATGGCGACCTGTCGGCCCTCCTGGGCGACCTTGAACGCGGCCCGCAACGCCACCTCGGTCTTGCCGAACCCGACATCACCGCACACCAGGCGGTCCATCGGGGTGGGCGACTCGAGGTCCTCCTTGACGTCGGCGATCGCCACGGCCTGGTCGGGCGTCGGTTCGTAGGGGAAGCTCTCCTCGAACTCGCGTTGCCAGGGGGTGTCGGGCGGGTAGGCCTTTCCCTCGGAGTTCACCCGCGTCTGGTAGAGCACCACCAGCTCCTGGGCGATCTCCTCGACCGCCGACCGCACCTTGGCCTTGGCCTTCTGCCAGCCGTCGCCGCCCAGGCGGGAGAGGGACGGCGAGTCGCCGCCGGTGTAGTGGCGGATGGCGTCGATCTGGTCCGACGGCAGGTAGAGCTTGTCGTCGCCGCGGTACTCGAGCAGCAGGTAGTCGCGCTCGGACCCGTCGAGTGACCGGGTCACCATGCCGCCGTACTTGGCCACGCCGTGCATGTGATGCACCACGTGGTCCCCCACCTGGAGATCGTCGAAGAAGCCCTGCGCATCGCGATGACGCGTCCGTGCTCGCCGATGCGAACGACGACGGCCGGTGAGATCGGCTTCGGTGAGCACCGCGAGCCTCAGGGCCGGGAGGATGCACCCCCGCTCGAGTGGCTGCACGCCGATCTGCACGGCCGGCTCGGGGCCTGACGACGCAGGATCGTCGAGCAGGCCGGCCGACCATCCCAGCTCGGCGAACAGGTCGCGGAGGCGGGCTGCCGAGCCCGTGCCGTCGGCCGCGACGAGGACCCGGTAGCCGTCGTCGGTCAGGGTCCGGATCTGTTTGCGGAGGAGGTCGGCATCACCCACGATCGGGTTGAACCCGGTCGCCGAGATCTGCGTGACCTCGGACGACTCGGGCGCCGAGGTCATCGTCCACACCGGTGAGGACGTGTGGGCCAGGATCCGCTCGAAGTCGAGGTGGAGCCGAGGGAAGGCATGCTCCTCGTCCGGACCCTCGACGGCCCCCCACGTCCGGGCGAGGGTGTTGGCCAGGTCGGCCTCTTCGGCGATCAGGTCGCTCGCCCGATCGCGCATCCGGCGCGGCTCGATCAGCACCACCAACCCGTCCTCGCCGATCACGTCGGGGAGCAGGTGCTCGTCGGTCGACAACCAGGGAAGCCACGACTCCATCCCGTCGAACTGCTGGCCCTCGGAGAGCCGTTCCCACTGCTCGCGGCCCCACGGCTCGAGCCCGATCAGCCGTTCGGCCCGCTCGCGCACCTCGGCGGTCGGCAGGAGCTCGCGACAGCCGAACACCGCCACGGCGGGCACGTCGTCGGTCGCCCGCTGGTCGCTGACCGAGAACTCCGTGAGTCGATCGACCTCGTCGCCCCACAGGTCGAGACGGACCGGACGGTCGGCAGTCGACGGGAAGATGTCGACGATCGAGCCGCGGAGCGCGACCTCGCCGCGGTGCTCGACCTGGTACTCGCGCCGGTAGCCGATCCCCACCAGCCGCTCGACCAGCTGGGTCGGGTCGAATTCGTCGCCGGGACGGACGATGATCGGTTCGACGTCCTCGACGTGCGGGCCGAGACGTTGGACGAGGGCTCGGACCGGTGCCACCACGACCTCGGGCACGTAGTCGTCGCTCCGGAGCCGCCACAGCGTCTGGAGTCGCCGGCCCATGGTCTCGACGTTGGGGCTGACCCGCTCGAACGGAAGGGTCTCCCAGGCGGGGAACAGTTCGACCGCCGCCTCACCGAGGTAGGCGACCAGATCGCGGTGGATGCGTTCGGCGTCGGTCGTGGTGGGGGCTGCGACCAGCAGCGGCGTGCGGGTGGTCAGCTCGGCGAGCCCGCTGAGCACCAGCGCTCGCGCCGGTTCGGGCACGGCCAGCACGGCCGTACGCTTGCCGAGCACCGACACGAGACCGGGTTCGTCTCGTACGATTTTCGGGAGATCGCGGAACTGCACTCGACAAGGGTACGAACTCAGATGACCGACGACGACGTGGACCCCGAACCCGAAGCCGAACCCGAACCCGAACAGAACGAAGACGACCGCGGCGCACCGCCGCCACCGCTGATCCACCGGCCCCAGGGCAACTGGCTCGAGGAACGGTTGGAGGAGTACGCCGACCGACTCGACGAGCTCAACTCGCCAGGCTGAGGCAGATCCCGATCTGGCCCAGGTGATAGGTGATCATCACCAACACCCGGCCGTGCTCGATGTCGCGGATGAATCGGGTCCAGGCGATCATGGCGTCACTGGCATAGAACAGCAGCGCACCGACGAGGGCGATGGGACGCCCGATCCCGGCGGCCGCGACCACCATGGTCGAGATCACGAGGATGTAGCCGACGACCGGCGTCGCGAATTCAGGGGTGTTCGATCGCTTGACCGCAGCGAGGATCGTGCGTCCGAGCGTGGCCAGCATCACGAGCACGAACACCGTCGCCGCTGCCGCAGGTGCGGGGTCGATGCCGTCGATGGCCATCCCGACCACGTACGCGATGTGACCGCACAGGAACGACGCGAGGCCGAACACGAAGCGATCCTGGGGCAGCATCAGGAACACGTCGCCGCCCAACGAGAACACGATGGCGATGAGAAACGCCGTCTGCACCGCCGGGTCGTCTGGTTCGATCGCCACCGTCGCGAGGAACAGCATCACCATCGTCGCCGGCTTGGCCACGTACTCGAGCCGGAGGTTGCCCCGACCAACCGCCCACCAGTCGACGATCGCAACCGCGAGCGTCGCGACGAAGAGTGCCCCGGTCCCCGCGTTCACGATCGGAGGGTAGGCGTGATCAGCGCAGCGCCGGGAACTCGATGGCCGGACAGCGATCCATGATGACCTCGAGGCCGGCAGCCTCGGCTCGACGGGCGGCCTCGTGATCGATGACACCGAGTTGCATCCACACGGTCGCGGCGGCCCGCTCGATCGCTTCATCGACGTGGCGTCCGACCTGATCGGACCGACGGAAGATGTCGACCACGTCGATCTCGACATCGTCGGGCACGTCGAGCAGCGAGGGATAGGCGGTGCGTCCGGCGATCTCGTCGACCGCCGGATTGATCGGGACCACCACCTTGCCTTCGCCCGCGAGCAGCCGCGAGATGCGGTGCGAGTCGCGGAGCGGGTCGGGCGACGCCCCGATGACCGCCCACACCTGCGAGTCGCGAAGCACCCGTTCGATGACCTCGGGTTCGTTCATGCCTGTGCCAACCGGATCGGCCGGCTGTTCCTTCCGCTCGGGTCCTTCCGCTCGGGCCCGCTCAGTCGAAGGCTTCGACCGCCGCGTCTGAACGGGGCATCGCCCTCGATCATCATCTGGATCCGCACGGCGTCTCGGGGTCGGTTCCAGCCGAGCCCTCCGATGAGCTGTCCTGCGTGGCCGTAGACGATGCCGAACTTGCCGTCGTCGACCGAGCCGAACGTGTGGGCGGTGTCGGCATCGCTCGTGGTCCCGGCGAGTTGGATCTTCACGTCGTACTGGTCCGACCAGAACCACGGCACCGGTGCGAAGCGGGTGGCCTCGTCTTCGGTGGCCAGCAGCCGTCGCGCCGCGGCTTGGCCCATCTGGACCGCGTGGTCCCAGTGCTCGAGGCGCGCCATCTTCCAACCGAACCGTTGGTTCGGCCAGCGGGCCACGTCGCCGGCTGCAACGACACCCGGCGCGGCGAGACAGGTGGCATCGCACACGACCCCGTCGTCGATCTCGAGACCAGATCCGTCAAGCCACTCGGTGTTCGGCCGCACCCCGATCCCGACGACGACGACGTCGGCGTCGACGACGGTGTCGTCGGCCAGCTCGACCTGTTCGACGCGACCGGTGCCGCGCATGCCGCTGACCCCGACGCCGAGCCGGAGATCGACGCCGTGGTCCTGGTGCAGCCGGGCGCAGATGTCGCCGATCTGCGAGCCGACGGCGCGCTCGAGCGGCGTCGACAGCGGGTCGATCATGGTCACGTCGAGCCCCATGGTCCGGACCGTGGCTGCGACCTCGGCACCGATGAACCCCGCGCCGACGACTGCGACCTTCGGTGAGCCCGCGGTCAACTCGTCGCGGATGGCGAGACAATCGTCGAGGGTTCGAAGGGTGTGCACCCCCGTGAAACCGTGCCCGAACGGCAGACGGTTGGGGCGAGCGCCGGTGGCGATGACGAGCCCGTCGAACGGTACGACCTCACCCGAGTCGAGGGCGACCGAGCGCCCGGCGAGGTCGAGGCTCGTCGCCGTCACACCGGTTCGCCACTCCGCGTCGAGGTCGTCGACCGGTGGGTTCGATCGCAACACCGTCGTTTCCGGCTCCTTGGCCCCCGACAGGACGGCCTTCGACAGGGGTGGGCGGTCGTACGGCGCGTGGGCCTCGTCGCCGATGACGGTGATCGACCCTTCGTGGCCCGCGACCCTCAGCTCCGCGGCCGCGCGGAGGCCGGCGAGCGAGGCGCCGACGACGACGACCCGGTCGGGCCGGGTCACACGTCTTCGAGCGAGATCGCCTGCTTCGGGCAACGCCGAACCGCTTCGTCGACCTTGGCCTTCAATGCGTCGGGCGGCGTCTCGTCGAGGATGTAGAGGAAATCGTCGTCGCGCACCTCGAACACCTCGGGTGCGGCAGCCATACAGATGGCGTTGCTCTCGCACAGATCGAAATCGACGACGACCTTGTAACCCATGACAACTCCTCGAATTCGGGGATCTCGCAGGCAACGTAGCCGAGGCGACCGGCCGCGCGAGCACGCTCGGCCACGCTGAGCGAAACGCTCGCCTACGCTGGGTGAGGTGGGTCGGGGGGCATCGATGACGGTCGGGCAGGTGCGGCGATCCCAGCTCGCCGCGCAGGGGTTCGCCCGCAGCCGTCCGACCGGACGCGTCGATCGCCGCCACCTCCGCCGGGTGTTCGACGACGTCGGCATCGTCCAGATCGACTCGGTCAGTGTCCTGGTCCGGTCGCACTACCTTCCGTTCTTCAGCCGTCTCGGGCCGTACGACCGTCGGGTGCTCGACGACATGGCCGGCACCGATCACGAGATCGTCGAGTACTGGTTCCACATGGCCTCGTGGGCGCCGACGACCACCTGGCCGCAGTTCGCATGGCGCATGCGCCAGACCACCAGCCCGTGGCGTGCGTTCGCCGAGGAGGCCGGGGCCCACGACGACCTCGACCGCACCCGGTCCGAGGTCGCCCGCCGTTCGCCGGTCACGGCCAACGAGCTCGAGACGAGGGCGACGCCGAAGGAGCCGTGGTGGGACTGGAGCCGGTCGAAGCAAGCGCTCGAGTACCTGTTCCACCACGGCGAGGTCACCGCACGTCGTCGCTCCAACTTCGAGCGCGAGTACGTGACGCTCGTCGAGGTGCTCCCCGAGGCCCTCGTCAGCCGGCGGGATGCGGTGAGCGACATCGAAGCCGAGCGCTGGTGCCTCGTGGAGGCTGCGAAGCGCCTCGGGGTCGGCACCGCCGGTGACCTCGCCGACTATCCGAGGATGAAGATCGGGACGGCCCGCCGCCACCTCCGCGACCTCGCGGCAGAGGGAGCACTCGAGGAGGTCACGGTGGACGGCTGGACCCAGCCGGCGTACCGGCACCCCGAGGCCAGGGTCCCGCGCTCGACCGATGCCCGAGCGCTCGTCTCGCCCTTCGACTCCCTGGTCTGGGATCGAGATCGCCTCGAGCGGGTGTTCGACTTCCGCTACCGGATCGAGATCTACGTTCCCCGCCCGAAACGGGTCCACGGGTACTACGTGCTGCCGTTCCTGCTCGGCGATGCCTTGGTCGCTCGTGTCGACCTGAAGGCCGACCGGACCAATCGACGGTTGCTGGTGCCGGCGAGCCACCACGAGCCGGGCGTCGACGTCGGTCACGTGGCTGCGGAGCTCGCAGCCGAACTGCGCGAGCTGGCCGCGTGGCTCGACCTCGACGACGTCCACGTCCAACCTCGCGGTTCACTGTCCGGCGCACTCACGACGGCGGTCCACTAGACCACGGCCATGGACGTGCTCCGAACGCCAGACGACCGCTTCGCCGACCTGCCCGGCTACGACTTCGAACCGCACTACACCGAGGTTCCGGACACCGACGTCGGCTCACTGAGGATCCACCATTGCGAGGCCGGGCCCGCCGGCGGTCAGGTGGTCCTTCTCCTGCACGGCGAACCCTCGTGGAGCTTCCTCTACCGAACGATGATCCCCGGCATC
This sequence comes from uncultured Acidimicrobiaceae bacterium, assembly GCA_963704815.1. GTDB lineage: Bacteria > Actinomycetota > Acidimicrobiia > Acidimicrobiales > Salinilacustritrichaceae > DATKWD01. Next base: position 1,362,339 of record CAVPHU010000001.1, read on the forward strand.
GCTGCGGCCGGGCACCGTGCCATCGCTCCCGATCTTCCCGGGTTCGGGCGCAGCGACAAGCTCACCGAGCGCACCGCATACACCTACGAACGGTACGCCGACTGGATGTGGGCCTGGATCGAGGCCAACGACCTCACCGACATCACCCTGTTCTGTCAGGACTGGGGTGGGCTGATCGGCCTCCGACTCGCCGGGCTGCACCCCGACCGGTTCGCCCGGATCGTCGCCGCCAACACGTTTCTGCCGACCGGCGACGCCGAGCCGTCCGAGGCATTCCTCGGTTGGCGGACCTTCAGCCAGGAAGCCGAGACGTTCCCGATCGGATCCATCATCAACGGCGGGACGGCGACCGAGTTGTCCGCCGAGGTGATCGCCGCCTACGACGCCCCGTTTCCCGACGAGACCTACAAGGAGGCGGCGCGTCAGTTCCCGATCCTGGTGCCGATCTCGCCCGATGATCCGGCTCGGGCGACGAACCTCGAAGCGTGGAAGGGCCTCGACGCCTTCGACAGACCGTTCCTCACCGCCTTCAGCGACGGTGACCCGGTGACAGCGGGGGCCGAGCAGGGCCTGCTGGGGCGGATCCCGGGCACCGCAGGCCAGGCCCACGTCACGATCGAGGGCGGCGGGCACTTCCTCCAGGAGGACAAGGGAGAACAGCTCGCCCAGGTCGTCGTCGACTTCATCGCCGCGAACCCGTGACCGACCTCGCCTCACTCCCCCGCTGGGACGTCAGCGAATACTTCCCGGGCCTCGACTCTCGGGAGTACGCAGCTGCCAACGAGCAGTTGGGCGCCGAGGTGAGCCGTCTCGGCGCCCTGTACGACCGCCACGACGTCCGAGGTGCGCACCACCCGCTCGACGATGCCGCGGTGGCCGCATACGACGAGGTGCTCGAGGCGACCAACGCCGTCAGGGAACAAGCCGGGCTGCTGGAGGCGTACGTCTACGCCTTCGTCTCGACCGATGCCACCGACGCCGAGGCGCAACGCGCCTACAGCCGGCTCGAGCGCCAAGGCGCCGAGCTGACCAAGCTCGGCGCTCGCTTCGAGGCGTGGGTCGCGTCGCTCGGTGCTGACGACCTGATCCGACGGAGCGAGGCGGCGGCATCGCACGCCTGGCCGATGCGCAAGGCCCAGACCCGTGCCGATCATCAGATGTCGGAGGCCGAGGAGGACCTGAGCGCCGATCTCTCGCTGACCGGTGGGTCGGCGTGGTCCCGGCTGTATCGAGATGTCACGGCATCGATCAGCGTCGAGGTCCCGATGCCCGACGGCACCCTCGACACCCGGCCGATGAGCGGCGTTCGCGGGCTGGCGGGCGATCCCGACCGGGCCGTTCGCGAAGCGGCGTACCGTGCCGAGCTCGATGCGTGGGAGGCGAACGCCACCCCGATCGCCGCGGCGCTCAACGCCATCAAGGGCGAGCAGCTGACCCTGGCCACCCGCCGCCGCTGGGACTCGCCGCTCGACGCCCAGTTGTTCGGCCAGACCGTCGACCGCGACACGCTCTCGGCCATGCAGCGCGCCATGACCGATTCGTTCGTCGACTTCCGGCGCTACCTGCACGCCAAGGCGAAGATGATGGGCCTCGATCGGCTGGCCTTCTTCGACCTGTTCGCACCCATCGGCGGCGGCTCCGACCAGACCTGGACCGCAGCCACCGAGGCCGTCGAGACCGCCTTCTCGAGCTACTCGCCGCAGCTCCGAGCGCTGGCCCGCCGCGCCTTCGACGAGTCGTGGGTCGATGCCGGGCCCCGGGCAGGCAAGGTCGGCGGCGCGTTCTGCATGCCGACCATCGACGGCGACTCACGGGTCCTGATGAACTTCAACGGGAGCTTCGACAGCTTCCAGACCCTGGCCCACGAGCTCGGCCACGCCTATCACAACTCGACGATGGCCGGTCGCACGCCGCTCCAGAAAGGAACCCCTTCCGCGCTCGCCGAGACGGCCTCGATCTTCTGCGAGACGATCATGGTGTCCCACGGCCTCGACACCGCCACCGGCGATGACCGGCTGGCCATCCTCGAAGTCGACCTGCAGGGGTCGCTCCAGGTGATCGTCGACATCCACTCCCGGTTCCTGTTCGAGGCCGCGGTGTTCGAGCAGCGGGCCACCTCGACGCTCTCGACCGACGAGTTGTGCGGCCTGATGGCCGAGGCGCAGGAGGCGACCTACGGCGACGGCCTCGACGCCGATCTGCGCCACCCGTGGATGTGGGCGGCCAAGCCGCACTACTACGGCTCGTTGTTCTACAACTGGCCGTATGCCTACGGCCTGCTGTTCGGGCTCGGGTTGTTCGCCGAGTACCAGCGTGAGCCCGATCGGTTCCGCCAGGGCTACGACGACCTGTTGTCGAGCACCGGGCTCGGTACGGCGGCCGAGCTGGCCGAACGGTTCGGGATCGACGTCCGCGACGTCGGCTTCTGGAGCTCGAGCCTCGACGTCGTGCGGGGCCGCATCGACGCGTTCTGCGACGAGGTCGAGACGAGGGTCGGTCCGTGAGCGAGACACCGCCCGACACTCCGACGGCTGAGGAGTTCATCGCCCGATTCGCCGCCGCCGCCGGAGTCGATGCACCGAACGCCACCGACATCGAGACCCTGCTCGACGTGGCCGGTGCCGCTGCCCACGCCAGCGAACGCAAGGCGGCACCGATCGTCTGCTGGCTGGTCGGTGCGGCCGGCATCTCGGCCGCCGACGCACTCATCATCGCTCGACGACTTGCCGAGGAGGCGCCATGACCGGGTTCAGCCGCAACGAGATGGAGGCCGAGTTCGAGGCCTACCAGGAACGGGGGCGAGTCGCCGGACAGACCGGCGACTGGAACGCATGGGCCGACCAGTTCACCCCCGACGCCGTCTACGTCGAGCATCTGTTCGGCCGGTTCGAGGGCCGCGAGGCGATTCGGGAGTGGATCACCTCGACGATGAGCCAGTTCCCGAACGACCAGTTCGTCTCGTTCCCGATCGAATGGGCCGTGTTCGACACCGATCGGGGGTGGATCGTCTGCGAGATCCAGAACCGCATGACCGACCCGGGCGACGGGTCGATCTTCCAGGCCCCCAACTTCACCCGGCTCGTCTACGCCGGCGACGGGCAGTGGTCGTACGAGGAAGACGTCTACAACCCGCAGTCGATGGCCGACGTGTTCCAGGAGTGGCTCACCCGCAAGCGCGAGATCGAGAGCGCAGCCGGTCAGCCCGGCATCTGACCTCCGCCGCAGCCGAGGTGCACCCGGTTCTTGAGCGTCTTGGCTTCGGGGACCCGGACGAACTCGAGGTAGGTGCCGCCGTCGGGCGGCCCGCACACCGCACCGCTGCCGTCGGGTGAGACCGCCACCCCTCCCCAGCCGAGCGCGGCATTCCAGAACGCGGCGACCACGGCGGGTTCGTGGCTGTCGATCGTGACGCAGGTGATCTCCATGCCGTCATGGTCGCGCGTGTTCACCGCACCGCATGTTCGTGTGACGCGTGTCAGGGTGGCGGGGTGGCGGGGCTTCGCGTGCTCGGGGCCGATGTCGCCGGCCGATACGGCTGGGTCGGCGTCGCGGTGGACGCCGAGGGCTTCGTTGCGGCTCATGTCGCCGACACGTTGGCCGGATTGATCGCTGCGACCGAGCCGGTTGCGGCGGTCGGCGTCGACATCCCCATCGGCAACCTGGCGTGGGGTGGCCGCGAGGTCGACCGGGCGGCCCGGGCGCTGCTGGGTCGACGGTCGAGCACCATCTTCACCGCACCGCCGACCGAGGTGTTGCGGCTCAGAACCTACGAAGCGGCGAATCAGGCGTTGGTCGAGCGTGGTCTGCCGAAGCTGAGCCAGCAGTCCTGGGCGCTGCGCCACAAGATGCTCGACGCGGCGGCGGTCGCATCGAGCGACGACCGGGTGCACGAGGTCGGACCCGAGCTCAGCTTCGCCGCCATGAACGGGGGCGAACCGCTCACCGAACGCAAGAAGTCCTGGGCGGGTGCTCGACGACGGATCGATCTCCTCGCCGCCGAGGGCATCGACATCCCGGCCGACCTGGGTCCGGCGGGAACGGTCCCCACCGACGACGTGCTCGACGCGGCCGCCGCCGCGTGGACGGCCCGCCGGATCAGCCGCGGAGTGGCCACGCGAGTACCCGACCTCGACGACCCCGAGCGCGACCCGACCACCGACCGCATCCTCGCCATCCACATCTGACGAACCCACCGCCCCCAAGCGCATCTGGAGCCCAGAACCGACCGGATTCGGTCAGAAACGCACCACAGATGCCGGGTTGTCGCCGGTTGTTCAGGTGGGCCAGGGAGTGAGGATCTCGGCGCCGGTCGAGGTCACGTGGATCGTGTGTTCGAACTGGGCGGTGCGCTTGCGATCGATGGTTGCGGCGGTCCAGTCGTCGTCCCACAGGTTGAACTCCCAGCTGCCCATGGTGATCATGGGCTCGATCGTGAAGGTCATGCCCTCTTCGATCACGTCGGTGAACTGGGGGACGTAGTAGTGCGGGATCTGGGGCTCGGTGTGGAACTCGGTGTTGACGCCGTGGCCGACGAACGCCCGCACGACCCCGAACCCGGCGGGTTCGGCGGTCAGCTGGATGGCCCGCCCGATCACGTTGAACGGGGCACCGGGACGGACCTCGGCGATTCCGGCCATCATCGACTCGTGGGTGACGTCGATCAGGCGCTGGCTCTCGGGATCGATCGTGCCGACACCGAAGGTCCGGTTGGTGTCGCCGTGCACTCCCTCGCGGTACAGGGTGACGTCGAGGTTGACGACGTCACCGTCGCGGAGCGGGCGGTCGTCGGGGATGCCGTGGCAGATGACCTCGTTCACCGACGTGCACACCGACTTGGGGAACGGGCTCGACCCGTACATCAGCGGGCTCGGGTAGGCGTCGCGCTCGATGGCGGCCTCGTGCACGATCACATCGAGCTCGTCGGTCGTGATGCCAGGGGCCACGGCCCGTCCGACCACGTCGAGCACCTCTGCGGCTGCTTTGCCGGTCCGGCGCATGCGCTCGACCTCGTCGGCCGTCGGCTTCGACATCCCCGCCTCGCGACGGGAGGTCCCCCCGTGCTCGGCGTAGTGGGGCTTGTCGATCGAGTCGGGAACCGCCCGTCGCGGAGACACCCGGCCGGGCCGGATGGCGTCGGTGGCCGGCTTGTGGCACCGCTTGAACTTCTGGCCGCTCCCGCACCAGCACGGCTGGTTGGCCTTGGGAAGGGAGAAGGTCGCGACGGTCACAGTCGATCATCGTAGAGGTCGTCGGGCCGAACCCGTCAGCCACCCCGGCGTGGCGACCCGTCGCTAGTCGTCGGTGGCGTCGAGGATGTCGTCGAGCTTGACGATCTCCTCCAGGGTGACCACGCCGATGAACAGGCCCTGGTCGTCGACAACGGACAGGCGGTCGACATCGGAGGTGTCCATCGCATGGACGGCCTGGCGGAGGGTCCAGTCGGGTCGCGCCCGTGGCAGGTCGGAGCGCATCAGTTCGGTGACGCGGACCTCGCCCCAGTCCTCCCGCTTCACCTCGCCGAGCTCGTCCATGCGGATGGTGCCGAGGTGCATTGCTCCGTCGACGACCGGCGACGACCGCTGCCGGGCCCCGATCATGTGGTTCCAGAAGAACTCCTGCAAGGTGGCGTCGGGCGGAACGGTGAGGACATCGGTCCGCATGGCCGACGCGATCGGGAGGGAGAACCGCCGCTCGAGATGCCCGAGGCGGCTGCCCACCTGCTCAGAAGACAACGACCATCGGCCCATGAACAGCTGCGCGGTGACGGCCGCGATGAGGCCGGGGACGACGAACCCGGGCCGTCCGGTCGACTCGGCGACGAACATCACGGCGGCGAGCGGCACGCGGTAGCCGGCCCCCAGGAAGGCGGCGATCCCGATGAGCGGGAACAGGGTCAGGTTGGCCTCATCGAAGGCGCCACCCACGAACCGGCCGAGCAGCGCCCCGAGGATGACGAGCGGGATGAACAGCCCGCCGACACCGCGGCCGCCCACGCTGGCCAGCGTCACAGCCGCCCGGAAGACGAACAGGCCGGCCACCAGGCCGAGGGACCGTGTCGGGTCGAGTGCCCACTCGATGTTGTCGTAGCCGGGCCCGAGGGTGAGCGGCTGGTCGTAGATGACCTCGCTGGCCACCGCGAACACGGCGAGGAGCGCGCCGGCGACCAACGCCGCCTTCACCGGATCGCGATCGTCCGCGATGTGCTTCGCCCGGGCGATGCCGACGCTGAACAGCCGGGCGCCGACCCCGCACAGGACGCCGAGCGCCAACGACGCGAAGAGTTCGCTGAGCGCGAACTCCGGGTCGCCCCTGACCGGGAGCAGGGGTTCGGTGCCCAGCAGCGCGACGAAGGTGAGGTAGCTGGCCGCAGCCGCGATCGAGGCCGGGAGCAGCATCCGGCGGGCGAGATCGTCCCGGTAGGGCACCTCGAGCGCGAACACGACGCCGGTGGCCGGAGCACGGAAGATGGCGGACACACCGGCGGCTGCACCGGCCACCAACAAGACGTTGACGTCCGCGCGGCTGAAGAAACGCGACAGGCGGGCCTGGATCACGGCGCCGATCGACGACCCGGCCTGGATCGAGGGGCCCTCGAACCCGAGCGAGACACCGGTGCCGAGCGTCGCTGCCGAGGCGATCATGCGCGCCGCCACCGTTCGAGCCGGCGCTGGTCGGCTCTTGGCGTGGTAGCGGCTGATGTAGTCGTCGGTGGTGATCGGCGAGGTGCCGCCACCGAGGTAGCGAAGCGTGAGGGCCGCGAGCACGAGCCCGACCACGGGCGCAGCGGCGCGCACCCCGATCGACGCCGTGAACAGCTCCTCGTAGACGACTTCGAAGACGAGGTACTCGAACGCCGACACGACGAGCCCGGTGGCGATGCCGGTCGCGGCGGCCAGGAACAGCACCTGCTGTCCACGCCGGCCGAAGGCCAGCAGCTGTTCTCGCCGCTCTCTCGGGATCATCGTCGGTCGCCGTCGGTCAGGGAATGAGCCGATCCAACCACACCAGGTCGCGGATCACGATTCCGTGCTCGGTCTCGCTGCCGTCGTAGCCACGAGCCACATCGAAGTGATCGCGCTCGACAGCGAACACGCGAAAGCCCGCCCGTTGGTAGAACGCGACCTGACCCACCCCGGCGCTCGCGGTTCCCACGACGAGCCGCCGTGCGCCCCGCGCGGCGAGGTCGTCGACGACCGCACCGATCATCGCGACGCCGTGACCTCTGCGCTGCTCGGATTCGGCGACGGCGACCAGCGTGAGCTCCCACAACGATGGCGAGCGGGGCACGGCCTGGGTCGCGCCGACGACTCCGCCGTGTGAAGCCGGGGTCCAGGTGAAGACCTCGCCGTCGTCGAGGTGGGCCCGAACGTGGTCGTGGGCCTCATCGGCGGTCAACAGCAGATCGAGGTACGGCGCACGCCGACCGACCGCGACCGCAGTGAGGCGAGCGGTCGACGTCAAGATCGGTGCTGCCGAAGTTCCCGTGGAGGTGAGCGGAATCGAACCGCCGACCTCATCGTTGCGAACGATGCGCTCTAGCCAACTGAGCTACACCCCCGGAAGAGAGAACCGACTCTAACCTCGCCCGATCGCAGCTACGAACCCGTGCGGCGGAGCAGCATGGCAGGCCGGTGCTCGTCCGGGCGACGGGCCGGGAGTCGGTGCACGTTGGACGGTACGCGGGATGCCCGCGTCGCGGCGGTCTGCTGCGTGTGGACGAGCAACGCCACGTACGCCACGAGGAGCACGTCGACGAACAGGTGGAGGGCGATGACCGGTCCGCCGAGCATCAGCGCCAACACGAGGGTGAGCGATGCGGCACAGGCCAGCGTCAGGAGGATGTCGCGGCGACGCCGGCGGGCCTCGCGGCGGGTCATCCGGACGTTGAGCAGCGATCCGCTGCTGGGTGTCGCCCGCTGGAGCGTTCCCATCTGTGACTTGAACGACACAATGGAGTCGTTGGGGCGACGTTCCCGCCGGTTCTGGAGCCACGGGGGCAGCAGGACAGCTGCCCAGATTGCGGCGAGGATGAGCAGTAGCACGGTGCGCAAGCTCCCTTGCCTCACTTCACTTTCGGGGACCGTAACGAGTTGGGGCACCAAGGTGGTGGATGGTGTCCCGACGAACGATCCGGGGCGGATGACGAATATGACAGTTCTACTACGAATCCGCGACGACGCCAACCTGAACGCGACGTGCCGAGCGGGTGCTGCGCCGGGGTCGATTCAGAGGTCGGTGTCGAGTTCGGAGAAGTCGGGCTCGCGGCGATAGGTCCCACTGCGGCCTCCGGTCTTCTCCCAGAGCGTCAACTCGCCGATCACCATGCCCCGGTCGGCGGACTTGCACATGTCGTAGATGGTGAGGCACGCGATGGCACACGCCGTCATCGCCTCCATCTCGACGCCGGTCCGATCGACGGTGTCGACCTGCGCCTCGACCTCGATGTGGGCGTCCTCGATGCGGAAGTTCACCAGCACCGACCCGACCAGCAGCGGGTGGCAGAGCGGGATGAGATCGGGGGCGCGCTTGGCGGCCTGGATGCCCGCCACGCGGGCCACCGCCAGCACGTCGCCTTTGTTGATGGCCCCGCGGGCCACCAGCGAGGCCGTCTCGGCCTCCATGTGCACGCGGCCACGGGCCACGGCTCGCCGGTGAGTGGGGTCCTTGGGCGTGACATCGACCATCCGGGCCCGTCCCATCGGGTCGAGGTGGGTGAGGCCCTGGTCCATGTGGGCGATGGTAGCTCCCGGCTGCGTGCCGACCGGTCAGCCGCCGATCTGGCTCATCGACTTGGGGGGCTTGACGAAGGTGACCTGCCCGATCTGGTGTCCGGCCCATTTGGCCCCGACGCACCGCTCGATCGCTTCTCCGAGGGTGGCGTCGTCGGCCCCGCTGCGCAGCGGGCCCCGGAGATCGAACTCGTCGAGCGCGAACAGGCAGTTGCGGAGTTGGCCCTCGGCAGTCAGGCGGACCCGGTCGCACCGATCGCAGAAGGCGTCGGTCACCGACGGGATCACGCCGATCTCCCCGGCACCGTCGAGATACCGGAACCGCTGGGCGGGCTCGCCGGTCCGGCGCACCGGCTCGAGCGGGAACACCGCATCGATTCGCTCGAGGATCTCGGCCTGCGACACGACTTGCCCACGTGCCCAGTCGCCGCCGGCATCGAGCGGCATGAACTCGATGAACCGGACGTGCACGCCCCGCTCGCGGCCGAACCGGGCCAGATCGACGACCTCGTCGTCGTTGACGCCGGCCATCACGACGGCGTTGATCTTCACCGGGGCGAAGCCCGCCGTGACCGCGGCATCGATCCCGCGCAGGACCGCATCGAGTTCGTCACGCCGCGTCAGTTGCTCGAACCGATCGGCGCGCAGGGTGTCGAGCGAGATGTTGACGCGCTGCAGTCCGGCGGCGGCCAGCTCGGATGCGTGCCGGTCGAAGGTGGCCCCGTTGGTCGTGATGGCCAGGTCGACGCCGAGCGCCGCCAGCTTGCGGACGAGGAGCGCGAGGTGGGCCCGCACGGTCGGCTCGCCCCCCGTGAGGCGGATCGAGTCGATGCCGTACCGCTCGACCATGAGCCGGGCCACTCGCTCGATCTCCTCGAACGTGAGGATCTCCTCCCGGGGGAGCCAGGTCATGCCTTCTTCGGGCATGCAGTAGGTGCAACGGAAGTTGCAGCGATCGGTGACCGAGATCCGCAGGTCGCGGTGGCGGCGGCCGAACGTGTCGACGAGAGGTTTCACCACCCGGGCAAGCGTAGGGGGATGATCGACACGTCGTCGCCCTCGCTGACCGATGCGTCGGGCTCGAGCACCACCAGCGCGTTGGCGCTCGCCATGGCCTCGAGTTGATGCGAGCCCTGCCGGCCGTCGGCCCGGATCTCGATGCGGCCGTCGACGACGGCCGCCCGGACCCTGAGGAAATGGGTCTTGCCGTCGTCCCTCCGGTCGAAGTCGTGCATCGCCGTCGCGGCGAGGCGCGGGCGGTCGAGCACCGTGTGACCAGCCATCTTGCGGAGTCCGGGGCGAGCGAACAGCTCGAAGGACACCATCGAGCTCACGGGGTTCCCGGGCAAGCCGAACACCGGGACGCCGCCCACCGTGCCGAACGCGAGTGGCTTGGCCGGCTTGATGGCGACCTGCATCCACTGCATGTCACCGATCGAGTCGAGCACCGACTTCACGTAGTCGAAGTCACCCATGCTGACGCCACCGCTGGTGACCAGCGCATCGCACTCGAACACGCCCGCCTCGAGCGCCGCCGCGATGGCGGCCTCGTCGTCGCGGACCAGCCCCAGGTCGACCGCCTCGCACCCGCTCTCGGCCACCAGCGTCAGCAGCGTGCGTCGGTTCGAGTCGCGGATCTGGCCCGGGGCGAGCGACCCGCCGTCGTCGACCAACTCGTCACCGGTCGAGATCACCCCCACCCGAGGTCGCTTCACGACTTCGACCACCGCGACGCCGATGCTGCACAGCACACCGAGGTGCCCTGCGGTCAACACCGCGCCGGGCTCGAACACCACCGATCCCGCTTGGAGGTCGTCGCCGGCACGACGGACGTGGTTGCCGGGCTCGACCTCCACGTCGACCTCGACCTCGCGGCGGTCAGGATCGACCGTCGTCCGTTCGACCATGACGACGGCGTCTGCGCCCGGAGGCATCGGTGCCCCGGTCATGATCCGTATCGCCTCGCCCTGCTCGACGGCGGTGGACGGCGCAGCACCGGCGGCCAGATCGCCGACGATCCTCAGTCGGCGCGGCGCGCCGACGGTGTCGGCGGCGCGGACGGCGAAGCCGTCCATCGCGGTGTTGTCGAACGGGGGCACCGTCTCATCGCTCACCACGCGCTGGGCGAGCACGGCACCGGCGGCGTCGGCCACCGCCACGGCGATCGACGGGCCGACGTCACAGCCCTCGAGCACGACGGTTCGAGCGGCGGCGAACGAGATCATCGTCGCAGAATGTACCGGCACGGCCCCGCCGAGCCCCTTGACATGATTCGTGCCATCATGACATTGTTCGTGCCATGACGGACCTGCGGGCCACCCACCGGGCCAGCACCGAGCGAACGATCCTCGACGCCGTCCACCGGGTCCTGGTCGACGAGCATCCGACCTCGCTGTCGATGCCGCAGGTCGCCGAGGCCGCCGGTGTCAGCCTCCGCACGCTCTACCGCTACTTCCCGTCCAAGGCCGACCTGGTCGATGCGGCCAGTCGGTCCTACGAGGTCGACGTCAGCAGCCAGGTCACCCCGCCCACCGATCTCGACGGCCTCGAGCGCTACCTGATGGTGATGTGGGCGACCTTCGACGACTCGCTGCCGGCCGTGCTGGCCCAACACACCACCCCTGCCGGCCGCGAGCTCCGCCAGCGTCGGCTGCCCCGATCGCGAGCCCATCTCGCGTCGGTCCTGGCCGACGCCGCGCCCCACCTCGACGACGCCGACCAGGCACGCCTCGTCGACACGGTGGTGTGGATGACCAGTTCGTCGAGCTACCTCGAGCTGACCCGCCACCTCGGACACACCTCCGCCGAAGCGGCCGCGCTGGTCACTCGCGCCGTCCGAGCCCTGATCGCCGATGTGAACGGAGCCCACCCATGACCAACGACGAATGGCCCCGGCCCGGTCCGGGAACGTGGACCCTCGACCGCTCCCACGTCGGCACCCCCGGCCCGATCGTGCGCGACCTCTTCACCCAGGGGATGGACACGGGATTCGCCGAAGGCGCCGAGCTGTTCGGGGCACCCATCAAAGGGATGCACCTGCGCTGGGTCAACGGCCGCTTCTACCGCCGCATCGTCCCGCTGATGGGAGCGAGCCGCGACCTGCCGATGCCACCGAAACCGTTGCTGTGGCTCGCGACCCGACTCCACCCCGAGTTCCGCCGGCGGGAGAAGCGGGCCGCCGACGTGTTCGAGCATCAGCGTTGGACCGAGGAGTCGGACCGTTGGCGTGAGGACTGGTGCCCGCGCACGACCCGAGAGAACGAGCGCCTCACCGACGTCGACGCCGACTCGCTCCCCGACCACGCACTCGCCGCCCACTTGAACGACGTCCACGACCATCTCGCCCGAAGCATCACCCTCCACTTCCGCCTCAGCGTCTCCTCCATGGGTCCGATGGGGCTCCTCATGGTCCGCCTGAGCGAGTGGGGTCTCGACCCATCCGAGGTCTTCGGCGCCCTCGTCCACGCCTCACCGGCGACCCGATCGGCGGTCGCGGCCACCCGGAGGATCGCCGATGCGCTCCGTCAGCAGGGCGTCGACCCGGCGACGATCACCCGTCTCGACGACATCGAGGCGGCCGGCGGGCAGGCGGCCGAACTCCTTGCCGACTACCTGCGAAGCCACGGATGGCGGCTGACAACCGGCTACGACCTCGAGGCGCGGCTGTTGTGCGAGGTTCCCGCCATCACCGTGAACGCCATCCGCAGCGCCACCGACGCCGAGGACTCCGAGCGCGCCGACACCGCCCTGGCCGACCTCCGCGACCGGATTCCCGCAGGTCACCTCGACGAGTTCGACGAACTCGTCGAGGCCGCCCGAGCGTGCTACGGGCTTCGCGACGAGAACGGGCCGATCACCTACGAGTGGCCGGCCGGCCTGCTCCGGAGAGGCCTCCTGATCGCCGGTGACCGGTTGTGCGAAGCAGGTCGAATGGCCGACCCGGCCCAGGTCTTCGAACTGACGATCTCGGAGGTCACGTCGCTGCTCCTCGGCTCGTCGGCGCCGACGATCGCCGCCATCGAGACACGGGCGGCCGAACGTCGGCGATGGGCGACGCTCGATCCGCCCGACCAGCTCGGGCCCGACGAGGTGCTCCCACCGGTGTCGATCATGCCGCCGAACTTGGGACGGCTGACCGAGGTGATCACCACCGTGATGCCGGCGCTCGAGGCCGACACCGGGCGCGCCCCGCTCCACGGTCTCGGCGTCGGTGACCGGCCATATCGAGGAACGGCGCGGGTCGTGTCGGCCGCCGAGGACGCGTTCGCGGCCATGGAACCCGGCGACGTCCTCGTCGCCCCGTTCACGTCACCGACCTACAACGCCGTCCTCGCCATGGCCGGAGCCGTGGTGACCGAGGAGGGCGGCCTGCTCTGTCATGCCGCGGTGATCGCACGCGAACTCGACATCGCGGGCGTCATCGGCGTCGCCGGTGTCACGAGCCTGGTCCGCGACGGCGCAACGGTCGACGTCGACCCGATCGCCGGCCGCGTCACCATGGTCGACTGAGCGACCCCGACCGCCGGGCGGGTCAGTCCATGTCGGCGACGAACTCGCGGAGGAACGCGGCGGAACTCCGGGCCGAGATCCTCACGCAGGCAGGCGAGCTCGACGGTCGCCCGGAGGTAGTCGAGCTTCTTGCCGATGTCGTAGCGGCCGTCGGTGAACGTGAAGCCGTAGACCGCCTGGTCCTTCATCAGCAGGGCGATGGCGTCGGTGAGCTGGATCTCGCCACCCACCCCTGGTTCGGTGGCGTCGATGGCATCGAAGATCTCGGGGGTGAAGACGTAGCGACCCATGACCGCCAGGTTCGACGGGGCGACCTCGGGCGCAGGCTTCTCGACGATGTCGAGAATGCGGACGAGGGTGTCCTGGATGCGCTCGGGCGTCGCGCAGCCGTACGACGAGATCTCCGCCTTGGCCACCTCGCGGAGTGCCACCACCGAGCGTCCGTACTGTGCGTAGGTCTCCATCATCCCGGTGAGGACGGCCGCGTCGTCGACCATGATGTCGTCACCGAGCATCACGGCGAACGGATGGTCTCCGACGTGCTTGCGGGCGACCGAGACCGCATGTCCCAGACCCAACGCCTCCCCCTGCCGGACGTAGTGGATGTCGGCGAGCTCGGCGATGGCCTTCACCTCGGCGAGCATCTCGGCCTTCCCGCTCTCGGCCAACTGGGCCTCGAGTTCGAAGCTGCGGTCGAAGTGGTCTTCGAGGCTGCGCTTGCCGCGCCCGGTGATGACGAGGATGTCGTCGATGCCGGCCTGGACCGCTTCCTCGATGACGTACTGGATCGCCGGCTTGTCGACGACGGGCAGCATCTCCTTGGGTTGCGCCTTGGTGGCGGGGAGGAATCGGGTTCCCAAGCCGGCGGCGGGGATCACAGCAGTACGGACGGCGGCGCTCATCGTCCGAGGATACGGCGCGAGGCGCGCAGGGACGTCACGACTCGATGTGAGGCTCGTCGCGTTCGAGCAGTCGACGGATGTTCGAACGGTGACGAACGATGACCAGGCTGCCGATGAAGGCGGTCAGCACGACCTCGACAGCCGGACGCCCGGCGATGGCAGCGCCGACGGGCCACAGCACCGAGATGGTGATCGACGCGATCGAGGCCCGACCGGTGATCTTCGCCGTCACGACGAACACGACGGCGAGCGCGGCGGCCACCACCGGCATCACGACCAGTCCCACGCCTGCTGCCGTGGCGACACCCTTGCCACCTCGGAACCGCCGCTGCACCGGGAACACGTGGCCGACCACGGCTGCCGCACCCATGGCCAGCCCGAGCGTCGATCCGTCGAGCACCAGGCCGGCGGCCGCGGGAACGGCTCCCTTGAGCAGATCGACGACGAGCACCATCGCTCCGGCCCGACGGCCGCCGGTGCGATACATGTTCGTCGCACCGGGGTTCCCTGAACCACTGGCGGTCGGGTCGATTCCCCGGCGGGCCCCGATGACGATGGCGGTCGGCAGGGTGCCCAGGGCGTAGGCCAGCAGGAGGGCGACTGCGACCATCGCCGACATCGTAGGAGGCGCAGACATCCGGCTATGATTGGCACTCAACGTCTGCGAGTGCCAAGAGAACCGACATGCCGACCTATGAGTACAAGTGCAAGGACTGCGACGAGGGATTCGAGGTGGTGCAGGCGTTCACCGACGACGCCTTGACCGAGTGTCCCAGCTGTCACGGCGACCTCAAGAAGGTCTTCGGGTCGATCGGGATCAGCTTCAAGGGCAGTGGCTTCTACAAGAACGATGCACGGCCGGGCTCGAAGTCGTCACCGGCTTCGACCGAGTCGTCCACCTCGTCGGGCGATTCCGGTTCCTCGACCGATTCGTCCACCTCCTCGGCCGACACGTCGGGCTCCAAGAGCGAGTCCACGCCGAAGTCGTCCACCCCTGCGAAGAAGAGCGAGAAGAGCACCGCTTGAGCCTCGAGGGCGCCGAGATCGGCGTGTTCGGCGGGTCGGGGTTCTACGAGTTCCTCGACGACGCCGCCGAGGTCCGCCTCGACACGCCGTACGGCGCACCGTCGGCTCCGGCCGTCATCGGCACGGTCGGTGACCGCAGGGTGGCGTTCATCCCCCGGCACGGCGTCGATCACGAGTATCCGCCGCACGCCATCCCGGCCCGGGCGAACCTGTGGGCCATGCGTGAGTTCGGGGTCCGGGCCATCTTCGGGCCATCGGCCTCGGGGTCCCTCCACCCCGACTTCGCGCCCGGTGACTTCGTGGTCTGTGACCAACTCATCGACCAGACCTCCGGGCGGCCCGACACGTTCTGGGACGTCGGCGGAGCGATCGACCACATCAGCCTCGCCGACCCCTACGACCCCACGCTGCGAGCCATCGCCGTCGAGGCCTGCCGCACCGAAGCGGTCACGGTCCACGACGGTGGCACCGTGGTCGTGATCAACGGGCCCCGCTTCGCGACGAGGGCGGAGTCCCGCTTGTACCGGCAGATGGGGGCGACGGTGATCAACATGACGCAGTACCCCGAGGTCGCCCTGGCAGCCGAGGCTCGAATCCCGTATGCCAACATCGCACTCATCACCGACTACGACTCGGGTCTGGACGACGAGCCCGATCTTCCGCCGGTCACCCAGGAAGAGGTCTTCGCCTTCTTCCAGTCGAACGTCGCCAAGGTGCGCGGCGTGTTGTTCCGAGCGATCGAGCACCTCCCCCAGGAGCTGCTCGAGTAACCTCGAGGCCACTTCCCCTCGACACTGTCGAAGTCGAGGAGGTCGCCGGTGCGACCACTCTCCCGCCCACGCCCTCGCGGACGGCCGACGCGACGGCTGCCCTCGCGCACCACCTTGCTCGCTACGGCCGCGGCGCTCGCCACCTTCGTCTTCGTCCAATCGGTGACCACGGCGACCGATCGGGCTCGCACGCGTTGGGGAGACGCCACCGAAGCCCTCGTCGCCACGGCCGATCTTCCGCCCGGACATCGGGTCGGCCCGGACGACCTGACCCGCGTCGAGGTTCCCCGCACCCTGGTTCCTGCGGGTGCCGTCGGCGCCGATCCCACCGGTCGAACGATCAGGACGAAGGTGACGGCCGGCGAGATCCTCCTCGAACACCGGTTGTCGGGCCCCGGGGCGGACGGTCTCGCCGCCCTGCTCGACACCGGGCAACGGGGCATGGCCGTCCCCCGGTCGGGAGCCGACCTTGCCCTTGCCCCCGGCGACCAGGTCGACGTCCTGGCCACCCTCGACGCCACGGCCGGGGGCGACCCCACGGTCGTGCTGGTCGAACGGGCGACGGTCATCGCCGCCGACGCCGAGACCGTCACCCTCGCCGTCGGGGTCGAAGACGCTCGGACGCTGACCCACGCGCTGGTGACCGCGACGGTCACCCTCGTGTTGGTCGGTTGATCAGCGAGCCGTCGTGATCAGGATCAGCAACACGCTCACCCCGACCACGACCCGGTAGATCACGAACGGGGTGAACGTGTGGGTCTGCACGAATCTGAGCGTGCCCCACACGGCGACATACCCCGTGACCGCCGCCGACAGCATGCCGGCCACGAAGGCGCCCCGCGCATCGGTCGGGATGCCGTCGCCGGCGACCACGTCGAGTCCCTTGTAGAGCCCGGCGCCCGCGATGATGGGCAGGCTCATGAGAAACGAGAGTCGGGCCGCCGCCTCACGACGGAACCCGAGCCAACGGCTCACCGTGATGGTCACTCCCGAACGTGAGACACCCGGTTGCAGCGACAGGGCCTGCCCGACCCCCATGGCCAGCGCGTCGCGAAGGGAGAACTCGTCGATCGTCCGATCACCACCGAGACGGTCGGCCCACAACAGCACGAACCCGAAGACGATGAGCATCACCGCGACGAGCCAGATCTCGTCGTCGAGGTTCTCGATCACACCGTCGAAGGCGACACCAGTGAGTCCTGCGGGGATGGCCGACGCGGCGAGGAGCCAGCCGATCCGGGCGTCGGTCGACGCGCGCCGCCCACCCGGCGGAGCGATTGCTCGGGGCGAGGAAGGCCAGCCCGGCGCGGCCGTACTTGAGGAAGTCGCCGCGAAAGTAGGCCAGGGCGCCGGCGAGCGTGCCGAGGTGCAGCGCCACGTCGAAGGCCTTGGCCAGACTGTCGTTGCCGTCGAAGTCGTCCCAGCCGAACAACCACGGCACGAGTGCGAGGTGGCCCGAACTCGAGATCGGCAGGAACTCCGAGAGTCCCTGCGTGATGCCGAGGACGATGGCGTGGAGGATGGACATGACGTGAAGATGATGCCGCTCAGGAGCCGCCGAGGCTCACTCCGTCGATGACGAGGCTCACGCCACACGACCCGCCGGGCGTCCACTCGATGTCGCCGCCAACGGCGATGACGTCGGTGAGCATGCGCTGGATCGAGCCGGCGATCGTGGCTTCGGCCACCGGCTCCGCGAACTCGCCGCGCCGAACGGCGAGCCCCTCGATCCCCACCGAGAAATCGCCGCTGATCGCGTTCACGCCGGAGTGGAGACCCTTCATCGTCTTCACGACGATGCCGTCGTCGACCTCGCCGATCAGATCGTCGAGCGTGCCGGTTCCGGGCACGAGCGCCAGTGCGTGCATCCCGACCGACGGCGTCGAGCGGTAGCTCCGAATCGCGGATGCGGTGCTCGCGGTGCCGGCGCGACGAGCGGACGTCGAGTGGTGGAGGAAGCCCTGGAGCACGCCGGCGGTGATGAGCTCGTTGCGCCGACATGCCAGACCCTCGCCGTCGTGCACGTCAGCGCCGAGGGACCGCTCGTCGGTCGGGTCGTCGACGAACCCCAGCAACGGCGACGCGATCGTCTCCCCCACCCGATCGGCGAACGGGGAACGGCCCTTCGACACCCGTTCGCCGTTCAACATGCCGCCGACGATGCCGAGCAGGGTGACGGTCATCCGGGGTTCGAGGATCAGCGCCACCCTCCGTGTCTCGGGCTTCTGTGCCCCCAGCAGTTCGGTGGCCCGTGCCACCGCGTCGGCAGCCGCCTCCTCGACCGAGAGCTCCGAGGGTGATCGGCCGACCGAGACGCCGCCCCCCGTCTTCACCTCGTCATCACCGTCGGCCATCGCCGCCACCGAGAGGAATGCGATCGTCCCCCGACCCGAGCTCCGGATGCCGCTGGTCGACGCGACCACCGACTCGCCCCGGGCATCGGAGTAGGTCGACGACCGAACCCGGGTCACGCGGGGGTCCCGGGTGACGGTCGCAGCTTCCAGATCGAGGGCGATCTGGATCTTGTCGTCCACCGAACGGGTGCCCAGGTCGTCGCGCCAGAGGTCGAGGTCGGGCTCGGGCACCCCGTCGGGTTCGGCCAGCCCGACGTGCTCGTCGGGTTCGGCGAAGGACGCGTTGTCACGGGCCTCGGCCAGCGCCCCGTCGATCAGGTCGTCGTCGAGCGCCCCGACCCAGGCGAACCCGGCTCGGTGGTCCTCGATCACGCGTACCCCGACGCCTGCGGTGCCGGCCTGCGTGAGCGACTCGACCTCGCCGTCGTAGGCCCGGACCGTCGTGCGGGTCCCCCGTGACACGAAGGCCTCGATCTGTTCGCCGGGTCCGGCATGGGAGACGACCCGATCGGCGATGTCGAAGAGCCCCGTCACCGGGGAGGTGGGCGACACGTCACGCGCCCGAGACGGTGACGTCGCCGATGACCAGGCTGACCCCGGCAGCGCTCATGGGGAGCCACTCGAGATCGGACCCGACGGCCGAGACGTCGGCCAGCATCCGCAGCAGGGTGGAGGCGATGGTGAACTCCCGGAGGGGCTCGGCGGTGGCACCGCCACGAATGCGCAATCCCTCGGCACCGGTCGAGAAGTCGCCGCTGATCGGATTGACCCCCGAGTGGAGGCCCGAGACGCTCTGGACCAGGACTCCATCGCCGACCTGCGCCAACAGCTCGCGCTGGGTCGACGAGCCGGGAGCGAGACTGACTGCGGCGCACCCGGCTCCGGGACGCGACTTGAACCCACCGCGCACCGCGCAGCCGTTGGACTCGGTCGCGAGCGCGCGGCCGGTGTAGGCGTTGTGGGCGAAGCCGGTGAGGACGCCACCGTCGATGAACGCATTCCGTCGGGTGGCCAGCCCTTCACCGTCGAGCGCGGACGCGGTGAAGGCGGCGGGATTGGTCGGGTCGTCGACGAAGGTGACGATGTCGGCGGCGACCTGCTCGCCGACCCGGTCGGCGAACAGGGACCGGCCCTTCATCACCGATTCACCACCCAGCGTCGAGGCGATCACGGCCAGGAACTGGGCGGTGACGAAGGGGTCGAGCACGACCGTGACCCGCTCGGAGTCGGGCTTGACCGCGCCGAGCATCCGGGTGGCCCGGTTCACCGCGTCGGAGGCAGCCGAGTCGATGTCCAGGTCGTCGGGGTGCCGGCCGACCGAGAACCCGAACCCGGTCTGGGTGTCGGCTCCGTCGGACGCCAACGTGTAGGCCGAGACGTAGGAAGCCGATGCCGACTCACTCCCACGGACGCCGGTGGTGCTGGCGATCGCACTGGTACCTATCTCGTCGCCGTAGTCGCATGACTCGACGGCGGAGATCCTCGAGTCGCGGGTCGCGAATCACCCGCTCCAGTTCGACGGCGAGGTCGATCTTGCGCTGCGTGGCGACGTCGGTGAGGTCGGAGCGGAGGAGGCCGCCCGAGTCGGTGGTGGGCACGCCATCGGGCCCGGCCAGGCCGGCGTGCTCGTCGGGTTCGGCGAAGGACGCGTTGTCGCGGGCCTCGGCGAGCGTCTCGGCGATGATGTCGTCGTCGAGAGCACCGGCCCAGGCGAACCCGGTGCGGCCCTCGGCGATGACCCGAACACCGACTCCATGGGTGTCGGCCGACGAGAACGACTCGATCTCGCCTTCGTAGACGCGCACGTCCGTGCTGCTCGACGAGACGGCGACCGCTTCGACCTGTTCGCCGGCGCCGGCCTGCTCGACGACACGGTCGACGATCGTCTGGAGGTCGGTCACGCGGCGGTGCCGCCGATGGTCATGGCCGTGACCCGCAGGGTCGGGGTCCCGTCGCCGACCGGCACTCCTTGGCCGTCCTTGCCGCACGTGCCCGGGCTGCCGAACTCGAAGTCGTTGCCGAGGACGTCGATGTTGGTCAGGACCTCGGGTCCGTTGCCGATCAGGTTGCCCTCGCGGAGCGGCTCGGTGATCTCGCCGTTCTCGATCAGGTAGGCCTCGGACATCCCGAACACGAAGTCGCCGGTGGCCGTGTTGACGCTGCCACCCCCGAGCTTCTTCACGTAGACCGCCGACTCGGTCGACGCGATGATGTCGTCGGGATCGGTCTCGCCATTGGTGAGGTAGGTGTTGGTCATCCGAACCATCGGGAGGTGCTGATAGCTCTCGCGCCGACCGTTGCCGGACAGGGTGCGGTCTTCCTTGCGGGCCCGGAGGTAGTCGTACATGTAGTCGGTGAGCACCCCCTGCTCGATCAGCACGTTGCGTTGGGCGGGCGTCCCCTCGTCGTCGACCGCGAACGCACCCCACTCGTCGGCGACGGTGCCGTCGTCGATGAGGGTCACCAGTTCGCTGGCGACCTGCTCACCCTTGCGACCGGCGAAGACCGACGCTTCCTTCTGGATGGCGTCGGCCTCGAGGCCGTGGCCGCAGGCTTCGTGGAACAGGACGCCGCCGCCGCCCTTGCCGATCACCACCGGCATGGATCCCGAGGGAGCCGGGCGGGCGGCGAGCTTGGTGAGCGCCCGGTCGGCAGCGGACCGACCGACCTCTTCGACGTCGACCGAGTCGAACAACTCGAAGCCGACGGTCTGCCCCGCCGACTCGTAGCCGGTCTGCATCCCGGTGTCGCCCGACGCCACGGCCTGCACCACGAACAAGGTGCGGACCTGGTCGTCCTCGGTGAACACGCCATTGCTGTTGGCCACCAGGATGCGCCGCCGGCTGTCGCCGTAGCGGGCCATGACCTGGGTGATGGAGCCGGACCGGGCGCGGGCGGCCTCGTTGGCCCGGGCCAGCAACTCGACCTTGGTGGCCTTGGCCACCGTTTCGGGCAGCACCTTGGTCTCGCTCGGCCGGGGCGAGGTGGTGCGGGTCAGGTCGACGATCTTGGTTCCGCCGCCACCGCCTCGGGCTGCTGCGGCTGCGGCCTCGGCCGCGCCCCGGAGCCCGGCTTCGGAGAGGTCGGCGGTGTGGGCGAATCCGGTGGTGTCGCCGGACACGACCCGGATCCCGGCGCCCCGGCTCCGACCCGAGCTGAGTTCCTCGACCCTGCCGTCGTCGTACACCGCGGACGAGTTCGCCTTGTCTTCGACGAACACCTCTGCGAACTCGCCGCCGGTGGCCATGGCGGTGCCGATCGCGGACTGGATGACCGATTGTTCCAACACGTCAGTGTTTCCCTTCGTGAAAGCGGCCTATCGTACCCCGGTGCCTCTGGAACCAGGCCTGACCGGGACCGTCACGACCACCGTGTCCGACGCCGACACGGCGGCGGCTCTGGGGTCGGGCGACGTCGCTGTGCTCGGGACACCGCACGTCGTCGCGCTCGTCGAACACGCCACCGTCGAGGCATTGCGAAATCGCCTCGATCCGGGCCAGACCTCGGTCGGAATGCGGGTCCAGCTCGACCACCTGGCGCCCACGGCCGTCGGCGCCAAGGTGACTGCCGAGGCGACGCTCGAGAAGATCCAGGGACGCCGCCTGGTGTTCACGGTGGCGGCCAACGACGAACGCGGGTTGGTGGCGGCCGGCCGGGTGACCCGGGTCGTGGTGGAGACCGAGCGCTTCCTCGAAAAGGCCCGCTGAGCCGATGGCCCGGATCGAGGACCGCATTCTGTCGACCCGGCACGGCGACTTCGCCATCCACGAGGCCGGCGCGGGTGGCCGTCCCCTGCTCCTGGTCCACGGCTTCACCGGCGCCAAGGAGGACTTCGGCGACCACCTCGGATGGCTCGCCGACGACGGATGGCACACGGTGAGTCCCGACCTCCGCGGTCACGGGTCCAGCCCGAAACCCGCCGACGAGGCGGCGTACTCGCTCGCCGTGTTCGCCGACGACCTCGCCGCCATCGTCGAGGCGTTGGAGTGGGAGCGGTTGGTGCTGCTCGGCCACTCGATGGGCGGGATGATCGCCCAGGTGTTCGCCCTCGTCCACGAGGCGCGACTCGACGGACTCATCTTGATGGACACCAACCACGGCACGTTCGACCTCGACCCGAGCGTGGCCGAGCTCGGCGCCACGCTGGCCCGGTCCGAGGGCATGGCCGGGGTCAAGGCGGTCCTCGACGAGATGAACGACCCGCTCGGGAGCCCGGCCTTCGACCGACTGGTCGCCGAGCGACCCGGCTACCAGGAGTTCAGCGACGGGAAGTTTCTCAGCGCCTCGCCCGCCATGTACGCGGCCTTGCTGCTCGAGCTGACCTCGACCGATTCCCGGCTCGATCCGCTTCGTACGCTCGATGTCCCGACTCACGTCCTCGTCGGCGAGCTCGACAAGCCGTTTCTCAAGCCGAGCCTCGAACTCGCGTCCACGATTCCCGGCGCAGAGATGACGATCCTCCCCAACGGCGGTCACAGCCCGCAGTTCGAGAGCCCGGAGGCGTGGACCGACGCGGTGCGCACGTTCCTGGCGACCCTCTGACCACAGCCGGTCACGGCGTGTAGACGTCGGACCGATCGGGCATCGCGACGGGCGCGACCTCGCTCACCGGGTGCATCCGGAGCTCGACGGTGAGACGGACACCCGTGCCGCTCGCCAGCTCGACGTCGAGCGAGGTCAACGCGCCGTCGGTCACGACCGCGCCGAAGGTCGCTGCATCGACGTGCTCGATCCGACCTCCGTCCACGACGACCTCGCCCAGCGAACCCTCGAACCGACCCGGCGAGGGAGACGACACGGCGTCGATGTCGTCGACGAGGTCGAGCGCGACGAATCCGGCCGGCCCGACGAAACCGAACGTCGCCGCCGCCGCATCGGTCGCGCCCAACTCGACCCATCGGTCACGCGCGGCGGGGAACGCCTCGGCGATCACCGGACCGCGCTGGAAGAAGCGACCACCGACCAATCGCACCCCGACGGTGCCGGCCCCGAGCGAGGTCGGCCCGGTGATGTCGAGGTCGAAGCCGCGACCCCCATCGGTGATGGTGCCGGCGACGACGATCTCGGCCTCGGTGACCCCGTCGACCTCGGCCCGGACCGCGAGTTCCACCCCGCCCGACGCGACCCGGGCGACCTCGATCGCCTCGCGGAGCTGGACCTCGGGAGCCGGCTGCCGCTCGGGACCGGTCGAGGGCTCGACCGCCGGCGAGCAGGCGGCGAGGAGGGCGACGAACGCGAGCGACAGCAGGACCGAGATGAGTGACATGCATTGAAACTACACGAAAGATCCGAGCGGGGCATCACGCTGCCCCTGAGTCGTGCCGGCTGCCCGCCTAGAGTTCGACGCCGATGAGCGCCGCGACCACCCGCGTCACCGACGCCGGCCCCGGCCCCGAACCACCGCCACGCGGTGCGCTTCGCTGGTGGAAGGAGGTCGCCTACGTCCTCGTGCTGTACTTCGTCTACTCGCTGGTCCGCAACAGCTTCGGTTCCTCCGGCGGCGGCGACGTCGTCGACCCCGTGGCAGCGTTCAACCACGCGAAGGCGGTCATCGCGATCCAGGACCGCATGGGGCTCTACTTCGAGCCCGAACTCCAGCAGTGGTACTTGAGCCTTCCCGGCCGGGGCGGCATCCGCTTCTGGAACATCTTCTATGGCACCGCCCACTTCCTGGTCACTGCCGGTGCGCTCATCTGGTGCTACCGGGCTCGGCCCGACATCTACCCGAAGTGGCGCAACACCCTGGCGTTCACGACCCTGTGCGCCCTGATCGGATTTGCGTCGTTCTCGCTGATGCCCCCACGCCTGATGGACTCGCCGGGCGAGTACGGCGGCTGCCAGGTCTACGCACCCGAGGCGGCGGCACGAGCCGGCGAGGACGCGCTCACCGCACCGGGCTGTGACGAGTTCGGGTTCGTCGACACGCTCGCCGTCGACGGCGGCTGGCTGTCGTTCGGACAGGAGGGCGTCGAGGACGTCTCCAACCAGTGGGCGGCGATGCCGTCGATGCACATCGGCTGGTCGGTGTGGTCGATGCTCGTCCTGCTCCAACTCGTCCGCCGACCCACGCTCCGCGTGCTCGTCGTGCTGTACCCGTTCGCCACGCTGTTCACCATCCTGATCACGGCCAACCACTTCTGGATCGATGCGATCGGTGGTCTGGTCGCGCTGGGCGCCGGCTATCTGATCTCGACCGAGATCGTCCCACGACTGTTCACACGACGATCGCCGGCGCCCGTCAGCGGCTGAGCGTCCTGCATGGGCCCCGGGTCGATGCTCCGATACGGTGAACGGTGCATGTACCTCGATCGGATCAGCAGTCCGGCAGACCTGGACGACCTCTCGTACGAGGAACTCGACGAGTTGTCCGCCGAGATCCGCCAGTTCGTCGTCGACGCCGTCGACGCCGCGGGCAGCGGACACCTCGGGTCCAACCTGGGTGCGGTCGAACTCACGCTGGCGGTGCATCGGGTGTTCGAGTCGCCGAAGGACATCGTGCTGTGGGACACCGGCCACCAGGCCTACGTCCACAAGATCGTCACCGGACGCCGCGACGACTTCCCCACCTTGCGCACCGAGGGCGGCCTCTCGGGCTATCCGAGCCGTGCGGAGTCCGAGCACGACTGGATCGAGAACAGCCACGCTTCCACGGTCATCAGCTACGCCCACGGCCTCGCCACGGCGCAGGAGGCCGACGGCGGCGAGGGCCGCCGGGTGATCGCCATCGTCGGCGACGGATCGATGACCGGCGGCATGGCGTTCGAGGGACTCAACAACCTCGGCCATTCGGGCAAGCGGGCCATCATCATCCTGAACGACAACGGCCGGTCGTACGCACCGACGATCGGTCGCCTCGGCGACAGCCTCGCCCGGCTCCGGGTGAACCCGACCTACACCAAACAACGAGCCCGGCTCGACCGCATCCTGCGCGACATGCCGGTCGTCGGCCACCAGCTCGAGCGCGGCCTCGAAGGGATGGTCGCCGCGGTGCGCGAAGTGTTCGAGCCGCCGGCGTTCTTCGAGAACCTCGGGATCCGTTACACCGGCCCGATCGACGGCCACGACATCGAAGGCCTCGAAACGGCCCTGCGTCATGCCGCCGACCACGACGGCCCGATCGTCGTCCACGTGCTGACCCAGAAGGGACGCGGCTACGCCCCCGCCGAACAGGACGAGATCAAGAACCTGCACGACGTCGGCGGCGTGAAACCCGGCTCCTACACCGCCGCGTTCACCGAGGCGCTGATCAAGGAAGCCGAAGCCCGGCCCGAAGTCGTGGCCATCACGGCCGCCATGCCCGACTCGACGGGTCTGCTGCCGTTCCAGGAACGATTCCCCGAGCGGACCTTCGACGTGGGCATCGCCGAACAGCACGCGGTCACCGCGGCCGCCGGCATGGCCATGGGCGGCCTCCGACCCGTGGTCGCGCTGTACTCGACGTTCCTCAGCCGAGCCTTCGACCAGGTGAACCTCGACGTCGGGCTGCACGGACAGCCGGTGCTGTTCTGCCTCGACCGCGCCGGGATCACCGGCTCTGACGGTCCGTCCCACCACGGCATCTACGACATGGTCCTGCTGTCGAAGGTCCCCGACATGACCATCTTCGCCCCGTCGAGCTACGAAGAACTGGGCGTGATGCTCCACGACGCCCTCGAGATCTGCGAGGGCCCGGCCATGATCCGCTGGGGCAAGACCCCGGCTCCGTCGGTCGGCATCGACCAGGTCGGCTCAGGCCTTCGGGCCCGCAAGGCCCGCAGCGGATCCACCGACCAGCGCGGTGGCTCGGTGTGCATCCTCGCGGTCGGCAACATGCTGGCCGAGGCGCTCGAGGCCGCCGACCAGCTCGCCGGCGACGGCATCGATGCGACGGTGTGGGACGCTCGCGTGGTCAAGCCACTCGACGACGAGATGATCGACGACGCCAGCCGTCACGATCTCGTCGTCACCGTCGAGGACGGCGTACGCGACGGTGGCGCCGGCGCCGCCATGGCCGACGCCATCGCTCAGACGTGCGAGTTCCGTGATGCACCCCGGGTGCGGGTGCTGGGCGTGCCCGTCGCCTTCATTCCGCAGGCGAGTCCGGCCGCCATCCACGCCGACCTCGGCATCGACGCGGCGGGCATCGCCGCCGAGGTGCGTCGCCTGCGCTCCCAATAGGGCGCCTGCGCTCCTAGTAGAACGGGTTCTCGCCGGCGTCGTGGTCGGTGACGTCGATGACGTCGGTGATCTCGGGGATCGACTCGGAGATGGCCCGGGCGATGCCGTCACGCAGGGTCATGGCCGAAACGGCACACCCCTGACAGCCACCACCCATGAGCACCTCGACCTTGGTGTCCTCGACGACCCGCTTCAGTTCGGCGAATCCGCCGTGGGCGGCGAGGGCCGGGTTGATCTGACGGTCGAGCAGCTGTTGGAGCTTCTCCTCGATCGTGCCGGTCAACTCGATCTTCGAGGCTGACAGCGGGTTGGGCCGGTTGGGGTTGCGAAGCACGAGCCCGCCCTGGCCCGCCGAGGCCGGCAGGTCGAGCGTGGCGCCGACCAGTTCGGAGACGCTCGCCGCAGGAACGATGACGGTGAGGTCGCTCGACGTGTCGACCGAGTCGCCCTGCTCGGCCTCGTCGACACCGGCGAAGCTGAGGTCGTAGGCGTACTCGACCCCGTTGACCCCGGTGACCTCGACGCGCAGCGCCAGCGTGTCGGCGTCGTCCTCGGAGGCTCGCAGTTCGAGGATCTTGTCGCGGGCCGCATCGGTGACGGTGACCACCCGCACGTCATCGGCGAGGTCGCCGTCGGAGATGTCGGTGGAAGGCACGCTCATGCGCGGCGAGGCTACCGGCAGCGAGGCGAGAACCCGCAGGTCAGCCTCATCTGTGTTGCGGTCCCGTCATGTTCGTCATACAATCGCAACATGCCCGCCACCCACGCCACCGGCCAGCACCAGAACCTGCTCGTGCCCGGGAGCGCCGTGGAGGTGTGGATCCAGCTCGATCGGAGCTGGGCGAACGGCTTTCGTGTGGCCGATCTCACCGCCGACGGCTACCTCATCCGGCGCGAGTCCGATGGCACCACCCTGCCGCAACCCTTCGCCGTCGGATCCGTCCGCGCCGCCTGAGGCACGGGCGGCGCGACGACGGCCTCGCCCGATTCGCCCGACTTCGAGAGCACCGATCAGCCGCCTCCGTGGACGTTGACCTTCTGGCCCGTCAGATAGCCGGACCGCGTCCGAACAGAAGTAGCGCACCACGTCAGCGACGTCGTCGGGCGCGCACACGCGACCGAACGGGCTGTGCTCATCGAGGGTCCGGATGTCCTCGACCCCCACGGTGGCCTTGACCAGCTTCTGACCCATCGTCGTGTCGACCAGGCCCGGCGCCACGATGTTGACGTGGATCCCGTTTGGTCGTTCCTCCTTGGCCAGCGTGAGCGCGAGCGATTCCATCGCCGCCTTGCCCATCGAATAGGGCCCACCCTGAGCCGCGTGATGCAGGGTTGCGACGCTCGAGATGAACACGATGTCGCCCCGGTCGACCGTCCGCATCGACGGCAGGACCGCCTGGCAGATGCGGTGGGGACCGAGCGCGTGCACGGCCACGACCCGTTGGAGCTCGGCCGGGTCGGTGTCGAGGACCGACTGCCACCGCGAGGCGATGCCGGCGTTGTTGACCAGGATGCCGATCGGGCCCAGTTCTTCGACGACCTGGCCGACCATCTGGTCGGTTGCCTCGCCGTCGTCGACCGACGCGCCACAGGCCATGGCCCGGCGACCCATCGCCTGGATCTCGGCCACCGTCTCCTCGGCCGCGTCACGGTCGCGGCGGTAGTTCACCGCGACGTCACAACCGTCGGCCGCCAGACCGAGGCTGATGGCCCGTCCGATCCCCCGCCCGCCTCCGGTCACCAGTGCAACACGCGTGTCTGTCATGACCGAGATGCTTACCATCCGATTCCCCAGGAGTGCGGCGAGCCGCCGAGGTCAGGGCGCCGCTCCGTCATCGGATTCGGTGTCAGCTCGAACCTCGGCGAGGCGGCCTTCGAGGAAGGCGCGCTCGGCGTCGTTGCCGACCCGGGTCAACGCTTCGGCGTAGGCGTCGGCCGCCTCGACCGGCCGTCCTGACCGACGGAGCAGATCGGCCCGCGCCGAGTGGAAGTGGTGGTAGCCGTCGAGGTCGTCCGCCAGGGGCGCCATCATCGCCAGCCCGTCCTCGGGAGTTCGGGCCATCGCGGTGGCCACGGCCCGGTTCAGCCGCACGACCGGTGTGGGCCGGTACTCGTTGAACCGGAAGTATCCGTTCATCATGTTCTGGAACTCCGGTGTGCCGCCCTCGGGGCCGCTGCCCTCGGTCGAATAGATCAACAGCATCTACTTCACCGTGGCGCTCGCTTCTGTGGTGGTCGGGTCTCACCCACGACGAAGAAGATGGCACAGGATCGACAGCGACGGGGCAGAAAGTTCCTAACGTCATCGCCCATGCGTCACGACGGCATCCTCTCGGGACCCATCGACCTCGACGCGCCACGGCGCCCGAAGACCCCGTCGGTCCCGGCGCCCGTCGGTGCATCGATCGAGTACCTCCCGGACCGGATCCTGGGCACGGTCAGTGGCTGGAAGGGCGACCGGATCCTCATCACCGACGCCGAGGGCGTGACCCGCCCGGTTCCGGTCGTGACCGACGCGTTCGTGGTCGACGGACGACGCGGGCGGCCGGTCCCGACCGCCCCGGCCGCGACCACGGCAGCGAGCGCGCCGACGGCCTCGGGTTCGATCGACGTGGATCACGATCGCGCGCGTCGCCCGGGGGTCGCGGATCCTCGTCGAAGGACTGCACGACGCCGAGCTGGTCGAGAAGGTCTGGGGTGACGACCTCCGGTACGAAGGCGTCGTGGTCGAACGTCTCGATGGCATGGACGACCTGGCCGGCGTGGTCCGCACGTTCAGCCCCTCGAAGCCCCGGCGTCTCGGCATCCTGCTCGACCACCTGGTTCCGGGAAGCAAGGAGTCACGGGCCGCGGCCGAGATCTCGCACCCCCACGCGCTGGTGACCGGGCACCCGTTCGTCGATGTGTGGGAGGCGGTCCGACCCAGCGTGCTCGGCATCGAAGCCTGGCCGGAGGTTCCCAAGGGGGAGGACTGGAAGCACGGGGTCCTGGCCCGACTCGGCGTCGAGGCCGAACCGGGTCGTTTCTGGAAGTACCTGCTCGGCCGGGTCGGGTCGTACAAGGACCTCGAGCCGTCGCTGGTCAACGCCGTCGAGCGCCTCATCGATTTCGTGACCGAGGAGTGAGGCGGATCGAGCGCACCTACAATCCTGCCGCACTCGAGCAGAGGGACAATGGGCATTGAGCTACACACTCGGCGTGGACCTCGGGACCACGTTCACCGCGGCGGCCATCGCACGCGGCGAGCAACGCGAGGTCCTGAATCTCGGCACCCGTTTCTCGGCCATCCCTTCGGTGCTGTTCATCGATGAGACCGGCTCGGTCCTGGTGGGCGACACGGCAGAACGGCGCGGCGAGGCTGAACCGTCACGTATGGCCCGTCACTTCAAACGTCGGCTGGGAGACACGGCCCCGATCCTGATCGGGTCGACGCCCTATCACGCTGACCGACTCACCGGCCGCCTGCTGGCAGCGGTCGTCTCGACTGCGACCGACCGAGAAGGGGAACGCCCGGCGCGAGTCGTGGTCACCCATCCGGCGAACTGGGGTCCCTACAAGAAGGATCTTCTCGATCAGGCCATCCAGCACGCAGGTATCGACAACGCACAGGTGCTGACCGAGCCCGAGGCCGCCGCGATCCACTACTCCCTCACCGATCGCATGCCGGCCGGTGACGCGGTCGCGGTGTACGACCTGGGCGGAGGCACCTTCGACGCGACGGTGCTGCGCAAGACCCCGGATGGTTTCGAGGTGCTGGGTCAACCGCAAGGCATCGAGCGGCTCGGAGGCATCGACTTCGACGAAGCCCTCGTCGACAAGGTGCTCCACAGCGTCGGTGCGACCTGGAAGAGCCTCGGCGACTCGCCGCAGGTGGCCAGTGCCGCAATCCGGCTGCGCGAGGAGTGCACCGAGGCCAAGGAGGCCTTGTCACACGACACCCAGGTCGCGATCAGTGTGCGGATCGGCGACATCGACCAGCAGGTGGTGGTGACCCGAAGCGAGTTCGAAGAGCTCATCCGTCCGCTCGTCGACGACACCACGCAAGCCCTAGACCGGGCGATCAGGCAGGCCGGCCTCGTCCCGGAGCAGCTGCGCTCGATCCTCCTCGTCGGTGGTTCGTCCCGGATTCCCCTCATCGGACGACGCATCGCCGAGGAGTTCGGGCGGCCCTTCGCCGTGGACATCGATCCGAAGCTGGCCGTTGCGCTCGGCGCGGTGGCGCTCGGCGCAGCCGTGTCCGTCGAGACCGGCGCTGCGACAATCACTCCGGTCGTAGCGGCCGCCGCAGCGGCCGCGGTCACCGCAGCGCCTGCGCCGCCGCCTCCTCCCCCGCCCGCATCTCCGCCCCCGCCCGCCGCACATCCCGTCGCACCGCCACCACTCGAGACGCCCGTCGATCAGGCACACCGTTCCCGTTCCCCATGGCTCGTCGGCGGCCTGGCGGCAGTCGCCGCAGCGGCGATCGCGGTCGCGCTCGTCATTGCACTCGGTTCAGACGACAATGGCTCCAGCGACTTCGCAGACTCCGACACCTCGGCTGCCACGGTTCCCGACACCGCAGCGCCCGACACGACGGCGCCTTCGACAACGACCTCGACCACCGCCGCACCCGTGATCGGACCGCTCCAACCGACGCAGGTCACCGCGTCGGCGACTGCAGCCGCCGGCGTCGAGGCGAACGGCAACCCGGTGACCTACGACGCCGTCAACACCCTCGACGGCTCGCCCTCGACGACCTGGCGAACGCCGGGCAACGGCATCGGCGAGGTGCTCGTGGTCGATCTCGGCCGCACGACCAAGGTGACCTCGGTGGGCCTGCTGCCTGGCTACGGCAAGATCGACCCTACGGACGGGACCGACCGCTTCGCCGAGAACCGCCGGGTGCGGTCGGTGCGATGGAGCTTCGACGACGGAACCACAATCGTCCAGGACTTTGCCGACCAGCCCATCGTGCAGTCCATCGACGTGGCTGCCGAATCGCAGTCGATCGTCATCGAGATCCTCGACTCGACCAGCCCCGGCGGCCGCGACTTCACCGCGATCTCGCAGATCGCGTTCAGCGGCGAACAATGAGACGTTGGGTGACCGCCGTCGTGCTCGTCGCGGCCACGAGCTGCGCCGGGAACACGGGTGGCGCCCAGGGCGATGCCTCGGCCGAGCCGGACTCGGTCCCGGCGTCGGCTCCGTCGCCGAGCCGGCAGAGCAGCACGACCGCGTCGGTTCCGGAAGCGCCCTCCCCGCCCACCGCGGTTCTGCCCGTCCCGGCAACTCCGGTGCACGTCTTCCCCGTCGAGCCGGCCGGTGCCGCGTCCTACTCCGACGGTGGGCATGCCTATCCCGCGACGGATGTGTTCGCTCCAGAGGGCACCGCATTCGTTGCGGTCACCGACGGCCGGGTCGATGCGCTGCGCACGACCGACGAATGGGACCCGGCGACCGACGATCCCGCCGAACGGGGCGGTCGGTTCGTTGCCATCGTGGGCGACGACGGCGTGCGCTACTACGGCTCGCACCTCGCGAGCGTCACGCCGGGACTCGAGCTCGGCAGCCTCGTGAAGGCGGGCGAGCGCCTCGGCTCCGTGGGGCGGTCGGGCAACGCCCGGGACACCCCACCCCACCTGCACTTCGGAATCTCCGAACCGACGTTCCCCGAAGACTGGGAAGCTCGACGCGGACAGATCGCACCCAAACCGTTCCTCGACGCATGGAGGACGGGCGACGTGGCTGCGACGCCGTCGGTCGAGCTGATTTCGTGACCGAGGAGTGAGGCGGATCGGCTAGACGTCGTTGATGATCTCTGCCATCGACACGTTTCGCACGCTGCACACCGAGGGCTGCTTCCTCATGCCGAACCCGCACGACATCGGCTTGGCGAGGCTGTTCGAGGCGGCCGGTCACGTGGCGCTCGCCACCACGAGCGCCGGCTTCGCCGCGACCAGAGGTCGCCTCGACGAGACCGTGGCTGGTGACGAGTTGCTCGCGCACGCAGCGGAACTCACCGCTGCCGTCGGCGTCCCACTGAACGTCGACGCAGAGCGCTGCTACGGCAACGACCCGGCCGCGGTCACCGCGTTCGTGGCCGCGCTCGGCCTCACCGGCGCCGCTGGGTGCTCCATCGAGGACTGGAACCCCACCACCGGCGCGATCGACCCGTTGGACGTCGCTGCGGCACGCGTCCGAGCGGCCGCAGACGGTGCGGCCGAGTCGGGCATGGTGCTCACGGCTCGCTGCGAGAACCACCTCCATGGCGTCGACGACCTCGACGACACGATCGCCCGCCTCGTCGCGTACGCCGGCGCGGGCGCCGAGTGCGTCTACGCACCTGGCCTGGTGCACGCGGACGAGATCGCCCGGGTCGTCGGCGGGACCGGTCGTCCGGTGAACGTGCTCGTCCTCCCAGGCTCGCCGACGTTGCCAGAGCTCGCCGATCTCGGTGTACGACGGGTGTCCACCGGCGGATCGCCGGCCCGCATCGGTTACGGCGCAGCCGTCGCCACCGTCGACTCGCTGCTCACCGACGGCACCTACCCCGCCGACACGCCATGGCTCGATCGCACGCTGTCGGACCGGGCCTGGGCCGACCGAACCGGCGCGGTCACCCCCGACTGACCCGGCCCCGAAGCGCGGCCAGCGCGAGCGACATGCTCACCACGCCGACCAGCGCGATGGCCAGGACGCCCTTGCCGAGCAACGCAGCATCCCACCCATCGCTCACCAGCGAGCGAAGCGCGTCGAGCAGATAGGTCACCGGGTTGTAGCCGGCAACGACGTCGAGCCAGCCGGTCATCGCCGCCCGAGGCACGAACGCGGTGGTGAGGAAGGCGAACGGGAAGAACAGGATGAAGCTCGAGTTCACCGCCGCCGGGTTCCCCGTCTTCAGCGCGATGGCATACGGGAATCCGGTGAAGACCAACCCCCACGAGGCCGCAAGGAAGATGAAGAGCAGGATCCCGAGGAGGCCGGTCTCGAACCGAACCCCGACGGCGAAGCCGAGGCTGATCACCGGAACACACAGCGCCGCGACGAGGACGAAGTCGGCGATCATCAGCCCGAGCAGCAGCGACAGGCGGCTCACTGGCGTCATGATCAGCCGGTCGAAGTAGCCGTCGACGATGTCGGTCACCAACGTCGACGCCCGGCTCACGCCGGTGACGGCGAAGATGATGGCGACGGGCAGCTGAAACGCCTTGTAGTCGAAATCGGGGTCGACGGCTTCGGTGATGTCGGTGAGCGACCCCGTGTTCACGACGAAGAAGAACAGCGGCACGGCGAGGGCCGGGATGACGCTCTCGGGCTCGCGAGGAATCTGCCGGATCGCCCGTCCGGCGACCGACAACACGTCGGCGAAGAACCCGGCCTTGCGAGCCTGGATGTGCGTGCTCGGGGTGGTCGTCATCTGAGCAGACCCCCGGTGCGAGGCCGACGAGGCACGAGGAGGTCGGCCAACTGCGGCCCGAGCGGCCGGTGAGCGGGAAGCAGCGTCATTCGTCGCCCTCCTGGAGGTGCTCGCCGGTGAGCTCGAGAAACACGTCGTCGAGGGTCGGTGACCGCAGCGTGAGCTCGCGGACGCCCACGTCGCAGCCGTTGAGCGCCACGGCCACTCCGGAGATCGCGGCGGCACTGTCCTCGGTCGGGATCAAGAGCTCGTCACCACGGATCTCGATGTTCCCGAGCCCGGGGACAGGCGCCAGTGCCGCTGCCGCCCGTTCGGGGTCGGCTTCGACCTTGGCCACGATCAGATCGGACCCCACGCTTCGCTTGAGCGCAGCTGGGGTGCCCTCGGCCACGAGACGTCCCTTGTCGATGATGCCGACCCGGCCGGCGAGTTCATCGGCCTCCTCGAGGTACTGCGTGGTGAGGAAGATGGTCATCCCCAACTCGGCATTCAACCGGCGGACCTCGTCCCAGACCCGAACGCGGCTCACCGGATCGAGCCCGGTGGTGGGCTCGTCGAGGAAGAGGATGTCGGGGTTGTGGATCAGCGCCGCGGCCAGGTCGAGCCGGCGCTTCATGCCTCCCGAGTAGGTGGCGACCATCCGATCGACCGCTTCGAGGTCGATGAGATGGCTGAGCTCGGTGAATCGCTGCTCGAATTCGTCGCGATGCAGGCCGTAGAGCCGGGCCTGGAGGCGCAGGATCTCGCGTGCCGCTCTGCTTGGGGTCGAGCGCGGCATCCTGGAGGGCGACGCCGATACGGAGACGGACCGAGTCGGGATCGGTGGCGACGTCGAAGCCGGCCACCGTCGCCCTTCCGCCGGTCGGCGAGAGCAGGGTGGTGAACATGCGGACCGCCGTCGACTTGCCTGCGCCGTTCGGTCCGAGGAAGCCGTAGATCTCACCGGACTCGACGGCCAGGTCGATGCTCTCGACCGCGACCACGTCGTCGAACGACCGACTCAACTCGACGCTCTCGATCGCTGGCACGCTCATGCGCGGGGACGATAGCGGCCGATCTACTCGGTCAGACCACTGCGAACCTCGGCGTCGAGCAACCGCTCGCGGGCGTCGGGATCGAGCGGCCGGATCCGAGAGCCCTCGGTGTCGTCCTTGGTCACGTGCAGCACCGTGTCGACGTACTCGGCCACCGGCCGGAGGTGCGAGATGAGACCCACCATCTTGCCGCCGCCCGCCACCCCTCCCAGGGTCTCGAGCGCCGCGTCGAGCGCGGCTGCATCGAGGCTGCCGAAGCCCTCGTCGACGAACACCGCGTCGAGTTGGCCCCCGCCGCGAGAGGCGATCTCGACGAGCGCGAGGGCCAGCGCCAGGGCCGCCTGGAAGCGCTCGCCTCCCGACAGGGCGTCAGGCGGCCTGACCTCGCCCGACGCGATGTTGGCCACGCCGAAGTCGGCGACGAAACCGTGACGACCGTTGCTGATGGTCTTGAGTCGACGGCTGGCCTCGGCGAGGAGCTCTCGCTCGCGAGCTCCCACGAGATGGTCGATGAATCGGCCGGCGCTTGCCGGCAGGGCCTCCTCCACGATCGACAGGTTGGCGACGAGTGGGCCGACCACGACCAGCACCGCGTCGACCCCCTTGGCTTCGTCGCGACGGGCCTCGGCCTCGGTCACGGCTCCATCGAGCACCCCGATCAGGCTGCGGGCATCGGCGGCCATGGTGCGGAGCTCATCGACGCTCGCCACGTCGACACTCGCCAGCGCCGCGCCGAGACGGAGGTCCCATGCATCGAGCTCAGCCCGACGCGCCTCGGCGACACCTGCTCCGACGTCGACGATCTCGTCGCAGCGGACCAGCGCGGCTCGGACCGAGGACACCGTCTCGGCGAGGTCGGTGGTCTTCACACCCTCGGCGAGTACAGGAGGCTCGAGCACCAGGGCGTTGCCGTCGACCTCCTCGGCCAACTCGCGAACGACGTCGACGGCCTGCACGTGGCCGCGGACTCGGTTCAGCGCGGCCATCGCGGGCGCGGTGACCCTCTCGCCGGCGTCGGTCGTGACGGCCACGACGCCGGCGGCTGCGTCACGCTCCTGGGCTCGCGCCACGTCGAGCAGACGGCCGAGGTCGGCCGTCTGGTCGACGACCTGCTCGATCGAGGAGCGAGTCGCGTCCAACGCTTCGACGGTCGACTCGGCGATGTCGACGAGGTCGGACCATGCCGACGGAAGCGCGTCGACGCAGGCTGCGACGGTGGCCAGGTCGTCGGCAACCTCGGTTCGACCCTTCTCGATCGCCGCCACCTGCTGGAGGCGGGCCGCTTGCTGCTGTGCGTGCTCCGCAACGGTGCTCGAACGCGCATCGACGGCGGCTCGCCGCTCGGCTTCGGCGTGCGCGACTGCCGTCTCGGCGTCGCCGACGTCGGGGACCTCGAGTGCAGCCAGCGCTGCGGCATGTTGCCGCGTGGTCCTCGGTGGCCCGCTCGTGGGCGTCGCGGGCCTTGGCGAGGGCTACTGCGGCCAGCTGCGTTGCGGTTTCGGCCTCGCGGAGCGCTCGACCGGTGTCGCGTTCGTGCTGGCGGGACCGCCGGGCCCGTTCGTTCGCCTCGTCGAGATCGGGGACCTCGAGTGGCTTGAATCCGACCTCGAGGGGGCGTTGACACACGGGACACGGGTCGCCGGGTCCGTGCCCGTGGGACACCGCGGCGGCAGCGTGGCGCTGCTTCAGCGCGTCGACCTCCGCTTCGTGCTGCACCACTTCGTCGGCGGCCCAGGCGTGGCTGTCGGCGGCGGCGAGCCGCCGGGCGTCCGCGTCCTGCTGGGCCTGTGTGCTCGCCGCGACGTCGGCTTCGGTCTTCGCCACAGTCGCGGCGAGGTCGGCGACTCGATGCTCGGCCTCGGCCGCCGCGCGGGCCTGACGGTGGGCTTCGTCGCGCCACGTCATCGCGGCTCGCAGGGTTTCGTCGGCTTCGTCGACCGCACGTTCGAACGGGGCCAGCGCAGCGTCGTCGACGGGCTCGCCGAGCGACGACTCCACCTCATCGAGCTCGGCGCGCCGGTTGATCGCGCGGGCGAGGGCTGCCACCGCACCGGTGAGGTCGCCGGTCGCCCTGATGGCGGCGTCGCGATCGGCGAACCCCGCGAGCAGATCGGTCTGTTGCGTCGACAGCTCGACGATCTCGGCGGCCGCGCTCGACTCGGCGGCCTCGGCCTCGGCGCGCTCGGCGAGCAGCGCCTCGCCCTGCTCCTGGGCTCGCTCGAGCTCGCCCACTGCCGGAGAGGCATCATCGGGGACCGCCGACAGGGCCTTGGCGAGGCGCTCGACGAGATCGCGCTGCCCGAGGTGGGCCAAGGCCTCGTCGGCTTCGGCCAGGGCGTCGGTGCTGGTCTCGTGCGCGACCGTGGCGGCGACGAGACGCTCGCGGGCGGCCGCGAGGTCGGCGTCGGGGTCGCTCGGCAGGTGGCGACGTCGGTCCTCGTGGACGGCCAGCCTCTCGGACCACTCGGCCCGTTGCAGATGCGCGAGCTCGCGCACCCGCTCGAGCTCGTCGAGACCGAAGATCGACCGCAGGATCTTGTTGCGCTCGGTCGCCTTCGCCGTGAGGAGTTCGTCGAACCGGCCCTGCGGCATGACCACGGCCCTCGTGAACTGATCGTGGGTCAGCCCGACGATCTCGCTGATGCGATTGCTGACCGGCGTGGCGTGGTCGACGTGCTCGCCCGTGGTCAGGCCGACGAGGCGATCGACGGGGGCCGACGCGTTGCGGTGCCGGGTGCGGGTGACCTCCCACTCGTCGCCCCCGCTGGAGAAGCGCAGGCGGATCGTCATGGTGTTCTGCCCGTCGGCGATGAGCTCGGCCAGGCTGGCTCCGCCGCTCCACGTTTTCTTTGCGTAGAGCGCGAGGCTCAGCGCCTCGATGATCGTCGATTTGCCGGCCCCGGTGTCGCCGATGATGGCGAAGAGGTCGTAGGTGGAGAAATCGATCTCGGCGTGACCCCGATAGGAACGGAGGCCCGAGAACTCGAGGTGGATGGGTCGCATCAGTCGTCGACGAGGTCGGCGTACTGCGTGGCCTCGGCGAGGTGCGGCACCTCGTCGCCGAGGGCAGCGGCGTGGAACTCGTCGAACAGCGTCACCACCCGCTCGGGGTCGGCAGGGGTGTCGCCAACGGTGTTGAGCAGCTTGGCGCCCTCGGTCGAGGCGAGCCAGGTGCGGAACGTCTCGGGGATCGACGGTGGTGCGTCGTCGCGCTCGGCGACCTGGGCGTCGGCCAGTGCCACGTGAGGTCGCCGGCCGTCGATGACCGACACGACCGAGGCGTCGGGCAAGGCGTCGGCGACGTGCGCGGCGAGCGACTCGTGCTCGTCGACCGGGTCGCCGAGCGCGAGGGTCGGTTCGGGCAGGACGGTGACTTCGACGATCGCATCGCCGAGGTCGGACGCCAGCCCCGCGAGCGCAGACAGCGGTTCGCGCACGCGGCGGAGCCGCCGCGCCGCCGTGAGCTCGTGCGTGGCGATCTGCGCTGGACGGCCCGGTTCGAGGTCGACGACCACGACCTGCTTGGTCTCGCCCTCCTCGCCGAAGTCGACTTCGAGGATCGAACCGGCGTAGCGGCCCCGGCCACCGCGCGACCGGCTGCGGCACGTGGATGTGGCCGAACGCCAGGTAGCCGAACTCGGGTCCGAGGTGGGTCGGGTCGGTGGCGTAGTTGGTCGACACGTGGATCTCGCGCTCGGAGGAGGTCCGGGCGCCGGTGACGTGGAGATGGGATGCGAAGACCGCGACCTCGCGGGCCGGGTCGAACCCGTCGAAGCACGCGGCCGACAGGTGCCCGATGATCTTGCGCACGTTGTCGGTGTACGCCGCGTTCGGTTCGACGAAGTCGGCGAACTCCTGTAACACCCGATTGGCGTGCACGAACGGCAGCACGGCGAGTCGCAGGTCGATGCCGGCCGCGGTCGGGAACATGGAGACCGCGCCCTTCTCGGGCAGCGATGGTCGGGAGTGGACGGTGATGCGCTCGTCGTCGAGGGCTTCGTCGAGCACGTCCAGCACGACGGCGCTGTCGTGGTTGCCGGCGATCAGCACGACCGGCGCGACCTCGGCGAGTGATCGCAGGGCGCGGATGGCCCGACCGAACTCGAGCATCGGCGGGCGGTGACCGTCGAACAGATCGCCGGTGTGCAGAATGAGGTCGGGCTGCTGCGCCTCGGCGACGGCGACGATCTCGGCGATGGCTGCGTCGTGGTCGTCGGCTCGCGAGTGGTTGCGGACACTGACGCCGAGGTGCCAGTCGGAGGTGTGGAGGATGCGGGCGGCGCCGGCCGGCATCACATCCCCTCCAGCAGCGAACGGGCGTCGGCGTCGTCTTCGGGGCGGGCCAGCACCTCGGCGTGACGGGTCGCATACGGCGGGAACGGGAACCGGATCGGCACCGGTGCCGGGAGCAGGGGTTGGGAGGTGATCATCGTGCCCGGGGCGATGATCTGCGCCCGCGCCCGCATCTCGGCCGGCAGGAAGCCCAACTCGGCGGCCTCGGATGCCTTGATCTGGCCGACGACCTCGAGTGCGGCGTTGTTGGTGATGTCGCGGTCGACGCCCGATGGATTCTGTTGGGCGCCGATGAGCACGACGCCGAGGCTCCGCCCGCGGGCGGCGATGTCGACGAGCAGGCTCTTGATGGGCGAGGTGCCCTGACGGGGTGCGTACTTGTTGAGCTCGTCGAGCACGACGAAGGTCTTGCCCGGCGACGTCGAGTCCTCGTGTTGCTCCCACACCCCGGCGAGCACCGATGCGACGACGAAGCGCTGGGCGTCGGCGTGCAGGGCATGCACGTCGACCACGGTGAGGGTGTCGGACAGCTCGACCTCGACGAGACCGGAGCGGACGAGGCGACGCAGCCGCGGTGCCGACTTCCAGAGTCGCCGCGAGAACGCCTGGCAGGTGCCCTGGGCCACACCGCCGACCCACGCGGGGTCGTAGGTGGCCTCGTTCGGGTCGGTGACCTTTCCGGCCACGAAATCGACCAGATCGTCGAAGGTCTCGCAGACGACCCCGTCGGAGACCGGACGGGGTGACTTGGTGCGTGCGGTTCGGCGGGCGGACTCCCAGGTGTGGCCGACCTGCTCGCCGATCGTCGCCGGATCGACCAGGACGACGCGGCCGCCCGTGTCGCCGGCCACGGGGTACATCCAGCGCAGCAGCTGGACGCGCACGACCTGTTCGATGAAGGAGATCTGTCCCTTCTCGAGGTCGTCGAAGACGAACTCGAGCAGTCCCCGTTCGATGAAGGCCCTGGGTGACCACCCGTACGCGTGGGTCTCGGACCGGTCGCGCACCGCGAGGTCGGGAACCGGCGTGGTGTCGGGTGGGGCGTCCTCGGCGGGTGCGAAGACGCCGAGATGGGTGAAGGGCTGCGGGTCGTCGACCTGAAGCGCGCTCCACTGCTCGCTGCGCCTCGGTCGCCGTCTCGCTGGTGCCGAAGAACACGTTGCTCTTCTTGTCGAGGAGGCAGAGGTCGGACCCCTTGACCGAGAACAGCAGGGCACGGTCGTGGCTGTTGCCCTGGCGGGCCGTCATGCCCCACTCGGTCTCGAAGAGCATGTAGAGCAGGAACAGGGCGTAGCTCGTCTTGGTGGCGACGCCGGACTTGCCCGAGATCGACGCATGTGCGCCACGATCGCCGTTCAGGAAGCTGTAGGGCAGGTGGACGAGGTCGCCGTTCATGTCGAGCCCGATGGGGATGCGCTCGTGCTCGTCCATCTTGTCGAGGAACAGGGCTCGACGACGGTGGGTTCCGGTGGCGATCCAGACCGCGGCGCCCGACGATGGCGGCAGGTACTGCTCGGGGTGGGTGCGGATCCAGGTGACGTCGGCGCGCCGGTAGCGCTGGCCAGGCAGCGTGGCCGCCGCCAGACGAGCGGTGTCGGTTGCCGTCTCGGCCCCTTCGACGAGGCCGGCAACCTCGGTGACGATGCCGTAGTGAAAGAGGCTCGAACCGTCGACGAGGCGTTGGGCGGCCACGACGAAGGTGTCGAGCGTGAGATCGGTGAGCGGGTCGACGAGGATCTGCGCGGTTCGGGTTGACGCCTCGGTGGATGCGTCGACCAAGCCGACCGGATCGGCCAGGGGGATGTCGTCGAGGCCGTCGAGGTGGTTCCGGCGGCTCTCGGGGTCGATCTCCCCCGGCGGTCGGATGGGGCTCAACTCGGTCTCACCGGATGGCCCGGGCGAGGTGGCGTCGGGAGGGTCCACCGTCGGGTCGGTCATCGGGCCAACCCTGCCACGACCGCTTCGCGAGCGGCGCGGACGGCGAGATCGACCGGGCCCAGCAGGTGCGAGAGGTGGCCCTCGAGGTTGCGAACCGGGGTCAGGTTCACCGGGGCGCGGGGGTCGCGGTGCGCCTGGCCGGCGTAAGCCGGGAGCAACGCCGAGAGCGCCGAGGCCCGGTCGGCGACCCGGTCGAGTCCGGCACTCGTGGGGAACTCGAGGCGCACGATGCCACCCCACGGCGAGGAGCCCCGCCCCGGCTGACCCACCCGGGCGTAGCACGTGTAGCGGTCAGAACCGATGGCGTACACCGGGGTCCGGCCACCGACCGGCAGGCCGGGCACCGCGGCATGGGCGGCTTCGGGAAGCAGGCGGCGGTGGTGTGACTTCACGTAGCCGGTGACGAGTTCGTGGAGGCTCCGCACGAAGTTGAGCGGGCCGTCGAGGACGACGTTCCACCCGACACCAGCCGCATCGAGCGCGAGCGCCCCCTCGGCCGATCGCATCTGGTTCTGGAGGACCTGGAGCAGCTTGGCGGGGTCGTCGGCCGCCGACGACCGCGATCGCCACTCGTAGCCACTGGGATGCGAGAGGTCGGCGGTGTGGCCGGCACCCCAGATCGCCAGCCGTCCGATGCGGATGCCCTGGTAGGCCGCCGGCTGGCCAGGTGTGATGGTGACCGCGCCGACCGCGTAGGCGCCGAGCAGGCCAGGGACTCGCTCGCCGTCGGCCGGTCGCTCGGCCCACAACGAGAGCTCGACCCGGCGCCGGCCATCGACGAAACACAGTGGCATCGGACGGGCTTCGGTCGGGCTGACGACGTGATCGGCGCCGCCCTCGGCACGCTCGACGGCCTCGGTCCCGTCGAGGTCGAAGGCCGCCGGCGCGCCATAGGACGGATCCCAGGCTTCGGCGTACACCCGCCAGTTGTCGTCGACGATCACCATCACCGCTCACCGTATCGACGGGGAGTGACAGCTTCGGGGAGCCGGCAGTCAGCGAGTGCCGCGGGTCTGCCCCTCGACGCCGACCGAGTCGAGCACCGTCGCCCGTCGTCGTTGTGGCTGTGGGTGAACCCGAGCTCCCGTTCGGTGGCGATCGTCTCGTCGGACGCGGAAGGCCAGGACGTAGGCCCGGCGGAAGCCGTCGGTGGTGTTGCCGCCCGATCCGTGCAGCACCCGCTCGTTGTGCACGGTCACGTCACCGCGCCGGATCGGGGATCGGCACGACCTCGTCGTCGGCGCAGCAGTTCGGTGCCGAGTGCATGAGACGTACCTCGGTCGACCGAACTGCGGGACGTGGGGCCGCAGTGACGCCTCGTCGACGGTCGACGGGACGAACCGCATGCAGCCGTTGTCGAGGGTCGAGTCGTCGATGGCCAGCCAGACGGTGGCGGTGCGGGTGTCGGGGGTCTCGGGCCAGTAGGCCATGTCCTGGTGCCAGGCGAACACGGCATCGGTCTTGTGGGGCTGCTTCGCCAGCAGTTGGTCGTAGTCGAGCTCCATGCCGGGGCCGCAGAGCTGGTCGGCGACCGACGCAGCCCGGCGCTCGAACACGTTGCCCTGCCAGGCGGGGTGGTAGCGTCCGGGGCAGCATGACGTTGACAATCGAGAAGTCGTCGGGTTCACGCCCGTAGTCGCCGGCCATGTCGCAGTAGTCCTTGCCGGGGACCTCGATCTCGCGTCGGAGGAAGCGGTCGTAGACCACCTCGAGCTCGGCGACCTCGGCCTCGGTCAGCAGCCCGGGGAGGTGGACGAAGCCGCGGGCGACGAAGTGGGCCTTCTGCCCGTCGGTGACGCGGAACGCGTCCTCGTCACCAACGATCGTGGACATGGGCCTTGACCTGGCGCTCGTAGACGTGGCGGGCGGCCGCCAACGTCTGCTCGTCGATCGCCGAAAGATCCGATGCCGCGGCATTGGCAACGGCCTGCTCGGCGTTGCGGGCGCCGGGGATCACCGTCGACACCTCGTCGAAGGCAAGGATCCACCGCAGGGCGAACTGCGCCATGGACGCGCCGGCCGGCACCAGGCTTCGGATCTCCTCGACGGCGGCGAGACCGACGGCGAATGGCACCCCCGAGAACGTCTCGCCGACGTCGAACGCCTCACCGTGGCGGTTGTAGGAGCGATGATCGTCGTCGGCGAACGCGGTGTCGGCCTTCATCTTCCCCGTGAGCAGGCCACTCGCCAGGGGCACCCGGGCGATGATTCCGACGTCACGTCGCGCCGCTTCGGCGAAGAAGTCCGACCCGGGTCGCTGCCGGAACAGGTTGAAGATGATCTGGACGGTTTCGACGGTCGGCCGCTGGATTGCGCGAAGCGCTTCGTCGATCCGCTCGACACTCACGCCGTGATGGAGGATCTTGCCGCGGCGCACCAGATCGTCGAGCCCGTCGAACACGGCGTCGTCGTCGTAGACCGCGGAGGGCGGGCAGTGCAGTTGCACCAGGTCGAGCGCATCGACCTCGAGGTTGGCGAGACTCCGGTCGACGAAGCCCTCGAGGGCTTCAGGCGTGTACGCCCCGGCAACGTGCGGATCGAGGCGACGCCCGGCCTTGGTGGCCACCACCACGTCCGCGTCGGGATGCTCTCGCCGGAACCGGGCGATCAACCGTTCGGAGCGACCATCGCCGTAGACGTCGGCGGTGTCGATGAAGGTGACCCCGGCTTCGACCGCCGCGTGCAGGGCGCCGACGGCATCGTCGTCGTCGACCCGGCCCCAGTCGGCACCGATGGCCCACGCGCCGAACCCGACTTCGGAGACCTCGAAGCCTGTCTTCCCCAGGGGCCGTCGGTGCATCACTCGCTCCTCGTCAGTTGTGGCCGTTCGGCCGACCCCGGTCAGCTCGGTCGGTACTCCTCGACGTAGTAGGTGCGCCCCTGACGGCCGCCCCCACCCCACGACGCGATGTCGCAGAGGACGCCGAAACCGACGAACACCCAGCCGAGACCCGACACCTCACCGACCGGCGCGTACGCCAGCGCGTAGAAGAGGGTGGCCCACGGGAGGACGAGGAAGCCGAGGAAGCCCGCCCAGAACGAATCGAAGGCGATCGACAGGCGGTCGCCGAAGAGCCACCACACGAACAGTGCGAGTCGGGGCGAGAGCCACGAGGCGAATGCAACCAGACAGCAGCCCATCAGACCATCCCCGCCGCAGCGCGGCCCTTCTTCGACAGCGAGTCGACCAGCACAGCAGCCAGCAACACCAGGCCGGTGACGATGAACTTCGTGCCTGCGGCCAGGCCGAGCAGGTCCATGCCGTTTCCGACGCTGGCGATGACCAGGGCGCCCAACAGCGCGTTGACCGGGCGGCCACGACCGCCGAACAGGCTCGTGCCGCCGATGACTGCGGCGGCGATGACCTCGAGGAGCAGGTTGCCGCCGCCGGTGCCGGTGGACACCGAGCGGATCCGCGAGGCGAGGATGATGCCGCCGCTGCCGGCCATGAACCCCATGATCATGAACACGGCGATCCTGATGCGATCGACGTCGATGCCGGCTCGGCGGGCTGCCTCGGGATTCCCTCCCACCGCGTAGATGTGTCGGCCGAACGCGGTTCGGGCGGCGATGAACGACCAGAACACGACGAACACCAGGACGATGATCAGCACGAACGGGACCCCGCGGTCGCGGTTGGCGTACCACACGCCCCACGCGACGGCCAGGGCCAGGCCACCGATCTGGAGGCCGACGAGCAGCATGGGCTTGGTGGGGAGACCCCTCGAGCGGCGGGCGAACAGGGTGCGGAGC
The DNA here is from genome assembly GCA_963704815.1 of uncultured Acidimicrobiaceae bacterium. Classification (GTDB taxonomy): domain Bacteria; phylum Actinomycetota; class Acidimicrobiia; order Acidimicrobiales; family Salinilacustritrichaceae; genus DATKWD01. The sequence goes on from CAVPHU010000001.1 coordinate 1,407,200, forward strand.
TGGATGGCCGCGTAGATGGCCACCGCCCCGAGTCCGAGGATCCAGCCGAGCGCGTCGCCCAGGAACGATCCGGCGATGTCGATCACGGTGTCGTCCTGGATGCGGACGGTGCCCGAGTTGGAGGCCTCGGTGGTGAGGGTGAGGACGACGCCGCTGTACACGAGCAGACCGGCGAGGGTCACGACGAAGGAGGGAACGCCCGCTTTGGTGACCAGCAGCCCGGTGATCATCCCGATGATGGTGGTGATGACGAGGGCGGCGCCGATGGCGAGGAACCACGGCCAGCCCGGGTCGTCGGGGCGCAGCAGCAAGGTCATCACGACGCCGCCGACGGCGCTGACGTAGGCGACCGAGAGATCGATCTCGGCGATGAGCAGCACGAACACCACCCCGACGGCGATGGTGGCGATGCCCGACATCTGGAGCAGCAGGTTGGTGAAGTTCCGCGGGGTGATGAACACGTCTTCGGCGATGCCGAACACCAGCAGGATGACGATGAGGCCGACGATCAGCGGAAGCGATCCGAGATCGCCCGCCTTGACCCGAACCCACCACTGCGTGACGTAGTTCTTCAGGGAGTCGACGCCGTTGGTCGGCGCGGCCGACCCGGCGACCACGGCGTCGGTCGGATCCGCTGCTGCTTCGGTCGGATCGTTCTCGGGCATCAGACGGACTCCTCTGCCATTCCGGGGACGAATCGCATGTCGCCGGCCGTGATCGAGTGCACCACCGACTGCTGGTCGGTCTCGGCCGTCGTGAAGACGTCGACCATCTGGCCGAGCCGGAGCACGGTGATCCGGTCGGAGACCTCGAAGATGTCGTGGAGGTTGTGGGAGATGATGACCACGCCGAGGCCACGGTCGGCGAGACGGCGGGTCAGGTCGAGCACCTGGCGGGTCTGGGCCACGCCCAGGGCCGCGGTCGGCTCGTCGAGGATGACGACCTTCGACTCCCACATCACGGCCTTGGCGACCGCGACGGCCTGGCGTTGGCCGCCCGAGAGCCCGGCGACGGTCTGGCGCACCGACGAGAGGGTCGTCACCGACAGGCTGTCGAGCGTCGCCTGTGAGTCGTGCTCCATGCTGGTCTCGTCGAGCACCATGCCCCGCTTGCGCTCGCGGCCCAAGAACATGTTGCCGACCACATCGAGATTGTCGGCCAGGGCGAGGTCCTGGTACACGATCTCGATCCCGAGGCCTGCGGCGTCGGCAGGACCACCGATGTGCACTCCCTTGCCCTCGTAGCGGACCTCGCCGTCGTCGAAGGGGTAGATACCGGCGATGCCCTTGATGAGCGTCGACTTCCCGGCGCCGTTGTCGCCGACGAGGGCCATCACCTCACCGGGCCTCACCTCGAAGTCGACCTTGTACAACGCCTGAACGGCACCGAAGTGTTTCGACACACCCCGGCACTCGAGAATCGGCTCGTCGGCCACTGGACCCCCCTGGATTCGGTGAAGACCAGGTGGGGCGCCCCGAAGGGCGCCCCACCCTCATTTCAATACCTCAACAGAACTAACAGAATTGGGCGAAGTCACCCACGCAGACGTCGTCTTCGGTGACGAAGCCGTCGGCGTACACCGTTTCGTCGATGTTGTCGGCCGTCACTGCGATCGGCTCCAACAACACGGCCGGGATCTCGCGACCCTCGTTCTCGGCGAACGGGGCGAGGTCGCTGGCCACGGCGCTGATGTCCTCACAGTTCAGCAGGGCGAGCGCAGCGTCCGACGCAGCCTCGACCTCCTGTGCAATGGGCTTGTAGACCGTCATGGACTGGTCTCCCGACAGGACGAGCTGGAGGCCAGGGACGGTTGCGTCCTGGCCGCTGACCGGGATGGTGGTGGTGTCGAGCCCCGCCGCCTGCATGGCGGTGATCGCCGAACCGGCGAGGCCGTCGTTGGCGGCGAACACCGCGTCGACCTCGTTGCCGGCGGCAGTCAGGATCTGCTCCATGACGACGCCGGCCTCGGCGTTGTCCCAGTCGGGGACGGGCTCGTCGGCGACGATCTCCCAGTCACCGGCGTCGGCCCGAGCCTCGACCGTGGCGGCGTAGCCCTCACGGAACAGGCGAGCGTTGTCGTCGGTGGGACCGCCATTGAGCATCACGACCTTGGGCGTGTCGACACCGAGGGCGTCGATCTCGGGCTCGAGCACCGATGCCATGGCCTCGCCCACCTTCACGTTGCCGAAGCTGACGTAGACGTCGGCGCCGTCGCCCTCGATGGTCTCGCGGTCGTAGTCGACGACCTTGACACCGGCCTCGCGGGCCAGTTCGTGGATGGTCGCGCCCGATCCGGAGTCGAGGTTGGTGATCACGATCACACCTGCGTCCTCGGCGATGGCCTGCTCGGCCTGGGCCTGCTGCTGCTGGGCGTCACCCTCGGCGTTCACGACGGTGGCCTCGACACCGGCCTCCTCGAAAGCCGCTTCGAAGCCCGGCTTGTCCTGGGTCTCCCAGCGGTCGGACGACTCGGTGTCGGGCAGCAGCACCGTGATGCTCTTGCCCGCCGTGGCGCACTCGCCGGACGAGTCACCGTCACCGGCAGCGGTATCGCTGCTGTCGTCGTCGTCGCCGCACGCGGCGGCGACGAGCGCGAGTGACATGAGTACTGCAAGGCCTCTGGCCCAACGCTTCGAATTCATCGGTTTCCCCTCGATGGATGCTTGGTCAGCCGGCCAGGAGACCAGCGAACGAGAACGTAGCATCCGCATCGGCCCGCCCGAGCAAGCCGATAGGTTGTCGGCTTCATGGTCCGACACGGAAGCATCCGTCGGGCGATGCTGGCCATCGTCTCGGGCTCTGCTGGCGGTCGCTCGTGCTCTCCGGGTGCGCCGGGAGACCCGAGCGTGGCCGACAAGCAGATGGTGACCGGAGCGGAGAGGCCTCACCGGAGGCGGTGCAGTTCATCGATGTCGCGAGCGAGGTAGGCCTCGACTTCCGCCACAGCGCGTTTCGTGACGAGCCGACCGGCGACACCGGCGCCATGATGGGCGGCGGGCTGTGCTGGATCGACCACGATGCCGACGGATGGCTCGATCTCTTCGTCGTCGACACCTGGTCGAACGGAGAATGGGGCGACTGGCGCGCCAAGGGTGCCCTCCCCACCAGCCGCCTCTATCGAAACGACCACGGACGATTCGTCGACGTGACCGACGTGACCGGCGCCGGCCTCGAAGTGAGAGGCAACGGATGTGTCGCAGCCGACCTCGACCTCGACGGTCACACCGATCTCTACGTGACGACCGAACGCGAGAACGTGCTGCTCTGGAACGACGGGGAGCGCTTCGAGGCCGACGGCGGAGCCGCTGGTGTCGACGCCTACGGCTGGCACACGGGCGCGGCCGTCGGCGACATCGACGGCAACGGGTGGCCCGACCTCTTCGTCGCCGGCTACGCAGACCTCAACCGGCCGGTCCGAGGTGCGCCGGGAGGATTTCCCTCCACGTTCGAGCCCGAACCCGATCTGTTGTTCCTCAGCCGCGGACCCGACGCGAACGGGCGGATCACCTTCGACGAGGTGGCCGAGCAGGTCGGCATCTCCTCCACCGGTGTCGGTCACGGGCTCGGAGCGGTGTTCAGCGACGTCGACGCCGACGGCGACCTCGACCTTCACGTGGCGAACGACACCGATCCGAACCAGCTGTATCTGACGACACCGTCGTCCACCCGGTCGGGGATCGAGCTCGCCGAACGCGGGCGCGAGCTCGGCGTCGACGACGGCGAAGCAGGGATGGGCGTGGCCACCGGCGACTACGACGGCGACCAGCGACCCGATCTGGTGGTGACGAACCAGGGGGACCAGCTCCATGCGGCGTTCCGGAACACGAGTGGAGCCGACGGGGCGGCGTTCATCGACGCCCTCACCAGCATGGGCCAGCCCGAGCTCGGCGCCGGTCCGACCGGGTGGGGGGTGACCTGGGCCGATGTCGACCTCGATACCGACCTCGACCTGCTGTTCGTCAACGGCGCCATTCCGGTCCTCGACCTCGCCGGGGACCGTCAACGGGTGCAGGGGTTCGTCAATCGCACGGCCGACGGCGAGCAGGGGCGCTTCGAGGACTTCTCCGCCGGCTGGGGGCTCGACTCGGTGGGCCCCTACCTCGGTCGCGGTTCGGCAGCCGCCGACTTCGACAACGACGGCGACCTCGACCTGGCCGTCGGGACCATCGGGTCGGACCTCGCGCTGCTCCGCAACACCGGGGCCGGCGGGCACTGGCTGATCGTCGCACCGCCGGCGCCGACGCCTGGGGCCGTGATCACCGTGCAGCTCGAGAACGGCCCGCTGCTCCGCCGGGAGCTGGTGGCCGGCAGCAGCTATCTGTCGTCGGAAGACCCACGGGGCCACTTCGGGCTGGGCGCCGCAGACCGGGTCGACGTGGTGACCGTCACATGGCCCGATGGGTCGCGAACCGTGGTCGAGGACGTGGAGGCCGATCAGATCCTCGAGGTCAGCCCCGATTGATCACCCGGCCGCAGCGACCAGCCGTTCGATCACCGCGAGATCGGCCACCCCTTCGGTCGGTGCGATCGGCGGCGGTGTGCCGCCAGCAACCGCCGCGGCGAACTCCTCGACCTCGATGCGGTACTGGTCAGCCGGTTCGAAGGTGAGGATCTCGGTGGCCGGACTCACCGGCGGCGACCCCCCGGCGGTCACGCGCACGAGCGTCGGGAGGTCAGGCGGGATGTTGAACGGGATGTCGACCGAGATCCGACCCTCGGTGCCGGAGATGTGCACCCGCTGGTCGGGCTCGACCCGCGTCGAACACGTGAAGGTTGCGGTGCCGGTCTCGAACTCGAGGATGCCCGAGCTGACGATGTCGACGCCGGAGGCTGGATCCCGGGTGATCGACGCCGACACGTCGATGGGTTCGCTGCCGAACAACAGGCGGGACGCGTCGATCGAGTAGCAGCCGATGTCCATGAGTGCGCCACCGCCGTACTCGGCGATGTTGCGGATGTTGGTGGGATCGTCGTTGAAGTACGAGAACCAGCTCTGCACCGAGACGAGTTCGCCGATCCGGCCCGAGCGCACGAGCTCGACCACGGCCCGCCACGTCGGATGGAGCCGGTACATGAACGCCTCCATGAAGACCACACCCGCATCGGCGCAGGCGTCGACCATCGTCTGCGCCTCGCCTGAGGACAGGGCCATGGGCTTCTCGCACAACACGTGCTTGCCGGCCTGCGCGGCGCGGATCGTCCACTCGGCATGGAGATGGTTCGGGAGCGGGACGTACACCGCGTCGACGTCGGCATCGTCGAGCAGCGCCTCGTACGAACCGTGGGCGCGCTCGATGCCCAACTCGTCGGCGACCGCCTCGGCTCGCACGGCGTCGCGCCCGGCGAGCGCCACGACCTGGCAGCCGTCGGCGGCCTGGATGGCCGGAATGACCTTCTCCCGGCCGATCTTCGCGGTCGACAACACGCCCCATCGCAGCATCGAATGCCTCCTCGTCGTCGACCATCTCGTGACGAATTCGGACCCTATACTCCGCCGCCGGAGGTGGCCGTGCCCGAGCTCGGTGTCGGACTGATCGGATCGAAGTTCATGGGCCGGGCCCACTCGAACGCCTGGATGTCGGCGCACCGGTTCTTCGACCTCACCTCCACGCCGGCGATGCGGGCGGTCGCGGCGACCAACGCAGACGACCTCGCCGAGTTCGCCCCGCGCTGGGGCTGGGAACGGGCGACGACCGACTGGCGAGACCTGCTGAGCGACCCCGCCGTCGACCTCGTCGACGTCACGACCCCCAACCACCTCCACGCCGAACAGTCGATCGCCGCGCTCGAGGCCGGCAAGCACGTCGCCTGCGAGAAGCCGCTGGCGGGCACCCTGGCCGACGCCCGACGGATGGCCGAGGCCGCCGGGGCCGCAGAGGCCGACACCTTCGTCTGGTACAGCTACCGGCGGGTCCCGGCACTCGGCCTCGCCCACCGCATGATCGCCGATGGTCGCCTCGGGCGGATCTACCACGTGCGGGCCGCCTACCTCCAGGGGTGGGGCGGCGCCGGCACGCCGCGGGTCTGGCGCTTCGACGGCCAGCAGGCGGGCTCGGGCGCCCTCGGCGACCTCGCCGCCCACATCGTCGACATGGCCCGCTTCCTCACCGGCGACGAGATCGTCGAGGTGTCCGGTGCGATCGAAGAACGCTTCATCCCCGAGCGTCCGTCGCCCGACGACCCCAGCCGAACGGCTCCGAGCACGGTCGACGACGCGGTCCTGTTCCTCGCCCGATTCGGCGGCGGTGCCGTCGGCAGCTTCGAAGCGACCCGGCTGGCCACCGGAGTGAAGAACTCGAACCGAATCGAGATCCACGGCGAGCTCGGTGCGCTGGCATTCGACTTCACCCACATGAACGAGCTGAAGATCTGGGATGCCTCGATGGCGCCCGCCGAGGCGGGGTGGACCACGATCCAGACCACGCACGAGGACCACCCCTGGTGTGCTGCCTACTGGCCCGATGGCCATGGGCTCGGCTACGAGCACACGTTCGTCAACATGGCCGCCGACATCGTCCGGGCCCTCGACGGCGAGCCGCCCGAGGTCTCGCTTCCCGACTTCGCGGACGCCTACGTGACCCAACGGGTGCTCGAGGCCGCGGTGACGGCGGCTCGACGTCGCTCACCCGTCGAGCTCGCCGAGATCGTCTGAGCTCGATGCGACACGAACCCCGCCTCGCCCACGAAGACGCCGCTCGGATCATCGATACCGTGCGCACGGCGCTCGACGCCGACGGACGCGGTGCGGCAGTTGCCGTCGTCGACGAACACGGCGAACTCATGGCATTCCTGCGCACCGACGGATGCCCGCTGGCATCGATCACCAACGCCGTGAACAAGGCCTTCACCGCAGCCCGGGAGTGCACCGAATCCGCCGAGGTCGGCGAGGCCTCGCGCTCGGAAGCCTTCCCGATGACCAACTTCGGCGATCTGCGGTACACCGGCTGGGGCGGCGGGGTCCCGATCGTGCACGAGGGTCAGGTCGTCGGCGCCGTCGGCGTCAGCGGGCTTCCCGAGGCCGACGACATCGACCTCGCACGGGCCGGTGCCGCGACGCCGCTGCCGCCGAGCACGGAGTCTTGACGACCCCGGACCGAACCTCTTCCCGCCGTCTGCTGATCGTCCTCGGCGCGGTGCTGGTCGTGATCGTCGCCTCCGTCGGCGGGTTCGTCCTGACCGACGACGGCGACGACGTGGCGTCCGCGTGCACCCCGACGGTCGAGCCAGGACCGTCGATCGCTCGCCGGTGGAACGAGGCGTTGTTGGCGGCGATCCGCGAAGACTTCCCCGCTCCCACCGTGCACGCACGCAACCTGTTCCACACGTCGGCGGCGATGTGGGACGCGTGGGCGGTGTACGACCCGGTGGCCGCCGGCGTCTTCTTCGACGAGAAGCACACGGCCGACGACATCGAAGCCGCGCGCGACGAGGCCATCAGCTACGCCGCCTACCACATCCTCGTCGAGCGGTTCCTGCCGTCTCCGGGCGCCGAGGTGTCGGTCACCCGGCTCGACGACCTCATGGCCGCCCTCTGCTACGACCTCGACCTCACCGAGTCCGAGGGCGACAGCCCCGCCGCGATCGGGAACCGGATCGCGGCAACGATCCTCGACGCAACCATCGACGACGGGTCGAACGAAGCAGACGACTACACCGACCCCGACTACGAGAGCGTGAATCCACCCCTCGTGGTCGCCGAGCCTGGCACCGCGATGGCCGACCCGAATCGCTGGCAACCGCTCGAGCTCGAGGCGATGGTCGCCCAGAACGGCGTCCCCCTCACCGACACCGTCCAGACCTTCGTGGGCTCTCACTGGGGTGCGGTCGAGGGATTCGCCCTCGACCAGACCCGCGATCAACCGCTCGATCCCGGGCCACCCCCGCTCCTCGGCGATCCGGAGACCGACGCCGAGTTCAAGCGCGACGCCGTCGAGGTCATCCGCTACAGCGCGACGCTCGACCCTGCCTCGGACGAGACCATCGACCTCAGCCCCCTCACGCAGGGCAACCGCGAAGTGGGGAGCTACGACGCAGCTGGGCGGACGATCAACCCCGTGACGGGTGACCCCTACGAGCCGTCCACCGTGCCGCTCGGCGACTACGGCCGCGTCGTCGCCGAGTTCTGGGCCGACGGCCCCAATTCCGAGACTCCACCGGGACACTGGAACACCATCGCCAACGACGTGTCGGACCAGCTGGGCGACGAACTGCGCATCGGCGGCGACGGTCCGGTGATCGACCGGCTGCAGTGGGACACCTCGATGTACCTGGCCCTCAACGGCGCCGTCCACGATGCCGCCATCGCGGCCTGGGATGCCAAGGGACGCTACGACTACGTCCGACCCATCTCGATGATCCGGCACCTCGGCGGGCTCGGACAGTCGAGCGATCCGGGCGGTCCGGCCTACGACCCGGCGGGGCTCCCGCTGGAGCCAGGACTCGTCGAGGTGATCACCGTCGGGTCGAGCGCTCCTGGTGAACGCCACGCCGACCTGGCCGACCACGTCGGCGAGATCGCCATCCGCTCCTGGGCCGGCGAGCCGGACGATCCAGAGGCCGAGGCGGGCGGTGTCGAGTGGATCCGAGCGGTCGAATGGGTGCCCTACCAACGGGCCACGTTCGTGACCCCCGCGTTCGCCGCCTACGTGTCGGGCCACAGCACGTTCAGCCGTGCCGCGGCCGAGGTGCTCACTGCGCTCACCGGGAGCGAGTACTTCCCGGGCGGCCTCGGCACCTTCACGGCGCCGGCCGGATCACTCGAGTTCGAGAGCGGTCCGTCGGTCGACGTCGAGCTCCAGTGGGCGACCTATGCCGATGCCGCCGACGAAGCCGGGGTCTCCCGGCTCTACGGCGGCATCCACGTCCGGTCCGACGATCTGCGGGGTCGAGAGATGGGCGTCGCAGCCGGGCGCAACGCGTGGGCGCTCGCATCGCGGTACCTCGACGGCTCGATCGCCGACTAGGAAGCCCCCACGTGCACATCACCGGGTTCCGGATCATCGAGCTCGACGTGCCGGTCGATCCGCCGTTCCCGGCGGCGTGGGACCCCGAACCGCGACGGCTGGTGCGACAGACCCTGCTCCTGGTCGAGACCGACGAGGGCCTCGCCGGAGTGAGTGGCGGCGACCTGAGCGGCGTCGAGCCCCTTGTCCGCCACTTCGTCGGCACCGACCCGACCGAGCTGGACACCCAGGCCCGGCGCCTGGCGTCCTGCTGCTACTCCGGTGGTCGCCTCTGGCCGATCGAGGCGGCACTGTACGACCTCGCCGGCCGAGCCGAGGGCCGGTCGGTCGCCGAGATGCTCGGCGGTTCGGTCGATCGGGTCAGGGCCTACGCGTCGGCGGGGACCCGCCGAGATCCCGAGGCGTGGGCCGACGTGGTCGAGGTACGGGTCGACGAGGGATTCGACGCGCTCAAGATGCGGCTCGACGTGTTCGATCCCGAGCAGGCGGTCGCATGCGTCGAGGTTGCGCGGCAAGGGGCTCCCGACGGCTTCGCCCTCATGGTCGACCTCAACCAGGCCTGGCGCATGCCGGGCGATGTCAGCCGGCAGGCGACGACCGACGACGTGCTCGCCGTCGTCGGTCCGTTCGCCGAACTCGGCGTGACCTGGCTCGAAGAGCCACTCGTGCTCGACGACGTCGAGGGACTGCGCCGGTTGCGGGCTGACGCGGGTGACATGCGCATCGCCGGCGGCGAGTTCCTGCTGGCGACGACCGAGTCGTGGCGGCTGCTCGACGACGAGGTCCTCGGCGTCTACCAGCAGGACGTGCAGCTCACGTTGGGCATCACCGAGGGAGCACGCTTCGGTCGTGCCGTCATCGAGACCGGAGGCTGGTACACGCCGCACACCTGGGGCGACGCGTTCTCCCTGCTCGTGAACCTCCACGTCACGTGTGGCGTCGGGGGCGGGCCGTGGCTGGAGTACCCCCACGACCCGCCGGGGTGGCGGGCCGCGGTGCGCGACACGGTCCTGACGACGCCGACCGAACCCGACGCTGACGGCTGGCTGCACGTCCCGAAGGGTCCCGGACTCGGGGTCGAGCTCGACTGGGACACCATCGACGACCTCACCGTGGCCGACCGCATCCTCCGCTGACCACGCGAACCGACGCCGGTCGCCCCGGAAGACGCGACAGGATGACGGCATGATCACCACGGGCGACCCGGCTCCCCCGATCGACCTCGTCGACGAACGGGGCGAGCGGTGGAGCCTGGCGGACCACGGCGGGCGCGACGTCGTGCTGGTCTTCCACCGGCACTTCTACTGACTGCCGTGCCAGGAGCACGTGGTCGCCGTGCGCGATCGCCTCGACGAGTTCGGCGATTCCGAGATCGCGGTCGTGTTCTTCGACAACCTCGACCGGCTCGGCGACTACCGACAGAGCTTCGACATCCCTGATCGCATCCGCCTGCTCGGAGACCCCGAACGGACGGCGTACGGCGCGATGGCGATCGGTCGCAGCTCGGTCTGGGACGCATGGGGACCCAAGATCTGGTGGTCCTACACCAAGTTGATCGCGAGAGGTCGACGGTTCCACCGGCCGACCAGCGACACGCTGCAACTCGGCGGCGACTTCGTCGTCGGCCCCGACCAGCACCTGTCCTACGTGTTCCACCCGCCCGACCCCGACTCCCGTCCACCGGTCGACCATCTGATCGACTCGCTCTCGCCGACCTGATCCCCCACACTGGTGGGCGTGACCTCGTTGTTCCCGCCGCTCGAGATCGGGCCGCTTCGCTGCGCGATGCCGGTCGTGCTGGCGCCGATGGCCGGGGTGACCAACGCTCCGTTCCGGTCGCTGTGCCGCGAGTTCGGGGCGGCGCTCTACGTCAGCGAGATGGTGAGCGCCCGCGGGCTGGTCGAACGCCATGACAAGACCAAGCGCATCGCCGACTTCGCCGACGACGAACCGGTCCGGTCGATCCAGCTCTACGGCACCGATCCACAGGTCATGGGGGCTGCCGTGGCCCAACTCGTGGGCGAGGAGCGGGTCGACCACATCGACCTGAACTTCGGATGCCCGGCCCGAAAGGTCACCCGTCACGGCGGCGGCGCCGCCCTCACGGTTCGGCGCCGCCTCTTCGCCGACGTCGTCGGCGCAGCCGTCGACGCGGCGGGCCCGGTACCGGTGACGGTCAAGATGCGCCTCGGCGTGGACGACGATCACCTGACCTTCCTCGATGCCGGTCGGGCGGCCGAAGACGCCGGTGCTGCGGCGGTGGCCCTGCACGCACGAACGGCTCAGCAGCTCTACTCGGGCACCGCCGACTGGTCGGCCATCACCGAGTTGAAGGAGGCCGTCAGGTCGATCCCGGTGCTCGGCAACGGTGACATCTGGGAGGCGAACGACGCCGTCGAGATGATGCGCACCACCGGGTGCGACGGCGTCGTCGTCGGGCGTGGTTGCCTGGGCCGGCCGTGGCTGTTCCGCGACCTCGCGGCTGCCTTCGCGGGCGTCGAGGTGGAGCCGCCGCCGAATCTGGGCCGGATCACCGATGCCATGCGTCGGCACGCCGCCCTTCTCGCCGGGTGGTTCGGCGAGACCCACGGACTCAAGGAGTTCCGCAAGCACACCGGTTGGTACCTCCAGGGTTTCGTGATCGGGTCGACGCTCCGCCGCGATCTCCGCAACGTCGCCACCCTCGAAGAGCTCGAAGCGCTCCTCGCACCGCTCGACCGAGCGACGCCGTTTCCGGTCGACGCGTTGCGGATGCCTCGCGGCCACACGCACGGACCAAGCCCGTCACCGTTCCCGAGGGCTGGTTCGATCACCCCGATGTCACCGAGCGCCTCGATCGCGACGCCGACCTGGTCGTCTCGGGCGGGTGACGCGCTACATCCTCGCCTCGGCGTCGCCGCGCCGGAGCGACCTCCTCGAGCAGCTCGGGCTCGACATCGAGATCCGACCGACCGGCACCGACGAGACGCTCTTGGACGCCGAGCCACCGATGGCCTACGTGCGACGGCTCAGCCGGGCCAAGGCCGAGGCCGCGGCCGCATCACTCGACCGCGACGACGACGGTTGGGTCGTGATCGGCGCCGACACCTGCGTCGCCCTCGACCAGCAGATCTTCGGCAAGCCCACCGACGACGCCGACGCGGCGGCCATGCTGCGAACCCTGAGCCGGCGTCCCCACCGGGTCGTGACCGGCGTCGCCGTCCTCACGGCAGCCGCGGCGGTCACCGACACCGAGACGACGACCGTCACCATGACGCCGATGACCGACGCCGAGATCGCGTGGTACGTCGCCACCGGTGAACCCGACGGCAAGGCGGGCGGCTTCGCGATCCAGGGCATCGGAGGTGCGTTCATCGAGTCGATCGACGGCTCGGCCAGCAACGTCGTCGGCCTGCCGCTCGCACTCACCCGCCGACTCCTCGCATCGGTCGGCATCGACGTGTTCGATCCCGACCACTGAGACCCGTGCTCGAGCTCCCCGATGCCCAGGCCTACGACGATGCGGTCGCCCGGATCGACGGCATCGACCGGTGGTGCTCGTCGACCGACTGGGTGCTGCCGCTCACGGCATCGATGCGGCCAGACGACCCGATCGCGGTCCGAACGGCATCGGGTTGGGGTCTGTTCGACCGCACGACGGCCTCCGACGGTCGGCGCATTCTCATGGGGGTCGACCGGATCTGGGGCTTCGCCTGCCCGGTCATCGGTGAGCCGGGGGTGTGGTCGGAGATCGCCGGTTTCGCCTGTGACGGTGGCGTCGACGCCGTGATCATCGGTGGCCTCGTCGAGGGCGGAAACGCATGGAACTCGGCGCTGGCCGGGTTCGATGCCACCCACCGCCTCCATCGGCTGGGCGGCATCACTCGCCGCCGCGCCCATCTCGGCGACGGCTTCGACGCCTGGTTCGCCGGCCGGAGTCCGCGCTTTCGCCAACGCATGCGCAGCCTCCGGCGGGAGGCCGACCACGCCGGGTTGCACTTCGTGACGATCACCTCGACCGAACCCTCGGCGGTGCTGGACCGTCTGATCGCGATCGAGCGGCGGAGTTGGAAGGGGGCCGACGACGACGGGCTGATGGGGGCCGAGATGGCCGCCTTCTACCGGCTGGTGCTGGCCCGCCTCGGACCCGACCGGACCCGTTGCCTGGTCGCCCGCCTCGACGGCCAGGACGTGGGCTACATCGTCGGCGGGGTGCGCGACTCGACCTATCGAGGGCTCCAGCTCTCGTCCGCGGAGGAGGTGCACTCGCTCGGGGTCGGTCACCTCTTGCAGCTCGCGCAGATCGAGCGCCTGTGCGACGAAGGCCTCACGACCTACGACCTCGGGATGGACATGCCGTACAAGACCCGGTGGTCCGATCACACGCTGGAGACGACGACCATCGCCGCGTTTCCACGGTCGGTCGGGCCGGCGGTCAGCGCGGACGAGGGCTGAGCAGGCCGACGTCGCCGCCATCGTCGGCTTCGCCGACGCCGGCCGACAACGGACCGAGCAGGAGCCGGTCGGTCAGCGTGACCGCACCGGTCAGGACCTCACCGTCGTCAGCGTCGGGTGCGACGACGACGGTGCGGCCGAAGGCCAGACCCTCGGGGATCGGGCCACCACGCGCCACGGCGAAGTTGCGCACCTCGTCGCGATTGTCGACCACGATCGAGTTCTCGACCGTCAGGGTCCCGGCCGAGCCGACGGCGTACTCGTCACCGAACCGGACGCCCACGTCGTTGCTCATCACCAGGGAGTGGTCGACGGTCACCTGTGGCGACCCGTACCCGACCTCGACCCCCTGCTCGCAGCCGACCAGCACCGAGTCGGAGAGCATCGCCGTGCCGCCCGCCGAGAAGGCAACGCACTCGTGGAAGAACCCCTCGATCCACAGGCCGTCCAGCTCGACGTCGGCCCCGTTGTGGTCGATCCCGTCGTCGGCCCCGCCGATGAACACCGAGCGGCTCACCTGTGCGCCGCCCGCGTCGACGCCGGCACCGGGTGAGCGGGCGAGGTAGAGCGCATCGTTGTCGTCATCACCCTCCCCCGGCCCGGGAAAGTCGAGGAACCACGATCGGTCGATCGAGACCGCGGAGTCGACGAACTCGCCACCGGTGTCGAGTCGGGTGACCAACGAATCCGAGATCGTCACCGACCCATCCGCGCCCGAGGGGCCCTTGCCCGGCCCGTCCTGGACCACCACGCGGTCGAGGGCCACCTCGGCCTGGCCCGCAGCGAACACCACCGGCTGAGATCCGGAGTGCCCGAAGGCTCGTTCGGAGTGACCGCCACCACCGACGAACCAGGTGTGGACGTAGTCGCCCGGGGCGTCGAAGTGAAGGAGACCGCCCCAGGGTGCGTCGGGCCGTCGCGGAGCGAAGACCACCGGCGCCTCGTCGGTTCCCCGGCTCTCGACGCTGCCGCCCACATCGAGATCGGCCTGCGCGGCCACCTCGACGCGGGTGCCTGGCTCGATGGTGAGCGTCGACCCCTCGAGGACTCGCGCCGTCGCCGAGAGCACGATCGTCTCGTCCGGCCCCCACGTGAGCTGGTCGCCTGTCAGGTCGCCCGCCATCGAACGCGTCGATGCGTCCGGTCCGTCGACGGCGATCGAGCGGGAGGGGCCGGACTCCCCCAGCGTCACCACCAGGACCGAGTCGTCGGCGGAACCCACCTGCCGGGTGGTCGAACCTCGGCCGCGACGGACGATGATCGGCGCCTCGTCCATCGACCCACCCTCGACGCCGACCGTGACGATTCCGGACACGGACTGGTCGATGGTCCCGTCGTCCTGCCGCGCCTCCACCACCATCGGCAGCGATCCACCGACCGGGACGTGCGTCGGGGCGAGCAACGTCAGCTGGTCGACGAGCTCGGACTGCAGCACCGAGCCACCTCGCTCGCGGACGCGGTCGACCAGCTCGTCGTGGCGCGTCCCGAACCGATCGATCAGGTCGGACTGGTTGGTGTCGAGCGCAGCGGCGAAGGTCTCGGCATCGACCACCGAGGGATCGAGCAGCGCGAGTTCGGTCATCACCTCGTGAGGACGCGACGGAAGCACGCCATCGAGCTCGGAACGAACCGTCGACAAGGTGTCGGCGAAGACCTGGGGAGTGAGCTCGTCGAGCACCACGGCCAACTGGGTCTGGAACCGCGCGAGCACCCCGGCGTCGTGGAGGATGGCCGCGTCGATCCGACTCTCGGCACACGACGTCAACCCGGACGGCTCGTCGATCTCGAGCACCCCGTCGAGGTGACACGGCTGGAACATGTCGTCGGGGTCCCACGGTTGGATCGCCCATCGGACGCCGAGGTCGGCGCCGCGAGCCACCGGATCGCCGACGAAGAAGACCTCGTCGCTGTAGTCGCCGTTCTCGACCAGGCTCATCAGCGCCAGCCATCGGAGGTACTGATCCAGGTCCATCTGCTCGTCGAGGTCGCCGGCGAGGTCGTCGCCGTCGTAGCGCTCGGCGAAGGTCACGACCGACTCGTAGTCCTCGAGGATCAGGTCGGGTCGACCGTTCCTCGACCATTCGACCTCGGAGACCTGGATGCTGCGGTCGAGACGGCGCCGCACCACGCCCACGGTGGTCGGGTCGGCTTCGACCAGGTCGTCGGCCCGCTCGACGAGGAGATGGGCGCCTCGGTCCTCGTCACCGATGACGACGTCGACCATCGCCATGCGGAGATCCGAGAGACCCAGCGCCTCGAGCAGCCGATACGTCGTCAGCGTTCGGAGGTACCCCTCGTCGAGGCACAACGAGAGGAGGGTGAACTCCGACGGCTGCCAACCGTCGAACAGCGGGACCGGCACCCGTTCGGACAGCGAGACCGAGTAGCTCTTCCGCTCGCAGTCGAGCGTCGACTGCCCTCGCACCTGGAGTCGTGCGGTCACGTCGACGCCCTCGGCGAGCGAGAGCGTGGTGGCGACCGGTCGCCGATCGGCCTCCCGCTCCCGTTGATCGAGCACGCGCTGCTGGTCGGGGGTCAACACGAAGCGCAGCGACCGGGACTCGGGTGTGCCTTCGACCGCGGCGGCCGGATCGCATGGCCCGTTCCCGACGGTCGCCACGAGCTTCGGCGAGGTCGAGGCACCGGTGTCGGTGACCTCGATCACCGGTTCGATCGGTTCGGAGGGCCCACACAGACCGACGGCCCAGACACCTGCTCGTCGGTGTGCTTCGACGAGTGCAGCGAGTTCGGAGCCGGCGGCAGGCCCGGCGACGATCGAGCGGTGGACCCCCGCCGGGAGCGAACCGGCCGCGGCGCCGACCCACACGACGAGCGGATCGCCGCCGAATTCGGGGAGCCCCTCAGGAGCGCGGTGAGGGGCGACCACCACCAGCATCTCGGGTCCGTCCGACGACCGTTCACGGCGTTCGTCCAGATGAACGGCAACGGCCGAGGCGGCCGGGGCGAGCTGAGGCGCTGCCAGTCCCCGGGGCTCCCGACGTTCGACCTGGGCGACCGCGAACGAGCGATCGTGACCGAAGCCCGTGAGCGGCGCCGCTGCGACCGGACGGGTGCGCCGATCGACCGCCTCGAATTCGAAGAAGGCCTGATCGGGGCGCTCGGCGGCTCCGTACCACTCGATCGACACGACGTTGTCGCGACCACCGAACCGCTCGGGTGGAACCGTCGTGGCGAAATCGATCGGCTCGACGGCGTCCTCGACCGGTCGGCTCGAGGGGTCGAGATCGCCGGCGGGAAGGTTCGAGCGGAGGACCTCGACCCCGCCCACCCGGAGCACCAGGCCGCCGGAGTGTGACCCGCTGAGCAGCAACCCGCTCGGGTCGACCGACTCGTCGAGCACGAGGTTCGTGCGGGCACGCACGGGGCCACCTGCGTCGGCGACGGCGGTAGGAATCGATCGCAGCGGGGTGGGTGTGCTCTCGAACCCGTCGTCGAGCAGCAGGGTGTTGCGAGCCCAGCCGTCCGGGGGCGACCCGGCCTCGGACCAGACCAACCAGGGGGCCGGAGCCTCGCTCACCACGGCCGCAACCGAGTAGCCGTCGTCGACCGGACCCAGTCCGAAGACCCCGAGATCCACGTCGGCAGCGAGCGACTCGATCACCTCGACGGCCACGGTCGCGCTGGTCGCGGCCTCGCCGTCGTCGGTGCCGGGGTCGACGAGCAGGGCGACGGCCGGATCGTCGGCCTCGGCGCGGGCCGTGGCGATGTCGATGCCCGGCGAAACCGTTCGCAGGCAGGTCTCGGGATCGGCATCGACGGCCGCACCGCCCGGTCCGAGGGCACGCACGGTGACCCGGCGGCCCTCGCCCGGCGTCAGCTCCTCACGCAGCTTGCGCAGATCGACGGCGTCCTCGCAGCGATCGACGGTGTCCGGGTCGACGGGCGCGGCCACGGGACCGGGATCCGCGGCACAGGCCGTGACCAGGACGGACAAGACCGTTGCGATGGCCCACCGGCGCACCGTCGCCGCCCTCAGGACGAGGTGCCGCCGTCACGGTGGTACAGCTTCAGCTGCGCCGTGTCCGACAGGAAGTCGATCTCGAGGACCCGCACGTCGACGACGTGCAATCCGGTGCGGGTCCGCAGATCGTCGAGCAACTCCTCTCGGCGGTCGGGCCCGATGTTGGCGATCTTCTCGTACCTCACGGTCTGGGTCGCCAGGCGGTTGGAGACCTTCGCCGACGAGAGCAGCATCACCGTGGCCGTGATGCCCACATCGGCGACGATCACCTCGGCCCAGGTGAGGGCGCCGACACTGATGGCGTTGACGACCGCCACCGCGACCAGCGCGAACACATGGGTCATCTCGAAGAACGGGATGCTCTCGGTCCGGAAGCGCAGGATGGCGAACAGTGCGAACAACCCGAACCCGAACCCGACGTTCAGGTCGAGGCCGTTCATGATGTAGACGACGAAGAAGGTCGCGATGTTGAACACGAACATCGTGAAGACCCACTCGTGGTCGGGGTGCCTCGGCAGGTAGCCGACCACGATGATGAGAATGCCGACGATGAGGTTGAGGCCGAGCCGCACGAGCATCTCGCCCAGATCGCGCCAGACGAGCAGATCGACCTCGAACAACTGGCTCGCGTAGTTCGACTTCGGCCATCCGGCCAGATCGACCACGGCCCGAACCATCGGTTTGAAGTCGTTGGCCTTCACGTCGGGGCGAGCCGCGAGCACGCCAAGGCAGTACTTGGTCATCCGGTGGGGCCGCACGCCACGGCGTTTGAGGGCACCGGCGAGCGGCGACTGCCGCGAGACCGCGGCCTGCTTGAGCTCGCAGATGGCCACGCCGTCGAACCGGCTGAGCTCCTCTCCCATGCGGAGATGCAGCCCGATGTCGATCGTCGCCCGCTCGCCCAGCTCGGGTCGGCCGATGGCGAGCCGAAAGAAGTCGGCCCGCACCGTCGGAACGAGGAGCGATGGGTCCCAACCTCGCTCGCCCGCGATCTCGCTCACCAGCGATCGGGCCGGTCCGCAGAGGGAGGTGGACATCTCGTCGACGAGCACACGACGTTTGACGGTTCGTCCCTGGTTGGTCTTCTTCTTCACCTCGAAGAAGACCTGATCGGTGTCGGCATAGCGGCGGTATCGGAACTTGTACCGGGGCAGATCGCTGTTGTGGTGCTGGCGGTAGCAAGCGAGATCGTCGGTGTCGAAGTACTGGTTCTCGTAGCGATGCAACGCGTGGCCGTCGATGTCGAGCAGGCGATAGCCCTCACCCAGCTCCGAGAGCACCCCGCCCAGGTCGGCCACGTCGAAGACGAACTTCGTGTCGACGCGGTTCAACAGCGCCAGGTCTTCGAGGGCGGCGAGATCCATCGTCCCGAGGCGGGTCGCCGCCGCGGTGACCGCCGCCGGCGACGGTCTCCGGCCGGGCCGACGCCGGAGTCTGCGGGGGGTCGAGGAGGGTCATGCGGTCGGGCGAGCCTAAACCTTCGACGCCATCGACTCGCTCACGCAACGAGACCGTCGAGATCGGCCACCAGTCGGCCCACCCGCTCGTCGTACCAGTCGACGATGTACTCGAGCTCGGAGTCGAAGGTCGTGAAGTCGCTGCGGTTCGCGAACGCCGGGGTGGCGCGGACGACCGCGTCCCAGCGCTGTTGGTCGCGTCCGCGCCGCATCGCCGACCTCGCCTCCCAGCCGTCTGACCAGGGCATCGATCGCCTCGGCAGAGCCCACGCCACCGAGCACCTCGGTCGTCCGGTCGACGAGCAACGACCTGAACTGCGGCTCGGCGAGCATCCGCTCGAACAGGCGGTTGCCGTCGCCGAGGCTCGACGGCATCAGTTCGGCCGGCGGGAGGCGGGTGGTGAGGTAGTCCTGACCGAAGCTGTGGTTGAAGTCCCATGGAACGGCGCGGAAGCCGGCCCCGCCGGCCGGCTCGTAGAGGTACACGTTCTTGGCAGTCGAGTCGCCGGCTCCGATCACCGACGTCAACACGAACCAGTCGACGAAGTCGTCGAGGACCACCCGCTCGGGGAGCCCGGAACGGAACGTCGCGGCATCGGCTCGATCGGCGAACTCGTAGAGATCGAACACGGCCGGGTCCTCGACCGTGACGTCGTCGGGGTCAGGAACCTTCTGCTCGAGCTCTCGATCGCGGAGCGTTCCATCCGATGAGGTGAAATCGGCTCGATGCCCGATCGACTTGTAGAGCTCGCCTCCTTCGAGCCCCGCAGCCTCGAGGAACTCGGCCCCCACCTGGTCGGTGACGGTGTAGAGACCGGCGTACTCGCCGTCGACGTACACCACCGCGCTGGCATGAGCGATCTGGAGGTGAGCGGGATCCATCTCGTTCCAGAGCTCGAACGCCAACCGGTTGCGCAGGTGGCTGTTGTCGTCGAAGTCTCCGTTGAGCACCAGCTTCAAGCTCCCGTCGAGACCGGCGAGATCCGGATCGGTGAACGGGTCGGCGGCATCGAAACGAAGGGTGAAGTTGTCCTTCTCGTACCCGAGCGACAGCGAGCCGCGGAGCTTGGCCTCCGTGCCGGAGTACTCGTGGCCGCCATAGGTGATCCGCGCCTCGCGATACTCCTCGGTGCCGATGCTGGCATCGGTCACCAGGTGGAACACCGGCAGGCCCGACTCCATGGTCAGGCGCGCCGGCTCCAACGGCGGCACGTTGTCGGGGTGGCTCCAGGCATCGCCGACACCGATGATCCCGGTCACCTCCTCGGACCCGACACGGACGCCGATGTCGTAGGTGGCGGCCTGGTCGAGGTCGGGGGTCCACTCGATCGTGGTGCCCGAGGCATCAAGGGTCGCTCCGGGCGGCGGGTCGACCAGCGCGACGTCGGCGGCAGCCGGCGCCTTTCCGGTCCCACAGACGATCGAGACCTGCAGGGGCTCGGCTTCGACACCCCAGACGGCATCGAGTTCCGGGCTGCACTCCCCCATCGGGGGTGCGGTCACCGTCGGCGTGTCGGCCGACACTGCGACCCCGGCCGACACGGCGGCGATGACCAGCACCGCGAGCAGCCCCATCCGTTGCGGTGACACGGCGGACCATGGTAGCCAGCGACCCTCTAGGCTTGCCGTGCCGTGGACCTGCCGATCCCGCTCCCCGATGACCGCGCCGACCTTCGTCTCTCGGACGCGGACCGCGACAAGGCCTCGGAGTTCCTCCGCCAGAGCTTCGCCGACGGGCGACTCACGCTCGACGAGATGGAAGATCGGCTCGAGGTGGTCTACGCGGCCAAGACCGGAGCCGACCTGGCCGGAGTCTTCGACGACCTCCCGGTCGAGCGCGCTCGAGCCTCCGGCCCGCCGGTCCGTTCGCCCGCACCACGACGGGGTGTGAGCGATCAGCTGCGCATCTACCTACTGGTCAACGGGCTGATGGTGGCGATCTGGCTCCTCAGTGGGGCCGGCTACTTCTGGCCGATCTGGGTGATCGTTCCCTGGGGGTTCGCCCTCGCGATCAAGACCACGGGCTCGCGCGGGCACCGGGGCTGACCGCCTGGCTCCGATCCCGGACTACCGTCGCGACCCATGAGCGACACGGCTGTCACCACCACCATCGACGACGGCGTGGCCGTCATCCGCATCGACGACGGGAAGGCCAATGCCCTCTCTCACGAAGTGATCGAGGCCGTCCACGCCGGCCTCGACCAGGCCAGCGCCGACGACCGAGCAGTGTGCTTCGTCGGCCGGGACGGCAAGTTCAGCGCCGGCTTCGACCTCTCGGTGATGACCCAGGGGGCCGATGCAACCCGGGGCCTGGTCCGGTCAGGCGGCGAGTTGCTCATGCGTCTGTACGGGTTCGGCCAGCCGACCGTCGCTGCGGTGACCGGACATGCGCTGGCGGCCGGAGCTCTGCTCGTCCTGGCCTGCGACACCCGGATCGGCGCGGACGTGCCGGCGAAGATCGGCCTGAACGAGACGGCGATCGGGATGGGTCTCCCCCGCTACGCCGTCGAACTCGCCCGCGACCGCCTCTCGAAGCGTCACTTCACGCGGGCCACGGTCCAGGCCGAGATCTACGCACCCGACGGAGCCGTCGATGCCGGCTACCTCGATCGGGTCGTCGCCCTCGACGACCTCGAGGCGACGGCCCTCGCCGAGGCCAGGCGCCTGGGTGAGTTCTCGACGAGCGCTTACGCCCTGACCAAGCGTCAGGCTCGCAGCGCGGTGGTGTTCGAGGTGCTCGAGGGGCTCGAAGCCGACATGGACCTCATGGTGCCCCCGACGGTCTGAGTCACCTGACGCGCAGGAGTCGGGCCAGCTCCCGACGGCGTTCGAGTCCAATCAGCCGACGTGGATCGAGGTCGTTGGGTGCATCCTCGGGGTCCTCGTCGCGCTCGACCGTGGCCTCCTTGACGCGGAACAGCTTGGTACGCCCGATGCCCTTCAGATTGCGGGAGCGGATCGAGCTGATGTCGAGATCCGGGGCGTCGGCCACCGCAGCGGCCGTCGCCTCGTCGATGAGCACCGAGCCCGGTGTCGCGACGCCGACGGCACGGCTCGCCAGATTGACGACCGGGCCGAAGACGTCGCCCTGGTGGACCAGCACCGGCCCGAGGGCCACGCCGACGCGCACGTCGGGGACGTCGTCGTCGGAGAACGCGTCGGTGAGGGCCAGCGCGGCATCGACCGCCGAGCCCGGGTCGTCGACGGTGAAGAGCACGGCGTCACCGATCAGCTTCACGACCTGGCCGTCGACACCGGTGATGATGGCGCTCGCCGTCGATTCGAACCCTTCGACCAACGCCTGGAGTTCGACCTCGTCGATGCGCTCGGAGACCTCGGTGAAGTTGACAAGATCGGCGAATCCGACGGCCAGCGTGCGGGTCGGCACCCCGTGGCTGGCCGTCTGGAGGTGGCGGCGGACGGCGTCGACCAGATGCCGGTGCAGGAGGTAGGTGACCTCGGCGTCGAGGGCCGGGCCGAACACGAGACCGCTCAGCGGGACCAGCTCATCGACGTCGGAGGTGTGGGTCGCATCCGCCGTCGCCAGCGTGTCGCGGAACTGGCTGATGAGCGCATCGGAGATGCGCGACATCGCCTGACCGATCAAGCGGGTCATCCGCAGCACGTTCGCCTCGTCGACCGTGCCGAGTTCGAGGAGCACCTGCAGCTGGCGGATGGCCTCGATGTCGGCATCGGCGAGGGCCGGCGTGTCGTCGGGGATCGACGCGAACCCCATGGAGCGCCACAACGACCGGCCGAACTCGGGATCGAACCCGGTGGCATCCCACACTTCGGCAGGAGTTCGCCGCTCCCCCGGGAACATCAGCCGCTCGAAGGCGAAGGCCCGGAGGGCGCCTGGGCCCTCCGCCTCGGCGTGGCTGATCTCGAGGGGATGGGCGCCCGACTCGATGAGGAGCTGACGCAGGTCGACGGCGGTCAAACGCTCGGCATCACGAATTCGAGCGGCTGCATGGCCGCTCACGCTAACGTCCCGCACGTACGCCGAGCCGAAGGAGGTCGTGACCAGATGACTGTCCGCACCCCCTCGCTCGGTCGCGCTGCACACTCCTGACGTCTGCGGTCGCGCCGGGCCCATCGCCCCGTCCGATCGCTTCCCAGGAGTACCGCTGTGCCCCCCACCCCGGAGTGGCTCGTCCCCGAGCCCTTCACCGACACCGACCTCGGCGTGCTGCGCACCGGCAAAGAGGCCCAGGTCGACCTCATCGAGCGAACCGGCGACGACCGGTCCGTGCTTCTCGCCGTCAAGCGCTACCTCCCGAGGGAGGTGAAGACCAAGGGAACCCTCGAAGCGATCGGTGTCCAGCAGGCGAGCCGGTTCCGGCACGACGTGACCTACCGCGAGGGGCGACAGTTCCGGAAGAGCCGTGATCGGCGTGCCATCGAACGGATGACGAATCACGGCAAGGCGCTCCTCCAACAGCGCTGGACCAACCACGAGCACGACGTCATGCGCGAGTTGTGGGCCGCCGGAGTGCGCGTGCCGTACCCGGTGAGCTTCGACGACGATCGCTTCGTGATGGAGTACGTCGGTGACGCCGACCAGGCAGCTCCGACCCTGGCGCGGGCTCGGCCTCGTGGGTCCGCGCTCGGCGAGGTCTGGCGGCAGCTGATGACCAACCTGCGGCCCGTCGTCGCTGCGGGCTGGGCCCACGGCGACCTGTCGGCCTACAACCTGCTGTGGTGGCACGACCAGGTGTGGCTCATCGACTTCCCTCAGGCCGTCGACCTCGCAGCCAACCCCGGCGGCCTCGACTTCCTGCACCGCGACGTGACCAACATCGCGGGCTGGTTCGAGCGCCAGGGTCACCCCATCGATGCCGAGGCCGCCTTCGCCGACCTGTTGTTCGACGCGATCTGAGTGCGGGCCAGGCCGGCGCAGGGATTCGGGCGATCGCCTAGTCTCCTCACTCGATGACGTGGCTGGACCGGCTCAGGCAGACGTTCTCTCGCGAGGCGACCGAGGTGAAGAAGACCGTCGACGACGTGTCGGCCCGGCTCGATGCCGATCTCGCCCGCCGCGAGGCCGAGCTCGATGCGACACCCGAGCAGAAGCTCGATGGCATCCTCGCCGAGATCGGCGAGAACGACGCAGTCTTCGACGAACTCAGCAGGACCGCAGCGACCGAAGGCGACGATCAGTGAGACGAACGGTTCTCGGCTCCTTTGTTGCCGCCGTCATGCTGCTGACGGTCCTGGCCGTTCCCTCCTCCGCGCAGCCCGTCCCGAGCCCGACATCGGCCACGGCAACGAAGGCGGCGCACTTCGTGCGGCCGACCTTCGAGGTCCGTCGGAGTGTCGATCAGCTCACGATCCTCGACGCCACCCCGGGCGAGACGTTGAACCTCTGGAGGACCCCAGACCGCACGTGGCCGCCGACGTTCGAGAAGATCCGGTCGGTGCAGGTCGACGAGATGGGCTCGGCGGTCCTTCGCGAGCTGCCCAACGACGCGCTCTACACGATTCAGATCGGACGCTCGGTGAAGTGGTTCCGCCACGTCCTCGAGACCGAGGCACCCCCGAGACAGTGGTTCTACGACCGCCAGGAGCTCGAAGAGGGCTTCACCTACATCAAGACCCGTGACGGAACGACGCTGTCGGCGAACGTGGTGCTGCCCGGACCGCCCGAGGACGGGCCCTACCCGACCGTCGTCGAGTACAGCGGCTACGACCCGTCGAACCCCTACAGCGATCTCGGGCCGGCCCAGCCCGGCTCGCTGATCGCCTCACTCCTCGGCTACGCCATCGTGGGCGTCAACGTCCGCGGCACCGGCTGTTCGGGAGGCGCCTACGACTTCTTCGAGACGATGCAGGTCCTCGACGGCTACGACGTCATCGAGACCGTCGCCGCCCAGGACTGGGTGCTCGGGAACCGGGTGGGCATGGTGGGCCTCAGCTACCCCGGGATCAGCCAGCTCTTCGTCGCCCAGACCAACCCGCCAAGCCTCGCCGCCATCACGCCCTTGTCGGTCTACGCCGACACCGCAACCGGCATCCTGCGACCCGGCGGGCTGCTCAACGTGGGGTTCGCGACATCCTGGGCGGACGGCGTGCTCAGCAACTCCGAGCCGCGGGGCACCGGGTGGGTTCGTCAACGCATCGACGACGACGGCGACCAGGTGTGCGCGGAGAACCAGCGAGTCCGACTCCAGAACGTCGACGCCACCGAGAAGGCACGAGCCAACCCGTTCGTCACCGAGGAGGTGGCCGGGCCGCTCGACATCCGACGCTGGGCCGGCGACATCGAGGCTGCGGTGTTCCACGCATCCGGCTGGCAGGACGAACAGACCGGCCCCTCGTTCGGCGACCTGATCGGCGAGTTCGACTCGGCTCCCTCGGCGCGTCACATGGTCTACAACGGGCTCCACGGCGACGGATTCGCGCCGCCGATCCTGGCCGAGTGGGCCGCGTTCCTCGACCTCTACGTGGCCCAGCGCAAGCCGGTACGAGCCGACGCGCTCCTGCTCGTCTCGGCCGTGCTCTCCAACCAGCTCTACGGTGGCACCGTCGCTCCCCCGCCCGACCGTTGGACCGGCGTCGCCACCTACGAGCAGGCCCTCGCCCAGTGGGAGAGCGAGCCGCAGGTCCAGGTGCTCTTCGACTCAGGGGCCGTCCAAGGCCCCGGCCTGCCCGTCGCCGGCTTCACCGCCGAGGGAACCACCTGGCCGCTCGACGGGACCACGGCCCAGAGGTGGTACTTCGGAGGCGACGGCGCACTGCTCGACGCCAAGGGCCCGTACGCCGAGACGAGCTTCGTCCCGGACCCCGACGTCGGGCTCACCGACTTCTTCGGTGGGAGTTCGTCGATCTGGCAGGCCAACCCCGCCTACAACTGGAACAACGCCGTCGCCGGCACCGAGATCGCGTTCGAGACCGAGCCACTGACCGAAGACGTGGTCATGACGGGCTCGGGCAGCGTCGACCTGGTCATGAAGTCGTCGGCCACGAACGCCGACCTCGAGGTCGTCCTGACCGAGATCCGGCCGGATGGGAACGAGACCTACGTGCAGGCCGGTGAGCTGCAGGCGTCCTATCGGGCACTGCGCAGCGACTCGACCGAGCTCCATCCCGTGTTCAGCGGCACCGAAGCGGACAACGCGCCGCTCGTGCCGGACACCTGGACCTACGTGCGGGTTCCGCTCGGGCACTTCGCCCACGCCTTCCGCGCCGGTTCGCAGATCCGGATCGCCATCAACACCCCGGGCGGCGACCAGCCGCGCTGGGCCTACGAGACCCTCGGGCTCGGGCCCGAGACCACCCACACCGTCCTGCTCGGAACGCCCTACTCGTCGTCGGTGGCCCTCCCGGTCAATCCGACGATCGAGGTCCCGACCCCACTTCCGCCGTGCCCGTCACTTCGTGGCCAGCCGTGCCGGCCGGCCCAGCCCATCAGCAACCCATAGGAGCGACGCCCGGGGGGCGCTTCAGGACAGGTTGAGCACGGTCATCTTGGGGCGGGTCATCTCGTGCACGGTCGGACCCATGCCGCCCATGCCGATGCCCGAGGGGCCACGGCCGCCGAACGGCATCCAGTCGACCCGGAACGCCGTGTGGTCGTTGACCATGACCGCCGTCGCATCGAGGCGTTGCGCCGCACGCATGGCCGCGTCGAGATCCTGGGCGAACACCGCAGCCTGGAACGCCCACGGGAGCGAGTTCGCCTGGGCGATGCCGTCGTCGAGATCGGTGATGCTGCTGACGTTGACGACCGGTCCGAAGACCTCGTTGGTCATGACCGTCGAGTCGGCCGGCGGATCGACCAGGAGGGTCGGTGCATAGCACTGGTGGTCGAGTGCCCGGCCCCCCACGACCAGGGTGGCGCCGGCATCCACCGCTTCGGTGACCCATGAACCGACGCGGTCGACCTCGCCCTGGCGGATCAGGGGCCCGACCTGGGTGGACGCGTCGAGCGGATCGCCGACCACGAGCTCGCGGACGCCGGCTTCGAGGCGATCGACCAACTCGTCGCGCACCGACGAGTCGGCCAGCACCCGTTGGACCGAGACACACACCTGGCCGGCGTGGTAGTAGCCGCCCTTGAGGATGGCGGGCACGGCCCTGTCGAGATCTGCCGACGAATGGACGATGAGCGGAGCGACACCGCCGTGTTCGAGTGCGCACCGCACGCCTGCGGCCAACTTCGAGCGGAGCATCCAGCCCACACGTGCCGAACCGATGAAGCTGAAGAACCCGATCTTCTCGCTGGTCACGGCCGTTTCGCCGACCTCGTTGCTGCACGGCCGGATGTCGCACCAACCCTCGGGCAGCCCGGCCTCGGTGTAGATCGCGCCCAGCTCGACCGCCGACAGCGGGGTGGGTCCGGCCGGTTTGACCAGGACCGGGCAGCCGGCGGCGATGGCCGGAGCCGTCTGGTGGACGATGAGGTTGAGTGGGTGGTTGAACACGCTGACCGACACGACGACGCCGATCGGTTCGCGTTGGGTGAAGGCGACCCGGCCCACCGACGGCGCGGTCGCCCCCATCGGGATCTCCTCGCCGGCCAGATGACCGATCTCCTCGGCGCAGAGCTTCAGTCCGTTGGCGGCCCGATCGACCTCGACGAGCGCGTCGGTGAGGGGTTTGCCGCCCTCGGCGGCGATGAGCCGGCCCAGCTCTTCTCGACGATCGGCGACGAGATGCGACGCTCGTTCGAGGATGGCGATGCGCTCGTGCCCCGGCAGCCACCGGTCTCGGTCGGCCACCAGGCCGACCTTGAGGTCGATCAGGGCAGCGATCTCGTCGGCGTCGGCCTCGGTGACCGTGCCCACCAGATCACCCGAGTACGGCGAGGTGACCTCGAGTGGCGTTCCCATGTCAGTGGGCCACGATGTCGCCGAGGCGCTCGGTCAGCTTCATGTTCTCGGCGTAGTCGACCGGCACGATGACGAGCGACGGCCGGGCGGTCTGGGCGAACGCCTCCCGCATGATCGGCTGGAAGTCGTCGCACGACTCGACGCGACGGGTGAAGCACCCGAATGCCTCACCCAGCTTCACGAAGTCGGGGTTCTGGAACTCGGTGTGGGAGTGCGTGCCGAATCCGATCGTCTGCTTCCAGTTGATCAGGCCGTATTCGCCGTCCTCCCAGATGAGGTTGACGCAGGCCACGTCGTACATCGCGGCTGTCGCGAGTTCCTGCACGTTCATCATGAAGCCGCCGTCGCCCTGGAGTCCGACCACGTTGCGATCGGGATGGACCATCTTCGCCGCGACCGACCCGGGCAGCGCTCCGGCCATCGAGCAGAAGCCGTTCGAGATGATGCAGGTGTTGGGCTCGTAGGTCAGCCAGTGCCGTGCCGTCCACATCTTGTGCGCGCCGACATCGCTGATGAGGATGTCCTCGTCGTTCATGACCTCACGCAGGTCGTGGAGGATGCGTTGGGGCTTCATCGGGAAGCCGGGATCGGTGGCGCTCTCCACCGTGAGCTCCTCGGTCAGCACCTCACGGATCTCGCGGAAGACCTCGACATCGGGCTTGCGGTGGGCATCGCCGATCCGCTCGTTCATCTCCCAGAGCGCACCGGCGATGTCGCCGATGACCTCGACGTCGGGGCGATAGGCCGTGTCGACCTCGGCCGGTTCGAAGTCGATGTGGAGGATCGGGGTGTCGTGATTCGGGTTCCAGCGTGAGGGGTGCCACTCGACCATGTCGTTGCCGACCGAGATGACGAGGTCGGCGTGCTCGAAGGCACGCTGGACGTGATCGCGGATTCCCAACCCTGCGGCGTAGAGGCACTTGTCGTTCCGGTCGGAGATGACGCCCTTCGCCATGAACGTCATGGCTGCGTAGATCCCGGTCTCGTCGACCCAGCGGTTGAGCTGCTTGGTCACCCGGGTCCGGGCACAGCCGTTGCCGACCAGCATCACGGGACGTTCGGCCTTGGCCACCATCTCCATCGCGGCATCGATCGTCTTGGCATCCGCGACAGGACGGCGCACCTTCATGCCCGGCACGATCGGCGTGTCGTCGACCTCGACCTTCGCGATGTCCTCGGGGAGCTCGATGTGGGTGGCTCCGGGGCGCTCGGTCTGGGCGATCTTGAACGCCTTGCGAACGATCTCGGGGATGTTCCGGGCGTCGTAGATCGTCTCGGCCCACTTGGTGATGGGCTCGAACATGGCGACCACGTCCATCGCCTGGTGCGATTCCTTGTGGAGGCGGGTGACCGCGCCCTGGCCGGTGATCGCGACCACCGGCGAGCTGTCCATGTCGGCTTGGCCGACGCCGGTCATCAGGTTGGTGGCGCCGGGTCCGAGGGTCCCGAGGCACACCCCGGCCTTCCCGGTCATGCGGCCGTACATGTCGGCCATGTACGCCGCACCCTGCTCGTGGCGGCAGACGATGAACTCGATGGGCGAGTCGAGCAGCGACATCATCATGTCGGCGTTCTCCTCACCCGGGACGCCGAAGATGTACTCGACACCCTCGGCCTCGAGACACCGGAGAAACAGATCGCTGGCCTTCATGGAACGGACCCCCTAGAGACGAACCCCGATCGTGTCACGATCCGCCTGATCGTGCTGACGAACGCACGTCCAGGGAGCTGCGCGGAGAGGGCCGAGTGTCGCAGCTCCCCGCAACTCCCGCTCTTGCCGCTCCTTCGTCGCGGCGGGCCGCTCGGGCCCCGGCCGAGCACGGCACATGCTTCGCGACGGCGCCTATCCGCTCGACCTCTAAGGTCGTCTCCGATGAGATCCAGGATCCTCCTCCTCTTCGTGGTGTCCCTGGCGGTGTCCGGGTGTCTCCGGGTCGACGCCACCGACGCCGGCCTGCACTTCGGGTACGCCGTGGCGCCGCAACCACTGGCGACCGATGCCGCCTACCGGAACGCCGTCGCCCTCGACGCCAACACCCTCACCGCTGAGAACCACCTGAAGTTCGGGTTCACGCATCCCGAACCCGACCGGTACGACTTCACCCGGGGCGACGAGATCGTCGGATTCGCCGAGGCCAACGGCCAGGAGGTTCGCGGCCACGTGCTGCTGTGGCACCGTGCCCTGCCGGCCTGGGTGACCGACCGGGACTGGACCCGGGACGAGTTGATCGCCGTGCTCGAGGATCACATCGCGACCGTGGTCGGCCACTTCCGCGACGAGTTCCCGGGAGTCGTGACGCAGTGGGACGTCGTCAACGAGGCCTTCTACGCCGACGGGACCCGTCGCCCGACCATCTGGCAGGAGGTCATCGGCGACGACTACCTCGAGATCGCCTTCCGCGCCGCCCATGCGGCGGATCCGACCGTCGACCTCTTCTACAACGACTTCTACGACCAGGTGATCCTGGCCGCCGAGTCGGCGATCGACGGCACGCCGCCAGGACCCGGGGCCAGCCCCACGAGGACCGAGTGCGACGACGTGCCCAAGTGCGCGGCCACCCGGGCCATGGCGGCCGACTTCGTGGCGCGTGGGGTCCCCATCGACGGGATCGGCCTCCAAGCACATCTGCTGACCCCGAGCGCGACCGACTATGAGCGATTCGCCTCCTGGACCGAACCTCTCGGGCTCGAGTGGGCCATCACCGAACTCGACGTCGCGCTCCCCGCGGGGCGAGGCGACGACCCGGCCCTGCGGGCCGTCCAGGCCGCCACCTACGCCGCGGTGGTCGAGGACTGCCTGGTGAGCCCGAACTGCGACACCGTGATCATCTGGGGCGTCAACGACGCGAACTCGTGGATCCCGAGTACGTCGGGCGGCGCCCTCGACCACGCGCTGATCCGCGACGACGACAACCGGCCCAAGCCCGCCTACCGGGCCATTCACACCCTGCTCGGCGAACGCGGCCCCTGAGACGTCGGGGAGCTGACCGCGCAGCTCCGAGATCGACTAGGCGCTCGCCTGCTTCTTGGTCGGCTTCGGTGAGGCGACCGTTCCGGCGCCGGTGAGCGGGCGGCCTTCGGTCGTCTCGACCTCGGCGAGCTCGGCGAGCACGTTCACCTCGTCGACGCAGAGGTCGACCAGGTCCCACACGTCGGGCACCAACTCGCGATCGGCCACGATGCCGAAGTCGAGCACGTCGAGGTAGCTCTGCACCGTGATGTTGAGTCCCTGGCCCTCGGCGATGGTCGACACCGGGACGTAGTGCTTGGCCCTGGCGCCGCGCAGGTACAGCGGGTCGCGAGGTCCGGGGACGTTCGAGATGACGAGGTTGATCGGCATGTCGACCCGATCGCCGATCCGGAGCGACGTGGCGACGCGCGCCGCCCGGGTGGCGAGCGCCGGCGGCGCCATGTCGGCCAACTCGACCATGATGTCGGCGGGAAGCAGGTCCCACTGCTGCTTGGCCTCGGCCATCCAGTCGTGCACGTCCTGGACCCGCTCGGCGGGATCGGCGACGTTGGTCGGCAGCGGACAGAACAGCCCCGACACCCGGTTGGTCCAGGTCTCGGCTTCCTCACCGGTGCGGATCGACACCGGAACCATGCCGACCAACGGCTCGTCGGGGAGGTCGCCGGTGCGTTCGAGGTAGCGCCGCAACGCGCCGGCACACACCGCCATCACGACGTCGTTGACCGTCGCACCGAGGGCGTTCTTGATGTCCTTGATCTGGGCGAGCGGCACCGACCGGAACGCCACCTTTCGGTGGGGTGAGATCGAGGCGTTGAACGGGGTCTTCGGCGCCATGGTCTCGGGCGCGTCGGGCGCCGAGTCACGGTCGTCACGAGGCCGGGTCCTCGGCGCGCTGATGAAGCGGCGGGCCGCGCCCGCAACGTTGGCCAAGCCTTCCTGCCGAGACGCCTCGGCGATCTGCTGGGCAACCCGGAGCTGCAGCCGGATCGTTCGATCGGGCCGGCGCAGCAGGCTGAGCAACCCCTTGCGAAGCATGTCGTTGGACGAGGGAATCGGTTCGGCCTCCGGGATGGGTCCGGGCTCGCGCAGCGGGGTGTCGGGCGCCGGGTCGAGCAGCATCGTCGTCATGATCGCCCCGGCCGCGCCGTCGACGGTTGCGTGATGGACCTTGCTGAGGACCGCGAAGTCGCCGCTGGCCAGGCCTTCGATCACGTAGACCTCCCACAGCGGGCGAGTTCGGTCACACGGCCGGGCGATGATGCGCGCCACCTGCTCGGCCAGCTGCGTGTCGTCGCCAGGTGCGGGAAGGGCGATCTCTCGGATGTGGTAGTCGAGGTCGAAGTTCGGATCTTCGATCCAGTACGGCCGGTCGAGTCCGAACGGCACCTCGACGAGGCGACGGCGAAGTGGTTCGAACATGTCGAGGTGCGACGCGTACGTGTCCTTGACGGCCTGGAATGCGCCGTAGTCGTCGGACGGTCGCTCGTAGATGAACAGGCCGCTCACGTGCCCGAACGTGGTGGCCGTCTCCATGTAGAGGAACGTGGCATCGAGGCCGGTCAGCTGCTTCATGGACTTCTCCTTCACGGGTCACGCCATTGCTAGTGGAACGGGCGACCGCCTGCTCACCTGGCCGGCCGCTCTAGATTCTTCGCATGACCATCAAGGTGATCCAATGGGCAACCGGGACCGTGGGCATCCACGCCGTGCCGGCCATCGCCGCCCACCCCGACCTCGACCTCGCGGGCCTGTGGGTCCACTCCGACGACAAAGCCGGACGGGATGCCGGCGAGATCTGCGGCGTCGACCCGGTCGGGGTCACGGCCACCCAGGACGCCGACGCGCTGCTCGGCCTCGGCGCCGATTGCATCTGCTACACGGCCCACTCCGACGTCCGGCCCGGCGAGGTGGTCGACGACCTCGCCCACATGCTCGCCACCGGCCACAACGTGGTGAACACGTCGTTCGTCGCCCTGTTGCACCCGAAGACCGCAGGCTTCCACGATCAGCTCACCGCCGCGTGCAACGAGGGCGGGACCTCCATCTACACCTCCGGCATCGACCCGGGCTTCGGCAACGCCACCGTTGCCATCGCCACGGCGGCGATGTGCAAGGAGGTGAGGTCGATCCGGATGATGGAGATCGTCAACTACAACACCTGGCGCAACCCGTTCACGATGTTCGAGATCATGGGTTTCGGCAAGAAGGACGTCTCGGAGTCACTGCTGCTGTCACCCGGGTCGACGGCGATGGGGTGGGGACCGGTGGTCGGGCTGGTGGCCGAGGCACTCGGCGTCGAGCTCGACGACATCACCGAGTGGCACGAGGTGATCACCGCCGACACCGACATCGAGACAGCCTCCGGACTCGTCGAGGCCGGGACGATCTCGGGCATGCGTTTCGAGATCCGCGGCATCATCGACGGCGAAGCTCGCATCATCGTCGAACACGTCACCCGCCTCCGCGACTCCGACGCCCCCGACTGGCCACACGGACAGGGCTACCGGATCCTGATCGAGGGCGAGCCCCACTTCAAGGTCGAGGTCGAGACCAGCTCGGACCGCGGTGACCACAACCACGCGGGCTGTCTGGCCACCGCCATGCACGTCATCAACGCCATCCCCCACGTGGTGGCGGCCGACCCCGGTGTGCTGACCACCCTCGACCTGCCCAACTACTCGGCGAAGGGCCTGATGGTCTGAGGGCTCAGCGCCGCAGCGTGGCCTCCATGGCAACCAGCGTGGCCTCCATGTTCGTCTGGTTGAGGTCGGCCCGCGAGTCGACGCCGAGCATCTTGTTCACGATTGCGGCGATCGGCTTCGCCTCGTGATTGGTCCAGTGCTCGGTCACCTTGGTTCCTGAAGTGGTGGGTTCGAGCTCGTAGCCCCAGTGAGCGATGGGGAACGGGCCGTACTTCACGTCGAACTCGAAGCGTTCGTTCTCGGTGCAATGGGTGATGGTGCACGTCGTCGACCACTTCATCCGGCCATTGGCGTTCGACCCCTTGAACTTGGCGCCCACCGCAGGTCCGGTGGCGCCACCGATCCACTTCGCACCCGTGTTCTCGGGCGACCACTCGCCCATGCGAGTCGGGTCGGACACCAGCGCCCACACTTGCTCGGGCGTCGCCGCCATCGTCCGTTCCACCGTCACGTCAGCCATGTCCGGACCCTAGACCCCGCAGCTGCTCAGTAGACCGAGACCGGCGTGCCCTTCGGAACCAGGCCGGTGTCCCAGATGAAGTCGATGGCACCGTTGGCCAGTCGGGCGCACCCGTGCGACGCCGCGTGGCCCGGGATGCTGCCCGAGCCGTGCATGGCGATCCCACCGTTGAAGTACTTGGGCCGCCAGAGGTCGCCGAGCTCGGCGTGGCGCATGCCGTCGATCTCGCGGCTCACCGTGAACTCGCCGGCGGGCGTGCGCCAGCCCGATCGACCGGTCGACGTGTTGAACGTGAGGCTGGACCCGTCGCGGACGACGAACATCACCTGACGCTCGAGGTCGATCTCGACATGGCTGCCGCCGGGGTTCCGCGGCGTCGCCGAACCGGCGGTCTCGAGAGCGGCCAGGGTCTGCGGGCCGGCGATGCCGTCGCGTGAGAGTCCTTCGTACTTCTGGAACGCCATCACCGCCTGCGACGTCAGGAACCCGTACGAACCGTCCGCGGCCGGGAGCCAGTAGCCGAGTTCGACCAGCCGGACCTGGATCGCCAGGACGTCGGCTCCCTCGTCACCGCGCTGGAACTTCGGCGGCGGAGGAGGCGCGGGCGGCGCGGTGGTCGTCGTGGTGGGCGCTGCGGTGGTCGTCGTCGGCGGCGCGGCCGTGGTCGAGGTCGGCTCGGCCGTGGTGGGCGTCGTAGGGCCGCCCGAGGTGACGACGTCGGCGTCGGACAGATCGCCTGCGCCCAGGTCCTGGGACGCGACCGAGGCCGCGTCGTCGGTTCCGCGGTCGACGAGCACCCACGCGGCGGTCGCGGCCAGGGCAACCGCCACGACCAGCGCGACCGTCAATGGGGTGCGCAGCGTTCGGCGGGAAGATCGGGACATCGAGCTCTGACTTCGTGGCGGGGCGAACCGACCACGCTACGACGCATTCGGGCGGCAGACCACCCGCGCCCCGACCGGCCACGGCACCGACCCACGATCAGGGGTACCATCGACACTCATGGTGTCGCGAACATCACTTACCGTGCGATGGGCCGTCGGGCTGGGAGCCCTGGCCCTGCTCGCCGGGGCTTGTCAGCCGCGCTGGACCGCCGGCGACGCGCTGACCGCCAACGGCCTCGAGCTCTCGTGGCCGACGGCGAAGGAACTCGACGACAACCAATCGGTCGCCGGCTACCTGATCTCGATCGACGGGGTGCCATCGTCGGTCGTCCCCGCGCCAGCCACCACCTGCACGCTCGCAGAGTTGACGCCGAACACGACCTACGACGTCGAGGTCACGGCCTACGACACCGTCGGCGAGTGGAGCGGCAGCCTCACCAAGCCCACACCTCCCGGCCGGCTGACCACCCAGGTCACCGCACCGGCCGGAGTTCCGCCGTCCGGCAGCCCCGCCTGCACGATCGGCGGAGCCGACACCGATGGCGATCGGCTGCCCGACAGCGTCGAGACCGACACCGGCACGTTCGTGTCGCCGCTCGACACCGGCACCGACCCGCTGGTCGCCGACAGCGACGGAGACGCCATCTCCGACGGCGACGAGGTCCTCGGCTCACCTGCCGGTCTCGACCTGCCCGAACTCGGCGTCAGCCCCGTGCGTGCGAACGTTCTGCTCGAGTACGACTGGTTCGACGACAGCCTCGACTGCGCGGCCCACAGCCACCGGCCGACGACGGGTGCCATCACCCGCTTCACCGATGCCTTCACGACTGCGCCCACCCTCAACCCCGACGGTTCGACCGGCATCACCGTCATCAACGACTACGGACAGGGCGGCCCGTTCACCGGCGGCAACCTGGTGCCCGACGCCAACGGCGTGATCGCCGGAGGTGTCAACGGCACCGAGTTCGGCACCATCAAGAGCGCCAACTTCGCGGCCGACCGCGCCGGCTACTTCCACTACGTGCTGCTCCCCCACCGGTACAACAACACGAGCAACAGCTCGGGCCAGGCCGAGCTGCCCGGCGATGACCTCGTCGTGTCGCTCTACTGCGCCAACAGCGACACGAACGTCGCAAACACGATCATGCACGAACTCGGGCACAACCTCGACCTGCGTCACGGGGGCTTCGAGAACCTGAACGAAAAGCCCAACTACAACTCGGTGATGAACTACCGCTACCAGTTCGCCGGAGTCGACACGGACTGCACGCCCCCCGGCAATGGCGTGCTCGACTTCTCACGGGGCGTGCGCATCACCCTCGACGAGAACGACCTCGACGAAGGCGACGGCATCTGCAACGGAGTCGACGTCGACTGGAACGGCAACGCGGTCATCGAGAGCAGTGTGGCGGCCGACATCAACGAGGCCGACGGACTGTTCGGAGTCCTGGCCGACCACGACGACTGGTCCGCCATCGTCTACGGCGGCGTCGGAGATGCCGACGGAGCCCGAGCCGAGCAGCCCGAGGTCGTCACCGAACAACCAGTGCCGCCCGAGTTCGGCGGCTGATCCAGTCTTGCGGCAACCCCGGTCACCAGCAGCCGCACGTGCCGCAAGGCGCGGTGGTGGTCAGCGGGCCGTGAGGTGGGAAGCGGCCTTGCCGGTGACAAGGGGAAGATCGAGGTAGGTCACGATTCCCGGCTCTGCTGCCACCACCGCCGGGATCGAGCTCACGCAGTGGGTGGCGGTGACGACGATGCCGGGATTGCGCTCGAGGCCGGCCGCGATGGTGTCGGGGTGCCACCCGTGGAACGTCACCATGGTGGAGGGATCACCCGTCACCTCGACCTCGAACCGCTCGCCGTCCGGGCCGAACGTCCAGGCCGGGTCGAGGTGCTCGGCGCCCATGAACCAGTTCGTCTTGACGGTGATCACCGGCTCGCCCTCGACGAACGCCCGCCACGTGAACTTCTGGGCAGCCACGGTGCCGGGCTCGATCGGCCCGATGGGTGAGTCGATCGGCTGGGTCGCGACGGCGACCTCGTGTTCGACAGTCGGCTCGCCGTCGAGAGCGAAGCCGAGGGCGTCGGCGATCATGGCGATCGACTGCGTGAATCCGTCGCCAAGGACGCCGGGCATGATGCTCGCGGCGGCTTCATCGGGGGTCTTGCCGAACAACATGATGTCGCCGACCACGTCGGGTGCGTCGTAGCTCCGGATGTCGCTGAACTCCTCGGCGCGCACATGAGTGATGGCCTGCGACATGGCCGACACCATCAAGGGGAACTTCTCGGTGATGCCGCCAGGATGGATGCCGGTCCCGTGGATCGACGACCCACCTTCGGCACACGCC
This sequence comes from uncultured Acidimicrobiaceae bacterium, assembly GCA_963704815.1. Lineage (GTDB taxonomy): Bacteria > Actinomycetota > Acidimicrobiia > Acidimicrobiales > Salinilacustritrichaceae > DATKWD01. The sequence continues at coordinate 1,444,238 of CAVPHU010000001.1, forward strand.
GCCTCGATCGGAGACTCGTCACGGCCGCCCGGAAAGAACCAGCCGAGCGGCGTCACGACGTTCGTCCCCGACCGGAGGATCTGCGCGACCACCGACGGATCGGCCATCACCGGCGCATACAGGACGCAGTCGGCACCGAGCGCCACCAGGGCGTCGATGTCGTCGGTTGCCGCCACCCCGAGCCGGCCGATGCCGGCCAGGTCGCCCGCGTCGCGCCCGACCTTGTCGGGACTGTGGACCCAGCAACCCACCAGCTCGAGATCGGGGTGCCGCACGATCCCCTCGATCGCGGCCCGGCCCACGCCGCCGGTCGCCCACTGGATCACGCTGATCGTCATGGCCACGAAGGTAGCCAAGCCGCCGAATCGGACCACCAGAGCCTCAGAGCACGGGGAAGATGCCTTCGGCGCAGCCGTCTCGATACAGCGCCCGGACGACCGCTGGCGCGCCGGATCGCAGCTCCGCGAGATCGAGGCCGACCGAGATGGCCACGTCGTAGGCCTCGGGGGGAAGCATCGGCAGCGACCGCTCGACGCTCCGAGCCAGGTCGTCGAGATGCACCACCTGCTCGACGACACGCGTCGTCAGATAGTGGTCGAGGTGCATCACCGAGCCCTGGGCGACCTGGATGAGGCCGTGCGGGTCGGTCTCGACCAGGTGAACGCGAAGCCGGTCGAGACGCGAGCGGAGGAACGAGACGAGATGCTCGGGCCCGCCCTCGGCCAGCGCCGCACCGCGGTCACGGATGGCTTGGTGGTCCGCAGGCGACGCCGAGCCCATGAGGCCGGCGAAGTAGGTCGCAGCCCGATCGAACGTGGGCGGACCGTCGGGCACGTCGGCTTCGAGATAGGTCCCCACCACGAAGACGCCCCCGCGGGCGAGATGCCCAGCGAGACCTCCGACCGTCTGGTCCTCGAGCACCGACGGTTCGCGCCACGCGCCGGCGACCGCCGGATCGGCGACCGCCGTTGCGATCACCTCAGCGCCGGCGAGGAACAGGCCGACGACGTTCGGGGGTTTGGTCATCGCTTCAGTCTGGCGGTCATCGAAGCACGCTCGAGGTCGTTTCGTGGATTCGGGTCGCCGCCGACCCAGGTGCAGGACCCATGGTCGGCCCGCCCGCGGAGATCGGGGACACATCCCTCCATCGGCCGGCACGACCCGATGCTGCATGAGCTTGGTGGCCCATTCTGGTCACCGAAGGCGCCCGCTCGGGGTGGGTCATCGGGACCTGCCCGTACGGTTGGTCCATGACACAGAACGCCGCAGGAGCCTGGCCGCCCACGAAGCGCCAGTGGATCGCCGCAGTGATCGGGTTGGCCATCGGCCTCGCCGGAGCCGGTGACGGATCAGCGCTGTCGGTGGCGGTACGGCTCCCCGGCTACCCCGTGGCGCTGATGGCGATCGTCACGTTCGTGGGCATCGTCGCCGACCGTCGAGTGGGCTGGTTCGTCGCCCACGAGATCGCCATGACTGCGATCGTGATCGGGTGGCTACTGGCCGAACGACCGGAGGCTGCGCTGTTCAACGCCCTCTGGTTGGTCTCGGCCGCCATCTGGTTCGCGATCGGCTCTCGGTCGGCCGCGACGAGCTGATCTGGTCGCGGTGGTTCGAATACGTCGAAGCGGTGCCACGCTGGCAAACCCTTCGAGGCGGCTGATCAGATGTTGCCCTCGGGAACCCGGACCGACCTGGCCGCCTTGGTCCCGCGCTGCCCCGACATCAGCGCCCCGATCGCCAGAACCGCTGCCGCCATCACGAGCAGGATGGCCACTGCAGCCTTCTCACCGCTGATGGATCCGGCGATCGCGGCGACGACGGTCAACGCTGCGCTCCCAAGACCCGCCACCACCAGCGTTCGGCCGGCCGCGAGATGGGCGGCCCGCCACGCTTCATCACTCTCGAGGGTGGCGGGAACCCGGATTCCGACCAGGTGGTTTCGTCCGAGCCGGCCGGCAGAGGACCGTCTGCCGACCTCGGCCACCACGAGCGAACCGACGAACATCGCCGAAACACCGATCCACATGTGCCGAAAGGTATCGCCGCCACGCCAGCAGGACTCAGCCGACCGCGACCGACACGAGCTGCACCGCGATCAGCGCCCCGATACTGAACCAGCAGAACCAGTGGGTGCGATGGATGGACCGAGCGATGCGCGAGCGCTCGGTCGCGTCACCAGCTCGCTGGCCGAGGGAGACCGCTGCCGGGAAGATGCAGGCTCCGGCCAGGACGATCGGTGGAAGCGCCAACACGAGCGACACGATCCCGATCGTCAGGTCGACGCTGTCGCCGATCAGCTCGGCCACGATGCCGCCGAACGTGACGGCCATGGCGATCGACACGAACCGGTTCATCGGCCGGGCGTCGGTGGTCACCCGCCGGTAGTACGTGGCGATCGAATCGAGGACCTCGTCGGGCAGATCGCCGTCGTGGCCTCGCGCTTGGACGTCGAACATGAGGTCGAACCAGAGCACCGAGAGCAGGAACCCGGCGCCGCCGAGCACGATCCCCTCCCCCGGAGTCTGTCACCACCGGAGAGATGGCTGGCTGGCGCCCTCGGGAGGACTCGAACCTCCGACGCACGGTTTAGGAAACCGACGCTCTATCCCCTGAGCTACGAGGGCGGGGGCTGTCGAAAACCCGGGAGGAAACCCTCCCGATGACGGCGTTCGGCGGTCCCGTTGACCCGCTGAGGCTAGCGGGACCGGTTGTCGGGGCCAGTGGCGGGTTGGCCGGTTCGTTTCGCCGGTGCCCGGACGCGTTGAAGCCACCGCCGGTCGGCGATGGCTCTCCTCGTCGGCCGCCGAGTCAGGCGACGAGCTGGTCGGGTGGTCTGGCTCGGTGCTCGGCGAGGGTGAGGCTGTTGACCATCAGCGCCCAGCCGATGAGGTTGACGTGTTGGCGGACTCGGCCGACCGAGTGTGCCCGCCGGAGGTAGAGCGTGTCCTCGAGGCCACGGTTGATGGACTCGGCATCTGCGCGGAGTCGGAAGACCTTCTCGAAGTCGGGGTCGCCTGGCGGGATCGGCCGCAGGTTCTCGGTGCGGTTCAACTGGCACGGTTGCGTTGATTGATCCGCGGTCGAGCTCGACCGCGTTGGTGTCGATGTTTGGCTAGATCTCCTCGGCGAGTTCCTCGAACGCGGCCGCGAAACGTAGATGTTCGTGCCGGGCTTCGACTGCGAGTTCGTAGTGGCCACGCCAACGGATCACGATTGACGCGGTCCGATCGGTTCGAAGGCCGTCGCAGACCCGATCCGTCAACGCGACAGTGCCGCCCATCTCGCCGCTGCGTACGCCCCAGGGTGAACGCCGGCCCGGGCCGTCAGCGGTTGCGGCTCAGCAGGGCGAGGAGACGCAGCAGTTCGATGTAGAGCCAGACCACCGTCACCATGAGGCCGTAGGCGCAGTACCACTCCATGAACTTGGGAGCGCCGGCCTCGACACCCGCCTCGATGGCGGCGAAGTTCAGCGTGAGGCTGAGCGCGGCAAGGATCACGGCGAGCGCCGTGACGGCGATGCCGATCGTGCGGAAGCTGTCGCTGTAGAGCCAGGTCCAGTTGAAGATCGACAGGATGAAGACGAAGAAGTAGAGCAACCCAAGCCCGCAGATTGCGGAAGTGACCCCGAAGGCCATCTTTCTCGTGGGTCGAATGATGCGGAGGAGGTAGAGCACCAGCGCGGCGAGGAAGACGCAGACGGTTCCGACGACCGCTGCCCCGACGATGCCTTCGGTCTGGGCATCGAACATCGCCGAGACTGCCCCGAGCACGAACCCCTCGAGGACCGCGTAGATCACACCGAGCAGCGCAGCTCGTCGAGGATTGACGGCGATCATGATGCCGACGAACAGAGCGCCGAACGACGCCAGCCAGAACCCGCCGGGGATCGTGACCGTGGTGTTCGCGTATCCAGTGCCGAGATCGACCCCCACCGGCTCGGTTGCCGAGGCCCACCCCCACGCTCCGCCGGCAACGAGCACGATGAGGAACGCGGCCGTCTTGATGGTGACCCCACCGACCGACATCGTCTTGGGTGCTGACGTGGCGCCCGAGAGGTACTCGCGTTGGATCTTGTCGCTGAACGCCGGGTTTCCCCCACCGAAGTCGGTTGGGACGACGGGTTGTGTCTGCATCAACCGTCACAGTAGGAGTCCCGACGGCGTCGACCCGGTGATGGCATCCGATCCGCTGGGGCGGGACTGGTGCGCACGAGTTCCCCAGAGTCAACGATCGAGGGGCCTGCGTCCGGCACGTCGGAACACCGCACTGCAGCCCATGGGCCGTGCTCCGAAGTCGGGTGGCCGCGAAGGTCCATACCGGTCCTGGAACCGGCGATCAGCGCCATGCAACGTCGACCACATCGCGGTCACCCAGGTCCGCAGCGCACCCCGGGGCGGACCTACTACGGACGCAAGCTCGCCGAGGGCACGACCAGTGCGGCTCGCATTCGGGAATCGGCGGATCGTAGTGGTGATGGGGATAGGGACGCACGGATGCATCTCGGAGACGAAACATGATCAAGATGCACTTCGTGGGCGGCGACAACCTCGTCGTCGACGTCGCAGATGCCGATGCCTTTCGCAAGGCGCTCGAGAACCCGAAGGGCCTGATCGAGGTCACCCACGACCGCAAGACAGTGTTGGTACGAGTCGAAGCCGTGGCGGGCGTGGTCTTCCTCGACTGAACGAACCGCACTCGTGCCCGCACAGGGTCAGGGGTGCAAGTCTCTCGCGGCCCAGTCGTTGTGGAACCCACAACGATTTCGCCGGGTCAGGGGCCTGTCTCCAGGTCGTCGCAGCCGTCGCTGGCATGTTCACGATGCGGTATCGCCGTAGCGGTCTGGCCAGACCCCGTCGGGCGGGCGGATTCGCCATGGCGCGTCGATCCCGTAGGACGCCCACTGGTGGCGCGATGCGATCGAGGACATGTTGACGAGCAGACCGGGCCGGCAGCGTTCCGCTATTGCACGATCTTCTGGTTGGCGGCTGCGTTCCAGTGGCGCATCGCGAGCCAGCCGAGAAACAGCCGAACCTCGAACGGGATGCCGTCGGACACCTCCACGGTGAGCTTTCGCCCAGTGATTCGTCCGATGACGACGCTCCCGATCTGGGTGGCGCCGTCACCGTCGAGCACGGCGAACGGCTTGAGGCCTTGGGCGGGCTTGCGGAGTTCGACGGCACCTTGCTGGAACTCGATCCGGTACTCGAGCTTCCTGATGGGTTCGACGAGATCGGTCGCCGTGGCCACCGTCTGACCGGCGACAACCATCCTGAACGAGGCATGGTCGGGCGGAGTGCAGTCGATCCGGAGATCCGGTCCGTCGCCCTCGAGGACTGCCGGGTCGGCGGTCACCGAGATCTGCCCCGTCCGCACGTGGTCCGTGACGCGGTAGGTGCTCGTCACCGACTTCTTCGCGAGCTGGAGCACGGCGACAAGGTATCTGCCCGACCCGGCAGCCCCCCTGTTCGCCCCCGCGTCGGGTAGGAGCTGCACGATTTCGGCTGACTCGTCCTCTGCCGCCGGTCTGACCCCGGAAATCTCCGAACTCGAGATCGTCGCCGGACGCGACGCACGCCTGCACCGCTTCGACATCCTGGTCCTGAATCGCGGCCATCAACCGTGTCGGTCGCTGCTGCCGAACCACAACGGCACGAGCTGCTGACCCGCCCTCAGGCGACGATCGAGATGCCGTCGCCGAGCAGCTTGGCGCCGAGCACGCCTTCGCGCACGCTCTGTTACGTTCACCGTCCCTGCCAACCGAGAACGGGGACGACAACCCATGAATCGACCGCTCCGAAGCCGATCCCTGAAGGTCGCCATCGGCATGCTGATGATGCTGGCGGTCGCTGGGTGTGGAGGGAGCGACGACTCGACGGCGACGCCCGGTGACGACGGAACGGACACCGAGAACGCCATCGACGAGGAGGGCTCGTCGAGCGGGAGCGACGTCCCGTCGGCGCCCGACCTCGCTCCTCAGGCCGTCTGCGACGCGCTCCCGGTCGAGGAGATGGTCGCGGTGATGAACGGCGAGCTCGGGACCGTCGAGTCGCTCGATACTCCGCCGCAATGCTCGGTCAACTACGCAACCAGCGACGAGGCTCGGGCGAGCGGCGCAGCGAACGGGACGAACCTCCTCGTCGCCGTCCCCACGAGCGGCGAACTCGAAGGCGAGACCGGCGACGCCGGGATCGCGATCGCGACCGAGTTCGCCTTCTTCGACTCCGACCCCCAACCGGTCGACGTCGGCGACGGCGGTCTCAGCGACGGCAAGTTCCTCTACTACGCCGTCGGTGGACGCGTCGTCGGTGTCGTCGCCGGCGACGACATGACCGCTGAACAACTGATCGAGGTCGCCGAACTCACGGTCGCACCGCTCACGCCCTAGCGCACCCAGGACCGAGCGGGTGGGTCAGAGTGGTTCGTGGTGATCAGCCCGGTTCGAGTTCGTGGCCGGCCTCTTGGCGCACGATCGACTGAAGGGCTTCGCCGGGACTCATCTCACCCTCGAGCACCGCGTTGATCACCGAACAGATCGGGGCCGGAACATCGTGCTCGGCGGCGAGCTCGAGGACGACCGGTGCCGACTTCACGCCCTCTGCGACCTGGGTCATCTCGGCGAGGATCTCATCGAGCGTGCGACCACGCCCGAGCCCTTCGCCCACGAAGTGGTTGCGGCTGTGCGTGCTCGTGCAGGTCGCAACCAGATCGCCGACGCCGGCGAGCCCGGCGAACGTCTGAGCTTCGGCCCCCATGGCCACGCCGAGCCGGGTGACCTCGGCGAGCCCTCTCGTGATGATCGCGGCCCGTGTGTTGTCACCACCGCCGGCGCCGTCCGACATCCCGGTCGCGATCGCGATGACGTTCTTGAGCGCACCGCCGGCCTCGACCCCGACGACATCGTGGTTCACGTACACCCGGAATCTGGCCGTGTCGAAGAGCGTGTGCAGCTCGCGAGCGGTCTCGACCTCTGCGAACGCGAGCACGCTCGCGGAGGCGATTCCGAGCCCGACCTCTCGGGCGAGGTTCGGTCCGCTGAGCGCACCGACGGGATGCCCCGGCAACTCCTGGGCGACCACTTCGGTCATGCGCAGATTCGTACCGGCCTCGAGCCCCTTCACCAGGCTCACGATCGGCACGCCGGGCTCGACGTGCTCGCGGAGATCACGCAGAACGGCGCGCGTCCAGCGCGACGGGATCCCGATGACCACGCAGTCGACACCAGCCACGGCGTCGGCCATGTCGGTCGTCGCGACCAGGCCGGACGGCAAGTGTCGCGTCCGGGAGGTAGGTCGTGTTCGTGTGCTCAGTGTTGATCTCGTGGGCGACGTCGGACTCGTCGGGCCGCACCCACAGCGCCGTGGGGTTGTTGCGGGCGCAGACCGAGGCGAAGCAGGTTCCCCAAGAGCCTGCTCCGATGACAGCGACGCTGCGGCTCATGAGCCTCCTGTGGGGTGATCGTCCGGGTCCCACCGCCACCTACTGTGCCCCATTCTCGACGGTCGGAGGAGCGTGCCGCGCTCGCTCAGATCCTCCTGGCCATTCTCGCCTCGACCACCAGGCCAGAACGCCATCCCAGTTCGGCGTAACCTGCGGGCTGGGCGGTGCCGCCGCCGAACCGGGAACGGCGGATTCAGGCCTCGGGAGACTGCAGCACCGAAGAGTCACCGAACAGCACGGCGCGGCAGGCGGCACAGGCCCACCACTCCGGGATCGCCAAGGGCTCCAGATCCGGATCGCCGTCGAACTGTCCCTGACAGCGCCCACACTGACGTTTGGAGAGCACCGCCCCGTCATCGGCAGGCAATTGGTCTGACGGCACGGGCATGGCGGCTCCTCGACTCGGTTGGTCGAGGCGTCGAGCCTGCACGGGGCGACAGCACGGGGCCGTCCTGCCCAAACGAGGCGACTCTTCCAGCGGAAGACCAATGCTAGTGGCAGATCGCCGGACCCGCGCCTCTGCTGCGTCCGGGTGTGCCTCAGCGTCGGGTCACCGACCGGGATGACGGCCCGCGAACCCCGTACGTGCCCGGCTGGACCAATGCTGCGTGGCCGGGCATGCCGAACTCCTCGTAGCCGCTGATGGCGCGCTCGCGCAGCTCTCGCGCCCGTTCGCCATCGCCCGGTCGGGCACGTTCGGTGAACATCTGAGCGAAGAACCGACAGGCCTCCGGCTCCTCTCGACGCATGGGCAAGGTCCGGCTCACCTCGAGTGCACGCTCGAACCGGCCCTCGGCGCGATCCCAGTCGCCTGCGCACGTCGCAGCGATGCCCTGGAGGGTCGCCACCAGGCGGTAGTCCCACCCGCGCATCATGACGCCCGACGCCGCGAGCTCGTCCATGGTGGCCTCGAGCGCGGCGGCCTGGTCCCGCTCCCCGAGCATCGTGAACACCTCGATCGCGCTCGCCGCCAGTCCCGACGAGGTCATCGACGTCGGGCGCCCCGGCACCGGGAAGTCGGCTCGAGCGCGTTCGACCAACTCGAGGGCAGCATCGCGATCGCCCAGGTAGGCGTGGATGAGCATCAACCGGCCGAGGTGACCGCCCGTGGCCCCGCGGACCTCGATGTTCGCCGCTCCCTCGAACTCGACGAGGGCCTCCTTCCAGTCGCCCCGCCAGAACGCGGCGAGGCCGATCCGGGAGTGACCGATCGAGGCCAGCCAGCCGAACCCCATGTCCTCTCCGATCTCGAGGGCCCGACTGCCTCGGTCTTCGAGCGCGGACGCAGATGGCCGGCTGCCGACATCCTCGAAGACGCTGGCCTGCTCGGTGAACACGAAGGCCGACCAGTTGCCGAGTCGAAGCGCGAGTTCTTCGCCTTCGCGACCGAGTTCGGCCGCATCGGCGAATCGACCGAGCCAGCCTTGTGCGGCCCCGACGTAGCCCAGCAGATTGGCCAGGTTCCAGACGTCGCCGGCGTTGCGCAGATGCCCGATGCCCTCGACCCCGACCTCGACCGTCTCGCGAAATCGCTGGTAGGCGAAGTAGTGCGTGGTGGCGGCGTAGAGCGTGACCCCGATGATGCGGTCGTCGTTCTCCATCCGGGCCAGCGCGAGGGCCTCGTCGAGCAGGTCCTGGCCGAGCTCGTAGTTCCCCGATTGGCTGTCCAGCATCCCGGCCACCGCGAGGAGACCCGCTCGTGTGGCGCTCTGCGTGTCGCCCAACGCCGTCAGCCCGCGACCGACCAACCGGGTGACGTCACGGCCTCGCCGCCACCAGGCCACCTGGAGCGCGGCGTCGAGCGCCGTGCGTGCCACCGCGTCGGCGTCGCCCGCCGCCTCGAAGGCGTCGAGTGCCTTGTCCCAGGACGACAGCGCCGCCTCGAGATCTCCGAGGCTCCGCTCGGCCGTGGCCAGTCGCTCGAGCGCACCGGCCCGAGCACCGTGGTCGCTCGCTGGAGTCAGCTCGAGCACCCGGGTGAAGTGGGGCACCGCGTCTTCGAACGCAGCCGTTTCGAGCGCCCGATCGCCGGCGAGCAGGTGCACCCGAGTCTTCCGCTCGGGCGCCACCGACGGGCCCGCCTGCTCGAGGTGCGATGCGATGGTGGCGGCGTGCGAGGCGAGCGAGGTGGCGTACACCTCCTCGAGTGCTTCGGCGACCCGACGATGGAGTCGTTGGACCCTGGTGTGGGACAACTGGCCGAGCAACGTCTGACGGATCATCTCGTGCTGGAACGCGAAGCGGACCGAGTCGGCCTCGACCGTCGAGACGATCAGGCGCATCCGCTCGGCCTCGTCGACCGCGTCGAGGAGATCGTCCTCGGACACCTCGGCGAGCGCTTCGAGCAGCTCGAGGCTGAAGTCCCGGCCGAGAAGACTCGCGAGCCCGAGCACGGTCCGGGTGATCGGCTGCAGCTTCTCGAACCGGCTCTCGATGACCATGCGGACGCCCACCGGCACCGCGAGGTCGGCCAGCCTGAACTCCGGGTTCCAGCCCGACTCGTCGACCACGCCACCGAGCTCGACGAGTTCGCGCACGATCTCACCGGCGAAGAACGCATTGCCTTCGGTTCGCTCGTGGACGGCGTCGACGAGGTCGTCGGGCGCCTCGGCGCCACCGGCATCGGCCAGCAGCGCTGCGAGGTCGTCTCGCGTCAGAGACGGGAGAGTGATCGACTCGACGGTGCTCCGCCGATGCATCCGGGCGAGCGCGGCGTGGAGCGGGGTCGAGGTCGAGACCTCTTCGAGCGTGTAGGTGCCGACGACCAGGATCGGGAGGTCGGCCAGCTCGAGGGCCAAGTGCTCGAGGAGCAACAGGGTCGGAACATCGGCCCACTGGAGGTCGTCGAGCAGGAGGACCAGCGGTCGCAGAGCGGCCAGGCGACCGAGCACATCGCGCACGTTGGTGAAGAAGTAGCGCCGTGTCTCGGGCGCACCCGAATCGGCAGCCGGGCCGACATCTGGATAGTGGGCGCGCAGATGGGGCAGCAGTCGGGCCATCTCACCGGCCGATGTCCCGAGGACCTGGCGGAATGCGGCCGGGCTCATGGCTCGTTCCGCCGCCTCGGCCACGTCGACCCACGGCGCGTAGGGCTCTGACGAGCCGGTGTCGTGACACCGGCCGACGATGAACCGCATGCCCCTCGCTGCGGCCTCGAGCCCGATCTCCTCGACCAGGCGGGTCTTGCCGCAGCCCGTGCTGCCGGTCACGACGACGAAGCTGCCGTGACCACCATCGGCGACCTCGACGCAGCGACGGAGCTCGGCCCGCTCGGCATCGCGACCGACGAAGGCGACCTGATCCCCGAAGCCCGGCGACACGACCGTCTCCTCACCGGCCGGGACGGCCTCGTGCAGACGCCACTTCTCGTCCAGTCCCTTGAGCCAGAACGAGCCACGGTCGACATAGGCCCACTCGTCGCCGCCGACCGCCCCGAGCCGCACGACCTCGGACACCAGCACCTGGTCGGCAGCCGCTTTGGAGGTGACTCGGGCCGCGGTCGACACGGTGAGGCCGAACACATCGCCGTCTTCCTCGATCACCGGGCCGGTGTGCAGTCCGAGTCGAACGCGCAGCGGCGTCTCCGGATGGGACCGGTTGTGGTCGGCGATGCGCGCACGGATGCCCAGCGCGGCCCGCACACCCGATTCACTCGAGGGAAACACCGCCAGGAACCCGTCGCCGGTGTTCTTGACGACGACACCACCGTGCTCGACGACGGGCCCGCGGACAGTCTCCTCGTGGGCACGGAGGAGGGCGACGGCGTCCTCGTCGCCTCGCGCGACACTGAACTCGGTCGAGGCCTCCATGTCCGTGAAGAGCACGGTCTTTTCATGACTACTCATCGGCTGCCTCGGTCACGAGCCTTGCGCACATCGGCCTTGGCAACCACACTGCTACAAACCAATCGAAGACACGTGGAGGTTTCCCGATGCCGATGGCGCTCGTGATCGACAAGCTCGCCGAGATACTCAAGTGCGACGTGGTGACGGGGGTCGGCGACGACGACGAGGGCCTTCTCCGGCTCTCCGAGCCGGGCTCGCTCATCGACGAAGCGAAGGCGGGCGCAGGGCTCACCGACGACGAGGCCGCATACCTCCACGACATGCCACCTGCGCTGCTCGAGGGCATGCGGGCGGCGATCGTCGAGGCGATCAAGACCGACAAGGCGATCCACCTGCAGTACTCCCCGGCCTATGACTTCCAGGTGAGGCTCTGGGACTACGGGGATGCGGTGAGCATCCACGTGAGCGGGCCATATCCGCCGAACCACCAGCGCCCCGGGTGGCCGTCGGCTTCGAGCTGACCCCGCTGCTCGGGGCACCTGCGCCGGGCCGGTCAGAGTACGGTGCGCTCGGCGCCGACCGGCGCCCGACGTGGGCACGGGGGTGCGTCGCGGCGGAGAGCGCAGATGTTGGGAGCGAGGACCATGTCACCGAAGGCGCTGGCCCTGATCGTGGCGAGAGAACTGGCCGCGAACCTGGCCACGCCGATCTTCCTCATCGATGCCGGCGGCACCCTGGTGTTCTACAACGACGCCGCCGAGCAGTTCTTCGGCCGGAGCTTCGGCGAGGTGGGCGAGATCAGTGTGCTCGAGTTCGCGGCGTTGCTCGACCTGCGGGCCCACGACGGAGCCGAGCTGGCGCGCCGGGACACGCCGACGGCGGTGACGTTCAACGAGCTCGAACCGGCCCACGCACAGCTGCGGGCCCGGTCGCTCGACGGCGAAGACCACGAGATCCAGGTGACGTCCCTGCCGCTCTTCGGGTCGACCGACGAGCTCCACGGAGTCATGACCATCTTCTGGGAAGGCCGATGAAGGCTCGCGTCTGGGGGTGCCGGGGGTCGGTGGCCACCCCGGGACCCGAGAACGTCCAGTACGGCGGCAACACGTCATGCGTCGAGGTCCGCACCGAGTCGGGCGACGTGATCGTGCTCGACGCCGGCACCGGTCTTCGCCCGCTCGGCGTCGAGCTCCAGCAGCAGGACGTCGTCGAGGTCCACCTGATGCTCAGTCATCTTCACCTCGATCACCTGCAGGGGCTCGGCTTCTTCCGGGCCCTCTTCGACCCGGAGATGACCGTGCACATCTGGGGGCCACCGTCGCCGGTGCAGTCGCTCGAGGACCGCATCGCGCTCTACCTCGCCCCGCCACTGTTCCCGGTCCGCCTCCGCGACATCCCGGCCACCGTGGTCTTCCACGATGCGCCCGCCGAGGCGGTCACGATCGGCTCGGTCGAGGTGATCGCATCGGCGGTCACCCACCAGGGTCCGACGGTCGGGTACCGCATCACCGAGGCGGGACGATCGCTCACCTATCTCCCCGACCACGAACCCGCCCTCGGCGCCGATCTCGCCGCCCTCGACGGCGAATGGATCTCGGGCTACGACCTGGCCGCCGGCACCGACGTGCTGCTCCACGACGCCCAGTACGGCGACGGCGAGTACCCCGCCCACGTCGGGTGGGGTCACTCGGCCACCGCCCATGTGGTCGAGTTCGCACGGAAGGCCGACGTCGGCCGACTGGTGCTGTTCCACCACGACCCCTACCACGACGACCGTGCGCTCGATGGCCTGCTGACCGAGGCCGAACTGCTGATGGGCGCAGACGGGTCGGTCGCCATGGCGTCAGAAGGCATGCAGATCGAGGTCTGACGCAGGCGCGAGGGGTGCGTCGGGTTTCGTGCTCGACCTCAGTTCGCCGGCTTCTCAGCGACGATCCGCCAGTTCAGATCGGCGATCTTGGCCTTCTCGGCCTGCGTCCACGACTCGCCGCCGGTCTGGAGGAGATCGAGCGCCTCTTCGACCCACGGCGGCATGATGCGCACCCGCTCGAGCGCCCTCACGGCCATCCGAACTCGCAGGATCAGGTCGCGCTTCTGCTCGCAGATCGGCCAAGCCTCGCTCTTGGAGGGTGCAGAGACCAGCACGTCGAACCCGGCTCGCTCCAACGCCGCACAGACATCGGCCGGGTACATCGACTGGGTCGCCGCCAGCGTCGGCAGGTATGACCGGTGCAGGGCCACGTGTTGCTCGTCGTCCCAGTCGAAGAACGGGGTCAGCAGATACTCCGAGCAGGCGTACCGGGCGCCTGGCTTCAGCACCCGGAACATCTCCGCCGCGTGCGCATCCAGCTCGTCCTTCTTGAAGAACGGCCACACCGCCTGAAACGAGTAGCACCCGTCGAAGGTGCCTGAGGCGTAGTCGAGCGGCTCGTGGTGATTGCCGACCTGGTAGTGGAGGCGGTGGCTCATGTCGCACTTCGCCGCCCAGTCGATCGCGTTCTCGATCTGATCCGGGTCGATGTTGTAGCCCGACACCTGTCCGCCGGTCAGCGAGGCCAGGTGGTACGAGATCCGCCCCCTTCCGCACCCCATGTCGAGCAGATGAGCATCCGCCGGCGCGTCGAGATCCAGCTCCTTCAGCAGGTCCTGTTCGCACAGGATCTGATTCCCGTAGAGGCCCTGGTTCTCGTCCAGCTGCGGCGGGATGTAGAGCTTCTCGAGGTCGACGACCGACAGCAGGTTGTTCAGGACCTTGTAGTAGGCCGCGACCGCCTGCGTCTCGTCCTCGGTCTCGGTCTCTTCGCCATCCTGCATGCGTTGGAAGAAGTGATAGGCGTCGATGCAGGCGTCCTTGTCCTCCTGCGGCATCGTCGCCAATCGCTTCATGCCGATCAGCGACGTCTTGACGCGGTACCAGCTCAGACGTTGCCTCATGATGTCCTCCGTCATGATGTCCTCCGTCGTCGTGCCTCGACCCTGTGGCGGAGATCCGCGCCGCGGGCGCGGACCTTGGGTTCCATCGTCGCCCTCAGCTGGCCCCCCTTGGCTCGCACCTGACGGGCCCGCTTCATGGTCCGGGCCCTGATGGTGAGGCGCACCTTCAGCTCGTCGGCGATCTGGAAGCTCGGTCGCTCGCCGTCCCTGGTGAGCTCGAGAAAGCGGCGGAAGGCGTAGCGCCCCATCACGGCCGAGAACTGGTTGCCGGCGGGGCTGCTGCGGTTGAAACGATCGGCCACGCGGCCCGTCACCGCGATGGCACTGAAGATCCTGGCGGTCCAGTCGGCGGGCGGGATGGCGAGCATGTCGGCCTCGTCGTCACCGATGATCTTGCGGACGGTCGTGGCCGCGAACCCGTCGAACAACCGCGCGGGGATGAGCTCGTGCATCACGCCCATGGCCGTCGCGGCCAGCCGGTAGCCCTCGGGGCTCGAGCCGAACTCACGCTCCTTGATGCGCTCCCACACGAATCGGGCGGTGTCCAGATCGATCGGGAGCAGGTCGTCGTCGATCCCCAGCACGTGGCCGACCACACACCAGGTGTGGACGTAGGCCTCCTCCTCCTCACTCGTGAGGCGAATGCCGAACGCATCGAGGGACTGCAGCCCCACCACGCTGAACGTGCACATCACGCCGAGCAGCGCCATCTGGTTGATCGGTTCGCCCAGCTCGGAGTTCCACTCGGCCAACTCGTCGCCGAGGTCGTCGTGGTTCTTGACCAGATGACGGGCACCGGCGTGGATGAGCCGCACGAGCCGGATGGCTTTGATGCCATCACCGCCCGGCTCCAGGCTGCCGGGGGTCAACACGTCGAGGAAGAACTGGCCCGTCTCGAGAAAGCGACGCTTGGCGTCGTCGTCGGACACCAGCCGGACGTTCTCGGCCAGCGCCACTGCGTCACGTCTCGCCAGGTAGCCCGACGGGATCGATCCCATCCACAGTCCGAGCCCGAGCTGGGCGAAGTAGCGCCAGAACACCTCCTGGCCGACCTTGACCATCAGCGGCGAGTGCCACTCGGGCAACTCGAGCGGTTCGTTCAGGAAGTCCTGCACCATCACGGCGTGATCGGTGCTGGCGGCCGGCAACCGCACGAGGTCGCCCATGAGGCGCTCGTAGGTGAGCGCGAGCTCGGAGTCGACGTAACGGGCGGCGATGTCATCGGCTCGGTCGTCGCCCCGGCTCCTCAGCTCTTCGAGGAACTGGTCGGTGAACACCTCGCAGCCCACCAGCGCGTGTTCGAGAGTCTCCGAAGCGGCATCGCCTTCGTCGCGGAGCTGCTGGAGGTACGGCGCGACCTTCCGTGACAGCAGGGACCGGACCGCGGGCGATGACCCGATCGCTTCGACTCGCTCGCGGGCGCGAGGGATCACATCGACCATGGCAGATGATGGCACGAGGCGGGTCGGCGGGCCGCAGGGACGGCACGTGCGAGGGCGACCTGCACACCGAGTGAGGCGGTCCCTGGCGAGCAGAGGAGGTACCGTCGCAACCCAGGGGGTCCGACAATGAGAGTGACGTTCTGGGGGACCAGGGGTTCGATCGCCAAAGCGGGTCCCACCACGCTCCGTTACGGCGGCAACACCTCCTGCGTCGAGGTCCGGACCGGAACCGGAACCCTGCTCGTGATCGACTGCGGCACCGGCGCCCACGGTCTCGGCGCCGATCTGATGGCCCGAAGCGACGGAGCACCGCTCGACGGCCACCTGCTCATCAGCCACACCCACTGGGACCACATCCAGGGGCTGCCGTTCTTCGCGCCGCTGTTCCAGCCCGAGAGCACCTGGCACATCTACGGTCCCCGTGGGCTGGGCGGGTCGCTCATCGACACCCTTGCCGGCCAGATGCAGTACTCCTACTTCCCGGTCAGCCTCGAGCAGCTGGCCGCCAACGTCACCTACCACGACCTGGTCGAGGGCACGTTCGACATCGATGACGCCCGGATCACCACCCAGTACCTCAACCATCCGGCGCTCACCCTCGGCTACCGACTCGAAGCCGATGGTGCGACGATGGTCTACGCATCCGACCACGAACCGCACCACACCGAGCTCGCCGGCGGCGGCGACCTGACGATGAACCGCCACGACCGAGGCCACCTCGATTTCCTGGCCGACGCAGACCTCGTCATCCACGACGCCCAGTACGTGGCGGACGAGTACGTGTCGAAGCTGGGCTGGGGCCACAGCACGGTCGAGTACGTCGTCGACGCCGCGTGCCAGGCGAACGCCGCCCGCCTCGCCCTGTTCCACCACGACCCCGCTCGCACGGACGACGAGATCGACACCATCGTCGAGGAGGCCCGAGCCCGCGCCGCCGGCGCCGACACCGAAGTCTTCGCGGCAGCCGAAGGCAGCACCGTCGAGCTCGTGGGAACCAGATCGCCTTCGACGGTCGCCGCCACCAACGCCACCGCCACCCGTCAGCCCGCGCTCGAGGACGTGAGCCGGTCGGTGTTGATCGCCGTCGAGAGCCCCGACATCGCAACGGTCGTGCGCGAAGCCGCCGAGGCCGAGGGGCTCGAGATATCCGAGACCACCGAGCCGGTGGAGGCCTTGCGGATCGCCCGGACCGAGGAGCCTGCGGTGATCGTGCTCGAAGACGTCCTCGACCTCGAAGGCGACATCCGCGATCTGCGCACCGACTACGCCCGAGACGTGAGCATCGTGACCGTGTCGTCGTCGAACGTCGGTGCACAGAGCGACCGACGCTCGCTCGGCGACTGGCTCCTCTGGCCGTTCAGCGCGGTCTACGTCCGCACCAAGCTGCACGCCTCGCTGCTGCGCCAGGCCTGCCTCTGGCAGAACGCCCCCCTGCCCGACGACGAGGAGACGCGGGTCCGGGCCTTGCAGGACCTCGGCATCCTCGACACTCCACCCGAGGCCCGCTTCGACCGCTACACCCAGGAGGCGAGCTCGCTGCTCGACATGCCGGTCGCGCTGGTCAGCCTGATCGACTCCGACCGCCAGTGGTTCAAGTCGGCCCACGGGCTCGACCTCGACGAGACGCCGCGCGACCTGTCGTTCTGCGCCCATGCCATCCTCGACAACGACATCTTCCAGGTGCCCGATGCGCTCGACGACCGACGCTTCGCCCACAACCCTGCGGTGTCCGAAGGTCCCCGAGTGCGCTTCTACGCCGGGGCACCACTCGAGCTCTCCGATGGCAGCACCGTCGGGACCCTGTGTGTGGTCGACTACCGCCCTCGTCTGCTGACCGAACCCCAACTCGACGAGCTCCGACGCCTCGCGGCCCTCGTCGCTCAAGAGCTGGAGGCACCCGAGGACTGACCGAACGGCAGGGCACCGGACTCGTCCACCGGCCTCCGGAATCAGGACCTTCGCCCCTGCCCTGTTCGCGGATGGGGGCTTAGCGTCGACCCGGGTGACGCGCCCTGCGACCGAGGGGCGCGTCGCCCCCACGCTTGTCACAACGCAGGAGATGCCCATGAAGCCCGGACGCATCGTTGCCCTCGTCATCGGAGTCGTGCTGATCCTTCCGGGGATCGGTGCCTTGCTCGGCGGCTCGGCCCTCGGGCTCGGGTACGCGTTCGGTCGCGATGACACCGGCTTCTTCGACGCGAGCATTGATCGGCTGGAGACCCCGACGGTCGCCATCACCACCGAGGACGTCGACCTCACCGCCGACCCGGGAAGCCCCGATGAGTTCTTCGACGCGATCGATGCGGACGTGCGACTCCGCGTGACCGGGGCGAGCAGCGAACAGGACATCTTCGTGGGCATCGGACCCGAGAGGGAGGTCGACCTCTACCTCTCGAGCGTGGCCCACGAAGAGATCCGCCGACTCGATGAGGACGGGCCCGTCTTCCGCACCAGGCAGGGCGGCGATGAGATCGATCCGCCGACCGAGCAGTCGTTCTGGACGGTGAGTGCGAGCGGCCGGGGTACCCAGGAGATCGTGTGGGAGGCCGAGAGTGGGCGCTGGGCGGCCGTGTTGATGAACGCCGACGGCTCGCCCGCCGTGGCCGCCGACGTCGACGTGGGGGTGAAGGCCGGCATCGTGCTGCCCCTCGCCATCGGACTGATGGTCTTCGGGTTCTTCCTCACCGTAGGCTCGATCGCCCTGATCGTGTTCGGCGCCCGCGGCGCTGCGGCCGAACCGATGACGGCGACGACGGTTCCACCCGCTCCCGTTCCGAGCCCGACTCCCCGACCGGGCACGCCGGTGACGCTCGAGGCGCGAGTCGACCCCGATCTGTCGAGCTGGCAGTGGCTGGTGAAGTGGTTCCTGGCCATCCCTCACTACATCGTGCTCTTCTTCCTCTGGATCGGGTTCCTGGTGACGACGACGATCGCGTTCTTCGCCATCCTGTTCACCGGTCGCTACCCCGCGAGCCTGTTCGACTACGGGGTCGGCGTCCTCCGCTGGTCCTGGCGCGTGTCCTACTACGCCACGTCCGGCATCGGCACCGACCGCTACCCACCGTTCAGCCTCGGGTCCGAGCCGGACTACCCGGCGACCCTCGAGATCGACCCGCCCGAGACGCTGTCGCGCGGCCTCGTCCTGGTGAAGTGGTGGCTCCTCGCCATCCCGCAGTACCTGGTCGTGGGACTCCTGGTCGGCGGCACCGCGGCGTCAGCGTCGGGGACCGAAGAGGCCGTCGGCATCGGCCTGCTTCCTCTGCTGACCCTCTTCGTCGGCGTCGTGCTGCTGGTCCGCAAGCGCTATCCACTCGGCATGTTCGATCTGATCATCGGCGGGAACCGCTGGGTCTACCGGGTCATCGCCTACGCCGCGCTGATGACCGACGAGTACCCGCCGTTCCGCCTCGATCAGGGTGGCCTCGAACCGGCGCAAGGCGCGACCCCACCGCCCCCTAGCGAACCAGGGCCAGCCGCCACCTGATCGCACCGTAGGGTCTGACGGTGGGCCAGGAATCGACACCTCGAACCGCGTTCGTGCTCGGGGGCGGTGGGCGATGGGGTGCCGTCGAGGTCGGCATGCTGCAGGCCCTGGTCGACGCCGAGATCACGCCCGACCTCGTCCTGGGCACCAGCATCGGTGCGTTGAACGGCGCGGTGTTCTCGGCCGACCCGACCTCGGCTGGCATCAGCCGGCTGCGCCAGATGTGGGACGAGGTGCAGACGTCTCAGGTCCTCCGCTCCAACGTGATCGAACGCGCGCAAGGTCCTCGCCCGACTCCGGGTGGCGATCCACGACCCGGCGGATCTCCGAGAGATCCTCGTTCATGCCCTTTCGGGCAGAACCTTCGACAACCTGGACGTACACTTCGAGTGCGTCGCCGCATCGATCGAGCAGGCCGCGGAGCAGTGGTTCTCGACCGGCGATCTCATCGAGCCGCTGCTCGCCTCGGCCGCGATTCCCGGACTGTTCCCACCGATCGAGATCGATGGCGAGCACTACTACGACGGCGGACTCGTGAACTCGGTGCCGGTCGACCGGGCGCTCGACCTCGGAGCGACGGAGATCTACGTGCTCCAGGTCGGCCGGCTCGAACAACCGCTGCGGGTCCCGACGCGTATCCACGAGACCGCGCTCATCGCGTTCGAGATCTCGCGGCGCCACCGCTTCGGCGCACAGCGCGCCCGAGAGATCCCCGGCGTGACCATGCACGTGCTCCCGAGCGCGAACGCCGTCGCGTTCGACGACCGCCGTCAGGTCAAGTGGACCGACCTCGGCGAGACGGCGACCCTCATCGACGGAGCCCAGCGGGCCAGCGCCGCATACCTGGCCGCCCAGAACGGCCGCCGATGAAGCGGGTCCCGCCGTACCTCGTCCGCCGTTTGGTGTGGAACCCGCTGTTCGTGGTCGCGACCGTCGCCCTCTTCAGCACGCTTCCCATCTGGGCGCTGGTGGCGGCGTTCGCATCGCGGGTGATCCCAGGCCGCTGGAGACCGCTCCGGGTCGCCTGGTTCCTGTTCGTCTACCTGTTCTACGAGTCGGTCATGCTGGTCGCCCTCTTCGGGCTGTGGGTCGTCTCGGGACTCGGTCGGAAACTCGATGCTCCCTGGTTCCAGGACATCCACTACCGCCTTGCCGCGTGGTGGCTGCGCCGTGTGATGGGCAGTGCCCGCTTCACGTTCAACCTCCGGTTCTGTGACGACGACCCCGACGGCCACGAGCGCACCCCTGTCCGAACCCCTGCTCGTGTTGAGCCGTCATGCGGGTCCGGGCGACTCGTTCCTCCTCGTCGACGCGGTGCTCAACGACGCCGGTCGCAAGCCCCGCATCGTCCTGAAGGACCTGCTCCAGCTCGATCCATGTGTCGACATCGCGCTCAACCGCCTTCCCAACGCGTTCGTGCCGAGCACCGGTCGTGCCGGCGATGCCGTGGTCGAGGCCATCGGGGAGCTGGCGGGGTCCATGACGGCCGGCGACGCGCTCGTCATCTTCCCTGAGGGCGGCAACTACACCGAAGGGCGCCACTCGCGCGCGGTGGAGAAGCTCGAGGAGATCGGTCGGCCGATGCTCGCGGCCCAGGCGCAGCAGATGCAACACCTCCTCCCGCCCAAGCCGGCCGGCTCGCTCGCCGCCATCGCCGCCGCCCCCGATGCACACGTCGCGTTCGTCGGTCACGTCGGACTCGAGGAGCTGACGACCCTCGGAGATCTGTGGCGCGGTCTGCCCATGGACTCCGCCATCACGACGCGGATCTGGTACGTCGCCCCGACGGAGATCCCGCCCGAACCCGAGCGCGAGCAGTGGCTGTACGACTGCTGGAGCCGGATGGACGGTTGGATCGAATCGACCATCACCGCCGAGACTCGGGCCGCAGAACCGGATAGTGACAAAGGTCCCTTGCCTGCTGGGCCATAATCGTTCTAGAAGCTGTGCACCCCCGCCGACGGCGACCACCTGAGGAGCAATGTGACCGTCACTGACGACCCGACCGATGACTCTGCCGACACGACGGCGCCACCGGTGACCGACGAGACGAGCAGCGAATTGCTGTTCGGTCCCGGCCAGTCGGCCTGGCTCGCGGTGGTCACCGTGGTCGCCGTGGTCGCGTTGGCGGTGTCGTTCGTGGCCTTGGTGATGGCGTCGAACGATGAAGGCGGTGGCACGGCAGCGCCGGCCGGACCGGCGACCGAACTCAGCATCGTCACGAGTGAGTTCGCATTCGACCCGGCCAACGTGACGATCGTCGCCGACACCGATGTGCCCGTGACGCTCGAGAACAGCGGGTCGATCGAGCACAACTGGAACGTGCTGGCCCTCGGCGAGGAGATCGGATCCGAGAGCGAGTTCGACGAATCACTCGTCGAAGCTGCGATCGGCCCGGTGGACGCCGGAGCGACCGACACCGGCAGCGTCAACCTCGCAGCCGGCAACTATCAGGTCATCTGCACCATCGCCGGGCACTTCGACGCCGGGATGGAGGGCGATCTGGTGGTCGGAGCGTGAGCGACGGCAGCGAGGTCGAACCCGACACCGCCCACGAGGAAGAAGAGGACGAGCCCCACGGCACCTTGGCCATGATGGTGCTCTTCGGGCTGCTCATCATCGCCATGTGGGTCTGGATGTACGTGACGTTGCTGGAACGGAGTTGAGGCCGTGAAGATCGAACGGTACGAGAAGTACTTCATGATCGCGGTCGCCGTCTTCCTCGGTCTGGCCGTCGGTGCGCTGATCCTCACCATCACCCAGGACCACGCCTCTCTGCCCGAACCCGCCGATCGCGTCGACCCACAGTTGGTGCGGAGCACTCCTCCATTCGACGAACCGGGCATCCGCGATCTCGGCAACAACGAGTACGAGGTCGTGATGGTGGCCGCGGCATGGCAGTGGACCCCCAACGAGATCACGCTTCCGGCCGGGGCCACGGTGAACCTCACGGTGACCTCGGTCGATGTCATCCACGGCATCCGAATCCCCGACACCAACGTCAATGCCATGATCATCCCCGGTCAGGTCACCGACGTGTCGCTCACCTTCGACGAGCCGGGCCAGTACTCCCTGATCTGCCACGAGTACTGCGGCATCGGCCATCAGAACATGGGTGGACGCTTCACGATCGTTGACGAGGAGAGCAACTCATGACCCTGCTCGACGATCCACCGCCCGAAGCGGCCGAACCCGAGCCCGATCCCCCCGCCCAAGCCGCCACCGGATGGCGCATCGATCTGCCCAACGTGACGACGGCCGATCTCCGGCCGGTGAAGTGGCAGCTCTACCTGTCGTTGTTCGGACTCTTCCTGGGCGTGCTGATGGGCCTGCTCCAGGCGTTCGAGCGCAACGGTCAGAACCTCTACGACGAGGTTCCGGTGCTCCAGAGCTACTACCAGGGCCTGACCCTCCACGGGGTCGCCCTGGCCCTCGTGTTCACGTTCGCGTTCGCCAACGCGCTGATGCCGCTGCTCACCATGCGAGGGCTCCAGCGTCCGATGACGAGCCGGGCGATCTCGAACGCGGCGCTCTACACCGCGTGGGGAGGTGTGGCCCTCGCCGCGTGGGCGATCCTGGCCAACAAGGCGACGGTGCTGTTCACCTTCTATGCGCCCCTCCAGGCGACCCCCGCGTTCTACATCGGTGCGGTCCTCCTGGTCGTCAGCACCTGGCTGACCACGCTCAACATGTTGCTCACGTTGCGGCAGTGGCGTCGTGACCAGCCCAAGGGCACCCGCATCCCGCTGGTGGCGTTCGCGTCGATCATCACCATGCTCATGTGGTTCGTCGCTTCGCTCGGAATCGCGGCCGAGATCCTCTACTGGCTACTCCCGTGGTCGCTCGGCCTCCGCGATCTCGTCGACCCGCAGTTCACCCGCATCCTGTTCTGGTTCACCGGTCACCCGATCGTCTACTTCTGGCTCCTGCCGATCTACGTCAGCTGGTACTGCCTGCTGCCCCGGCAGGTCGGCGGGAAGCTCTACAGCGACGGCCTGACGCGGATCGCCTTCGTCTCGTTCCTCGTGCTGTTGCCCGTCGGCGTCCACCACCAGTTCACCGACCCGGGCATCCCGATGTCGTCGAAGACCCTCCAGTGGCTGCTCACCTTCGGCATCTTCTACCCCTCGATGGTCACCGCCTTCAGCGTGTTCACCGCGCTCGAGCAAGGGGGCCGCAAGCGAGGCGGCAAAGGCCTGTTCGGATGGATCTTCAAGTTGCCGTGGCGCGACCCGTCGGTCAATGCTCAGCTGCTCGCCGGACTCGCGTTCATGCTCGGCGGTGCCTCCGGCCTGATCAACGCGAGCTACACCGTGAACCTCGTCGTCCACAACACGTCGTTCATCGTCGGACACTTCCACCTGACCGTGGGCACCGCCGTCGCCCTGTCGATCATGGGCATCTCGTACTGGCTGGTGCCCTACCTCACCGGCAAGCGGCTCTTCGCCCCGGGGCTGGCCGTCGCCCAGGCCTGGGTCTGGTGGATCGGTGTGATGATCTTCGCCCGCGGCCAGATGTGGGGCGGCATCGAGGGCGTCCCCCGCAGGACCCAGCTCCGCGACGCGGTCTACTACGCCGACAACCCGAACTGGCACTGGCCGACCATGTTCACCGCGGTGGGCGGGATGATCATGTTCATCGGTGGTGTCATGTTCTTCGTCGTGCTGTTCGGCACGATCTTCAGCCGCCGCGTCGTCACCGAACGCCAGGAGATCCCGGTCACCGACGTCGAGCACGGAGCCAAGGAGAGCTGGCGGGTGCTCGACAGCATCGGCACGTGGGTCACCATCGCCGCGGTTCTGAGCGTGCTCGTGTACGGCGAGGTCATCCTGCACTACTGGCCCATCAACAACGTGTCACCAGGCATACGCGTCTGGTGACACGTCGAGCCGGAAGGCTCAGTCGGTGTCGCGCAGGTGCCGGTTGTGGCGCGGCTCGTTCTTGTTCTTGAGATCGGTGATCTGCCGGATGAGGTCGTCGCGGACCTCGATGAGGGCGTCGTCGTAGCCGGTGTGGGTCGAGATCGCGATCAGTGTCGGCGACCCGGCGATCCTGGCCTCGAGGGTGGTGCGCTGACTCGGGGTGTCGCGCTCCTTGATCGACAACAACAGCTCGACCGCATCGGGACGGAACGAACGCAGCCGGTGCTCGAGGCTCCCGAAGTGCTCGAGCACCGCCTCGCGGTCGCTCGGGCTGAGCCCACCGCCGAGGCGCAGGCTTCCATCGACGGTGGCGACATCGTTCGACTCGGACATGGGTGCTCCCTGGACGGTTGGTTGGGGCGGCGCCCCGGAACGGCGACCGTAGCCGACCTCGAATCTCGGCCCCGAACGCGGCCGAGGCGATAGACCAGGGGTGACGAACGACCTGGAGGTCGACACCCATGCCACGCCAACTCCGCTCGACCGTGACCGAGAACCGGACCCTCGAGCTGTCGATCGTCGACGTCGACGTGCCCGAACCGGGCGACGACCAGGTCGTGATCCGGGTCGACGCGGCGCCGATCAATCCATCGGACCTCGGCGCGATCTTCGGACCCGCCGACCTGACGACGGCCCGCGAGGTGGGAGACGGTCCCGACCGGACGATCGTCGCCGACATCCCCGAGCACCTGATGCGGATGGTCGAAGGACGGATCGGCCATCCGGTCCCGCTCGGCAACGAAGGCGCCGGCGTCGTGGTGGCGGCCGGGTCCGCTGATGCGGCGCAGGCGCTCCTCGGCCGAACGGTCGCCACGCTCGGCGGCGCCATGTACTCGCAGTTCCGTGTCGCGCCGGTCGACGCCTGTCTCACCCTCCCCGACGGCACCACGGCGGCGGAAGGTGCGTCGTGCTTCGTGAACCCGCTCACCGCCCTGGGCATGGTCGAGACCATGCGTCTCGAGGGCCACTCCGCGCTCGTGCACACCGCCGCTGCCTCGAACCTCGGGCAGATGCTCGTGAAGCTGTGTCAGGTCGACGGCGTCGATCTGGTCAATGTCGTTCGGCGGCCCGAACAGGTCGAGCTCCTCGAGGGTCTGGGTGCCGCCCACGTCTGCAACTCCGGCGACGATGACTTCATGAGCTCGCTCATCGATGCCGTCACCATCACCGATGCGACGCTCGGCTTCGATGCGACCGGGGGCGGCACGCTCGCCGGGAGGATCCTCACTGCGATGGAGGCCGCGCAGAGCGCCAAGCAGGGTGCCACCGGCCGGTATGGGTCGAGCACCCACAAGCAGGTGTACATCTACGGTGGGCTCGACCGATCGCCCACCGAGCTCACGCGGAGCTTCGGCATGGCGTGGGGACTGGGGGGTTGGCTGCTCCCGGTGTTCCTCGACCGCGTCGGGCCGCAGCGGGCGCAGGAGCTGCGCGAGCGAGTCGCGGCCGAGATCACGACGACGTTCGCGAGCAGCTACACCGCGGTGATCTCGCTCGAGGAGGCGCTGACCGTCGACGCCGTGCGCGGGTACGGCAGGCAGGCAACCGGCGAGAAGTACCTGGTCGACCCGAACAAGGACCTGAGCTGAACTCAGATCTTCGGGTCGGGGTGGCGCGCCACCACCTCGTTGGTCACGTCGACGACGCCCGAGATCGACCAGACGACCGCAGTCAGCACCGAGACATCGGAGGGGTAGTCGGCGGCCCCGGTGAGCGACACGATGCCGTCGTGCACGTCGATGTCGATCTCGGTGTGCTCGGGTGACCGCAGCGGGTCGGCGAACGCATCGGTCACGGCTCGGTGCAACTCCTCGTCGGTGCGGTGCAGCGCTCGCAGGAGGTCGGTCCGTGAGACGATCCCGACCAGGCGGCCACCCGGGTCGACCACCGGCAGGCGCTTCACATCCCCCTCGATGAGCCGCCGAGCCGCCACCCGGATGTCCTCGGACGGAGCTGCGGTCACCACCTTCGACGATGTCATCAGCTGGCTGGCCAGATGACCCTTGGCCTTCACGGCCCAGGCGGTCTCGCCGCCGCTCACCAGGTCGGCGATGACCTCGAGGGGACGCCGGCGCCGGCCGCCGAAGGCCTGCTTCGACACCAGGTCGGCCTCGGTCACGATGCCGACCAACGAGCCGTCGTCGTCGACGATCGGGACGCCACTCACGTCGTTGGTGATCAGCAGGTCGACCAACTCGGGAAACGGGGTGTCGGGCTTCGCCACCGTCACGTCGGTCGTCATCACGTCTCGGATGCGCACAGCAGGTCCTCTTCGGGTCTCGGTCGGTCTCGCCGCCTCAGGATCGCCGACCACGTCGGCCGCGGGAAGGGTCCAACGACTCTCAGCAGGCCGAGGACGTGGCCCGATCGGGACCGGCGGTCCTTGTTCCGTGGCGGCGAACGGGGAAAGATCCGGCCCATGGGCCGGATCGTGGTGGGCGTCGACGAGTCGGACAACGCCCGCGCCGCCCTCGCCTGGGCGATGGCCGAGGCGAGGTGCCGCGCCGATCGGCTCGAGGCCGTCACCGCCTGGCACGAGCCCTACCTCGGCGGAACGGCCGCGGTGCCGCTCCCCATCGATCCGGACTCGCTGGAGGAATCACATCGAAACCGGCTCGAGACCATCATCGCGGAGGTCCGGGGTGATGCGTCGGACCCGGTGGTCGAGGCGACGCTGGTCCGTGGCACGGCAACAGCCGCCCTGCTGGAGGTGTCCGAGGGAGCCGACCTCCTGGTCGTCGGCTCTCGTGGGCAGGGCGGGTTCCTCGGGCTGCTCCTCGGATCGGTGACCCAGCAGGTCGTGTCACACGCGCCGTGCCCGGTCGTCGTCGTCCCCGGGGATCATTGACGAGTGGCGCACGGATGAACGCCTAGGACACCTAGTCCTTCCCGACGTCGGCGATGCCGACGAAGCCGTTGTTGAACGCATCGACATCATCGATGATCGAACCCGCCGGAACGGTCGAGGTGCAGTCCTGCAGCGTGTAGCTCCGACCGGTGAGATCGGGTGCGACCACCGTTTCGACCGTGCCGTTCAAGGTGCTCGGCGGGGTGCACGTCGGAATGTTGATGTTCGCGACCTCCATGAACGGCGCACCGGCCAGTCCGAGTCGCCACTGCTCGAGCCAGTCGAGCGTGGCAGTGACCCCCGACGGGAAGTCGGCCGGGACGCCCGAGACGAGACCCTGGCTGGTCGCGACCGACGGCACATTGGCCCGCGCGGCGATCCGCGCGGCACCGACGGTCCCGGAGATCTCGACGATCGGCCCCATGTTCTGGCCGCTGTTGATCCCGGAAACCACCAGATCCGGGGTCTCCAGCTCGGTGTTGAGCGCCCAGAGCACCGAGTCACCGGGAGTGCCGTTCACGGCGACGCCGGCGAAACCGCTGGCCGTCGCGCCCGGCGCGGCCGTGACCGTGCCTGGCGGCGACGTGGTGTCGCCGGTCCCGGACTGGTTCGTCGCAGGAGCGACCACGGTGACGTCGACACCCGGCACCACTCGCAGGCCTTCGACCAGCGCATCGATGCCCGGCGCATCGATGCCGTCGTCGTTGGTGACCAGCACCTCGAGATCCAGCGTGTGTGAGTCGAGAAAGCACTGGTCGGTCGTCGCGGTCAGGGTCACGCCCGACGCGAGGCACGGGTGATCGGCCGCGAAGACATCGGGCTGGTTGAGGTAGCCGCGGACGATCCACACCGGCAGCATCCACGTGCCGGCGGCGGCATCGATCTCCGTCCACACGTCCTGGGCACCGTCGTACCCCTCAGGAGGACCGGCGCCCGGCCCGGTCGTCACGACGTGGGCCACGCCGGCGACGCGATCGGTTGGCGCCGAGCCGGCGTACAACACGACCTGCGGAACCGCGGGATTGAACGTGGGCGAGGCCGAAGCCAGGGTGAATGCGGCGCCCACGCCGGGCGGAGCCGAGGGGAGCGGCGTCGCCCCGGCCGAGGTCGCAACGGCGACCGTCGAATTGGCATGGGCGAAGAACCGCAGGAAATCGAAGTCGAGCGCACGCCTCTCACACTGAGCGTTCGTGATCGCCGGCGTGCCCTGGCAGTACCAAGGCTGAGCGGCGCCTCCGGAGGAGACGACCGTCCGGTGGGCGTCGGGGAAGTACAGGCAGCCGCTGGCGACGAGCGCCAGCACGACGAGACCTCCCAGGCGGGTCACGGCGCGAGTGATTGACGATGATCGAAACATGGGTCCCCCTCGATGAAGAACGCCATCTTCACACAGGCGCACGGGCAGATTCAGAGCAACCCCGGATTCGACTCCTCGACGAGTTGGGCGAGCTCGATCCAACGCTCCTCGGCGTCCTCGACGGCCCGCTGGGCGTGGTCCACCCGCCGTCCGACCTCGACCAGCCGAGCATGATCTGCGCCCTGCGCCGCCTCGAGGTCGCTGACGGCAGCATCACGGAGGGCAGTCGTTCTGGCCAGCTCGCGTTCGGCGGCATTGAAGTCGCGACGGAGGGAGGATGGTGCAGCTCGCGTCGACCGCGGCACGGCCGTCGCCTTGGCCTCCGCCTTGCCCCGCATGCGTCCTTCGCGCCGCTGCTCCAGATAGGACCCGAGGCCACCCGGCCGACGGGCGGCCTCACCGCCATCGATCACGAGGACATCGACCACGGTGCGCTGGAGCAGGGCTCGATCGTGCGACACCACCACGAGTGCTCCCGGCCACTCGTCCAGGAAGTCCTCCAGCACCCGAAGCGTGTCGAGGTCGAGATCGTTCGTCGGCTCGTCGAGCAGCAACACGTTCGGTTGCTCGAGCAGGACCAGGAGGAGTTGCAGCCGTCGGCGCTCACCGCCCGACAGCGTCCCGGCCGGCGCCCACTGTGAGTCGGTGTCGAACCAGAACCTCTCCATGAGGGCGTTGTCCTGCCACGAGACCTCCTTCTTGCCGCGCGTCACCAGATCGCGGACGCGTGCGTTGGGGTCGATCTCGGCCGCGTCCTGGCTGAACATCCCGATCCGCACCGTCGATCCGACCGTCACGTCACCCACGTCCGGGGGCCGCTGTCCGGCCAGGATTCGCAACAACGTGGTCTTCCCCGCGCCGTTGGGTCCGACGATGCCGAGTCGCTCTCGAGGGTCGAGCCGGAGATCCAGTCCCGCGAACAACCGCGCACCCGCGACCTCGGCCCCGACGTCCTCGCACTCGATCACCCGGTCACCGAGCCTCGGCGTCCCGAGGTGCAGGCCCAACGATCGGTCCCGAAGACTCGCCTCGTCGGGTCCGCCGGCGAGCGTTGCCGAAGCGGACTCGATCCGGGCCTTGGGCTTCGAGGTCCGAGCCGGAGCGCCACGCCGGAGCCACGCGAGTTCGACGCGCGCGAGGTTCCTTCGCTTGGTCTCGGTCCTCGCGTCACGTTCGAGGCGTTCCGCCTTGGCCTCGAGGTACGACGCGTACCCCCCGTCGTGTGCGTGGGTGCCGCTGCGGTCGATCTCGAGGATCCGGTTGCACACGCGGTCGAGGACGTGGCGGTCGTGGGTGACCAACACCAGCCCACCCCGGAAGGCGGCCAGCCACTCCTCGAGCCACTCGATGGCATCGACATCCAGATGGTTGGTGGGTTCGTCGAGGATCAGCAGATCGGCATCGTCGGGCGGGCCGCCGCCCGGAGGACCGCAGCCGAGCAGGGCCCGAGCGAGCGCGACCCGCTTGATCTGGCCTCCTGAGAGTTGATCGGTGGGTCGGTCCTCGACGCCGGCCAGCCCGAGTCGATCGCGCACTGCGGCGGCCTCCCACCGGTCGCCGGTGACGTCGGCAACCGTGCCGTTCGGGAGCGGGGCATCCTGGTCGAGGTGGCTGCGCCTGGTGTCGCGCCCCGATCGCACCTCTCCTCGTTCGGCGGGACGTGCGCCGGCCAGCGCGCCGAGAAGGGTCGACTTCCCGCTGCCGTTGACGCCCACGATCGCCAGCCGATCGCCGGAGGACACCGTGAGCGACAGATCTGCGAAGAGCACGCGTCCGGGGCGCTCGGCCCGGAGGCCCGTTGCGTCGACCAGGATCACGGTCGACGAGCCTGCCATGACGAGCCGTCCGAGCCCGCTTCCGGCCCGGGGAGCAAGGCCACTGGGCCGAACGACCCATCTGTCCGTCGCAGCTCAAGAACACCGTTCAGCGAACCGATGAGCCTGGAGCGGTCGCTCTCGCGGCCCAAGACTTGGAGGAGCTCACATGCAGACCACGACCACCCCCGACGCGCGCCGGAGCCGCCGGAGCCTCGTCATCCAGATCGGTGCCATCGGCGTGGCCCTCATCATGGTCGGACTCCTCACGATTCAAGGTTCACAGGCTGCGTTCACCGCATCCACCGACAACGGGGTGAACAACTTCGCCTCCGGCGACGTGGTGATCTCCGACGACGACGGAGGCGTCCAGGTGATGTTCGACCTGTCGGACATGGCCCCGGGCACCACGGCGACTCGCTGCATCAACGTGACCTACAGCGGTTCGCTGACCGCCGACGTCACCCTCTACGGCACCATCGCCGGCACCGGCCTCGCGCCGTACCTCGACACCCAGATCGCCATCGGGAGCGGCGCCGCAGGGGGGAGCACCTTCGACTGCACAGGCTTCTCCGGGGGCACGCAGGTGTTCGACGACACCCTCGCCGTCTTCGGCGCCACCCACACCGACTACGCCTCCGGCGTCGGTGGCTTCACCGGGGCCACCGACACCACCACCCGCTCCTACCAGATCACCGTGACCCTCCTCGACGACGACAACGCCCAAGCGAAGAGCGCCACGGCGACCTTCGTCTGGGAAGCACAGAACACCTGATCCCCGGTGACGCCGACCGCTCCGTGCATTGCCGGGGGTCGTCGTCTCGAGGCGGAACCAACTCGGCCCGGGCGATGGCGACCAAAGCGTGAAAGGACGCGCCCGCGCAGGACCGGGGAGCTCGAGGCCATGGTGCTTCACGGCGGTCGGGTCCTCCGGTTCGTCGCCGGCACGGGGGCGATCTTCGTGCTCACCCTCGCCGGCGGACTCGCCCTGATGTCGGTCGGACCTGCGCTCGCCACGGACTGGGAACCGGTCGTGATCACGTCGGGATCGATGGAGCCGACGATCGGCCCGGGAGACGTCGTGCTCGCCCGTCCCGTGGATCGTGAGAGCCTCGCTCCCGGAGCGATCGTCGTCTTCGACGACGCCCAGCGGAACGGGCTGGTCACCCACCGGGTCTCGAGCGTCAACGACGACGGTTCTCTGGTGACCAAGGGAGATGCGAACCAGAGTCCCGATGGTCAGAGCCTGCATCCGGGGGAGGTGCTGGGCGCCGGTCGACTCGTGGTGCCCGAGATCGGCACGCCGGTGCTCTGGTTCCGCGAGGGCCGTTGGATCGAACTGGCCGCCCTCGCAACCGCCGCGCTGGCATGCCTGTACGCGACAGCGATTCGGGACCGACGCACGGTTCGACCCGTGGTCGGACACCACGACCCCAGCGATGGCTCGTCGATGACCGCGGCCACCGTCCACCCGGCACGCCGCGAGCGGGCGCCCACGTCGACCATGGCCGACCGCGTCCGGTCGGTCCTGTCGATGATGGCGTGGCTCTACCTGACTGTGTTCGTCTGTCTGGCCATGTGGATCGGCGTCACCGTGGCTGCCTTCGGCTGGAGCCCGAACCTGACGATGAGCGAGTCGATGACCCCGTCGGTCCGGCCGGGCGACGTGGTGCTCACCTCCCCGGTCGGCACCGAACCGTTGGGCATCGGGTCGGTGATCGTCTACGAGGGCGAGAACGGCAAGATCATCCACCGCGTCACGGCGATCGACGGCGACGCGTACCGGACCCGCGGCGACGCCAACGCCGACGAGGACCCGCTCCCGGTTCAGCCCGACCAGATCGTCGGTGCCGGGCGCCTGCTCATCCCCATGGTCGGTCTCCCCGTGCACTGGTTCCGGTCCGGCAACACGGCCGGCTTCGCCGGGTGGCTGGCCATCACCGTCGCTGCGCTCGTGCTCGCCCCGAATCCTCATCGACGCAAGCGGACCGAACCGTGAGCGACGCACCCGCATCGAGCGTCGCCACTTCCTCGGTGGGATCGCCGCTGGCCTCGGTCGACCGGGCCCTCAGCCGCCTCCGCCTGATCATCGCCGGCGCGCTGCTGCTTCCCTATCTCGCGCAGCCGGCGTCGACGCGCGGCGACCTCGTTCCGCTGGCCATGGTCCTCGGCGTCGGCGTCGCGATGGTGGCCACCAACCTGATCACCAAGTCCACGGCGAGGTCCGAGGGCGCCCGCTTCGGCTGGCTCGCATCGGTGGTGATCCTCACGGTCGACAGCGCGGCCACGGTCGTCATCGTCTCCCGCCTCGACGTGCTCGACGAGCAGGTGGTGTGGGCGCTGCTGGTCATTCCTGTCCTCGAAGGAGCGCTCCGCTTCCGCATGCTGGGTGCGATGCTGACCTGGCTCGGCGTGTCGGCGGCGTACCTGGCACTTCACCTGAGCGTTCCGGGGGTCTTCGCCGATCCCGAAACCCACGTCGCCTTCCTCGAGCAGATCCAGACGCTGCTGTACCGGGTGGGCATCGTCCTGCTCGTCGCCGTTCCCGGCGGCTACCTGTCCGAGCAGCTGCTCCAGGCGATCGCAGCCCAGCGTGCCCAGCAGAAGGTCGCCGCCAGCCGAAGTGCGCTGCTCGTCGAGGTGGTGGAAGCGGGCCGCCGCCTCACCGAGCTGGGCACCGACTTCCGGACGACCATGGTCGAAGCTGCGTTGAACCTGGGATTCGACGTCGTCGAGTTCCACGGCCAGACCGGCGACGAGGTCGAGGTGACCGCTCGCTCGAGGGCGTTCGGAGGGGTCAGCCCTGCGCTCCACCACATCCCCATCGTGGCCGACGCTGCCGACCAGGCGTCGAACGGCAACCAGGTCGTGATCGTCGGCGGTTCGGATGATGATCCGGAGTACCGACGCCAGGTCCAGAGCGCCGGGTTCGGAGCCGTCGTGCTCTGTCCGATCGTGGCCAGTCAGGGGGCCGCCACGGGGCTGCTCACCGCAGCGACCCGAATCGGTGTCGAACCGAAGCAGCACGAGGTGGAGTGCCTCGAACTGCTGGCCGGGCAGGCCAACGTTGCGGTCGACAACGATGCGCTGGTCACCAGCCTCCATCAGGTCCAGGGCCGGCTCCACCACCAGGCCAACCACGACGTGCTGACCGGCCTCCCGAACCGGATGATGTTCCAGCGCCGGCTCGAGGCGTCGCTCGATGCCCTGCGGGGCGGCGAGAGCAAGGGGTTCTGCCTGCTCTTCCTCGACCTCGATCGATTCAAGGAGGTCAACGACAGCCTCGGCCACGAGGCCGGCGACGAACTCCTCGTGGCCGTGGCCGGGCGGCTCCGGAACGCCGTCCGCCAGGACGATCTCGTCGCCCGCCTCGGCGGCGACGAGTTCATCCTCCTCCTCCCCGAAGCCACCGACGTGGCGGCGTCCCGGGTCGCCGACGAACTGTCGAGCCGGCTCAACCGGCCGTTTCGCATCCAATCCGAGACCGTGTCGATCTCGGCGAGCATCGGCATCGTGGCCGCGGGCGAACCCATCTCGGGGGTCGAGCTCCTCCGACGGGTCGACGCCGCGATGTACCAGGCCAAGAACCGCGGTCGTGCCACGTGGCAGGTGCACTCACCCGAACTCGACGCCGACACCCAGCGCCGCGCCGAGATGAAGCGGGAGCTCCACAAGGCGCTGGCCAACGGCGAGATCGAGGCGGCGTTCCAGCCGATCGTGTCGATGCACACCAACAGGATCGAGGCGGTCGAGGTCCTGGCGCGTTGGAACCACGCCGAGGGCGGCTCCGTTCGGCCCGATCTGTTCATCGAGGTCGCCGAGAACTCCGGCCTCATCAATCAGCTCGGTGCCCAGATGCTCCTCGAAGGGTGCCGACGCGGGCGTCAGTTGCGCGACCTCAACCCGGCCGCCGACCTGTCGGTGGCCGTGAACATCTCACCCCATCAGGCGCGCCGGGACGGCTTCGCCCGACAGGTGCTCGACACGCTCGAACGCACTCATCTCGAACCCGACCGGTTGATCGTCGAGTTGACCGAACGCGTCCTCGTCGCCGACGAGGTGTTCTCGACGCTCGCCGAGCTCCGAGGCCACGGCATCAAGATCGCGGTCGACGACTTCGGCCAGGGGCACACCTCGATCGGCTCGCTGGGTCGCCTTCCGGCCGACTCGCTCAAGATCGATCAGGCCTTCGTGCGTGAGGCGAGAGTCGACCCGGCCCGTTCGGCCATCCTCCGGTCCATGATCCGCATCGGTCACGACCTCTCGATGCGGGTGATCGCCGAAGGCGTCGAGTCGACCCACGACCTCGAGTTCCTCCGCACCCTCGGCTGTGACGCGGTGCAGGGGTACCTCCTGCACCGGCCCATGCCGTTCGAAGAGGTCGTCACCGCCATCGCCGAACACGACCCCGCCCAGCACTACCTCGAGCAGTCGGCGGCCATCTGATGCCCCGGGTCTTCTCCCATCTCTCCGACGACCAGGTCGACCACGAGGACGACGGTCGCAGCGCGACCCAGGCAGCCCGCCAGGTGGCGGTCGCGGTCACGCTGCTGATGGTCAGCTTCCTGGTCCTGACCCGGTCGAACGGTGCCCTCGGTTCCGGGGTCTCCGCCAATTCGCGGATCACCGGCGGGGCGATCGAGCTGACCGACGACGACGGTGACGAGACCCTGTTCGACCTTCCTGAATTGCGACCGGGCGAGACCACCACCAACTGCATCGAGGTCACGTATCGCGGCGGGGTCTTCAACGAACCGGTCGGACTGCGATTCCGTGGCGGAGGACCACTCGCTGCTGATCTCGAGACGACCATCGACGTGGGCAAGGGCGGCGGCTTCAACTCGTGCGACGGGTTCACGGCCTCGGAGACCCTCTACCGCGGAACGCTCGCGGATCTGCAGGACACACACGGTGCGACCGACCCGGCACTGGAGACCTTCATCATCGAGCGGACCCCCGACACCCGCACCTTCCGGATCACGTTCGGCCTCGACGAGGCCAGCGAGTCGGCCGGCTTGGGGGCCAACACCGAGTTCCTCTGGACCGTCGGCGACTGAACGTCGGTCAGCGCGAGTGACGAAGAATCGCGACGGCGCCTATCCGCTCGACCTCTGAGCAACCCGTCGCTTCACGACCTCCAGCGGCAGCTCGTCGGCTCGGCCCAACGCGCCGCCTAGCATCAGCCCGAACCGACCCGAGGAGATCCGCATGTCCCATGGAGGAGCGCTCGCAGCCCGAGCACTGAAGGCGGCCGGTGTCGATTGTGTGTTCACGCTTTCGGGCGGGCACGTGATGAGCATCTACGACGGCTGCCTCGACGAGGGCATCCAGGTGGTCGACGTCCGTCATGAGCAGGCCGCCGTGCACGCCGCGGACGCGTGGGCCCGGTTGCATCCGGGTCGGGTCGGGGTGGCCATCCTCACCGCCGGCCCGGGCGTGACCGACGGGGTGACCGGCGTCGCCAACGCGTGGCGAGCCAACTCGCCGATCCTGGTGTTCGGCGGTCAGGGCCCGTTCGACAACCTCCGTCGCGGCTCGCTGCAGGAGATGGACCACGTCTCGGTCATGCGACCGATCACGAAGTGGGCCGATGCGTGCTACCAGAGCCACCGCATCGCCGAGTACGTCGAGGTGGCGATCCGCACCGCGCTGTCGGGCATCCCCGGACCGTCGTTCCTCGAGATCCCGATGGACGTGCTCCACGCACCCGTCGACCTCGACGCGGTCACCATGCCGCGTTTCCGCGACTACCGAGTGGCGGCCGCGGCCCCGCCCGATGCGCTCACCCAGGCGGTCGAGATCCTGGCCGGGGCCGAGCGACCTCTCGTCATGGCGGGCACCGCGCTCGAAGTGGAGCGAGGGTGCGCCGGCGTTGCGCCGATTCGTCGAGGCGACCTCGATTCCGTGTTTCACCAACGGCATGGGACGCGGCCAGCTGCCGATGAACCATCCCCAGTTCTTCAACCGCACCCGCAGACAAGCGCTGAGCGAGGCCGACGTGGTGGTGCTCGCCGGCACCCCGCTCGACTTCCGCATGAAGTTCGGCCAATCGATCCCGGCCGACGCCAAGATCGTGCAGCTCGACCTCGACGAGACCCTGATCGGCCAGAACCGCTCGGCCGACGTGGGCCTGGTGGGAAACCTGGGAGCCACCCTCGACGCGCTTCTCGACGCGCTGGCCGGCGCCGACGTGAAGCTCGACTTCTCCGAGCGCTCGATGGAACTCCGGGCCCACGAGGCGACCGCCGAGGTCGAGCTCGCCGCCCAGTTGAACAGCGACGCCGTGCCGATCGACCCGCTGCGGCTCTGCCGCGAGATCTCCGACGCCATCACCGACGACATGATCGTCATCGGCGACGGCGGCGACATCGTGGCCCAGGCCGCCAAGGTGCTGCGGGTGCCGCCCAACGGGACCTGGATGGACCCCGGTCCCCTGGGCACCCTCGGGGTCGGCATGCCGTTCGCGCTCGCCGCCCAGCTCGCGCACCCGGAGCAGCGCGTGATGATCATCTACGGCGACGGATCATTCGGGCTCAACGGCTTCGAATTCGACACCGCCGTGCGGTTCGGGCTCCCGATCGTCGGCATCGTGGGCAACGACGCAGCGTGGGGCCAGATGATG
Source organism: uncultured Acidimicrobiaceae bacterium (assembly GCA_963704815.1). Taxonomy (GTDB): domain Bacteria; phylum Actinomycetota; class Acidimicrobiia; order Acidimicrobiales; family Salinilacustritrichaceae; genus DATKWD01. The sequence goes on from CAVPHU010000001.1 coordinate 1,480,883, forward strand.
CGCCCGCAGGCCATGATCTACGGCGCCGATCGGCTCGTCGCCACCGAGCTGAGCCGCACTCGCTACGACCTGGTGGTCGAGGCGCTGGGCGGCCACGGCGAGCACGTGACCGAACCCGACGACATCGGCCCGGCCATCGAGCGCGCCTTCGCAGCCGGCATCCCGGCCCTCGTGAACGTCGAGATCCGCAAGGACGTCGAAGGGGTGAAGGGGTCGACCTACGTCTGATTCATGCACGGCTGCATTCCGGCGGCAAGTACAGTCGAGGTCTCGCCGAGATCAGGAGTCATCCGCATGCGCACCCCAACAGACCGAAGCGTCGATTCGCCGGCTCCGACCGTTCCCCGGCGCTTCGACCGGGCCCTCTGGGCCGGAGCGGCCTGTCTGCTGGCGTCTGCGTCGCTCCTCGCGGCCTGTGGCGATGACGATTCCGAGCCAACGGCCGAGGAAGCCTTCTGCCAGGCGGGCGACGACCTTCGCACCAACGTGACCGCGCTCGCTGACTTCGACCTGATCAGCGGGGGCACCGACGCCCTCGAGGAACAGCTCACCACGATCGGCGACGACATCGAGGCCCTGAAGTCCTCGGGCGCCGAGGTGGCCTCCGATCAGATCGACGCGCTCGAGACGGCATACGGCGAGCTCGAGTCAGCCGTCGAGGCCGCGGGCGACGAGATCACCGTCGACTCGGCGACCGGCGTGGCGGCAGCCGTGCAGCAGACCGCCACTGCGGCCGCAGACTTCTACACGGTGGTCGACACCACCTGCTCGTAGGGCACCCCGCCGCTGGTTGGGCGGCCGCAGCAGCGCTGAGCGAAGATTCCGTCGATGTTCCTGGCCCTCACCGAGATGCGTCGAGCCAAGGGACGCTTCGCCCTGCTGATCATTGCGATCGGCATGTTGGTCTTCCTCATCCTGTTCCAGCAGTCGCTCCAGAACGGGCTGGTGACCTCGTTCATCGGGGCGATCCGCAACCAGTCGGCGCCCGTGCTCGTCTACTCGGTCGACGGGCAGCGGGTCGTCCAGGGCAGCATCATCGCGCCCGACCTCGAAGCGACCGTTCGCGCCGCCGACGGGGTCGGCGACGTGGGCCGGATCGGGCAGGGCACGTTCACGGTTCTGGCCGATGGCGAGCCGTTCGACACCTCGATCGTCGGCTACGAGGACCCCGATCTCGGGGCGCCTTCCGAGCTGATCGAGGGCCGGTTTCCCGATGCACCCGGCGAGGCGGTCGGAAGTGACGCCGATGCCGAGAACGGGTTCGGCGTCGGCGACACCGTGGCGATCCAGCCGGGTGGCTTCGAGATCACGATCGTGGGTCTCGCCCAGGACGTGCAGTTGAACGCCGGCCCGACCCTGTTCGTCCCGTACGAGACCTACGTCGCGGCCGTGCAGTCGGTCAACCCCGATGCCACCGAGCCTCTGCCCAACGTGCTCGCGGTGGCCCCCGCCGACGGGGCCACGCCGAGCGACGCCGTTGCCGGCATCAACGCCCAGTCGACCGACCTCGACGCCCTGACCCGCGACGCCGCCGCCGACAACACCCCCGGGGTGTCGCAGGTCCAGCAGTCGTTCCAGATCATCTTCCTGCTGTACGGCCTGGTCATCCCGTGCGTGACCGGACTGTTCTTCCTCATCATCACGTTCCAGAAGTCGCGTGCCCTCACGCTGCTCCACGCCATCGGTGCCCCCGCTGGGCGGCTGGTCGCCTCTCTGCTGTTCCAGGCCGTGATCATCGTCGGTGCCGGATTCCTGATCGGGCTGGCGCTCTACACGCCGGTCTCGCAGATCCGACTCGGCGGAATTCCTTTGCGGTTCGAGACGACGGCGGTCGTCGTGTGGGCGATCCTGTTGATGGTCCTCGGGGTCGGCAGCTCGTTCTTCGCTGCCCGTCGGGTGCTGGCCATCGATCCGATGGAGGCAACCACGGGTGGGGGCAACCAGTGAGGCTCGCACTGCGCGAACTGGCCCGCCGGCCCGGTCGGTTCGTGACGGCCACGGTGATCCTGACCCTGATCGCCATCCTGTTGATGTTCCTCGGCGGGCTGCTCGACGGGTTGATCCGGATCTCGACCGGCGCCGTGCGGGCGCAACAAGCCGATGCCCTGGTCTTCTCGACGTCGTCACAGGCCTCATTCCTCCGGAGCCGCATCGAGCCCGAGGTCCGATCGACCATCGAGACGGAGCTCGGGGTCGAGATCGGCGGGCTCGGCGTCGTCCAGCTCGGTGCGCGCGTACCGGGAAACGGGCCTCGTGACCTCGCCAACGTCGCCGTGTGGGGTTACGAGCTCGCAGCCGACGGTGTCCCCGAACCCCCACCGCCCGGCGAAGCATGGGCCGACGACGTCCTGAAGGCCGACGGCGTCGAAGTCGGCCAAGAGCTCCTCGTCGGGCCGGCCCGCACGCCGATCACCGTGGCCGGATTCGTCACCGACACGTCGTTCAACGGCCAGGCAGGGCTCTGGACCGACGTGGCGACCTGGCGCAACGTCCTGAACACCAATCGTCCCGACGCAGCGCTCGGCGATGGGGTGTACCAAGCGCTCGTCGTCCGCGACGTCGAGGGGGGCCTCACCGAGGTTCCCGCCGCGATCGAAGCCACGGTCGGCGACGAGGTCATCGCCCTCACCGTCGACGAGGCGATCGACGAGATCCCGGGGGTCACCGAGCAGCAGGCGACCTTCAACCAGATCCTCGGCGTCACGGTCGTCATCGCACTCGTGGTGATCGCGCTGTTCTTCGCCCTGCTCACCGTCGAGCGAACCGCGCTGTACGGCGTACTGAAGGCGATCGGCGCGAGGTCGCGGACGATCTTCGGTGGACTCGTGGCCCAAGCGGTGGTCGTCACCGTGATCGCCGCAGCGATCGCGGGGGTCGCCGTCATCGTGCTCGACCTCGTCATCCCGCCGGGATCGATCCCGCTGTTCATCTCGGCCGGTCGGATCGCCTCGAGCCTCATCTTGTTGCTGATCGCCGCTGTCATCGGCTGCGCCTTCTCACTTCGCCGGGTCCTCCAGATCGACCCGGCCTCAGCCCTCGGGAGCTCACAATGACCACCATCGCCGCGACCGGCCGCCCTGCACATGCGCAACGTCCGCAAGGTGTACCAGGTGGGCGACACCGAGGTCGTCGCCCTCGACCACGCCGAGCTCACCGTCGCCCCCGACGAGATCGTCGCCCTCGTGGGCCCGTCGGGCTCGGGGAAGACGACCCTGTGCTCGATCGCCGGCGGCATCCTGTCGGCGACCGAAGGGACCGTCGCCGTCGGCGAGGAGGAGATCACCGACTACGGAGACAAGCAGCTCACGACGTTCCGCCAGCACAAGGTCGGGTTCGTGTTCCAGTCGGTGAACCTCGTCCCGTTCCTCAACGCACGCGAGAACCTCCTCGTGGTCGACGAGATGGGCCGCCGCGAGGGTCGGCCCGCCCGCGAACGAGCCGACCGGCTGCTCGACGAGCTCGGCCTGACCGACCGGGCCAAGAATCTCCCGAGTCAGCTCTCCGGCGGGCAGAAGCAGCGGGTCGCCATCGGGCGAGCACTCATGAACGAACCGGAACTGGTGTTGTTCGACGAGCCCACCTCGGCCCTCGACACCGAACTGGGCATGCAGGTGATGGAGCTGATCCGCAGCGAGATGAAGGCACGTGGCACCTCGGCGATCGTGGTGACCCACGACGAGCGCATCACCGAGTACTGCGACCGGACCGTGCACATCGTCGATGGGATCCTCGCCGCCTGAACGGATGGCAGGTCGGAGGTCCGCCTCCGCGTCAGGGCGAACGGTCGATCGATGCGATCGCCACCTGCTCGTCGAATCCCGAGACCTCGATGTCGTCGAACGGATCGACCGAGATGACATCGGACAGCTCGGCGCGAGCGGCGACATCGGCGGTGATCAGGATCTGACCGGGTTCGGCCGCCTTCACCAGCCGCGCCGCCAGATTGACCTCGGGTCCGTAGAAGTCGCCATAGCCCAGCACCAGGTCGCCCATGGCGAGACCACCTCGAACCGCACCGAGCAGAGGGTTCTCGGTGACGGCATCCCGGAGCGACAGCGCGAGGAGGCAGGCCTCGACCGGGTCGGCGTGCACGAACATGACCTCGTCACCGATGGTCTTGACCAGACGGCCTCCACCCGCACCGATCAGGCGGGTCGCGTCGTGCTCGAACCCGCCGATGGCATCGGTCAGCGCCTTCGGATCGAGCCGCAGGCTGAGCGACGTCGAGGCGACCAGGTCGACGAACCCGACCGCAAGGGTGGCCGTTCTGGCGTCTTCGGACCGGGCCGCACTGGCACGGCGCATCGCGGCGCCCACGTGGAGGCGGAAGAGTGCGTCGATCACGTCCGGAACGCCGGACATCAACATCGCCGAGGCGAGGTGCGAGGCCTCGGCCTGTTCGAGCTCGCTCGTGCCCCGATCGGAGTACTGGCTCGCGACACTGATGCCGAAGATCGCCATGGCCGAGTCGGCGATCGACGCCATGGCCGCACCGATCGCTCGGGTGAACTCGAGAGTGGCGTCGTCGCCGAAGCCCTCCGCTCCCGCTTCGTACGCGACGAATGCGGCGGCATCGTCCTCGAGGAACATGGGCAACGAGCCGTCGGGCAACGGCAGCCCGGCCGAGCGCAATACCTGCTCGATCGTCTCGACCGCCACCCCACTCCGGCTGGCGATCTCGTCGATGGTCAGGCGTCGGCCGTCCCCGCGGACCAAGAGATGGCCGGCAAGTGCGGGGAGGTCGCCCCGTTCGGCCGCTTCTTCCAGGTCGGTGCCGCTCGCGCCGCGCTCGACGAGGAACTCGAGCAGCGCCAACCGGTCGGCGGCGTTCGGAAGCTGCGGGTCATAGAGGCCCGCTTCCTCGAACCAGGTGGCATCCACGACCGCCACGCTATGCCGGAACGAAGATCTCAGCTGTTGGCGATCTCGGGTTCGATCATTCGCTCGACCTGACCAGCCGCCCACTCGCGTTTGGTGGGGATGTGATCTCGCGGCCAGAGCCCCTCGTGCGGCTCGTACTCCTTGAGCACCTGCTGGGCCACGGTGATCTTGTGCACCTCGGTCGGGCCGTCGGCGATCCCCATCGTGGGTGCGGAAGCCCACATCGAGGCGAAGGGCATCTCGTTCGAGACGCCGAGGGCGCCGTGCATGTGCATGGCCTTGTAGACCGTGTCGACCAGCACCTTGGGGAGCCGGGCCTTGATGGCTGCGATGTCCTTGCGGACCCGCAGGTAGTCCTGGTACTTGTCGATCTTCCATGCCGCCTGGAGCACCAGCAGCCGGAACATCTGGACGTCGGTCCACGTGTCGGCGATCTGCTCCTGGACCATCTGCTTGTCGGCCAGCAGCGAACCCTTGGTCGACCGGGACAAGGCCCGCTCGCACATCATCTCGAGACAGTGGTGCAGGGTGGCCACCGAGCGCATGGCGTGGTGGATGCGTCCGCCGGACAGTCGCGTCTGGCTGATCACGAAGGCCTGCCCCTCACCGCCCAGCAGGTTGGCGTCGGGCACGCGCACGTCGTTGTAGCGGATGTAGGAGTGGTAGCCGTGACCGAGCTTCTCGGTGCCGGTGCCGACGTTGCGGATGATCTCGACGCCGGGCGTGTCGCGGGGCACCACGAACATCGACGCCCCATTGTGGGGGCCGGCGTCGGGGTTGGTGACGACCATGACGATGAGGATGTTGGCGAAGTCACCGACACTGGTGAACCACTTCTCGCCGTTGATCACCCACTCGTCGCCGTCTCGCACGGCATTGGTGACGAACCCGGTGGGATCGGACCCACCCTGGGGCTCGGTCATCGAATAGGCCGAGTAGATCTCGCCCGCGAGCAGGGGCTCGAGGAACTCGGACTTCTGGTACTCGGTTCCGTAGTGGGCGAGGATCTCCATGTTGCCGGTGTCGGGGGCCTGCGCGCCGAAGATGCGAGGGGCCGAGCCCGACCGGCCGAGGATCTCGTTCATCAGGGCGAGCTTCACCTGGCCGTACCCCTTGCCCCCGAGCTCGGGTCCGAGATGGCACGCCCAGAGATCGGCGTCCTTGACCTGTTGCTTCAACTGCTCACGCCGGGCCTGGTACTGCTTCCACGTCAGGGCGTCGGCGGCGAACGCATGGTCCATCGGTTCGATTTCCTGACGGACGAACTCATCGATCCAGTCGAGTCGTTCCTGGAACTCGGGCTCGGTCTCGAATTCCCACATGTGCGTGTCCCCCGGACAGACGTCGTCGAGACGGCCGGACCGGCCGTCGCCGCCATTGTGTCAGCTGGTTCGGCACAATGGTCGCTGGCTATCCTCTCCCGATCGGGGGAACGAGGAGATCGACATGACGCGTCGGACCATCGCGGGCATCGCCCTCTTGATGATCATCAGCGTCGGGGCCTGTTCCTCGTCCGACGACGGAGAGGTCGCCGCGTCCGACCCGGCGGGCGGCGCCGACACCGAGACACCTGATGCCGAGCCGGCCGAAGCGGTCGTCGATCTGGGCGACGTCGAGCGCATCGGCGCCGATGATCCGCTGAACCAGGATGCGCTCGCCCCCGGTGCCGAACGCCTGCGCTTCTCGGTCCCGATCGAGGTCGCACCCGGTCAGAACAACATCGCCTTCACCGGCCCGGTCGAGCATCCCGACGTCCCGGGCTGGGTCACGCGGATCTCGACCAACATCATGCGGCCCGACGGAACCGTTCCGCCCGTCGACATCATCCACCTGCACCACGGGGTGTGGCTGAACCAGGGCGAGCAGGACATCACCCGCCCCGGTCTCCCCGAGCGCATGTACGCCGCCGGCGAGGAGAAGACGATCGGGAACATGCCGCTCGGCTACGGCTACTTCAACGATCCGGAGGACGACTGGATCATCAACTACATGCTCCACAACGCCATCCCGGCGCCCGAGACGATCCACATCGTCTACGACCTCGACTTCATCCCGGCCGAGGCGCCCGAGGCCGCCGACATCGCCGAGGCGCGCCCGGTCTGGCTCGACATCGACAACGGGAGCATCTACCCGATCTTCGACGTGCTGCTCGACGCCGACACCGACGGCGACGGGCTCTACACGTTCCCGACCGACACGCCCGAGGCCGAAACCGCAGGTGTCGGCCGCTGGGTCGCCGACAAGAACTACCAATTGCTCGGCGGCGCGGGCCACCTCCACCCCGGTGGGCTCTTCGTCGACATCTTCCTCGAGCGCGGCGGCGCGGCGGCCGCGCCCGGCTCGCCCGCAGCCGACAACGCCGAAGGCAACCGAACCCAGCTGTTCCGATCCGAGGCCGTCTACTACGAGCCGGCCGGTCCGGTCTCCTGGGACGTCTCGATGACGGCCACCCCACCCGAGTGGCGCGTCGCGGTCCAGGCCGGCGACACCCTCGACATCTCGACGACCTACGACGTGTCGAAGGCGTCGTGGTACGAGGCCATGGGCATCTTCGTGCTGTGGGCCACCGAGGAACCCGGCGGCAGCGACCCCTACGTCGACGACGTCAATCTGCCGGGTGAGGTGACCCACGGTGAGTTGCCCGAGAACGACAACCACGGTGGCGAGGACACCGGGCTCCCCGACCCGCGCGACATCCCCTCCGGCGAGGTGGCCGACGTGATCGGGATCGCCGACTTCGTCTACGAGGAGGGCGACATCTCCGAGGGCGACGCCGAAACCATCCCGGTGGTGAACCAGGGCGAGTCGATCACCTTCGACAACTCCTTCGACAACGAGCAGGAGAACGGGATCTGGCACACCGTGACGGCGTGCGCTGCGCCCTGCACGGCCTCGACCGGCGTCGCGTTCCCGATCGCGGACGGTCGTGTGCAGTTCGATTCGGGCGAGCTCGGAACCGGCGGTCCGCCCACCGCCGATCGGGTCGACTGGGCGACTCCGGCCGACCTCGATCCGGGCACCTACACCTACTTCTGCCGGGTCCACCCGTTCATGCGGGGTGCGTTCCGGGTCGTCGAGCCGGTCGCCACCACCAACTGATCGACGGTAGAGATCGTGAGTACGGCCAAGACGCTCGCACTCGGGGCGCTCGCCCTGGCGATCGTCGCGGGCACCACGACCTGGTGGTTCGTCATCCGCGACACCGCTCCCCCGGAAGCTGCGCTCCCCGAGGTCGAGGATCCGGTCGATCCCGCGGCGGCCGAATTCACCGACGCCGACGGCACCTGGACCGCGGTCGCCGGGCCCGGTCGCTTCGTCGGCTACCGAATCGAGGAGCGTTTCGGTGGTGACACGGTGAGCCGGACCGCAGCCGGTCGGACCGAAGCGGTCGAGGCCTCGATGACCGTCGACGGCAACGTGGTGACCGACATCAGCGTGACCGCCGACCTGACCCAGCTCGAGAGCGACCAGGCCCGCCGGGAGCGCTACCTCCAGAACTCCGCCCTCGAGATCGCGACGTTCGACACGGCGGTCTTCGTCGCCGAGCCGGCCACCCTGACGTCGGTCCCCGAGATCGGGACGCCGTTCGAGGTCGACGTGACCGGCATGCTGACGCTGCACGGGGTCACCAACGAGATCACCGTGCCGATCGAAGCCCGCTGGAACGGCGACTCGATCGACGTCGCCGGGAACGCCGACATCGTCCTCGCCGACTACGGCATCGAGCCGCCCGACATCGGCGGGTTCGTCAGCGTCGGCGACGTGGGTGCCTTCGAGTTCCAGCTCCACCTCGAATCCGCCTGACCGGCAGGAGACGGCCCACGGACGGCTTGCTACGGTCAGAGCCCCGCCCCGCCACCGAGGAGCCCTCCCATGCCGATCTCCAACATCGCCGGAATCGTCCGCCTCCACCGAGACGAGCGGCCCGACCAGACCGCCATCGTGTACGGCGACGAGAAGGTCTCGTGGCGTGAACTCGACGAGACGAGCAGCCGGCTCGCCAACGCCATGCTCGCTGCGGGCATCGGACCCGGCGACCGAGTGGCCCGCGTCGAGAAGAACGCACCCGACTACTTCGAGCTGGTGTTCGCCACCTCGAAGATCAACGCCGTCATCGTCGACGTGAACTGGCGGCTCGCACCGCCCGAGATCCGCCAGATCGTCGACGACGCAGGCGCCAAGCTGCTCTTCGTCGGTGGTGAATTCGCACCCGCGCTCGAGGGGCTCGACACCGAGATCGACGCGCTCGAATCCATCGTGCACCTCGACGATCTCGAAACCTGGACCGGCGATGCGAGTGCCGAGGACCCTGGCACCGAGAGCACGATGGAGGACGTCTGTCTCCAGCTCTACACCTCCGGGACCACCGGGCTCCCCAAGGGTGTGATGCTCAGCAACGCCAACCTGTTCAGTTTCATCGAAGAGGTCCCCGCGGAGTGGCTGTTCACCCCCGACTCGGTGTCGCACGTGGTGATGCCGACGTTCCACATCGCCGGCTCGGGCTGGGGCCTGGTGAGCCTCTCGCAGGGGGCGACGATGATCCTCGATCGCGACGTCGACCCGGGACTCATCCTCCGCGAAGTCGAGCAGCACGAGATCACCCATGCCATCTACGTGCCGGCCGTGCTGGCGTTCCTCCAGATCATGCCCGACGCCTCCGATCACGACCTGAGCTCGATGGAGCTGATCGCCTACGGCGCGTCACCGATCACCGAAGACGTGCTGAAGGGCGCGATGGCCCAGTTCTCGACGGCGAAGTTCGTCCAGGTCTACGGCCTCACCGAGACCACGGGCGCCGTCGTCGAACTCGCTCCCGAGGACCACGATCCGGAGAACCGGCCCGACCTGTTGCGCTCGGCCGGCAAACCGTATCCGTGGGTCGAGATGCGCATCGTCGGCGACGACGGCGAAGACGTGGCCGACGGCGACATCGGCGAGGTCTGGCTCAAGGGCGTCCAGATCATGGTCGGCTACTGGAACAACCCGGCCGAGACCGAGCGGGCCATCACCGACGGGTGGTTCCACACCGGCGACGCGGGCTACCGGCAGGACGGCTACCTCTTCCTGCACGACCGGGTGAAGGACATGATCGTGTCGGGCGGCGAGAACGTCTATCCGGCCGAAGTCGAGAACGCGGTGATGAGCTGCCCTGGCGTTGCCGACGTGGCCGTGATCGGTGTGCCCGACGAGAAGTGGGGCGAAGCCGTGAAGGCGATCGTGGTCAAGGCCGAGGACGGCGACGTGACGCCCGAAGACGTCATCGCCTGGGCCCGGGAGCGCATCGCCGGGTTCAAGGTGCCCAAGTCGGTCGACTTCGCCGACGAGCTGCCGCGCAACCCGTCGGGCAAGATCCTCAAGAAGGACCTGCGAGCCCCGTACTGGGAAGGCCGCGAGCGCAACATCTGAGCGCCAGGTCTTCGACGGTCAGCCCGTCGCTGGGAGCGCCGAGATCACGACCGGGATGGCGCTGAAGTCGCCTGGGTCGGTTTCGAGGCCGACGTCACCGCGAACCAACACCATGACCACGTCATTCTTGCTCGGCATCGGAGAGGTCGAGGCTCACCGAGAAGGGCTCGGGAGTGGCTGTCGAGCCGCCTTGTGCGATCTGTTGGTCGAGCGCCACGGGGCTGCCGGCGACGAACGCCTCGACGAGCACCGTTGCTTCGAAGCCACGGCCAGTGCCCGAGACCGTCACCGGCCCGGCCGTCCACCTCGGCCATCGACTCGGGCGCGGTGATCGTCTGAACGTCGCTGACAGCTCCGATCACGAACCAGCCGTCACCGGGTCCGAGCTGGCGCAGCAGCAGCACGCTCCGCACCGACGGGGTGCCGCCTCCTTCGGTGCAGCAGAGGACTTCGATCTCCCCGCTGCGGCTGTCGCCGGCCTGGAACTCGCCCAACTGCGGCGGCACGCCCAGGACCTGGGTGACGAAGTCGGACGCGGCCTCTTCGGGGGTGGCGAAGACGACGTCGCCGGCCGGCCAGATCGCTGGCTGATCGGGCCCAGCTGCGGCGGTCGTCGCAACGCCGTTGGTCGTCGACGTACCTCCCGCTTGCTCCACGGTTGCCGTGTCGTCAGCGCCGCAGGCAACGAGCACCAGGACGACGGTAACCAGCATCACGGTCGCACGGACGAGACGCATCGGACCTCCCAACACCTCGGCGGACCCTCCGCCCGTGACGACCGTAGGGGACGTGCTCGGCGCATGAGCAGGGCCGAACGTCACCTTGTGACGGACCTTCCCCGAGGGGGCTCAGGCGGGGTCGGTGATCGGCGTCCCGTCGGGGCGGTGGATGACCCAGGTGCCGTCGGCTGCCTGGCGGGGGAAGAAGCCGGTCTCCTTCAATCGGTTGTGGGTGCCGCACATCGGCCATCCGTTGTCGTGATCGGTGGGCCCGCCCCGGGCCGCGGGTTCTCGGTGGTCGATCTGGCATCGTCGGCCCGACACGCCGCACCCGCCCCAGCCGCACCGCGCCCCTGACGGGTCTCGGAGTGCTTCTCGCAGCAGGACGGCCTCGCGGGACGCGCCGGTGAACAGGCGCTTGGCCCGGCCGTGGTTGATCACGTTGCCCGTGGCGTCGATGACGACGGCCCGCACCAAGCTCACGAGGGCAACTTGCACGACCTCACCCGGGGTGAGGGGCACACCTTCGGTGGTTCGGCAGACTGCCTCATCGGTTCGGGTCGGATCGTGATCGGGGACGTTGTCGACGCCGGTGGCGGCTCGCCGTTCGAGCTCGGTGGCGAAGGTCTCCTCGTCGATCACGATGTTGACCACCGGCGACCCGGTGGCGACGTCGGGGTTGGCGGCCGCGAGCTGGAAGATCTTGTACATCGCATCGGCCCGCCGCTGCGCGGACGTGCGGCGCAGATCGTTCTTGGTCGCGACGTCGTCTCCGAGTCGGGCACGGGCATCGGCCCAGTCGCTCTCGAACTCGGCCCGCTCGAACGCCTCGAGGATCTGTTCGATGGTGGCGCCCTGGACCCCGGCGTGGTTGGCCTTGGTCCGGAACGTGCCGTCGAACCCCTTGGTCACGGTGGCGTTGCGGTGTCGGTGCTGGCGCTCGGACTCCTGCTCGGCCCCGTCGGCGTCGGCCAGCGTCTCCCACTGGCGAAGCAGGAGCACGAAGGCATCGTGATCGAGCTCGCAGGCGCGCTCGCGGAACCACTCGTCGGACTCCTCGAAGAAGCCGGCCACCCGGCCGTTCGACCCGAGTCGGCCCAGCGCAGCGATGTGACCTGCCGGGATCAGCCCTTCGGCGAACGACTTGGCCACCAGCGGCAGCCGACGCAACGCCGCCGCGCCCTTGACCCGTCCCGCAGCCTCGGCCCCAGACCCACGACCGAGGTGTTTCACACAGACCGTCGCCGACAGATGGCCGTCGATGCGATACGACCCACTCCGGTCGACCTCGCCCACGAGCGACGTCGTCGAGGCTTCGAGCCGTCGTCGGACGACTTCGAGGTCACGCACGAAGCCGAGGAGTTCGTCGGCCGCGAGCATCGAGGCGTCGACGGACGCAAGGGCCTCGACTCCCTCAGTCATGCGCTCGAGCGCAACCCCGATCTCCATTGCCTCAGTCCAAGGAGGGGGTGTGACAGCTACGAACGAACGTTCGGGGGCTCACCACGCGGCACCACTCGAAGTCGTCGGCGATACCGAACCTCTTGCACGGTCACGCCGAGCACGTCTTGATCCCGCGCCTCCTCATCGGCCGCCCACCCTGCTGACTCGTAGAGGTTGATGGCTCGGCCGTTCTCGGGAACGACCCACAGCACCGCTTCGTCGAACCCCACCGCGGCGAGTTGTTCGGTCGCGGCGTGCAGAAGTGCTCGCCCGAGTCCGCGACCCCAGCGGTCCGGGTCGAGGTTCAGCGCGTGAAGCTCACCGAGTTCGGGGTCGTCCGCACTGCCGCCGAACGATGCGCCAGAGAGACGAGGTGGCTCCCCGAGCCCTGCCACACCCGGGCCGCTGGCCAACTGGGCGAGGTTCCTCGACCACGACGAGGTGGCCGAGTGGCTCGACGCCGAGAGCATGGGCGACGGCTCGTGACGAACGTCGTCCTGTTCACCGTCGCCGACGAGCCCGTGCTCATGGACGCGCTGAAGGATGCCGGCTACCGCTGCGGGATCCCCGGCGAGGTCGCCCACGTCGCCCCGGTCGAACGGATGGGGTGGGACCACGCAGTGCTCCTCCCCGTGGCACGAGGCCGAAATCGCCGACAGGTGAGCGACTGCGCCGACCTCAGACGCCGACCGACGCGGCCTCGTCGCGGAACTTCGCGGCGCGGGCGACCGGGTCGGTGTCGAACTGGGGGATGACCTGGTTGCCGAACAGTTCGACGCTCTCCTCGATGACCTCGTAGGGGTGGGCGCTGCCGGTCGGGCCCATGATGAGCTGGTCCATGCCGATGTCGGCCCACTTCTGGACGGCCTCGGCGCAGTCGTCGGGCGTGCCGACGATGGCCGAGCCCTTCTGGAAACCGATGGACAGATCGTCGAGCGACGGGTCGGGGATCTCGATCGGCCAGTCGGGGATGCCCGGGGGTTTGGGGAAGGTGTCGAGGTACTTGAACACCAGGCTCTGCTGGCGCCCGTTGCGTGACTCGGTCATGGCCTTGCGGGCCGCGTCGCCGTCCTCGGAGCAGTGGAAGCTGGTGGTGATGGCGAAGTTGTCGTTGACGTACTCGCCCACCGGCTCGGCATCGGCGATGGCGTTCTTGTAGATCTCGACGGCCTGCTTCATCTTCTCGGGCGACCCGCCGGTGAAGCACAACACGCCGATGCCGAGCTTGCCGGCCTTCTCGAAGGTGTCGGGGTTGCCGGCCGCCACCCAGATCGGCGGGTGCGGCTTCACGTACGGCTTGGGCAGCACGTTGCGCTCGGGCATCGAGAAGAACTTCCCGTCGAAGCTGTAGGAGTCCTGCGCCCACATCTTCTTGAACTCGGGCATGACCTCGTCGAACATCTCCTTGGTGAGGTCGGGGTCGGTGATGCCGAACCCGCCCTGCTCGGTGCTCGACGAACCGCGGCCGGTGCCGAAGTCGAAGCGACCACCCGACAGGTGATCGAGCATGGCCACCCGCTCGGCGATGCGCGCCGGATGGTTGACCGGCGGGGTGACGTTGATGATCCCCGAGGCCACCCGGATTCGCTCGGTGCGGGCGAGGATGTGCGGCATCACGACCTCGTTGGCCGAGATGTGGCTGTACTCGGTGAGGAAGTGGTGCTCGGTGACCCACACGTACTTCCAGTTCGACCGATCACCCGCCTCGGCGATGTTGACCTCTCCCATCAGGCGCTCGTGCTCGTAAGCGTCATTGCGGCCCTCGAGGTAGTCGGGCACCCATCCACCAATGAACAATCCGAATTCCATGGTCGTGAACCTATGTTTCAGGACACTGTGTAGTCAAATGCCGCTGACGCCGCCGACGAGGGTCGCCATCACCGTCTCGACGATCGTGTCGCTGTCGTTTCCGGGCACGTGAGCCAGCTGGGTGGCGGTGCCCGACATCACCCGCGACATGGTGGCGCCGTCGACATCGGCCACCGCCTCGCCGCGCGAACGCGCCCGGTCGAGGATCAGGGTGAACCCGTCCTCGGTCGGCTTCACGTAGCGCCGGTAGGTCTCGCGATACGCGTCCGGATCGCTCATCAGCTCGATCGTCAGCCCCGGGAGCCCCTTCACGTGGGCCGGTTGGTCCATGACGGCCACATGCCGTGCCACCCATTGCCGCAGGTCGTCGATCGTCGAGCCGGTGTCGGGGACCTCGAGGCCCTCCAGCGGCTCGAACAGCGCCTCCTCGACGAGTGCCATCTTCGACTCCCACACCCGGTACACGTACGACCGCGCCGTGCCGGCCTTCTGCGCCACCCCGTCGATGGTCAGCGATGCGTAGCCGACCTCGGCCAGGATCGACCGGGTGACGTCGAGCACATCGCGCCGCTTGCCGAGGTCGGGAGGCCGACCCGGCCCGCGCTTGGTGGTGGCGGCCATGAGAGGTCAGTGAACCACGCCAACCCGGATCCTTGTCCGTTCTGCACCACTAATTGGCCGAAACCGAACAGAGATCCGGGGGGCGGAGGGCTGGGCTGGCTCAGGTGAGGACGAAGCCTTCGTAGTCGCTCTTCACGATCGCTTCGACCTGTTCGACGTAGCCGGGAAAGCCGGGCAGCGGCATGAACACCCTCGGCTTCCCCGGCACGTTGGCACCGAGGTACCAGCTGTTGCACCGCGGGAACAGGGTGAAGTCGGCCACCGCGTTGACGTAGGCGACCCACTCGTCGGCCTTGGCCGGCTCGGGCTCGATCAGCGCGTGGTCGGTGGCCCGGACGTGCTCGACGGCATCGGCGACGAACTCGACGTGCTGCTCGATCGACATCACCATGTTGGTCAGCACCGACGGGCTGCCGGGGCCGGTGATGATGAACAGGTTCGGGAACTCGGGCACCTGGACCCCGAGGTACGTGCGCGGCCCGGCCTCCCACTCGGCCCGCAATGCTCGTCCGCCGCGGCCTCGGATGTCGACGGCCAGCAGCGCACCGGTCATGGCGTCGAAGCCGGTGGCGAACACGATGGCGTCGAAGGCGTACGAACCGCCCGTCGTGTCGATGCCGGTCGGCGTGATGCGTTCGATCGGCGTGTCCTGGAGGTCGACGAGTTCGACGTCGGGACGGTTGTAGGTCTCGTAGTAGCCGGAGTCGACACACAACCGTTTGCAGCCGACCACCGTGTCGGGCATCAGCTTGGCGGCGACCTCGGGGTCGGCGACCTTTTCGGCGATGCGGCGACGAACGTAGTCGGCGACGATCTCGTTGGCCTCGGGGAGGAGCAGCAGGTCGTTGAACGCGCCGAGGAAGGCGAGGCCGCCTTCCTCCCAGCGCTTGTCGAACTCGGCCTCGCGCGTCGCGTCGTCGACCTCGAGCACCCCAACGTCGTTGCGCTCGAGCCAGCCACCGAAGGCCGTGCTCATCTCTCGATTCGCGGCTCGCAGCTCGTCGTAGTGGGCCTTGACGTACGACAACTCCTCGTCGTCGAGGGGCCGGTTGTGGGCCGGGACGGCGTACGTCGGCGTGCGCTGGAACACGGTGAGGTGGTCGGCCTGCTCAGCGATGATCGGAATGGACTGCACCGCGGAGGACCCGGTGCCGATGATCCCGACCCGCATACCGGCGAAGTCGACCCCCTCGTGCGGCCACTGACCCGTGTGATGGGTCGGGCCATCGAACGAGTCGCGCCCCTCGATGTCGGGCAGGTTGGCGTTCGACAGACAACCCGTCGCCATCACGAAGAACTGCGCCGACACCTGCTCTCCCCCGTCGGTCCGGATGGTCCAACGACCGGCCCCCTCGTCGAAGCCGGCCGAGACCACCCGGGTGTCGAACGTGATGTCGCGACGAAGGTCGAAGCGGTCGGCGACGTGGTCGAGATACGACAGGATCTCGGGCTGGGTGGCGTAGCGCTCGGTCCAGTTCCACTCCTGCTGGAGGTCGGCGTCGAAGGAGAACGAGTACTCGACGCTCGGCACGTCGCACCGGGCACCGGGGTAGCGGTTCCAGTACCACGTGCCGCCGACGCCCGAACCAGCCTCGAACACCCGGGTCGTGAGTCCCAGCTCACGAAAACGCTTGAGCTGGTAGAGCCCGGCGAATCCGGCGCCCACGACCACGGCGTCCACCTGTTGCTGCTCGCTCATGTGTCCCCTCGAATCAACGGACAACCGACGCTATCGGGCCGACAAGAACCCGTTCTGGTGCACACATGTTGTTTCCCAGCGCGAAATAGGTACACCAGAACGAAGGATCAGCGGATCTCGAAGTCGGCGAGGTCGGGTTCTCGGGTCCAGGTCCAGAAGTCGATGAGGCGCCACGGTGAGAGCCCGTAGATGTTGCCGTCATCGGCCTTGTAGAACGAGTGGTCGATCGAGTCGTGCGACCAGACCATGGTCTGCAACTCTGCCTGGCTGCGCTCGAACCAGTCGTCGTGGGCCGCTTGGGTCGGCTCGATGGCGGACGCCCCCGTCTCGATCAGGTGCTTGAGGCAGCCCTCGATGTAGCGGATCTCGCACTCGCTGTGGAAGATGAGGCTGCCCCCGCTGGCCAGGTTGGTCCCGGGGCCGTAGAGGCAGAACAGGTTGGGGAACTCGGGCACGGTGATGCCGAGATGAGCCGACGGCTTGCCGTCCCAGTGCTCGTTGAGTGACGCCCCGGTGCGACCGACGATCTCCATCGGCCACAGGAAACGGTTGGCGTGGAAGCCGGTGGCGAAGATCACGACGTCGACCGGGTGGTGCACGCCGTCGGCGTCGACGATTCCGTCGGGCACGAAGCGCTCGATCGGCGTGCGCACGAGATCGACGTCGTCGCGCTTGAGCGCCTGGAGCCAGCTCCCGTTGTCCTGCAGCGTGCGCTTGCCGGTGGCCGGGTAGTCGGGGATCACCTTGGAGAGCAGGTCGGGGTCGTCGCCCACCTGCTCGGTGATCCAGCCGGTGAACATCATGCGGGCCAGGTCGTTGACCTCGCTGATCGACTCGGAGCCGCCTTCCCAGTCGGGGTCGATGCGAGCGGCGGCCAGCCCACCGCCGTCGCACGCGGGCCAGAAGATGAGGAACCGATACCAGCGTCCGTAAGACGGAAGGTGACGGATGGCCCAGCGGATCCCGTCGCCGACGGCCTCGTGGTAGTGCGGGTTGGGGAACATCCACTGGGCCGTGCGCTGGAACACCGTGAGGTGCCCGACCCGCTCGGCGATGGCCGGCACGAGCTGGAATCCGCTGGCCCCGGCGCCCACGACGGCGACGCGCTTGCCGTCGAGATCGATGCCGTCGTCCCACTGCGCCGAGTGCATGGTCGGCCCCTCGAAGCGGTCGAGACCCTCGAAGTCGGGGATCTTCGGTCGGTTGAGCTGTCCGACCGCCGAGATCACGGCTCGGGCCGGCAGCACCTCGTCGCTTCCGTCGGGGTTCCGGATCGACACGGCCCAGGTGGCCGACGCGTCGTCCCACACCGCGCCGGTGACCTCGGTGGAGAACCGGATGTTGGCCTCGAGCCCGTGGTTCTTCATCACCCGCTCGAAGTAGGCCTGGAGCTCGGGCTGCTGGCTGAAGAACTCGGTCCAGTGGTCGCTCGGCTCGAACGAGTAGCAGTAGAAGTGATTGCCGACGTCGACCCGGGCGCCCGGATAGCGGTTCTCGTACCACGTGCCGCCCACACCGTCGTTCTTCTCGACGATGGTGAACGGGATGCCGGCCTCGGTGAGTCGAATGCCGGCGAGGACGCCCGACATCCCGGCTCCGATCACCACGACACCGAAGTCCGACTTCGCCGCCGCGTCGACTCCCGACCAGTCGATCGTGCGGGTGTCGGCCTCGTCGAACCCGAGTTCGTCGAGCATCATCGGGAGGTACTCGGCCGGTACGTCCTCGCAGGCGAGGAAGTTCATCATCTCGTGGACCAGCTCGGGCGACGGGTCGGGCGGGAGCACACAGCCGCCGTCGCGGAACTCGATGATCGCCGCGAGCGCACGTCGGCGGGCCTCGGCCTGATCGTCGGGCGACATGAATCCCTGGAACTCGTTGAGAAAGATGCCCGCCGGGCGGATGTCGTCGCGAATCCACGACGGGTCGCCGGTGAGGTGCACCATCGAGCAGAGCAGCGTCGGGATGCTGACGTCCTCCAGGGCCGCAGCGATGGCGGCGTCGTCGTCGGTGATGGGGAGCAGATCGGTCGTCACGGGTCCGATTCTGACACCGCGTCAGATGTGCGCGTGACTTTCGGTGCGGGGAGAGGGGTCCGGGCCACCACGGCGCGAAGGATCACCATGCCGACGACCGTGGCGATCGCTCCGGCTGCGAACGCACCACGATTCGAGCTCTGGGCGACCACGATGCCCAGGACCAGTGCGCCGACGCCCTGGCTGAGGTCGAAGAACAGCGAGAACGTGCCGACCGCATGGCTTCGCTCGGCCTCGGGTGCTCGGTTCACGACGCGCACGAACATGGCGGGGAACAGCAGGGCCTGCCCGACGGCGAAGACCAACGTGCCGACCCACAGGCCGGCGAGGTTCGGCGCCACGAAGAACGCGACCATGCCCCCACCGAGTGCGCCGAGCGCGAGCGTGGCCGTCGGAATCGAGCCGAAGCGGTCGGGAATCGTGGCACCGAACAGCCGGATGACCAGGATGAGGGCGCCGTACCCGAGGAAGAAGATCCCGGCCCGGTCGACCGAGGCGATGTCGTCGACGTAGAGCGGCAGGAACGCCGTGAACGCCACGAGCGCGTAGAGCCCGCAGAACAGCACCAGGCCGGGCCCGATCGCCGCCGGGTGCAGGAATCGCCTGCGCTCGCCCGGCACCCGCTGAGGTTGGTCGGGCCGATCGGAGGGGACGAGGAACCCCAGCACGAAGGCCACGCCGAGGCATGCGGCGGCGATCGTCCAGACCGGTCCGGCGCCCCACTCGGCATAGACCGAGTCGCCGATCACCGGGCCGATGGCGAGGCCGCCGTAGAGCGCGACCGAGAAGATGGAGGCGGCTTCGCCCCGCCGGTGATCAGGTGCGAGGTCCTGCGCGGCGGTCGCCGCACCGACGAACATCGCCGCTTCGCCGACACCGGTCAGGAGCCGAAACGGGATGAACGTGGCCATCGAGGTGGCGAAGTGATAGCCGAGGATCGAGATGCCGACGACCGCCGAACCACCGATCACCAGGATCCGCCGACCCCGCTCGTCGCCCAGACGGCCGACCAGCGGTCGCAGCAGCGCCGCCGACACCGCCATGGCCCCGACCCCGAGACCGACGGCGACGCCCCCACCCCCGAAGTCGTCCTCGATGAACTGGGGCACGACGGGGAGCGTGAGCCCGAGCCCCACGAAGTAGGCGAAGGTCGCCAACGTGATGACGAGGAATCGACCGGTGATGAGCGACGCGGAACCTTGGTCGGCGGCCCGGCCACCGGGCCCGACGTCGACCCCGGAGCCCTGTGGCGACTCCCGGCTCAGGATGCCGCAGCGCGCTTGGCGCGGGCGCGCTCGAGGATGGCCTGGATCGTCTCGACGTCCTGGGCGCCCGGGATCATGAACCTGCCGTCGACGACGAACGCAGGGACCCCGGTGACCTGACGATCAGCCGCCTCGTCGAGGTCGGCGCGCACGGTGTCGGAGCCGGCCTGCCCGCCGAGGGCCTCGGACGCCAGCGATCGATCGAGCCCGACCTCCTCGGCCCACGAGGTGAGCGATGCGACATCGGCGATGTTGCCGCCATCGGTGAAGTAGGCCTGGAAGAGCCGGTCATGGAGCCGGTCGGCCACGGCGAGTCCCTCGGTCTCGGCCGCCCATGCGAGCAGGCGATGGGCCGAGACGCTGTTCACTCGCTGGGCCCGATCGAAGCGATACTCGATGCCGGCATCGGCACCGAGCGCCGTCAGGCGGGCGACCATCCCGTCGAAGGCGCCGGGGCCGTACTTCCGCTCGATGACCGGCTTCAGCTCCTGCGGTTCGAGCGGCGCGCCCGGGTCGAGTAGGTAGGCGCGCCAATGGACCTCGATCTCGTCGCCCCAGTCGAGGCCGGCGATGGCTGCTTCGAGCCGGCGCTTGCCGAGATAGCACCACGGGCACACCACGTCGGACCACACATCGACTCGCATCGCCGGCTCCAACGCCGGGAGCGGCGGTGGGATTCCGGGGGTCAAGGGAACTCGTCGGGCCGAGGGACCTCGACCTTGCCCTGAGTCCCGGTGAGGGACCCGAAGTTGAGCTCGACCGTCTCGGCGTCGAGCGGAACCTCGTAGGCGAGCACCAGTTCGACACCCTCGCCCGCCTGCACGATCTCGTTCACGAAGCTCGAGGTGAACACCGGCAACCCGTCGATCTCGAGGGCATAGTCGGGGTCCTGCACGTTCCTGTCGAATCGACAGCTTTCACCCGTCCCGGCCACGGTCTGGACGAACACCCGAACCCACCGCGCATCCTTCTTCGCCCGAGGCTCGGTGGCTTCGACGGGATCTCCGTTGTGGTCGATCCCTGCGTCGACGTCCCACTCGACCGACTCGACCGTCGTCGTCCCCTCGCATCCGTCGTCGATGGTCACCGCAACCGTCTGATCGACATCGAAGGAGATCGGATACGGGTCGTCGGGCACTTCGCCGTCCAGCGGAAGTTCGGCGGGGACGGTCACCCGGTCGTCGATGACGAGGACTGCGCCGTCGAGCTGGTCGGGGGCGACGTCGAAGGAGAGCTGGACCAGGTCGTTGCTGCTGGTGTTGAGGAAATACGTGCTCTGGAACTGCACACCGCCGGCAGGAATGGTGGTTCCGTCATCGAGCCGCAGCGAGAACAGACCCACCTCGACGTTCTCGCTCTGGATCGGGTAGTCGGCCTCATACGCCATCGACAGATCGAGGAAGAGACGCTCGGCATCGCCGACGGTCAGCTCAGCGGGGTCGGCCTTCCCGAACGTTGCCGGATCGATGGTCGAGAAGACAGCCTCGTCGAGCTGGAAGTCGACGTGCGACCAGGTCACCGACCGCGGCAGATCGAGGCCGGCACCGGTGGTCTCGATGCCAACGGCCTCGGGGTCGACGGTGTCGGTCGTCGACGGCGCCGAGGTGGCCGTGGTCGTTTCGGGAACCGCGGCAACGGTCTCCGCTCCGTCGTCGTCGCCGCCGCCGAACAGCACCACCCCGCCGATGACGAGCAGGACGACGGCCGCCCCGATGCCTGCGTACAGCGGCAGCCTGTTCTTGGGCTCCTCGGGCGACATCGGCGGAGGCGCCGGAGGGCTGGGAGGGACCGCGGAACCGTCGGCGCCGGGCGGACGGGTCGGCGGCACGGTGGGCATGGCCGTGGTCACGTCGGCGGCGGGCGCGACCGCGGTGGGCGGATCGGCCGGTGACTCGGCCACCGGCGATGGGGCGTCCGCAGGACCGGCGGCGGCAGCGACGCCGGCCGCCGCACCGGCCGCCGCAACGACGGGAATCGGAGCCACGCCGAACGCTCCGGCGGGTGGAGCTGCCGGAGGCGGCCCGGCGAGCGTCGTCGCCGGCAACGTCGCTGCGCCTGCGGGTGACGACTCGGGGGTCGACAGCGCGGCGCCCTTGGCGATGGCGTACTTGGGGTGGGCGTCGATGGCCACCGGGCGACCGAGCGCCGCCGTGATCTGCTGACCGATCAGTGGGATGCGCGACGACCCGCCCACGAGCAGCACCGACGTGAGCTGATCGGGCGTCACCCCCGCTGACTCGATGGCTCGTCCCAACGACTCGGTCGTCCGACCAACGGCCGGCCGGATCATGTCCTCGAACTCCGAGCGGGTCAGTCGGACCTCGGTCCGGAGCCCGGGCAGGGAGACCTGGACGTCGCTGTCGGTGGCGCTGGCCAGGGCCTCCTTGGCCGCCACGCATTCCCGCCGGAGTGCCGCCCAAGCGGCCCGGGTGTCGAGGTCGTCGGGATCGGCGGTCAGTGCGTCGAGGTCGATCTGCGATCGAACGTGGTCGAAGACCGCTTCGTCGAAGTCGATGCCCCCGAGGCGTTCGATGCCGGTCGGCCGGCCCAGGATCTCGTACCCCTCGGCGGTCCGCCGGAGCACGGCGGCGTCGAAGGTGCCGCCACCGAGGTCGTAGACCGCGACGATCGAGCCTTCGTCGACCCGTTCCTGGGACGCGTAGTGAATGGCCGCAGCCTCGGGCTCGGTCAGGGTTCGGACCGTGTCGGGGTCGAGGTCGGCCTCACGGATCGTCTCGACGAGCAGTTCACGCTTGTACGGACCCCAGTTCGCAGGATGGGTGACGACCACCTCGTCGGGCGGGCCACCTTCGAGCTCGGTCGCACGGTTCACCACGAACTCGAGCAGTTCGGCCTGCAGCGCCTCGGCCCCGACCGGGCTGCCCCCGACCAGCAGCGGAGCCGAGTCGCCGATGCGGCGCTTGAACTCGCGGGCGACCCGATCGGGCTCGCTCGCCGCTCGGCGCTCGGCGTCCGCGCCCACCAGCACCGTGCCGTCGGCCCGAAGACACACGACCGACGGGATCACCGGACCCCGGTCGCTCAGACCGAGCATCTCGGCGCGTCCGTCCCGGCCGACCGCAGCGGCCGTGTAGGTCGTCCCCAGATCAACACCCAACCGGTACGTCACGGCAGACGACGCTAGCCGTCACCCAAAGCACAAGGAGGCCGGCCACACACGGCCTGCGTGACCGGGGAACGCAACAACACGACCCTCAACCCGGAGCGAAGCACACAGCGTCGAGGCCGACGAGGCACGAGGAGACCGGCCACACACGGCCTGCGTGACCGGGGAACGCAACAACACGACCCTCAACGTGGAGCGAAGCACACGTGCGAGGCCGACGAGGCACGAGGAGGCCGGCCACACACGGCCTGCGTGACCGGGGAACGCAACAACACGACCCTCAACGTGGAGCGAAGCACACGTACGAGGCCGACGAGGCACGAGGAGGCCGGCCACACACGGCCTGCGTGACCGGGGAACGCAACAACACGACCCTCAACGTGGAGCGAAGCACACGTACGAGGCCGACGAGGCACGAGGAGGCCGGCCACACACGGCCTGCGTGGCCGGGGAACGCAGGTTGTTGTCACCCCCCAGCCGTAACATCGCATTCGTGACCCGTCGTCCCGCTCCCAAGCCGACCACGACTTCGGCATTCGGCGTGTCCAGGCGGGAGAATCACGACGCCACCGAGTTCTACGAGCGGTTCGCCGTCCCCGAGCTCTCGACCGATGCGACCCTCAACGACGCGACGGTGATCGACAAGATCGTCTGTGGCGACGCGCGGGTGATGGACCGGGTGGCCGACAACTCGGTGGCGCTGGTGGTGACCTCGCCGCCCTACTTCGCGGGCAAGGCGTACGAGCAGGCGCTGGGTGAGGGCCACATCCCCGGCTCGTACGTCGAGTACCTCGAGATGGTGCGCGACGTCTTCGCCGAGTGCGTGCGGTGCCTCGAGCCCGGCGGCCGCATCGCGGTCAACGTGGCCAACCTGGGCCGAAAGCCGTACCGGAGCCTGTCGGCCGACGTCATCGGCATCCTCCAGGACGACCTTCGTCTGCTCCTGCGTGGTGAGGTCGTCTGGATCAAGGCCAAGGGCGCCGGCGGGAACTGCGCGTGGGGCTCGTTCCAGCGTCCGGGCAATCCGGTGCTGCGCGATCTGACCGAGCGGGTGATCATCGCGAGCAAGGGCCGCTTCGATCGGGCCGTGCCGGCCGGCAAGCGGGCCCAGCTCGATCGGCCGTCGGTCGGCTCGATCACCAAGGACGAGTTCATGGACGCGACCACCGACGTGTGGGAACTGCCCACCGAGTCGGCGACGCGGGTGGGCCATCCCGCCCCGTTTCCCATCGAGCTTCCCCAGCGGCTGATCGATCTGTACACCTACCGCGACGACCTCGTGCTCGACCCGTTCATGGGGTCGGGCACCACCGCGCTGGCCGCCGTGCGCACCGGGCGCCACTTCGTCGGCTACGACACCGACCCTGGCTACGTCTCGCTCGCCGACGCGCGGGTGCACGACGAGGTCGAGGCCCTCCAGCATCAGCCGCAGGTCGAGGTTCGGGTCGAGCCGGGACGCAAACAGGCGGACGACCCCCGAGCCTCGGGGGCCACGGCCAACGATCTGGCCGCGCAACTCCTCACCGAAGCCGGGTTCGAGGTCGAGCGGGCCCGATCGCGACACGGCGCAGAGGTCACGTTCGAAGCCACCACCTCCGATGGGGACTCGTGGTGGGTCGACGTCGTCGGCGGGTTCAGCGCCGGGCCCGGCGGTCTGCGCCGAAGCGACCTGCTGTGGCGCACGATCGGCCGCGCCACCGTGCTCCGACAGATCACCCCCGACGTCCCGGTGCTCGTGCTCACCACCGAGATCCCGGCCGACCGATCTCCCGCCGGGAAGGCCCTGGCTGCGGTGCGCGGCACCACGATCGCGGACGTGCTCGAGCTCGGGTCGGCGGCGACCCTCGAGGCCCTCCGGGCCCACGCGAGGGGCACCACCCGCCGCAAGCCGATCACCGATGCCGACGAGTTGACCCGTCGCCGTCAGAGCGATGCCGCCGAGCGTTCTCAGCGGTCAGCCCGCTGAGGTCGGGCCGGTTCAGCCGGCCGGAGCGATGAGCGTGGGGTCGAGCGCCTCGTCGGTGTAGACGACCTTGGCGTTCCACAGCAGCCAGTTGTCGACCCCGAGATCGCCCGATGCGTCGATCTGGGCCCGCACCTCGGCCGGTCCGTAGGTGTGCCCGAGCGAGAAGTCCTGGATCCACGGAACCAGGGCGACCCCGGTGCCCTCGGACTTGGCCTGGAAGTCGGCCAGGGTCGCCTTCACGATGTCGTAGGGCTGCCGGTTGGGGTCGTCCACGCCGTATTCGCCCCGCACCCAGTGTGAGGGATAGAGCATCGGGGCGATGTAGTCGACGCGCCGAGCGATGAGTCCGACGTCCTGGCCCACGGCGTCGGGACGGTCGGCGGCGATGCCGAACACCGAGGCGCCCTGGTAGGCGCACTGCTCGCGCAGTGCCGTGCCGGTGAAGGCGAGGAACCCGGCGACCTCCTCGGTCACGGGTGCGTCCATCCCCGGGAAGACCATCTCCGAGAGGGCCCCCTCGGGGCGGCGCACGTAGTCCCACAAGATGTCGTCGATGCCGGCCTCGACGCCCTCGAGCGCGATGTCGAGGTTGTACTGCTGGACGTCGCGGTTGGCGAAGTTGGTGAACCCACCGTAGGCCCCGAGCTTCTCGCCGCCGGTGGTCTGGCCGACCATGTCCGGGCGACCGTTGTCCCATGCCCAGTCGGCGAGCGGTTGGTCGCGGAAGGCGACGATCCGCCCCACCACCCGGACGTCGCGATCCTCGAGCGTCGCGACGGCCTCGTCGAGGTCGTAGAGGTTGCGCACGGCGCCGATCGTGTTGGCGAGTTCGACGTCGGTGTCGTAGCCGATGATGCCGCTCTCGTCCTTCAGGTCGAGTTCGACGGTCGACACCAGCCCCCGATCGACCAGGTCGAGGATTCCTTCACGGAGCCCGTCGTTGCCCCACGCCGCAGCGGTGACATGGACTCCCTGGCTCGCCGGATAGCTCGTCGGGACCACCACTTCCGCGCCGCTCCGGTTCCCGGCGGCGTCGGTGGCGACGAGTTGGACGGGCGTGGCGGGAGGTTGGTCGAAGCTCAGCTCGAATCGCCCGTCGTCGTGGACCGTCACGGGCTCGCCATCGGCGGTGAGCGCGACGCCCGGCTCGGTGGTGCCTTCGACCGTCGTCGCATCGCAGATCCCGACCGGGCCGGCGAGGGGAAGATCGACCGGCGGCGGCGTGCCGTCGACGACGAAGTCCCACGAGAACGATGCATCGGAGAGCACCGGCCGAGGTGCGGTCAGGCCGATCTCGTAGACGCCCTCCTCGAGCGGCGGGGGGGTCCAGAAGAAGCCGGTGTCGGTGGCCTCGAGCGTGCCGTCTTCGGGGATCTCGCCGTTGACCAACAGGTCGGCACCGGCGACCGAATCGGGGCGATCGATCACGATCTCGACCTCGAGCGCCTCGACCTCCTCGGGACGGAGGTGGTCTCCGGCTGCGATGCCCTCGATCTCGACGGGCACGCGGGTGGCCTCCCAGCCCTTCCATCCGAGGAAGACCGCCACGAGGACGAAGCCGAGACCGATGAGCACGTCGCCCAACGGGAACGGCCGCTTCCGACGCAGCAGCGCCCGCCGGTCGGCGCCGATGCCGGCGCGCGGATCGCGGAGCGTCGTGGTCCGGTACCCGTCGACCACCGGCTTTCGTCCGCCGAACCGCCGCCGGAACAACGAAGGCCGCTGGCGCCGCGCGGGTGTGGCGCCAGGGATGCGGGAGAGGTCGAGAGCCATGGTGAGAACACCGGCCGATACCGCTTCGGCACACCGGAATCAATGATTCTCGCGTCTTTCGGCCCAAACGACAACGCAGCGCACGGTTCCGGGGCCGATCGGCCCAGCCGGGAACGGCTCGGTGATCCGCGCCCGCAGTCGGGATCTGACGGTGTGTCAGAGTCTTGTTCCATGTCTGACGCGCCGATTCGACCCGATCTTCCGACCCGCGACGACGTCGATCTGCTGTCAGGGCGATTCTGGGCCGGCGACCACCACGAGGCCTTCACCTGGATGCGTTCGGTGGCGCCGGTCTACTTCGACCCCAACAGCCAGATCTGGGCCATCACCAGATACGACGACATCAAGGCGGTGTCGACCGACCCCACCCGCTTCTCCAGTGCGCAGGGCATCCGGCCCGAATCGGGTCCCCTCCCGATGATGATCGACATGGACGATCCCGAGCACCTGGGCCGCCGCAAGCTGGTCAACCGCGGGTTCACGCCGAAGCGAGTGCGCCAGCAGCGCGACGACGTGCTGGCTGCCTGCGACGAGATCATCGACGGCATCTGCGAACGAGGCACCGCCGACTTCGTGACCGAGATCGCCGCGCCACTCCCGATGATCATGATCGGAGACGCGCTCGGCGTGGAGCCCGAAGACCGGCGTGAGCTCCTCCGCTGGTCCGACGACATGTTGTCGAGTCTCACGGGCGACCCGACCGTGCTCGAGAAGGGCGGCGAGGCGTTCGTCGCCTACTCGGAGTACGCCAGCCGAGTCATCGCCGACCGACGTGAGTGTCCGGCCGACGACCTGATGTCGGTGCTCGTGCACGCCGAGGTCGACGGCGACCGACTCGACCACGACTCGTTGGTGCAGGAGTCCCTGCTCATCCTGATCGGCGGCGACGAAACGACCCGGCACGTCATCAGCGGCGGCATGTACCAGCTCCTCGTGCACCACGATCAACGTCAGCGTCTCGCCGAGCGTCCGAGCGATCTGATCGGTGGCGCCGTCGAGGAGATGCTGCGGTGGGTCACCCCCATCAAGAACATGGCGCGCCACGTCACCACCGACACCGCCGTCGGTGGTGCCGATCTCCGCAAGGGCGACAGACTCCTGCTGTGCTACCCCTCGGCCAATCGGGACGAGGCGGTGTTCGACGACCCGTTCACCTTCGACATCGAGCGCCACCCGAACGATCACGTGGCCTTCGGGTTCGGGCCGCACTTCTGTCTCGGCAACAGCCTCGCCCGCCTCGAGATCGAGGTGATGGTGACCCGGCTGCTCGAGCGCCTTCCCGACCTCCGTCTGGTCGACGAAACCGAGCCCGACGCGCGGGCAGCGAACTTCATCTCGGGCTACGAGACGATGCCGGTCGAGTTCACGCCGACCGCGCCGCTGGTTTCGCCCGCCCGCTGAGACCTCCTCCGCTACCTTGACCCGCCATGGCAGGTTCGGGGACCAAGGCGATCCTGGCAGCGCTGTTCGCGAACGCCGGCATCGCCGTGGCGAAGTTCGTCGGGTACCTGATCACCGGGTCCGGCTCGCTGCTGGCCGAGAGCGTCCACTCGGTCGCCGACTCCGGCAACCAGGCGCTGCTGCTCCTCGGCGGCAAACGCGCCCGGCGCGATGCGACCTCCGAGTTCAACTTCGGATTCGGGCGCGAGCGCTACTTCTGGGCGTTCATCGTCGCGCTCGTCCTGTTCACGCTCGGGGCGGTGTTCGCGCTCTACGAGGGCTACCAGAAGCTTCGGCACCCGCATGAGATCGAATCGCTCGGGGTCGCGATCGGCATCCTGATGTTCGCCATCGCCCTCGAGACGTACTCGTTTCGGACCGCCATCGTCGAGGGGAACAAGGACCGGGGTGGAGCCACGTGGTGGGAGTACATCCGCCACTCCAAGTCCCCCGAGATCCCGGTGGTGCTGCTCGAAGACGCGGGCGCGCTGTTCGGGCTGTTCTTCGCGCTCGGAGCGGTGGTCACCGCCGAAATCACCGGCGACCCGGTGTACGACGCGATCGGGACACTCGGAATCGGCATGCTCCTCGGCGTGATCGCCGTCGTCCTCGCGATCGAGATGAAGAGCCTGCTCATCGGCGAATCGGCCTCGAGCACGATCCACGAGCACCTCGGGTCGATCGTCCTCGGCGACCCTGACGTCGAGCGCCTCCTCGAGCTGAAGACGCAGTACCTCGGTCCCGAACAGTTGATGGCCGCCATGAAGGTGCAGTTCCGTCCGGACATGTCGACCGAGGACATCGTGCTCGCCATCAACCGAATCGAGCGGATCATCCGCAGCGCTCACCCCTACGCCATCGACCTCTTCCTCGAGCCCGACGTTGCGCTGGAAGTGACCACGTGACCGACCATGCAGACGATGCAGACGATGCAGACGATGCGAACGACCCGCTGAAGGCCCTGGGCGGCTACATCCGCGAGCAACGGACCCAGGCCGAGTTGACCCTCCGCGAGCTGGCCGAGCGCGCCAATGTCTCGAATCCGTACCTGAGCCAGATCGAGCGGGGTCTGCACGAGCCCTCGGTGCGGGTCCTCAAGGCGATCGCCGGCGCCCTCGAGGTCTCGGGCGAGACGCTCCTGCGCCAGGCCGGTCTGATCGACCCCGACGGTGATGCCGAGGCCCGGCGAACCATGACCGTCGAGGACGCCGTCCAGCGCGACCCCGCGCTCGACGCGGCCGGCAGGGAGACGGTCCTCCAGGTGTACCGGAGCCTCCGCAAGCAGCCCTCAGCGTCCTGAGCGGCCGGCGCCACGGTGACCGGACCCAAAACGAGGCAGACGGCCCGCTCGAGGCGGACCGTCTGCCGAGGTTGACCGAGGGGGGTCGGTCACCTCTTCCTGTCCGGCCGGGGGGAGGCCGGTCCAGGAATGTCTTGCCGAGCCGAAGCTCAGGCGGCCTTGACGACCTTGGGCTTCTCGCTGGTCCGAGGGAGGCTCAGCGGGGCGACGACCTTCACGACGTCCTTGGCGAACTTCTCCTGGTTGGCGAGCACCTTCTTGGCGAACGCGAACTGCGTGTCCACGATCTCCTTGAGGGTCGGCACCTGGGCCGGAAGCTCGGGGCGGTTCTCGGGAAGGCGCTCATCGATGCGAGCGACGGCGCTCTTGAAGGCGTCGAGGGCCTGGCCCTGGAAGTCGGCCAAGGCGTCGAGACCCTTGGCTTCGGCTTCGGTGATGCTGTCGACGATGCTGCTCATGGCTTTGCTCCTGTTTGTCGAGTGCGACGAGGGGGCTCGTCGTGATGTTGCTAACTATAGCTAGCAGTTGCGTACTTTGCCAAGGAGACATCCGTCACAGTGCCGCTGGTCGACCGGGCCGCCGAATCCCGAGTAGAATGGTCGGGATTCGGCGTCGGCTTGATAGGGTCCGCGGTTCCACCACCAACCAGGAGATGCGAATCATGGCCATTCGATTGGGTGACGAAGCCCCCGACTTCACTGCCGAGACCACCGAGGGAACGATCAGCTTCCACGAGTGGAAGGGCGACAGCTGGGCCGTGCTGTTCAGCCATCCCAAGGACTACACGCCCGTGTGCACGACCGAGCTCGGCCGGGTGGCCGGCCTGAAGCCCGAATTCGACCAGCGCAACACCAAGGTCATCGGCCTGTCGGTCGACCCGCTGTCGGACCACGAGGGCTGGGCCGCCGACATCGCCGACGTGACCGGCAACGCGCTCAACTTCCCGCTCATCGCCGACTCCGACCGGGCCGTCGCCGACAAGTACGACATGATCCACCCGAACGCCGACGACACCCTCACCGTGCGCTCGGTGTTCGTCGTCGGCCCCGACAACAAGGTGAAGCTCACCCTCACCTACCCGGCCAGCACCGGACGCAACTTCGACGAGCTGCTCCGGGTCATCGACTCGCTGCAGCTCACCGCCGACCACTCGGTGGCCACTCCGGCCGACTGGACCGACGGCGACGACGTCATCATCTCTCCGGCCGTGAGCGACGACGACGCCAAGGCGCGCTTCGGGGACTTCGATGCCGTGAAGCCCTACCTCCGCAAGACCAAGCAGCCCGGCTGATCGGGGCCGATCAGGTGGCGGGGATGGCCGCGTCGGCCGTCCCCATCGCGAGACCGATGTAGGCACGCCAACCGGCGGCGTCGATGCCCAGTTCCGACATCAGCGCGTCCACCTCCATCCGGACCCCGACCCGGTCGTCGGCTTCGACCGCCTCGGCGAGCGCGGCGTCGGCGATGCCGATGACCAGGGCACCGACGCGGTCGCCGGTGCCGCCGAGCTCGTCGAGCGCTTCGGCGAGCACTGCCCGTCCGTGCGACCCCCCGGCCGCGAGTCCGGCGGCCAATCGGGCCAGCGTCCGGTCGAGATACGTGACCGACGGGCAGTCGGCGAGGGAGGCAACGGCGGCGGCGGTCCCTTCGGTGTCACCGGCAGCAGCGCACACGAGGGCCGTCGCGGCGATGACGGATCCGTTGACCTGCGCCTCCTCGTCGGTCGTTCCGGCGAGGAAGGCGGCCGCCTGCTCGACCTCTCCTCTCTGGAGCGATGCGATGGTGAGCGCGACGAGCTGGTCGGTTCCGCCGATGCGGTCGATGTCGATCTCACCCGGCACGACGCGGCGGCTCGCATCAGCGGTCCACTCGAGGTCACCGATCTGCACGGCCGAGAGCAGTTCGGGGACCTGCCACGTCGGCTCGCCCGAGTCCGAGGCATCGCCGCGGATGGCGTCGAAGCGTTCGTGCGCCTCGGCGACCCGACCGGCCGTGACCAGGGCGCGACCGAGGATGCCGGTGGCCTGAGCGCTGGCCGAAGTGGTCGTCGATCTCCTCGAAGATCGCTACCGCGCGAACCGACGAGGCGATGGCTTCGTCGGTGCGTCCGCCCCAGAGACGAATGCTGCTCAGCAGGACCTCCATCATCCCCGCGCCCCAGCGATCGCCGCGCTCGAGTCCGGAGTCGAGCACCTGGAGCGCCAGCCACTCGCCGCCTTCGCTGTCGCCCAGGTGGAACTTCACCCACGCGTAGAGCCCCAGCGCCCAGCCGAGCCCGCCCCGATCGCCGTGTTCGGTGAAGGTGTCGATGGCCCGGCGCAGATGGCGTTCGGCTTCGGCCGCCCGCCCGGCCATGAACGCCGACCACGAGAGGTGCTGCAGCACCCACGCCACGCCGCGGTCGTCGCCGATCGACTCGAACAACTCCAGCGATTCGATCAGCTCGGCCGAGGCGGCTTCGTCGTCGCCGGCCAGCACCAGCGCCATGCCGCGAAGGCGCAGGATCTCGGCTCGCTGCGGGTCGTCGTTCGTCGCAACGGCGATGGCGAGCGCCGCGACGAGATGATCGGCGCCGAGATCGCTCCGGCCGACCCTGGACTCGCAGTCGCCCAGCAGCGTGAGGCTGAGCATCAGGTGTTCGTCGTCACCGGTCGCCTCGGACTCGGCTCGAACGGCCTCGAGTTCGACGCGAGCCGTGGAATGGTCGCTCTGGGCCATGAGGCCGCGGGCGCGGCCGAGCTGCAGGCTGCGACGCTCCCGGTCGGTCGCAGGACGGAGCGCCAACGCCTCGGTGTACCGCCGAGCCGCCTCGCCGCCGAGATCGGCAGCCTCGGCCCGTTCGGCGGCCTTCACGAGCCAGGTTCGGGCCAGCTCGTCGATGTCGTCCGGAACCCCGCCGAGCGAGGCGAAGTCGGCCGACAGGTCGGCAGCTCGGGCGTAGTGATGGGCGATGGTGGAGGTGTGGGTCTCGTCGAGGTTGTGGCGGCACCACTTGGCGATGCCGGCATGACGCTCGGCCCGGTCGGCCTTGGTGAGCGTCGAGTACGCGACTTCGCGGACCAACTCGGAGCGGAACTCCCAGTAGCGGCCGTCGTGGGTGAGCATCTCGCGATGGATCAGCTCGTCGATCTGCTGCGAGACGTCAGTGACCCCTCGGGTGATCGACACCATCGTCTCGAGTGCGGACAGCTCGCCTCGCCGACCCAGCACCGCAGCATCTTCGAGCACGGCGCGCTCGAGTTGCGACAAGGCATCGAGCCGGGCCGAGACCAGCGCGCGGAACGAGCCAGGCAGTTCGTCGGACCCCTCGACGTCGCCGAGCAGGGCCACGAGTTCCTCGAGGAAGAACGGGTTGCCGCCGCTGCGCTCGAGGAGCGCGCTGGCGAGTCCCTCGTCGAGGACTTCGCCGCTCAGCTCCTCGATGAGCCGCTGCGACGCCGCCTCCGACAACGGGTCGAGGTGGAGCACGACCAGGCTGTGGTGGCCGCTCGACGGGGTCCATCGCTCGGTGAGCGCCGCTCTCGCCGTCGCCAGCACGGCGAAACGCTCGTGGTCGAGCCGCTCGAGCAGGGTGTCGAGCAGGTCGAGCACTCGTTCGTCGGCCCAGTGGAGGTCGCTCAACACCACCAGCACGGGGCGGTTCCGACTCGACGCCCGGGCAAAGGTGACCAGGGCTCGAACCACCTCGTCCTGATCGCGGGCGACGTCGATGCCGCTGAGCGTGTCGTGGCCCATCAGGTGCAGCAGGCCGGCAACGGTTCGCAGCACCTCGGGTTCGTCGGTCTCGGCATCGAGCGCGCCCGCCACCGAGTCGAGCGTCACGGCGGCGACTGCGTCCATGTCGTCGCCCGGGTCGATCCCGATGCCGCTGCGCAGGGCCTCGGCGATCGGCCACCAGACGTTGGCCTCTCCGTAGGGCACGCAACGGCCTTCGAGCACGAGGGCATCGACGTGAGAAGCCGCCCACGTCGCCACCTCGGTCGCGAGGCGCGACTTGCCGACGCCAGCCTCGCCGCTCACCAGCATCATCGAGGCCCGCCCGCGCGAGGCCGAGGTCGCCACCGCTCCGGTCAGCAACGAGAGTTCGTGGGCACGACCGACCAGCGGGACCGACGGGCGGTTGGGGCGATGGCCCGGCGGTGCGATCGGGTCGACGGCGATCCAGCACGGCACCGGCTCGACCCTGCCCTTCACCGTGATGGGTTCGCAGGCCTCGTAGGTCACGACCTCGTGCGTCGAACGATGGGTGTCGGGGCCGATCAGCACCTGGCCGGGCTGCGCGTTGGCCTGGAGCCGACTGGCGGTGTTCACCACATCACCCATGGCCGTGTAGTCGCCTCCGGAGCGAAGAGCGCCGACGAGGACCTCGCCGGTGTTCACCCCGATGCGCATCTCGACCCGACCGCCCCCGACATCGCCGGCCTCGCCCATCACTTCCTGCATCCGAAGAGCGGCGCGCACCGCGCGCTCGGCATCGTCCTCGTGAGCGACCGGTGCCCCGAACAGGGCAACGATCGCGTCGCCGATGATCTTGTCGACTCGTCCGCCGAATCGTTCGATCACCTCGACGAGACGCTCGAACCGGTCGTCGACGAGGTGTTTGACCTGTTCGGGGTCGAGGGTCTCGGACAAGCCGGTGAACCCCACCAGGTCCCCGAACAAAACGGTGACGACCCGCCTCTCGTCGCCTCGGAGCAGCAGTTCCTGCCCGCAGGACGCACAGAATCGGGCGCCGGGGGTTGATTCGGCGCCACAGGCCGAGCAGATCACGGGCTGGAGTGTAGGAGGACCACGCAGTGGCAGGGTCATGGGTGACGCATGACCCGTCGATCAGGACCCCGAGGCGTGTACCTTCGCCCCATGACCACTTCTGGGCCGACCACGCTGACCCTGGCGGCGCACACCGTTGGTGCGAGCAAGATCTACGGGGCCGGCGACACCGAGATCAAGGCGCTCGACGATGTCTCGGTCGGGTTCGAGCAGGGGCGGTTCACCGCGATCATGGGGCCGTCGGGATCGGGGAAGTCGACCCTGATGCACTGCGTGGCCGGCCTCGACACCCTCACGAGCGGTCAGGTCTTCATCGGTGACATCGACCTGACCACGCTGAGCGAGAAGCAGCTCACGACGCTGCGGCGCGACCGCATCGGATTCGTGTTCCAGGCGTTCAACCTGATCCCGACGCTGAACACCGGCGAGAACATCACCCTTCCGCTCGACCTCGCCGGAGCGAGTCCCGATTCGGCCTGGGTCGACGAGGTGATCGCCACCGTCGGACTGGGCGACCGGCTCGACCACCGACCGTCCCAGCTCTCGGGCGGCCAGCAGCAACGCGTCGCCGTGGCAAGGGCACTGGCCAGCCGACCCGACATCGTGTTCGCCGACGAGCCGACGGGCAACCTCGACAGCTCTACCAGCGCCGAGATGCTCGAGTTCATGCAGCGAGCGGTCAGCGAGTTCGGGCAGACGATCGTCATGGTCACCCACGACCCGAGGTCGGCGAGCTACTCCGAACGCGTTCTGTTCCTCGCCGATGGCCGCATCGTCGACGACATGGACTCCCCCACCACCGAGGCCGTGTTCGATCGGATGAAGCAGTTCGGCCAAGAGTGAGGACCTGAGGTGTTCCGCATCACCCTGCGGTCGCTGTGGGAACACAAACGCCGCCTGATCTCGACCGTCGTCGCCATCGTGCTCGGCGTGGCGTTCATGTCGGGCACGTTCGTGCTCGCCGACACCCTCGACAAGCTGTTCGACGACCTGTTCGCCCAGGTCAACGAGAACGTCGATGCCCAGGTCCAGGGAGCGGAGCTCTTCGACAGCCAGTTCGGCGGGTCGCAGCGCAAGGCCCTTCCGGAGGCGCTGATCGACACGGTCGCGAGTGTCGAAGGGGTGGACAACGCGGCCGGATACGTCCAGACCCTGGGGTTCGGCACGGCTGGACGGATCCTCGACGCGGACGGCGAGCGGGTCGGATCGACCCAGGGGCCCCCGACGCTGCTCGAGTCGTGGATCGACGACGACAACCTCAACCCGTACCGGATCAGTGAGGGTCGTCCGCCCGAGGCCGACGACGAGATCGCGTTGAACGTCGCTGCGCTCGACGAGGGCGACTTCACCCTCGGCGACACCGTCACGGTCGTCAGTCAGCTCGGCGCGACCGAGTACACCCTCGTCGGGTCCATCACCTTCGGCGAGGCCGAGAGCTCGGCCGGATCGATCTCGGCCGAGTTCACGCTGGCCGAGGCACAACGCATCGCCGGGACGCCAGGCGAGGTGCAGGCCATCGTCGTCGACGGTGCCGCCGAGCTCACACAGCAGGAGGTCACCGATCGGGTCGCCCTGGTCGTCCCTGCCGATGCCGAGGTCATCACCGGCGAAGCGGCAGCCGAGCAGGACGCCCAATCGGTCCAGGAGGGATTCAGCTTCTTCCGTCGGCTGCTGCAGATCTTCGGGGTGATCGCGCTGCTCGTCGGCATCTTCATCATCTCCAACACGTTCTCGATCCTGATCGCCCAACGCACCCAGGAGCTCGCGCTCCTCCGAGCCATCGGTGCCGCGCGTCGTCAGGTCCTGGTGTCGGTTCTCTTCGAGGCCGTGGTGATCGGCCTGATCGCGTCGATCCTCGGACTCATCGGCGGCATCCTGCTGGCAACCGGCGTGACCGCCGCGCTCAACGCGATCGGGGCCGACCTGCCGTCGGACACGCTCGTCATCGGGTCACGCACCGTCCTCGTGGCGTTCACCATCGGGCTCGCCGTCACGGTCGTGGCGTCGGTCCTCCCCGCCATCCGTGCGACGCAGGTCGCTCCGCTCGCGGCGTTGCAGCAGGTCGGCATCGATCGCTCCGGGGCGTCGCGGACCCGCGCCGTCGCCGGCGTCGTCGTCCTCGTGGCAGCCGGGCTGCTGATGGCCCAGGCCTGGAGGGCGGACGGCGACACCGACATCCTCCCGGTCGTCGGGCTGGGCGGGGTGCTCGCCATCCTCGGCGCCATCGTCATCGGGCCGGTCCTGGCCGGGCCGACGGTTCGGATCGTGGGCGCTCCGCTCCCACGGCTGCTGGGAGTGACCGGTCGGCTCGCCATCGAGAACGCGGCCCGCAGCCCGAAACGCACGTCGGCCACCGCATCGGCGCTCATCATCGGCGTCACGCTCATCGGGTTCATCACGGTGTTCGCCCAGTCGGCCAAGACCTCGATCAGCGCCGAGATCGAGCGGACATCGGCCGACCTCGTGGTGCAGGCCGACTCCGGCGGATTCGGCCCACCCTCGGGCTTTCCCTCCGACGTCGCGGCCACGGTCGCCGAGGTCGACGGCGTCGACATCGTGAGCGCCCTCGCCTTCTCGCCGGCCCTGTTCACCTATCCCGACGGCGACGACGCCACCCAGTTCCTCAGCGGCATCGACCCGCCGACGCTCGATCAGCTGGCCGAGGTCTCCATGTCCGAGGGCGAGATCACCGACCTGACCGACACCGGCATCGTCGTCGACCGCCGGATCGCCGACGACAACGACCTGGCGATCGGCAACTCCGTCACGGTCACCGGACCGACGGGCAAGATCGCAACGTTCCGCATCGAGGCCATCTCCGACGACACGGTCTTGATCGGATTCTGGGCCGTCAACCGGACCGGAATCGAGCAGGTGGTCAACGATCTCCTCGACGTCCAGGTGCTGACCACGCTCGACGCCGGGGCGGACCTCGAGGAGACGCGTGCGGCGATGGAGGCTGCCGTGGCCGACACGCCCGGGCTCGAGGTGCTCGACCGCGACGAGCTCGTCGGCGACCTCGCCGCCCAGATCACCAGCTTCCTCAACATCGTCTACGCGTTGCTGGCGCTGTCGATCGTCATCGCCATGATCGGCATCGCCAACACCCTGTCGCTCTCGATCCACGAACGAACCCGCGAGCTCGGTCTGCTCCGTGCCGTCGGCATGACCCGCTCGCAGCTGCGCAGCGCCGTTCGGTGGGAGGCCGTGCTGATCTCCGTGCTCGGCACCGTGGTCGGACTCGGACTCGGCATGGTGATCAGCGCAGCGCTGGTGAAGAGCCTCGAAGGGTTCGGGCTCAGCCAGTTCGACGTGCCGGTGACGCAGCTCGTCGTGCTCGTGTGCGTGGCGGCGCTGCTCGGCATCCTGGCCTCGGTCCGGCCCGCACGGCGGGCCGCCCGGATGAACGTGCTCGAGGCGATCGCCGAGGAGTGACCCGAAGTGGGGGCGCAGGTCGTCCGTTGGGATGACCCGGCCTCGGCCCTGGGGAGGACGACAGCGGTTCCGGTCGTCGGTAGCGTCGACGGCGGTGACCCGTCCGCATCCGATCCAATGGCTCCGCGAGCATCCGTACGCGGCCGACGTCATCCTGGCGTGCCTGATGACGTTCTTCATCGTCGGCGGCCTGCTCACGATCGAGATCGGCTCGGACGGCGGGTCGAATCGCGAGCTCGACCTCCTCGGCTGGCTACTGGCCATCTCGCAGGGTGTGCTCCTGGCGTTCCGCCGGAAGGCACCGGTCGCCGCCCTCATCACCAGCACCGTGCTGCTCATCCCGTACTGGGTCCTCGACTACGTCGACCCCGCGACCAGCATCGTCGTGCTGCTCCTCCTCTACGCCGCCGCAGCCCACGGACCGCGACCCGCCGCGGCGCGAGCAGCCTTCGCGTGCGGCGCGATCCTCGTGGTGGTCATGACCATCGGGGTGTTCAGCGCCGAAGAGGATCTCCCGGCCATCGCCGTGGTCGCCAACCTCGTCATCTTCGGCACGGCATGGATCCTCGGCGACAGCCTCCGGAACCGTCGGGCCTACCTGGCCGAGGTCGAAGCCCGTGCCGTGCGCGCCGAGCAGGATCGGGCGGCCGACATGGCCCAGGCCGTCCAGGCCGAACGAGATCGGATCGCACGCGAGCTCCACGACGTCGTCGCCCACAGCGTGTCGGTGATGGTGGTGCAGGCCGGAGCGGCCCGGCGGGTCATCGAGACCCATCCGGACCAGACGACCGAGTCACTCGGCATCATCGAGTCCACCGGCCGGAGTGCCTTGGACGAGCTCCGGCGGCTGCTCGGCGTCCTTCGTGATCCCGACGCCAATGGCCGAACCGACCCTGCGCTCGAGCCCCAGCCCGGAGCCGGCGACATCGACGACCTCATCGCCCAGTGGCAACAGACCGGGCTCGACGTGAGGCTCGAAACGAGCGGGAGCGCCACCGACCTGCCGTCGGGCATCGGCCTGACCGCCTATCGCGTGGTGCAGGAAGCCCTCACCAACGCCATGAAACACGCCGGCCCGGCCGAGGTCGTCGTGCGTGTCTCCTACCGTGACCGCGAGGTCGATCTCGAAGTCACCGATGACGGCCGCGGCCTGCAACCCGGGGCCAGCGAGCTCTCGACCGGCCACGGGTTGCTCGGGATGGCCGAGCGCGTCGATCTGTTCGGCGGTTCGCTCCATGCCGGCCCCCGCCCCGGTGGCGGATTCCGGGTGGCCGCCACCCTCCCCCTCGACTCCGCGACGTCACCGAGCCGGTGAGCGAGTCGATCAAGGTCGCCGTCGTCGACGATCAGGAACTGGTGCGGACCGGGTTCCGGATGATCGTCGACGCCGAGCCCGACATGACGGTGGTCGGGGTGGCCGCCGATGGCAACCGAGCCCTCGAACTCGTGGAGCGGTCGGCGCCCGACGTCGTCCTGATGGACATCCGGATGCCGGGCCTCGACGGCATCGATGCGACCCGTGCCATCCACGACCGCCACGCCGGCACCCGCGTGCTGGTCCTCACGACGTTCGACCTCGACGAGTACGTCTTCGCCGCGGTCCGCGCCGGTGCCAGCGGATTCCTCCTCAAGGACACGCCGCCGGAGGATCTGGTCCGCGCGGTGCGCGTCGTCGCGTCCGGTGACGCCCTTCTCGATCCCGGCGTGACCCGCCGGCTGATCGAAGAGTTCGGTCGCGCGCCGAGCGCTCCGGAGCCGGTGCACGACGACCGCATCGATCGGCTGACCGAACGAGAGGGGGAGGTGCTCGAGCTGATGGCCCGGGGGCTCTCCAACGCCGAGATCGCCAACGAGCTCTTCCTCGGCGAGACGACGATCAAGACCCACGTCGGACGGGTACTGATGAAGCTCGAGGTCCGGGACCGGGTGCAGGCCGTCGTGGTCGCCTACGAGACCGGCACCGTCCGCCCCGGCACCTGAACTGGTGACAGCCGTCACCCCGGGTCGCCCACGAGGATGACCCACGATCAACCCGGGGGCTGACGACAACGTCCGCCGCGCTTCGTACCTTCGTCCCATGACCCTCACCGCAATCGCCGCACCGGCGATCACCACCGCTGCTCGGACCGTCGACGCCACCAAGATCTACGGCGACGGCGCCGCCGACGTCACGGCGCTGGACCACGTCACCGTCGACTTCGCCAGCGGGGCATTCACCGCGATCATGGGCCCCTCTGGCTCCGGCAAGTCGACCCTCATGCACTGCCTCGCCGGCCTCGACACGCTCACGTCGGGCCAGGTGGTGATCGGCGACGAAGATCTCAGCGCCTTGTCCGAGCGGGAGCTGACCCGACTCCGCCGCGACCGCATCGGATTCGTGTTCCAGGCGTTCAACCTCGTGCCCACGCTCACGGCGTCAGAGAACATCACGCTGCCACTCGACCTCGCCGGCGAAGCGCCCGACCACGGCCTGCTCGACCGGGTGATCGCGGCCGTCGGCCTCGGCGACCGCATGACCCACCGACCCACCGAGTTGTCCGGCGGACAGCAGCAGCGGGTCGCCGTGGCCCGGGCTCTCGCGAGCAACCCGGCGATCGTCTTCGCCGACGAACCCACCGGCAATCTCGACTCGGCGACCTCGGCCGAGATCCTCGGTTTCATGCGGACCGCCGTGCGTGAGATGGGCCAGACCATCGTCATGGTCACCCACGACCCGACCGCTGCGGCCTTCGCCGACCGGGTCCTGTTCCTCGCCGACGGGCGCATCGTCGACGAGATGTCCGACCCCAATGCCGACCGGGTGTTGGACCGCATGAAAGCCTTTGGAGACTGATCATGTTCAAGCTGAGCATCCGCAACCTTCTGAGCCACAAGATCCGGTTCATCATGACGAGCTTCGCCGTCGTCCTCGGCGTGAGCTTCGTGGTCGGCAGCATCGTCGTGACCGACACGCTCCGGCAGAGCTTCGACACCCTGTTCGACGAGATCACCCAAGGTGTCGACCTCGAGATCCGTTCGGTCGACCCGCTGAGCGACGAGCCCGGCAACATCGGACCACCCCTGCCCGTCGAGATCGCCGAGCAGGCGAGCGCCATCGACGGCGTCGAGGTCGCCGAAGGCCAGGTGGGCGGGATCGCCCAGCCCATCGGTCCTGACGGCGAGCCCGTCACGACCAGCGGCGCTCCCAACCTCGCGTTCAGTTGGGGGCCGACCGACGAGCTCTATCCGGTCACCCTCGAGCTGGGCGCCAAGCCCGGTCCGGGCGAGTTCGCCATCGACCAGGGCACCTACGAGGACTACCCCTGGGTGATCGGCGACACCTACGACGTCCTGGTCCCCGACGGGACCGAGCCGTTCGTGCTCTCCGGGACGGCCAAGTTCGGCAGCTCGAACAGCCTGGCCGGCGCTCGGCTCACGATGTTCGACCTCGACACCGCGCAACGGCTCTTCGACCGCGAAGGCCTCTACGACGCCATCGACATCCAGCTGTCCGCCGGAGCCGACGGCGATGAGGTCCAAGCGGCCGTGGCCGAGATCCTCCCGGCGAACGCCGAGGTCGTGACCGGGGCCGCACTGGCCCAGGAAGGGTCCGACCAGATCGGCGAGTTCGCCTCGATCTTCGGCAACATCCTGCTCGGGTTCGCCGGCGTCGCCTTGTTCGTGTCGGCGTTCTACATCTACAACACGTTCTCGATCATCCTCGGCCAGCGGATCCGCGAGCTGGCCCTCCTCCGAGCCATCGGCGCCACGGCAGCACAGATCCGCCGGACCGTGATCCTCGAGGCGCTGCTCGTCGGGATCGTGTCCTCGATCGTCGGGGTCGGGGTGGGCATGCTGACCGCGCTCGGGCTGCGAGGCATCCTCAACGCCGGCGGGTTCGGGCTTCCACCCGACGCCCTCGTGCTGAAGCCGGTCACCGTCGCCGTGGCGTTCGCCATCGGGGTCGGAGTGACCCTCGCGGCATCGATCCTCCCGGCGCGCAAGGCGTCGTCGATCCCGCCGGTGGCAGCCCTGAGCTCGGGCCTGACGAGCACCGAGTCGTCGAAGCGCCTCCGCCTGCTCATCGGTGCCGTCCTCGGCGGTGTGGGCATCCTGCTCGTCGGATTCGGTCTGTTCATCGCCGACGACACCCAGCCGACGCTCGTCGGACTCGGTCTCGGCGCCATTCTGGTCTTCCTCGGCATCGCCAACCTCACCCCTCTGGTGGCGGGGCCCGTGTCGCGGGTCCTCGGTGCGCCGATCGCCAAGGCCTTCCGCACTCCCGGCCGGCTGGCTCGGGAGAACGCAGCCCGCAACCCCTATCGCACCGCATCGACCGCGTCGGCGCTCGTGGTCGGGCTGGCGCTGGTCACCATGGTCCTGGTCGTCGGGACGAGTGTGAAGACGACCTTCGCCGAGACCATCGACCAGTCGGTCGAGGCCGACTTCATCATCTCCGATCCCAACTTCGCCGGCGTTTCGGCCGACGTCGCCGACGGCCTCGGCGAGGCACCCGAGTTCTCGGCCGTCTCGGGCATCAGATTCGACACGTTCTCCTTCGAAGGCGGCACGCGCGACGTCGTCGCCGTCGACGCCGACTCCGGTGGCGCTCTGGTCGACATCGACGTGCTCGAGGGCGGCGAGGTCGCCGACCTGACGGCCACCTCGATCATGGTGCACGAGGACCCCGCGAAGGACCTGGGTCTGTCGCCCGGCGACGAGGTGTCGGTGTCGTTCTCGGCGACCGGAGATCAGACCTTCACCGTCACCGGCATCCACGGCGACGCCTTGTTCGCCGGCAACTACCTCATCAGCACCGAGGCCTACGAGGCCAACTTCACCGAGGATCTCGACCCGCTGATCATGGCGACCGTGGCCGACGGGACCGACCCGGAGGCGGCACGCGCCAGGATCGAGACGGCGCTCGCCGAGTTCCCGCAGCTCGAGGTCGAGGACCGGTCGGAGTTCCTGGAGAGCCAGGAGGACCAGATCAACCAGATCCTGGTCTCGGTCAATGCACTGCTCGGACTCGCCATCGTCATCGCCGTGCTCGGCATCGCCAACACGCTGGCGCTGTCGGTGTTCGAGCGCACCCGAGAGCTCGGGCTGCTGCGGGCCGTCGGTATGACCAAGCGCCAGACCCGGCGGATGGTCCGCTGGGAGGCGGCCATCGTGTCGATGTTCGGCGCGGTCGTCGGGGTCGTCGTGGGCATCGCGTTCGGACTGGCTGCAGCTGAGGCGCTCCCCGAATCGTTCCTGTCAGCAGTGACGATTCCGTACGGATCACTCATCATCCTCGTGATCGTGGCCATGCTGGCGGGGCTCCTCGCGGCGATCTTCCCCGCTCGCCGCGCGAGCAAGCTCGACATCCTGAGCGCCATCGCCACCGACTGACCCTCACCCATCCCGTTCTGGTGCACCGGAACGGGGGTTTTGGGGGGCAGACTCGGGCCATGGCGCTCGATCCTGCCGCTCTCTCCGACGACGTGCTCGCCTTCTTGAGCGAGTACCACCTGGCGACCCTGACGACACAGCGTTCCGACGGCTCACCGCACGTCGTCGCCGTCGGGTTCACCTACGACCCCGACACTCGCCTTGCACGAGTGATCACCTGGGACGCGTCACAGAAGGCCGTGAACGTCGCTCGGGGTGGCACGCGCGCCGTGGTCGCCCAGGTCGACGGTGGGCGCTGGCTGGCGCTCGAGGGCCCGGCGCGGCTGGCGACTGACCCCGAAGCCGCTCGGGAGGGCGAACGTCGGTACGCCGAGCGATACTCCGAGCCGAAGCAGCGCGACGACCGCGCGGTGATCGAGATCGCCGTCGACCGCATCCTCGGCCGGGCGTGAGCCGGGCCGGCCGACTCAGAGGTCGAGCGGATAGGCGCCGTCCCGCAGCAGGCGCCGTGCTCGGCTGGGGCCCGAGCGGCCCGTCGCGACGAAGGAGCGGCAGGAGCGGGCATGGCGGGGAGCTGCGAGACTTGGCCCTATCCGCGCAGCTCCTCAGTCGGTGGCCGGCGCCATGTCGCCGAACTGGAAGAACGCGCGCATGGTGGTGATCCGACCGTCGTCGTCGAAGGTCATGACGTCGATGGCAGGCAGGACCATCTGCTGGTCTCCGACGGTCGGGCGAACCTCCATGAAAAAGGCGGCCTCCCCCGCGCAGACATTGGCCTTGATGAGGCGGAGTTCGATGTCGCTCACCATCTCGCGAGACTGGTCCCAGAACGCCGCGATGGCTTCCTTGCCCTCGTGGACCGGCGAACCAACCGGATCCTCGACCGTCGCACCATCGGCGAACAGACCCAGCCAGGACTCCTTGTCGTTGGCCGAGAAGAACTTGGTGTAGTTCTCGCAGGTGGAGCGGATGACGTCGTCGGCAGCAGCCATCCGACGACGCTACCGCCCGACAGCCTTGTCGTCGGGCCGGAAGATGAGCCGCGGGCCGCGGTCCCACGTGAAGTAGTTCCAGCCCCAGTTCAGCAGGACCGACAATCGATTCCGGCGACCGACGAGAAACACCAGATGCAGCGCCAGCCAGGCGAACCAGGCGGGGGTCCCCCACAGTCGGATGCCGAACGGCAGCTCGGCGACGGCCGAACGCCGGCCGATCGTCGCCATCGTGCCCTTGTCGGTGTAGGAGAACGGTTCGGT
The DNA here is from genome assembly GCA_963704815.1 of uncultured Acidimicrobiaceae bacterium. Classification (GTDB taxonomy): domain Bacteria; phylum Actinomycetota; class Acidimicrobiia; order Acidimicrobiales; family Salinilacustritrichaceae; genus DATKWD01. Next base: position 1,525,202 of record CAVPHU010000001.1, read on the forward strand.
CGGTCGACCATCGGTGAGACGAATGGATCTGTGCGGCCACATGGGCACCGGTCTGCATCGCCACCGGTGCGAGTTGCGGAAGCGGACCGTCGTCGCCGGTGATGTGGGCGATGTCGCCGACGGCCCACACCCCCGGATGGCCGGGCACCGAGAGGTCGGCATCGACCCGGATTCGCCCGGCCGCCCCCGGTTCGTACCCGAGCACGTCGACCAGCGGGTTGGCCTTGACCCCTGCGGCCCAGATCGTCGTCCAGGTCTCGATTCGTTCGCCAGAGTCGAGCTCGACGTGCCGGGGCCCCACCCGCTGCACCCCGACGCCATGGCGAAGCTCCACCCCCAGCGACGAGAGCGTGTCGTGCGCGTGCCGCCGCGACTTCGGTGAGAAGGGCCCGAGCAGGTGGTGTTCGCGCTCGATGATCCGAACGACGACCTGGTCGAGGTCGAGATCGGGGAAGTCCTTGCAGAGGACGGCGTCGATCAACTCGGCCAAGGCCCCGGCGGTCTCGACGCCGGTGGGACCTCCCCCGATGATGGTGAAGGAGAGCGCTCCCGCTCCCAGGGCAGACGGGTCGACCTGGGTCGTTTCGAAGCATTCGAGGATGTGGTTTCGAAGCCGTGCGGCGTCGGCGAGGTTGTAGAGCGGCAGCGCGTGCTCGGCTGCGCCCTCGACGCCGAAGTAGTTCGTCGCCGCCCCTGCCGCGACCACCAGGTGGTCGAAGTCGAGCGGATCCTGATCCTCGATCAGCACCTGACCGCGCTCGTGGTCGATGCCGACGACGCGACCACGACGGAACCCCACATGGCCCTCGCCGTGGAACAACCCGCGCACCGAATGCGCAACGTCGGCGGCGTTCAGGCCGGCGGTCGCCACCTGGTAGAGGAGCGGCTGAAAGGTGTGGAAGTTGTTCTGGTCGATGATGGTGACTCGCACGCCGTCACCCAGTCCGCGAGCGACGGCGAGTCCGCCGAACCCGGCTCCGATGACGACCACACGGGGTTGCGACACGGCCTGTCCTCCACTTTGTGAACGAATTCACGAATGAGCCTACGCCAGCTCGCGGCGAACACATTGCGGACCCCATTGAGTACGCTCGCGGCCGTGACCGCAGACCACCGCGACGACCTGGATCAGTTGAGGGCCGAGCTCGAACGGGCCAAGGCGACCGACGCCGACACCGCCGAGCTCGAGTCTCTGATCGACCGCCTCGAACGCCACCTCGACGAGGACGACGAGCACGAAGAGCACGGCATCGTCGACCGCCTCGAAGAAGCCGTCACCCAGTACGAGGTCGAGCATCCCGGGGTGACGTCGATCTTCGCCCGGATCGTCGACACCCTCAGCGCCGCAGGGCTGTAGACCTCAGTAGCGTCGTTTCTCGCCGTCGATGGTGATGGTCGTGCCGGGGACGACCGACGCGATCCGCACGTTGTCCCAGGTGAGACCGGTGTTGTCGAAGACATAGTGGCCCGGGTTCCGGATCCCCGATCCCGACGCATTGTCGACGACGAAGCGCCCGACGATCACGCTGGTGAACGTGATCGGATCACCGGCGAGCCGGTGGCGTTTCGCGATCGCGAGATCGACCACCCCACCCTTGACCGTCCAGCCCACCGCGTGGATCTCGATCCGAGATGCTCGTACGTCGCGATACGTGTAGACGTTGGTGTACGCGCCGTGGTCGATGTCGGCAGAGCCGTTGTCGTATCCGCGGTAGTTCTTCACGACCTGCGACTGGCCGTTGTTCTGCCAGACGAAGATGCCATTCCGCTTGTTGTGATGCGCGGCGTTGTTCTCGAACCTCCACAGGTTCGGTTGGCTGCCGTGCGATTCGGGCCACTGGAACCCGGCAGAGTCCTTGCCACCGTTCACGTTCATCGCGACCGAGTTCACGACGCTGTTGCGCCTGCCTGCACCGAGCATGAACCCCATGAGCCGGTGGCCGGCATCGCCGGCGAGTGGCACGACGCCGTCGACGAGGGCGTGGTCATAGACGATGTCGTTGGAGTTCTCGGCCTGGCTCGAGCTCTGATAGGAGGGCGGGTCCCACCAGTACCCGCTTCCGGCGACGTCCTTGGCGATGGTGTGCCGGAACGTGATGCCGTGGGAGGCATGGGGAACGAATGCCCGGTTCGGCGAGTTCTTGATCACCACCCCTTCGACCAAGGTGCCCTGGGAGCCGCTTCCGGCGTGGTGCCAGTGCAGCGGGTACTTCCCCACCTCGACCGGCGGGCGGAGGTCGATCTCGACGTAGGCGATCGTCGATGCGACCGAACCGGCCATGAAGCGGATGTGGCCGGAACCGGTGATCTTGATGTCCCGACCGAGGTTCTGCTTCGTGCCGTCGTCGCTCCAGGTGAACGCCGGGGTTCCCCGCCAGTCGGCCCTTCCGCCCCCGCCGAAGCAGAGGCAGGCCCCGTTGCGCAGCGTCACCGTGTCGCCCGGTCGCAGGGTGAACGTCGACGTGAAGGTGGTGTCGGCGGAGAACACGTGGTGCTGCGGGCCCGGTGGAGGTGGCGGCGCGGGCGGGGGCGGCTTGGCCGTGGTCGGCGTCGGTGTCGAGGGCGCCTTCGGCCGGGTCGTGGCGGTCGTGCCGCCCGGCCCGGTCTTCGACGACGGACCGGTCGGCGACGCAGCCTGCTCGGCAGACTTCGACGAGCCGGTGCCGGCCGCAGGTCCGGACGGCGCCGACCCGTCCGGGGAGGCCGAGATGGCGGAGGCGACGGCGGCCGCCGCGGTGGACGCGCCGGCGCCGGATTGGCCCGACGCCGCAGTCGAGGCCGAAGCGATGGCGACCGCGACCGAGGTCGGGTTGCCGGAGCCGGAGCCTCCCGGGGCGGCAAGTGCCTCGACGGTCTGGGCGTCGCCGGCAGTCCTGCCCCGTTCGGCTTCGCCACCCACCGCCGTCGCCATGAAGGCGACGAATGCAACGGCGATGACCAGTGGCTTCATGATGGCTCCGAGGTTCTTCGATCTCGTCTGCCGAGGCGTTCGCCCGCTCTCGTCGCACCCGGTAGTGGGTCTATCGGCCCACTCGGGTCAGACCCTGAGCGACATTTCCGGGTCGCGACGCTGGCACTGCGGGCACCAATAGGTGCTCCGCGCCTGCTCGCCCTGACGCTGCATCCGAACCGGCGTCCCGCAGCGGTGGCACGGCTGTCCGCGGCGGCCGTAGACGGCCAGCCCCTTCGGGTGGGTCACCCGGTTCCCGGAGCCGAGGTTGGAGCGGAGCTGCCGGTGGGCCACCTCGAGCAACCTTCGCCGCTGTGCCTCATCGAGATCCGACGTCCTCGTGAACGGGTCGATGCGCGCCGCCCACAGCGCCTCGGACTTGTAGACGTTTCCGACGCCGGCTGCGACCCGCTGATCGAGCAGCGACTCGGCGATCTCGGTGTCGGGCCCGGCGAAGCTCGCCATGCGCTCGGTCGCCTGATCGAGGTCGGGGTCGTCGTCGCAGAGGTCGGGACCGAGCGTGCGCAACGGAAACGGCTCGCCCGAGCTGCGGTGGTAGGTCTCGACGACCGGCGCCTGGAAGCACACGCCCAGCCACCCGCTGTCGGTGCCGACCACCGCACGGGCGAGGTGGGGCGCCTTCCGCCACCGTTCACCCTCCCGGTAGACGTGCCATGACCCGCTCATGCGGAGGTGGGTCCGGAGGCTGAGGCCGTCGGCGAAGTGGACGAGCAGGTTCTTGCCCCGCGCCTCCACCGCCTCGACCTCGACCCCGAGCTGCGGGCGGTCGCCGATCAACCGAGGAGCTTCGAAGCGGGTCAGGGCGTGGCCGGCGAGCGCGGGGCGGAGGCGCAACGCCGTGTTGAACAGGGTGTCACCCTCGGGCACGTCAGCCGTCGCGCTGGAGCGCTGTCCACGTGCCCGCCCCGGCGCACGACTCGACTCCGGCGACGGCGAACGGGACCGCCTCGATTACCTCGTCGGTCGTCAGGTGGATCGGGGTCTGGGGCCCGCTCGAATTCACCCACAGCAAGGTGCCGCGCGGCCGGAGGACCCGATCGATCTCGGACGGGAACAGAAATGCGTTGATGAGCACGACGGCGTCGACCGATGCGTCCGCCACCGGCAACCTGCCGCCGTCGGCCAACACCCGGTGCGCGGGCCCGGCCGGAGCCCGCACGCTCATCTCGTGTGCGATGTCGATCGCCAGGGCTGCGCCGAAGCGCTCGGCGAGCATCGACGAGTAGAAGCCCGTTCCCGACCCCAGCTCGATCGCCACGTCGCTGTGGCCGAGCATCGGATCGAGGCCGCGGACGAGGGCATCGGTGACCACCGCGAGGCGTTCGGGCGAGCTCCGGGTGTGCCATTCGCCGGCGAGCACGTCGAAGAACCCCGCCACCTCGATTCGAGCGGCATCGTCCCACGCCGGAAGCTCGAGACCCGCGACCCGCCGCGTCATCACCCGCATGGGGTGGTGCTCGTCTCCCAGCCCCGACGGCACATGACCGGGAACCTCCACGTCCGGCAGTCGCTCGATGCTCATCGGCACCAGTGTGACCGGTCGGGGTCAGCGAGGCCGAGGCGCTCGCCAGGTCAGACCCTTGTAGCCGTCGACGAACCCGGCCTCCTTCAGCGCGGCGGCATGCGGTGACTCGAGCACGCGCATGCCATCGATCTTGCGGATCTCGAGCTGGCGGTACCGCCCCGAGCTGGCCAGATCCTTGATCACTTCGGCCCAGCGCGCATCGGCGGCCGTGTGCTCGAAGGTGACGAGCGCATGCCCACCCCGCTCGACGTAGACCGCCGCGACCCCGTCGATCAGCACGACGTGGGCGCCGGCCTGGCGGGCGGGACGGCCCTCGGAGTCCGGCCAGGGCAGCGAGGCTCCGTAGGGCTGCGCGGGATCGGTGGCGGCCAGGAGCACCGGGGCGTCGTCGGGCCCGGGGTCCCGCATCGACCTGAGTCGGTCGACCGCGCCGGGCACGGCGAACTGAGCCGCGCCCCGGCCGGCCACGAAGTAGCCGCGGCGGACCTCGCCCCGCTCTTCGAGCGCCTTGAGCATCGGATAGACCCCGGCGAACCCGCCCTGCGCGCCCTCGCCGAGGGCGGCCTCGCGAGTGAGGACGCCGTACCGTTCGAGCAGTTGCTGAGCCCACGCGTGGGCCACCTCGGTCGGCGCCGGCCTGGGCTCGAGCAGCGGCGCAACCGCCGCCCATCGGCCCGAGGCCGCCGGGGGGCCGAGACGCGACAACCGGCCCGGGCGCGGGCGACCTCTCCCCTTGTTCGCAGCCGAGCGACGGGGCTTGCCCGCCAGATAGGACCTCAACGGGGCCAGCGAGTCGTTGGTGACGTGGCCCGACCAGACCAGATCCCACAGGGCGGCGAGCACCGACTCGTCGTCGTAGTCGCCTCCGGCGCGTTGCACCGCACCGAGGAGATCGGTCCAGAACGACGCACCGCGCTCGGAGAGGTGCTCGAGCATCGCCCCCTGTGCGGCACCCCCGGGGATCTCGTCGGCCGGCGGCACCAGGAGGGCGGCCTGATCTCGGAACACCAGCCGCACTCGCCCGTCACGTGCTCCGAGCGAACCGGCCCCGACCCACACGATCTCGCCGGTCGAGCAGAGCTGGTCGAGGTCGGCCGGGCGATACTCGGCGAGGCGGGCCGGCAACAGATCGGCCTCGAGCACCGATGCCACCAGCGGAGCCCCCGAGAGCTGCCCGAGCGAATCGATGAGCGCATCGAGCGACTTCCGCTGGCTGCCGACGTGGTGCCAGGCCGGGAGAAACCTGCCGAGGGCATCGCCTTCGACCGGCTCGACCTCGCGACGGAGCGCGGCGAGTGATCGGCGCCGCAGCATCTTGAGCACGTCCTCGTCGCACCACTCGCGCTCGGCGCCGCCCGGGCGGAACTCGCCGAGCACCACCCGGGCCTGTGCCTCCAGCACGTCGAGGGCGGGCCGGACACGGTCGATCTGCACGCCGTAGCGGCCGGCGAGATCGGCCGACAGGAAGGGACCATGGGTCTTCGCGTAGCGAGCTGCGAGCTCGACCCACGGGGCGTCCTGCACCTCGGTGAACGCAACCGGAAGCCCCATCGGAGCCGCCACACCGATGGCGTCGCGGAGCCGACCGGCATCCTCGGCCGCTGCGATCCGATCGTCGCCCGCGATGTTGACCCGGTACGCGCGACGCACGGCCTCGAGCTCGGCCACCAGCGATTCGGCGTCATCGCCGACGCACCGGGCATCGATCTCGGGCAGGCTGAGCGGCCCGAGTCGGCGAAGGAGGTCGTGCACCTCGTCGGCATCGCGGGCCCGACGACCGTCGACGAGGCACTGGAGGTCGAGCTCGAGGTCGGCCAAGGCCTCGGGGTCGATGAGCTCGCGAAGCTCCTCCGCCCCCAGGAGCTCCCGCAACAGGTCACGATCGAGCGACAGGGCCGTGGCACGCCGTTCGGCCAGCGGCGCATCGCCTTCGTACATGTAGACGGCGATCCAACCGAACATGAGTGACTGGGCGAACGGGGACGCGCGGTCGGTCTCCACCGGAACGAGACGAATGCGCCGGCTTCGCAGGTCGGTGAGCACCTGGATCAGCGCCGGGACGTCGAACACGTCGTTCATGCACTCGCGTGTCGCCTCGAGCAGCATGGGAAACGACGGGTACTTCGCCGCGACCCCCAGGAGGTCGGCCGCCTTCTGCCGCTGCTGCCACAAGGGGGTTCGACGATCGGGCCGTCGGCGCGGGAGCAGGAGCGCCCGGCCTGCGCACTCGCGGAAACGGCTCGCGAACATCGCCGTCTGCGGAAGCTGTCGGACCAGGAGCTCCTCGAGGTCGTCGGGATCGACGGTGAGCAATTCGAGCGGAACCTCGTCCACGGCCTCGGGAAGCCGCAGCACGATGCCGTCGTCGCTCCACATGAGCTCGGCATCCATCCCCCACTCCTCGGCGAGCCGGTGTTGCAGCGCCATCCCCCATGGAGCGTGGACCTGAGCCCCGAACGGCGACAGCACGCAGACCCGCCAGTCGCCGATGTCGTCACGGAAGCGCTCGACCACGATCGTCCGATCGTCCGGGAGGGCACCGGTGGCCTCGGCCTGCTCGTCCAGGTACGAGACGAGATTGACCGCGGCTCGCGCATCGAGACCGTGATCTGCGCGGAGCACCGCCACCGGATCGTCGACCGTGCGGATCTCGCGCACGAACGAACCGATCGCCCGACCGAGCTCGAGCGGACGTCCCGGTCCGTCGCCGTGCCAGAACGGCATCTTCCCGGGCTGGCCGGGAGCAGGGGTGACGATGACCCGCTCGAAGGTGATGTCCTCGATGCGCCACGTCGACGCCCCCAGGAGGAACGTCTCACCGGGGCGGCTCTCGTAGACCATCTCCTCGTCGAGCTCGCCGACCCTCGTGCCATCGGGGAGGAACACCCCGAACAGGCCACGATCGGGAATCGTGCCGGCGTTGGTGACCGCCAGGCGCTGCGCTCCGGCACGGCCACGGACGATGCCCGCGATGCGGTCCCAGACGATCCGGGGGCGGAGCTCGCTGAACTCCTCGGACGGGTAGCGGCCGGCGAGGAGGTCGAGCACCGAGTGCAGCACGTCGTCGGACAGCTCGGCGAAGTTGGCCGAGCTGCGGACGACCGCGGCCAGATCGGCGACCGACCACTCGTCGAGCGCACACATGGCCACGACCTGCTGCGAGAGCACGTCGAGCGGATTGCGCACATAGTGGGTGTGCTCGATCTCGCCATCGACCATCCGCTGCACCACCACCGCCGCCTCGAGGAGGTCGTGCCGGTGCTTCGGGAACAACTTGCCCGAGCTCGGCTGGCCCACGTTGTGGCCCGCTCGTCCGATGCGTTGGAGACCTCGGCTCACCGCCCCTGGTGACTCGACCTGGATCACCAGGTCGACCGCACCCATGTCGATCCCGAGCTCGAGGCTGCTGGTGGCGACCAGGCCCTTGAGCCGGCCGGACTTGAGATCGTCCTCGATCTGGAGCCGGCGCTCGCGGCTGAGCGAGCCGTGGTGGGCTCTGACCAGCTCGATCCCCTCCTCGTACTCGTCGATCTCGGGAGCACGGCCCTCGGCCTCGGCAGCACGGTTGATCCCTTCGACGTGGAGTTCGTTGAGACGGATCGCCAACCGTTCGGCCAGACGGCGGGCGTTGACGAAGATCAGCGTCGAGTTGTGCGACTTCACCAGCTCGAGGAGCTCGGGGTGCATCGCCGGCCAGATGCTGCGCCGCACGGGACCGGCAGCTGCCGGTCCCGACGCCGGCTCGTCGATGACGGTGCCGAGCTCGGCCATGTCGTCGACCGGCACCACCACCTCGACGTCGAGGACCTTTCGGATCCCGGCATCGACGATGGTGACCGGCCGTTGCTTGCCGTCGGGGCCCCGCCCGACCAGAAAGTCCGCGATCTCCTCCAGCGGCCGCTGAGTGGCCGACAGGCCGATTCTCTGCGGTCGGCTCGGCCAACTACGCCTCGCACTCCCTGCCGCGCCTTCCCGTTCCCCGGCCACGGAGGCCGACCCTGGCCGCTCCTCCGCTGGCGCTCCGTCCCCGGCCGGAGGCCGACCCGGCCCCTCCCCCGGCCCGGCCGCCCTGCCGCTCCCCGGCCGTCGCAGCCTCGCTCTGCTCCGAGACTGCGCCTCCCCGTTCCCCGGCCACGGAGGCCGACCCTGGCCCCTCCTCCGCTGGCGCTCCGTCGCTCGCAGCCTCGCTCTGCTCCGAGACCGCGCCACCCCGTTCCCCGGCCACGGAGGCCGACCCTGGCCCCTCCTCCGCTGGCGCTCCGTCGCTCGCAGCCTCGCTCTGCTCCGAGACCGCGCCACCCCGTTCCCCGGCCAAGCTCGGCGGTTGGTCGAAGTCTCGGTTCTGGAGGTCCTGGAGGCGCTCGAGGCTGAGAGACAGGTGGGCTCCCCGCTTGGAGGCCGCCAGTGCGTGGATCTCGTCGATGATCACCGCGTCGACCCGGGTGAGGGTCTCCCTCGCCTTGCTGGTCAGCATGAGATAGAGGGATTCGGGGGTGGTGATCAGGATGTCCGGCGGCGACCGGACGAGCCGCCGCCGCTCGTCGGGTGGCGTGTCGCCCGTGCGGATGCCGACCGACGGCTCGGCGACCTCGAGCCCGAGTCGATCGGCAGCCACCCGAATCCCGGTCAGCGGCGCACGCAGGTTCTTCTCGACATCCACCGCGAGGGCCCGCAGGGGGGAGATGTAGAGGATGCGGGTGTGGCGATCGTCGGGATCGGTCGGGTCGGACACCAACTGGTCGATGCCCCAGAGGAACGCCGAGAGTGTCTTGCCCGACCCGGTGGGCGCGAGGATCAACGTGTTGGCCCCGTCGGCGATGGCCGGCCAGCCCTGTTCCTGCGGAGGCGTCGCCGCCGCGAACGATGCCTCGAACCACGCTCGCACCGGCGCTGAGAATCGGTCGAGCGCCATCGCTGCAACGTATCGAGCCGCCGTGACGCCCCGACACCGAACCCGTTGCCGGCCCGACCCGCGCCGGTACCCTCGGCGGCGATGAAGCTGTCGGTCGACCAGGGTCGTTGTGCGCCGTTCACCCGCGGCGAAGGGATCGATCCCATCGGCAGTGCGGGCCACTATCACTCGTTCGTCCTGGTCGAGGTCGAGCTGCCCTGGCCGCGCGAGATCACGCTGGCCGACTCGCTCGAGGGCGTCGCCGAGGTGATCAAGGCCGCCGAGACCCGCGACGGCCGCCTCGTGCGTGTGCTCGGCATCGTGCCGCGGGGCGACCGCGGCCCCCGACAGCGTCGGGTGATCCACTACCGCCGGAACGTCGACGACCGGGTCGGAGCCTTCGACGGCCGTGAGGTGGTGATCGAGGCAGGCGACGAGGTCGCGACCATCGCCGCCATGCTCGCCGACCCGGCATCGCCGAACTTCACTCCCGTCGCCGGTCGCGACGTCCTGATCTGCACCCACGGCAGCCGCGACGTGTGCTGCGGTGGCGATGGCATGCGGCTGCACCTCGCCGCGGCCGACCGGTTCCCCGGTGTCCGGGTCTGGCGCTGCAGCCACACGGGCGGCCACCGCTACGCCCCGACCTCGATCACGTTCCCCGACGCCCGGTTCTGGGCCCACCTCGACGAGGAGAAGCTCGCCGCGGTCGTCCGGCGGAACGCCGAGCCGGCCTCCCTCCGGGGCAACGACCGCGGCTCCGCCGGGTTCGCATCCCCGTTCGCCCAGGCGGCCGAACGCGAGCTGTTCGCCCGGGTGGGATGGGCCCTCGACCAAGGCGTGCGTTGGCTGGCGCATGAAGACCACGACGACGAACACGGCACCGCCACCGTGGTGCACGAGGCCGCCGACGGCACCCGAACCGAGGTCACCGTCGCCTCCGAACTCGCCCAGCGCTACCCCACGATGGTGTGCGGCGACGGCCCCGACCCGAGCGGCAAGACCTTCGAGGAGTACCGAGTGGTCTCCGTCGAGCCGCCCCCCTGATTCCCCCGAACGATCGGATCGTTGATCTCGTCACGCTCGGCCGCGAGCGTGACGGGTCTGAGCCGATATCGTCGAGCTCGGTATGAACGAACGCACGGCACCGGTTCACCACGTCGGCCACGAGGACCATCGCGGCATCGGCGGGGGTCAGGCTCGCGCAGCGGTGTTCGGCTTCTCCGATGGTCTGGTCTCCAACGTGTCGTTGGTGCTCGGGGTCGCGGGAAGCTCGGCCGGCGCCGACTTCGTTCGCCTCACGGGGATCGCCGGGCTCGTTGCTGGTGCCGCGTCGATGGCGGCCGGCGAGTACGTCTCGATGCAGGCGCAGCGCGAGCTGCTCGAGCGCGAACTCGCCATCGAGCGACGCGAGCTCGCCAAGAATCCCGAGGCCGAGACCCGCGAGCTGGCCGGCATCTACCGCGCACGCGGCGTCGAGGCCGAGACCGCCCAGACCCTCGCCGAGGAGATGATGCGCGATCCCGAGGTCGCCCTCGAGGTCCACGCACGCGAGGAACTCGGCGTCGACCCGTCCGACCTCGGATCTCCGATCGGCGCCGCCGCGGCATCGCTGGTGGCGTTCGCCGCCGGCGCCCTCATCCCGGTCATCCCCTGGTTCTTCGGGGCCGGCACGGCGGCCATCGTGGCCTCGCTGGTGCTCGGCCTGGTCGCGGCACTCGTCGCCGGCGCCGTCCTGGGCGTGGTGACCGAACGTTCACGAACCCGGTCGGCCCTCCGCCAGGCCGGCATCATGATCGGTGCTTCGGCGATCACCTATGCCATCGGTGCTGCCATCGGCGTGAGCGTCTGAATCAGCGCTTGCTGATGAGGGTGACCCCGTCGGAGAGCGGGAGCATGGCGATGTCGAGCCGATCGTCGGCGGCCACGGCATCGTTGAAGGCCCGGATGGCGCGGGTGTTGTCGTCGTCGACCGCAGGGTCGACCACGGCGCCGCTCCAGAGCACATTGTCGACGGCCACGACGCCCCGCTCGGTGAGCCGGGGCAGCAAGGCCTCGAGGTAGGCGCCGTAGTTGGGCTTGTCGGCGTCGATGAACGCGAAGTCGAAGGTTGGCTCCTCGGGCATCGCCGCCAACGTCTCGATCGCCGGCCCGAGCCGGAGGTCGATCCGATCGGCAACGCCGGCCTGCTCCCAGTACGGCCGGCCCACCCGGGTCCACTCGTCACTCACGTCGAGGCAGATCAGGCTGCCGTCGTCGGGGAGGCCGCGTGCGATGCACAAGGCGGAGTAGCCGGTGAACGTGCCGATCTCGATCGCATGTCGCACCCCGAGCGCCCGGACGAACCAGGTGAGGAACGCGCCCTGTTCGGGAGCGATCTGCATCATCGAGAAGCCGCCGGCCTGGTCGGCGGTGGCCCGGATGAGGCCCGAGAGCACCTCGTCGGGAGGCGTCGAGTGCTCGACGAGGTAGGTGTGCAGGTCGTCGGTGAGCTGGACGTGCTTGGGACCGTCTGCCATGGGTGATGCGTAGCACGGAGGGCGCATCACCTCGTCGGCCGGGCGGTCGGGTCGTCAGTCGATGCGCATGAGCCGAGCGGGATAGCCGGTGGCTCCGGACGGGAACGGTGCAGATCGCTGCTCGGTCTGCGGCACGCCGTCTCCGTCGGTGGCGCGGACCTCGACGACGTATTCGCCGGGCTCGACGTCCCACGAGTAGAGCCACTGTCGCCACGTGTCGTCGCCGGGCACCCCGGCCAGCTCGGCCTCCTGCCAGTCGCCCTCGTCGAAGCGGACCTCGACCTTGGAGATGCCGGTGTGAGGTGCCCAGGCGACCCCGGCGAGCGGGATCGTGCCGGCATCGGCAGAACCCCTCGGAGTGTCGATGCGGCACTGGGTCTTGACCGGCGCGATCTCGACCCACCCCCTGCGCACCCAGTACTGGTCGAAGTCGTCGAACGTGGCCAATTCGAGCTCGGAGAGCCACTTGGTGGCCGAGACGTAGCCATACAGCCCGGGAACGACCATGCGGACCGGGAAGCCATGGACCACGGGCAGTGGCTCGCCGTTCATCCCGACCGCGAGGATTGCGTTGCGGTCGCGGGTCTGGCCCACGGGGAAACCGCACGTGTAGCCGTCGACCGACCGGCCCACCAGCTGGGTGGCATCGGGATCGACACCCGCCTCGTCGAGGACCCGGTCGATCCGGGTGCCGAGCCAGCGGGCGTTGCCGATGAGGCCACCGCCGACCTCGTTCGAGACGCAGCTGATGGTGATGTCGACCTCATCCATCGGCATGGCGAGGATGTCGTCATAGGTGAACTCGAGCTCGGTGTCGACCATCCCGGTCACCCGGAGTCGCCACGTGGCCGGGTCGACCTGAGGAATCGTGAGCGCGGTGTCGATCCGGTAGAAGTCGTCGCTGGGCGTGATGAACGACGTGAGCCCGTCGATGTCGAAGTCGACGTCGTCGGGGAGGGGCGCAGCGGGCCGGTCGGCGGCGCTCAACCGCACCAGCTCACGTGCCTTCTCGGCCGAGAACCGATCGCGCAGGCGTCGCCCACCCGCGGCCAGGACCACAGCGGCCACACCGGCCGCGCCGGCGAAGGCGAGAAACACCCGCCGGTCGGCCTGACCGGCACCGGGCTGTGGTCGACGAGATCGCTGACGGTCCGCCACCGCATCGGCCATCGCCGGGGTGAGGAAGAGCAGGACCCGAAGCGTCACGAGACCGGCCATCGCACCGAGGAACGACGGCAGGACCGCACCAGCTGCGCTGTCGGCGAGGCGCGATGCCGCCAGGATGCCGAACACCCCGAAGGCGACGAATCCGGCATCGCCCACGAGCGCTTTCTCTGCCGCCCGTCGACCGAGCGCCCACCCGATCCACAACGCGATCAGCGTCGTGCCGATCACCAGCGCCGGCTTGTCGTTGCGACCGAACGCGGCGATGGCCTGACGGGCCAGGTCGCCGGGCGTGAAGTCGATCACCACGTCGCCGACCGCGACGACCGGCGACGGCGACCCCGCCATCAGCCCCGAAACGAACTCGGCCGTCCCGAGCGCAACCGCAACTGCCAACAGCCCGGACATGCGTTGGAACACGCGATCGGGCGCAGCGGGGCTCACGGTCACAGTGTTCCTCACGCCACCGGCCAACCCACGTCTGAGCCGATGACGAAACGCTGAACAAGTTGGGGACGGCCGGTCAGTCCTCGACGACGTGCTCAGCGAAGCGCGCCCGCGACGCTCGCCAGGCCGACGAGTCGATCCGTCCGTCGGGGTCGAGACTGCGTGCCGCGGCGATACCCATGTCGATGGCGTGGTGGGTGTTGTCGGCGTTGATGCGACCGCCCCGGCCGAACGAGGCCACGTTCGGATGCTGATGCAGCAGCGCCTCGGCCGACCCCAGCGGGTTCTCCCCCGGTCCGTAGACCGGGTAGACGCGATCGACTCTCCGAACTGCGGTCGACGCGACGACCGGGTCCGGGAGCCCGAGTCGTTCGAGGTCGGCGAGGAGCCGCGGCGTGACGACCTCGGGTCCGGCCTGCCACCATTCGTCGCCTGGCGAGGTGGGGACCTCTGCGCACAGCACCGAACGCTGCGGCGGGTCGGTGACGGAGTCCCGATAGTTCTTCGGCTCGGAGATCCGGCTCGCGATCACCTCGGGGCCGGGAAGGTAGTGGGCGTCGAACGGTGTCCACTGACGCCCTTCGATCACGAGATACGCCAGGAGCAGACCCCGGTACTCGGTCGGCGGCGGGTGCTCGCCCAGCGCCGCCAGGAGCCCGGCCAACGGCAGCGTCGACAACAAGCTCGATCCACCGATGGTGATCGTCCCGCTCGTGACCTCCACCTCGCCGGAGCCCGACCGCGCCGACGTCAGCGGCGCCGACAGGCGAATGTCGACGCCGGCGCCGACGGCGGCGTCGGCCAGACACTCGGAGATCTGGCCGAACCCCCGGCGGGGATAGAGGAACCGGCGCCCTCGGGCGGATCGGCTCCGGACCAGCCGCCCGAGCATGGCGCGGGGTGATGAGGTGGCGATCCGACGCCGAGCGATCTCCCCGGCGAGATGATCGGGCTCCCGACCCCACAGCTTGGCGGCATAGGGACCGTAGAACTCGGCGAGCACGGTCGGACCGAGCCCGGACCGCACGAACTCCGCATAGGTGTCGGCCCGCTCCGTGCGGAACGGCGCGCCGGCGGCATCGATCGCCATCCGGCCGGCCACCGCCGGCGGCAACCCGCGCACGAGGTCGGCGGTTCGGAGGGGGAACCCGACCCACCGTCCGGCGATCCGCACCCGACCGCGGCGCTCTCGCACCTGCAGATCGGTGCCGAGCATCGGAACCAGGAGGGCTTGGACATCGGCCGACATGGCCGGGTGGAGCCGGTGGCTTCCATGATCGACCCGTTGCCCGGCCACCTCGAACGACGCCGCCATCCCCCCGATCGTCGGCGCGGCTTCCAGGAGCGTGACCTCGTGTCCGGCGCGGGCCGCCACGAGTGCCGCAGCGAGCCCGGCCGGGCCGGCACCCGCGACGATGATCAAGACGGGTCGAGGAGCACGGCGGGCAGCGGGCGTTCGTGCACGATGGCCAGCCGCTTCGTGGCCCGGGTGAGCGCGACGTACAGCGCTCGGGCCCCCTGCACCTCTCCCTCGAGGATGGCAGCCGGCTCGACGACGACCGACGCGTCGAGTTCGAGGCCCTTGACCAAACCGACCGGAACCAGCGTGACCGGTGCGGCGAGGCCTCGACGGCTGGCGTGGCCGACCTCGACTCCGCGGGCAGCGAACCCCTGCTCGACATCGGCGACCATCGCACCGGCGACGATCACCGCGACCGAGCCCGCCCCGACCTCTTCGCGCTCCGACAGCGCGAGATCGACCACCGTGTCGATCAGGTTCGTGGTCGACACGATCTGCGGCGGGTCGCCGGTCTGGCGAACCGGGCGGGGCGGCTGCAGGTCGGGCGCGGCGATGCGGAGGACGCGAGCGGCGAGCTCCATGTTCGGGGCCGGAATGCGGTAGCCGATCGTGAGTCCGGCCCGCCTCGGCTCGCGTCTCGAGGGGAGGTGCTGGAGGATCTCGTCCCAGTCCTGGTGCGCCCACGCACCGGTCGATTGGGCGATGTCGCCCACCACCGTCATCGAGCCGTTGAGGGATCGCCGGTTGAGCATGCGGAGCTGCATGGGCGAGAGGTCCTGCGCCTCGTCGACGACGATGTGGCCGTAGGTCCGCACCTCATCGGTGCCGTGGAGCCGGCGACGCCGAGGCGTGGGACCGAGGATGGTCCGGGCCTCGTCGAGCAGGGGCGAGTCGTCGGAGGTGAACACCGGCTCTTCGTCGTGGGAGACACGGGGCCGGAACAGTGCCCGCTGCTCGTCGCCGTCGAGCCGACGACCCGAAGCCGACGCCAGCAGGGCACGCGAGCCGAAGAGGTCGTTGAGGAGTTGTGCCGGAGTCAGCACCGGCCACATCCACTCGAGCGCGGCGACGATCTCCGGAAGGCGTCGGGTGCGGGCACGGACTTCGCTCGCCACCAGATCGTCGCGACCGCTCAGCGCGAGTTCGTGGAAGAACGCGTCCTCGACGTGGCGACGCCCGGCGTTGTGCCCGCGGGACCGTCGGCGGGCCTCGGCCACCACCCGCTCGCTGGCCTCGACCGTGAGCGTCAGGTGCTGGAGCCCGTACCCGATCCGGAGGTCATGCCGAAGGGCCCGCTTGCGGTCGCGCACCGCACGAGCCAGGACCTGGACCATACGAAGATCACCCTTGATGCGGGACGCCTCCGGCTCGTCGCGGCCGCTGATGGTCACGTCGTCGACGAGGTCGTCGAACACCGCGAGCTCGACACCTGCTTCGCCGAGGCTGGGGAGCACCTGCTCGATGTAGCCGAGGAACAAGCGGTTGGGGCCGACGACCAGCACCCCCTGACCTTCGAGCGGGAACCGGTGGGTGTAGAGCAGGTACGCAGCCCGATGGAGTGCCACCACCGTCTTGCCCGTGCCCGGACCCCCCTGGACGACCAGCACACCCGGGAGCGGAGCTCGGATGATCTCGTCCTGCTCGCCCTGGATCGTGGCCACGATGTCGCCGAGTTGCCCGGTGCGGGCCGTCTCGAGCGAACGGATCAGGGTTCCCTGCCCGGTCACCGTCGTGTCGGAGTCGATGACCCCGTACTGGCCACCGACCTCGGATCCGGCACCGAACAGCTCGTCCTCGATGTCGATGAGATCGCGGCCACGGCTGGCGAAGTGGCGGCGCCGAACCAGTCCCATGTGCTGCCGACCGGTCGCCCGGTAGAACGGCTCGGCGACCGGCGCCCGCCAGTCGACCACGACCGGCTCCATCTCGTCGTCGGCGACGGCGAGCCGGCCGATGTAGAAGCTGTCGCCGCCCTCGTCCTGGCGGAGGTCGATCCGGCCGAAGATCAGCGAGTTGTCGCCGAGATGCAGATCGTTGAGCCGGCTGGCGATGTTGCCCTCGATCATCTCGCGCTCCCACCGAGCCTGCTCGGTGCCGCCCTTCCCGACCTCGACCATGCCGCGCAGTCGCTTCGCTGAGTCGCGGGAAGACTCGAGGCAGCGGTAGGCGTGATCGAGATAGGCCTGCTCGGCCAGCAGGTCGGGATGTGATGCCATCGTGTCCGTTCGGGATGCGAGACCTGGCGAGAGGGAACCGACCACACTACCGGCCTGGATCGAACCGAGGAACCGGTCTTCGGCCGTCGCCCCGCGCCGTGGACTAGACACTCAGGCAGTCTTCGAAGGGGGCCGACCATGGGTGGCCGATTGTTGAAGGTGGCGCTCGTCCTGTTGGCCGTGCTCGGCGCCGTCGCCTGCGGCGACGACTCGACGTCGGAGACCTCGGCCACCGGCGAGGGCGGGGGCTTGGCCGTCGTGACCTACAACGCGGGGCTGGCCGAGGGATTCGTCGACTTCGCTGCCGAGCGGGCGCCGCTGGTCAACGAGGCCATCGCCGGTCTCGACGCCGACGTGGTGTTCGTCCAGGAGGTCTGGAGCCCGGCTGATGTCGACGCCCTGACCACGACCGTTGCCGACCGCTACCCCGACTCGTTCTTCCTCGACCCGATGCCCGACGAACCCGGACAGGAGGACACCGGGCCCGCCTGTCCGCTCGATGAGTCCCAGGCCCTCGAGGACTGCGCCCGCGCGCGCTGTGCCGACGTCCCCTCCGACCAACTGGCCAGCTGCGTGTTGGAGGGCTGCGCAGCCGAGTTCTCGAACACGTGCCCCGAGTGTCAGGCCTGCCTGGCCGCCAACGTGGGCTCGAGCATCGACGAAGCCATCACCGCATGCAGCGAAGGATCGGGGGCGTTCGCCTACGACGGCGCCTTCGGCATCGGATTCCTCTCGTCGCTGCCGCTGGTCGAACAGGACAGCCTCGTCCTGGAGTCGAGCCTGAACCGGCGGGCGGTCCTCCACGTGCTGGTCGACCATCCGGAACTCGGGCCGCTGCACCTGTTCGGGACCCACCTCTCGGCGGTCTTCAGTGACATCCCGTTCCCGGGAGAAGGCTCGTGGGAGGCCGAACAGGCTGCGCAGATCGAGACCGTGCGATCGTGGATCGACGAGAAGACCGGCGGCGAGGGCACGGCGATCCTGCTGGGCGACTTCAACACCGGGCCCGAGGGCGTCGCGTTCGTCGGCGAGGTCGAGGAGAACTACCGGGCACTCGTCGCCGACGGGTGGGTGAACACCTACCTCGAGGCCCAGGGCGATCAGGCCGAGTGCACGTACTGCGATGCCAATCCGCTCGTCGGTGGCGAGGGCGACTCCGGCGTGCTCCTCGACCACGTGCTGGTGCTCGGCCACGACGGCCAGTTCGACGGTGCCCGCATCTTCGACGACGACATCGAGATCGACGTCGACGGGGACCCCGTGACCACGGCCCTCTCCGACCACTACGGCGTCCGAGTCACGCTCGCGCCGGGCTAGCCGGAGGTCGGCATGGCGCAGACCGAACACGCACCCTTCGGGCCTCTCGTCGACACCACGATGTCGGTCGCCACGTGGAACCTGTGGTGGCGATTCGGCGATCACGAGGCCCGCTTCGACGCAATCGTCGACACGTTGCTCCGCCTCGATCCCGATGTGATCGGGCTCCAAGAAGTCTGGGACGACGGCAATCGCAACCTGGCGGCCGAACTGGCCGATGCGATGGGCGGGCGCCACTGGGTCTATGCCGCTCACCTCGACATGGACGACGTCCGCTTCGGGAACGCCGTGCTCTCGAGGTGGCCGATCGTGGGCAGTGAGGAACGGCCACTGCCGTGTCCCGCCGACCTCGACGAGCACCGCGTCCTGCTCCGAGCCGATGTCGACGGGCCCCGCGGACCGTTGCAGCTGTTCACGACCCACCTCAACTGGCGCTTCGACCAGTCGGCGATCCGCACGGATCAGGTCACGGCGCTCAGTGAATTCGTTCGCGATTCGTCGCCCAGGACCTATCCGCCGATCGTCACCGGCGACTTCAACGCCGACCCGGACAGCGACGAGATGCGTGCACTCACCGGCGCTGCACCGCCACCCGTCCCCAAGTTGGTGTTCCACGACGCCTGGCGTGCGGCCGGCGGGCACAACGACCAGTCGTCGATGACCTGGAGCAACGCCAACCCCTACGCCGCCCGAGATCTCGAGCCCGACCGCCGACTCGATTACGTCCTCACCGGCTGGCCGAAGCAGGGAGGGCGGGGGCATGTGGTCGCCTGCGACGTGTTCGGCCGCGACGCCGTCGACGGGGTGCACCCGAGCGACCACTACGGCGTCGTCGCCACCCTCCGCTACTGACCCACCCGGCATCGCGGTCTCAAACGTGCATCTCCGCCGCAGAATCGACCACCACGTGTCCAAGGAGCTGTGCGGATGCCGTCGTACGCCTGGTGGTTGACCTCGGTGCGATGATGGCGCGGTGACGACGTTCGGGCTCGTGTTGGGGGCGGGCGGTGTCGTCGGCAGCGCCTACCACGCCGGCACGCTGACGGCGCTGGCCGAAGCCGGAGTCGATGCCCGCGACGCGACGTTGATCGTCGGCACCTCGGCCGGGTCGGGCACCGGGGCGGTCATCCGTGCCGGATTCCCTCCGGCCGACCTGACCGACCGGCTGCTCGGGCGGCCGGTGAGCGCCGAGGCGGCCGCCATCGTCGAGCGCAGCGGCGGGCCACCGGTCATCCCGCTGCGCCCCCGACCCTTCTCCCGACACCCGGTGCCCTCGTCGCTCGGCATGGCGATCCGGTCGTGGCGCCACCCGGCCAAGGTGATGACCGGCCTGATGCCCCGCGGCACGGTGCCCACGGCGGTGATCGCCGAGAGCGTCGACCGGCTCTACGGCGAGGTGCCCTGGCCCGAAGATCCGCTGTGGGTGTGCGCCGTGCGCCTCGACGACGGCGAGCTCCGGGTGTTCGGTCGCGACGACGTCGAGGCACCGGTGGGAACCGCGGTCCGGGCGTCGTCGGCCATCCCCGGCTTCTTCGAGCCGGTGGTCCACGCCGGATCGTCCTACGTCGACGGCGGGCTCCGCTCGCCCACCAACGCCGATCTGCTGGCCGAATTGGCCCTCGCGGCCGTGATCATCGTGTCCCCCATGTCCGCCACGTCGGGGGGCCAGCGAGCCGCCGGTCTGAGCGCCCGCCCCATCCACAGCAGACGCCTGAGCTCGGAGGTCGCCACGCTCCGCTCCCACGGGGTCGAGGTGATCACCGTGCAACCGACCGCTGTCGACGTGACCGTGATGGGGCGCAACGCCATGGATGCCGATCGCCGCGCACCGACCGCCGAGCAGGCGTTGACCTCGGCCCGGGCCCGCTTCGCCGAACCACGCATCGCCGAACTCCTGGCCGCCCTCTCCTGAAGCGGCCGGCCTTCAATCGAGGCGTTCGCCGACCTCTCCGAGGGCGTCGCCGAGCGCGGCGCGGAGACGCCGGGCCAACGTCGGCGTGAGGTGGGCGATCAGACCGGCACCCGGATTCCCGACCTCTTCGACGGTGAGGACCACGCGGGGCTCGGCGTCGTCGTAGTCGTCGCTGATGGCGACGGCCCACGAAACCTGCTGGTAGTCGTCCTCGTCGAGGCCCGGTGGCTCGTCGGCGGGGTCGAACGGGTAGTCGTCGATGGATCGGCGCATTCGTGTGGACCCTACGCCCCGGGTACCGTCGGCCGCCGTGGCCCCTCCCCGCGATGCCCCGTTCCTCGCCGCCTGCCGGAACGAACCGTCCGACCGCGTCCCCGTCTGGTTCATGCGGCAGGCCGGACGGTCGTTGCCCGAGTACCACGAGATCCGCGGTGGTGGATCGATCCTCGACGTCATCGCCGACCCCGATCGCTCGATCGAGATCACGTTGCAGCCGGTCCGCCGATACGGCGTCGATGCCGCGATCCTCTACAGCGACATCGTGGTCCCGGTCGCCGCCATCGGGTTCGGGGTCGACGTGACCCCCGGGGTCGGCCCGACCGTCGCGCACCCCTTCGCCGACCGCACCGACCTCGACCGCCTCCGCCGCCTCGACCCCGACGTCGACACCCCCTACGTGCTCGAGACCGTCCGAGGGCTGGTCGACGAGCTCGGCGACACCCCGCTCATCGGGTTCGCCGGGGCCCCGTTCACGGTCGCGAGCTACCTGATCGAAGGTGCCCCGAGTCGCACCTACGGCAAGACCAAGGCGATGCTCCACGGCGATCCGGAGCTGTTCTCCACCCTGCTCGACCGACTCGCCGACCTGGCGATCGACTCGCTCGTCAGCCAGATCGAAGCCGGCGTCAGCGCCGTCCAACTGTTCGACAGTTGGGCCGGCGCCCTCTCCCCCGACGTCTACGAGGCCGCCGTACTCCCGGCCACCCGCAAGGTGTTCGACGCCGTCGAGTCGTACGGCGTGCCGCGCATCCACTTCGGCGTGGGGACGGGCGAGCTCCTGTCGCTCATGAGCGACGCCGGTGCCGACGTCGTGGGGGTCGACTGGCGCGTCCCCATCGACATCGCCCGCCGGCGCGTCGGAGGCAAGCCGGTGCAGGGAAACCTCGACCCGGCCGTGTGCCTCGCTCCGTGGGACGTGGTGGCCGAACGCACCCGAGACGTCCTCGACCGCATCGGTGGCGAACCGGGCCACATCTTCAACCTGGGGCACGGCGTGACCCCCGACATCGATCCTGCGATCCTCGAGCAGGTCGTGGCGCTGGTGCACGCCGAGGGCAAGGCCGGGCGCTGATCCATGGGCCGCCTCGCCGTCGTCGGTGCCGGTGTCGCCGGGCTCGCGGCGGCCTACGAAGCTGGACGCCAGCAGCTCGAGACCGTGGTGTTCGAGGCATCCGACCGCGTCGGCGGCCGTATCCAGGCCTCCCCGTTCGCGGGTCATCTGATCGACGAAGCCGCCGATGCCTTTCTGGCGCGGGTGCCCTGGGCAATCGAGCTCTGCGACGAACTCGGTCTGACACCCCGGCTCACCGAACCGGCGGCCCGCTCGGCGTTCGTGTGGAGCCGCGGCGAGCTCCGGCGGCTTCCCCCGTCGCAGCTCCTCGGCGTCCCGACCGATCTCGACGAGCTGGCAGCGAGCGGCATCGTCTCCGAGGAAGGGATCGCCCGCGCGCAGAAGGACCTGCTCCGGGAGGGGCCGGCACCGGTTGGTGATCCGAGCATCGGCGAACTGCTCCGCGATCGACTCGGTGACGAGGTCGTCGACCGCCTGATCGGGCCGCTGGTCGGCGGCATCAACGCCGGCGATGTCGACCGCCTGTCGCTGCGGGGCTGTGCCGCACAGATCGCAGGCGCCGCCGATGCCGGCGGCAGCCTCATCCGGGCTGCGGCGGCGATCAGGGCCCGGGCGGCCGGGAACGTCGACTCGCCGGTCTTCCACGCCCCGCTGGGCGGCATGACCGAACTCGTCGACACCCTCGCGGAGGCCCTGGGCCCGGGGGTCGACCTCCGAACCGACGCCGCCGTCACCGCGCTCCGGCCGGCGGCCGGACGATGGCTGGTCGGCGACGAGCCCGAACCGTTCGACCACGTGGTCGTCACGACGCCGTCGCCGGTGGCCGCCCAGCTCCTCGCGGCGTCTGCGACGGCCGCTGCGACCCTGGCCGCCATCGACTACGCCTCGGTCACGATGGTCACGCTCGCATTCGATCGCTCGGCGCTCGACCACGAACTCGATGGCAGTGGCTTCCTCGTGCCCGCGGTCGAGCAGCGATTCGTCACGGCATGCTCGTTCGCGTCGTCGAAATGGGACCACATCGGCTCGCCCGACACCGTGATCCTGCGCGTCTCGGCCGGACGGGACGGCGACGAAGTCGGAGCCACCGAATTGGGCGACGACGTGCTCCTCGACCGGATGTTGTCCGACCTCGATGACTTCGTGGGAGTCTCGGCCCCGCCGACCGAGGTGCGGATCAGCAGGTGGTCGGAATCGCTTCCGCAGTACCGACCGGGCCACCTCGACCGGATCGACGACCTCGATGCGGCGCTCGCCGACGACCTGCCCGGCGTGGCCGCGGCCGGCGCCGCGCTACGCGGCCTCGGCGTGCCGGCATGCATCCAGCAGGGGCGCACGGCCGTCCGATCGCTCGTCGGTCGCTGACCACCCACGCCGGCTCGGCCGCGCGGCGATGCGTGGACATTCCCGCTGCGATCACGTACAACCTGGGCGTGGGAACAGGCCGATCGACGCGCTGGGGGATGCTCGTGGCCGCCGTCGTGGCGCTCCTGCTGGTGATCGTCGTCGCCCAGCGAGCGACCTCCGGCGACACGGTCGAGCTGAGCCTCGCCACGGCGGCGTCCGACGCCCTGCGCGACGCTCCCGAGCCCACCGCCCCACTCGTGCGAGAGGCTCGCATCCAGGCGGTCCCGAACCCGGCGTTGACGCTCCCGGTCCCCGAGCCGGTCCCCCTCGACCCCCACGCTCCGACGCCCGAGATCCGTCACGGCACGATCGAGATCCCGGCCATCGGGCTGTCCCAACCCCTGTTCGAGGGGGTGACGCTCACCGCCATCAACCGAGGTCCGAGCCACTGGCCGGGCACCGCGATGCCCGGCGAGCTGGGCAACGTGGTGGTCGCGGGGCACCGAACCACCTACAGCCGCCCGTTCTGGGACCTCCACCTCCTCGGGCCCGGCGACCAGATGGTGTTCACCACCGACGCGGGTCGCTTCGTCTACGAGCTCACCTCGACCGAGGTCGTCACGCCCGAGAGCCTCGACATCGTCGATCAACATCCCCGCCACACGGCGACGCTGTTCGCGTGCCATCCCCGCGGTTCGGCCCGTGAGCGCATCGTCGGGAACTTCGAGCTCGTCGATCCGCCACCCGGCTCGGCCCTCAGCTCGGCAGCCGACCCCGCCCGTCCCCCCGGCCCCTGACCCACGATGTCCGACGCCGACCGACCCCTCAGCGCACGCGCGTATCCACGCGGCCGGTGTCGGCTCCGGTCTCCTGCTGGCGTTCGCGCTCCCTCCGTGGGGGTTCTGGCCACTGCTCTTCGTGGGCCTGGTCGGGCTCGAGCGCCTGATCGCGAACCAGCCGCCGTGGACCCGCTTCTCCCGTGGCTTCACCGTCGGCCTCGGATGGTTCTTCCCGTCGATCGTGTGGATGCGAGCGCTCACCGCGCCCGGCTACGTGATCGCCTCGGTCGGCTACAGCCTCATGCTGGCGCTGGCCATCGTCATCACCCCGCCCGATCGACGACGCTACGTGGCCCTTCCCGGCGCCATGGTCGTCATGGAACTCGTGCGGTGGCAGTGGCCGTTCGGTGGGGTTCCGCTGTCGAACTTCGCGGTGTCCCAGGTGAGTGGCCCGCTCGCTCCGGTGCTCCGGGTGGGGGGATCGCTGCTGCTGGTCTTCATCGCCACGGCCACCGCGATGGCGATCGCCGCCGCCATTCGTCGGGACCGCATGGCGCTCGTTCCGGCGGCGCTCGTGGTCGTCGCGCTGGCGATCGGGCTGGTGGCTCCACGCGGGTCCTCGTTCGACACCATCGACGTGGCCCTGGTGCAAGGCGGCGGACCCCAGGGCACCCGAGCCGACGAGACCGACCCACGCGACGTGATCGAACGTCACCTCGCCGCCTCCGAGTTGGTCGAGACCCCGGTCGATCTCGTGCTGTGGCCCGAAGACGTGGTCGACGTCGACCGACTGGCCGGTTCGCAGGAGAACAGCGAGCTCTCCGACCTGGCCGAGTCGCTCGACTCCACCCTGGTCGTCGGCATCATCGAGGACGACGGGGATGACACGTTCCGCAACGCAGCGATCGTCTATTCGCCCGAGGGCGAGATCATCGATCGCTACGAGAAGGTCGAACGCGTGCCCTTCGGCGAGTGGGTGCCATTCCGTCCGCTGCTCGAAGCCGTCGCCGGCGATGCGCTCCCCGAACGCGACGCAGCCATCGGCGAAGGTCCGGCCATCGTCGAGACCGAGGTCGGCACGTTCGGTGTCTCGATCAGCTGGGAGATCTTCTTCGGGGCGCGGGCCCGCGACGCGATCGGCAACGGCGGCGAGGTCCTGCTGAACCCGACGAACGGATCCTCGTTCGAGGGCACCCTCGTCCAGACCCAGCAGATCGCCTCGTCACGCATTCGAGCGATCGAGACCGGCCGGTGGGTCCTCCAGGCCGCCCCGACCGGATTCACGGCCGTCATCAACCCCGACGGTGACGTGCTCCAGCGCACCGCCGTGAGCGAGCAGGCGGTGCTCCACGCCACGGTCGAACGGCGGTCGGGCCTCACCCTCGCCACCCGGGTGGGGGTCTGGCCGGCGACTCTGCTCGCCGCGCTCACCCTCGGCTGGGCGTGGCGCGAACGACTGACCCGACCCTTCAGGTCTCGACGATCACCGTCACCGGACCATCGTTGACGAGGTCGACGGCCATGTCGGCCCGGAACCGGCCGGTCGCCACCGTCGCACCGAGGGCCACGAGGCGCTCGACCACGCTGTCGATCAGCGGCTCGGCGACCTCGGGTCGGGCGGCACCGAGCCACGAGGGACGCCGTCCCTTCCGGGTGTCGCCGTAGAGGGTGAACTGGCTGACGACGAGCACCGCCCCGGTCGCATCGGCGACCGAGGTGTTCATGACCCCGTCGTCATCGTCCATGATGCGGAGGTGCCAGATCTTCTCGGCCAGCTTCGCCGCACGGGAGGGATCGTCGTCGTGGGTGGCCGCCACGAGCACACACAGGCCGGGCCCGATCGCGCCGACGACCTCGCCGTCGACCCTGACCTCGGCTCGGCTGACCCGCTGCACCACCGCCCGCATGTCCCCGAGGGTAGGGAATGAGCGCCGCAGGTCTCCGGCTGAGGGCCGGCGACACCGAACTCGAGGTCGACGCCCTGGCCGGCGGCCGGATGTCGCGGCTCCGTGCGGGCGGCCATGATCTGCTGGTCGGCCCGGATCTGGTCGGCACGACCGACCCGATCGCCTGGGGTTGCTACCCGATGGTTCCCTGGGCCGGGCGCATGGGTGGGGCTCGATTCGAGTGGCACGGCGATGTGCACGACCTCGACGCGACGATGCCGCCGCACGCCATCCACGGGACCACCCACCGACGAGCGTGGGACGTGGTCGACGCTCGCACCCTGCGGACCGGCCTCGGAGATGGATGGCCGTTCGCGGGCCAGGCGGTCCAGCGGTTCGACCTCACCGGGCGCTCGCTGACGATCGACCTCGAGGTCCGAGCGCTCGATCAGCCGTTTCCGGCAACCGTCGGCTGGCACCCCTGGTTCATCCGCACCATCGATTCGGCGTCCGCCGAGCTGCGATTCCACGCCGACCAGATGTACGAGCGCGGCCCGGACCACCTCCCGACCGGCCGGCTCGTCACCCCTTCGGCCGGGCCCTGGGACGACGCCTTCACCGGCCTGCACGGGCCGGTGACGATCACCTGGGCCGACCGGCTGCGCCTCACGATCGAGTCGGACCTCGATCACCTCGTCGTCTACGACGAGCCGGACCATGCGCTGTGCGTCGAGCCCCAGTCGGGACCACCCGACGCCATCGCACTGAGGCGGGCCGCCACGGTGACACCCGCCCGACCACTCAGCGCGACCATGCGGTGGAGCTGGGAGATCGAGGGCTGAGTCAGCCTCGCCGACGGACCGAATGGAGCCGATCGAGCATCGACAGGGCCAGGAAGAGGGCCGCAGCGGCCAGGACCTCGATCCCGTGCGGGATAGGACCAGGCCAGCAGCAGACCGGCGGCCATCGACCCGACCGCTTCGGACCGCGCCCCGGTGGCTCGGGTCCTTTCGACGACTTGCTTGCACCCCACTGAAGCCACCGGAAGGGGGTGGCGGAACAGCCTCGGGCACGTTTCCGGTCCCTTCGGCGACGTGAGAGGACCTTCTGACAATCGTCACTACGGAGCGTGATGTACGGGGACCCCGGTCCGCTCGCATCGTGCGCGCACTTGACCCGTCGCCCATGCCCCCGTCAGGCTTGGCCGCCATGTCGACCGGCGACTCCCCTCTGCGGATCGCGCTCCTCGCCTACCGTGGAAAGCCTCACGTCGGTGGTCAGGGCGTCTACATCCGCCACCTGAGCAAAGCGCTGGCCGACCTCGGTCACCACGTCGAAGTCATCGGGGGTCAGCCCTATCCCGAACTCGACCCACGAGTCGGGCTGGTCAAGCTCCGCAGCCTCGACATCTACAACGAGCACTTCCCCATGCGAATGCCCGGACTGTGGGAGCTGAAGTCCTTCGCCGACTTCGCCGAGGTCACGTCGTTCTCGCTCGGGTCGTTTCCCGAGCCACTGGCGTTCAGCATCCGGGCATGGGACCACCTCCGCGCCCGCCACGGCGAGTTCGACCTCGTCCACGACAACCAGTGCCTCGGCTACGGGTTGTTGGCCATCGAACGTCTCGGCCTTCCCGTCATCGCGACCATTCATCACCCCATCACCGTCGACCGCCGGCTCGAGATCGAGCACGCCGAGGGCCGGTACAAGCAACTGACGCTTCGTCGCTGGTACTCCTTCACCAAGATGCAGACCCGGGTGGCTCGCCGCCTGCGCCGGGTCATCACCGTGTCCGAGAACTCCTTCGGCGACATCAGCCGCGACCACCAGGTGTCGCCCGAGCGCATGGCCATCGTGCCGGTCGGGGTCGACCCCGACCTGTTCAAGCCACTCGATCACGTGAAGCGGGTCCCGGGCCGGCTCGTCACCACGGCGAGCGCCGACGTGACCATGAAGGGCCTGCGCTATCTGCTCGAGGCGATGGCCAAGCTGCGCGTCGAGCGACCCGAAACCCACCTCGTGGTGATCGGGCGCAAGAAGGAAGGCGGCGCGTCCGAGGCGGTGATCGAGAAGCTCGGGCTGGAAGACGCGGTCGAGTTCATCACCGGCGTGCCCGAGCAGCGCATCATCGAGCTCTACGGCGAGGCCGAGCTCGCCGTCGTCCCGAGCCTGTACGAGGGCTTCTCGCTCCCGGCCATCGAGGCCATGAGCTGCGGCACACCCCTCGTCGCCACCACCGGCGGAGCCATTCCCGAGGTCGTCGGCAACGACAACGAGACCGCGCTGCTGGTCGAGCCCGGCAACAGCGAGGCCCTGGCCGCCAAGATCGCCCAGGCCTTCGCCGACCCCGGGTTGCGGGACCGCATCGGCGCCGCCGGACGACAGCGGGTGATCGACAACTGGAGCTGGCGTCACACCGCCGAGCGCACCGTCGAGCAGTACCGCATGTTGCTGGCCGAACCGAAGGCGCCCTGAGGCCACGGGTCGCTCGATTCCATGTTGACCGTCGACTACGACCGCCTCGATCTGCAGCCGGGCCACCGGCTGCTCGACCTCGGCAGCGGGCCCGGCCGCCACGCCTTCGAGTCCCTCCGGCGTGGGGCGCTGGTCACCGCGTTCGACTACGACGCCGCCGAATTGAAGGAAGCCAAGAACCTCTTCGGCGCGATGGACGAGGCCGGTGAGACCGGAGAAGGCACGTCGGGCGCGGTCGTCAACGGCGATGCCGTCAAGCTGCCGTTTCCCGACCACACCTTCGACCGCATCATCGCGGCCGAGGTCCTCGAACACATTCCCGACGACCAGGCGGCCATGGCCGAGCTGGCTCGCGTGCTCAGGCCAGGCGGAATCCTCGCCGTCACGGTGCCGGCATGGCTGGCCGAGCGCATCTGCTGGGCGATCACCGATGAGTACCACGCCCCGTTCGTCGAGGGCGGCCATCTGCGGATCTACACCGAGGCCGGACTCCGTTCGCAACTCCGCGCGGCGCGACTCGAACCGAAGGGGGCTCATCATGCCCACGCACTCCATGCCCCCTACTGGTGGATCAAGTGCGCCGTCGGGGTCACCAACGACGGCCATCCGCTGGTCAAGGCCTACCACCGGCTCCTGGTGTGGGACATCACCAAGGCACCACGGGCGACCCGGCTGGCCGACCGAGTGCTGAACCCGGTGATCGGCAAGTCGATCGTCGTCTACGCCCACAAGCCGGCCGAACGCTGATGCCCGGTCCCGCGTCGCATGTTCCCGTCGTCGACGGGCTGCTCACCGCCGACGACGTGTCGGCCACCGTCGATGCCATCGCGTCCTGGCAGCTGCCGTCCGGCATGATCCCGTGGTTTCCCGGCGGGCACGCCGATGCCTGGAACCACGTCGAGGCGGCGATGGCGTTGTCGCTCGGAGGTCGGCGCGAGCAGGCCGACCATGCCTTCGACTGGTTGATCGATCTGCAACGTCCCGACGGGTCGTGGCATCAGTACTACGTCGAGGACGGCGTCGAGCAGGACAAGCTCGACGCCAACGTGATCGCCTACATCGCTGCCGGCGTGTGGCATCATCACCTGCTCTGGCGCGACGACGCCTTCGTCGAGCGCCTGTGGCCGACGGTCGAGAAGGCCATCGACTTCGTGCTCGAGCTCCAGACCCCACGGGGCGAGATCCTCTGGGCCCGCCACGCGGACGGCACACCCTGGAGCTTCGCGCTGCTCACGGGCTCGTCGAGCATCTGCCACAGCCTTCGATGCGCGATCGGCATCGCCCACCTGCTCGGGCACGATCGACCCCACTGGGAGCTCTCGGCGGCCAAGCTCTCCGACGTCATCGCCAACGAACCCGATGCCTTCGCGCCGAAGCACCGCTGGGCGATGGACTGGTACTACCCGGTCCTCGGCGGGGTGCTCACCGGCGATGCCGGCCGAGCCCGCCTCGACGAGCGCTGGGACACCTTCATCATGGAGGGCAAGGGCGTGCGGTGCGTGTCCGACCGCCCCTGGGTCACCACGGCCGAGACGTGCGAGTGCGCGATGGCGTGTCTCGCGGTCGGTCAGACCGAACGGGCGATGGATCTGTTCTCCTGGGCCCACAAGCTCCGCGAAGCCGACGGGCGCTACTGGACCGGGATCGTGTTCCCGCAGGAAGTGCACTTCCCGGGCGAGGAGCAGTCGACCTACTCGGCCGCCGCGGTGGTGCTCGCCGCCGATGCCATGTCGGGCACGAGCGCGGCATCGAAGCTGTTCGTGGACCACGAAGACGTGCTCCCACCCCTGATCGACCTCTGAACCCCGTCGCTTTCAGGGGGTGGTGGCTTGCCAGGCTTGGTGGAAGCGCCGCAGCTTGTCGGGGTTGACGATGGCCAGGGCCTCGGCCACCTTGCCGTTGCGCCAGCCGAGGACGGTCAGCAGGAACGGCTCGCCCTCGCGGACGACGTAGCTCCCGAACTGCCCGTTCACCTCGACCCAGTGGAACTCGTCGGTCGGGCGAAGATCTCGTCGGGCGAGATTGACGAACAGCCTGGCCACCTTGCCGGGACCGACGACCGGTCGTCGAGCCGCATGGTGGTCGGGCCCGCCGTCGGACAGGTGCACGACGTCGTCGGTCAGCATCGCCGCCAAGGCGTCGATGTCGCCCTCGATCACGGCGCCGAGGAACGCCGACGAGAGCGCCTCGATCTCATCGGGGGTCGGGTCGACCCACGGCCGCCCCGACTGCACCCGGTCCCGGGCGCGTTTGGCGATCTGGCGGGTCGCACCCGGGCTCCGGTCGACGGTGGCTCCCACCTCGGCATAGGGCAGACCGAACACGTCGTGGAGGAGGAAGACAGCCCGCTCGACCGGCCCGAGCGTCTCGAGGACCCGGAGGAAGCCGAGGGTGAGGGATTCCGCCGACGTGACGCGGTCGAGCGGGTCGTCGACGACCGACGCCATCGGCTCGGGAATCCAGGGGCCCACGTAGACCTCGCGGCGTGACTGGGCCGAGGTGAGCTTGTCGATCGCCAGCCGCGTGGTGACCGTGGTCAACCAGGCCGCCGGGCTCTCGATGGCCGACCGGTCGGAGCGCTCCCACCGCAACCACGCCTCCTGCACGACGTCGTCGGCATCGTCGGGCGTGCCGAGCATGCGGTAAGCGAGGCTCGTCAGCCGGGCCCGCTCCTGCTCGAACGCCGTCGTCGCCGGGTCGCGGTCCATCGGTCTCAGCGCAACACCGGGCGGCGAGCGAGATGAGCGACGACTGCGGCTGCGGCCTCCTCGGCGCTGGCCAGCACGGCGTCGACGAGGTGGCCGCGAGGCCCGACCCAGTCGCCCACGACGAAGACGCCGCCGCAGTCGGGCACCGCGACGGGCGCCCGACCGGCGAGTCCGCCGGCCTGGGCGGTGGCGAGGGCCGTCACGGCCACCATCCGGTGCAGGTAGCGCTCGTCGACCACGTGCCCGGGTGCGATGCCGGCGTGAGCGGCGAATGCGACGAGCTCGTCGCGACGGGGCTCGTCGCCCGGCGCGAGATACTGCGCGATCGACACGCTCGATCGGCCCTCGGGCACCATGTCGACCGGAAAGCCGTGATTCGACAGGTAGAACGGCCGGTCGACACCGAGGACCACGTCGAACGCGGCCGGTCGACCGAGGCCCAGGTCGAGCACCGCGACCTCGGCCGCCAGCGAGGGCCCGAAGCCGTGGCCAATGAGGCTGGCTGCCGCATCGGGGCCGCCGGCAGCGATGACCACGGCAGGTGCGTCGGGCAGTTCGGTCAGGCGCTCACCGGTCTGGACCGTCACCCCTTCGTGCGTCGAGAGGCCGTGCACCAGCTGTTCCCAGCCGCGATCGAGGTAGATGACGCCGTCGTCGAGCGCGAGCTGCAGTTGGAGAACGGCGATCTCGGCACTCAGGTGGGCCCCCGCGTTCGTGTAGGTCGCGAGCCGGACCAGGGTGTACAGGATCTCGCGGACCCGGCCGTGGTCGGTCAGCGAGTCGACCCAGTCGTCGACGGTGACCGTGGACAGCGACGCCGGATCGAGCCTGGGGAGACGAGCCAGCAGTCTGGCGACGGCGACCTTCTCCCGGCCGCGCAACAAGCCGGTTCGGAGCAGCGACAGCGGTCCGACCGGGGCAAGGTGGCGTTCGCCCGCCACCACCATCTGCGTGCCGCGAACGGGCGGCGGCGATCCCGACGGCCGGATGCCGAGTTCGGCCAGCACCCTCGCTCCCTCGCCGCCGACGTACAGGGCGTGCGGCCCCTGATTGAACCGGAATCCGTTGTGCTCGTCGGTGGTGGCTCGACCACCCAGTCGGCCCCGGCTCTCGTGCACGGTCACGGTGTGACCCGCACGGGCCACGAGCGCCGCGGTGGCCAGGCCGCCGAGGCCTCCGCCGATGACATGGACGTCGCTGTGGTTGCTCATGCCCTCTTGACGACGCCATCACGCCGTTCGTGACAGGTCAGCCCACATTCTTTCGCGATTTCTGCAACCGGTTCGGCGCCGGGCGGTCATCTCGGCATGGTGAGCCAGGCCACCACCGACTGCCCGTTCATCGAATGACCCGGTTTCAGGGGGACGCCGACGCGGGAGCCGTGGCGCGGAGGACGCGGAGGCTGCCGGTCGCCGACTCGGGCTCGAACCGACCGCTGCCCAGGGCTCGGAGGTAGATCTCATAGGGCGGCTGACCGCCATCCGCGGGATCGGGGAAGACGTCGTGGATCACCAGACGACCCCCCGGTTTCACGTGACGAACCCAGAGGTCGTAGTCGCGGTGAGCGGGATCGCGGCCGTGGCCGCCGTCGATGAACAACAGCGCGAGCGGGATCGACCAGTGGGCCCCCACGGTGGGCGAGTCGCCGACCACGGCGACGACCGACCCCTCCAGTCCGGCCTCGAAGACCGTGCGGCGAAAATGGGGAAGCGTGTCGATACGGCCGACCCTGTCGTCGACGAGATCGGGTTCGTGCCACTCCCACCCCGGTTGGTTCTCCTCGCTCCCACGGTGATGGTCGAGGGCGAGCAGGATGGTGGCCCTCTCGGCTGCCGCAGCGCCGAGGTAGACCGACGACTTGCCGCAGTAGGAGCCGATCTCGAGCATCGGCCCGCCGACATCGAGCGTGGCTGCCGCGTCGTACAGCGCCAGCCCCTCGTCGGCGGGCATGAATCCGCGGGCTGCTTCGGCCGCGGCTCGAAGCGCGTCGTCCATCACCCGAGTCTGTCAGCCCGCAGGCTGCGCGATTCAGACGAGCTCGGGCACCGTGGTCGGGTCGGTGGGCAGCTCATGCATCGCACCCCTGGTCTCGTCGCCGAAGAGCATCGTGTCGAGCACCAGGTACTTGGCGACCCAGATCAGGCCGAACGCTCCGATGTTGGCGACGTTGACCGCCAGCGGATTGCTCCACAGGTTGGCGACGATGGCGACGACGATGGTCGACAGCAAGAGGCCGAACAGGTTGAATCCCCAGAACGGGAGCACCTCACGGCGGAGGTCGTTGCGCCCGCGCTTGCCCCACACCCACGCCCGGTTGAGGAAGTACGCCGGGACCGACGCGATCGACACCGCGAGCAGGTTCGTGACGGTCGGCGACAGACCCATCGGGCCGTGGAATGCCAGGATCAGCGACTGGGTGATCAGCACACCGATCAGCGAGACCGCCGAGTACTTGAGCGCCTTCGCGCCGCCCTGCGCTATGGCGCTGCTGCAGCATCACACGCGGAGACATGAAACGAGGATCGTACGACCTTTCGGCGGGCTTGAGCGATTCAGTCCGTTCGGCCCAGCGGTAGCCTCGGGCGATGTCGCAGGAAGCCCTTGACGCGCTGATCGATCTGCTCGATCTCGAGCCGATCGAGGTGAACATCTTTCGCGGGGTGTCCCCCGACGAGGACCGCCAGCGGGTGTTCGGCGGGCAGGTCGCCGGACAGGCCCTGGTGGCCGCGGCCCGAACGGTCGACGACACCTTCGGCATCCACAGCCTCCACTCGTACTTCCTCCGCCCCGGCGACCCGAACGTGCCGATCCTCTACGAGGTCGATCGGATTCGTGACGGCCGCAGCTTCGTCACGCGACGAGTGGTCGCCATCCAGCACGGCAAGGCCATCTTCAACCTCGCCGCGTCCTTTCACGTCGCCGAGGAGGGGTTCGACCATCAGGCCGATGCCGGACTCGACGCCGTGCCCCGACCCGACGACCTCCCGGACTTCGACGAGCGGATGGCGCCCTACATCTCCGACGAACCCTGGTTCCACCGACCCCGCCCCATCGACAGCCGCTACGTCGACTGGAATCCGCCCGATCGCAAGGAGTCGCTCGACCCCCGACAGCGGATCTGGCTCCGGGCCGACGGCCGGCTCCCCGACGATCCGGTGATCCACCAGTGCATCCTCACCTACGCGTCCGACATGAGCGTGCTCGACACCGCCCTCCTGCCCCACGGCGGGAGCTGGCACGACCCGAACATGTTCATGGCCAGCCTCGACCACGCCATGTGGTTCCACCGGCCGTTCCGGATCGACGAGTGGATGCTCTACGACCAGGACAGTCCCACCGCCTCGAACGGCCGGGGCCTGGGGCGCGGTCTGATCTTCGACGCCGCCGGCAACCTGGTGGTGTCGGTCGTCCAAGAAGGCTTGCTGCGCACGCTGCGCTGAGGCCGTTCCTCAGGACGGGCTGAGAGAGAAGAACCGCGATGCGGCGGCGGGTCCGGCCAGTCGGAGGTCGACCACGCCGTCTCGGTCGGCACGGAGCACCGTCGGGGCGGCCCGGACCGCCAGGAGATCGCTGAGATCGGGACGTTCGGTCGCGTCGATCGCCCTCACGGTGGCTCCTCGCTCGGACGAGCGCAGATGATCGAGCACCGGCCCGCAGGTCACACACGTCGGGGTCGTGAAGACCACCCAGGTCGGGCCGGGTCCGCGGAGCTCGGCCGGCAGCACCTCGGTGCTCCCCGTCGTCTGCAGCCCGGCCAACCGGCGCCGATACCACACGTTGGCCACCCCGATCAGGAGGAAGAGCAGCGCCAGGATCTGGATGCGGGTCACCGGGACGCGACCTCGATCTCGACCCCGGATCGGCGCGAACCAGCAGGTAGATCTCACACCCCACGCAGATGCCGGTCGTGGCCGCGAGGCCGGCCAGCGCGGCCACGACGAGCGAGAGCCCCCAGGCCAGGCCCGTGGCGCCGGCCAGCAGTGCCAGCGAGGCGGCACCGAGGAAGACGACCCCGACGGCCGCGGAGAACCGTGGTGGGCGTGGGTCTTCGAGGTACGCAGGGGGGCCGAGACGGGGCCGGACGACTTCTCTGAAGAACCGGAGCGTCGGGCTGTGGGCCGGTCCGAAGGCCGCGCCGAGCAACAGCACCAGCGCGAAGACCGGGATCAGGGCCCGCACGTCGAAGACGAACCCTGCGAGGAGTCCGACGGCGAGGACCGCCTGGTTGAAGCGAGGACCTCGGGGATCGATGGGGTCGGGCGTCACAGGTGCACAAACATGACCAACCTGGTCAACATTCCCGAGCGCCCACCTCACCGCGCCGGCCGGGACGTAGCCTCGCACCCATGAATCGCTCGCGGACAGGCTGCGCGGGGTTGGTCGCCCTCGCACTGCTGCTCACCGCCTGTGGCACCAGCGATGCGGCCGACCAGCGGTCTGCCCCAGTGCCCACATCCGAACCATCCACGACCGCGACGACGAACGCAACGACGACCACAACCGTGCCTCCGACGACCACGACCGCGCCGCCGACAACCACCACGACCCGGCCGATCGAGGAGCTCAGGACACCCGTGGCCGCGGACGACCCGGCCGGGCTCGCCGCGCAGATCGTCGAGGCCGAGACGGCGATCCGCGATCCCGCCACCCCGCCCGACGTGCTCGCGAACGCCGGGCTGCTGCAGCAGGTCGCCTACCGACAGCTCGGAACCCATCCCGAGTGGGACCTCCTGGTTCTCGCCGAGGTTCCCGAGGACCTCTGGCCCGCGGTGCTGCTCCATGCGCAGGCGCGGACGCGAGTTCCGCGGCATGGTCACCCGGCTCCAGGAGAACGTGCCGGCCTGGCGCATCGTCGAGCCCGAACCGGCCGACGAACTCCTCGGCTACTACCAGGAGGCCGAGGCCGAGTTCGGGATCGCCTGGCAGTACCTGGCCGCGATCAACCTGGTGGAGACCGGGATGGGGCGCATCCGTGGCACGTCGGTGGCTGGGGCCCAGGGTCCAATGCAGTTCATCCCGTCGACGTGGGACGCCTTCGGTGAGGGCGACATCAACGACCCCCGCGACGCAATCTTCGCCGCCGCCCGCTACCTGCGGCACAACGGGGGCCACGAAGGCAACATCGACGGTGCCCTGTTCCGCTACAACAACCACAACAACTACGTCCGCGGGGTCAAGGCCTACGCCGAGATCATGTTCGACGATCCGCGGACCTACTACGGCCTCCACCAGTGGCAGGTGGTCTTCCTCACCGTGCGGGGCGACGTCATCTTGTTCCCCGGGTACGCCGAGACCTCGCCGGTTCCCGTCGACGACCACCTCGCACGGAGCTGACGGCCCCGCCGAAGGTGGACGTCCTGAGAGAATGCGGTAGCGTGAGCGGGTCGCCGGCCACCCGTGGGTCGCCGGTCACCCTCGCCGGAGAGCGACCTCCGGCTCAAGGTGTTCCGTCGTCGCCGTTCACGGCCCGACGGAATCCGCACTCGAAGTCGGCGGCACATGCCGTCGAACGAACCGAAAGCGAAAGCGCATCACCAGCACCGCCATGACGGCGTCGAACACCGGGGCCGAGTTCGAACAACTCGTCCAGGACCACCTCGACGAGATCGCCGACGACCACGCCGAGTCGATGTTGCGCGCCCACGAGGCGCGCTCGGCGCCGCACCCTGCAGCGCATCTTCGACGATGTCGACGACACGCTCTTCGATCTCCGTCGCGACTACCGCGGCCCCCACCGCGGGCAGGTGCTGGCCGACTTCGAAGATCAGCGGGCCCGCGTCGCCGTGGTGCTCGCCAGCCTCGGCGTCGAGGTCGACCTCGACGAACTCGACCAGATCGACGACGCCGAGCTCGCCGGGACTTCGGGGCCGGCCGAGCCGGCCGGCGCTGCCGCTGCACCCAAGGTCAAGGACGGGACGGCCCAGCTCCAGCTCTCCTGGACCCCGGGCCAGCTCATCGCCTGGTCGTCGGGCCACAACGCCCGCCACGAACGGACCGAAGCCGTCACCGCCCGACTCGAACGCATCGGTGGCGGCCAGCTCGGCTGGGAAGAGCGCCGAGCGGTCAAGGTGCCCGACGGCAGTCGCGCCGACGCCGTCGAGACCGGGATCATCAACGGACTCGGCTGGCTGACGGCGCTGCGTACGGTGACCGACGAGACGACCGGAGCCAGCGTGAGCTGGATGGGCGCCGTTGCGGCGCTCGCCGTCCGGCTCGCCACCCAGGGCCGCATGGTCCCCACCGTCAAGAAGCTCAAGCGCCGACTCACCGACGAACAACGCGAGAAGCAGCTGGCGTCCTACGTGGTGCGATGGTCGCCGGCCCTGATCGGCGATGCCGAACTCACCGCACTCGCCGAGAGCCTCCCTCCCACGGTCACCGTCCTCGAGAATCGCCGGGACGCCAAGGCCTTCACCGTGGCCGTGCTGTCCGACCTCATCGATGCCGTGTGCTGTACCGCCGCCTCGCGGCTCGAGACACCCGCACCCCCCGAGGAGCCAAGGTCCAAGACCGACGTCTCCGAGGTGATGCTGGCCAACCTCGACGGCACGGTCTTCGATGCTCCCAGCCGTTACGGCTCCGAGATCGCCAGCCGCCTCGATCGCTGGAGTCGCCCGATCGTCGGGCCACAGACGGTCGAGCTCACGGTCCTCCTCGATCCGCCGGGTGACGCCGACGACTGGTATCTCGCCGTCAAGGCACCCGGTCCCGAGGGCGACCTCGAACCCATCGAGTCCGCGATCGTGAACGCGAGCGGAACGCGCGGCAAGGACCTCCAAGATCAGCTCACCCGCCTCGAACGCCTCTTTCCTCCCCTCCTCCGGCCGGGCGCCCGCCGACGGGGCGAGGTCATCCTCAGCCAGGACGAGGCGTGGCAGCTCATGAGCGGGACCGGCGACGCGCTCCAGGCAGCGGGCTACGACGTCAGGGTCCCCCAACTGGGCAAGGCGCAAGCCGACGCCATCACTCCGGCTGACCGCCGACGACGCCGACGAGTCGGTGGTCGGCGCCCAGCAGCTGGCCAACGTCAGCTGGTCTGCGGTGTTCGACGACGTCGAACTCAGCGCCGAGGACATCCGCGCCCTGGCGACCGAAGCCCGACCCCTGGTCCAGTCACGGGGCCGGTGGGTCGAGCTCGACAAGGCCGACCTCGCCGCCGCCGCACGCGGCGCTGGCCGACCGAGCCGACACGACGAAGCTCACGGGCGCCGACATGCTGCGACATGCCCTCGGACTCGAGGGTTCGCCGCTCGAAGGCGGGATCTCGCTCGGTGGCGAGGGCTGGGCCGCCGATCTGCTCCGCAGTGCCCGCGACATCCCGACGACGCTCCCCACGAGCCCCGAGGGATTCGAGGGCGAGCTCCGCACTACCAGGCCGAGGCCCTCGCCTGGCTGAACTTCCTCGACCGGTCGGGCCTCGGCGGCTGTCTCGCCCTCGACATGGGGCTCGGCAAGACCCCGACCATGCTCGCCGCACCTCCGCTCTCGACGGACCACGGCCCGGCGCTGGTGATCGCACCTCCGGCGGTCGTCGGCAACTGGGCCGCCGAAGCCGCGCCGCTTCACCCCTGGTCTCGAGGTCGAGGTCCACCACGGACCGAACCGGGCGGCGCCGACGCGCATCGAGGCCATGGCGGCGAACGCCGACCTCGTGATCACCACCTACGGCACCGCTGTGCGCGACATCGACGCGCTCGAGAAGGTCGACATGGGGCAAGGTCGTGCTCGACGAGGCCCAGGCCATCAAGAACCCGGCGAGCGACACCGCGCAGCAGCTCCGGCGGCATCGCCGCGCGGACCCGCCTCGCCCTGACCGGCACGCCGATCGAGAACGGCCTCGGCGACCTGTGGGCGATCCTCGACTTCGCCAACCCGGGGCTCGTCGGTCCCAGGCCGGCGTTCATCGCCCAGCTCTCCGAGGCCGGCACCGGGCAAGGACGCCGCCGAGCGAGCGCTGCGCGCGCTCAACGGCATCCTCGTGTTCCGTCGGACCAAGCCCGAGCCGGCCATCGCCGCCGAGCTCCCCGACCGCATCGACGAACTCGACCACTGCACCATGACGCCCGAACAGATCGGGCTCTACCAGGCGGTGCTCGACGACCTCGTCCGCGAGACGGCCGACGACGACACGCCCCAACGCAAGGGCGCCGTGCTCGCCGCGATCACGGCCTTGAAGCAGATCTGCAACCACCCGGTGAACTTCCAGCCGACGACGACGGTCCGACTCGAGGGGCGATCCGGCAAGCTGACCCGACTCGACGAGATCGTCGACACCGTGTTCGCCGCAGGCGAGCGGGTGCTGGTCTTCACCCACTTCGCGTCGTGGGGCGAGCGGCTGGCCGACCACCTCACCGAGCGCACCGGCATGCCGACATCGACTGCTACCACGGCGGGCTCGGCCGCTCGCGCCCGGGACAAGATGGTCGACGAGTTCCAGCGCGGGCGAGGGCGCCGGCGCCCTGGTGCTGTCGCTCAAGGCCGGCGGCACCGGCCTCAACCTGACCGCCGCGAGCCACGTCGTGCTCTACGACCGCTGGTGGAACCCGGCGGTCGAGGACCAGGCCCGCGACCGGGTGTGGCGGATCGGTCAGACAGAACACGGTCATCTGCCACCGCCTGGTGTGCCCCGGCACCGTCGACGAGCGGGTCGAGGAGGTCGTGGCCGGCAAGCGCCAGATCGCCGACCTGGTGCTCCCGAAGTCCAGTTCGATCGGCGACCTCGACACCGAACAGCTGCAGGTCGCGCTCGGCATCGACGTCGACCAGCTCCTCACCGACGACGAGTCCGAGTTGACCTCGGACCGAGACTCTCGCCGCCACCGGAGCGACCTCGTGAGCGACGCCGAACGACAACACCAAGGGCTCGGGCCGGTCTCGCCGCCGTGGCGGACGCAATCGACCGAGCGGTCGCAACACCGCGAGCAGCGGCGGCGGCGGGGAGCAAAGGGCCGGCCCGAGATCCCCGACGACTTCTGGGGCGACGTCGATTCGGTCCCCGACACCGCGGGCACGGTCCACATCACCCACGCTCCAGCGGCGGTGGTGCAGTCGCTGGGCCGGGTGCCGCTGCCGGGCCACGAGGTCCCCGCCGAGCACACCTTCAAGCTGGTCTACGACTACGCGGTCAACCTGGCTTCGACCCTCGCCGTCGCCGGCGAACTGATCGATCCCGAGGAGCTCCAGGGATCCAACGGCGGCTGATGGACTCGACCCGGGTCGACCGCTGGCTCTGGGCGGTGCGCCTCGCCAAGACCCGCTCGGCCGCCAGTGCGTTGTGCAAGGCCGGCCACGTCGAGGTCAACGGGCGCTCTGCGAAGCCGTCGACACCGGTGACGGTCGGCGATCGGGTCACGGCCCGAATCCACCGCCGCGACCGCATCGCGGTGGTCCAGCGGGTCATCGACAAGCGCGTCGGAGCCGCCATCGCCGCCGAGTGCTACGACGATCACTCGCCGGTCGAACCCGCCGCCGACCGCACGGGGCCGACCAGGGAGCCATCGCACGCCGCGACCCAGGGGCCGGTCGCCCCACCAAACGCGACCGTCGTCGCCTCGACCAGTGGCGCGATCGCAACCGCTGAAGCCCGTCCCGACGCTCCCCCAGCAGAACTCGCTGCCGAATCCGAACAGAAGGTGCCAAGATCGGTCGCCATGAGCACGATTCGGCCCTACGAGAATCGTGACCGCGACGACGTCGTGCGCATCTGGCGCGAGGTCGGCTGGATCGACGACAGCGAGCGGGAAGCCGGCGGTCTGGAAGCGCTGCTCGACGGCGGGCTCGCACTGCCGTACACCTGAACCCCGGGGTCCACTTCTGACGTCTCGATCCTGATCCGACCTACAGTCCGAGCATGGATTTCGGGATCTCAGGCCGGACTGCAGCTGTGGCGGGGGCGTCCGCCGGCCTCGGTTGGTCGTCGGCGAAAGCGCTCGCCGCCGAGGGCGTCCGGGTCGCCATCTGCGGTCGCGACCGCGAGCGCATCGAAGCGGCCGCTGCGAGGATCGACGGCGACGTGACCCCGCTGGTCGCCGACGTCTCGACCGTCGACGGCGCATCGGGGTTCGTGGCCGATGCCGTCGACACCCTCGGCTCGGTCGACATCCTCGTCACCAACGCAGGCGGGCCACCTCCCGGCAACTTCGCCTCGACCGAGGTCGAGGCCTACCTGGCCGCAGTGAACCTGAACCTCATGTCGACGATCGCACTGTGCAAGGCCGCCATCGACCCGATGCGCGCTCGTGGCTGGGGCCGAGTGGTGGCCATCACGTCGGCCACGGTGCAGCAGCCCGAGCCCCAGCTCATCCTGAGCAACACGGCCCGCACCGGCGCCACGGCGTTCCTGAAGACGGTGGCCACCGAGGTCGCTGCCGACGGGGTCACCGTCACCTGGGCCCAGCCCGGTTTCCACGACACCGCGCGACTGCGTGACCTCGGGATCGACCTCGACCAGCT
The DNA here is from genome assembly GCA_963704815.1 of uncultured Acidimicrobiaceae bacterium. Taxonomy (GTDB): domain Bacteria; phylum Actinomycetota; class Acidimicrobiia; order Acidimicrobiales; family Salinilacustritrichaceae; genus DATKWD01. The sequence goes on from CAVPHU010000001.1 coordinate 1,566,462, forward strand.
CGCGCAGGACGTCCCCGCGAAGACGATCGGCGACCCCGACGACTTCGGGGCCGCGGTCGCCTTTCTCTGCTCGGAGCAGGCGAGGTACATCACCGGGACCGGGATCCGGGTCGACGGCGGGCGCACCCGCGGCCTGCCCTGATGGCCACCGAATTGCGCGAGGCACCCTGAACCCGTGGGCAACCCCGTCGACGACCTCCCGGCGATCAGCGACCTCGAGCGTCGTGCTCGTCGGCGCATCCCCCGCTTCGCATGGGAGTACCTGGCCAGCGGGACGGGAGCCGACCAGACGGTCCGACGCAACGTCGACGCGCTGGCCGAGGTCTGCTTCGTTCCCCAGTTGCTCAAAGGTCCCCTCGACCCCGTGCTCGCGACCGACCTCTTCGGTGTCTCCTACGCCGCGCCCATCGGGATCGCGCCCGTGGGCCTCACCGGGCTGATCTGGCCGGGCGCCGACGAGGCCCTGGCCGTGACCGCAGCCGAGCGGCGGATTCCGTACGTGCTCTCCACGGTGGCCACCGAGCGTCCCGAGGTGGCCGGTCCGAACGCGGGCGGCATGGGGTGGTTCCAGCTGTACCCCCCTCGGGACGAGCGCATCCGTTCGAGCATGCTCGAACGGGCCGCAGCGTCGGGGTTCACGACCCTGGTGGTGACCGCCGACGTGCCGGCTCCCAGCCAGCGGGAGCGGCAACGCAAGGCTCGGATTCGCGTCCCGCCCAAGATCGGACCCTCGCTGATCGCCCAAGCCGCCGTCAGACCGGCGTGGACGCGAGCGCTGCTGAGCCACGGCATGCCGCGATTCCGCGGCCTCGAGGCCTACCTCGACCGGGCCACGATGCAGCAGAGCGCCGGCTTCGTCGGGGCGAATCTCGGCGGCACGCTCTCCTACGCCTACCTCGAGGAGGTTCGTGATCTCTGGGACGGGCCGATCGTGGTCAAGGGGATCCTCGATCCCGACGACGCTCGCCGCTGCGTCGACTCCGGCGCCGATGCCATCGCCGTCTCCAACCACGGCGGACGCCAACTCGACGCCGCACCCGCAGCCATCGACGCGCTTCCGGTCGTGGTCGACCACGTCGGATCGTCCGTTCCGGTGTTGTTCGACAGCGGTGTCCGCTCGGGCCTCGACGTCGCCCGAGCCCTTGCCCTCGGCGCCTCGTTCGTCTTCTGTGGTCGGGCCTTCATGTTCGGACTCGGGGCGCTCGGACGCGAAGGCGTCGGCCATGCCCTCGACATCCTCACCAACGGCCTGAGCAATGTGATGATCCAGACGGGCTGCGAGCGCGTCGAGCAACTCGCCGAGCGTCTCCAGGACTGACGCGGCCGAAGGTCAGTCGAGCCAGACGGGTTCAGACGAGCCCAGCGGCTGGGGGCCGTGCGGCCACGCTCCGCTGGTGGGGCGAGCAGCGGTGATGTCGCCGAACGGGGTTGTGACGGTGTGGCTGGCCGCGTCGGCGACCACCGGAGGTGCCGGCCCGAAGGGATCGGGGCCGCCGAGACCCACGAGCCAGTTGCGGGTGCGCAGCAGCGAGAGGCGCGCCAACCACGTGCCCCCGTACTCGGCCTGGTGGGCGACCAAACGGCTTGCGGCGAAGGCGGCCAGGAACCCGGTGCAGAAGTCGAGCGCCTGGACCGGCAGCGGCGTGGGCCCGTCGGCCCCGGCTGCCTCCTGCCCTGCGACGACGATGCCGGTGGTCGACTGCACGATCGAGTCGAAGCCGCGCCGGCCGGCCCACAGGCCCACCCAGTCGAAGGCGGACAACTGGACGCCGACGCTGCCCGGCTCCATGGCATCGGGAGTGAACCCGTGGCCGGCGAATGCGCCGGGTCGGTAGGCGTCGATCCAGACGTCGGCGTCGGCCAGCAGGCCGGCGAACGTGGCGCGACCGGAAGGGACTCGCAGGTCGACGAACGCGTTTCGCTTCCCGAAACCGGTCGCCAACACACCCAGCTCGACGCTGGGCAGGTGCTCGGAACCGACTCGGAGTACATCGGCCCCGTGCGCAGCCAGCGTCTGGCCGGCCACCGGCCCGGCGAGCACTCGCGAGCAGTCGAGCACTCGCAGGCGCCGATCGTGCGGACGGGGTGCGCCGTCGCCGATGCGTTCGACCGAGATGATCGGCAGACCGGCGGTGGCCTGCGCGTGGGGATGCCGGTCCCACTCCTCCATGGTCCGGAGCCGGGCGGCGATCATCCCGTCGTCGATCATCGCCGCCTCCAACTCGGTCGGGTCCCACGTCAGGACCGCCGCTTGGATGGCGTCCCGGTTCGGCTCGCATCGAAGTCGGGCCACGACCCCGTCCGCATGGTGAGGGAAGTTGCAGTGGAACTGGATGAAGCGGTCGTCGCGGGTCCGGTAGTAGCCCGACAGGTCGGCCCATCCCTCGACGGGCGCGCCATCACGATCGACCCGACCGGCAAAGGTCGCGACGACCCGGTCGCGATCGATGTCGTTCGTTCCGTTCGCCAGCGCAGCCGCAGCAACGCTTGCGAGGGCGGCGGTGTCGACGTCGAACGCCGAGCTGAAGCCTTCGGACCCCGAGATCGCCATGTCGGCGCTCGACCACGAGGGGCCGGGCACCAGACGATGGAGGTCGTCGATGACCGATGCGATCGACATGCCGGGACCGTATCGGCAGGTGGAGACTGCGCTTCGCCGAGGGCATCGCGTGGGCGAACGAGTGGGGGACTGTCCAGGCCGAGCGCCAGCCCGAGGACCGTGATCCGGACCGGCTGCGGATCATGCTCGACTCTGCCGGTCACCCCTTCTGCCTGTGGTCACTCGTCGGCGCAGGGGCTACTGCTTCCATCTCAACGGCGCACTCGCGGTCGTCCTCGAATTCCTCGGCTACGACGTGACCCTGCACGTCGGAGGGGTCCACGGCCCCGAGGGACCCACCTCCGACGACATGACCAACCACCTGGTCCTGCTGGTGCACGGACTGCCGGGCCCCGGGAATCCCAGCGGAACCTGGTACGTCGATGCGGGGCTCGGCGACGCACTCCACGAGCCCCTGCCGCTGATCGCAGGCACCTGTCGCCGAGGATTCCCGTCAGGAGTTTCCGACCGCGACGACAGTCGGCGCGAAACCGGTGAGGAGCGGCACTTCGGCACGACCGCGTCAGGATCGCCAAACCTAGGAACCGGCCCACGACCAGGGTTGTCGGGGGGAGCAGGCGTCGCCAGCACGAATGGCAAGCCCGGGTTGGGGGTCGAGCGGAGAGGCGCCGTCGCGAAGCAGGTGCGTGCTCGACCGGGGCCAGAGCGGCCCGCCGCAACGAAGGAGCGGCAAGAGCGGGAGTTACGGGGAGCAGCGACACCTGGCCCTATCCGTGCAGCTCCCTTACTCGGCCATCCGCTCGACGATGCGCTTCACGGTCATGTGCGAGATGCCGCTCACGTCGGCGATTTCGCGTAGGGACGAGCCGGCGCGGTGTGCTTCCCGGATTGCCGCATCACGCTTGCTGGATGCCACGTCAGCGTTGTCGGCTGCGTAGCGAACCAACTTCAGGAGGTTCGTCTGCTTTGAGTCGGTCGTGGTGGTGGTCGCCATGGGAAGTGCCTTCAGTCGTCGGTCCGGTTGAGGACGAGTACATCGAAGCCGGTCCGGCCAGGCGGTTCGTGACGCGTTCGTTCGCCTTGGCGCCGACGAGGTCTCAGACGACCTCGACTTCGTCCAAGGCGGGGACGGTCTTGGCAAGTGCCTCAAGGAGTCCCGACGGCGAAGTCCTGTCGGCCGCACGACGGCTGCAATCGTGAACGAAGTCCTGTTCCTCTCGCCACAGACGGCAGCCGTTCGCCTCACCTTGCGGACAGCGAAGGGCGAGTTCACCGAAATCCAGGGAAGAGCGGTCCGGTGTGCCGAGTCGGCCAACGACGCTGATCCCCAAGACTCGCAGCCATGCCCTGGAGAATGCCGGACCAGCGGGCGCGCCACCAGCTATCTGGTTGATCGCTACCGCGAACGCCAGGGTCGGCAGCTTCAATGGTCGTGCAGGTACTCGAGGAGCTCGGCGTACCGGTCGAGCTGCTCATCGAGCCAGGCACGATCGTCTTGACCGAGGGCAGGGTCCGCAGCCTTGTCGGCTGGAGCGACGTCTTCGGTCTGGCTCACGGAACTGAGGACACTCGGGGGGTTCGAACACGCCAACGGCCGAGATACGGGGCTTCCGATGGCGAGACCTCCGAAAGGACGGAATGGACACCGCTGATCGACGTCAACCGTGCCGCCTGTGAGAGGGATCGGCGCTTCTCCTGCGCCGCAGAACCGGCGCTATTCGCGATGCCTCAGGTCGTATCGGTAGACATTGGTCTCGCGTTGCTCGAAGCCGACCTTCTTGTAGAGGTGGTTGGCCTTCTCCCGGCTCGGGCGCGACGTCAGGTCGACCGTGATGCAGCCGAGCTCGCGTGCCCGGTCGATCATGGCCTCGGTGAGTCCGGTTCCGACGCCCCGACCGGTCGTCTCGGGATCGGCGATGACGTCTTCGACCCAGGCCCGCAGCCCCGTGGGGATCCGGAACACTGCGAGGGTGGCCACCCCCACGATGCGGCCGCCGTCGTCGTGATCGCGTGCGACGAACTGATCGGTGGCCGGCGACTCGATGATCTCGGCGATGCGCTCGCGATCGGGGGCCGGGTTGGACTTCGACAGGAACGGCGTCAGGTGTTCGAACGCGGCGACGAGCTCGTCGGTGACCGGGCCATCCCAGATCGTGTAGCTGATGCTCATCAATCGAGGGGAGGAACCGGAACCGGCGGCGGGGTGCCGACGTAGCGGGCGCTGGGCCGGATGATCCGATTGTCGGCGGCCTGTTCGAGGATGTTGGCGCACCAGCCGATGATGCGGCTCGACGCGAACGTCGGGGTGAACAGGTCGCGGGGCAGACCGCAGTGCTCCATGACGACGCCGGCGTAGAACTCGACGTTGGCGTAGAGGTCGCGGCCTGGCTTCAGCTCGCCGAGGACCTCGACGACCGACTTCTCGACGACCTTGGCGAAGGCGACCTTGTCGGCCTGGATGTCGGTCGCCACATCACGCAGGAACGTCGACCGCGGATCGTCGGTCTTGTAGACCCGGTGACCGAAGCCCATGATGACCTCGCCCTGCTCGATGACGCCGGTCAGATAGGGCCGGGCGTTCTCTTCGGTGCCGATGGCGTCGAGGAGATCGAGCGCCCGGCTCGGGGCCCCACCGTGCAGCGGACCGCTGAGGGCTCCGATGCCGGCGACGACCGCCGCAGCCCACGTCGGCACCGGTCGACGTGACGACCCGGGCGGTGAAGGTCGAGGCGTTGAACCCGTGGTCGATGGTGGTGATCTGGTACTGCTCGACGCCCCGGCCCAGTTCGGTGGGGTGCTCGACACCGTCGACCATCCACAGGTAGTTGGCGCCGTAGCCGAGGTCGTCGCGGGGATCGATCGGGTCGAGCCCGTTGCGGAGGCGATGGAGCGCCATGATGAGTGTCGGCGTCACCGCACACAGGCGCATGGCGTCGGCCCGGCGCTCGTGCGTGGTCGATGTCGAGGGTCGGCTTCATGCCGGACGCCGCAGCGACGAGCGAGAGTGCCGTGCGCAACCCCTCCATCACCGACGAGGACGTCGTCGGCGATGGTGGGCAGCACGTCGCGCACCGAGTCGGGCACCCGCCGCAGAGGTCGGATCTCGTCGACGAACGCCTCGCGCTCGGCCGCGTTCGGAAGGCTCCCGTCGAAGAGCAGGCGCCACACGTCCTCGAGGGATCGGGTCGCGGCCAGTTCGACGGCGTTGTACTGGCGGTAGTGGTAGAAGCCCTCGAGGCCGCGCACGTCGCCGACTTCGGTCTCGGCCACGATCACCCCGGCCAGCCCCGGAGGCGCCTCGATCTCACCCGGGTCGAGCACCGGCTGGATGCTCGCCATCTTCATGAGGTCGCGCAGCGACACCAAGCCAATGAGCGTGCCGTCCTCGACCACCGGGAAGTGGCGGTAGCCCTGCTCGCTGAGTCGGTCGTAGGCCACTTGCACGTTGAGATCGGGCGCCACCACGTCGGGGTCCTCGGTCATCCACTCGCTGACCTTCGATGCCTCGCCGGACAGCCCACTGGCACCGAACCGGATGAGATCGCGCTCGGTGAGGATCCCGATCGGACGGTCGCCGTCGACCACGACGACCGACCCGACATCGGCGCCGACCATCCGCTGCGAGGCCTCGGCCACGGTTTCCGAAGGCGTCGCCGTCAACGCCGGAGCACTCATCACGTCGGACACGGTGCGTTCGCGGGCCTTGGTTGCCATCTGCTCTCCCCTTCGACGATCGGCAACGTCGATGGTACGCGTTCGGACCCCGAACCCGTCGCCCGTCGGACCGATCGCCCGACGACGAAACACACCGTTCGAGAACCGGCGACCCGCCGGGAGTCGCGCCAGTCACCCACGCCACTCGCAGGCTGACCTGGGAACGGAGCGGTCAGGTGTCGATGGGCACCACACGCTCGAACACGAACTCGTGCTCGAGGCGGCCACGGACCGTCTCGGCTCCTGGCGCGGCGAGCGGGACCGCACTGGTCTGGATCAGGCGCCAGCCGTCGCGCAGCGCAGCGACGCCGTCGGGGTAGGGAGCCGTGTCGAACCGGGCGCCGGTGTCGGCGCCGTCGTGCAGCGTCCACGCCACGACCCGGCCATCGAGATCGGAGTGCTCGAGCCAGAGGAAAAGCACCTGCTGGCGATGGGTGGCGGGATCCATCACGCGAGCTCCTGCCGAAGTTCCTGACGGGTCTGGTACCAGTCGACGTCGAAGTCGTCGTCGTCGCTGAGGTAGCGCCACAACTCGGCGCGGCGTACGAGTTCGAGCCGGTAGGCCGACTCGCCGAGCCACGGTTCACGGTGACGCAGCGTGGCGGCCACCGAGTCGGCTCGGAACTTGGCGAAGACGTGGTCGCTGGCGTCGTTCTGTCGCTCGTCGAATTCGGACAGATCCCAGAGACGGGCCTGGGGAGCGGTCGGGTTCAGCCTGATCTTGTACATCAGGCGCCGCACGTCCGAAGGGTTCGGCATCCCTCGATGCCACATGCCGTGGTGGAAGATGAGCACCGATCCGGCCGGACCCTTCCACTGCCGTTCGCCGGCCACGTGGTGATAGCGGGCGACGTCGGTCTCGTTGACCAGGCGAAGGTGGGTCCCCGGCACGAATCCGGTCCCTCCCCCGTCCTCGGCGATCTCGTGCGGGAAGTAGAAGACCTGGATGTCGAAGGCGAGATTGGGATCGATGATGGCGTCGGCGTGAAGCTTCTGCTGGCTCAGGTCGCCCGGCGGACGGAGATGGACGAAGTCGTGGTCGAACACGGCGTCGACTCCGACCAGCGACTGCACGGCACCCGCCACCACCGGATGACGCAAGACGTCGCCGATGGCCGAGGGTTCGGGGTAGACCGCATCGAAGCGCTCACCGCTCGACGGTGCGAAGGGTCGGTCGTCGCCCCCCCAGGTCGCCAGGATCCGGTCGAGCTCGGCCATCGCCGCAACGTTGAGGTCGTCTTCGATGAGGCCGGGGAACGCGAGGAAGCCGCGGGCGACGAAGGTCGCCATCTGCTCGGTGTCGAGGAGGGTCGGTTGGGTCATCGGGCCAGATGGTAGGCGGGTGGACCGCCCGACGGCCCGCGAGTCGACTCCACCACGCCCCAGTACCCTTGGTCGGCGTGGAGCACGTCCGATGGAGCCATCGACCTGCGCTCGAGTCGCCGGTGCTCATCATCGCCTTCGAAGGCTGGAACGACGCCGGCGACGCCGCCAGTTCGGCGGTGCGCTACCTCCGCGACCACTGCGAGGTCGAGCCCTTCGCCGACATCGATCCCGAGGTGTTCTACGACTTCACCGAGACCCGCCCCGAGGTCCGACTCGAGGACGACCGACGCACCATCCACTGGCCCCGCAACCAGTTCTCGGCCGGGAAGCTGCCCGGTACCGACCGCGACGTCGTGCTGCTCCTCGGCACCGAACCCCAGCTGCGCTGGCGCACGTTCTGCGAGGCCATCGACCACGTGGCGACCGAGGTCGGCGCCGAGCTGATCGTGACCTTCGGCGCCCTGTTGGCCGAGGTCGCCCACAGCCGACCCGTCTCGGTCATCGGAAGCACCCAGGACGTCGGCCTGGCTGCCGATCTGGGGCTGCCGTTCTCGCGCTACGAGGGCCCGACCGGGATCGTCGGCGTGCTCCACACGGCGCTGGGAGACGCCGGCCGGTCGGCGGTGTCGCTCTGGGCGGCAGTGCCCACCTACGTGCCGGCAGCCCAGTCCCCCAAAGCCACCATGGCGCTCGTGCAACGCGTGGCCGGCCTCCTCGACCTCTCGATCGCCACCACCGACCTCGAGATCGCCACGGCGGCCTACGAGCGCCAGATCAACGAACTCGTCGAGGAAGACGAGGAGACCCGAAGCTACGTCGCCGCCCTCGAAGACCGCCACGACGACGAGGGCGAGGACTTCCCGACGGGCGATTCGCTCATCGAAGAGGTCGAGCGCTTCCTCCGCGATCGCCCTGACGACTGACCGCTATTCCTCACCCGTCGGGGTGTGGGCGCCATGGTTCGTCGCGGGGCTCGTCGTAGAGCACCCCGACGTCCTCGCCGTCGATCGCCGCGAACACGTGGGGTCCCCATTGCTCGATGCCGGCGATGGGTGACGGCAACCCGTCGCGGGCGAACCATCCGACGTCGGTCGTCTCGAGCGGGTGCGCGCTGAGCTCGCCGCCGGTCGCCCTGCAGTGGAAGATCAGCGAATAGAGCGGGATGCGGGTGAAGCCGAGCCGGAGCCCGTCGAGCACCATCAGCATGCGTAGCGGGACACACTCGATCCCGGTCTCCTCGGCCACCTCCTTGACCGCCACCTCGCTCGGTGAGTAGCCGATGTCGGCCCACCCGGTCGGATAGAGCCAGATGCCGCTGTCGGCCCGTTGGATCAGGAGGATCTCGCCGGCGTCGTTGCTCACGACGGCACCGATGGCGACCTTCGGCGTCTGGTAGCCGGCGACCCCCTCGCCCACACCCTTGAGCCATTCGTCGATGAAGTGCTCGGCGTCGAACTCGTCGGACACGTTGGCGGCGGCCCGCATGTCACCGGCGACTGCGAGGACCTCCTCGAAGCGCTCTCGCTCGTAGAGGTTGTCGGTGAACCCGAGTCCGGTCCGAGCGATGCCCGACAGCGCCTCGCTCCAACGGATGAGGTCCTGACGGTTCGGCGGCCGGTCGGTCACGGGGCCGTCACTCGGTGTAGGACGGCTTCCCCGCCGCATCCCACTCACCGGCGAAGGCGAAGAACTTCTCGCCGAAGGGATCGTCGCCGACGAGCGGCAACGTGCCGCGGCGAATCGTCCAGTCGTACGGAGCCAACTCGGCTGCCCGCTCGAAGTGGTGCTGGGCACCGTCGCCGTCGCCGACCCGGTGCAGGTGGGCGCCGAGGCGCCGATGGGCGCGGGCTCGCGCCTGGTCGGTGGCCGCGGGTTGGGTCCACCGCGCCATCAAGTCGGTGTCGATCGTCCCGTCGGCGAGCCAGGCCCGGAGCTCGTCGTGGTGCACCTCGCTCTCGATGTCGGAGAAGTCCTTCCACATGTCCGACGCCGGCGCCATCGTCGGCGGACGCACCATGGTGCCCGTCTCGTCGAACCAGGCCGTGGTCGGCACGTTGACCAGACCGAAGGTCTCAGCGGCGTGCATGTTCGGGTCGATGACGGCGGGGAGCGTCAGATTCGCCTCGTCGACCCACTCGAGCGCGGCTTCGCGAGTGTCATCGAGGCTGACCGTGACGGCCTGGAGGCCGAGCGGTGCGAGTTCGGTCATCAGTTGCTCCCACACGGGGAGCTCGTAGCGACACCCTCACCACGAAGCCCAGGCGATGAGCAGCGTCTTCTTCCCGACGAAGTCGGCCAGGTCGAGGTCGCCACCGCGGACGTCGGGCAAGGTCACGTCGGCGATCGACGCGCCGTGGCCACGACTCATCGGATCGCCGCCGATGGCGGCGATGCCTCGGTCGGCGTCGACGACCAACGCCAGGCCCAGGCGCTCGGCGAACGCCGACACGTCGACCGAACCGTCGACCACGATGTCGGTGCCCGAGACCGGCACGCAGGCGGTGCCGCGACACAGTCCTTCGGGCTTGAGCTCCCAGCCGGTGGCGGCGGTGAACGCCGCGGCATCGACGCGGAGGGGGCCGTCGGCGCCGATGTGAGGCACTTCGGCGTCGTTTCGTTCGATCAGGATCGGCATCGGAGGCACCGTATCGGCTCGGTCCGGCCATCGTCTCGGTACGGTTGCCGCTCGTGACCACGAGCCGCTGGAGCGACGACCCGACCGTCCAGCGGGGCGATGACTACGACGCCCGCTGGCAGGCCATGGCCGAGGCCGGCGAAGCCATCCACGGCGAGGCCGATTTCGTGATGGCGTTCGAGCCCTCGACCGTGCTCGACGCAGGGTGCGGCACCGGCCGGGTGGCGATCGAGTTGGCCGGCCGAGGATGCCACGTGGTCGGTGTCGACCTCGACCCCTCGATGCTCGAGACGGCCCGGCGCAACGGGCCCGACGTCAGCTGGATCCAGGCCGACCTGCACACCGTCGACCTCGGCCGCTCCTTCGACGCGGTGGTGATGGCCGGGAACGTGATGATCTTCGTCCACCCCGGCACCGAGCGATCGGTCGTCGCCACGCTCGCGTCGCACATCACCCCGGGCGGCGTCCTGATCGCCGGCTTCCAGCTCATCGACGGCGGCTACGACCTGGCGCGCTACGACGCCGACTGCGAAGCCGCCGGCCTGCTGCTGGCCGAACGCCACGCCACGTGGGACCGCCAGCCCTTCACGGCCGGCGGCGACTACGCCGTCTCGGTCCACCGCACCGCCTGAGCTCCGAGCTCAGCCGAGGGCGTGGAGGAGGGCCCGTTCGAGTTCGGGCGCGTCAGCGGGGTCGAGCTTCTGGCCGTCGATGGTCTGGATGTAGAACGTGTCGACCACCTCGTGGGCGAGCGTCTGCACCTTGGCCTTCACGATCGTCAGGTCGAACTCGGTGAACGCGCTGGTGATCTTCGTCAGCACGCCGATGCCGTCGGCCGCCCGGACCTCGACCACCGTCGAGTCCTCGCTGTCGTCGTGGTGGAACGTCACCGATGGGTCGATGGGTTGCACCACGGGCACGCGGCGCGGATAGGCACGTTCCTTCTCCTCGAGCCGGGCCCAGATGGCGAGCCGGCCGGCGATGGCCGCTCGCAGGTCGCCTTCGATCCGCTCCCATGCGATCACCGGGCCGCCGCTGGCCTGCACCGTGTAGACCTCGATGGCTCGACCGTCGACGCTGGCCACCTGGGCGTCGAGCACGTCGATGCCATTGAGCGCGAGCACACCGGTCACCCGGCGGAAGAGACCTGGCACGTCGTCGGTCGCCACCGTGAGCACGTTCTCTCGGCCCTCGATCACCGTGTCGGTTCGGGCCAGGAGCGGCGCGTGCTCGTCGGTCGGGAACTCCTCGGTCACCTCGGTCGCCGCGCCACCGCCGAGCACATGACCGACCCGATCGACGAGCGAGGCCACCAGATCGGCCTTCCAGGTCCCCCAGGCCGATGGACCGGTGGCCAGCGAGTCGGCCTCGGTCAGGGCGTGCAGGAGGCGGAGTGTCTCGATCGAGCCTGCGGACTCGGCCACCATCGAGATCGTCGCCGGATCGTCGAGATCTCGGCGCGTGGCGACGTCGGGCAGGAGCAGGTGGTGCTCGACGAGCGCGACGAGCACCTCGACATCGGCCGGGGGAAACCCCATGCGAGCGCCGATGGTGGACAGCAGCTGCATCCCGACCTCGGTGTGGTCGCCGGGGAAGCCCTTCCCGAGATCATGCAGCCAGGTGCCGATGAGGAGCAGGTCCTGGCGATCCACCCGGTCCAGGTGGTGGGCGGCGTTCGCGGCCGCCTCGCACAGGTGGCGGTCGACGGTGAAACGGTGGTAGGCGTTGCGCTGCGGCTTGCACTGCACCGACTCCCATTCGGGGAGGGCTCGGACCAGCAGGCCGAAGTGGTCGAGGGCTTCGAAGGCACTGATGGCCGGGCCTCCCGACGCGAGGAGCGCCACCAGGGCATCGACCGCCGACGGGGGCCATGGGTCGGGCATCGGCGGGGTGGAGACCGCGAGCACATCGAGGCTGTCGCGAGACACCAACGTGTCGGCGGCGACGGCGGCCGCGGCCGCACGGAGGGGCAGCGACGGGTCTTCGAGCCGGGCCTTCTCGGCCAGCGCGATCTCACCGTCGCGGAGGACGAAGTCGGCATCGACTTCGACCTCGACGTCGGCGCCGCGGCCGAACCGACGCCTCCTCCGCCGGTTGTCCGACGCGATCCGTCGCCAGGCCTCGTCGCTCGTCCAGGCGATGTGACGGGCCGCGGTCGAGACCCGCTGCATCAGCGCGTCGGCATCGGTGTCGCCGAGCGCCTCGGCGACACCGTCCTGCTCCTGGAGCCGCAGTACGTCGCCGGCGCGTCCGGTGCGACGGTGCAGTTCGACCCGCACGTCGAGCAGCACGTTGGCGGCTTCGCGGAGCGCGTCGGGATCGCCGACCCAACCCGCCAGGCCGGTGTCCTGCGCCCAGCTCAGGGCGTGGACGTCGCGCAGCCCGCCTCGACCCTCCTTGAGGTCGGGCTCGAGGAGAAACGCCACCTCGCCTGCGGTTGCATGCCGCTGCTCGACCCGGAGACCCAACTCCTCGAGCCACCGCTTCCCTCGGCGCTCCCACGCCATGCGGGCATCCTGGGCCACGGAGCGCGTGAGCTGACCGTCGCCGGCCAGATGCCGAGCCGGCAGCAGCGCAGTGGCCGAGTCGAGGTCGTCGGCGGCGAGCGCCATCGCCTCTTTCGGCGTGCGAACGGCATGGCCGAGCTTCACGCCCTCGTCCCAGACCGGATACCAGAGCCGTTCGGCGATCTCGCCGATGTCGGCCCGGCTGTCGTGCAGGAGCAGGACGTCGAGATCGGACTGCAGGCTCAGGTCGCCGCGGCCGTACCCACCGAGGGCCACGAGCGCCACGGCTCCCGCGGCCGGATCGGTGCCGTCGATGGCCGAGTGGAACAGCTGCTGCAACCAGGCGTCGGCCTGAGTGCAGAAGACCCAGGCCAGGTTGCGCCCGGTGATGCTCGCGTCGGCGACGAGCTCGTCGCGTCCGATGCTCACACTGCGTCGGCGCCTCGCTCGCCGGTGCGAATGCGCACCACGGCGTCGACGTCGGTGACCCAGATCTTGCCGTCACCGATCTTGTCGGTGCGCGCCGCCTCCACGATGGCCTCGACGACGCCGGCCTCGGCCTCGTCACCGACGAGGAGCTCGAGCTTGACCTTCGGCACGAAGTCGACCTGGTACTCGGCGCCTCGATACACCTCGGTGTGCCCGGCCTGCCGGCCGAAGCCCTGGACCTCACTGACGGTCATCCCCTGGATCGCCGAGCTCCTTGAGCGCTTCCTTCACGTCGTCGAGCTTGAACGGCTTGACGATGGCGGTGATCAGTTTCATGTCGGTTCTCCTCAGCCCCGGCCCATCGAGCCGAGATCAGCAAGGTTGTAGCCGGTTTCGGCGTGTTCGGTCCCGTCGAGTCCGGACTGCTCGTCGTTCTCGTCGACCCGGAGGCCGATCGTCAGGTCGAGGGCCTTGGCGATCAGGCCGGTCACGACGAAGCTGAACGCGAGCACGACGACGATCGAGATCAGTTGCTCGACGAGCAGCGACGTGCCACCTCCGAAGAAGAGGCCCGAGTCGAACGCCTCGGGATCGCCCTGGCCGAGGATCGCCGTGTCTGCGAAGAAGCCGATGAGCACCCCGCCGATGATGCCGCCGACCATGTGGACACCCACGACGTCGAGGCTGTCGTCGTAGCCGAAGCGGTACTTCTGCTGGATGGCCAGATAGCACACGATGCCGGCCACCGCGCCGAACGCGATTCCGGCGAGACCGCCGACGAAGGCGGCAGCCGGGGTGATGGCGACCAGACCGGCCACCACGCCCGAGCAGGCGCCGAGAAGGGTGAAGTGGCCGTCGCGGAGCCGCTCGATGATCAGCCAGGCGATCATGCCCGCCGACGCGGCGAGGAACGTGTTCATCAGCGCCGTCGCGGTGAGTGCGGTGTTGCCCGCGGCTCCGCCGCTGTTGAACCCGAACCAGCCGAACCACAGGATGCCCGTGCCGAGCAGGACCAGCGGGAGGTTGTGCGGCGGCATGGCCTCACGAGGCCACCCTCGGCGCTTGCCGAGGACGAGCACCATGGCGAGCGCGGCGACCCCGGCGTTGATGTGGATGGCCGTTCCTCCGGCGAAGTCGAGCGACCCCCGAGCGCCGAGCCAGCCGACGAGCTCGCCCTCGTCGTTGTCGACGCCGTAGATCCAGAAGACGACGGGCGTGTAGACCAGCAGGCTCCAGACGGGCACGAAGATGGCCCAGGCCGAGAACTTCATCCGGTCGGCCACGGCGCCGGAGATGAGCGCCGGCGTGATGACGGCGAAGGTCATCAGGAACGCGGTCAGCAGCAGGCCGCTGCCGTCGAGGCCCTTGAGGCCGGCGGCGTCGAAGTTGCCGATGATGCTGCTGCCGCTGCTGCCGGCCGAGAGGGAAGACCCCACGGTCACCCACAGCAGAGGGATGATGCCGGCGCAATAGAGGTTCATCAGCAACATGTTGAGCACGTTCTTCGAACGCACCATGCCGCCGTAGAACAGCGCCAGCCCTGGTGTCATGAACAGCACCAGGACCGTCGACGTCAACAGCCAGGCATCGCCACCCTCCACGGTGGACCCCCTTCACTCAGTCGGCACGTGCCCATCACGCCCGGACCAGACCGTAGGCGGTTCCGGCGGCGGAGGCGACTCTCGGTTGGACGAACCGATCAGCCGACGGCGGCGGGCTCGCGCTCCTCTTGGCGGGCGCGGCGGGCGCTCATGCGCTCGCCCGCCTTCTCCACCCGGCCGATGTACTTGATCGTGCGTTCCCGAGCCTGGTCGGCCTCGGCCGAGAGGCCCTCGAGGCCCGGCAGGTTCCAGTGCTCGAGCACGATGGGCTCGAGGATCTGGTCGTGGTGGATCGTGAAGTCGTAGATGCCGGCGTGGGCGATCGCCTTGGAGTGCTTGGCGAACTCCGGAATCCCGGTGCCCGGCATCGCGAAGCCGCAGATCTGGCGTTCCATGGCGAGCACGGCCTCGGAAGGATCGAGCTCGATCGCCGCGCTCGCTGCGTCGCGATAGAAGACGTGGTGCAGGTTCTCGTCGCCGGCGACGCGCGCCATGATCTCGTAGCCCGTGCGGTCGTCGAGCAGCCGGCCCGTGTTGCGGTGAGAGATACGGGTGGCGAGCTCCTGCAGCGTCACGTACACGAGCCCGTCCATGGGGCTACCCGGCTGCGGGACCTCGCCGAGACTCACCTGGCTCATACGACCCCGCTCGAGGTCGATCGGGTCGACGGCGCGAGTGACACTGAGGTAGTCGCGGATCACGATCGAGTGCCGGCCCTCCTCGGCGGTCCACCGCCGAGCCCACTCGCCCCACGCGCCGTCCCTGCTGAACATGTGGAGGATCGTCTCGAAGTAGTAGGGCAGGTTGTCCTCGGTGAGCAGGTCGACCACCAGAGCGCTCCGCACCGCATCGGACATCGGGACCTCGTCGGGGTCCCACTGCTCGTCCGCTGCGAAGTCGCGGCCGCGACTCCACGGAACCAACTCGTGCGGAAACCATTCCTTGGCGTTGGAGAGGTGACGGGCGAGAAGCTGCTCGACCGTGGGTTCGAGCTCAGCGAGGAGGGTGGCGTCGTCCATGGGGACGCAGCCTACCGACCGGTAGGTAGACGCGTCGAATATCTCGTCTCACACGTTGCGCACGAGGCGTCGGGCCACCATCTGGACCGGGTCCCACACGCCTGAGAAGGGCGGCGCGTAGGACAGGTCGAGGTCGATCATCTGCTGGACGTCCATGCCGGCGTGCAGGGCCGTTGCGACCGCGTCGATCCGCTTGCCGGCGCCGCGCCCGCCGACGATCTGGGCGCCGAGGACACGCCCGCTGCCCTGCTCGGCGAGCATCTTGACCGTCATGTCCTCGGCTCCCGGCATGTAGTGGGCGATGGTCTTGGTGTCGACCGTCGCCGTCTCGAACTCGAACCCGGCTGCGGCCGCCTCGTGCTCGCTCAGACCGGTTCGGCTGATCTCGAGCGCACAGATCTTGGTGATGGCCGTGCCGACGACTCCGGGGAAGGTCGCGTAGCCGCCGCCGATGTTGACCCCGGCCACGCGGCCCTGCTTGTTCGCCACCGTGCCGAGGGCGATGTGGACCGGCTCGCCGGTGATGAGATGGAACGAACTGGCGCAGTCGCCGGCCGCCCACACCCCGTCGGCCGAGGTCCGCTGACGGCGGTCGACGGCGATCGAGCCACGCGGCCCGAGGTCCAGGCCGGCAGCAGAGGCCAGATCGGCGTTGGGGACGACGCCCATGCCCAGCACGACGAGATCGGCGTGGTGCTCCCCCTCGGAGGTGTGCACGAGCCCTTCCTCGAACCCGGTCACCGGCAGATCGGTGCGGACATCGACGCCGAAGCCGCGAATGGCCGTGGTGACCTTGGCCGCGATGTCCGGGTCGAGGGTGCGCATCACCTGCGAGGTCGCTTCGACGAGCGTGACCTCTGCACCCCAGCGGACGAAGGCTTCGGCCATCTCGAGCCCGATGTACCCGCCGCCCACGACGGTCACGTGTCTGCAATCGGTCAGCTCGGCCCGCGACAGGATCGCCTGTGCATCGTCGAGCGTCTGGACCCCCATCACCCGCGGGAGGTCGATACCGGGAATGTCGGGGCGCAGCGGCCGCGCTCCGGTGGCGATGTGCAGTTGGTCGAACCCGAGGTTGATCGTTCGGTCGCGGCTGTGGTCGTGCACCTCGACGTTGCGCTCGTCGAGGTCGATGGCCATCACCTCGTGCTGCATCCGGACGTCGATGCGCTGCTTCTCGCGGAACTCCTGGGGCGAACGAGCCACGAGGTCGTCCAGGTCATCGACGTCGCCACCGACGTAGTACGGAATGCCGCACGCCGCGTAGCTCGTCCAGTTGCCCTTCTCGAGCGCCACGATCTCGAGGTACGGCAGTCGCCTCCGAGCTTGAGAGGCGGCAGCCATCCCGCCTGCATCGCCACCGATCACGACCAGTCGTTCAGCCATGGTGGCGGACTGTAGGTGATGACCCGCTCGGCATGATCCGCCGTGCCAGAATCCGGGCATGGGTGTGCGCCAGGACTGCCGGCACTACTCGACGCGCACGACGCCGGGAGGTGTCGTGCAGCGCTGTCGGGTCGATGCCAACGAGGACATGCCCTTCGCCTGTCCCGAGGACTGCCTGTTCTTCGAGGACCGCCCCATCACCGGCCAGGGCTGGCAGCGCTTCGATCGCGACGAGTAGCGCTCGCGTCGTCAGCGCTTGTGGCGGCGCAAGTGGATGTGCGCCTTGGCCGCGCCCCAGACGATGCCCGGCTCGTGGAGGTCGGGGTGCACATCGGCGAACGCCGCCGGGGTGAGTCCGTGGGTGTCGCCGGGAAAGGCCTCGCGGTCGAACTCCGGTCGCGGCGGTGCGGCGACACCGAGCCGATCGAGGGCACGGTTGGGGTGGACCACGAGCGAGCGGAGCACGGCGAGCGGGGTCGAGTTCTGGTCGTCGATGTCGCGACCGAGCAGGTCCCGGAGACGCGGCTCGCCGTCGGCGAGGGCGGCTTCCGCCGCCGACGAGGCTTCTCGGCGGGCCACCTCGGCGTCGATTCCGGCCTCCGCGGCCACGTCGAGCACCTGTCGCTCGACCCATCCCGGAATCGCACCCACCAGTGCGTCCGCCAGCACCGCGGCATGATGGGCCATGGCCTCGGCGTCGGATGGGTCGTCGAGGTTGGAAGGACCGGACATCGGCTCCAAGCTTGGGGGGTGCACCCCGAACGTGTCGAACCAGGTCCCGGACAGGAGTCCGTCTGGGACTACCCCCGCCCACCCGCACTCGAACCGGCCGGCGCCGAGCTCCGAGTCGAGCTGGAGGGAACGGTGATCGCCCGGTCGATTTCGGGCCTTCGGATCTGTGAGACGTCACAGCCACCCGCCTACTACTTCCCGCCGACCGACGTGCGCACCGATCTGCTGCTCGAGGTGCGCGGCAACACGTTCTGCGAGTGGAAGGGACTCGCCACCTACTTCGACGTCGAGGTCGACGGACGGCGGGTCGAGCAGGCCGCATGGACCTACCGCGCACCTTCGGAGCGCTACGCCGCCATCGCTGATCACGTGGCGTTCTATGCACAGAAGCTCGACTGCTTCGTCGCTGACGAGCGCGTCGTCCCGAACGAGGGCAGCTTCTACGGCGGCTGGGTGACGTCGAACGTCGTGGGTCCGTTCAAGGGCGCGCCAGGGACCCTGGGCTGGTGAAGATCAAGGCCCTCTCGGTGTTCGAAGGGGTGATCTACCACTGCGCGTTGGTCGACGATGCGAACCCGTGTCAGCCGACGCTCGAGGTCGAGGCGTTGCTCCGCGACGGCGACGCCGATGCCGGCCCGTTGCTGTTGCCTGTCGCGGAGTACGCAGCGATGGTCGGCCACGAGGTCGCCCGCACCTGCCTGGGCGAGCTGGGCCGGGCCGGGCGGATCGTCGACCATCTCGGGTCGCCCCACCTCGTGTTCCGCATGTGGACCGCCGGCGACATCACCACGAATTGAACACCGTCACATCGAGCCAGACCGTCACATCGAGCGACCGGTTCCCTCCCAGTAGGGGTCGCGCAGCAGTCGTTTGTAGAGCTTGCCCGTGGGGTGACGGGGGAACTCGGCCTCGAAGTCGACCGACTTGGGGACCTTGTATCCGGCGAGGTGCTCGCGCACGTGGGCCATCAGCTCCTTGGCCAGTTCGTCGCTGGGCTCGAACCCGTCGGCGAGCTCGACCGCCGCCTTCACCTCTTCGCCCATCTCGTCGTGCGGGACGCCGAAGACCGCCGAGTCCTTCACGGCCGGGTGGGTGACGAGGCACCCCTCGATCTCGGCCGGGTAGATGTTGACGCCACCGCTGATGATCATGTCGATCTTGCGGTCCGACAGGTAGAGGAGGCCCTCGTCGTCGAAGTACCCGATGTCGCCGAGCGTTCCCCACCCGCCCTCACGATGGGCCGCAGCCGTCTTCTCGGGGGCGTTGTGATATTCGAAGTCGCGGCCGGTGGCGCTCTTGAACCAGATCTGCCCCGACTCCCCCGGGGCCTGATCGACGCCATCGTCGTCGAGGATGCGGACCTCGGCCGAACCGGTGAGCGATCCGACGGTGCCCGGGTGGGCGAGCCACTGGTCGGCGGTCGCCAGGCTGATGATCCCGCCCTCGGTCCCGCCGTAGTACTCGCTGATGATCGGGCCCCACCAGTCGATCATCTGTCGCTTCACCTCGGGCGGGCAGGGTGCGGCCCCGTGCCAGACCTGGCGGAGCGACGATCCGTCGAAGGTGGCGCGCTGCTCCTCGGGCAACTTCAGCAGGCGGATGAACTGCGTCGGGACGAGGTGGGTGTGGGTGACCTCGTGTTCGTCGATGATGCGGAGGCACTCGGCCGGGTCGAACTTGTGGCACATGACGATCGATGCACCGCCGACCATCGGGAGCACCGACCAGGCCCACTGGGCCGAGTGGTAGCCGGGCCCGTTGAGGAAGAAGCGTGCCGGGAGGTCGTAGCCCATCCACATCTGGAAACCGGCCGAGGTGAGCTCGATCAGGGCCGGATCGATCGGCTCTGAGCTCACGCCGCTCTTGACCCCTTTGGGGAAGCCGGTGGTGCCCGAGGTGTAGAACATCGGACCGCCCATCGACTGGTCGGTCGGCTCGTCGACCGAGCCGCTGGCGAGCAGTTCGTCGTAGGTCACCCAGCCGTCGGGAGCGTCGTCGGCCATCAGGACCAGCAGTTCGGGGGGAGCGTCGAGCCGATCGACCGCGTCGAGGGCCACGTCGCGGAACCGGCCGTCGACGACGAAGGCCTTCGAGTCCGAGTCGTCGATCACGTAGGCCAGCTCTTCGGCGCTCCAGTGCCAGTTGATCGGCACCACCTGCTGGCCGGCGTGAGCGCCGGCACTCATGACCTCGAAGTACTCGCACCGGTTCCCGGTGAGGACCGAGAAGATGTCGCCGAAACCGAGCCCGCCGCCCCGCAGACCGGACAGCAGCTGGTTCACCCGCCCGTCGAATTCCGACCAGGTCATGGTGCGGTCGTCGTCGATCAGTGCGATGTCGTCGCCTCGGGAGTCGGCGAACTTGTTGGAAGCATGAGCCATGGCCTCAGCCTGCCAGAACGGGCCCGCCAGCGCCCCCGCACGGCGATTCCTTGCTGCGCTCGAACCACCTGGTGGTCATCCAGCAGCAAGGAACCCGGGTCAGGGGTTGAGGTTGCCGCTGCGGAGGCCTTCGAGGTCGACGGTGACGTGTCGGTAGCCGGCGGCCCTCACCAGCTCGGCGACCCGGCGACGATCGGCCAGCATGCGGTCGAGGTCGGCGACCGGGACCTCGATGCGGGCCAGGTCGCCGTAGTGGCGGACGCGCACCTCTCGATAGCCGAGACCATGGAGCGCAGCCTCGGCCACTTCGACCTCGCGCAACCTGGTCAGCGTCACCGGCGTGCCGTAGGGCAGCCGCGACGCCAGACACGGCGCGGCCGGCTTGTCCCAGGTACGCAGCCCGAGCGCTCGACTCGACTCGCGGACGGCCGACTTCGTGAACCCGGCATCGACCAGGGGGAAGCGGGCGCCGCGAGCAGCGGCCGCCTCCTGACCCGGACGGTGATCGCCCAGATCGTCGACGTTGACGCCGAGCAGGGGGACCGCCCCCTGCTCGTCGGCGATCGGACCGATGGCGTCCATCAGCGCGTCCTTGCACCAGGCGCAACGGTCGGTGTCGTTGCGTCGGTAGCGCTCGTCGTCGTACTCGGTGGTCTCGACCTCCATCCATCGCAACCCCCACTCGGACGCGAGGGCACGGCAGTCGTCGTGCTCGCGCTCGGCGAGCGACGGCGAGACCGCGGTGGCCACGAGCGTCCGGTCGGCGCCGAGCGTGTCGTGCGCCACCCAGGCCAGGAACGACGAATCGGCACCGCCGCTGAAGGCCACGACCACACGGTCGAGCGCCTCGAGCTCGCGACGGAGCACCTCGACATCACCCATCGGTGACCTCGACCCGCAGACGCCGGAAGCCCTTGCCCTTCGACTCGGACTTCACGACCCGGAGCCCGCCCACCTCGCCGGTCGAAGCGACGTGGGTGCCTCCGTCGGCCTGCTTGTCGAGGCCGACGATGTCGACGATCCGCAGCTCGGTGACCGCCTCGGGAACCAGGGAGACCTTGGTGCGGATGAGGGCCTCGTCGAGCACCGCTTCGGATCGAGGCATGAACGTGACCTCGATGGGACGGTCGGCGGCGATCTCGTCGTTCACCATCTGCTCGACCCGCCCGGCGAACCCGTCGGGAAGCGGGTTGAACTCGAAGTCCATCCGGGCCTCGAGCGGCTTCATGTTGCCCCCGGTGACCGGCTTCTCCCACTCGTTCCAGATCACACCGCACAGGATGTGCAAGGCCGTGTGGGTCCGCATCAGCTGGTGCCGGCGCTCCCAGTCGAGCGTGCCGGTGACCGCCTCACCGACCGCGGGTGCCGGGCCTTCGATGGTGTGCCAGTGCTCACCGTCGGACTTGCTGACGTCGGTCACCTGGGCGGCGCCGCCCGACCAGTCGAGCCGGCCGGTGTCGTGGGGCTGGCCGCCGCCGGTGGCATAGAACGCCGTGGCCGCCAGTGCCACCCGGCCGTCGGGGTCGACGGCGGTCACCTCCGACTCGAAGGTGGCGATCGTCGCGTCGTGGAGGTACAGCGCATCGGCGGGCACGCCACGATGTTGTCAGACGGGCCGCTCGAGGCGCCGGTCCGTCGGTCCGTCGGTCGAGAGCCAGGTTCATTGGCACCGCTCATCGGTCGGTCCTCTAAGGTCGCAGCCAGTCAAATCGCACGATGGACCGTTCGAGGTCCGCGGAGGTCATCTCATGAGTTCTTCCCTCAAGCGCGTCATCGCCCTGCTGATGGCGTCGGCGCTGCTGTTCGCCGCCTGTGGCGACGACAGCGACGACACGGCGACCACCGACGGCGGCAGCGACAGCGACGAACGCCGCCGCCGCTGACGTCGAGCTGGTCTCGACCGGCACCCTCACGGTGTGCTCGGACACGCCGTACGAGCCCTTCGAGTTCGAGGGCGAGGACGGCGAGCAGACCGGCTACGACATCGACCTCCTGCGAGCGATCGCCGACGAGAACAGCCTCGACCTCGAGGTGATCGACCTGCCCTTCGACGGCATCCTCGGCTCGTTGGCCGCCGGCGACTGCGACGTCGTGGCCTCGGCGCTCACCATCACCGACGAGCGGGCCGAGCAGGTCGACTTCTCCGAGCCGTACTTCGACGCCGACCAGTCGCTGCTGATCCGCAGCGAGGACGAGGCGACGATCACCGAACTCGCCGATGTCGACCGGCACCATCGGGGTGCAGTCCGGGACCACCGGCGCCGACTACGCCGAGGAGAACGCTCCCGAGGGAGCCACGGTCAAGTCGTTCGAGGACGCCGACGGCCTGTTCGGCGCCCTGACCTCGGGCGACATCGATGCGATCCTCCAGGACTTCCCGGTCAACGCCTTCCGCGCCACCCAGGACGATGCCTTCGTCGTGACCGAGACGTTCCCCACCGGTGAGCAGTACGGCTTCGCCGTCAAGAAGGACAACCCCACCGTGCTCGTGCTCGTCGACGACGGGCTCGCCACGATCCGCGAAGACGGCACGTTCGATTCGATCTTCGAGACCTACTTCGGGAGCTGAGCCCGCCTGAAGCCGACGTGATCCGACACGCACCAGACTCCCGATGGCCCTGAAAAGACGCCAGCGGGCCCGTCTGGTGCGCTTCGGCGTCTACGGGCTGACGATCGCGTTCATCGCGTTCATCGCGGTCAAGGCCGACTGGACGGCACTCCAGGAGGCCTTCTTCAACCCCGAGATCTTCTGGGACCAGTTCCCCGACATCGTCACGATCGCGGCCAAGAACACGGTGATCATCACCGTGCTGTCGTTCACCTTCGCCATCGTCGTCGGACTGATCCTGGCGCTGATGCGCCTCTCGTCGCTGCGCCCCTATCGGTGGTTCGCGTCGGTGTGGATCGAGATCTTCCGCGGCCTGCCTGCGATTCTCACCCTCATCGCAGTCGGCTTCGCCATCCCGATCGCCCTGGACTTCCGGATCGAGGGCCGGTACGGCGCGCCCGTCGTCGGGATCGGGATCGTCTACTCCGCCTACCTCGCCGAGACCATCCGGGCCGGTCTCGAAGCGGTTCCGAAGGGGCAGATGGAGGCGGCCCGATCGCTCGGCATGAGCTACCCGAGAGCGATGGTGTCGATCGTGATCCCGCAGGGCTTCCGCATCATCATCCCGCCCATGACCAACGAGTTCATCGCCCTGCTGAAGGACACGTCGCTCATCGGCATCGTGCTCGGCACCACGAGCGAGAGCATCGAGTTGACGAAGTTCGCCCGGGACGAGGTGGCGAGCACGTTCAGCATCACACCGCTCGTGGCTGCCGGCCTCATCTACCTCGCCATCACCGTGCCGCTGACCCGACTCGTCGCCGTCCTCGAGAAGAGAACGGCGAAGGCCCGATGAGCGCGCCCGTCATCCGCCTCATCGACCTGCACAAGTCGTTCGGCGATCTCGAGGTCCTCCGCGGGGTCGATCTCGACATCGCCGAAGGCGAAGTGGTGTCGATCATCGGCCCGTCGGGATCGGGCAAGTCGACGCTGCTGCGTTGCGTCAATCGCCTCGAAGACCCCACGGCCGGAGTCGTCGAGATCGACGGCGTCGACATCACCGATCCCGACTGCGATCTCGACGGGGTTCGAACCCGCATCGGGATGGTGTTCCAGCAGCTTCAACCTGTTCCCCCACCTCACGGTGATGCGCAACCTCACCATCGCCCAACAGCGGGTGCTGAAGCGATCGAAGGACGAGTCGGTCGACGTGGCCCGGCGGATGCTCGACCGCGTCGGGCTCGAGGCCAAGGACGACGAGTTCCCGGCCCGGCTCTCCGGTGGCCAGCAGCAGCGGGTGGCCATCGCCCGGGCACTGTGCATGGAGCCGCACAAGATGCTCTTCGACGAGTGCACGAGCGCCCTCGACCCCGAGCTCGTCGGCGAGGTGCTCGAGGTCATGCGGTCGCTCGCCGAGGACGGCATGACGATGCTGGTCGTGACCCACGAGATGGGCTTCGCCCGCCGCGTCGCGGACCGGGTGGTGTTCATGGACGGTGGACTCATCGTCGAGGAGGGCCACCCCGAGCAGGTGCTCGGTGACCCGCAGCACCCCCGCACCCAACAGTTCCTGCACCAGGTTGAAGAACGATGAACTCCGGGCGAACTACGCTCGTGGCGATCAGAACCCGTGTTGCCGACCGATGGAGGTCCCCTTGAGCAACCGAACGACATGGATGCGCATCTTCGCGCTCCTCATGAGCTTCGCGCTCGTTGCCGCTGCGTGCGGCGACGACGACTCCGACAGCGAGACGTCCACAACCGAGGAGGGCGAAGAGGAGAGCACCTCCACCGATGAGGTCAAGAACGTCATCGTGGTCGAACGGACCGTTGGTGGCGTGACCGCCGGCGGCGACACCAGTGAGGCCATCACGCCAGCCGCAGGCGCCGACCGCGGCACCGTCGACGGCACGCTCACCATCGGCTCTGTGCTGCCCAGCTCCGGCGACCTGGCCGTGCTCGGCGAGCCGATGAACAAGGCCGTCGAGTTGGCCATCGCCGACATCAACGAAGCCGGCGGCGTCCTCGACGGCGACGTCGTGCTCGACGCCCGCGACTCGGGCACCGACGAGCAGGTCGCTTCGGACGCTGTCGACGGACTCCTCGGAGCGCCGACCGACGTGATCGTCGGAGCGGCATCGAGCCGCATCAGCCTGTCGGTGATCGACAAGATCACCGGAGCCGGCGTGCCCGAGTGCTCGCCGTCCAATACCGGGCTCGACTTCACCACCTACGACGACGGGGGCTACTACTTCCGTACCGCTCCGCCGGACAACCTCCAGGCCAAGGTGATGGCCGACGAGCTGATCATCCCCGACGGCCACGAGAGCGTCGCCATCATCGCCCTCGCCGACTCGTACGGCCAGGGCTTCGCCGGCGCACTCGAGACCGAGCTCACCAACGCCGGCCTCGAGGTCCCCGCGAACATCGCCTACGACCCGAACGGCACGAACTTCGATTCCGACGTCGCCGAACTGGCCGACACGGGCGCCGATGCGTACGTGCTCTGGGGCTTCCCCGACACCGGTTCGATCATCCTCTCCGCGATGATCGAGAACGGCATCGGACCAGCCGACACCCAGATCTACGGCGGTGACGGCATGCAGAGCTCGAGCCTCGGCACGTTGGTCGATCCGAGCAACCCGGCGGTCGTCGCCGGCATCAAGGGCACGGCGCCGTCTGCGGCACCGCCCGACGGTGAGCCCACGTTCCCGGATCGGTTCGCCGAGTTCGCACCCGGCGTCGACACGATCTTCTCGGCCCACGCCTACGACTGCACGATCGTCTTCGCTCTTGCAGCGCTCGAGGCCGGCTCGGACAGCCCCCTCGACATCGCAGGTTCGATGAACGCGGTCACCCAGGAAGGCGAGACGTGCACCAACTTCGCCGACTGCAAGGCCCTCATCGAGGCCGGCACCGACATCGACTACGACGGCGCCTCCGGCGCCCTCGACTTCGTGAACGCCGGTGAGCCCGGCGCCGGTGCCTACGACATCTGGACCTTCAGCGACGAGACCGAGCCGGCCGAATAGCCGACGGAGGTCCTGAAGCAGAACCTGGCTCGACCCCCTGCCCTTCGAGAAGGGCAGGGGGTCAGTCGTTCTCGGTCGGGATGCGGCTCCGGGCCAGGGTCCCCAGGTACAGCTCGATGACCTTCGGGTCGTCGAGGAGTTCGGCGCCCGTGCCGGTGTAGGCGTTGGCGCCCTGGTCGAGCACGTAGCCCCGATCGACGATCTCGAGACACCGCCGTGCGTTCTGCTCGACGATCAGGATCGCCACGCCGGCCTCGTTGATGTGCGTGATCCGCCGGAACACCTCGCCCTGGTTGGAGGGCGACAGCCCGGCCGAGGGCTCGTCGAGGAGCACCACCGACGGGTCCATCATCAGCGCACGACCCAGGGCCACCATCTGTCGCTCCCCACCGGACAGCGATCCAGCTCGCTGGGTCCGTCGCTCACGGAGGAGGGGGAACAGTTCGGTGACGACCTCGAAGCGCTCATCGAACATGGCGGGCCGGAGGAACGCACCCATGGCCAGATTCTCCGAGACCGTGAGACTCGGGAAGACGTTGTCGACCTGCGGGACGTAGCCGACGCCACGCCCGACCAACTCGTGTCCCTTCACGCCGGTGATGGGCTCGCCACGGAGCCGCGTCTCACCGGAGCGGATGTCGACGAGACCGAACATCGCCTTCAGCAGCGTGCTCTTGCCGGCACCGTTGGGGCCGATGATCCCGACGACTTCGCCCTCGCCGAGCGTCAGGTCACATCCGGTGAGGATGTCGACCCCCGGCACGTACCCGGCCACCACGGCGTCAGCTTCCAACAACGCGGTCATGTGGAGACTCCAGCAACGACGCGAGGCCGACGAGGCACGAGGAGGCCGGCCAACCGCGGCCCGAGCGGCCGGGGAGCGGGGATCATGTGGAGACTCCGACGAAAACCTCGTGCGGCCCGGTCGTCAGGAAGAAGCGCCAGCGCCTGACGACCCAGGGAGCGAGCCCGCGAGCGACCGAAACAGCACGAGGCCGGGGAGCGGGGATCATGTGGAGACTCCGAGGTAGGCCTCGATGACGGCATCGTCGGCGGCGACCGAGCTCGACACGCCTTCGGCGATGACCGATCCCTGGGCGAGGCACACCACCCAGTCGCTGATCTCGGCGACGACGTCCATGTCGTGCTCGACGAACACGACGGTCATGCCCTCGTCCCGGAGCGCCTTGACGTGTTCGAGGAGCGACTGGGTGAGCGCCGGGTTCACGCCGGCCATGGGTTCGTCGAGCATGAGCACTCTCGGTTCGGTCATGAGCGCCCGAGCCATCTCGAGCAGCTTGCGCTGGCCCCCGGACAACGTGCCCGCGTACTCGTCGCGGAGGTGATCGAGCTTGAACCGATCGAGGAGTTCGTCGGCTCGCTTCTCGCTGGCGCGCTCTTCAGATCGCCAGATGTTGGGGAACAGTGCCAACGCCATGCGCTCGCCGCGCTGGTCGACCGATGCCAGCTTCATGTTGTCGAGCACCGTCATCCGAGACAGCGACTTCGTGAGTTGGAAGGTCCGCACCATGCCGAGTCGGGCGATCCGGGCGGGTGAGCGGCCGGAGAGCTCGCGCCCGTCGAGGTTCCATCGCCCACGGTCCGGCTTGTCGAATCCGGTGAGTTGGTTGAACAACGTGGTCTTGCCTGCACCGTTGGGTCCGATGAGCGCCGTGATGGCCCCGCGCTCGAACTCCAGGTGGTCGACGTCGACGGCGCGCAGGCCGCCGAAGGCCTTCACGACCTCGTCGACGACCACGATGGGGTCGGGCTTGGACACGCCGATGGCCGGATCGACCATCGAGAGGTCAACGGTCGACAAGACGCACCTCGTCACGGTCGCCGAGCATGCCCTGGGGCCGGAACACCATCAACAGCATCAGTGCCAGCCCCACGAGCGCGAAGCGGATGGCTCCCAGGTCGGTCGTGTCGATCCATCGCGAGAAGAACAGGTCGTTGGCGATGCCGTCCCGAAGGAAGCTGTCGACGAAGGAGAGGGTGAACCAGAAGGTGATCGCCCCGATCACCGGACCGAGCTTGGTGCCGGCTCCGCCGAGGATCATGATCAGGAACGCGAAGAACGTGACGTTGGCGGTGTACGCGTCGGGATTGACCGACTGCTGGTCGAAGGCCAGCAGCATGCCGGCGAACGCACCGATCACACCGCCGAGCACCAGGCTCTGGAGCTTGAAGGACACGACGTCCTTCCCGAGCGCGCGGGCGGCGTCCTCGTCCTCGCGAATGGCCTTGAGGACCCGGCCCCACGGGCTTCGAGCCAAGCCGGCCACCAGGAGCGACATCAGCGCGACGAGCGCCCATCCCACGAGGATCACCCACAGCTGCCGGTTGCTGAAGCTGAGGCGCCCCCAGCCGTAGACGCCCTGGTTGATGGGATTGAGGTCGTAGAAGTCGCCCGCGAAGCGCTGGATCCCGAACACCCCGTTGGTCAGGGGTTCGACCGATCTGGCGCGCGCGGTCAACCGCAGGATCTCGGCCGTGGCGATGGTGACGATGGCCAGATAGTCGGCGCGCAGCCGCAGCGTCGGGAGCCCGAGGAGGAGACCGAGCAGCACGGCCGCGAGGATTCCGACGAGCACGCCGAGCCACAGCGACCCGCCCTGGTCGACGGTGATGGCCGCGCCATACGCGCCCACGAGCATGAACCCGACCTGCCCGAAGTTGAGCAGGCCGGTGTAGCCGTAGTGGACGTTCAGGCCGATCGCCGCCAACGCGAAGGCAGCCGCCGGCACCCCGACGGCGGACCGGGTGGCCTCGATGAAGATCTGCGACCAGTCCATCAGCCGATCCTCTCGGCGCGCCCGAAGATCCCCTGGGGCCGCACGAGCAGCACCAGGATCAGTGCGCCCAGCGCGAACACCAGCTTGAACTCCGACGAGACCCAGTAGGTCGAGACCTGGGACACGAGTCCGATCACCATCCCCCCGGCCATGGCCCCGAAGGCGGTGCCCAGGCCGCCGAGGATGACCGCGGCGAACATGAGGAGCAGCAGAGCGAAGCCCATGTCCCAGGTCACGGCCTCGGTGACCCCCTGCAGGACGCCACCGAGGGCCGCCAACGCCGTTCCGAGCACCCAGGTGAACAGGATGACCCGCTCGACGTCGATGCCCGACGACTCGGCCAGGTCGCGGTTGTCGGCAACCGCACGCATGGCCGTGCCGATGCGCGTCTTCACCAGGAGCAGGCCGACGGCCACCAGCACCGTCAGGGCGATGGCGGTGATCACGTAGTCCTTGGCGGGCAGGCTGATCGGTCCGATGTCGAAGCTGCGTTGGATGGTGAAGTCGCGATACGGACGGCTGGCTCCGCCGTAGACGATCAGCAGCAGATGCCGGATGAAGAGCGACAGCCCGATCGCCACCACGAGCAGGGTGATGCCACCGATCTTCCGACGCCGGAGCGGCCGCCACAGCCCGACCTCCAGACCCCCGCCGAGCAGGCCGGCGATGGGCAGCGCCAGCAGCGTCGCCCAGACCAGCCACAGTTGGGGCCCGCCGGTCGCCGCGTTCAGGAACCATGCCGCGATCGCTCCGAACGCGACCAACTCGCCGTGGGCGAAGTTGACGAGGCCGGTGACTCCGAAGATCAGGCTCAACCCGAGGGCCGCCAGCGCGATGATCGCGCCGAACTTGATGCCGCCGGCGACGAGGTTGATGAATCGTTCGAAGTCCGAGCCGCCTCCTCCGACACGCTCGCCGAACAGGAAGCGCACGACCTTGGCCTGGCCGTCGTCGACCGAAACCGCCACGAGCGTCGTCCGGTCGGCGTCTCGCAGTTCCACCCCTTCGGGCAGAGTCGACGAATCGAGCGTGACGTCGTAGATGCCCGCCGCCTCGACCGAGACCGACCAGACACCGTCGTCGTCGGAGGTCGCGGTGCCGACCTCGGTCCCACTGGCATCGGTCACCACGACCACGACGCCCGGAACGGCGACCTCGGTGTCGGTGTCGGCGTCCTTGGTGGTCAGCGTTCCTCCGACGGACTGCCCACCGGCGTCGCCGGCCTCGGGTTCGTCGGTCTGCCCGAACGCCGGTGAGGCCATCGTCATCCAGACGGCCGCCAGCACGCCGAAGGCGAGCAACGCTCGCACGAACCGCCGGCGGATCATCATCGGCCGTGGAGTGTAGGAGTTCTAGGCGATGCCCACCGCAGTGCAGACCTCGTCGACATCGCCGACCATTCCGGTGATGAACGGGCCGAATTCGGCGTACTTGGACGAAGCCTCGTCGAATCGCATGGTGTAGACGACCTCTTTGAGGTCGTCGGGGTTCTGTGCGAACAGCGTCACCCCCCACTCGTAGTCGTCGAGGCCGGTCGATCCGGTGATGAGCTGCACGATTCGGCCCCGGAACTTCCGTCCGGACGCACCGTGTTCGTACATGAGGTCCTTGCGGTCGTCGAAGGGCAACTCGAACCAGTTCGCCTCGGGGTTGCGCCGCTTCGACATCGGGTAGAAGCAGAACGAGGACATGCCCTCGGGCGGGAGCACCGGGTGCAGCCGGGCCTGCTTCATCTCGTCCGGGACACCAGCGGCGTACTCGGACAGCTCGGTGAGCGACACATAGCTGTCGATGACCTCGAGTCCGGCTGCCTGGAGTTCGGTCTGGAGTTGGCGCAGCCGCCACAGATCGGTGCCGACGCCCATGACGGCCAGATCGGCCTTGTGGCCGAGCGTCGCGACGGTGACGACCTGGTGCCCGTCGCCCACACACCCCTTCACGGCCGCCTGGATCGCCTGCCGGTCGGCAGCGGGGGTGGGACGGCAGAACAGGTGCAGCACGCCGAGTCCGACCGAGGGTTGTGCGGGGGTGGGCATGGACCGAGTCTAGGGACGCCGTCGGAACGGTCCTCAGTCGAGGGTGACCGGGGCATAGATGTTCGCCGCGCCGTCCCTGGCGAACCCCAGCAGCCCGAGACCGGCCCGACGCGCCGCCTGGACGGCCAACGCCGACGGCGCCGACACGGCCACGAGCGTGCCGAATCCAGCCGCCCACGCCTTCTGCACCAGCTCGTAGCTGGCACGACCACTCACGAAGAGCCCGAGGCCCTCGGCGGGCAGCAGGTGGTCGAGCACCATGCGACCGACGACCTTGTCGACGGCGTTGTGGCGCCCGACGTCCTCGCGCACGAGCAAGATCTCACCGGTCGCGTCGAACGATGCCGCGGCGTGAACGGCCCCCGTCGCCTGGAACAGCGGTTGCCGGTCCGCCATCGCCTTCGCCACGGCGACGGCGACCCCGGGCCGGATGGGCTCGTGCGCCGGGAGCGGATCGAGACGCCCGGCGAGGTCGTCGAGCGCCGTCGTGCCGCACATGCCGCACGAGGACGACGTGACGCCGATCCGGGGATCGGGCACCGGAGCCCGTCCGCCGGTCTCGACGGTGACCACGTTGAAGTCGCTCTCGACCGCCGACCCCGTGGCGCAGTAGCGGCACCCGAGCACCGGTGCGCCGTCGAGCAGGCCGTCGCCGTGGCAGAAGCCGACGGCGAGCTCGAAGTCGTCGCCCGGGGTGCGCATCGTGGTGGCCACGAGCGCTTCGTCGAGTCTGATCTCCAGTGGTTCCTCGACGATCAGCTCGTCGGGCGCACGCGACACCGAGCCGTCCGCGGCGTAGCGGTGGGTCAGTACCCGGGCCGTTCTGCCGCGTGCCATCGCCCGGGAGCGTACGCGGTCCTCAGCTGAGGGCGATGACCGCAGCGGTGGTCGTCGCCACGACCGAGATGGTCACGATGATCCCGGTCCGGAAGAAGTCGGCGAAGCGATAGCCGCCGGGCCCGTAGACCATGGCGTTGGTCTGGTAGCCGATCGGCGTGAGGAACGAGCACGAGGCCATCACGGCAACGCCGATCACGACGATCCTCGGGTCGAGGTCCGACACGTCGGCGACGCGAATGGCGATGGGGGCGACGACGGCGACCGCGGCGTTGTTGGTGACGATCTCGGTGAGGATGACCGTCGTCAGCAGGAGGCCCAGCACGAGCCCCACATCGCCGTAGGTCCCGAGCAGATCGGTCGAGCGGTCGGCGATCTCCTGTGCCAGCCCACTCGCCTCGACGGCCGCGCCCAGGCCGAGCGCGGCGGCGACGAGGATGACCACGTCGAGGTCGACCGCACGCTTGGCGTCGGTGAAGCTCAGCACCCGACCGAGGACGATGATCCCGGCCGCGACGAGCGCGGCTTCGAGCGTCGACGTCAGCTCGAAGGCGGCGAGGACGACGAACACGCCCAGGGCCATGCCGACCAGCGGCGCCCTCCGGCCGACCACGGCCACCGAGTCGTCGATCGGCGCCACCAGCAGGAAGTCCTCCATCGCTCGCCGCGACTGCCTCAGGTCACGGTCTGCGAGCAGGACGAGGGTGTCGCCGACGTGCAGTTCGACCTCGCCGAGCTTGCCGGCGACCGTGGCACCGGCGCGGCTGATGCCGATGGCGGTCGCCCGGTAGCCCGTCGCGACCACCGACCTCCTTGAGTGTCCGACCGACGAGCGGTGAGCCGCGACCGATGACCGCCTCGCAGTAGTGGGCGTTTCTGGCCTGCTCGACGTTGTGCTGCTCGTCCGTCGGCGTCTGCAGGCCAGGCCGTGACCGCACGTCGAGCACGTCGGACACGTCGCCGACGAACCGCAACACGTCGCCGCCGCGGATGGCCTGCTGCGGACCCACGGGCCCCAGGTGACGGTCGCCGCGGATGATGTCGGCCAGATAGACGCCCGACAGGTTGCGCAGGCCGGCGTCGGCGATCGAGACGCCGTCGAGTGGGCCGCCGGTCGTCACCTCGAGTTGGACCGCGTAGTCACGCAGCGCGGTGATCGCGTCGGCGGCGGGATCGGATCGGTCGGGCAGCATGCGGGGAGCGACCAGGATGAGGACGACCAGGCCGACGAGGGCCACCGGCAACCCGATGGGGGCCAACTCGAACAGGCCGAGCGGATCGTCGCCCTGCTGTTCGAGCACGCCCGAGGCGACCAGGTTGGTCGACGTTCCGATGACGGTCACCGTCCCGCCCAGAATCGCCGCGAACGAAAGCGGCATGAGGAAGCGGCTGACGGGGAGCCGGTTCCGTCGGGCCCAACCCGCCACCTCCGGGGTCAGCATCGCCACCAGGGGCGTGTTGTTGAAGAACGCCGACAGCGCCGCCACCGGTGTGGCGAGCCGAGCCAGCGACCCACGTCCGCCCGAGCCCCCGAGGAGCCGAGCGCTGACCGGGGCGAGCAGTCCGACCCGTCTGGCGCCGCCGGCGACGACGTAGAGCGCGGCGACGGTGAGCGGCGCCGAGTTGCCGAATCCCGCGAACCCCTGTTCGGGCTCGACCACTCCGACCAGGGTCAAGGTGACGAGGGCTCCCAGCACGACGCCGGCCGGGGGGAGGCGGTCGGCCGCGAGCAGCACGAACATGCCGAGGAGGACCAGCAGGGTGATCAGGCTGTCCGACGGCATCGTGTGAATCTACGACGGACAGGTCGCCCACCACGCGAGGACGCCGCCCGAAGCGGGCGGCGCACTCAACGATGCAGGGGTCGGGCCGGAGCCCGGTCGATCAGAAGTCCTCCATGCCTCCCGGCATGCCTGCGGGCTCGTCGGCCGGCTGGTCGGCCACGACCGCCTCGGTCGTGAGGAACAGCGCCGCGATCGACGCCGCGTTCTGGAGCGCCGATCGGGTCACCTTGGCGGCATCGATGATGCCGGCGGCGGTGAGGTCCTCGTACTCGCCGGTCGCCGCGTTCAGCCCCTCCGAGGGACCGTCGAGCGAGCGAACCCGTTCGACCACGACGCCACCCTCGAGGCCGGCGTTGACGGCGATCTGGGTGAGCGGTGCCTGCAGCGCCCTGGCCACGATGCGGGCCCCGGTGGCCTCGTCGGCTGACATCGAGTCGGCCAGTTCGAGCACGGCCACCTGTGCCCGGAGCAGGGTCACGCCACCGCCGGCGACGACACCTTCCTCGATGGCCGCCTTGGTGGTGCTGACGGCATCCTCGATGCGGTGCTTCTTCTCCTTGAGCTCGACCTCGGTGGCCGCGCCGACCTTCAGCACGGCCACACCGCCCGAGAGCTTGGCGAGCCGCTCCTGGAGCTTCTCGCGGTCGTAGTCGGAGTCGGTGTTCTCGATCTCGCTCTTGATCTGGGCGATGCGACCCGAGAGGTCGGCTTCGGAGCCGCCGCCCTCGACGATCGTGGTCTCGTCCTTGCCGATGATGACCTTGCTGGCCGTTCCCAGCAGATCGAGGGTGGTGTTCTCGATCTTGAGGCCCACGTCCTCGCTGATCACCTGTCCGCCGGTGAGCACAGCGAGGTCCTGGAGCATCGCCTTGCGTCGCTCCCCGAATCCGGGGGCCTTGACCGCAGCCGAGGTGAAGGTGCCGCGAATCTTGTTGACGACGAGGGTGGCCAGGGCTTCGCCCTCGACGTCCTCGGCGATGATCACGAGCGGCTTGCCGCCCTGCATGACCTTCTCGAGCAGCGGCACGATGTCGCGGACGGCGGTGATCTTCGATCCGAACAGGAGGATGTAGGCGTCGTCGAGCACGACCTCCATCCGGTCGGCGTCGGTGACCATGTAGGGCGAGATGTAGCCCTTGTCGAAGCGCATGCCCTCGACCAGGTCCATCTCCATCCCGAAGGTCTGGCTCTCCTCGACGGTGATGACGCCGTCCTTGCCCACCTTGTCGATGGCCTCGGAGATCATCGTCCCGATCTCGTCATCGGCGGCGCTGATCGATGCGACCTGGGCGATCTGCTGCTTGCCCTCGACCTCGAGCGCCAGGTCGGCGATCGACAGCGACCGCGGCTTCGACGGCGGCCTCGATGCCCTTCTTGATCGACATCGGGTTGGCACCGGCGGTCACGTTGCGCATGCCCTCACGCACCATCGACCAGGCCAGCACCGTGGCCGTGGTGGTGCCGTCACCGGCGACGTCGTCGGTCTTCTTCGCGACCTCCTTCACGAGTGCCGCGCCGATCTGCTCGTAGGGATCCTCGAGCTCGATCTCCTTGGCGATCGAGACGCCGTCGTTGGTGATCGTGGGCGCACCCCACGCCTTGTCGAGCACGACGTTGCGGCCCTTCGGGCCCAGCGTGACCCGCACGGCGTCGGCGAGCTGGTTCATCCCAGATTCGAGCTTGTGACGAGCTTCCTCGTCGAACGCGATCATCTTGGCCATCTTCAAATTCCTCCGTGAACACTGACTGCTGTTGGCAGTCTCGGGTGACGACTGCCAAGTGAAGCACGAAGCATCAGCACTCGCAACCCGAGAGTGCTAATCGGTGGCGGCGGGCGAACTCAGCCGCCGGCGACAGCGGGCACGATCGAGATGGTCTCGCCGTCGGGAACCTCGGTGCCGAGGCCGTCCATGAACCTGACGTCGTCGTCGGCCACGAACACGTTGACGAATCGGCGGAGCCCCCCGTCCTCGTCGAGGATGCGATCGGCGAAGCCAGGGTGCTCGCCGTCGAGCGCCTTGAGCACGTCGCCCACGGTGCCGGCGTCCACCTCGACCGTCTTGGCCCCGCCGGCGAGCGGGCGGAGGGTGGTGGGGATACGGATGGTGACGGTCATGGCACAACCTCAAGCGGGAGTCGAACGGCCAACGAGGCTAACGGTTCCGCAGCCCGTTCCATTCCTCGGGCCGGTCACCCCGAGGTCGGGACCTTGCTGTCGGCGCCGGTCCCTTCGTCGCCGCCCTCATGGGTCAACCGGGCGGCGTCGGGATCGGGCTCGAGCGACGTTCCGTCGGGCAGCAGGTCGAGGTCCTCGTCGCCCACTCGCTCGACGAAGCCGACCGACGGTTTGGCGTCGGCTGCCTCGACCTCGCTCACGATCTGTTCGATGGGCTCGTTGAGCACATAGGTGCGCCACAGGTGGCCGATGATGATCTTCAGCACCGCCGCGACCGGCACGGCCAGTAGGAGACCGAAGAAGCCGCCGAGGGTGCCTCCGGCCAGCAGGGCGAGCATCACGACCGCCGGGTGGAGATTGACCGCCCGTTGCATGACGAGCGGTGAGATGAAGTGGTTGTCGATCTGCTGGGCCACGGTCATGACGATGGCCACGGCGATCGCCTGGCTGACACCACCACCGGTGGTGAACGCGATCACGATGCCGGGAATGGCGCCCACCCAGGGTCCGATGAGGGGGATGACGTTGAACGCGCCCGCGATCATGCCGACGATCAACCAGAAGGGCAGGCCGATGATGGCCAGCCCGATCGACACCATCACACCGACGATCAGGGCCACGGCGAGTTGCCCGCGGAAGAACCCGCCGACCGCGTGATTGAGGCGGTGGGCGACGACCATCACCTCCTCCTTCGCGGTCGCAGGGACGAGATCCTCGGACACCCGGCGGATGTGGGGCAGGTCGACCAGGAGGTAGAAGGCGATGATCGGCCCGATCAGGAAGATGATGCCGACCTCGAAGACGCGTGTCCCGACCTCGCGGACGGTGCGGAGCTGCTCGGACAGACCGGTCTCGTCTTGGAAGCGGGTCTTGGCGTCGGCGGCCACGCGGTCAAGATCGGCCGCGAGAACGTCGTTGTTCTCCACCTCGAGTTGGTTCGCGGCTTCGCTGGTCACCGAGTCGAACTCCTCGGTGAAGGCGTCGCCGTTGTTGCCTCCACCCAGCTGGTCCTCGATCTCGGTCACGTTCGGGATCTCGACGATCCAGCCGTTGTCCTTCGATCGCTCCGAGAGGTCGTTGACACTGTCCTCGAGCGACTCGCGGATCTCGGGCCACTCCTGCGACAGCTCGTCGGCCTGCCGCTGCACGAGGGGGGCGACGGCGAAGCCGAGACCGACCAGGATCGCCACGACCCCCAGGTAGGCGAGCGCCGTGCCCCCGACCCGCGGGACGTGTCGCTTCTGGAGAAACGTCACGACCGGGTTCAGGATGAACACGATCGCGCCACCGAGCACGAGCGGCGGAAAGACCACCCGGAAGGTCCAGGCGACCAGACCGAGCAGCGCGAGCAGGGCGAACAACCCGACGACGGCCCAGGCGAACATGCCGGCCCGACGGATGCGATCGCTCACGAGGGCATGGTACCCACCGCCCCACGAGCCTTCGCCTCGGCGCATTCGAGGAGAATCGGCCGTATCCTCGGCCTCGTGGACGTGGAGCGCCCCAAACTGCCGGCGGGATTCGTCGCGATCGGTGCGGCGGTCGGTCTGGTGGTGGCCTTCTTCTTCATCCGCTGGGTGTTGGGCACCCTGCTGGGCCTGCTCCGCATGGGTCTGCTCATCGGCGTGGTCGCTGCGGTGATCTTCGTCGTGCTGCGGCTCAAGCCCGACCGCGACTGACGGCTCGGGCTCCGAGCAGCTCGGCCGTGAGGACGCGGACCGCGTCCAGGGTCTCGGTGCGCGCCCGCTCGTCGCCGAAGCGATCCACCAGTGCGTGCACGGCGATCGGGGCGTCGATGTCATCGAGGACCTGCCCGACGACGGCGACGGCCTCGACCCCGGCGGCCGCCGCCAGGTCGGCCACCCCGCCCACGACCTTTCCCTCCAGCGACTGCTCGTCGAGGAAGCCCTCACCGGTCAGGACCAGATCGGCCCGCTCGATCTCGTCGTAGAGCTCGACTTCGTCGGCGACGATCTCGAACCCCGACGTCAGGGTCCCGCCGATCGCCGCCAGCGCGCCACCGAGGCCACCGGCGGCGCCGCCGCCGGGAATCGTGCGCACGTCGACCCCGTGCTCCTCGAGGTAGACGTCGGCCAGGCGCTCGAGTCGCCGCCGCAGGAGCTCGACCTGAGCGGGCGTTGCGCCCTTCTGCGGAGCGAACACCTCGGCCGCGTCGACGAACCTCGTGGTCACGTCGCAGGCGACGATGATCTCGACCCCGCGGAGCCGCTGGAGCGGATAGAGGGCGCGGAGCGCGCCGAGTCCGCCGTCGGTCGTGGCGGAGCCCCCGAGTCCGACGATGATCCGCGAGGCGCCGCTCTCGACCGCCCGGGCGATGAGCTCGCCGGTGCCGTGGGTCGCGGCGGCGATGGGATCGTTCTCCTCGGCGCCCCCGAGCAGCTCGAGCCCGCTCGCGCGTGCCATCTCGATCACCGCCGTCCCCCGGACGAGACGCCATTCGGCTTCGACGGGATCTCCGAGCGGTCCGGTCACGGTCGCGGTTCGATTCGGTCCGCCCAGCGCTTCGAGCAGCCCTTCTCCGCCATCGGCCATCGGTACCGACGAAGCGGTCCACCCCGCCGCGGTCGCGGCGTCGCACATCGCTTCGGCCACCTCGCGCGCCGTGGCCGTCCCCCGGAACTTGTCGGGTGCGGCCACGAGATGCATGGCGCAAGTGTGGCCGGTGGAGACGGTCCCTGCCGTCCCACCGGCGGTCGGTTCGCCATCGCTAGGGTTTGGCGTCCGATGGCCCGTGCACCGTTCGTCCTGGTCTCCAACCGCGGCCCGCTGACCTTCGACCTCGACGGCGACGATCTCGTGGCCCGTCGGGGCGCCGGTGGGTTGATCTCGGGGCTCGGGCCGATCGTCCGCGACACCGACGTTCTCTGGATCTCGGCGGCGATGAGCGACGGTGACCGGGTCGCAGCCCGTGCAGGTGTCGGTGTCCACGACGGGTTCCGGTCGCTGCTCGTCGATGTCGACCCCGCCACGTACGACAGCAGCTACGACGTCGTGTGCAATCAGATCCTGTGGTTCGTCCACCACGGCATGTTCGATCGGATGCGAACCCCACGTTTCGACCGCACCACGGTGAGGGCATGGGCGTCCTACCGGGCGGTCAACGAGGCATTCGCGGCGGCGGTCGTCGAGCACGCACCGTCAGGCGCCTGCGTCCTGGTCCAGGACTACCACCTGGCGCTGGTGGCGGCGTCGGTCTGCGACCGCCGACCCGACCTGCGGCTCGCCCACTTCTCGCACACCCCGTTCGCCACCCCCTCGGAGTTCTCGGTGCTGCCCGACGAGATGGCGAGCGACCTGCTCACCGGGATGGCTGCGCATCACCTCTGCGCGTTCCACAGCCATCGCTGGCGCGACGCCTTCGTCGCCAGCTGCGAATCGGTGCTCGGGTCGAGCCCGGCCACGCTGGTCGCCCCGCTCGGTTCGGACCCCGACGACATCACCGCCGCGGCGCAGAGTGCCCGGTGCGACGAGGCGATGCGACACCTCGACGAACTGGTCGGCGACCGAGCCGTCATCGGGCGGGTCGACCGGATCGAACCCTCGAAGAACATCGTGCGGGGGTTCGAGGCCTACGACCTGTTCCTCACCGAGCACCCCGAGTGGCACGAGCGGGTCACCTTCGTCGCATCCATCTACCCGAGCCGCCAGAACCTCGCCACCTATCAGGCCTACCGCCAGGAGGTCGAGACCAGGGTTGCGCAGGTGAACCGCCGCCACGGCACCGAGACATGGCGCCCGATCGAACTCGACACCCGCGACGACTTCCCCTCGTCGGTCGCACTGCTCCGTCGGGCCGACGTGCTGATGGTCAACCCCGTCCGCGACGGGCTCAACCTGGTGGCGACCGAGGGTGCGCTCGTCAACGAACGCGACGTCGTCCTGCTGCTGTCACCCGAAGCCGGCAGCTTCGACACGCTCGCCGACGTCGTGATCGCCGTCCCACCCTTCGACCTGGCGGCGACGGCCGATGCCATGGGCCGAGCGCTCGACCTCGACACCGCCGAACGTTCGCGCCGCTTCCGGGCACTGCGGTCCCGTGCCTCCGAGCGGACCCCGGCGAACTGGCTCGACGACCAGCTCCGCGCACTCGACTGAGGAACTGCGGCTCGGGGCCTGCCCGGGTCGGAGGCGTCAGGCCTCGGGGTCGAGCAGGCTCCGGCAGAGGTCGACGAAGTCAGTCGGGCCGCCGATGACGAGATCGGCGCGATCGAGCAACTCGGCGGGGGCCTCTGGCGAGCTGACGGCGATCCGGACGACCGTTCGCCCCTGGTCCGCGAGCCGGTCGAGTGCGTCGAACGCCGGGAGGTCGCCGACGTCGTCGCCGGCATACATGACCGCGCTCAGCTTGTCGGCGAGGCGTTCGATGGCTGTTCCCTTGTCGGCTTCGATGGGTGGGTGGAGCTCGACGGACATGCGGGCCGACCGGGCGACGAGACCCGAACGTCGCGCTTCGGCCGCGGCCCAGGCGACGACGGCCGCTTCGGCCTCGGGACGCTCGCGGTAGTGGAGGGTCAGCGACAGGCCCTTGTTCTCGACGCGCATCCCCTCGGGTCCTCGGGCTTCGGCTCGCATGGTCGTGTCGGCCACCACCTCGCGCCACGCACCACCGCCGTTGAAGTCGTGCCGCCGCCCGCGGCGACGGAATTCGAGGCCGTACAGACCGACCATCACCAGCGATCGTGGGAGCCGGGTCTCGAGAAACGACACCGGTCGGCCCGAGACGGCGGCAACGAGTCCGAACTCCTTGGTGAGCGCCAGCAGGACCGCCTCGGCGCCATCGACGGCGACCGCCTCCTCGGGCTCGGGAACGATCTCGGCGAGGACGCCGTCGAAGTCGGCGAAGATCCCCGTGCTCCGACGATCGACCAGGAGCGGAGCGAGTACGGGGGCGGGCGACACGGATTCAGACGCTACGAGATCCGAGCCGGCGGTTCTGCACGCGGCGAGGGCGAGGTCGGGACCGGCGCCGGTTGCGGCCTCAGCCGCCGGCGATGTCGGCACCCACGAGCACCACCACGTTGGGTGCACTCTGACCGTCGGGCACCTCGACGGGGCTCGGGACGGGGAGCGGCTGCACCGACGTTTCCGGGGCACCGATCGCCAAGGCCACCCCGGCTGCCTCCTGCTCGAACCCCTCGGCGAAGTAGACGATCGACTCCTCGATGTTCGGGTCGCAGTTGGTCGGGTCCAGCGTGGCGTAGTTGAGTGCGTTCAACTCGTCGGTGATCCGACTTCCGACGCCGTCGGTCGAGGACGCATTGCAGACGAGCACTCGCACCTGTTCGACCGGAAGCGCCTCCGCGACGGTGGTCGAGGTCGTGTCGTCGGCCGTGGTCGTGGTGGTCTCGGCACCGGCGGGCAACGCCGCCGGGCTGCTCGAGCTGCCACCGGAATCGGTGTCGAGGCCGGTGCCGATGAGCACGAAACCGACGAGGAGGGCGACCGCGATGAGGGCGATGCCGCGGGGCGATGCCCCGCTCAACGGACTGGTCCCGCCTTCGCTCATCGACCTTGCCAGCCTTCGGAGGGGCGTCCCTCGACGCGCTCACGCCGACGGCGGGAGCGGCTGCGCAGCAGTCGTCTGATCACCAATGGGTCGTACTCCATCGCCTCGGGGTCCTCGAGCAGGTCTTGGAGGATCTGATAGTAACGAGTGGCCGACAGCTCGAACCGTTCGCGGATGAGCGCTTCCTTCGGGCCGGTCTCGGCCCACCAACCCCGCTCGAAGTCGAGCATCGCCTTGTCGCGTTCGGTGATCGGCATCGCCCGACATTGTGACCCGCCAGACCTCGGGAAACACGGACCCCCGCGTCAGGAGGTGCACGGACCGGGCGGAGACTTCGCAGCCGCCGGTGAGCTTCGGAGCCCGGACGGGGAGTCGAACCCCGATCTCCTGATTACAAAACAGGTGCTCTGGCCATTGAGCTATCCGGGCGCAGGACGTCGCACACCCGTGCGACGATGCCGCAGGGTAGCGGCCGGCCACGGGACGCCGAACCCGTCGTTCCTCAGCGCGTCGAGCGGGCGCGCACCACCTCGAAGAGGGCCAGGGCGCCCGCGGTGCTGACGTTGAGCGAGTCGAGCTGCCCGGCGAGCGGGATCGACACGATCTCGTCGCACCGCTCACGCACCAGGCGCGACAGTCCGGCCCCTTCGGCGCCCAACACCACGCAGACTGCGTCGGTCATGGCGGCCAGCGGGTCGAAGAGCCCATGGCGACCGCCGGCATCGAAGCCCAGGGTCCAGACATCGGCATCGCGCAGGGTGGCGAGCGCGGTGGGGAGCCCACCCACCATGGCGATCCGGAGGTGCTCGACGGCGCCGGCCGCGGCCTTCGCCACGGCCGGGGTCACGTTGGCCGCCCGGTGGCGGGGAAGGATCACTCCGGTGACACCCGCGCACTCGGCGGTGCGGAGCAGCGCGCCCAGATTGCCGGGGTCGGTGACCCCGTCGAGCGCGAGCAGGAACGGTGGTGTGCCGCCGACCGGCGTGCACAGGTCGAGAACCTCGTGATCGTGAAGCGGCGCGGCCTTGGCCACCACCCCCTGCGGTGCCTCGGTGCGCGCCAGATCGCGAAGCTTCGAGCGGCTGATCTCGCGCACGAGCACCCGCCGCGACCGAGCCAGTTCGAGGATCTCCTCGAGAATCGGGCGGTCGTCGGCATCCGCGCTGACCAGGACTTCGTTGATCCTGCGACTTCCGGCCATCAGCAACTCACGAACGGCCTGCCGGCCTTCGATCTGCTCGCCGCCCACACCTTTCGGAGGTCCGGAGCTCGTGGCCGCTCGCTCGGGGCGACCGCCGACCTTGCCGGTCACGCGGGTGCTGGGCCGCCGGCTCTTGGGAACTCGACCGGGGGTGGGCGAGCGGCGGGTGGGAGGCGGACGGCGGCGACGGTTGTTCGAACTCATCGGGACACCACGGCGACGGCCCATGAGGCAACACCCTCACCGCGCCCGAGCGAGCCGACTCCCTCGGTCCGTTTGCCCTTGACCGTGACCGGTGCACCGACGGCTTCGGACAACCTTCGCTGCATCTCGTCGCGGACCGGTGCGATGCGGGGCCGATCGAGGACCACCACACAATCGACGTTGCCGATGTCGAAGCCGGCGTCGGCGACCAGGCCGGCAGCAGTGCGCAGCAACTCGATGCTGTCGGCACCGGCGAACGCAGCATCGGTGTCAGGGAACATCGAGCCGATGTCGCCGAGACCGGCTGCGCCCAGGATGGCATCGGTGCAGGCATGGGCGACCACGTCGGCGTCGGAGTGGCCGGCCAGACCCGGCTCGTCAGCGAAGGTCACCCCGCCCAACACGAGGGTGCGGGCTGCATCGGCCGATGGCGGGTGCACGTCGAATCCGTTGCCCACGCGGATCATCGGGCGGTCTCGGTCAGGAGGGCCTCGGCCAACGCCAAGTCGGTGGCGCGGGTCAGCTTGAAGTTGTCCGGATGGCCCTGCACGAGCACCACCTTGCCACCGATCTCCTCGACCAGCGTCGCATCGTCACTGGCCTCGCCACCGGCTGCGTGGGCCTGACGCAGCGCGTCGGCCCGGAACCCTTGGGGTGTCTGCACGGCCACGAGGGTCGATCGGTCGATGGCGCCACCGTCGCGAGACCGCACCGAATCGACGAGATCGACCACCGGGACCACGGCATCTGCGCCCGCGGCGACGGTCGTCGCGACCCGCTCGAACAGGGCAGGATCGGCCAGCGGCCGGGCTGCGTCGTGCACCAACACGATGTCGGCGTCGGCCGCCACCGCCGCAAGACCGGCGCGGACCGAGGCGGACCGGCTGTCGCCGCCCACCACGACCACGTCGGCGTCGGGCTCGGGCACGTCCTGGTGTTCGGCAGCCACCACCACCACGACCCCGTCGCTCACCGAACGCGCGGCCGCGATGGCGTGGTCGATCACCCGCCGACCGGCAAGCGGGTCGTACTGCTTCGGGCGGCCATACCGGGTTCCGGATCCGGCGGCCACGACTATCGACCAGGTGGTCATCGGCACGGAACCGTACGCGCGCCTACATTGCTCATGCCATGTGTCGTGTCGAGGGAGTGACGAGGTGAGACGTCCATGACCGATTCGTCCGTCGTCGACCTCCTCGGCGATCTCGACCTGCTCGCCGATCTCGACGTCGGTGAGCTCGAACGCATCGCCGAGTCCGGTGTGCCGCAACGGCTGCGGCGCGGCGACGTGGTGTTCGGCGAGGGCGACGCCGCCGACGATCTCTACGTGGTCCAGCGTG
Organism: uncultured Acidimicrobiaceae bacterium; assembly: GCA_963704815.1. Taxonomy (GTDB): domain Bacteria; phylum Actinomycetota; class Acidimicrobiia; order Acidimicrobiales; family Salinilacustritrichaceae; genus DATKWD01. Next base: position 1,610,235 of record CAVPHU010000001.1, read on the forward strand.
GCCGGGTGGCGATGGTCAACAAGTCCTTCGACGGCCGCGAATCGGTCGTGTACCTGATGGAACCGGGCGACGTGTTCGGCGACATGCCGTTGTTCGACGGCCTCACCCGATCGACCGAGGCGCGAGCGCTCGAGACCTCACAGGTCATCCGGATTCCCTACGACCCGATTCGCCTTGTCTACGAGAACCACCCCAGGATGTTGTGGCGGGTGATCGAGCTGTTGAGCACCCGCCTGCGCAACACCGACGCCGCCCTCGCCGACTCGGTGTTCCTCGACGTCACGGGCCGCACGGCCAAGCGACTCCTCGAGATGGCCGGCGATCGCGACAGCTTCGAGCTCCCGGTGACCCAGGAAGAGCTGGCCGGCATGGTCGGGGCATCCCGTGAGCGGGTGAACAAGGCCATCGCCAGCTTCGTCAAGCTCGGATGGATCGACCAGGCCGACCGGAGCTACACCATCCTCGACCGCCAGCAGCTCGAGATCCGCGCGAGCTAGCGGGCGAGCGGACCTGCGCTGCCGCGACCGACCTCAGGTGGTGAGGAACGACTCGACCCGGCGCCAGGCATCGGCCGCGTCGTCGGGCCGATGGGCCGGCCGGCTGGGGTCGTGGACGAACCCGTGCTCGGCTCCGTCGTAGCGAACCACGGTCGCCCCGGTGGCCTCGAGGGCCTCGACGTCGTCGGGAGGGGTGTACGGATCGTTCGTGCCGATGATGGCGAGCACGTCGGACCGGAAGTTCGACGCCAGCGCATCGAGGGGCTCGGACTGGGTCGGCGACTTCCAGTCGTCGGGCAGGCGGATCATTCCGTAGAAGGCGATGGCCTTCTCGAACCGGCCGATGCCGGCAGCCTTGAACGCATACATGCCCCCCATGCAGAAGCCGAGCACATCGGCATGGTCGAACCCGGTGGCATCGGCGGCGGCCGCGGCGTCGCCGAGCACGTCGTGGTCGACGAGCCCGCTGACGGCGGCCAGGCGCTCCTCGAGGGTGAGTCCCTCACGGCCGGGAAACGGCTCGGGTGCGACCACGACCCGCCCGAGATCGTCGGCCAGTCGTTGCGCGAGGTCGTCGAACAGCGGACGGAGCCCGCCGATGTCGGGCAGCACGACGAGGCCGGCGTGGGCCCCGCCCGAGGCCGGGACCGCCCGTTCGGCCGAGGTTCCCGAGGGCAGGCCGATGCGCATGGCCGTCAGCCCTCGACGGTGATCGAACCGGTCATCGACGGGTGGATCGAGCAGAAGTAGTCGATGGTTCCAGCGGTGTCGAAGGTGACCGTCGCCGTGTCGCCGCTCGCGAGGTTTCCGGTGTCGAACGACCCGTCGGCGGCGGTGAAGGTGTGGGTCGCCCCGTCGGTGTTGGTCACCTCGACCGTGGTGCCCACGGCGGCCGAGGCCGGCGCATCGAACGCGAAGTCGGCGATCGTGACCGCCGTCCCGCCCGAGCCGCCGTCGTCGGAACCGCCATCGGAGCTGCTGTCGTCATCGGCGGCCGGAGTGTCGGACGCGTCGTCGCTCGAACTGTCGTCGCCGCATGCGGCGAGGAAGAGGCCGAGGACGGCGAGCAGGGCAACAAGGGTCTTCATGAGATTCTCCAGACGAGACGACGGAACCCCTTGTCTAGTGCAGGGCTCAGTTGTAGCGGTCGAGGATGCTCGATTCGGTCAGACGGCTCAGACCGTCCTTGATCGCTCGTGCTCGCGCCTCGCCGACCCCTTCGACATCGTCGAGGTCGTCGATGGTGGCCCGCATGATGCGCGACAGGTTGCCGAAGCGGTCGATGATGGCCTCGACGACACCGTCGGGGAGCCGGGGCACGCGCGAGAGGAGGCGGTGCCCACGGGGCTGGAGCGCCGCGTCGAGATCGCCGGTGCCGCCCGGCAGGTGCAACATGCTGCCGACGGCCTTGAGGTCGAGCAGGTCTTCGGTCCCGAGGTCGCCGAGTCCTTCGAGCACTTCGTCGACGTGCCAGGCCGAGGCTTCGTGGAAATAGTCGAGGATCACCAGCCGCCGGTCGTCCTCGACCCCGCCCATGAGCTCTTCGAGCTGCAGGCGGACGAGCCGTCCGTCGTCGCCGAGCTCGACCAGGTCGTTCTCGATCTCCTCGGCGATGCGACGAACCATCTCGGTGCGCTGCAGCACGGCCACGACATCGCGCAGGGTGACGAGGTCCTCGACCTCGAGGGCCGACAGCGACGACGCGACGATGTCGAGCCGGCTCTTGTAGCGCTCGAGGGTCTGGAGGGCCTGGTTGGCCCGGTTGAGCAGGTTGGGGATCGGTTGGAGCGGGTGCTTCTCGTCGCCCACGTAGACGGCGATGACGGCCTGGGCCTCGGACACCGACACCACCGGAACATCGATCGAGCGGGCAACTCGTTCGGCGGTGCGATGGCGGGTCCCGGTCTCGGACGTGGGGACGTTGGGGTTCGGGACCAGGTGGACGTTGGCGCGTGCGATGCGGCTCGCGTCGGAGGCCAGGATGATGGCACCGTCGGTCTTGGCCAGTTCGGAGAGCCGTTGCGGACTGAACGCCGCATCGAGGAGGAACCCGCCCGAACAGATGTTGAGCACCTCGGGCTCGTCGCCGATGACGATCAGGGCACCCTTGGATGCCTGCAGGATGCGATCGAGGCCCTCGCGCAGCGGGGTGCCGGGGGCCACGGCCCGGAGCGCGCTGAGCATCGGCGGGCTCAATCGAGGCGTCACGCCGACATGGTATCGGAGGGCCTCAGGTGGACGAGGGGAACGGACTCAACGCTGGAGCCCGGTTGCATCGATGGCGTCGCTCAGCGTAGCGGCCCCGACCGTCTGGATCCCGTCGACGCGGGGCGCATCTCGGGGCACGATCGCGGTCCGGAAGCCGAGGCGCGAGGCCTCCTCGAGCCGCCGCTGGAGTTGCGCCACCTGACGGATCTCGCCACCCAGGCCGACCTCGCCGAGGGCGACCAGGTCGCGGGCGACCGGCCGATCTCGGCCCGCCGACACGATGGCCAGTGACATCGCCAGGTCGACCGCCGGTTCGACGCTGCGCGCGCCGCCGGCGGTGGCCACGTAGACGTCACGTCCGGCCACGTTGGCGCCGCACCTGCGTTCGAGCACCGCGAGCACGGTGTTGAGCCGACCAGGATCGATGCCCTGGGCCGAACGGCGGGGCACGGGCAACGTGGTGGTGTCGACGAGCGCCTGCACCTCGATGAGCACCGGCCGGGTGCCGTCGAGCGTGGACACCACCACCGATCCGGTGGTTCCCGGACGCCGGTCGGCCAGGAAGAGCGCACTCGGATCGGGCACCCCGACCAGGCCGGTGCCGGTCATCTCGAAGAGTCCGAGCTCGCTGGTGGCGCCGAAGCGGTGCTTGGTGGCTCGAAGCAGACGCAGTGCATGGTGCCGGTCGCCGTCGAAGGCCAACACCGTGTCGACGAGGTGTTCGAGCACCCGCGGGCCGGCCAGCCCACCGTCCTTGGTCACGTGGCCGACCAGAACCACCGCGAGTCCCCGCTGCTTGGCGGCCAGCACCAACTGATGGGCGCACGAGCGCACCTGGGCCACGGAACCGGGCGCCGACCCCAACACCGAGTCGTGGGTGGTCTGGATGCTGTCGACGACGACCAGGGCCGGATCGAGTTCGTCGATGCGGCGCAACATGGCGCTCAGATCCGTCTCGTTGACCAGCCAGAGGTGCTCGGCGATGGCGTCGAGGCGTTCGGCGCGGAGGCGGACCTGCTGGACGGACTCCTCGGCCGACACGTAGAGCACCGACGCGCCGGTGTGGGCGACGCCGGCGGCGGCTTGCAGCAGCAGCGTCGACTTGCCGATGCCGGGCTCGCCTCCGATCAGCGTGACCGAACCCGGAACCAACCCTCCGGAGAGCACCCGGTCGAGCTCGGCCACGAGCGTCGGGCGCGGTGCCCACGCCGACAGATCGACCTCGCTGATCGGCACGGGCGCTTCGCCGGTGGTCGGCGGCAGCGGCGTCGGCTCACCGCGATCGATCTCCTCGACGAGGGTTCCCCACTCCTCACAGGAGCCGCACTGGCCGGTCCACTTCGGGGACGCCGCGCCACACTCGCTGCACCGATGGAGGGTCCGGGGTTGAGCCACCCGAAGACCCTACGCAGAGGGTGCGACAGCAACGGCTGCCGAACCGCAGGCGAGCCGCACGCGTGCGCATGATCAGGTGGGCGTTGGATCGTCCGGTGGCGAGTCCGTTCGTCGTGCCGCGCGGCGCGTGCGGAAACGCCAACCGGTGATCCCGATCGCGGCCACCACCGAGGCGACGGCGATCCCGACCCAGACCAGCGGGGTCCGATCGGTGATCTCGCTCGTCGCCTCCATGACCACCGGATCCCCACCGAGGGTCGGGACCCACCGGGACACGGTGCCGTCGGCCTGCTCACCCGGGAGATCGACGGCGATCACCATCGAGAAGAGCTCGGGCAGCGGCGCCCCGAACCGCTCCTCGATGGCCTCGACCGACTCGCCCAACGGCTCTCCATCGAGCGACGCGGCGAGTTCGGGGTCCGAGAACACCGCCAGCCCGCCCGAGAGGTCGACCACGCCGTCGAAGGTGAATGTGGTGGTCGTGAACGAGTCGGAGCGGACGAGGGAGATCTCGTCGAAGACGCCGACCGCGCCATCCACCTGCGCCAGCAGCTGCTCGGCTTCGGCGGTCGAGGCGAAGTCGCGGCTGGCGCGCACGCGGGTGAAGCCGTCGTCGTCGAGTGTCGGTGCCGACACGATCCACCCGGATTCGACGAGATCGGCCGTCGCGAAGAGTTGCTCGGGCTCCCCCACCCGTCCGAGGGCCTCGTCGTCGAGACCGACCTCGACATCGACGGTTCCCGAGCCGTCTTCGGCCACCGTCACCGTGACCTCGGTGGCCACCTGACACGCGGAGACCCACAGCATTGCGACCACCACGGCGATTCGGCGGAGCAGGTGCACGGCCGAGGACTCTAGGACGGGGCTCCGGAAGCGAACCCAGTCGGGCCATAACCTCTGAGGCCGTGGAGCCTGCGACCGTCGTGACCTTCACCGATCTCGGCGTCCTCGGCCGGCTGGGCAATCAGCTCTACCAGATCGCCGCGACCATCGGGGTGGCCCACGACCACGGCCTCTCGGCCAGGTTCGAGACGTGGGATCGGCGCGACGAGTTCCGGCTCCCCGATCGACTCTGGGGCGAGGTCCCACCCGATGCGGTCGACGTCCGCTCCTTCGCCGAGCACCTCCCGCCCGAGCACCGGCCGTACCTCCAGGACCTGGGCCTGTTCGCCAACGTGCTCGCCGATGTGACCCGATGGTTGCTGCCCGCCGACCCGATCGTCGCCGAGGCCCGCGAGCGCCTCGGCGATCTGCTCGAACGGCCACGGCCCACGGCGATGCACGTGCGGCGCGGCGACTACGTCGGCCAGGACCACTTCCACCCGACGCTGCCCGAGGTGTACTACGAGGAGGCCCGCGCGCGACTCCCTCTCCGATCGACCGTGATCATCTTCTCGGACGACCCCGACTGGTGCCGCGCTCATCTGCGCGGCGTTCGCCCCGCGGCCGTTCTCGAGGCCGGCCGAGACGTGGTCGACCTCGCAGGCATGGCGTTGTGCGAGCAGCACATCATCGCCAACTCGTCGTTCTCCTACTGGGGAGCGCTCCTGGCCCACGATGCGGCCGCAGTGCACGTGCATCCGGACCGCTGGTACGGCCCCGGCCACGCCATGGCCGACCCATCGCTTCGCCTCCCACCCGGATGGACCGCGGTCGACCCCTGGCGGGACCGGACCTGGCGAGGCCGCTCGTACAGCCCGCGGCGGTGGGTGCGGCAGCTTCGTTCCCGCTGAGTCAGCGAGAGGTCATCAGGTCTCGTCGGCGGTCGTGGTGCTGGAACCCGATCCGGCCTCGGCCAGTTCGGGTTCGAGGGTCGGGGGCTCGAACCCCTCGACGGTCCGGAACACCATGGCGGGCTCGCCGTCCTCGTCGTCTTCGACGTCGACGATCACGATCTGGCCCGCATGGAACTCCTTGAGCAGGAGACGCTCGGACATCGGGTCCTCGAGCATCCGTTGGATGGCTCGGCGCAGCGGACGTGCGCCGAGCGTCGGGTCGTAGCCCCGATCGGCGAGGAAGAGCTTCGCCGCGTCGGTGAGTTCGATGCCGATGCCCTGGCCCTCGAGCTGGGTCTTGGTGTTGCGGATCATCAGGTCGACGATCTGGATCACCTCGTCCTTGCTCAGCTCGTGGAAGACGATCGTCTCGTCGATGCGGTTGAGGAACTCGGGCCGGAAGTGATCCTTCAGCGCGTCGTTGACCTTCTCCTTCATCTTCTCGTACGAGATCGCCTCGTCGGCCTTGCCGAAGCCGACGGCCTGCTTGCGCAGGTCGGCGGTCCCGAGGTTCGAGGTCATGATGAGCACGGTGTTGCGGAAGTCGACCGATCGGCCCTGACTGTCGGTGAGCCGGCCCTCTTCGAGGATCTGGAGCAACGTGTTGAACACGTCGGGGTGGGCCTTCTCGATCTCGTCGAACAGCACGACCGAGAACGGCTTGCGTCGGACGGCCTCGGTGAGCTGGCCGCCGTCTTCGTAGCCGACGTAGCCGGGGGGCGAGCCGACCAGGCGGCTGACCGTGTGCTTCTCCATGTACTCGGACATGTCGAGGCTGATCAGACTCTGTTCGTCGCCGAACAGGAACTCGGCGAGGGTCTTGGCGAGCTCGGTCTTGCCGACGCCGGAGGGGCCCAGGAAGATGAACGAGCCGCTCGGGCGCTTCGGGTCCTTGAGGCCCGCACGGGTGCGGCGGATGGCCTGGCTGACGGCCTTGATGCTGTCCTCCTGGCCGATGACCCGCTTGTGCAGCTCGTCCTCCATGTGGAGCAGCTTCTGGGTCTCTTCTTCGGTGAGCTTGTAGACGGGGATGCCGGTCCACACCGAGAGCACTTCGGCGATGGCTTCCTCGTCGACCTCGTCGAACAGGTCGACGCCGGAGTCCTTGATCTCGCGCTCCTTGCCTTCCTTCTCGGCGAGGATCTCCTTCTCACGGTCACGCAGGCGACCGGCCTCCTCGAAGTTCTGCTCGTCGACGGCGGCCTTCTTCTGCTCGACGATCTCGGAGAGCTGGTTCTCGAGCTCGCGGTAGTCGGCAGGCGTCTCCATGCGCTTGATCTGCAGCCGCGACCCGGCCTCGTCGACGAGGTCGATGGCCTTGTCGGGCAGGTGACGGTCGGAGATGTAGCGGTCGGCCAGGTTGGCGGCGGCGACGACGGCCTGGTCGGTGATCGTGACCCGGTGGAACTGCTCGTAGCGATCGCGGAGGCCCTTGAGGATCTCGATGGTGTGGGCCACGGTGGGCTCGTCGACGACGATCTTCTGGAAGCGGCGCTCGAGCGCGGCGTCCTTCTCGAGGTGCTTGCGGTACTCGTCGAGCGTGGTGGCACCGATGGTCTGGAGCTCGCCCCGGGCCAGCATCGGCTTGAGGATGCTGGCGGCGTCGATGGCACCTTCGGCGGCACCGGCACCCACGAGGGTGTGGAGCTCGTCGATGAACAAGATGATGTCGCCGCGGGTCTTGATCTCCTTCAGCACCTTCTTGAGGCGCTCTTCGAAGTCGCCGCGGTACCGCGACCCGGCGACGAGCGCTCCGAGATCGAGGGTGTAGAGCTGCTTGTCGCGCAGGGTCTCGGGGATGTCGCCGGAGACGATCTTCTGGGCGAGGCCTTCGACGATGGCGGTCTTGCCGACACCGGGCTCGCCGACCAGCACCGGGTTGTTCTTGGTGCGGCGCGACAGGACCTGCATGACCCGCTCCATCTCGCGGCTGCGGCCGATGACCGGGTCGACGGCCTTGTCGCGGGCGAGCTGGGTCAGGTTGCGGCCGAACTGGTCGAGCACGAGGCTGCCACTCGGCGCATCTTCACGGCCCGAGCCGCCGGCGGTGGCGCCGGCCTTCTCCTGGCCGCCCTGGCCCTGCGGACCCTGGTATCCGGACAGCAGTTGGATGACCTGCTGTCGCACCCGGCTGAGGTCGGCCCCGAGCTTGACGAGGACCTGTGCGGCGACGCCCTCGCCTTCACGGATCAGCCCGAGCAGGATGTGCTCGGTGCCGATGTAGTTGTGGCCGAGTTGGAGCGCCTCGCGCAGCGAGAGCTCGAGCACCTTCTTGGCGCGGGGGGTGAACGGGATGTGGCCCGAGGGGCTGCTGCCACCCTGACCGATGATCTCCTCGACCTGGTTGCGCACGGCCTCGAGGCTGATGCCGAGCGATTCGAGGGCCTTGGCGGCGACGCCTTCACCCTCGTGGATCAGCCCGAGCAGGATGTGCTCGGTGCCGATGTAGTTGTGGTTGAGCAGTCGAGCTTCTTCTTGGGCCAGGACGACCACACGACGGGCTCGATCAGTGAAGCGTTCGAACAAGGAGATTGCCTCCAGACAGAGGATGGGGGCGGATGATGGAGTGTACCGACTTGCGTCGGGATGCGAACCAGCAGGCGTGTGACACCTGCCCGCGTGGAGTCGGGAATGCGGATCCCGAGGGCGTTCAGGCCGGGACCGCCCGGACGACGATGTTGTCGGCGTAGCTGCGGCTGGAGGCGTCGAAGCCTCCGCCGCAGGTGATGAGGGTGAGGGTGTGCGAGCCGTTGGCCCGGAAGAGCTCGTCGATGGGCAGCAGGTCCTTGTCGACCTGGAAGCGCTCGGTGACCACGTACCGGAGGGGCACTCCCTGGTCGTCGAGGACCGAGATCTCGCTGCCGACCTCGACGGTCCGGAGGTCGAAGAACACACCCCGCTGGCCCGCGTAGTCGACGTGGGCGGCGATGACCGCCGAGCCCGTCTGTGCTCCGGGTGCCGTGCCGGGCCAGTACCAGCCGCTCTCGGTCGCCCCGGGGATCTGCATCGAGCCGTCGCCCTCGAGGCCAACGGGGACCACCGGAGCATCCACGCCGAGCGAGGGGATCTGCAACCGCTGGGGGACGACCCCCGGGTCGGGTTCGGTCGTGGCCGTCGTCGGCGAGCCGACGGCTTGCGGAACCGCGATCGGCTTCGGAGAGACGGTCTCGGTGGTCGACGTCACCTCGGGTCCGACGAGGTCGGCCCGAGGCTCCTCGTCGGCTGCGCCCACGAGGAGCACGGCGACGACGGCGAGAACCACACACGAGGTGGCGAGCACGATCTTGGCGACGAGACGGTTCATGGTCCGATCCAGGCCGAGCGGGGGGGGTGGGCAGGGAAACGACGAGGGCGGGAGGCCGAAGCCTCCCGCCCACATCATGATCGATCAGCGGCTGTCCACTGACGATCGCGTGATCAGCTGTCCCGACGAGCCCGGGCGAGGGCGAAGGTCGAGGTGCCGATGCCGGCGAGGGCCAGCGCACCGAAGAAGGCGATGAGGCCGAGGTTGGTGCTCGAGGTGGCGGCGAGGCCGCTGTCACCGCTGTCCACGGCGGTCGGGGCCGGCGCCGCAGGTGCGGGCTCAGCCGTCGGAGCGGCATCGGCCGCAGGAACCGCGGTGTCGGGGGTGATCACGGTGTCGATGACGTGGATGACACCGTTCGATGCCTCGATGTCGGTGGCGATCACGGCAGCACCGCCAACGGTGAGCGTCTCACCGTCGAGGGCCACGGCGACCGGGCCGCCGAGCGTGTCGATGTTGGTGCCGGCAGCAGCGATGGCCTGCTCGGAGGAGATCTCACCGGACACGACGTGGAGTTGCAGAATCGCCGTCAGGTCGCCGGTCGGGTCGGCCAACAGGGCGTCGACGGTGCCGGCCGGCAGCTTGTCGAACGCAGCGTTGTTCGGGGCGAACACGGTGAACGGACCGGGGCCGGAGAGGGTGTCGACGAGCTCGGCTGCGGTGACCGCAGCCACGAGGGTCGAGAACTGGTCATCGCCGGCGGCGATGTCGACGATGGTGCCCGGGTCTTCCTGGGCGTTGGCCGTCGCGGCGAAGCCGCCGAACGACAGGAGCATGGCTCCGAGGACGAGAGCGAACTTGCGCATGACTTGACTCCATTGGTTGGGAAGGGCAGAGGCTGCCGGTTGTTTTCTCGTCCTACGCAAGGCGCGCGACCGATCGGATGCAGGATCGGGAAGGAATTCGGATCGATGCGTCTGACTGGGGCCGTCATCAGACGAGCACGTAGCCTCACGCCGTGGGTTCGCCGCATCCGTTCTTCGAGTTCCCGAGGATGGACGAGCACTTGGCGTCGGTCAACCAACGACTCCGCGAGGCGGTCGAGATCAACGGACTCGTTCCTGACCGAGGTGGCCGGGCACCTCATCAAGGCCGGCGGCAAACGCCACCGACCGCTGTTCGCCGTGGCGTCGGCCGGGACCCGGACCGAGGTCACCGAGGACGTGGTCATGGGTGGCGTCGCCGTCGAACTCGTGCAGGTCGGCACGCTGTACCACGACGACGTGATCGACGAGGCGGCCACCCGACGCGGCGTCGAGAGTGTCAACGCCCGCTGGGGCAACATCACCGCGATCCTGTCGGGCGACTTCCTCCTCGCGAAGGCCTCGGAGATCGCGGCCTCGCTCGGGGTCGAGGTCGCCGACCTGCTCGCCAAGACCATCGGTCAGCTGTGCGCCGGCGAGGTCCGCGAGCTCCAGGACGCGTACAACGTCGATCGCACCGAGGAGCACTACCTCGAGTCCATCGACGGCAAGACCGCATCGTTGTTCGCCACCTCGTGCCGCGTGGGCGCCATCGTCGGCGGGCTCGACCGAGCCGACATCGACGCACTCACCGAGTTCGGCCGGTGCTACGGGATCGCGTTCCAGATGGTCGACGACGTGCTCGATCTGGTGGCGACGAGCGAGCAGCTCGGCAAGCCCGCCGGGCTCGATCTCGCCGAGGGCGTCTACAACCTCCCGGTGCTCCGTGCCCTCGCCGGCCCGGAAGGCGACGAGTTGCGGTCGCTCCTCGGCCAGCCGATCGACGGAGCAGCCGTCGATCGGGCCCGCTCGCTCGTGAACTCGAACGGGGCGGTCGCCTCCTCGCTGCTCGACGTTCGCGACCACGTCGATCAGGCGGTGCGTTGCCTCGAACCGCTGGGTGAATCCGACGGCACTCGAGCACTTGCCGCCTCGGCCCACCATCTACTCGCCGAGGTCGAAGCCGTCGTCTGAACCCCCTGCTCCCGGGCCTCGGCTCCGGTGGCATGCCGTCGGTCGGACGACCGATCGTGGTTGAGTTGACCCGATGAGCCACGAGGACACGCTGGTCCGCAGCCTGCTCAACGGGCTGGCGGTCTTCCGTGGGCTCGCCATGCTGTGGCTCATCGTGGTGCTGCTCGTCGACTGGGACGCCCTCGACGAGGCGGCGCTCGCCGTGGCGCTCGCGGGTGCGGCGCTGGCGGTGACGGTCGTGGCCGCCGTCCGAAACCGTCGCTCACCGGATCGCCTGCTCGCTCCTGGGTTCGTGGCGACCGAGGTCGCCGTCGCCGTCGGCCTGGCCTTCGGTGATGCCGTGGTCTACGGCGGCCCCCATTCTCAGTCGCTGGGCTCGGCCTGGCCCCTGGCCGGCATCCTCACCGCCGGTGTCGGCTGGGGAATTCGCGGCGGCGTCGCGGCCGGCGCGGCGGTCGGGTTCGGCCGGCTCGCCGGTGATGTGCTCGACAGTTCGGTCGAGTGGACGCGCAGCGACGTCACCTCTGCCGGATCGACGATCGTGCTGTACGTGCTCGCCGGGCTCGTCGCCGGCCTCGCCGCGGGGCGTCTTCGCCGGGCCGAACGCCAGATCGCGTCCGCCCGTGCACGGGAAGAGGTGGCTCGCACGCTCCACGACGGCGTCCTCCAGACCCTGGCAGTCGTCCAGCGTCGGGTCGACGACCCGGAGCTGGCGACCTTCGCCCGCGAGCAGGAGCAGGATCTGCGCGAGTACCTGTTCGGCACCGGCGTCGCGGCCGGCGGTGGCGACCTCGGCTCGGCGATCCGCGCCGCGGCTCGGCGGATCGAACGCCACCACGGCCTGCCGGTCTCGGTGGTGATGACCGAGGAGGTCTCGCTGACCGACGAACAGACCGAGGCGCTGGTGGGCGCGGTCGGCGAGGCGCTCACCAATGCCGCCAAGCATGCGACGGCGACCCGCGCGACGGTCTACGTCGAGCCCGAGGGTCGCGGCGTCTTCTGTTCGGTGAAGGACGACGGCGACGGCTTCGAGCCGGACGAGGTGACCCACGGGATCGGCCTCGACCGGTCGATCACCGCCCGGATCAACGAGGTCGGAGGTTCGGTCGAGGTCGCCGGCAACCCGGGACGCGGCGCCGAGCTCCGATTCAGGATGTGACCGCTGGTGACCCCTCGGCGTCGGGCTTGAGCCGCCGCGTGCGATCACCCGGTCTGGGTGGCGCAACGCGGCGCCCGCCACTACAGAATGGGAAAGAGCGCATTGCGGTTGAGCATCCGCTCCGCCGGATCTGTCGGGACACCTAGGAGACCGAGCCCATGCCGAACGGAAAGCCCAACATCCTGGTGATGTGGGGAGACGACATCGGGATCAGCAACCTGAGCTGCTACTCCGACGGCGTGATGGGCTACCGCACGCCCAACATCGACCGGCTCGCCCACGAAGGCGCGAGGTTCACCGACTACTACGGCGAGCAGTCGTGCACCGCCGGCCGCGCCGCGTTCATCTGTGGCCAGAACCCGTACCGGACCGGTCTGACCAAGGTCGGGATGCCGGGCGCCGACGTCGGCATGCAGGACAAGGATCCCACCATCGCGACCGCATTGAAGGAACAGGGCTATGCCACCGGGCAGTTCGGCAAGAACCATCTCGGTGACCTCGACAAGTTCCTGCCGACCAACCACGGGTTCGACGAGTTCTTCGGGAACCTCTACCACCTGAACGCCGAGGAGGAGCCCGAGCACCGCGACTACCCCTCAGCTGAGGACTTCCCGGATTTCAAGGAGAAGTTCGGCCCCCGCGGTGTCATCCACAGCTACGCGGACGGTCGCGTCGAGGACACCGGTCCGCTCACCAAGGAGCGGATGAAGACCATCGACGAGGAGTTGCTGCCCGAGGCCAAGCGCTTCATCAAGGATGCCCACGAGGCGGGCACGCCGTTCTTCGTGTGGTTCAACACCACGCACATGCACTTCCGGACGCACGCCAAGGACGAGAGCCTGGGCCAGTCCGGTCGGTGGCAGTCCGAGTACCACGACGTGATGATCGACCACGACGGCAACATCGGCGAGATGCTCGACTTCCTCGACGAGCTCGGCATCACCGACGACACCATCGTCGTCTACAGCACCGACAACGGTCCGCACATGAACACCTGGCCCGATGGCGCGATGACGCCGTTCCGGAACGAGAAGAACTCGAACTGGGAGGGCGCCTACCGCGTGCCGGCCATGGTGCGCTGGCCCGGTCGCATCGAGCCCGGCAAGGTGTTGAACGGCATCGTGAGCCACGCCGACTGGTTCGTGACGCTCCTCGCTGCGGCGGGGGTCCCCGACATCGCCGAGCAGCTCCGATCCGGGGCCGAACTGGGCGGCAAGGAGTACAAGGTCCACCTCGACGGGCACAACCAGCTCCCCTATCTCACCGGCGAGGTCGACGAGAGCGCACGGAACTACTTCTTCTACGTGTCCGACGACGGCGACCTGACTGCGATGCGCTACGACAACTGGAAGTTCGTCTTCCTCGAGCAGCGGGCGACGGGCACCTTGGCCGTCTGGTCGGAGCCGTTCGTCGAGCTTCGCATGCCCAAGCTCTTCAACCTCCGGACCGATCCGTACGAGCGGGCCGATCAGACGTCGAACACGTACTACGACTGGATTCTCGACCGGGCCTTCCTGTTCATCCCGGCCCAGAGCTTCGTGGCCGAGCACCTGCAGTCGATCGCCGAGTTCCCGGTCAGTCAGAAGCCGGCCTCGTTCAACCTGGACAACGTGTTGGAGAAGCTGCAGGCGGGCGTCACCAGCTCCTGACGTCCTCGCGATCCCCTGGGGCGGGCCGTGGCTGACCGAACGCGGGCCGGCGATGAGTCGAACGGTGGTGACGACCAGCAGGCTCAGCGTCGAGGGTGCAGCACCATCTGGGTGTTCCGGAACAGCGCCATCGTGCGGCCGGTCGTCTCGTTGGTGACCTCGACGTCCCACACGTGGGTCTGACGGCCGAGGTGGGCAGGCGTGCACCGGGCGACCGCCCGCTCCCCCACTCGTGCCGACGAGAGGAAGTTCGACTTCAGCTCGATCGTCGTGAACGAGGCCCCCTCGGGGACGGCGAGTCCGCAGCCGATCGCTGCACACGTGTCGGCGAGCGCGACCACGGCCGGCGCGAACAGGAAGCCCGTGCCGGCGATCAGGTTCTCGGTGACGTCGATGTGACCGACCACGAGATCGACGCTTGCGTGGGTGAAGACACACCCGAGCTGACCCGGAACCAGCGGACCGAAGAACTCGGTCGATCTGGCGGCCTGGGACTCCGGCGTCGTTTCGTCGCTCACGCCGGAGCAACCTAGGCCGTCTCTCTCGCTCCGGCCGCTCCTTCGTCGCAGCGGGCCGCTCGGGCCCGTGGCACACTGCCCGGGTGAGCGATCTGGCCCGGGTTCGGCTGCTCGTCGCCGACGACCATGCCATCTGGCGCTCGGGTCTTCGGAGCGAGCTCGGCGAGAACTTCCACGTGGTGGGCGAGGCGGCCGACGCGGAGGAGGCCATCGTTTTGGTCGGCGAGCTCCGACCCGACCTCGTGGTGTGCGACCTGCACATGCCGGGCGGGGGCATCAAGGTGGTGAAGGCCTGTTCGGAGACGACCCGCATCGTGATGCTCACCGTCTCCGAGGCCGAACGCGATCTCCTCGATGCCGTCTCGGCCGGTGCGGTCGGGTACCTCCTCAAGACGACCCCGCCGGCGGAGCTCCGCAACGAGCTCTGGCGGGCCGCGAAGGGGGAGCCGGTGTTCTCGCCGACGCTGGCCTCGCTGGTGCTCGGCGAGTTCCGACGGTTGGCCAAGGCGAGCGGACCCGTCGAGGTCCTGAGCGACCGTGAGCGCGAGGTGTTGCAGTACGTCGCCCGCGGCCACAGCTACGCGGAGATCGGCGACGAGCTGTTCATCGCGGCCAAGACCGTCGAGAACCACGTGCGCAACATCCTCAAGAAGCTCCACCTCAATCGCAGACAGGAGCTCGTTCGGTACGCCCTCGACCACGGCATCGAGTGAGGCCGCTCGCCTCGGTCAACCGCCGAGGATGAGCGGAACGGCGAGCGTGACCAGATCCTCGGGATCGGGGCCTGCGTACACACTGCCGGCGTCGACGCTACCGGGGTCGGGGCATGGACCGAAGACCTCGGAGCCGATCGGCTCGTCGACCAGGCGATCCCCGGTCGCGGTCTCGTACACCCGCAGGCGATAGTCGGCCTCGAGGCGTTCGAGGGCATCGGGGTCGGTCGTCGAGGCACACACCGAGTCGACCTCGCCGCTCGACGTTCGACTCAGGCAGAGCAGCAGCTCGGACGAGTCGAGCGGACGCTCGGAGACATCGACGACCCACTCGGGCGGGAACAGGTCGGTGCTGGTGGCCACGTCGCGCGTGGCGAGGTCGCCGACCACGATCGCGGTCGGGTGGATGCCGGCCGACGGCGAATAGGACGGTGCGCCTGCCACCCCGGCCTGACCGCCCGCGCACACGGCGAGCGCGAGGTCGACCTGCGCGACCGCTGCGTCGTCGCCGACGACGGCGGGCTGATCGTCGTCGGTGTCGTCGAGCGGGCCACCCTGGCTCACGAACCAGAAGATGAGCAGCGCCGCGGCGACGAAGCCCACGATCCCGACGAACAAGCTGACCCCCTCGCGCGACGAGGCCGCCTCCGGCTCGGTCGGTGGTTCGTCCGAGCTGCCCAGTTCCTGGGACACCGGAGGCGACGGCACCTCCGGGATCGGCTCCTCCTCGGCGGGTTCGGGCGCAGGGAGCGACAGGTCGTGGCCGCAGATGCTGCAGTGATCCTGATCCAGCAGCACGATCGCCTCGCAGACCGGGCACTCGCGCATCGGCTGCGCCATCAGGGCCGATCCGATCCCGTCGTCGATGGCACGGCAGCACGATCGGATCCGGTCTCGGCCCCCCGCAGGAAGCCACGCACGATCTGGTTGAAGGTCCGAGCGTGCTCGAACATGAAGCCGTGGGCACCACCCCACACGACCGCCAGTTCGGCATTCGGGATCAACTCGGCGATCTCCTCACTGTCGCCACGGGGCGTGAGAATGTCCTGGCTGCCGACGACCACCAGGGTCGGAACCCGGATCGAGGCGAGTTCGAGCCGGAGCGAGTCGTCCATGGCCAGAATGGCCTTGACCTGCGCGGCGAAGGCGTGTTCGGGAACATTGAGGGCCAACGGTCCGAGGAGCCGGAACGGCAGGGCGAAGCGACGCAGCGACCGAGATCCGATCAGCCATCGGAGGTTCTCGCCGGTGAACGCGCCCATGCCCTCGGCCAAGGCGACGTCGCCCCAGCTGTGAAGGAGCTTGCGCCGCCACGGCAGGTGGCGACATGCCGTGCACGCCAGCACCAGTGATCGGACGCGCTCGGGATGCCGGACCCCGATGATCTGGGCGAGGACCCCTCCCATCGACGCACCCATGACGTGGGCCGACTCGAACCCGGCCGCTGTGAGACACGCCAGGGCGTCGGCGGCCATGACCTCGAGGTCGTAGTCGCCCTCGGGTTTGTCGCTCCGGCCGACCCCACGGTTGTCGACGACGATGCAGCGGTACCGCGCTCCCATCGAACGCCGCTGGAGGATCCAGCCACGCGAATCGGCGCCGAGACCCTGAATCATCAACAACGGCTCGCCGTCGCGGCGGCCGAACACCTCGAAGTGGATGCGCGCTCCATCAGCGGCTCGCGTGAACGCCATGGGCGAAACCTACCGACCGCTCAGGTCGCGACGAGCGACTCGATCGCGGACCGCACAGCATCGGCCAGCGCGGCGTCACCGAGCGGGCCTTCGCTCCACGACGTGGCCATCGCCGGGCCGATCTCGACTCGCCAGCTCCGTCGGGACTCTTTCCCGATCAACCCGACCGGGTGCACGGGAACCTCGGCGAGACGGGCTTCGGCGATGGTGGCCACGTCGGCAGCCCCGGTTCGCGAGCGCGGATCGAGGCCCCGTCCGAGCGCGACGCCGGCGAGGTGGCCGACACGAAGCACCGAGGCGATCTCGTCAGGTCGATCGAGCACACCGCCGATGCGTCGCAGCATCGGACCGGCCACCGGCAGGTCGGGCACTCCGGCGACCCGGAGGTGGCGCCCCGTCTCCAGGCGCACGGCCCGGGCGACCACGAACGGCTCGCTCGAGCCGAGCCTCCGGTTGTACACGAGCAGCGCCGGCCCGTGCCCTGGCAGGTGCTGAGCACCGCGCACATCGAGCGAGAACCGCAGCCCGAACAGCGGCGACAGGACCAACACGACATCGGGATCGAGGCCCCATTCGTCCACCTCGAAGTCACCCGCGAGCCGGCGGCGAACCAGGGCGACCGCGCTCATGCCGCGCCGAGCTCAGCCGGGTCGAGATAGGTGACCGAGGCCCAGTCGTAGAGGTCCTTCACGACCTCTGGAGTCGAGTACCGAGGCTGCAGATCGAGGGTCCTCGCAGCCAGCGTGGCGTCGGCGCAACGACCACGCACGAGCAACTCGCGGACATGGTCGGGCAGGGGCGCACCGAAGACCTCGGAGGCGACCTTGGCGATCTGCCAACCGGGACCGACCACCGGGATCGGCAGGCGTCCTCCCATGCGCGCCGCCTGTGATGCGGTCACGGCCCCCGGACTCGTGATGTTGAGCGGTCCGTCGTGGCCGATCTGCAACGCACGCACGATGGCAGCGGTCGCGTCCTCCTGGTGCAACAGCGAGAACGGGAGATCGCCGAAGGCACTGACCGGTACCGCGGGCAGTCGCAGGTAGCGCCCGAGCGGGCTGGGAAAGTGGGGGCCGACCAGGGGCGCGAAGCGAAGGCGGGTCAGCGCCGCACCGCCGACCTCGGCGGAGCGGAGCGCGACCGACTCGGCCTGCAGGAGACTCCGGCCGAACGGCGACGTGGGACGCGGCTCGACCCCCTCATGCGGCGTGGTTGGCGCACCGCGGCTCCGCCCGTAGATCTCGATGCCGGAGCGCATGACGATGCGCTCGACCGAGACGACGTCGGCCGCCGCGCCGAGGGCCGCGAGCGCAACGGCCTGGGTTCGCTGCTGGGCTCCCTTGGCGGACACCCGGGCCTCGGGCTCGTAGATCCCGAGGTGTACGATGGCCGTCGGCTCGACCTCGCGAACGAGATCGACGAGTTCGTGGCCGTGGCGGGGTTCGATCAGGTGGAACTCGGTGCGGCCGATGCGATCGCGGGGCGGGTCGCCGTCGACGCCGATGATCCGATCGACCCAGTCGGCCCGCTCGAGTTCGATGGCGACACGGGTGCCGAGCTCGCCTCCCATGCCGGTGATCAGCACGCGCATGGCTTTCACGCTACGTGATTCGACCTCACGCGTTGCGCGGGTCAGTGAGTTTCGGGCTGCTCAGGACGGAGCGTGGGGAACAGCAGCACGTCGCGCACGCTCGCCCGGTCGGTGAGCAGCATGACGAGCCGGTCCATGCCGATCCCGAGACCGGCGGTGGGTGGCAGGCCGTACTCGAGCGCCCGCAGGTAGTCCTCGTCCACCGGCATCGCTTCGGCGTCACCCGCCTCCTTCTGCGCCACCTGATCCTCGAATCGCTCGCGTTGCTCGACCGGGTCCTGGAGCTCGGTGAAGGCGTTGAGCAACTCGCGGCCGGCCACGATGGCCTCGAAACGCTCGGTGAGCCCGGGCATTTCGCGGTGGGCCCGAGAGAGTGGCGAGACCTCCTGCGGGTAGTCGGTCACGAACATCGGCCCCCACAGATCGGGCTCGGTGGTCTTCTCGTAGATCTCGAGGATGAGCTTGCCCGGACCCCAGCTGTCCTCGACGGTCACGCCGTGCTCGGTCGCGACGGCACGGATCTCGGCGAGATCCATGCGGACGTCGAGGCGTACGCCGATGGCCTCCTCGACGAGCTCGATCATCGAGGCTCGCCGCCAGGGGGCCGCGAGGTCGAGCTCGCGGCCCTGGTACGACAGCGTGGTCGTCCCGTGGAGCTCGGTGGCGAGGTGCTCGACGAGCTGCTCGGTCAGCTCCATGACGTCGGTGTAGTCGGCATACGCCTGATACAGCTCGAGCATCGTGAACTCGGGGTTGTGGCGGGTCGACAGTCCCTCGTTGCGGAAGACCCGGGCGATCTCGAACACCCGCTCGAAGCCGCCGACCACCAGCCGCTTCAGGTAGAGCTCGGGCGCGATGCGCAGGCTCAGCCGGGTGTCGAGGGCGTTGTGGTGGGTCGTGAAGGGCCGGGCGTGCGCACCACCACTGATCGGATGGAACACCGGGGTCTCGACCTCGACGAAGCCCCGGTCCTCGAGCCACCGCCGGGTCGACGAGATGATCTGTGAGCGGGCCAGGAAGACCTCCCGGCTCCCCTCGTTGGCCCAGAGGTCGACATAACGCTGGCGGTAGCGGAGGTCGGGGTCGTTGATGCCGTGCCACTTGTCGCCGAAGTTCCGCTCGGCCTTGGCGAGCAACGTCCAGGTCTGCAGCTTGATCGACAGTTCGCCTCGCCGGGTCTTGACGACCTCGCCGGTCGCTCCGATCCAGTCGCCGAGGTCGAGCCCGGTGAACCCGGCGAAGTCGTCGACGACCTTCGCGAGGACGAACAGCTGGATCGCACCGGAGCTGTCGCGGAGCTCGGCGAACGCGAGCTTGCCCTGGTCACGCAGCAGCATCACCCGGCCGGCGACGGTCACCACCTGCCCGGTCTCGTCGCCGTCGGCGAGGCTGTCGAACTCGTCGTGGATCTCGGCCGTGCGATGGCTGACGTCGAACCGATAGGGAATCGGTCGGGGCTCGCTCATCACTGCTCTCCGTTGCGTTCGTGGATGAGGCGGAGTCCGTGCAGGGTGAGCCACGGTTCGAGGTGGTCGACCGAGGTGGACAGAGGAGCGATCAGCCCGCTCAGGCCACCAGTGGCGACCACCTCGGCATCGTCGCCGAGCTCGTCCTGGAACCGTTGCACCATGCCGTCGACCACGGCGGTGTAGCCGTAGACCGCCCCCGACTGCATCGACTCGACGGTGCTGCGCCCGATGACGTTCTTCGGCTCGACGAGCTCGACCCGCCGGAGCGCCGCCGTGCGCGCCGAAGAGGGCGTCGAGACTGATGTCGATGCCGGGGAAGATGGCTCCGCCGAGGTACTTCCCGTCGCCCGAGATGGCTTCGAACGTGGTGGCCGTCCCGAAGTCGATCACGATGGTCGGCCCACCGAAGAGGTCGTAGGCCGCAACCGCATCGGCGATCCGGTCGGCGCCGACTTCCTTGGGATTGTCATAGAGGATCGGGATACCGGTCTTGATGCCCGGCTCGACGACGAGTGCGTCGAACCCGAGGTAGCGCTGCGCCATCGACCGGAAGGCCCCGGTGACCCGGGGAACCGACGAACAGAGGCACAAGCCGGCGATGTCGCGGTCCCAGCTGAACCCATGGAACCCGAGGAACTCCTGGATGACCAGGGCGTGCTCGTCGGCCGTGCGTTCGGCGTTGGTGGCGACCCGCCAGTGGTCGAGCAGACCCGAGTCGGCTGTGCGGTCGTCGCCCTCGTCCTCACCGAGCGAGTAGAGGCCGATCACGGTCTGGGTGTTGCCGACGTCGATGGCGAGCAGGTTCACGAGTCGGTCACCTCGCTCGGGTCGAGATCGAGGCCGAGGTCGAAGGCCGGGGCGGAGAGGGTCACGGCGCTCGTCGACACCATGTCGGCGCCGGTGTCGGCGTAGCGGCCGACCGTCTCGAGATCGATGCCGCCGGACACCTCGACCAAGGGCGAGTTCTCGTGCTCACCGGCGAGGACGACACAGGCCCGCACCTCCTCGGGCGACATGTTGTCGAGCAGGATGGCGTCGGCCCCGGCATCGAGCGCCTCGACGACCTGTTCCGGCCGGTCGCACTCGACATGAACCGTCCGGGCCGGCCAGAAGTCGCGACTGCGGGCCACTGCGTCGGCGATCGACAGCCCGGCGAGATGGTTGTCCTTGAGCATGATCCAGTCCGACAAGTTGCCCCGGTGCACGGCGCCGCCGCCTGCTCGGACCGCCGCCTTCTCGAGCGCACGGAGCCCGGGAGTGGTCTTGCGGGTGTCCCAGACCCGAAGGGGGCGGCCCGCTCGACGAACCGGGCCGTGAGCGTGGCGATGCCGCTGAGGTGCATCAGGAAGTTGAGCGCGGTGCGCTCCGCCGTGACGATGCCGGCGAGCGGACCCTCGAGCTCGGCGACGACCGTGCCCGGAACGAGGGCATCGCCGTCGTCGAGGTGCCACTGCTGAGTGATCGACCGGTCGAGCCGGGTGAAGGTCGCCTGAGCACAGGCCCGCCCGGCCAGCACGCCGCGTGCGCGGCTGACGATCCGGGCCTTCACCCGTTCGTCGGGCGGCAGCAGCGAGGCCGTGAGATCACCGAGGGGTTCGAGATCCTCGGCCAGGGCACGCTCGACGACGTCGCGAACGACGGTGATCGGCGGATCGAAGCGGCTCATGCAGGGACCAGAGTGCCGCGACACCGCCGTGCCGGCCCAATGCGTTCGGTGACGTCGACCTCTGTGCAACACACCGTTGCGTTCTGCGACGCACTGTCCTACTGTGCAACACCATGGTGCACAACTCGACCGGGGTGCCTGCGACCGGGGTGCCCAACCCGCTCAGGTGGCGGATCCTCGGAATTCTCTGTCTGTGTCTGATCCTGATCGTGGCCAGCGTGAGTTCGCTCAACGTGGCGATCCCGTCGATCGTCCGGGCCCTCGACGCGAGCCAGACCGAACAGCTCTGGATCCTCGACTCCTACGCGCTGGTGTTCGCCGGCCTGTTGCTGCCGTCGGGAGCGATCGGCGACCGCTACGGACGCAAGGGAGCGCTGCTGGTCGGACTCGCGATCTTCGGCACGGCTGCCATCGTGGCGTCCTTCGCCACGTCGGCCGTACTCGTCATCGCGTTCCGCTCGGTGATGGGCATCGGTGCCGCGCTCGGTCATGCCCGCCACCCTGTCGATCATCACCGTGGTCTTCCCACCCGAGGAGCGGGCCAAGGCCATCGCCGTCTGGGCGGGATTCGCGGGCGCCGGCGGAGCCATCGGCCCTCTGTCGAGCGGCATCCTGCTCGAGCACTTCTGGTGGGGCTCGGTCTTCTTCGTCAACGTACCGATCGTCGTGATCGCCTTCGTCGCCATCGCCCGGTGGGTTCCGACCTCGCGAGACGACGAGGCCCGGCCGCTCGACCCGGTGGGGGCCCTGCTCTCGATCGTCGGACTGGGCTCGTTGGTCTTCGGCATCATCAACGGACCCGAGCACGGCTGGACCGATCCGGTGACCGTCGTCGCCTTCGTGGTCGCGGTCGCCGCCCTCGTCGGGTTCGTCCGCTACGAGGCCGGCATCGAGTTCCCGATGCTCGACCCACGGCTCTTCCGGATTCGCCGATTCGCTCTCGGCAGCCTGACGATCACGATGGCCTTCATGGTGATGTTCGGGATGTTCTTCCTGATCACCCTCTATCTCCAGTTCGTGCAGGGCTACAGCCCCCTCGGCGCGGCCGTCCGCACCCTGCCGTTCGCCGTCACGATGATCGTGGTCTCGCCGCAGGGGCCCAAGGCCGTCAGCCGATTCGGGGCTCGGACCGTCGTGACGGCCGGGCTTCTCGTCCAGGCCAGCGGGTTCGCCCTGATGTCGACGCTCCAGCCCGACACCCCCTACGGATTCCTCGCCTTCGGCATCGTGCTGCTGGCGACCGGAATGGCGCTGTTGATGCCACCATCGACCGAGGCCATCGTCTCCTCGCTCCCCCAGTCGAAGGCGGGGGTCGGCTCGGCCGTCAACGACACGACCCGCGAGGTGGGCGGGGCCATCGGCATCGCCCTCATGGGGTCGTTGCTGTCGATCGGCTACCGGTCGGGCGTGTCGTCGCTCGTCGACGATCCCGCCATCCCGCGCCAGGCGGCCGAGGCCATCAACGACTCCATCGGTGGCGCCACGTTCGCTGCGAGCCAGGCGCCCGATCCCTTCGGCGCTCAGATCCTCGAGACGGCCGGCAACGCCTACACCGACGGCATGTCGCTGGCGTTCACGGTGGCAGCAGTGCTCGGGGTCGCGACCGCCATCGTGGTCAGTCGCACCTACCCCCGCACGCCGCTGCCACTCGAGGAGGAGTGGGAGGTGGCCGAGGTATGAGCGTCAGCGTCGACCCCCGGGTCGCCCGCACCCACGCCGTCGTGCTCGAAGCAGCCGCTTCGTTGTTGGCCGAAGACGGCTTCGAACGGGTCACCATCGACGCCATCGCCGAGCGCAGCGGCGTCGCCCGCAGCACGATCTACCGCAACTGGCCCGACCGGGCGACGATGCTCGTCGAGGCGTTCGAGACGATGTGCGAGTTCGTCCCGGTCCACCCGACTCGGGCGATCTGGCCGACCGACCTGCGCGGCGTGGCTCAGGTGCTGGCGGGTGGACTGTCGAACGAAGCATGGGGCCGGTCGTTGCCATCGCTGATCGGTGCCGCCAGTCACGATCCCGAGCTTCGCGAGGCGCAGCTGGCGTTCAATCTCCGGCGACGGGCAGCGGTCGAGGAGGTGGTCCAGCGAGCGGTCGCGCGCGGCGAAGTGAGCCCCCACGCCGACATCGAGCTCGCCATCATCCGCTTCGCGTCGTCGTTCTTCTTCGCCCACCTGCTGACCGACCTCGAGCTGAACGACGACTACATCGAGCGGGTCGTTGCCGCAACCGTCGCCGAGCTGAGCGGCTGAGCTGCCCCGCCGTCAGTGTGCGGCGTGCGGAAAGGCTCCCAGGCCGAGCGCCGCGATGACGTCGGCCGCCTCGGCGCGACGCCGCCTGCCGATCGGCAGCCCGGTGGCGTCGACGACCCGGTTCATGATCTGGAAGTTGGCGGCGACCGCCGCTGCCTCGACGGCTGCTTCCTCGCCCACCACGGCCACCACGGCCCGAAGTGCGGCGTCGTCGGGCCTGGTCTGATTGCACGCACGCCCGAGCTCGATGAGCGCGCGGCCGCCGGGTACACCGACGTCGAGTGCGTCGTCGACGATGGCCCGGAGGTCGATCTGGTGACCGGTCTCGGCGGCGCTCCAACTGAGCAGCCCGGCATGGGACAACGTTCAGTAGAAGCACTCGTTGACGTGTGAGACGGTCGCGGCCACCAGCTCCGCCTGACGCCGGTCGAAGCCCCGCCGTTCCCACGCGGGGTCCATCATCGCCTCGACATCCATGTACAGCGGGATCGACACCTCGTTCATCGCCTCGACCGCGTCGGGCACGGCGCCGAGCACGAGCGGCGGGAGCTGGGCCTCCATGGACACCCACGTCCGGTTGCGGCGCAGGTTGGCGGGCGGATCGATGCGAGACGGCTCGCCTGCTGCAGGTTCGGGAAACGGGGGCGGGGTCAGGCCACACAGATGGCAGAACGTGTCGATGGCCACCACCCGGGCCACGATGCCGGCCAGCTCGACGTACACGAGCTCGCCGATCGCGCCGGTGATGCCGTCGACCCAGGCTTCGCTGGTGACCGCCGGACGACCAGCCAGCACGTCGATGGCCTCGCGCCTGGGGTGGGACAGCGAATCATCGGCAGCGTCGGCGTCGGTGAAGACGGCACGGGTGCGGGCTGCGACCTCGACCTGCTCGGTCGCCGTGAGCCACGTACCGGGCGCAGCGAGCCGTTCCCAGCACCGCTCGAACGAGCGGACGATGCCGTCGCGAACCGGCAGGCCGCCGAATTCGAAGGTACGCACACGACCACCTTGTCAGGCCGCGAGCCGGCCTGCTTCGCAACGGCGCGTTCCGCTCGAGCTCTCAGGCGATGAGCCCTTCGGCCAGGCCGGCGATGTCGGTGACCACCGCGAAGCCGTCGCGATCGGTGAGCCAGGCCAAGTTGCGCCAATGCAGGTCGTCGGCCGTGTCGAATCGGTTGAGGAGCACCGTCACCGGCAGCTGGGCCAGGGCGTCGACCCCGAGGCGGACCGAGTCGATGGTGCCGAGGCCTGCGTGGGCGACGAGCACGACGTGATCGGGGTCGACGGCGATGGCCAGGTCTCGGCTGTCGGCGTCGTGGGCAACCGGCGACCGGACACCGCCGACGGTCTCGACGAATCCGTGGTCGGTCGGGTCGTCCCCCCACTCGATCTCCGACACCAGGTCGGCGAGCCGCACGGGGTCGCGGCCGAGCACCTCGGCGGCCATCGGCGGTGCCATCGGCACGTCGTACCAGCGATGTGCGGGGCACACGTCATTCGGATCTTCACCCGAGGCCGCAGCGAGGATCTCGGCATCGGTGGGCTCGTCAACACCCCGCTCGAACGACTGCGCCGGCTTGCGAACGGCCACCTCACGCCCGCGGCCGCGCAGCTCCTCGATCAGTCGGGCCGTGACCCAGGTCTTGCCCACCTCGGTCGCGGTCCCCGCCACGGCGACCACCTGATCGGGTCGGGTCACGGTCGCCCCACCGGCGTCGGGGCGAGATCGAGACCTGCGAGGGCCGACTCGAGCCGATCGACGTGCAGGTCGGTGTGGGCGGCCGACAGCGCGACGCGAAGCCTCGAGGTCCCCGGCGCGACCGTGGGTGGACGGATGGCGGGCACGAGCAGACCGCGCTGCAGCAGCGCGTCGGCGGCGTCCACCGCCCGCGACTCCTCGCCGACGACGTAGGGCACGATCGGCGAGGCGTGCCCAGGCACGAGTCGGTCGGTGAGCTTGCGCACGCGCTCGACCAACTCGATTCCCTCGGGACTTCGAACGACGCGGAGCGCAGCGAGGGCCGCTGCCGCAGCAGCGGGAGTCGACCCGGTCGAGAAGATCTGGGGGCGGGCCTTGTTGACCAGCACGTCCGCCAGCAGGCGGGAGCAGCACACGGCACCGCCGAGCGAACCGAGCATTTTCGACTGGGTGACGATCTCGAGCACCTCCAGACCGTCCACCGCACGGAGGTCGACGCCCGATTCGAAGACCGCGTGGGCGCCGTCGACGACCAGCAGAGCGCCGTGCCGAGCGCAGAGGGCGCCGAGCTCGTCCAACGGTGCTCGGTCGCCGTCCATCGAGAAGACGGCATCGACGACGACGATCCGGCGAGGCGTCGACGCCCGAGCGAGCAGTGCGTCGACGTGCTCGACGTCGTTGTGGCGGGCGATCTCGACGGGCGAGCGGCTGAGCCGGCAGCCGTCGATGATCGAGGCATGGTTGAGCTCGTCGCTGACGATGGTGCAGTCGGGTCCGCCGAGCGTGGCCAGCACGCCGAGGTTGGCCGCGAACCCGGTCGGGAACAGCAGCGCCGCCTCGGTGCCCTTCCAGTCGGCCAACTCGGCCTCGAGCTCGGCGTGGACCGGCCGGGAGCCGACCACGAGACGGCTCGCCGTCGCACCGGTCCCCCAGCGGTCGAGCGCCTCGTGGGCTGCGGCGATGACCGTGGGGTGGGCCGAGAGGCCGAGGTAGTCGTTCGAGGCGAACGACACGACGTCGGCCCGCCACCAAGGTGCCCGTCGGTCCGAGCGCATCGAAGGTCCGGATCTCCCGCCACTGGCCCGCAGCACGGACCGCTGCCAGCTGTGCGGCGGTCCATTCGGCGAAGTCCACGACGTTGATGGTCCCCCACTCCCGGGCGATCTTGCAATGAGGCGGCGTGGGGGGTGACGCTGGGGGCATGGCAGACCTGCGCCACGACTGGACCGTCGACGAGGCCGAGGCCCTGATCGCCGAGCCGTTCCACGATCTGCTGGCCGAGGCCAACGCCGTTCACCGCGAGCGTTTCGATCCGCACGTGGTCGAGGCAGCCATGCTGCTGTCGGTCAAGACCGGGGCCTGCCCCGAGGACTGTGCGTACTGTCCTCAGTCGGCCGCCCACAACACCGACCTCAAGCCCGAGCGCCTCATGCCGCTCGACGACGATCGTCTCGGCGGCCAGCAAGGCCCGGGACACCGGCGCCACCCGCTTCTGCATGGGTGCGGCCTGGCGATCCCCCAACGACCGGCAGGTCGATGAGGTGGCCGAAGCCGTTCGAGCCGTCGGTGAGATCGGCATGGAGACGTGCGTCACGCTCGGCATGCTCACCGCCGAGCAGGCCGAGACGCTCGGTGCCGCCGGCCTCGACTTCTACAACCACAACCTCGACACGTCACCGGAGTTCTACGGCGAGATCATCACCACCCGGACCTACCAGGACCGGCTCGACACCCTCGCCCACCTGCGCGAGACCGACGTCAAGCTGTGCTGCGGCGGCATCGTCGGCATGGGCGAGTCCCGCCGCGACCGTGCCGGGCTGCTGGTCCAGCTCGCGACGCTCGATCCGCACCCCGAGAGCGTGCCGATCAACCTGCTCGTGCAGGTCCCCGGGACGCCGCTCGTACGGCACGGCCCGACCTCGATCCGCTCGAACTCGTCCGTACCATCGCCGCAGCACGGCTGATGATGCCCGCCTCGGTCGTGCGCCTCTCCGCAGGCCGCAACGACATGACCGACGAGCTCCAGGCGCTGTGCCTGCACGCCGGCGCGAGCAGCGTGTTCCTCGGCGACAAGCTGCTCACCACCGACAATCCCGGCGAAGATCACGACAACGACCTGTTCGACCGGCTCGACGTCGACTTCGCCACGCTCACCTGACCCGAACCAACCGCCAAACCAGCGGATCTCTCTGCGGTCTGCGCCACATGGTGGCCGGGAGCGTACCGAGATCGGGAGGGGGCCTCAGTGGGTGTCGGCGGCGGCCACCATGGCGTCGGTGATGGCGATCAGGTCGTCGGTCGAGCTGACGTAGGGCGGCATCGTGTAGAGCAGCCGGCCGAACGGGCGCAGCCACACTCCCCGGTCGAGGAGCAGGTGCTGGGTGGCCTCCATGTCGATGGGATCGGCCATCTCGATCACGCCGATGGCGCCGAGCACCCGCACGTCGGCGACGGCGTCGAACTCCGCCGCCGGTGCGAGCCGGGCCGTCGAGAGCTGGCCTCGATGCTGGGCCACCTCGGCCTGCCAGGTCGCGAGCGACGAGCAGGTCGATCGAGGCGACGGCGACGGCGGCCGCGAGCGGGTTGCGCCATGAACGTGGGGCCGTGCATGAGCGCGCCCGACTCCGCAGCACTCACGCCGTCGGCCACCCGTGTGGTGCACAGCGCCGCGGCCATCGACAGGTAGCCGCCGGTGAGCGCCTTGCCGACGCACATGATGTCGGGCGAGATCCCGGCGTGATCGCAACCGAAGAGCTCACCGGAGCGACCGAACCCGGTGGCGATCTCATCGGCGATCAGCAGCACGTCGTGCTCGTCGCACAGTCGGCGGACGGCGGCGAGGTAGTCCGGCGAGTAGAAGCGCATGCCGCCGGCGCCCTGCACCACCGGTTCGAGGATCACCGCCGCCACCTCGTGCGGCGTGTCGTCCAGCAGTCGTCGAGACGTCGGCGATGTGCGCCGGCTCGAACGGCTCGCCGTACGCCGGCTCGGGGCCGGGGCGAAGATCTGCTGGGCAGCACGCCCGTGAACATCGAGTGCATGCCGTTGACCGGATCACACACCGACATGCGCCGAGCGTGTCGCCGTGGTAGCCGTTGCGGACGGTGAGCAGCCGCGTGCGCTCGGGCCGCCCGGTGCCCCGGGCGTACTGCAGCGCCATCTTGATCGCCACCTCGACCGACACCGAGCCCGAGTCGGCGAGGAAGACGTGCTCGAGGCCCGGCGGGAGACACGTCGACCAGTCGCTCCGCGCAGCTCGACCGCCGGGCCGTGGGTCAATGCCGCCGAACATGACGTGGGCCATCGCGTCCAGCTGCGCCCGGACGGCGTCGTCGAGCACCGGGTGGCGGTACCCGTGGATCGCCGCCCACCACGACGACATGCCGTCGACGACCTCGCGGCCGTCGGCGAGCTGCAGCGTCGATCCCGACGCACCGACGACCGGCACCGCGGGCATCGCGGCGGGCATCGGCGCATACGGATGCCACACCCGCCCCCGATCACGCGTGGCCAGATCGGATGCCGGATCGTTCGAACTCACCGCCGGGCACGGTACTCGGGGCCTCGAACGACCAGCACCTCCCTCGGGTGGTTCAGCTGGGGTGGTCGAGGGTGAACAGGCGGAGCCGGAGTTCGGGATCGAGGTCGGGATGATCGATCCGGGTGTGGGCGCCACGGGTCTCGGTGCGGGCGAGTGCGGCGTCGCACAACGCCATGGCAACGGTGGCCAGGTTCGCCAACTCTGCCCCTGCGGGAGTTCGACTGGCCGCCGCATCGACCCAGGTCTGAGCAGCGACGGCGTAGGCCTTCGGCAGCGACTCGGCCGATCGTAGGACCCCCGCATGTTGGGTCATCGCCTGCTGAAAGGAGTCACGACGGACCGCGATGTCGGCATCGTCGAGCGGGGTGCCGGTCGGAACCGAGTCGATGGCCGTCCGATCGACCCGACGTCCGCCGATTCCGCCGCCGCCGAGCACACTGCGCATGGCGCCGGTCGGCTCGGCGCCGTCGACCCCCGCCGCGATCGACTCGACGACGCGGGCCCGAACACCATGCCGTCCAAGAGCGAGTTCGACGCAAGCCGGTTGGCTCCGTGCACGCCGTTGCAGCCCACCTCACCCGCCACCCACAGGCCGGACAACGAGCTGGCCCCGTTGAGATCGGCGACCACGCCACCGCACAGGTAGTGGCACGCGGGGGCGATCGGCAGCAGATCGGTGCTCGGATCGAGGCCCAGACCGGCCAGCTCGGAATGGATGGTGGGGAAACGAGTCGCGAAGCCTTCCAGGTGGCGGGCGTCGAGGAAGAGGTGATCGACGTCGTGTTCCTGCATCCGAGCGGTCATCGCACGCGACACCTCGTCGCGTGGGAGCAACTCGTCGACGAATCGGTCGCCGTTGTCGTCACGCAACAGCGCGCCATGGCCTCGGAGCGCTTCGGACAGCAGCGGCCGCGGCATCGCCGGGTGGTGGAGTGCCGTCGGATGGAACTGGACGAACTCGACATCGGCCACCGCGGCACCGGCGCGGATGGCCATCGCGATGCCGTCGCCGGTCGACTCGACCGGGTTGGTGGTGACCGCATAGAGCTGTCCGGCTCCGCCCGTTGCCAGCAGGATGTTCGCAGCGAGGACCTCGCGGGCCCGTCCCTCACCGTCGAGGTACGACACGCCCACGCACCGCCCTCCTTCGACGAGGAGGTCGACCGCGTAGCTGCGCTCGAGGATGGTCGCCGCCGTCGCCTCGACGGCCTCCACCAGGGCCCGCTCGACCTCCACACCGGTCGCGGCGCCGCCGGCGTGGACGATGCGGGCCGTGCTGTGGCCACCCTCGCGGGCCTTCAGCAGCTTGCCGCTCTCATCGCGATCGAAGGCTGCGCCCATGGCGATGAGCTCGTTCACCCGACCGGGCCCTTCGTCGACCAGCACCCGGACGGCATCGGCGTCGCAGAGTCCGGCACCTGCCTGCAGGGTGTCGGCGAGGTGGAGGTCGGTCGAGTCGGGGTCGTCGCCGATCACCGCGGCCACGCCGCCCTGGGCCCACCGGGTGGCCGCCTGCTCGAGCTCACCCTTGGTCAACACACCGGTCGTGAGCTCGTGCACGTCGGCGGCGCGGACGGCCGCAGACAGGCCGGCCACACCCGAACCGAGCACGAGCAGATCGAGGACTTCACTCATCGCCCGGCACCGTATTCGTCTGACCGGCGAGACTGCACTGCGATGCCGGTCGGCTCGGAGTTATGCGTCGACGTCGACGTAGCGGTAGGGCCCGGGCCGGGCCGCGGCCTCCTCGGCGGCGATGAGCTCTGCGGTCACGTCGTCGACCGCTCGATTCCCCGCGTCGACATGGACCACCTTGGCCTCGTGGTCGTCCAGCTCGGCATCCTCGTAGTCGGCGTAGGTGATGACGATGACCCGGTCACCGGGCTGCACCATGCGAGCCGCGGCCCCGTTGAGGCACACATCGCCGGGACCGCCGGGAATCGCGTAGGTCTCGAACCGATTCCCGTTGTCGATGTCGAGCACGTGGACCTGCTCGTTCTCGACGATGTCGGCGCGCTGCATCAGATCGGTGTCGAGGGTGATCGACCCGACGTAATGGAGGTCGGCGTCGGTCACCGTGGCGCGGTGGATCTTGGACTTCATCATGCGTCGGCGCATCGGGAGCTCCTACTTTCGGTTGCGGTGCATGCCGTCGGGGACGGTCACGCCCAGGTTGTCGATGAGACGGGCCTTGCCGAAGCGTACGGCAGCGAGCAGCCTGAGTTCACCTTCGAGCCGGTCGGGCTCGGTGAGATCGGCCGCGTCGACGGCGGCGACGTAGTCGAGGTCGGCGAGTGGTTCGGCGGCCACGATCTCGCTCATCACCGAACGAACGGCCGCGGGGTCGGTCACCCCGTCGAGCACCGCGCCGGCTCCGGCCTGCAGCGCCCGGTGGACCACCGGAGCCACCGCCCGCTCGGGAGCGGTGAGATAGGCGTTCCGGCTCGACATGGCCAGGCCGTCCGGCTCGCGCACGGTCGGCTCGCCGATGACCGCGACCGGCATGGACAGGTCGTCGACCATCCGGCGGATGACGGCCAGCTGCTGCCAGTCCTTCTCGCCGAAGTGGGCCCGACACGGACCGACGATCGAGAACAGCTTGGCGACGACGGTGGCGACGCCAGCGAAGTGCGAGGGCCGGCTGGCCCCCTCGAATCCCTGCGACACGCGTCCGACCGCAACGGTGGTGTCGATGGGTCGGGGGTACATCTCGGGGCCCGCCGGCACGAACAACAGATCGACGCCCGCCCGGGAGGCGATGGCCGTGTCGCTGTCGAGGTCCCGGGGATAGGCCTCGAGATCCTCGCCCGCCGCGAACTGCAGCGGATTGACGAAGATCGAGGCGACCACCAGGTCGGCGTCGCGGCGAGCCGCCCGCATCAACGAGGCGTGGCCGTCGTGGAGAAAGCCCATGGTCGGCACGAACCCGACGACCTCGCCGTCGGATCGGGCCGCGTCGGTCCGCGACCGGAGCTCGGCGATGGTCTCGATTCGCTCGGGCTCGGTCACCTCGGGGCCTCCTCGGACGCTCGGGACCCGGTGGGGCGGTGTCCGACCCCTTCGACCGGTGGAAAGGCGAGCTTCCGCGCCTCGTTGGCGAGGACGTCGTACGCGACCCGCTCGTCGGGGGCGAGGGCTTCGAGGTGGGCCACCACCGTCTGCCAGTCGCCACGGGCGACCGGCCCGGTGAGGGCCGCGGCCGGTCCGAGCTCTGCGACGTTGTCGACCGTGGCTCGGACGAGATCGAGCAGGGCTTCGAACGGCACGCCGGCGTCGGCGGCGATCCGTTCGGCCTGGCCCAGCAGCGCGACGAGATGGTTCGAGGCCACGACAGCTGCCGCGTGGTAGCTGGAGCGACGATCGGCGGCGACTTCGACCGAGCGCCCGCCCAGGGCGTCGACGACATCGCTCACCCTGGAGTCTCCGGCCACGGCGAACCACGCCCCGCGGAGGCGCCGGCCGCCGGTGTCGGGATCGGGCATGGCGACGAGCGGGTGGAGCGACGCACGCCGCGCATGAGGTGCGAGGACGTCGAGGCCGAGCGCGCCGGCGAGGTGGGCAACCACGGTGTCGCCGATCGGCTGGACCGCAGCCGCGACCTCAGCGACCGCTGCGTCGGGCGTGGCGATCAACAGCAGCGGACAGCCCCGAGCGGCTGGGGCGAGATCTGCTCGACGGTCGAGCACATCGACATCCCAACCGGCTCCCTCGAGGGCGACGGCAAGCGACTGCCCTGCCCGGCCTCGGCCGATGATGCGCGCGGCGTCGATCAACGCAGTCCTCTCTTTCGTCGATCCGGCCCCGAGACGGGTGCCGGTCTGTTTCCATGCGGGATCAGCAACCGGAGCCGCCGATCCATTCCCCGACGACCCGGCCTGCGATCACGACTCCTCGACGAGCTCGGCCAGCGTGCCGGCCGGGGCGACCGTTCCCGCAGCCCGTTGCTGCCATCCCTCGGCGGCGAACTCGGGGGCGAGGTCGATGAGCGGAACCATGACGAAGCGGCGGTTCCACATGCGGGGGTGCGGGATCGTGAGCTCGTGGTCGTCGAGGGTGATCCCGTCGATCCACAACACGTCGACGTCGAGCGTCCGAGGACCCCAACGCTCCTCCCGAACCCGGTTGGCCGCCGACTCGAGCCGGCGGCACACCGCGAGGAGGTCGTGCGGAGCGAGGTCGGTGTCGAGCTCGACCACCATGTTCAGGAACGAGCCCTGTTCGTCGGGGCCACCCATCGGCTCGGTCTCGTAGACCGGCGACACGGCGACGACGCCGTCGAGTGCGTCAACGGCCTGGCTGAGCAGCGCGACCCGGTCGCCGAGGTTCGAGCCCAGGCCGAGGAAGGCGCGGGTCATGGACGTCTGATGCGGACGCCTGCGGTGGCGAGGTCGTGGGCGACCGGGGGTCGGAGCTTGCGAATCGCGACCTCGACCTCGGTCACGCGACGATCACCGAGCGCGACTTCGGCCATTCGTGCTGCGGCCGTCTCGAGCAAGGCGATCGGTTCGGTGAGCGCGGCCATACAGGCATCGGCGATGGCCCCGTAGTCGACGGTGTCGGAGAGCTCGTCGGAGGCGCCGGCCGGACCCAGGTCGACCTGGAGCACGAGGTCGATCTCGACCGGCTGCGGATCGACCTTCTCGTGCTCGAGCACCCCGACCACGATCATGGAGCGCAGCCCGATGAGCTCGATGCGATCGGTCTGACTCATCGGACGCGAGATCAGCGCTCGTCGGCGAGCTCGCCGGCGAGCGAGACGAGCTCACGACCTTCGGGTCCGAGTTGTCGGTGGAGCAGCCGCTCCACGGCCGTCACGACCCGCGGCTGTTCCTTGATCAGGCCGGCCCAGTGCAGGTAGCCCGCCACCGTGCCGGCGACGACGTCGCCCAACTCGTCGCGGTGGAGCAGGATCTTGCCGTCGCCGGCCGTCAGGTCGTCCATCCGGGGATAGAGGTCGCGGAGCACGTCGGCGGGTTCGTCCGACGGACCGAAGGGCCGGTGCAGCCAGGCCACGCCGTGTTCGTCGTAGTTGTGCAGGTTGTGGGGAGACGGGATGAGCGAGACGACCCGGGTGAACCCCTGTTCACGGATCCAGATGATCTCCTCCTGACGGCGGACCCGTCGGTGGTTCTGCCCGTACCCGCCCGGCCGCTCGCACACGGCCAACTTGTCCTGGATGACCCAAGCGAAGTTGCGCGGCTTGATGCCCTGCGCCCATTTGCCCTTCAGCGCCATGGCGCCCACGCTCCTTGCCCCTGGTGGGGTCTCATCGTTGTCGTCATGCGGCTCGATCGCCGATGTCACCGGCGAAGACCCGGGCCGCAAAGGCCGTGTCCCGCACGTCGTGGGCCCGCACCATGCGTGCGCCCATGGTCATCGCGTGGACCGCCGTCGCGACCGATGCCTCGAGGCGGTCGTCGACCGGTGTGGGGGTGCCCTGCCCGTCGCTCCGACCGGTGACCTCGCCCAGGAAACCTTTCCGGCTCGTCCCGACCACGACCGGGAGGCCGAGGGCGACGAGCGTGTCGAGGTGGGCCAGCAGTCGCCAGTTGTCGGCGAAGCTCTTCCCGAACCCGACGCCCGGATCGACCCACACCTCGTCGACGCCTGCGGCCTCGGCGGCCAGGGCGCGCCCGGTCAGGTACTCGGCCACCTCGGCGACGACGTCGTCGTAGTGCGGGGCATCCTGCATGGTGGTCGGGTCGCCCTGCATGTGCATGGCGATCCAGCCCATCTGCCGGTCGGCGGCAACCTCGTGCAGGGAAGCGGACACGTCGTTCAGCAGGTCGGCGCCGGCCTCGGCCGCGGCCACGGCGACCTCGGCGTGACGGGTGTCGATCGAGATCCGGACTCGCCCTCGCAGCGCCTCGATCACCGGGATCACGCGGTCGATCTCGGCCGACGGCTCGACGGCGGTGGCCCCCGGCCGCGTGGATTCGCCTCCGATGTCGACGATGTCGGCGCCGTCGGCGATCAGGCGGAGCCCTTGGCCGACCGCTGCCTCGTGGTCGAGCCAGCGGCCGCCGTCGGAGAAGGAATCGGGTGTCACGTTCAAGACACCCATCACGAGCGGAAGCACGACGGGCGAGTGTAGGTCCTGGCCGCTGCGTGACAATGAACGAGACCAGCTGAGAACCATCACCATGAGGTGATGGTCACACCAGAAATGTTGCCGACGTCAGCCTCGGTGGCCGATCAGCCGCATCGCCTCGGCCCGGGTGGCGACGTTGTCGCGGAACAGGCCTCGGACCGCCGAGGTCACCGTGACCGAGCCGGGCTTCTTGACGCCACGCATGGACATGCAGAGGTGCTCGGCCTCGAGCACCACCAGCACGCCACGCGGCGCGAGTCCGGCCTCGATGGCATCGGCGACCTGCACGGTCATCCGTTCCTGGACCTGGGGCCGCTTGGCGAAGGTGTCGACCACCCGCGCCAGCTTCGAGAGACCCGTGATCCGGCCGTCCTTGCCCGGGATGTAGCCGACGTGGGCTCGCCCGATGAACGGCACGAGGTGGTGCTCGCACGCCGAGGCGAACGGGATGTCGCGGACCAGCACCATCTCGTCGTGATCGGCTTCGAACGTGGTCTCGAGGTGTTCGGCGGCGGACTCACCGAGGCCGGCGAAGATCTCGTCATACATGCGGGCCACCCGCGACGGGGTCTTCTGGAGGCCGTCGCGATCGGGATCCTCGCCGATGGCCTCGAGGATCTCGCGGACCGCGGCCTCGATCCGCCCGTGGTCGACCTCGGTCACGAGTTCGACGGGCGGGGGCGCACGGCAAGGCGGCGCCACCAGCGAATCGGCTTGGCGGGCTCGGGACCGGTGACCGCGTTGACCGGCACTCGTTCGGCCGGTGTCTCGACGACGACCGGAACGGGAGCATCGACGTCGGCTTCGCCCGCGGGCTCGGGCGACGGGTGCCATGGGTCGACCCCCGACCACACCGCCTGCAGCTCGTCCTGGTCGAGGGTCTCGTGTTCGATGAGCGTCGTTGCCAACAGATCGAGCGTGGCGCGATGGGTCGTGAGAATCGCCCGGGCTGTCTCGTGGGCCTCGTCGATGAACCGGTCGACCTCGGCGTCGACCACGGCGGCGATCTCGTCGGAGTAGTTGACCTCGTGCCCGTACTCCTTGCCGAGGAACACCTCGGAGTTGCCCGATCCGAGCTGACGCGGACCCACCAGATCGCTCATGCCGTACTGGGTGACCATCGCCCTCGCGATCTTCGTGACCTGCTCGATGTCGTTGGCCGCGCCGGTCGTGATCTCGCCGAAGGCCACTTCCTCCGCCGTTCGTCCGCCCAGGGCACTGGCCATCTTGGCTTCGAGCTCAGCGGTGGTGTGGGTGTTGCGATCCTCCGGGAGGAACCAGGTGAGCCCGAGGGCCCGGCCGCGGGCGACGATCGACACCTTGTGCACCTCGTCGCCGTCGGGCAGGACGTGGCCGACGAGCGCATGACCCGCTTCGTGATAGGCGATGAGATACTTCTCCTTGTCGGTCATCACCCGGCTCCGGCGCTCGGGGCCCGCGATGACCCGGTCGATGGCCTCGGTCAGATCGGTCATCTCGATGTGGTCGTGGCCACGCCTCGCACCGAGGAGCGCGGCCTCGTTCATCAGGTTCGCCAGATCGGCCCCGGTGAACCCCGGCGTCCGCTTGGCGAGCACCTCGAGGTCGATGGTGTCGATGATCGGCTTGCCCTTGGCGTGGACGGCGAGGATGGCCTTGCGTCCTTCGAGGTCGGGCTGGTCGACGACGATCTGGCGGTCGAACCGTCCGGGACGCAGCAACGCCGGGTCGAGGATGTCGGGCCGGTTGGTGGCGGCGATCAGGATGACGCCTGAGCGGGCGTCGAACCCGTCCATCTCGACGAGCAACTGGTTGAGCGTCTGCTCGCGCTCGTCGTGGCCACCACCCATGCCGGCGCCGCGGTGGCGGCCCACGGCGTCGATCTCGTCGACGAAGATGATCGACGGTGCCTGTGCCTTGGCCTGTTCGAACAGGTCGCGCACCCGGCTCGCCCCGACCCCGACGAACATCTCGACGAAGTCGGACCCCGAGATCGAGAAGAACGGCGCTCCTGCCTCGCCGGCCACGGCTCGGGCCAGCAGCGTCTTGCCCGTACCGGGCGGCCCGAACAGCAGCACGCCCTTGGGGATCTTCGCGCCGATGGCGTGGAACTTCGCCGGGTTCTGGAGGAACTCCTTGATCTCGGTCAGCTCTTCGATCGCTTCGTCGCAGCCTGCGACATCGGCGAACGTGACCTTGGGTTCGTTGACGTCGACCTGGCGGGCCTTGGCCTTGCCGAACTGCATGACCCGACTTCCGCCACCCTGCATCGAGTTGATGAAGAAGAAGAAGATGCCGACCAGGAGCAGGATGGGCAACAGGCTGAACAGCAACGACACCCAGATCGACTCGCTCTGCTGGTCGACCTCGATGTCGATCGACGGCTCGGCTTCGCCGAGGCGGAGGGTCAGCTCGTCGGCCAGTTCGGCGGGAAACGAGACCTTGTACTCGGTGCCGTCGGTCAGTTCGCCCACGACCGCGGAGTCGCGGTCCTTGATCTCGGCCGTCTCCACCCGGCCCTCGTCGATCGCCGTGTTGAACTCGGTCAGGCTCAGCTTCTCGGGCCCGTCGTCACTTCCGAAGAACTGCATTGCGAGGATCAGGGCGAGCGCGGCCAACGCCCCGTAGAGCACGACCGGCCGGCGGATCAGGCGCTTCACTGCTGGTCTCCGGGCGGACAGGCGGCAGCGGTTCGAGGGCTCATGAGACGACTCAACCTACTCCGGAGGCTTCGAACAACATCGGTCAGGCCGATGCGCCGCTCCTGGGAGCTGCGCGGACAGGGCCAAGTGTCGCAGCTCCCCGTAACTCCCGCTCTTGCCGCTCGGTCGTCGCGGCGGGCCGCTCGGGCCCCGGCCGAGCACGGCACCTGCTTCGCGACGGCGCCTATCGGCTCGCCCTCCTACTCGTCGTAGACCGCGACGTACGGGAGATTGCGATAGCGCTCGGCCAGATCGAGTCCGTACCCGACGATGAACGCCGGCGGGATCTCGAACCCGACGTAGCGGAGGTCCTGATCGACCTTCTGATTGCCTTCGCGAAGGAACAGCGCACACACTTCGAGCGAAGCCGGGCCACGACCCTCGAGCGTCTTGCGGAGGTACTTGAGGGTGAGCCCCGAATCGACGATGTCCTCGACCACGATGACATCGCGCCCGGCAAGGTCGATGTCGAGATCCTTGACGATGCGAACCACGCCGCTGCTCCGGGTGCTGTTGCCGTAGCTCGACACGGCCATGAAGTCCATCTCGAGCGGGAGGTCGATGGCCCGACACAGGTCGCTCATGAAGATGACGGCACCCTTGAGCACGCAGATCAGCAGGGGCGTGCGACCGGCGTAGTCGCGGGCGATGGCCTCGCCGAGTTCGGCGATCCTCGTCTTGATCGCATCGGCATCGACCAGCGTTCTGGCCAGGGGCCCGTCGGCAACTCCGGTGACCGCGCCGCCCGTGTCGTCCACGACGCCGAACCTAGTTCGTGCCGCCGGGCCGATCGCCAACGATGACGACACGCAGGCGTTGGCGGTGGCGCTCGACCCGCCGGCCGGCACCGACATCGGTGGCTCGCGCCTCGTTGCGGGCCACGGCCAACACCCGCTCGACCGCCGCCGAATCGGGCGGACGCTGCTCGGCGTCGGCGGCTCGCAGCCATCGACGAACGGCCCGCCGAGCGACCGGCGGCGGTGCCGCGGCGAGCGCCGGCGCATCGGTCGGGTCGACCGCAGCCGCGAGGGTCTCCAGGAACGCCTCGTCGCGACGGGCGTGGTCGGCGAACCGGGCCAGCAACGGCACCACGTCGCGGTCGGCGACGTCGGCGAGCAGCGGGAGCACTTCGTGACGAAGCCGGTTCCTGGTGAACCGCGGCGAGCGGTTGGTCGGGTCGACCAGCGGATCGATGCCGACCGCAGCGCAGAGCGCCTCGGTGTCGGCGCGACGCAGCGCGACGAGCGGGTGGGTTGCGTCGTCGATGCCGGACACCCCGGCGAGCCCGCTCCCGCGGAGGAGGTGCCACAGGACGGTCTCGGCATGATCGTCGAGCGTGTGTCCGGTGAGCGCTGCGGCACCGAGCACCGCCCGACGCGCCTGGCGACAGCGCTCCTCGAGATCGGGTCCGTCGGCGACGTCGACACGCTCGGAGCGGAACGCACACCCGAACCGCTGCGCGAGCGATTCGACGAAGGACGCCTCGGCCACGCCGTCCGGACGGAGCCCGTGGTCGACGTGGACCACCTCGACGTCGAGCCCCTGCGCGGCAGCCAGCACGACCAGCGCCGAAGAGTCCGCGCCGCCGCTCACCCCGCACACGACCGTGCCACCGGCGTCGGGAAAGCGGCACCGCGGGAGGAGTCGGGCGATCAGGTCATCGGCACCGGGTTCGTCGGTCGCCGAACCGTGTGGCCGATCGGGCTGGGTCACGGTTCGCTGAGGGGGCGATCGGTCCGCAGCAGGTGGAGGAGGGTCTGGACCGAACCGATCTCGAGCTTGCGACTGATCCTGCGAAGGCTCGCATAGACGCTCGAGCGGCTCACGCCGAGCACCGATGCTGCCGACGAGACCGACGGCGACTGGCGCAAGGCATCGAGGAGCGCGAGTTGCTTGGAC
Source organism: uncultured Acidimicrobiaceae bacterium (assembly GCA_963704815.1). Classification (GTDB taxonomy): domain Bacteria; phylum Actinomycetota; class Acidimicrobiia; order Acidimicrobiales; family Salinilacustritrichaceae; genus DATKWD01. The sequence continues at coordinate 1,649,970 of CAVPHU010000001.1, forward strand.
GTGAGTCCGGCGAAATCGATGTCGTCGACCACCGGCAACGGAGTGTCGGACGCCACCAGGTCCGCGCGCTCGAGACGGGTGAGATGGACGCGCGGGACGACCTCGGCCGGGTGCCCGGTCTCGCTGCGGACCAGGAGCTCGAGCGCCCGAGCCTGCGCGCGGCGGCGCTGGTCGATCTCGGGGCCGTCGGACAGCACACCGATCACGGCCTCGCGTAGGTGATCGGCGGACACGGGCTTGACGAGGTAGCGCACGGCGCCGGCCATGGCCCCGCGGAGCTGATCGGCCTCGGAGGCGAGCGAGCTGGCCGCCAACACGGGGATCTGGGCCACGTCGGGGTCGTCGTGGGCTTTGAGCCGTTCCAGCATCGTCAACCCCTTCGAGACGTCCTCGTCGATGTCGATCACGATCAATTCGGGCAGTTCGGGCAATTCGGGCAGTTCGGGCGTCGCGACCGCAGCCAGCGCGACATCCTCGTCGGCGACGCCCGTGACCCGATGCCCGTCCAACTCGAGGTCCACCTCGTGCCGACGACGGACATCGGGGTCGCCGCCGACGACGAGGATCGAAGCCATCTCAGTGGCCTCTGCTCATGTCACCAGTTCTTCGGAGAGCGCTGCTCGCTCGATCCACTCCTGTGGGTCGCGGATCTCCTCGAGCGTCGGCAGCCACTCGGGACCCCGCCAGACCGCATCGATGCCACGAGGGCCGCGTGCGGCCTCGATGGCGGCGATGAAGCGCTCGCCCTGTTCGTACTGATTGAGCTTCGCCTCGAGGCCGACGAGGCGTTGGACGAGGCGGGCCATCCCGCGAGCCTGGTTGCGACGCTCACGCAGCACGCGGGAGAAGCGCTCGGCGTGCAGCACGTGGCCGATGCCGGCGCGGTCCATCGTCACGTCGCCGTGTCCTTCGAGCAGCGACATGAGGCCACCGACCTTCTGGATCGCGGCCCGTTGGTCGTCGTTGGCGAGCAGCGTCACCACACCCCCGTCCTCGAAGGGCGATCGGCCCGACCGCACGTCCTCGAGCACGCGGAGCACCGCATCGATGAACCGCTTCGGATCTGGGTCGATGTTCGACAGGGTCTTGTCGATCAGCGACAGGTAGTGCTCGCGCATCCAGGGCACGCCGGTGAACTGGGCCCGGTGGGTGACCTCGTGGAGCGCGAGCCAGAGACGGAAGTCGCGCGGCGGGAAGGCGAACCGCTTCTCGAGCGCCAGCACGTTGGGACCGACGTAGTAGACGACATCCTGCTCGCCCGCATCGTCGTCGTCGACGACGAGCATGTCGTACTGCCCGAGCACGCGCGCCGACATCCAACCGAGGAGCATGCCGACCTCGAGGCCGGCCGCCCGTCGGGCCAGCGGTGCCATGCCGCCGACGGGCATCCGCTCGGCGAGCCGGTCGGTCACCGGGCGGAGCAGCCGCTGGAAGCTCGCGACGTTGGCGCGGATCCATCCCGCTCGGTCGGTGAGCCGGGCGGTGGCCGGGCCGTCGAGGGAACGCAGACCGGTCTCGGCCTCGACCAGTTCTTCGGCGAGCGCGGTGAGTTCGGCGAAGTCGGGGGCGAGCGAGTCGTAGTGGTACGACCCGCTGAAGGGCTCGCGGCCCGAGACCCGGACCGCGACCCGCTCGGCGAGGTCCCAGTCGACGGGTTCAGCCACGACGGCTCAGTTCTTGTCCGGGTACCGGGGGGCGACGACCTTCTTGAGGTAGCCACCAATGGTGACGACGAGCAGGATGACGGCCAGAGCGACGATCGGGACGGCGATCCAGTAGTGCCAGACGACAGCGAGCATGCTGCCGAGGATAGAGGTTGACGGGCGAGGAGCTACACCTCCAGCACTTTGCCGCGCGTCCTCGGCACCTCAATGAGCGCGTGCAGCGCACACCACTCGCCGTCGTTGCAGCTCCGGGCCGGGTGTCGCAACCCGGGGGCCGGGGGGCTCTCTTCCGAGAACGAGGAGCTACTCGGCGTGGCCGATGGCCTCGCCGATGCGAGCCCGAAGCGACTCGGGCACCCGCTCCTGACACTTGGTCTGCACGACCAGACGAAGTTCGGCTTCGAAGTCGTAGGCCTCGAAGCACGGGGGGCAGGCGTCGAGGTGGGCCTGCACCACCATTCGCTTCTCGTCGGTCATCTCACCGTCGAGGAAGTGATAGAGCTCGTGGAGCGTGTCGGAGCAGTTGTGGTCAGCCATGAGTGCGGTGTCAGCCAGTGGGTTCGGAAGCCGGTGAGGCCACTTCGTCCGGGTCATCGACCAGGCCTCGGCGGCGTGCGAACTCGTACAACCGTTGTTGCATACCTTTTCTTCCCCGGTGCAGGCGGCTCATCACGGTCCCGATCGGAACGTCGAGGATCTCCGCGATCTCCTTGTAGGAGAATCCCTCGACGTCGGCCAGCATCACGGCCATCCGGAACTGTTCGGGCAGGTCCTCGAGCGCCTCTTTGACCTCGGCCTCGGCGAAGAGGTCCATCAGCTCGTCTTCGGCACTGCGCCCGGCACGAGCCGCCTCGAGGCCGCCCATTCGCCGGTAGAGGTAGAGATCCTCCACCTCGTCGAGCTCGGACTCGTCGGGCCGACGCTTCTTGGCCCGATAGGTGTTGATGTAGGTGTTCGTGAGGATGCGGAACAGCCAGGCCTTGAGGTTGGTGCCCTCCTGGAACCCTTCGAACCCGCGGTACCCCTTGAGGTAGGTCTCCTGTACCAGGTCTTCGGCATCGGCAGGGTTGCGGGTCATCCGCATGGCGCCGGCGTAGAGCGTGTCCATGAGCGGCATCGCCTGGTCTGCGAAGGTCGCCGGATCTGCCACGACGGCCGAACCTAACCCGGCACACGCCCGGGTGCGAACGGAGCAATCAATCGTTCGGACCGCTCCGGACGAACTCCTCGGCGAGCAGGTCCATGAGGAGCCCGTCGTGGAACGGACCGCCATCGATGCTCTCGTACTTCCGCATCACCCCGACCGCCCTGAACCCGACCTTCTCGTAGCAGCGGACCGCCGGCGCGTTGTCGGCGGCCGGGTCGATGGTGATGCGGTGGTGACCCTCGTGGTCGATGAGGTGCGCGACGAGGGTGCGCACCGCATCGGTGCCGAAGCCCTGTCCGTGCTCGGCCGGGTGGAGGTAGATGTCGATGCCGGCGTGGCGATGGTCGTCGTCTTCTTCTTCGTGCCATTGGATCGACCCGATGACCGCGCCGTCGGGCCGCTCGATGGCGAGCACCTCGACATCCGGATCATCCATGCCGGCTCGGATGTCGTCGTCGTGGCTCGATCCCCACCGCGCCGCCACCTCGGGGGTGGATCTGATGGCGACCAGCGACTCGAGGTCGGCGTCGGTGACCGGGCGGAGGCGGACGAGTGCGCCATCCAACGACGTCATCGCAGCACGCGGCGCGTCAGCCGGTGACGTCGACGGTCCAGCTGTGCCCGCATGCCGGGCAGTGCTGTTCGCGCACGTCGTTCCGGAGGTCGATGGCATCGAGCAGACTCGGGCTCTGACACTCCGGGCACGGAACGGACTCGGGGAATCGGCTCGGATGCGCGAGTTTGCGCAACCGTCGACGGGTCGCGTCGGCGCCGGTCATGTCGAGCACGATGTCGGGATCGACCGACGCCGCCTCGGAGCGTTGCTCGGGGTCGTCTCGTCGAAAGTCCGCCACCGTCGCCTCCCTTCGGCCGCTTCGGTTCGAGACTACCGATGGCCTCGCGCCCAAAAGGGGGAGGCCGCGCACACCTGAGACAAGCGACACATCTGCTTGGTCGAGGTCGTGTGGCCACCTAGGGTCCAGCGGCGCGTCACGACGAAGGAGTGACATGAGCGAACCGCACGAGGGGATGGATGTCGTCGCTCGTTCTCCGCACCCCCTCCGGTCCGGAGCTGGGGTCGAGGCGGCATCGCTTCGTGTGTCGACCACCAACGGTCGCGTTCGGGTGATCGGGGAGGACCGACGCGACGTCGCCGTGAGCGGCAGAGCCGAGGTGACCGAGGACGGTGGTCAGACCACGGTGAGCGGTACCAACGATCCGGTCGTCGTGCGGGTCCCGCTCGGCTGCGACGTCATCGCGGGCACCACCAACGGGCGGGTCACACTCGAGGGCGCGGTCGGCGACGTGGCCGTGGTGAGCCAGTCAGGCCGAGTGAGCATCGAACAGGCCACAGCCGCTGATGTCCGAACCGCCAGCGCACGGATCGAAGCCGGCCGCATCACCGGCCAACTCCGAGCGCACACGACGAGCGGTCGGGTCACGGTGGCAGCCTGCGGCCCCGCCGAAGTGTCGACGGTGAGTGGTCGAATCACCCTGTCCGAGGTGGCCGGAGCCGTCCACGCTCATTGCACCAGCGGCCGCATCGAGATCTCTCTGGTCACCGCCGACGACGTCGAGGCCGAGACCGTGTCGGGCCGCATCACCGTGGCGTTGCCACCCGGGGTCCGTTGGCACCAGCCCTCCGATGCTTCCGACGAGCCGCCCGGCGATGCCGAGTGCACGGTCTTGGCCCGCTCGGTCAGCGGTCGCGTCACCGTCTCCTAGCCGTGCCTGGGGCGAACACCGAGGTCGACGTCCGGGTCGGTGCCATCCTCTTCACCGACCTCGTGGGATTCACCGAGTACACCGACGCCGTGGGCGATGCGGCGGCGGTGCGCGTGCTCGACGCGCAGTCGGCGATCCTGCAGCCGCTGCTCGAGGGACGCGCCGACGCCCGACTCGTCAAGGAGATCGGTGACGGACTGATGGTGTGGTTCGGGTCGGCCGCGGACGGCCTCACCTGCGCCATCGACTTCCTCGACGCCGTCAACGAGGCTCGAAGGTGCGACCGGTTCCCGCTCGCCGTGCGTCTCGGTGTGCACCACGGCGAGGCCATCGCCCGCGGCCACGATCTGGTCGGGCAGACCGTGAACGTCGCCTCCCGCGTCGCCGACCTCGCCGGACCGAGCGAGCTCCTCGTGTCCGAGGACGCCCTCCGTGCCTGTGGAGATCAGCAACCACCGGTCCGGCTCCAGCCCGTGGGGCCGGCATCGGTTCGGGGCGTGCAAGAGCCGATCTGGCTCCACCGATTCGGCAACTGAGCGGGCAGGAGCGCCGATCAGCACTCGGCTTCGAAGTCGGCACGCGACGCCGCGAACGTCGCGAGGCGGCTCATCACCTCGGCGGAACAGGTGTAGGTGGTGCCACTGTTGATGAGCTGGAATCCCGGCGTGTACAGCTCGGTGGAGAAGAACCCGTCCTCGGGGCTGAACAACGGCTCGGCCAGCTTTCGGGTCAGCTCCCAGGCTCCGCTCGCCTGCTCCCCCGGACTCGCGAACGGCGAGGTGATGTCGAGCCGGATCAGATTCTGTGTGGGATCCAGTTCGAAGAGGTCGACCGACTCGACGTTGGGGTCGGCCGCCAAAATCTCGGCGAGCTGGACGCGATTGACCTCGAACACCTCGCTGACGGCGGCCCTTGCGATGTCGGGGGTGACCTCGACCGTCGGCGTCGATGCCGCGGTCGTCGTGGTCGTCGCAGGCGGCTCGGTCGTGCTCGCGGTGGTGGTCGACACCGCCGTGCTCGAGGTCGAGGTGTTCTCGCCGGTCGCGACCGACTCGTCTGCATCCCCGGGGTCGAGGATCTGGCCCACCGCCGCTCCCGCAGCGAGCCCGATCAGGGCGACGACCACCACGGCCCACGTGGGCACCACACGCCGATTCAGCCACGGACCGTGCGTACGCGACGCTGCTTCGGTCGGGCGTTGGGCCGGCCGAGGTGAAACGGGCGGCGGAGGCGTCGAAGCCGCAGGGAGGCTGAGCTCATCACCCACATCGTCGTCGCCTGGTTCCACGGTCCGGAGACTCTAGACGGACGCAACGGGGCCCGAGCCGCGGGCCCGCCTAGAGTCGTGCCGTCGACCGCTCGAGGGGACCGAGGTGGCTGAGAACAAGACGCAGGTGACCGAGATCGATCCCGCGGCATTCGTCGCATCGGTCGAGCATCCGACTCGCCGGGCCGACGCCGAGGTGCTCCTCGATCTGATGGAGAGGGTCACGGGGTGCGCTCCGAAGATGTGGGGCCCGTCCATCGTCGGATTCGGCCGCTACCACTACCGCTACGAGAGCGGTCGCGAGGGCGACTTCATGCTGACCGGGTTCTCGCCCCGCAAGTCCAACCTGGTGCTCTATGTGCTCCCCGGATACGACGACATCGGCGACCAGCTCGCCGACCTCGGCAAGCACCGGATCGGCAAGAGCTGCCTCTACGTCAACAAGCTCGCCGACATCGACCTCGACGTGCTCGAACGGATCATCGCCGACGGCGTCGACACGATGCGGGCCACCTACGAGACGGTCGACGACGAGTAGGAGGAGGCTCGCGGGGCCTCACCGAGCCTGACCAGCCGCGAGCGCACGTCGTGCGCCGCTCGCCCGTGGAACGCCGCAATCTCGTCGAGTGATGCCCCTCGCCGGAACTCGACGCGAAGCGCCCGCTCCTCGGCTGCGGACCACGAGTCGGACGCCGGCCCGCCGAAACGGGTCGCACGGCGTCTGGTCTGTTCTGCTCTCGCCACTGATGACGTCATCGCAGCCCTCCTGGTGCGCGGTCAACACCGACGTCATCGGCCGGTCGGTCGGCCCGCTTGAGTGAACCGAGAGCCAGGTTCGCCCCCTCGGGGTCAAGTTGCGTCGACGGCACGCCGAAGAAGAGTGCTGCGTGCGCATCTGGAGGGCTGCGATGAGATCACGGGCGACAGACACGAACGAAGTCCACGGGGACGATCATCCTGGGACGGCGGTCCTCGGTGCCTGGTCCGAGGGCGAGGACCAAGCGCTGCTCGACGAGTACGGCCGCGGCTGCTCGCTGGACGAGTTGGCCGGGCTGCACCGACGGGCGGTTCACGACGTCCGTGCACGACTCGCCGGCCTCGGCGAGGCCGAGCCGACGGCGCAGGGCGGTACCCGGGGATGAGCGAGCAGACACGAGCCAGCGAGGGCGAGCGGGGTGCAGTCGATCCACCGACCGGGCAGCCGGCTCCACAGCGGCCGGAGCGCAGGCCGGAGTCCACCGCCATGTCCGTCACGCCGGTGCCCCGCCGCCGCCGAGCCTCCGACCATGCACCACCGGTTCCGGCCTGGCGACGGCCGACCGTGCCGGCCTGGGCCCTCGTCGCGGTCGCGGTGCTCATGCTGGCCCTCGGTGGAGCCGCGGGCCGCTCGCTGGCCCCCACGTCAGATGCGTCGGCCGCGACGGCAGCGGTCCCGACCCCGGCACCGTCTCGGGTGGCGATCGACGAGCCCGGCACCCCGACCTCCGATTCGGTCGAGCCCTCGGTCGAGCCCTCGGTCGAGCCCTCGACGGACGCCTCAGCACCGGTGACCAGAGACGTCTCGAAGGCCTCGGTGAGCTGGGTGTTCAACCGAACACACGCTCAGCTCGTGGAGATCATCGAGCAGGACCCCGGTGTCGCATCGGTCGAACGGTTCGAACTCGATCTCGACGCGGATGTCATCCATCTCGAGTTCAGCTCGTCGCTGAATCGCAGTAGCGACGTGGGCACCGCCTCGACGCTGATCCGACGCTTGGCGGAGCCGATGTTCAGCCCCGACGGCGGGTCGTTCTTCACCGAGCTGTACACACCCGGCCTGGCCGTCACGACCGGAGGGACCAGCTACACCTGCAGCTCGGACACCATGATCCGTCTCGCGAAGTTCGGCGCCACCGAGAGCGACTTCGCGAGCAACTGCTGACGCGCTGATCGTGCCGGCACCCCGGTGTCGCACATCGCAGCCGAACCGAACCCACGCTCGTCATCGGTGCCCGCGACCGACGCTCATCGGCCTTTCGGCCAGGTCGGCACCTCTCAGCGGGATGATCGCCGGAGACACGGTGGCGGCCGGACGTCGGTGAGCCTGGCTGACCTCGGGACGATCAGGGTGATGAGAACTCGGCGGCGAAGCCGCCGAGGCGCCGTTCAGTGTCGGTTGTCAGGTGGGCCGTCTCGGCAACGTAGAAGCATGCCGCTCGACGATCGACGGCTGAGCCGACGCGGGTTGCCGCACGCGAGCCGGCCGGCATCGAGGGCGCTATTGCCGACGCCCCCCGACGATCGCCGGATCGGACGACCGGTCGAGCTGCCTGCGCCTGCGCCGGAAGCGCGCGAGGAAACCCGGACCCAGGCGATGTCCGGTGCGCGGGAAGCCGGCCAGCGCCGAGCGTCCGACTCAGGCTTGGGTGATGTCGCGCCCGTGCGCGGTGAGCGCCCAGATCACTGCGATGCAGATGGCGATGATGATGATCGACCACACCGGGAAGTAGGGAAGCCAGGCGAAGTTGATGACGGCGGCGATCCCGGCGACTGCGACCCCGACGGCGCGGGCGGCCACATTGCCGGAGAAGATCCCGAATCCCGACATCACGAGAACGATCCCGAGGATCATGTGGATCCAGCCCCACGCGGTCACGTCGAACTCGAACACCCATTCCTGGCCGATGACGTAGAACTCGTCGTTGATCACCGCGACGAGACCCTGGATGAAGTCCATCGCCCCGATGATGATCAGCATGATTCCCGCGAATCCGGCCCAGCCGACAGCCCAGCCGCTGTAGTCGGTCGTGTTTGTTGGCGTCTTGGTTTCCACTGCATCTCCCCGGTCGGTGACCGTCACCAAGCGGTGACCTTCAGAAGCTACGGCCAGACGCATGCCGGGCGACGGATCCTCCGCGAGGTCTGGCGTGGGCGGGTCAGGGCGATCCGCGCATCACTCCCGAGGGTCGTGAGCTTCTGTTGCGGATGACGACCGGGGATCTCATGGATGAGTTCCAGACCGCGCTCGATGCCGATCTCGCGGCCGATCCGCTGCTGAGCGGCGATACCGACGACTCGATCTGATCGCATCCGTAGGGGCTGCTGACCGGCGTTGGTGATCGACGAGTACTTGGCCGTCCGGGCGCTCGTCGGCGCGCCGCCGGCCGAGTTGGACCCGGACGAGACGCTGGCGCTCCCTGCCTACCGCCACTACCGACTCCGCCAGCGCATCCACGCACCTGGTTCGGGCCAGCTGTCGGCCCTCCTTGCAGATTCGGACCTGAACGCCATCCGGCGTCCGCATCCTGAAGTGCTCGAGGTTGTCGACCCCCGGCCGCTGCTCGACGAGGCCGCGGCCATCGGCGCGGCATACCGATGGGCCGGGCTGCTCGTCGGAGAGACACTCGCCGCTGGGCTGGTCCACGGCCGGCGCCTCTATTTCGGGACCGACCGCAACGTCGGAGTTCGGCTGGCGGAGATTGCCCGCGATCTCGACATCACGATCCACGTCCGCGGACCCGAGGGCTGACGGGCCGTTGCCATGACGTCTCGATCACCAACTCCGGCCATCGTCGGAGTCTCCGTCCTCGGTCCCCATGTCATCCGGCTGCTCCTCGGCGACGGGGTCGTTCGGGACGTCGAGTACGCCGCGCAGGACGATGCGGGATCTCTGGTGCGACCGATGAGGCGACCTGACCACTTCGCTCAGGTCGCTGTCGACCGCGAGGCCCGCACTGTGGTCTGACCCACGGCCTCGACCTCTCCCCAGAAGTGCTCCACGGCGACCACGACGCCAACAACGGGCTCGGCTTCCGAGACGTCACCCCACCCCCCACTCTTGAGTTGAACGACGAAACAGCGTGGCCGTGATGCCGGCGGTCGGCAGCAAGTTGACACCTCGTGCCGCCCCCGCCGCGAGTAGATGATCGGTTGGCCACGAGGCACTCGACAGATGCGCGACGAACCGGCATTCACCGTCGTGACCGACGACATGTTCGAGGCGCGGCTCGAAGGTGCGCCCAGTACCCTTTGCGGCGTGGATGGAGTAGCGATCGAAACTCGGCCGGGAGTGCGAAGCGGAAAGCCATGTTTCGTCGGCACCCGGATCGCGGTGTACGACGTTCTCGACTACCTGGCGTCAGGCATGACGATCGCCGAGATCGTGACTGACTTCCCGGAGCTCACCGAGAAGCATGTTCGAGCGGCGCTCGAGTTTGCCGCGGCACGTGAGCGTCGTCTCGCCTCGGCGTGAGGCTTCTGTTCGATCAGAACCTGTCCCGCCGGCTTGTCGGCATGCTGCGCGATGCTTTCCCGGACAGTGTCCACGTGGCCGACGTCCATCTCGACACGGCGACGGATCGCGAGATCTGGGAGTACGCAGGTGAGCAGGACCTGATCGTCACTTCGAAAGATTCCGACTTCCGGCAGTTGGCATTCCTCTACGGCCCGCCGCCGAAGTGGTCTGGGTTCGGGTTGGCAATGCATCGACCGCCCAGGTCGCCAACGTTCTGCTCGACCATGCGGAGCGGATCGAGGCGTTCGTGGACGACGACGACGAAGCGATGCTCGTCATCCCCGCCCAACCGCAGCGGTAGCAAGATCGCGGTGAACCGAGCCGCCTCGAGGATGCTCGAAACGCTGGATGGAGGGCCTCGCGAAGTGCCTCAGCCCGCGTCCGCAGGTCGGTCCCACGACCACCGAACTGGGCGATCGAAGCGGGCTTCTCAGCCTTCAGAGCGCAGCCTGTCGCGTCACGCTCTGCGATCGGGTCAGTCGGCCAACAGGTTCCGCTTGCGGAACCTGACGCACCCTTGTCAAGCAGCGGGTGCGGTGAGCGCGTCAAGGCGTCGTTTCTCGTCTTTCCACATGCGGCGGAAGACTCGGGTGGCGAGGTGTCGTGTGTGTGCTCTGCGGGCTTCGCGGCGGGTCTTGCCTTCGCTGAGTTTGCGATCGAGCGATGTTCGGGAATTGCTCGACGGACTCGTTGGAGTCGCCGACGTGTTGCACCGCCGGTGCATACATCCCGCCCGATGTCGAGCTCGTTCGACAGCAGCTTCACTTCTCCGACGTCCGCCACGAGACGTGCTGACAGCCGGCACCGGAGCTCCGCGGGGGAGGTTCATTAGAGTTCGGCCATGTTCACCGAGCCCTCCCGCCGTTTGGTGGTCGCTCTGCTTCTCGCCCTCTCAGTGCTCGGCCTCGCCTCGTGTGGGGACGATACGTCCGATGCCGGCGTCGTCCAGGGCGCCGACACCGAGGACGCAACGGCCGAGGTGCCCCCTCCACCCCCCAACGACGCGGTGGACCTGACGCGCCAGAGCGCTGTGACCGTCGAGGTCGGTGACAACAAGTACACCGAACGCGCCATCATCGTGTCACCGGGCGCCGAGATCACGTGGAAGAACGTGGGGTTGAACCGCCACAACGTGGTCTCCTCGACGCCAGGCGCGTTCGATGACATCGCCCTGGAGGACCTCGACGACGCGGGCAGCGCCAGTCGCACTTTCTCCGTTCCCGGCGACTACGCCTACTACTGCTCGGTCCACGGCAGCATCACCAACGGTCAGCGCGGCTGGGTAGTCGTCGCCGACGCGTAGCCCCACGGCGGGTCTCAGCCTCGCGCTCATGCGTCTGGGACAGCAGTTGTCATAGAGTCCCCGCCATATGCACGACCCCTCACGCACATGGTTCCGCCTGGCCGCGATTCTCTGCGCCCTCGCCCTCATGGCCTCAGCCTGCGGCGACGACGGCAGCCAGGAGACCTCCGCGGGAGACGACGCCACCGTGCCCGAGGGCGGTGGTACCGCTGTCGAAGACGCCATCAACGTGCCCGGCGACCACGACACCATCCAGGCGGCGGTCGACGCCGCATCACCCGGCGACCTGATCCTGATCGAGCCCGGCGTGTACCACGAGTCGGTCCAGGTCCAGACCGAGAACCTCGTCATCCGCGGCCTCGACCGCAACGAGGTCATCCTCGACGGCGAGTTCGACGAGGACTTCCCCCACGGCTTCCAGGTGTTCGCCAACGGGGTCGCCATCGAGAACCTGACGACCCGCAACTTCACCAGCAACGGGGTGTTCTTCACCGGCAGCTACGACGACGACTTCGTCCTGACCGGCTATCGCGCCAGCTACATCACCGCCCACAACAATGGCGACTACGGCATCTACGCCTTCAACGCGTCTGAGGGCCTCTTCGAGCACAGCTACGGCTCGGGCCACCCCGACTCGGCGGTCTACGTCGGTCAGTGCCGGCCCTGCAACGCCGTCGTCACCGACATCACCGCCGAGAACAACGCCCTCGGCTACAGCGGCACCAACGCTTCGGGGAACCTCTGGGTGATCAACTCCGAGTGGCGCAACAACCGCGTCGGCATGGTCCCCAACACGCTTTCGAGTGAGGAGCTCGGCCCCCAGGGCGACGGCATCTTCGCCGGCAACTACGTCCACGACAACGGCAACGACCAGACGCCCCGTAAGGGCGGCGACTGGGACCTGGCCTTCGGTGTCGGCCTGGTCGTGGCCGGGGGCAACGGCAACACGGTCACCAAGAACCTGGTGACCGACAACGGCCGGGGTGGCATCGCCGTCTCGTTGTTCCCGAGCGGCGACGACATCTTCACGGCGTCCCAGAACCAGGTGACCGACAACATCATCTCCGGCAGCGGCCTGGCCGATCTCGTCCTGATCGGCACCGCCGACGGCATGAACTGCTTCTCGGGCAACGAGTTCGACACGTCGCTTCCCCCCAACCTCGAAGAGCAGGCTCCGTGCGAGGGCGAGATGGCGAGCGAGCTGACCGGCGAGCAGTTCGAGATCGTCGACGAGGAGTACCAGACGATCGACTACACCGAGGTGCCCGCGCCGGATCTCGCCTTCGAGAACATGCCCGATGCGGCCACCGCCCCGGCCCGGCCCGCCATCGACATGATGCCGACGGGCATGTCGCTCGACGGCATCAGCGCCCCCACCCCCTAGCCGCTTGCCCGACCTCGACGATCCGGCCGATGTCGGGGTCTGGCGATGGCACCGCGCCACGCTTCTGCTGGTGATTGCCACCGCCGTCGTCGTCGGCACCTGCACGTCCGGCGGCGGTGACGAGACCGAGGAGGCCGCGGCGCCGCTGGTCGAGCGCCTCGGCGGCAAGACCACCAACTTCGACGACACCGACCGGGCCTTCCAGGCTGCGTTGCGCAACATGAGCATCGAGCAGGCTCAGCGTTTCGCAGACAGCGACGAGGTGTTCGAACGGGCATTCACGGTCGACGAGGGCCTCGGTGAGGGCGTCGTGGAGACCGGGTGCACGAGCTGTCACGTCAACAACGGCCGCCAGCCGCCCACCGCCGAGATCGTCTTCGTGGAGATCGACCGCCACGCCACGACCCTCCGCATGCCCACCGAGGTCGGCGGTGAACGCACGGCCGAGGTTCGGGTGGCCCCGGCCGTCATCGGCATGGGCCTGCTCGAGGCGATCGACGCGGCCGACATCGAGGCGCTCGCCGACCCCGACGACGATGACGGCGACGGCATCTCGGGGCGGGTCCACTACGTGACCGATCCCGAGACCGGCGAGGTCGTCGTCGGCCGCTTCGGCTGGCAGGCCGCCCAGGCGACCGTGCTGTCCCAGGCCTCGTCGGCGTTCGAGAACGACCTCGAGATCCTCACGCCCCTGCTCTCCGGTCCGGATGCCGAGATCGACGAGGAGACCGCCGAGCTGGCGTCGTTCTACGCCGAGGGTCTGGCCGTTCCGGCCCGACGCGACGGCGTCGATCCGGACTCGATCGCCGGCGCGACGACGTTCGAGTCGATCGGGTGCGCGTCCTGCCACACGCCGTCGTTCACCACCGCCGACGTCCAGCTCGCACCACTGTCCCAGCAGGACATCTGGCCCTACACCGACCTGCTCCTGCACGACATGGGGCCGGACCTGGCATCCGACCACACCCAGGGCGAGGCCGCTCGAACCGAGTGGCGGACGCCGCCGCTGTGGGGTCTCGGGCTCCACGAGGTGGTCAACGGCGACACCACGCTCCTGCACGACGGGCGAGCCCGCAACGTCCACGAGGCGATCGTGTGGCACGGCGGCGAGGCGGAGGCGAGCCGCGACGCCTACCTCAAGCTGTCCGACGAGGAGCTGGCCGAACTGCTGACCTTCCTGTCCAACCTCTGACCGAACGCCATCGCGCCGCCTGTGAAGTCGACAACGAGCTGTAGGCGCGGAGGGACTCGAACCCCGAGATCCGCCGACGCGATCGCGGCACCTCTGAGCCCAGGAGGAGAATCGAACTCCTGACCTGCTCATTACGAATGAGCTGCTCTGCCGACTGAGCTACCTGGGCGGAGCGCCAAGACTACGGGGTCGCTCCGGGCTGTCACCACTTGGTTGTGCTCAGCGCAGATGGGGCAGGCGGGCCAGGGTGGCCTGGAGAAGCAGGGTTTCGTTGGGGTTTCGGATCAGCGCCTCGGCGGCGGCGCCGATGGTGCCGATGGCATCGATCAACGGTGCAGGGTCGTCGACGGTTGCCAGCGCGTCCCGGTAGACCGAGGCCAGCGCTGCCAGACCGAACCGCAACTCGTCGGTGCGATGGCGGCGGACCTCCCGCTTCTGACGGTCGGCGAGGTGCTTGAGCGGGGTGTTGCGCTGGCCGTACGTCTCGATCTGGAGACGAAGGGCCTCGGTCTCGGCCTCGTGCTTCGCATCGAGCGACGCCTGGGCGTCGTCGATGTGGGCGAGCAGCTCGCGGGTCTGTTGCCACGCGGCGGAGCCGGTGCCGGTCAATCGACTCGGGGCCTCGCGCCATGCACTCCAGCGGAGCGCGAGCCGCTCGTCAGACACCAGCACGCGGGCACGTTCGAGATCTCCCCCGGCAGCCTGGGCTGCGGCCATGGCAATCGTGGAATCGACGCCGTCGGCCACGAGCCGATCGACGAGCACCGACACCGCAACCGGTCCGAAGTCGACGCGGACGGCGCGGCTGGCGATCGTGACCAGACCGTCGGGAACGTCGTCGGCCAGGATCACGAACACGGTGCTGTCGGAAGGCTCCTCGATCGTCTTGAGGAGCTTGGGACCCATCAGCTCGGCCTTGTGGAAGTCCTCGAGGATCAGCACCTTGCGCGCCCCTTCGACCGGCGCCATCGATGCGGCGCTGATGATGTCGACCGCCTCCTCGTCGCGCAGCGTTGCGCCCGCGACGCGGTGGAAGTGCAGGTCGGGGTGCTGCCCGGCGAGCGCCAACGACACGGCCCGGTCGGCGTCGGGTGACTCGAGCCCCGCCGACAACAACGCCGCAGCGAACGAACGGGCGGCGACACCGGTCCCCCAGCCGGGCTGGCCCACGAGCAGATAGGCGTGCACCGGTTGGCGTGCTGCCCCGCGCAGCGACTCGACTGCCGCGGGCTGACCGACCACGCCCGACCACGGGTCGGCACGTTGGTCGGTGTCGCTCACGTGCCCATCATGGCGCACCGCCGAGGCCGAGACGGTCGGCCACGGCTTCGTCGATCGCTGCGGTGACCTCGTCGACCGGGCGACCGGCATCGAGGACGACCCAGCCTTCGGGATTCGCCGAGGCGAGTGTCAGGAATCCGTCGCGAACCCGCCGGTGGAAGATCTGGTCTTCGGCCTCCATCCGGTCGGTGGCGTCGAGCCGTCGCTCGC
This sequence comes from uncultured Acidimicrobiaceae bacterium, assembly GCA_963704815.1. GTDB lineage: Bacteria > Actinomycetota > Acidimicrobiia > Acidimicrobiales > Salinilacustritrichaceae > DATKWD01. The sequence goes on from CAVPHU010000001.1 coordinate 1,665,416, forward strand.
GAGCGACCTCGACCGGCAGGTCGAGCAGCACGACCAGATCCGGCTGCAACCCGTTGGTCGCCCATGAGGACAGCATCTCGATGTCCTCGATCGGCAGACCCCGACCGTGCCCCTGATAGGCCAACGACGAGCCGATGTAGCGGTCGCTGACGACATGACGGCCCGACTCGAGCGACGGCCGAATCAGTTGGGCCACGTGCTGGGCCCGGTCGGCAGCCATCAACAGCGCCTCGGTGCGCTCGTCGAGGGCCTCGGCCGCAGGATCGAGCACGACCGAACGGATGGCCTCGCCGATTCGGGTGCCACCCGGTTCGCGGGTCAGCACGGCGCCGAGTCGCGAGGCCAGCACCGAGGCCTGCGTCGTCTTCCCGCACGCCTCGCCACCTTCGAAGACGATGAATCGCCCGACCGCCATCAGTGCCCCACCGAGCGACGGCGGATCCGCCGACAGCCCGGCGACCCCGCTGCCGTGTCGTCGTCGCGTCCCGAGTTCACGGTCTCGGTCGGGGTGGTCGGGGTGGTCGGGGTGGTCGCGGTGGTGGTCATGTCATGCAGCCTCGGCGTCCAGGTCGGCGACGGCGGCTCGGCGTCGCTCACTGTGGCCCATCCGGAAGCTGTACGCGGCGATGAACCCGGCGGCGAGGATGATGACCGCAGCGAACCAGAGCGCCAGCCGCGTGCCGGGGAGGAACAGCGAGTAGCCGCCGAATTCGATCCGTTGGTCGTCGAGCACCGACGAGGAGATGTCGCCGAACACCTGGGCGAGCAACGGCCCGACTGCGAACGCCAGCAGCACACAGATCCGGACCAGGGTGTTGAGCGCACCGAAGATGCGGCCCCGCAGCTCGTCCTCCACGCTCTCGTGCAACAACGTGAACCCCAGGACGTAGACCGCGCCGGCGCAGATTCCGAGCCCGGCCACGAACAGCGACGCCGTCCAGAGCGAACTCATCGAGGCGGCGATGAACAGCGACACGCTCGCGAGGAACACGGCGATGGTGAACACCCAGTCCTTCGGCAGCCAGCGCTCGAGGATCGAGAGGAGGAAGATGCCGACCGCCACCCCGATCCCCATGGCGAAAATGAGGATGCCGAAGCCGGTCTCGCCGGCACCGAGCACGTCCACCGCGAAGATGGGGCCGAGCGGGACGAGCATGCCCCCACCGATCAGGGCAACGGCGAGTCCCAGGTTGACGGCCCGAGCCGTGGGGCTGACGAAGATGAACGCCCACCCCTCCTTCAGCTCGCCGAACGCCTGCCCGAAGTCGATCCGGCTGCGGGTGCGTTCCTTGGCGAGGTCGCGCTCTTCGCGCCGTCTCTTCGGCAACGGCAGGGTCGAGATCATGATCGCCGACACGACGAAGGTCAGCGCGTCGAAGTAGAAGGCGAGCCCCAACTGATCGGCCCGCAGGAACCCGAGCCACGACACGTCGGCCAGGCTCTGCCCGGCCTTGGACAACAGCGAGAACAACCCGGCCGCAACCGGAAAGGTGCCGTAGGCCGCGATGAGCGAGAGCGAGTTGGCCGTCGTCAGGTGGTCGGTCGGGACGAGGTGAGGCACCGATGCCTCTTTCGCCGGCGCCCACAGGAGGGTGAACACCTCGAGCACCAGCGACGCCAGGATGAGCCCGAGCACGGTGTCGACGAACGGCAGCGTGACCATCACCATGGCCCGGCCGAGGTCGCACGACACCATGAGCTTCTTGCGGTCCCATCGGTCGGCGAAGACGCCGGCCACGGGAGCGAGGAACAGACCCGGGGCCAGCCGTGCAGCCAGCACGACACCGACCGCTGCGCCCTCGTTGCCTCCCGCTCCGACCCGGGTGGCCAGCGCGGTGATGGCCAGCAGCCCGAGCCAGTCGCCCGTGGCCGAGACGACCTGGGTCAGCCAGAGCCGGAAGAACGTGATCGAGCCGAACAGCCGGAGGTGCCAGCTGCGCTTGTCCGAGTCGTCGGGCACCGGTTGGCCCGACTCCGACGAGACAGCCGTCTCGTCGGGGTCGACGTCACTCGGCTCCGCCACGAGTCCCACGTTAGAGACTCGGGGCTGCCTGATCGTCGGATGTCGAGCGGGTTCAGCCCGCCGACTTCTTCGCAGCAGTCTTCTTCTTGGCCGGCTTCTTCTTCGCCGGCTTCCTCTTGGCGGCCTTCTTCTTGGCGGCCTTCTTCTTGGCTGCGGCCTTCTTCTTCGCCTTCTTGGCCGGACCCTTGTCCCGTCGCATCTGGAGCAGCTCGATCGCACGCTCGTCGGTCAGCGTCTCGACGTCGTCGCCCTTCCGGAGGCTGGCGTTGTATTCGCCGTCGGTCACGTAGGCACCGAACCGACCGTCCTTCACGACCATCTGCTCGCCGCTGACCGGGTCCTCGCCGAGCTCCTTGAGGACGGTCTGAGCGGCCTGGCCCCGGCGTCGCTTCGGCTGCTTGAAGAGCTCGAGAGCCTCTTCCAGCGTGACGTCGAACAGTTGCTGCTCGCGCTCGAGGCTCCGCGAGTCGCTCCCCTTGCCTTCGCCCTTGCTGAGGTACGGCCCGTAGCGCCCGTTGAGGGCGATGATCGGTTCGCCCGACTCGGGGTCGAGCCCCACCTGGCGCGGGAGTTCGAGGAGCTTGAGCGCGTCCTCGAGCGTCGTGCGCTCGATGGCCATGTCCTTGAACAGCGACGCCATCTTGGGCTTCTCCCAGCCCTCGGGGAGATCGTCGTGTTCGCCCAGCTGCACGTAGGGACCGAATCGGCCGTTCTTCACGAACACCGGAAGTCCCGACTCGGGGTGGACCCCGATGGGCTCGTCACCCTTGGGGGCGTCGAGGAGTTCGATCGCCTTCTCGCGCGTCAGCTCGTCGGGGCTGAGGTCGTCGGGGATCGAGGCCGTGTCGTCGCCGCGCTTCACATAGGGCCCGTAGCGGCCCGGTTTGACGACGATCTTCTCGCCGTCGTCGTCGGCCCACTGGATGATCGTGTTGATCTCGGCGGCGTCGATGCTCTCCATCCCCTCGTCCACCAACTGGCTGAGCCCGGGCTGCCCGTTGCCGAACCAGAAGGTGTGAAGCCAGGCCTCCCGCTCCTTGTCGCCGGCCGCGATCTGGTCGAGGTCGTCTTCCATCCGGGCCGTGAACTCGTAGTCGACGAGGTCGTGGAACTGGGCTTCGAGCATGTTGACCACGGCGAACGCAGTCCACGACGGCACCAACGCCGAGCCCTTCTTCCACACGTAGCCACGATCCTGGATCGTCTGCATGATCGAGGCGTACGTGGACGGACGACCCACGCCGAGTTCCTCGAGCCGCTTGACCAGCGACGCCTCGGTGAACCGAGCCGGCGGCTGCGTGGTGTGATCCTTGGTCTCTATCGCCGGATCGGGCAGCGCGTCACCCTCGGCCATGGCGGGCAGCAACGACTCGCTGTCGTCGAGATCGGCCTCGGGATCGTCGGACCCTTCGACGTAGGCCCGCATGTATCCCGGGAAGGTGATCGTGCGACCGCTCGCCGACCATTCGGTCACCCGCGGAGCGTCGGCCACGGCCGGACTGACCGCGGCTTCGGCGCCGATGCGCACCGACACGGTCTGACCGACCGCATCGGCCATCTGCGAAGCGACGGTCCGCTTCCAGATCAGGTCGTAGACCGCCGATTGCTGGCTGTTGAGCTCGTCCGCGACCTGGGCCGGCGTGCGGAACGTGTCGCCCGCTGGTCGGATCGCCTCGTGGGCTTCCTGGGCGTTCTTCGACTTGCTGGCGTACACCCGGGGCGAGTCGTGGCAGGTACTCGTTGCCGTACAGCTCGCGGACCTGGCCCCGGGCCGCGTTCATCGCGGTGTCCGACAGCGTGATCGAGTCGGTTCGCATGTAGGTGATGTAGCCGTTCTCGTAGAGCCCCTGTGCGACGCGCATGACCTGCGACGCGCTCATGCGGAGCTTGCGGCCGCCCTCCTGCTGAAGCGTCGAGGTCATGAACGGAGGCTTCGGCCGCGACCGGTAGGGCTTGGTCTCGGTGCTGTTGACCGAGAACGACGCGCCGATCGAGGCGCACGCGGAGGTCGCGGGCGGTCGGCTCGTCGAGGACGGCCACCTGAGCGTTCTTCGGACGGCCCGAGTCGTCGAAGTCCTTGCCGGTCGCCACCTTGGCTCCGTCGACCCTGGTCAGCTTTGCCGCGAACCCCGGCGATGTCGCGAACGATGCCTCGAGGTCCCAGTAACCGGCGGCGACGAACGCCATCCGTTCACGCTCGCGCTCGACCACCAGTCGCACCGCCGGGCTCTGGACCCGACCGGCCGACAGCCCCTGGTTGACCTTTCTCCACAGCAGGCCCGACACGGGATACCCGAACAACCGGTCGACAATGCGCCGGGTCTCCTGAGCATCGACGAGGCCGTAGTCGATGTCTCGCCAGTTCTCGACCGCATGCTCGATGGCGCTGCGGGTGATCTCGTGGAACACCATCCGCCGAACCGGGACCTGTGGCTTGAGGATCTCGAGCAGGTGCCACGAGATGGCCTCGCCCTCGCGGTCCTCATCCGTCGCGAGATAGAGCTCCGACGGCGTCCTTCAGCGCGGCCCGGAGGTCACGGATGACCTCCTTCTTGCTGGCGTGGACCTCGTAGTCGGGCTTGAAGTGGTTGTCGACGTCGACCGAGAGCCCCTTGGCCTTGAGATCGCGGACGTGCCCGATCGACGACAGCACCGTGAAATCGCCGCCGAGGAACGACTCGATCGTGCGCGCTTTCGCCGGAGACTCGACGATGACAAGGGGCTTGGCCACGCCGACAGTGAATGAGGGTGCCGTCTCCCTTGTCAAACGCCGGGTCGCTCGGCGAGTATCTTCGGGACCACGATGGCGACCTTGTTGCACCTGCTCTGGGATCTCGTCGAGCGCCCCGACGAGCGGACCGAATACCTGCACGACCCGGCCGGGTACGTCCGAGCTCACGGACGCGCCGGCCTCACGGCCGAGGACGTCCATGCGGCGCTCGATGTCGTCTGCGACCTCGTGCCGGCCGACCTCGCCGCCGTCATCGAGGCCGGCAAGCCGGCCGCACCTGCGCTGTCCCTCGCGAGCGACGAGACACCGCTCGATCGCGGACTGTTGTTGTTGTCCCACATCGTCGAGTCGCTCGATGGTCAGCCCGAAGCGGACCCCCGACCCGACCCGAAGGACACGGCGATCGACCCAGCCGAGGTCGCGGCCGACGCTGCGCCGCTCGGCGGCATCGCGCCGTCAGACGAGATCTCACCGTCCGACGAGGAAGCGTCGTCGGCCGAACCCGCCCACATGACCTTCGACCCGTCCGCGCTTGAGATCGACGACGATCCGCTGCGGTCGCACGAGGTGACCGAACCGGCGATGGCTGCCCACGACGAGCTGCCGTTCGACCCCACGTCCATCCTCCTGGCGGATGACGGCGAGTCCGACATGGCCGACGTCGTGCCGCTCTTGCGCGACGACCCAGCGGCCCCCGAGTTCGCCGAGACGGCGACGACCGAGTCGCCCGGCGACCACGGAACGGTCGAGGAGCGAGTGCTCGCAGCCGAACCGCCTGCCGCGACCCTGGTCCCCGAGGGCGGCTTCGGAACCGGTGGGCTCGACGTCGCGGCCGACGACGGCGACCCGACACCTCGAGACGACGACGACACCGACGACACCGAGGACGAAGTCGCCGAGGCCACGATCGGCCGCACGAACCTGTTCACGAAGAAGCCGGGGGTGGTCCTCCCGACGCTGGGCATCGACGCGTCGGACTGGTACGACGAGGACGAGCCCGAATAGACGCCCGATTCCGCCGGATTCGAGACCGACGACCCGTCGCCGCTCGCGACGTTCGAGGCTCAGCCGCCGATGGCGCTGCCGACGCGGGTGGCGACGACGAGCACCAGCAGTCCGAGTCCGATCCCGAGGACGACGGCCACCACGATGCCGCGCGACCGCGAGCAGCGACTCGCCGTCGCGGTCGAGATGGGTGCCTTTCACAGACTCACATGTTACGAATTTGCAACAGTGATGACAAGGTGATGACGATGTGCCTTCGGTCACCTCAGCGGTGACGGAGACCGGCGAGTCGATCAGCCGAGCGTGCGGACCACGATGGCGTCGCCCTGACCGCCGCCACCGCAAAGGCCGGCGGCACCGAGGCCACCGCCGCGGCGCTTGAGCTCGTGGAGCAACGTGAGGGCCAGTCGGTTGCCCGACATGCCCACCGGGTGGCCGAGGGCGATGGCACCACCGTTGACGTTCACGATCTCGTCGCTGATGCCGAGTTCGTCCATCGAGGCCACGCCGACGGCAGCGAAGGCTTCGTTGATCTCGAACAGATCGACATCGCCGACCTGCTTGCCCGACTGACCGAGGGCGGCGTTGATGGCCCGGCTCGGTTGGGTGAGCAGCGACGCGTCGGGGCCGGCCACCTGGCCATAACCGAGGACCTCGCCGAGCGGCGTCACGTCGTGCTCGTCGGCGAAGGCCTTCGACACCACGACCACCGCCGAACCGCCGTCGCTGATCTGGCTGGCGTTGCCGGCCGTGATGTTCCCGGTCTTCTCGAACGCCGGGCGCAGCTGGCCCAGGCTCTCGACGGTCGTGTCGGCACGCACACCCTCATCGGTATCGACGACCACCGGGTCGCCACGGCGCTGCGGTACCTCGACCGGCACGATCTCCTCAGCGAAGAGGCCGTCCTTGATGGCTCGGGCCGCCCGCTCGTGGCTGGCAGCTGCCAATTGGTCCTGGGGCTCGCGGGCGAGGCCGACGGCTCCGGCGTAGCGCTCGGTGCCGAGTCCCATGGCGCAGTCGTCGAACGCACAGAACAGCCCGTCGTACATCATCGAGTCGATGACTTCCTTGTCGCCGGCCCGGTAGCCCGCACGTGCGCCGGGAAGGAGGTAGGGGGCGTTGGTCATCGACTCCATGCCGCCAGCCACCACGACGTCGGCGACACCGGAGGAGATCAACTGGTCGGCGAGGAAGATGGCGTTCAGACCGGACAGGCAGACCTTGTTGATCGTGGTGGACGGCACGTCCATCGGGATCCCGCCGTTGACCGCCGCCTGACGTGCAGTGATCTGACCTGCCCCGGCCTGCAGCACCTGGCCCATGAAGACGTAGTCGACCTTGTCGGGGCTGACCTCGGCCCGCTCGAGCGCAGCCTTGATGGCTGCACCACCGAGGTCGGTGGCGGCGAGTCCGGCGAACGCACCCGAAAGCTTGCCGATCGGCGTGCGTGCGCCGGCGAGAATCACGGAACCTGGCATGAAATGGTCTCCCCCGGGAGAGCGGACGATGGGACCCTCCACCCTAGGTGGAGGGTCGTCCTCGACCCCAGCCCGGCGGCCGGAGTGCTCGGATCAGCGGTGGGAGCGGCGGGTCGACGCAACCGAGTTCGCGACTGCAGCCGACACGGCATTGCCGAGGAGTCGGTCGAATCCCTCGGGGAGGGGGCCCCGACCTGTCGTGAGGTGCTCGTCGGTCAGCTGCGGGTCGTCGAGCGTCAGATCGAGTCGCTGGTCGGCGGCGTGGGGGGTGGACTCGGCCTCGAAGGACGACAGCACCTGCGGCCGGTTGCTCGCCCGCTGTTGGGCGATCTCCAGCACGGCCCTGGACTTCTGGAGGTAGATCTCCGCCTCGCTGCGCTTGGCCGCCGCGGCGCGTTCGGCCTTGACGACCATCAGGTCGGCTCGGCGATTCGCCTCGTCGAGGATGGCGTCGGCCTCGAGACGCGCCTGTGCGACCAGTTCGGAGGCTGCGGCGAATCCGGCGCGGAGCAGCTCGTCGTCGCTCGACATCGGGATCAGTCTAGCGAAGTGACCGCGCACCGCGGTGATCGTGCTCGGGGCGCAGGCAGCGCTACGTTGGAGGCCGATGATGCTCACCGAGATCGACCACGTCGCCATCGCCGTCAACGACCTCGAGGCGGCGATCGCCTACTACCACACCACCTTCGGTGCGACCGTCGAGCACCGCGAGACCGTGGCCTCCGACGGTGTCGAGGAAGCATTGCTCGCAGTGGCCGACAGCTACATCCAGTTGCTCACGCCGACCACCCCCGAGTCGCCGGTGGCGAAGTACCTCGAGAAGAAGGGTGAGGGCATCCATCACGTGGGCTACCGCGTCGACGACTGCGCTGCGGCGCTGCAGTCGGTGAAGGACCAGGGCGGTCGGGTCATCGACGAGGCACCGCGGCCAGGCAGCCGCGGGACCACCGTCGCCTTCGTGCATCCCAAGGCAGCGTTCGGCACCCTGATCGAACTCGTTCAGGAGTAGCGCCGCACCGCGCACCGTTCAGGTCGTGCCGAGTGAGCCCAACCACTCGGCCAGGATGGCGTCCGCGTTCACGGGGTCGATCCCGTCGACCACGAGCACCAGGTTCTCGTCGACGGCGACCCGAACCGACGCGCCGGCGTCGCCGGCGAACACCGTGCGACCGGCCACGACCTCCTCGGTCACCTCACCTCCCGAGCGCTCGGCCGCGAGCAGCCGCATCGGTTCGACGAGTTCTTCCGCCGAGGCGTAGCTGGCGCGCGCAGCAGGCAGGACCCACGCCGCCCCACGGATCTCGTTGCCGATGACCACGAGGCGGGCCTCGGGCAAGCCCAGGAGGCCGTCGAGCAACGGTGCGGGCTGGGGTTCGTAGGCCAGGTCGCCCTTCTCGTCGTCGCCCGGGAACAGGTCGAACTCGAATCCTTCGAGATCGACGAAGGCGGACGAAGCAGGCACTTCCGCGAACGGCGTGACGGTCGAGACGGCACCACCGGCGCCGCTCAGCGCACCTTGGGCGATGGTGGCCGCGAGCGTCTGGGCCCCGCCGCCGGTGGGCGCCGACACGAGCGCGACCACGTCGTCGAGCCGGAAGGTGACGAACGCCTGCGATTCGGTGGACGCGAAGAACCCGTCGACCCCGCCCAGGGCGATCTCCTGAGCGCCGCCGACCGACTCGGCCGCTCCCGACGCGAGCCCACGGACGTATCCGTCGACCGCCGCCGTGGAGGTGAACACCCCCGGCGCGAGGGTCAAGACCACCACCGAGCCGACCGGTTCTCCTGTGTCGGCGGCGTAGACGTCTCGGACCACGGCCTGCTGGACCAGCGGATCGGTCTCGTAGCCCTGGACAGACAACACCGCGGCGCCACCGGCGGTCCCGAACACCAGCCCGGCACCCGCGAGGACCGATGCAGGGTCGCGAGTCCCGAGAACGATGGCCGGACGGATCGGCGCAGGCGATTCGGCCAACACCTGGTCCTCACCCTCGGCCAGCGGCGACGTCGTGTCCTCTCCGCCGGGTGGAGCGCAGCCGGCGGCCAGCAACGCGAGTGCGCCGAGCGCCATCGTCGCAACGCGATGTCTCGTCGAGAGGCGCTTCGCCCCGGTCGGGGTCAAGACCCCGAGAACGTCGAGTCGATGAGCGCCGCGAGCTCGACGGGACGATCGCCCTGGATCGAGTGCCCGGCCCCGTCGACGACGTGGACCGTCGCGTCAGGCCGGCGGCGGCGCAGTTCGGCGATGTCGTCGTCGTCGACAACGGGGGAATCGGCGCCCTGCGCGATGGTCAGTGGTGCGGCCAGCGACTCGAGGGTGTCCCACAGGACGCTGTGGTCGAGGTCGACGGCGTCGTCGCCGTCGAGTTGGCGCGGACGGCCACGCTGGTGACGCCACACCCAGCTGCCGTCGTCGAGTTGCACGCTGTTGTGAAGCACACCACGGCGCAACGAACTCTCGGACCGGGTCGGGTTGAAGAGGATCGTCCGCTCGAGGATCTCGTCGAAGGAGGCGAACGACTCGGGGCCCGCCAGGAAGCTGATGATGTCGGATGCCTTGTCGTGGTTCACGCCCGGGGTGATGTCCACCAGGAACAGCTGCCGAACCAGATCGGGTCGGTCGCCGGCCAGCGCCGTCGCGGTCAGGCCGCCGAGCGACATGCCGACCGTGAGCCGGGCGTCGGGAGCCAGCTGCTCGACCATGCCCGCCACGTCGTCGGCCAGCGACGCCGGCCCGACCGGGCGGGTCGGCGACGTGTCGGCCGAGTGCCCGTGCCCAGGAAGGTCGACCGCCAGGATCGGGCGACCGAGGGCCAGCGCGACGGTGTCCCAGGTGTGTGCGTTCTGACCGCCGCCGTGAAGGAACACGACCTCAGGCGCCGCCGATCCCCACCGGAGGCCGCTGAGGACGCGGCCATCAGCGAGGGTGGCCTCGCACCGCTCGACCGTCGGCGGGCCGACGAGGTCGAGTCCCGCCTCGCGGGCGTTGTCCTCGAAGAACGAGAACTCGTCGTAGCCGGGGGATGCAACCATCGACAACGAGCGTAAGGCGTCTGACGGTTCGGTTGCGGGCAGCGCGGAGGAACCCGTTCGGACCAGCGCACGTGGCCCACGAGCACGCCTCGGCAGAGTGCGTCATCATGGGGACCCACACGACCCGCACCAACCGAGGAGGAGTCCCATGCTCGCATCCGAGATCCTCGAACGAAAGGGCAGCGAGGTGGCCACGGTCGGCCCCGACGACACGGTCGCCGACGCCATCGGCGTCCTCGAACGACACGGGGTCGGCGCGCTCGTCGTGTCGAGCGACGGCACCACGGTGATCGGCATCCTGTCCGAGCGCGACATCGTCCGCCGGCTCGCGCAGGACGGCGCCGAAGCGCTGAGCCAGAACGTCGCCCAGCTGATGATCGAGGAGGTCTTCACCTGCGATCGCGCCGCTCACGTCGATGCACTGATGAACCTGATGACCGAACGACGGTTCCGCCACGTTCCCGTCGTCGAGAACGGCTCCCTGGTCGGCATCATCAGCATCGGCGACGTGGTCAAGTGTCGGGTCGACGAGCTCGAGACCAAGGCCGAGCAGTTGGTCGACTACATCCGGACCGGCCGCTGAATCAGAGGTCGTGGCCTCGCGGGTCGATCTCGATGAAGATGCACTCGCCCGGGCAATCGTCCGCCGCTGCGACCACCTCTTCCTGGAAGTCGGGGGCCACCGGCACGATGCTGCCGGCCCCACCCGGATCGTTCCCGATGTCCATGCCGTCGCGGACATAGGCGATGCCGTCCTCGAGGAGTACGAAGATCTCGGGGCAGTGATCGACGCAGAGTCCATCCCCCGTACAGAGGTCCTGGTCGATCCACACCTTCACGGCGGCCATCGTGACAGCGGTCGCCGCGACCCCCAAAGTCACCCGGTGAGCGGGGTCACGAGCGCGCAGTAGTGCTGGAGCACCGCGAGGCGATCGGCTCGGTGCTCGGGCATCTCGTCCATGAGATGCTCCAGTGCCTTTGCGACGCGACGCATGAACGGCCCCGACTCGCGCCCGCACTCGCACAACTCCCGGAACGCCAGATGGACGTAGTCGTCCCACGACGGTGCTGCGATGAACAGCCGGGTGACGCCACGGGCGTCGGGGATCACCCCTTCGGGGATGTCGATGTCGCGGAGGATGAACAGGAAGTCCTCCAGCCGATCGATGACCTGGATCGCGGTCGTGGGGTCGTTGACTGCCGGAGAGAGTGCCCGCTCGGCGATGTCGATGAGTTGCCGGAACCCGAACGCCGGGTCGTCCTCGACCGTCCGTTCGATCTCGACCTCGAGGAACGACCACACGTCGAGGATCGTGATCGGCACGGCCTCGGGATCCGTCGCTGCCTCGAGACGATGGACGCCGAAGAGCCGGGCACCCGTCGGGACATAGGCGCCGATGTCGGTGAGCAACTCGAGCGCGACCCCGTGGCCGCGAGCCGCCTCGGCGATCCGGGCGGCCTTGAGCTCGGCGATCACGCCCGGCTCTCGCATGCGGAGCACGTCGTCGGGCGTCTGCCCGGTCCACGGCACATCGTCGCGGGTCAGGATCCGGTCGAGTCCCTGGTGGTTCCTCGCGATCGCGGTCCGAGTTTCGCGAGCGACGATCTCGATCACCTGTGCAGCCCGCATCGATTGCGTGATGTGGTGCACGTAGCCGAGGAAGACCAACAGGCTGAGCAACGTGAGCGCGAAGGCGAGCGTCACCGAATAGCGCACCTCGACCACGTCCGCCGTCGGTGCCTCGATCGACGCGAGCAGCACCACGGCATAGGCGAAGGTCGCCGAGAACACCCCGAGGCTCAGCTGATTGACCCAGTCCCTCGTGAACTGACGCAGGACGCGCGGAGAGAACTGCGTGCTCGCGAGATAGACGGCGACGACGCTGATCGAGAAGACGACTCCGATGAACGCGAGCATCGACGTCACGAGAACCCCGAGCACCTCGGTCGCCGCTGAACCGGTGCCTCGGAACCAGATGCGACCGGGCCGATCGCCGACCCGCTCGTCGATGGTCAACATCACTTCGGCGAGGATCACGGCCGCGAACACGAACATGGTCGGAACCAGCCAGAGCTGGGTGCGGATCTGCTCGCGATCGCTGAGCACGACCCGGAGGTGATGGAGCCACTTCCGGACGCCGCGACGCCGCTTCACCTTCGCCATGGAGGAGATCTTGGCCCACCGGCGGGCCGGGCGGGCTCGATCGCGCTGACCTGGTGCGCTGGTACGGGTGGACGAAGACGACGCTACCGTCACGTCGACCCCACAACCCGAGCCCGAGGAGAACCCATGGCTGCCGTGATCGCCGAACCAATGACCATCCACCGAGGGGAGGACGACCTGCCGTTCGTCGACATCGGCGACGGGTCGCTGCTCCAGCTCCTCCAGGTCGACTTGGCCAACGGCGTCTGGGTCGTCCGAAACCGGTTCGCCCCGGGGGCCCAGATCCAGACGCACAAGCACACCGGCCACGTGTACGCATTCACCCAGAGCGGCAGCTGGCACTACCTCGAGAGCCCCGACGAGGTGAACACCGCCGGGTCCTACCTCTACGAGCCCGCAGGCTCGACCCACACGCTGACGGTGCCGGAGTCGAACACCGAGGCCACCGACGTGTGGTTCACCATCCACGGCGCCAACCTCAACCTCGGCGCCGACGGGAACGTCGAGTTGGTGATCGACGCGCATCTGATCCTGCCGCTCTACGAGGCGATGTGCGCCGAGCAGCACGGCGTCGAGGACCCGCCGGTCGTCGTCATCCAGTCCTGATGCAGGCGGCCGTCCTCACCGACGACCGGCCCGATCTCGAGCTCGTCGACCTCGACGATCCCCAGCCGGGCGAGGGCGAGGTCGTCCTCGATGTCACCGCCTGTGGGATCTGCGGAAGCGACCTGCACATCGCGAGCCAGATGGCCGACGCCGGCGCCGTGCTCGGTCACGAGATCGCAGGCACGGTGGCCGAACTCGGGCCCGGCGTCGAAGGGTGGGACGTCGGCGATGCGGTCGTCGGCCGGCCGTTCTTCGGGTGCCGCACGTGCCGCTTCTGCCTCGCAGGGCGGCCCGATCACTGCGTCGCGTTCGAACTGGTCGGCATGGTGCGGCCAGGCGGATTCGCCGAGCAGACGACGCTGCGGGCCGACGAGTTGTTCGCCGTTCCCGCATCGATCACCGGCACCGAACAGGCGCTGATCGAACCGTTGGCCATCGCTCGACGAGCGCTCCGACGCGTGGATCTCCGCGCGGGCGAGGACGTCACCATCCTCGGCGGCGGCCCGATCGGCATCGCTGCCCTGGTGTGGGCGAAAGCCATGGGTGCAGGGAACATCGTGGTCTCCGAGCCCGACCCGAGCCGGCGCCGGATCGCACTCGATCTCGGCGCCGACGAGGCGCTCGATCCGGCCGAGGTGGCAGCCCACGGTGCCGAACGAGAGGTCGGTCCGGCCGTCGTGCTCGAGTGCACGGGCCGTCCGGGGCTCATCGATGCCGGGATGCAGCTGGCCGACGTGGACGGTCGGGTCGGGGTGATCGGCATCTGCATCGCACCCGACTCGATCTTCCCGTACTTCGGCGTGAGCAAGGAGCTCGACGTGCGCTTCTCGATCTTCTACGGCCGCGACGACTTCACCGACACCATCGATGCCGTCGCCGACGGCCGGATCGACGCCGGGAGACTCATCACCGAGACGGTCGACCTGCCATCGCTTCCTCGACGTTTCGGCGAGTTGGTCGCCGGCGTCGATGGCGGCAAGGTCGTCCTCGTCCCCTGATGTTCCGCGGGTGGGCGGGTCGGACTTCAGGCCCGCAGGCGACGAGCCGATGAAACAACCAGGAGGTGGGACATGGGGCAGGACACGACAACGACCCGAGCGGCCCTGACCGAGGTGCCCGGGGTGGGTGTGGCGACCGCCGAGACCCTGGTCGAGCACGGCTTCGCCGACGTTCGATCGGTGGCCGCCGCCGACGCCGGTGACCTCGGCCGCGTACCCGGATTCGGCCCGGTGCGAGCGGCTGCAGTGAAGGCGGCGGCCGAAGCCCTCGCCGGCAGCGGGCCCGACACCCCGACGACCCGCGCGGACAAGGCGTCCAAGAAGCCCGTGAAGAGGGGCAAGGGCGACAAGGCAACGAGGAAGGCCGAGCAGAACAAGCGAACCAAGAAGAACAAGAACAAGAAGAACAAGGGCGCCAAGAACAAGGGCGACAAGATCAAGAACAAGAACAAGCCGAAGAAGAAGAAGAGAAGGAAGAAGCAGAAGAGCCGGTAGGCGTCGCCGGTCAGGCTCGAGGTCAGACGGGCTGGTCGTTGCGCAGGACCGGGAACCGGATGTCGGCGTCGGCCATCGGATGGTGGGTGATCGGTTGGGCGTCCTCACCGAGCAGCACCATGGCGCCTTCGGGGGCGTACTGCACGATGTAGGCCTTGCGCACGTCGCTCGTCGTGTTCGGGCCGGTCAGATGCGGTGTGAGCGACGAGAACACGACCACACCACCGGCACGGACCGGGGCCGCGACCTTCGCTGGCGGTTCCTCGAAGATCTGCCAGCCGAGGGGCTCGATGTAGGTGTGTTCGAGCGTGCCGAGGCGGTGGAGACCGGGCGCGACCTGCGGACAACCGTTCTCGACGGTGGCGTCGGTCAGCGCGATCCAGCACGTGAGGTACTGCTGCGGTTCGACGTAGGTGTAGCCGTTGTCCTGATGCCACGGGAACCGGCGCGGCTTCTCGGGCTTCTTGTAGACCGCCTGGTCCCAGTACAGGTTCACGTCGGGTCCGACCAGATCGGCACAGATGCCGAGGAGCTTCGGATGCCGGGTGAACTCGCGGAGCGTCTCCGAGTGCCGGACGAGGTTCGGCGAGAACGTGATGGCCCCCGTCTCGGCGATCATCACCCGTCCGTCCTCGGCCAGCTGGAGGAACTCGTCGGTGAGCGACTCGATGCCGTCGAGCTCGGTGATGATGGGGGCGAGTTCGTCGGCGGTGAAGACGTCCTCGAGCACGAAGTAGCCGTCCTCGTCGAACTGACGTACCTGCTCGGCGGTCAGGTGGCTCGGCGTTCCCGTGTGGTCGGTCCAGGTGAAGTCGGTGTTCCAGCGGTGAAGCGGGATGTCGGGCTGCGAATCGTCGGTCATGGGGCTCCTGGCGGATCGGGGGGAAGCTGGTCGGGCAGGTTTCCCCGGGGGTCGAGCGGGAGTGCGAGCGGTTCGGACAAGACCTCCAGATCCTGGCGCGAGCGGGCCTCGTCGAGGTGGGCGACACTCGCCACGCAGCGGTCGACGTCGAGCGTGTTGCGGATCCAGATCAGCCGCATCTCCGAGCGGGACCGCAGCCCGTTGCGCACCTGCGCCGCATCGAGGAGCTGGCGGTCGGTCTCGAAGTTCACCGGCGCCATTCCGGCCGCGAGATCACCGCTCGTCATGGCGTTCACCCAGGTGGCGTCGCGGTCCATCTGTTCGAGGACGCGGGTCCGGCACAGCTCGGCGAGGCCGACGCCGTGGGCGTTGCCGTGCGTACCCGGGCTGAGGCCGCGCACGATGATCGTCCGGATCCGCGGGTGCAGATCGGCCCTCGGTTCGTGGAAGGACCCCTTGCGGCCGACGACGTTGACGTCGAAGCCCGACCCGCTGAGGTCCTTGCCGATCTCGTCGATGAGACAGACGTCGCTGTCGGCGAACGGGAGACGGGGCAACAGACCCGACGCCTGTTTCAACAGCCGGGCCTCCGCCGCCAACAGGTCGGCGGGATCGACGGCTTCGACCGCCGCTGTCTCGTCGTGGTGGTTCTCGACGATCGCCACCGCAGCCAGCAGGTTCACCCGATCGAGGATGTGGGGGACGACCGCCTCGACGATCGGCATCCAGCCGTGGTCCCACTCTGCGGCGTGATAGGTGCCGGCGCCCTCACCCTTGCCGAGTCCGATCATCAGCATCTTCGCCAGGCCGCTCTCGACCGACCCCTCGAACATGGTGTGCGGCTTGATGCGGTTGACGATGACCACGTGATCGGCCTCTGCCGCGAGCCGATCGAAGAACACGGGGAAGTCGAGCGGGCGGCCCAGGTCGACGACTCCCATCTGCGAGCGGACGGGCGCGCCGACCAGGTCGGCGGTGATCCCGTATCCGGCGAGGACGTCAGTCTGCCCGTCGGGCGTCGCGCCGCCATGGCTCCCCATGGCCGGCACCACGAACGGCTCGGCCCCGAGCGACCGGAGGTGGGCGACCGTGGCGCGCACGACCTCGTCGAGACCGGTGATCCCCCGACTTCCGACCGCGATCGCGACGTGCTGGCCGGGTTCGACCCGGGTTCCGAGGTCGAGTCGGGCGAGCTCGGCGGCGGTGGTGGTCGCCCGGTCGACGACCGCCGGGCTGCTCGTGTGCTGTGCGAGCCAGAACACCTGGGGCCACGACCCTCGCTGAACCTCGTCGGACACCGCGCCAGCCTCGCAGATCGGGCCGAACCGGTTCAGCGGTGGATGGCGCGACACCTCGCGGCGGAGCCGGTCGTCGAGCCTTCGCCGATCGATTGGGGACAGACTGACGGCGTGATCGATCCGACCCAACACCCACGTCCGTCGCTGAGGCGTCCGTTCTCCTCGCTCGACGGCCCCTGGGAATTCTCCCTCGACACCGACGGCGACCACCACGATCCCTCGACCGTGCGCTTCGAGCGCACCATCGAGGTGCCGTTCGCCCCCGAGACCGCCGCAAGCGGCATCGGGACGACCGATCCGGTCGGTCGGTGTTGGTACCGCCGATCGCTCGACCTCGGTGAGACCGATCGAGATCGACGGCACATCGTCCACTTCGGCGGCGTCGACCGAATCGCAGTCGTATGGGCCAACGGCGCCCGGGTGGGGAGCCACGTCGGCGGCTCCACGCCGTTCGAGGTCGACATCACCGAGGCCGCCCGTTCCGACGACGGCCACGTCGACCTGGTGGTCGAGGTCGACGACGACCCCCGCGACCTCGACGCCCCGCGCGGCAAGCAGGACTGGCAAGACGAGCCCCACATCATCTGGTACCCGCGTACGACGGGCATCTGCCGCAGCGTCTTCACCGAGCGACGGAACCGCACGCACGTGCGCGAGGTCCAGACCGTCGGCGATCCCGAAGCGATGACCCTCGATGTCCGCGTGCAGGTCTCGGGTCCGCTGCCGGCCGGACTGGCGGCCCATGTCCGGATCACCGGCGCGTCGACGGGCCGGGTGCTCGCCGACGAGCGGCTCCTGGTGACGCGACCCGATCTGCGCCGCACGGTCCAGATCGGCGACGGCGGCATCGACGATCGCTGGGGGTTGGCGTGGTGGCCCATCTCGCCACAGCTCCTTCACCTCGAGGTCGGCCTCGAGACCAGCGACGGGCAGCTGGTCGACACCGTCGAGTCGACCGGTGCACTGCGATCCGTGGCGATTCGCGACCAACGGTTCTGCGTGAACGGACGGCCCTACCCCCTCCGCCTCGTCCTGGATCAGGGCTACTGGCCCGAGACGGGCGCGACTCCTCCGAGTTCGGGTTCGCTCCGCGACGATCTCGAGCTGGCCCGACAACTGGGGTTCAACGGCGTCCGCAAGCACCAGAAGATCGAGGACCCCCGGTTCTTCGCCTGGGCCGACCGGCTCGGCATGCTGACCTGGGTCGAGATGCCGAGCGCCTACCGTGCCGGGCCTCGATCCGCGGCTGCGTTGCTCCACGAATGGACCGACGTCATTGCGGCCCACCGCTCCCACCCGTCGGTGGTGTCGTGGGTGCCGATCAACGAGTCGTGGGGGGTCGATGCCGTCGGTACCGACCCCCAGCAGCAGGCGCTCGTTCGCTCACTGGCCGGCATCTGCGATGCCCTCGACGGGACCCGCCCGGTCAGTGCCAACGACGGATGGCAGACCATCGGCGGCGACATCGTCGGCATCCACGACTACGACCAGGATGCCGACCAGCTGCGGCAGCGCTACGGCTCACGGGCCGCGATCGACGCGCTGCTCGCGGGTACACGGCCCGATGGGCTGGCGGCCGACGTCGAGCGTGCACCGCTCGGACACCGAGCACCGATGCTCACCGAGTTCGGCGGAATCGCCATGAGCGGCGACACCGACGGGGCTGCGTGGGGCTACGGCGATGTCCGGGATACCGATGCTCTCGTCGCCCGCTACCGCGAGCTGTGGGCGGCGGTGCACGACAGTGACGTGCTGGCCGGCGCCTGCTGGACCCAGCTGACCGACACCTACCAGGAGGTCAACGGGCTCGCGACCTTCGATCGCCGACCCAAGGCCCCCCTCGACCAGCTGCACGCTGCCACCCGCGGAGCCCCGATCTCCTCAGGCTGAAGGAGCCGGAAACCGGGGTCGCGACGCTTTGCCGGTAGACCGGCAGCATGGTTGCGACCCAGATGCCCCCTGAGGTTCATTCGAGCGACGAGCAGTACCGCGCCCTGGTGGTGACCCGCCGGCAGGCGGGTGCCCTCCTGGCGGCGGTCACCGTGGTCTTCGTGATCATGACGATCGCGGGCGCCGAGGGGTGGATCGGCTACGTCCAGGCCACCGCCGAGGCCTCGATGGTCGGGGGCCTCGCCGACTGGTTCGCGGTCACTGCGCTGTTCCGTCACCCGCTCGGCATCCCGATTCCGCACACGGCCATCATCTCGACACGCAAGGACCGCTTCGGAGCGACGCTCGGGTCATTCATCGCCGAGAGCTTCCTCACGCCCGACACCATCGTCGAACGGGTCCGGAGCTCGCGGGCGGCCGAACGGACCATGCGATGGGCGGCCGACCCGGTCAACGCCCGCAAGGTGGCGGGGTATGCCCTCGACGGCGCCGTCCAGGTCGCCGATCTGCTGCGGGACGACGAGATCCAGACCGCGATCGAGGAGGCCATCCGCGAACGGGTCGAGCGCATCGAGGTGGCGCCGCTCGCCGGACGGGTCCTCGACTCGGTCACCCGAGACGGACGCCACGACGAGCTCGTCGATGCTGCGCTGAGCGGCCTGTCGGTCTACCTGGACGAGAACCGGGCCGATCTGAAGCTCCGGCTCGAGCAGGCGTCACCGTGGTGGCTCCCCGGGGCCGTCGAGGACCGCATCTTCAGTCGCCTCGTCGACGGTGCGCGGATGGTGCTCGACGACATGGTCAACGACCGCGGCCACGACATGCGCCAGCACCTCGACGAGCGGGTCGCCGGACTGATCGACGGCCTGCAGCACGACCCCGATCTCATCGCCCGCGGCGAGTCGCTCAAGCAGGAAGTCCTCGAACTCCCGGCCCTGCGGGACTTCGTCGGCACCGCCTGGACCGACCTCAAGGACGGCCTCCGCCGTCAGGCGGCCGACCCGGACTCGCCACTGCGAGACCGCCTCGCCGCCAGCATCGCCGCCACCGCCCAGCGTTTCGTCGACGACCCGGTCCTGATCGCCAAGGTGCAGGACGGCCTCGAGATCGGCGTGCACTTCGTGGTGACCCAGTTCGACGAGGAGATCGCCGGCGTCGTGACCCACACGATCGCCCGTTGGGACGGCGACGAAACCGCTCGCCGCCTCGAACTCCTGCTCGGCCCGGACCTGCAGTACATCCGGATCAATGGCACCATCGTCGGCGGCCTCGCCGGACTCGTGCTCCACACATTCGCCGAGACGATCGGCTGACCAACCCGGTTCTCTGTCCGCTTCCGACCACTATTGGGTCGAGGACGTACAAGGAACGGGGGCTCTGGGCGGCGGGGTCAGCAGTTGGTGAGCCGTGTGGCGAAGCTGATCTCGTGACCATCGGGGTCCCGGATGTGGAAGTACCGCTCGCACCAGACCGCGTCCTTCGGGGCGAACTCGGCCACCAGGCCCGCCTCGATCGTCCGCTGGTAGATGGCGTCGACGTCGGTCACGTGGAAGATCGGACGGCCCCACCGGACCTCGGGAGGCTCGTCCACGAGTTGCAGGTTGAGGTGGGTTCCCCCGGCCTCGAAGGTCGTGAACTCGGCGTCGGCCCCGCCGAACTCGAGGGTGTCGAAGCCGAGCGCCTCGTAGAACGCAACCGAGGCAGCCATGTCGGTGACCGCCAGCGTGACCGCATCCAGTCCGATGATCCGGGGTGAGGTCGGCATGTCGCGGCCGACCGTACCAACTTCTCCTGGCGCAGATGTCGAAGACGGGCGGCCCTGTTCGTCGACCTGGCGAACGGACTGCACCCGGCAGACCGCGACGAACCTCGGAGGTTCAGCTCATGACCAAGTACGTGCTCGTCTACCACTCCACCGGCGACATGCCGACCGACCCGGCCGAGGTCGACGCCACCATGGCCACGTGGGGTGCCTGGTATGGCTCCATGGGCGATGCGCTCGTCGACGGCGGCAACCCCTTCGCCGAGCGACGCCTCATCGATCGCGACAAGTCGGTGGGTCCGGCCGGCGGCGACCTGAGCGGCTACACCGTCATCCAGGCCGCCGACTTCGATGCGGCCGTCGGGATCGCCAAGGGCTGTCCCATCCTCGAGACGGGCACGGTCGAGGTCTGCGAAGCCGTCGACATGGGCTGACGCAGACACACGCGGAGGCTGACCTCAGCCCAGGTCGAGCAGTGCGGCGGAGGACGGCACCGCCTCGCCGGTGATGACCGCGAGCGCGGCGTCGAGATCGAGCGCCTCGGCGACCCGCCCGTCGTCACCGATGATCACCCAGCGAGTCATCGACCGCATGAACCACCGATCATGGGTCACGCACATGACGGTCCCGTCGAAGGTGGCGAGCGATGCCTCGAGCGTGACGATGGAGGTCGCAGCAGCAGCCAAGAGCTCTCGTACCCGCCCACCTCGTTCCAGGTCACGAAGGCGTTGGCCAGGTCGATGCCGGTCTGGTCGGAGGGTGCTGCGTCGTTGGCGGCCTCGGTTCGGGCGAGTGCGGTCGCGGCATCTCGGATCTCGGGCGAGGAGAACCGCACCAGGAGTTCGCGCACGGTCGTCGCCGCATCGGCCGCGATGGTTCCGGTTCCGGTGCGATCGGTCCCGATCGCCTGGGGCATGAAGGCCAGGTCGGCGTCGACGTGGACCGAGCCCTCGCTTGGGTTGAGCGCGCCGCTGATGCACCCGAGCAGCGTCGACTTCCCGACGCCGTTCGGGCCGACCCTTCTTGGCCTTGAACGACACGTCACGGAACAGCTCCGCCCCACCGGGATGGGCGAAGGAGACCCCCGACACCTGCACGACTCCCCCACCCCATCCTCCCGCACACCGCCGAGACGGCGCGGTGAATTCCGGGCTGGCCAGGTTCAGACGGAGAGGCCGCCGTCGGGAGGATCGACGCCGAGCACGGCGAGCATGCGACCGAGGCCCAGGAACGTGCCGCAGCACAACACGAGATCGGCGATCTCGTCGTCGGCGTACTGGGCGCGCAGCCGTTCCCAGAGGTCGTCGTCCATCGCCTGGTGATCACGGACGAACCGCTCGGCGAACTCGGCGGCCAGACGTTCGCGGGCGCTCAACGCCGTCGTGGCCCGCCAATCGAGGACGTCCCGGTAGAAGGGCGCGTCGATCCCGTGGGCCTCCCCGTCGATCGCGTCGGTCGCCTGACACACCCGGCAATCGTTGAGCTGCGCGACCACCCAACGGGCCGCCTCGCGCTCACGGGTGGACAACTGGGTGTTGCCATAGACGGCCTCGGACAGCGCTCCCACGCCCGTGGCCATGTGAACCCGGTGCATCATCCAGTCGACATGCGGCCCCATGCCGGTGTCGGGTGCGTCGATCCGTGCCATCTGATGGAGCCTAGGCAGTCGGGAAGGCGTCAGAATGGCCCGTTGCGGGCGTGGCGGCCGACGCGATCCACGTCACCGGCAACACCGTCGTCGACGCCCTCCAGCAAGTGGCCGGGCAGGACCCGCCACCGGGTTTCGACACCCGATTCGGGCACCTCGGCCGCTTCGTGCTCGTGACGATCCACCGACGCGAGCACCACGGGCCTCCGCTCGCGGACATCTGCGACGGCTGGCGGCGCTCTGCGCCGATCAACCCGACGTGCAGTTCGTGCTCCCCGTGCACCCGAACCCGAACGTCCGCGACGTGGTCAACGAGCGCCTCGGCCCGCTGCGCAACAGATCGTCGATGTGCTCCGCCGCGAGCACCCCACGCATGACCGACCGTCGATAGCCTGAGGCCGTGAGCCGCTACACCCCACCGTCATCGAAGAGCCACGAGGTCACTTCGGCCCAGTTCAAGAGTCGTCCCGCTTGGGTTCGATTCGGCGTCTGGGCCTGCGTGGTCGCCGTCGCCCTCATGGCGCTGACGACGGTCGCCTCGTTCATCGTCTGATCACCGGGCGCGCCCGCCGAACGGTTCAGAGCGCCGGATGACGCCAGGCCAGAACCGGTAGCAGCACGCGCCGGGGCACCACCTTGGCCAGTCCGGCCACGGCCCGGTTGGCAACACCCGGAATCACGACCGACCGACCAGCGGCCAGCCCGTCGATTCCTGCCTCGGCCACCTCGGCCGCGGACACCCACATCACGTCGGGAAGCGCCTCGGCCGCCTGCTTGCCCCCGAGGCCGGCCGCAGCGGCGAACTCGGTCTCGACCGGCCCGGGGCAGAGTGCGGTCGCCGACACCCCCGACTTCCTGAGCTCGACGCTCATCGCCTGGGTGTAGCTGAGCACGAATGCCTTGGAGCCGCCGTACCCGGCTTGGCCGGGCAGCGGTTGGAACGCAGCGGTCGACGCCACGTTCAACACCGCCCCGCGACCGCGACCGACCATGTCCGGAACCGCCATCGCACACAGGTGGACCACCGCCTCGACATCGGTGCGGACCATGTCGATCTCGCGGTCGGCATCGCTGTCGGCAACGGCACCCATCGTGCTGAATCCGGCGTTGTTGACGAGGATGTCGACCTCGAGCCCGCGGGCGCCGACCTCCTGCATCAGCGTGCACCGTGCGTCGGCATCGGCGAGGTCGGTCGGGATCACCTCGGTGCGGACGCCGTGCGCCGCTTCGAGCTGCGCGGCAAGGTCGCGCAGGCGGTCCTCTCGCCGGGCCACGAGGGTGACGCCATGACCGAGCGAGGCGAGCCGGCGGGACAGTTCGACGCCGATGCCGGCCGACGCCCCGGTGACGAGGGCGGTGCGGTTCGGGGCGGGTGCAGGGAGCGGCATCCGGCAACGCTAGGCGGGGTGGGCGAACGGTGAGCCGACCATGACCGGTCGGCCACCACACCCGGCGCGGGTCACACCGGTGCGGCGGGTGCCACCAACGGCCAGGAGCGTTCACGTTCGACGACCCGCGCCACGTCGAGCAGCAGCGGCTCTCGATGGTGCCCGGCGAGCACCTGCAGACCGACGGGCAGCCCGTCGCTGGCCTGCCCGATCGGGATCGACACGGCCGGGTTTCCGTAGATGTTGGAGGGAATGGTGAGCGCACCGTTGTTGATCGGACGTGCCTCACGACCGCCGAAGGTCGTCGGCAGCCGGCCGTCGGCGCCGAAGGCCACGTCGGGGTTGGTCGCGGCGAACACGAGGTCGACCTGGTCGAACACATCGGCCATGGCCTCGTTGAGTTCGATGCGACGCTGTTCGGCCTTGACCGCGGCGTGGACGTCGAAGTGCTCGATCGTGTTCTGCATCCCGACGCGCATCGCCCCGGTGAGGTCGTCGGCGCACTCGGGCCAGCGGTCGCCGAGCGTCTGGACGAGGCCCACCCCGCCGGTCACGCCCCATGCGCCACCCGTGTGGGGAAGCCGCACGTCGACGTCGACACGTTCGAGGCCGGCCGTGGCGATCACCCACTCGGCCGCTTCGGTGACCAGTTCGATGACCTCGGGGGCGACGACGGCGTTGCCGAACTCGACGATGATCGCCGCACGCAGCGTCCCGGCCCCGGGGAGCACGGCGTCGAGGCCGGCCTCCCACCCGTCGACACGAGGGAGGCTGAGTGGGTCGCGGGCATCGAAGCCGTTGCTGACATCGAACCATCGGGCCGTGTCACGCACCGAACGGCTCACGCACCCGGGCACCGCCGTGAGGTTGCCCGGACCGGCCTTGGGACCGCGTGGAATCCGGCCCCAGGTGCACTTCAGGCCGAACAGGCCGCAGAACCCGGCAGGGATGCGGATCGACCCTCCACCGTCGCCCGCCGTGGCGATGGTGAAGAGTCCCCCGGCCACGCCGGCGGCGCTTCCCCCCGAAGATCCGCCCGGGGTCCGGTCGAGATCCCAGGGGTTCCGGGTGGCACCGTTGAGCTTCGTGTAGGTCTGGTTGACCCCTCCGAACTCGCTGGCCGTGGTGAGACCGAAGAGCACCGCACCGGCGTCCTCGAGGCGTTGGATCTTGAGGTCGGACGCTTCGGCGACCTGGTCGGCGAGGGCCACCGACGCATGGGTGTCGGGCCAACCCTCCACCCGGTCGAGTTCCTTCACCCCGAGCGGCACCCCGCCGAAGGGGGCCGACACATCGGCAGCCTCGGCCGCAGCGAAGGCTCGATCAGGGTCGAGGTGGCTGACCGAGTTCAGACCCGACGCCTCGACGGCCGCGAAGGTCGCGGTGAGCTCTTCGGTCGGGCTTCGCTCGCCGGATCGGAACGCCTCGACCAACGAAATCGTGTCGCCCTGCCAGGGTGCATCCATGGCGCCCGACTGTAGAGCGATCGGGTGCTACGTGCGCCGGATGAACTTGTCGAACACGATCAGGGTCACGATCGCACCGAAGATCGAACCGACCACACCGGCGGCCTGGACGGCGCCGTCGCCGGTGTCGATGTCGAACAACACGTACCCGCCGAATCCGCCGACCAGCGAGCCGACGACACCGAGCAGCCAGGTCTGGACGACCCCCATCTCCTGCCGACCCGGCACGACGGCACGAGCGATGGCGCCGAACACGACGCCGAACACCAACAGGACCGCGATGAACCACAACATGTCGGTGACGCCGCCTAACGCGGCTGCTCCGTGGCGTTCCAGGTCGTGATCTCGGCGCTCGTGACACCGAGCTCACCCATCGCGGCCATCAGTTCGGCGAGGTGGGGCTGGTTCATGTGGGCGTCGATCGACGCCTGATCGCGCCACTGCTCCTGGAGCCAGAAGCGACCGGGATCGCTGACGTCGGCCGAGAACGTGTAGGTCACGCACCCGTCCTCGGCCCGGGTCGCGTCCATCACCTTGGCGACGGCGGCGATGGCGTCGTCGCGCTTGGCCGGATCGAGGTCGATGATGCCGGTGACGAGAATGGTGTCGCTCATGGGCGCAGCCTGTCAGAGATCGTCATCGAGCGCAGGGGCCCACCGGTCGGGCGTGAGGTAGATCAACGGCACCGACAACAGCGTGACCACACCCTTGACGACCAGGTTCACGACGAAGATGTCCCACACGTCCGCCCACGGCAGGGTGAGCGCGTGGTCGCCCATGAACGGAATCGCCCCGAAGGCCGCCACCACGAAGATGGCGCTGTCGATGGGGAGCGCGATCCCGTTCGAGACCACCACCCGCGCCCACTGGTGTCGCCGGGTCACCTTGGTGACGAACCAGTGGTAGGCCTCGGTGTCGACCAGCTGGCTGATCACCTCGGCCAGGATCGATGCCAGGACGATCCGCCAGAGCGGACCCAGCACCGCGCCGAACTCGGCATCGAACCCATAGCTCGCATCGGGTGTGAATCCCGCCGCGAACCAGAGGTACGCACCCATGAACAGGTTGACCCCCGCAGCGGTGATCACGACGGTACGGGCCGCCGACCTCCCCAGCGACTTGTGGACCACATCGCGAAGGGTGAACGTGATCGGGTAGATGAACGTGCCCATGTCAACCGCGCGGTCGAACACGGTGCCGATCTTGACGCTCGCGATGTCGGCGATGACCTGGGCACCGATGTAGGCGCCGACGGCCACGATCGCGACACGAGTGGCGACGAACGTGGTCGGGACGCGCGACTTCGTGGGTGCAGCCGTGGTGGCCACCAGGGGTTCCTCCGGTTTTGGTGAGGCGGGTTGGGCCGGTACCGCCGAGAGGTCAGGCTAGCGGCTCGCCTAACCGAGGATCTTCGTCGCCGCCTCGCCGTGCTGCCTCGGTCGGCTCGCCAGCTCGCCTCCCTGACGGCTCGCCTAACCGAGGATCTTCGTCGCCGCCTCGCCGAGGAACTCGATGCGTTCGGGCTTGTGACCGTTGGCCACCGCGTTGAACGTGAAGCCCTCGATGCCGAGCGAGATCTCCTCGGTCATCGCCTCGGCCAGCGAATCGGCGTCGCCGAAGATGAAGATGGCCTTGAAGAAGTCGAGCTCCTCCTGGCTCATCGCCGTCGGATCGTCGCCCCGGCTGGCGAGGAACTCGTGCAGGTCGGCCTCGGCCTCCTCGACGGTGGGCGCCACCAGGACACGGGTCAGATGCGACAGCGTGATCTCGCTGCGATCGCGGCCGAGGCGGTCGCAGTGCTCGGCCAGCGCCTCGACCTTGCGGGGGATCTCGTTGCGTTCGCAGGTCAGGTTCCCGTCGGTCGCGTACTGGGCCACCATCCGTAGGGTCTTCTTCTCGCCGTTCCCGCCCACCATCACCGGGATGTCGGACACGGGCGGCGGCTGATTGATGGCGTCGGTCACCTGGTAGTGCTTGCCGGCCAGGCTGGGGCGCTCGTCGCGGAGCATCGGGAGGATGATCTGCAACGCCTCCTCGAGCTTCTCGAAACGCTCGGTGAAGGACTCGAACTCGATCCCGAACGAGTCGTGCTCGAGCTCGAACCAGCCCGAGCCGATGGCCAGCATGGCGCGGCCGTTCGACACCAGGTCGAGCGTGGTCACGATCTTCGCCAGCACCGCAGGGTTGCGGTAGGTGTTGCCGGTCACCAGCGCCGAGAGACGGACGTGTTCGGTCTCACGGGCCAGTGCCGCGAGCAGCGTGTAGCACTCGAGCATGTAGGCGTCGGGATCGCCGATCCCGGGCAGTTGGTAGAAGTGATCCATCACGAAGACCGTGTCGAACCCGCTGCGATCGGCGGCTCGGGCCTGCGCAGCCACGGCATCGAAGAGCCCCTCGGGCCCGACGTTCGGGTAGTTGAAATTGGGGATCTGGTAGCCGAGGCGTGTCATGGGTCCATCTTGGCGGGCGTCGACGCCGCCGCACACGCGTCCTGAACTATTCGGTCGCTTCGTCGCGCCGTAGTCTCCGACCCGTGGCGGAACGTTCTCGACGAATCGGCTCGTTGATCGGGTACCTGTTGGTGTCGATCCTCGGCGTCGCGGCCGGGTTCGGGGGCGTCCAGCTCCTCGCCGGGAGCGAAGACGACGAACCGATCGTGTCGACGACGACCACCACGACCGAGCCGAGCACGACATCGACCTTGCCGGTCGAGGTGATCGACCTGGTCCTGTCCGAGGTCGACACGGTCGACGACGCACTGGCTCTGATCGCCGCAGCGCCTGCCGCGCCCGATCCAGGCCTGAGCGTCACGCTCGCCGACTCGGCCGAGGTCGGCGAGGTGGCGGGATCGACGGCGTTCCTCCTCGACGCGCCTGAACTGGTCGAGCTCGGTGCACCGTTTCTCCCCGCGTCCGACGGGTCCGCCCCGTTGGTCGCCGACGACGACAAGGTCGTCGTGATGGTGGCGCTGTCCGAGCCGATCGCCCAGCCCGACGGATTGGTGGCGGTGGTCGTCTACGAACAACCCGGCCTTCCCGTGGAGACGATCGGGCCGTTCGCCGGGACGAGCAGCGCGGTGGCGGCTCGCCTCGGACGTCCCGACGTCATCGGCTCGATCGCCAACGCCGACGAGACCTTCAGTGAAACCGCCCCCGCCGGGTCCGTCCGGATCGATGGACCCTTGCTCACCTTCGTCGTCGAGCCCTTGGGCCCGTTCCGTGTGGTCTTCGCACGCGGCTTCGACAGCAGCCTCGACAACTTCGGGATCAACCCGGTCACGCCGGGGCCGGCACTGTCGCCCGATCAGCTCACACGGCTGGGCGACGACATCGTGATCACCGGGCTGACCCCGAGCTGACCCCGAGCCGGCCACCCGACGTCGAGCTCAGCGAGGCGAGAGTCGGAACACCCGGATGTCGCGGTCGGTTCGCTCGACGTAGACGTGCATCTGCGGGATCGTCTCGGCGATGGCCGGCCAGAGGTCGTTCTTCTCATCGGCGGTGAGCACCTCGGCGGTCATCGTCACCCGCCTCCCGGGCAGCTGCACCTCGACCTCGGGGTGAGCCTCGAGGTTGTAGCGCCAGGCCGGGTGCCGCTCCTGCCCCATCGCGGATGCGACGACGAACAGGTCGTCTCCGACCTGGTGGTACGCGAGTTGCACCGGCCGGGGCTCGCCCGACTTCCGCCCGATCGCGAACAACGTCAGCATCGGCACGGTCGGCTTGCCGGTGATGGTGAAGCGACCGTTGCTCCGTTCGAAGATCCACGGATCGACCTTGGCGGCCACGTGCTTGACCACGAAGGACCCGGGCTTGGTCGCCGAGAACCAGTTCACGAACCTCGAGTAGGTGCCGCTCATCTGATCGAGCCTCCGTCGCGGCCCACCGCCTGGTTGGCCGCTCGCGCCTCGTCGGACGCATTGAGTTCGAGGAACAACGTGCCTTCGAGCGCCAGACCGTCTTCGAGCGACCCCTTGAGACCGTCGACCACGGCCCGTCGAGCCGCGAACACCGCCGACGGGTTGTGTCGAGCGATCTGCCGGCACCAGTCGACGGCGGCATCGACGAACCCGTCGATGGGAAGCACCGTGTTGACCAGCCCGATCCGGTGCGCCTCGGCCGCGTCGATCACCCGACCCGTGAGGCACAGCTCGGCACCGATGGCCGAGCCCACGAGCCGGGGAAGCCGTTGCGTGCCACCGGCACCCGGGATGATGCCGATGCTGATCTCGGGCTGACCCAGATGGGCCCGCTCCGACGCGATGCGCATGGTGCACGCGAGTGCGGTCTCGCACCCGCCGCCCCAAGCCTGGCCGTCGATGGCCGCAACGGTTGGCTGGGGCATGGTCTCGAGAAGATGAAGTGCCCGGCTCCATGCACCGAGGTCGCCGTCGAGCGGCTCGCCGGCGGCCAGCTTCGCCAGATCGTCGAGGTCGGCATGAGCGATGAAGTAGCCGTCGACGCCGCCCGTGAGCATGACGACGCTGGCCTCGTCGGTTCGGGCGGCGAGGTCCTCGAGGTGCGCGACCAGTTCGGTCATCGCTGCGATGCTCATCCAGTTGTTCGGCGGGCGGTCGAAGGTGAGGACGGCGACACGATCGCGGAGGTCGAGGTGCCAATGGCTCATGCCCCGACGGTAGCGGTGGCATGATCGGCGAGTGACCGAGACCCTGCACTTCACTGCGAGCGGCTCGCCCAAGGCTCGGTCGGCGCTCGAGGAGTTGGTCGCGGCCTACGGACAAGCCCCGGCCGAGGACGCCGACGCCATCGTTGCGCTCGGCGGCGACGGATTCGTGTTGCACACCCTTCACGCCCACATGGACCACGCGCTGCCGATCTACGGGATGAACCGGGGCTCGGTCGGTTTCCTGATGAACGAGTTCAAGGTCGACGGACTCCACGAGCGGGTGGCTGCCTCGGTGCCGACGGGCCTTCGGCCGCTGCGCATGCACGCGACCTCGGTCGACGGCTCGACCCTCGAGGCCCTGGCCATCAACGAGGTCAGCCTCTATCGCCAGACCCGGCAGGCGGCGAAGCTGCGCATCAGCATCGACGGGGTCGAGCGCATCGACGAGCTGATCTGCGACGGTGCCCTCGTGTCGACCGCGGCCGGGAGCACGGCGTACAACCTCTCGGCCCACGGTCCCATCATCCCGATCGGCTCGCCGCTGCTCGCCCTGACCCCCATCAGCCCGTTCCGGCCCCGGCGGTGGCGTGGTGCGCTGCTGCCGTCGAGCGGACACGTTCGCTTCCAGACGCTCGAGGCCGACAAACGACCGGTGAGTGCCGCCGCCGACAGCGACGAGTTGCAGAACGTGGCCCACGTCGACGTGTTCGAGGATCCCGATCACGAGCTGGTGCTGCTGTTCGACGAGCACCACAACCTGGAGGAGCGGATCCTGCGCGAGCAGTTCTTCTCGTGATCCGGGTTCGCTGACGGATCAGCCGGGGTACATCTCGCGCATGACCTGACCCACCATGCGGACGGCGTCGGTTCGGTCGAACCCGCCCATCAGGTCTTCGTTCGCCCGGTTGGCCTCGCCGGGGATCAACGACGGCTGCATGCCGATGGCCTCGAAGACCTCGGGAATGACCTCGGCCGGCTCCATGACGTTCGACGTCCCGAGTCCTTCCTGGGGCGACGACGACTCCCAGCCCGGGGTTCGGGTCGAACCGGGCAGCACGGCGAGGACATCGACTCCCTCCTCGCCGAGTTCGTCCCACAGGCTCTCGGCGAGGATGGCGATGTAGGCCTTGGTGGCGGCGTAGTTGGCCACCAACGGCGACCCCCGACGTGACGACTGCGACGACATGAGCACGATGCCGCCGCGGGGGCGAGCTCGCAGGCGTGGCACGAAGGCATGCACCAGGGCCAGCGTGGCGCCGACGTTCACGCCGATCTCGCTGCGCAGCGATTCGATCGATCGGTCGACGAAGGGTCCGACGAAGCTGGCCGCTGCGTTGGCCACGAGCAGTCCGACGTCGATCTCGGCGGTGTCGGCGATCAGCTTGTCGACCGCATCAGAATCGCCGAGGTCGACCTCGAACGCCCGGGCTTCGGCGCCATCGCTGCGAAGTCGGGCAGCGGTCGCCTCCGCGCCGTCGCCGTCACGGTCGACGACCAAGACCCCGATGCCGGCCGAGGCGAGGAAGTCGGCGTATGCCTCACCGAACCCGATCGCGGCACCCGTCACCAAGGCCCACGGTCCATACGTCGATGCCAGATCGGTCATGGGCGAGACCGTACCTGCGGAGCCGGCCGCGCCATCGCCCGAACCGCACGGGAACCAGATCGGCCATCGGTTCGTCGGACTGCACACACAACGACCTCAGGGGGATACTGATGGCCCGCAAGTTCGCACTGTTCTGTCTGGCATTCGCGGCGGGGATGACCCTCGTCGCTCCCACCGCGGCGGCGTGCGGCTTCCTCGTCGCCGACAACGGCGCCGTCCGTCTGGTCCGCACCAGCACCTTCGTGGCATGGGATGGCGAGATCGAGCGCTACATCACCAACTTCGAGTTCTCGGGTCCGTCGAGCTCGTTCGGGTCGATCACCCCGCTCCCCGGAGAGCCCACCCACGTGGGCAAGGCCGGGAACTGGACCCTGCAGCGGCTCGATCAGGAGGTCCGTCCACCGGCACCCAGGGCGGCCGAGTTCGGTGTCGCCCTCGAGAGTGCCGACGCCGGCTCGGTCGAGGTGATCCTCGAGACCCAGGTCGACAGCCTCGACATCACCGTCCTGAAGGGCGGTGGCGCCGACGTGGCCGCCTGGGCCGACGAGAACGGCTTCGACCTCGGCGACGAGGCCGATGAGCTCCTCGACTTCTACTCGGACCGCTCGCCCTACTTCATGGCCGCCCGCTTCGACGTCGAACGAGCCGCGACCGACGAGTTCTCGACCGGCGACGGCGTGCCGGTGCTCGTCGAGGTCCCTGTCGAGCGGCCCTGGGTGCCGCTGCACATCCTCGGGTTCGATCGGAACCCCGACGACCGTGTCGAGGCTGACGTCTTCTTGCTGACCCCGGACCGGCCGACGCTCGTGCACGGTGTCGGACTCACGGTCAACCGTTCCGAGGCCGCCGGCGACCTGCTGCTCGACGACCTCCGCAGCGACGAGAACATGGAGTGGGTGCCGACGTCGGGGTGGTTCACCCATCTCGAGCTCGACGTACGTCCGGCCGATCTGACCTACGACCTCTCAGTCGGTGCCGACGGGGTGGAGCCGTCGATGCTCGCCGCCGGGCTCCTCCGTCACGAGCTGTCCGCCGAGCAACTCGCCGGCTTCGGGCTGGAGCCGCTGACCGACGACACGCCGTGGCCGGCCATCGCCGTGGCTGCAGCAGCGATCGCGCTCGTGGCCGGCGCCGCCGGCGCCAGGCTCGCCACCCGCGGCAGCGCCAGTTCGTCCCGATCCTGACCACCCACCCGATTCCTTGCTGCTGGATGACCACCTGGTGGTCATCCAGCAGCGAAGAACCGGGGGAATCGCGGTGTGTGAGGATGGCCGGTATGAGCGCGGCCGAGTTCGACGTGGTCCTGTACGGACCGACCGGGGTGACCGGACGGGAGGTCGCCCGCCACCTCGCACGCCGCGCGAGTGACCTGGGTCTGCGTTGGGCGGTCGCCGGCCGATCGACCGACCGGATGGCGGCGGCCCTCGACCTGGTCGGGGCCGACCCCGACGGCGTGCTCGTCGCCGACTCGGCCGACGCCGCCTCGGTCGACGCCATGGTCGGCGCCGCATCGGTGGTCGCCAATCTGGTCGGCCCGTACGCGCGGTACGGCGAGCCGGTCTACGAGGCCTGTGCCCGCCTCGGCCGGGCCGAGCTCGATCTGACCGGTGAAGTCGACTGGGTCCGCCTGATGATCGACCAGCACGGCGACGAGGCGACCGGTTCAGGTGCCCGCATCGTTCCCACGGCCGGGTTCGAGTCGCTGCCGTTCGATCTCGGCTCACGGCTCGCCGCACGCACGGCGTGGGATCGCCACCAGTCGCCGGTCGCGCAGGTCGACGTCGCCTGCCGCACCGACTTCAGCGGTTCGCTGTCGGGAATCGCCGACGCGGTGTCGGGCGGGACCTTCACGAGTGGCATCGACGCGTTGCGTCGCGGCGGTGCCGCCGGGTTCACCGACGCCCACCTCCTCGACCCGCCGTCGTCGGGCGGGTCGGGCGGCTATCGCATCCGGCCCCGACGCCATGCCGGGACCGGCGACTGGTTGGCACCGATGGTGCCGTCGCCGTTCCTCAACCCGCCGGTCGTACACCGCTCGGTGGCGCTGCTCCGTGAGGACGACGCCGACATGTTCACCGACGACTTCGAATACGTCGAGGGCACGGTGGTCGCCTCGATGCTGCCCGCTCGCGCTGCGCCGGCGGCACCCGTGGCCGCCGGGGCGTTGGCCGCGTTCCAGACCGGCTTCGGGCTCGTCGGGCGCGCCCCGGAGGCGATCCGTCGCCGGGTCGCCGAAGTCGCCACCCGAGTCGGCCCGAAGCCAGGCGATGGTCCGCCGGTCGATCAGCTCGACGCGTGGACCTACCGGCTCGATGTCCGGGCCACCTGCGCCAACGGCCGGCACGCCGACGTGGTGGTCGAGGCCGACGGTCATCCGGGTTACAAGTCGACCGCCACCATGATCGGCGAAGCCGCGCTGCTCATGGCCGACCCGTCGGTCGAACTCCCGCCACGAACCGGGTTTCTCACCCCGTCGACGGCACTCGGACTCGACCACCTCGACCGATTCGCCGAGGCCGGCTGCCGATTCTCGGTCACCACCTGACCAAACCCCCGGGTTCTCTGTCCGTTCTGGACCACATGGTGGTCCAGAACGGACGGAGATCCGGTCGGGGCGCCTAGCGTCGTCGGGTGATGAGCGATGATGCCGG
Organism: uncultured Acidimicrobiaceae bacterium; assembly: GCA_963704815.1. Lineage (GTDB taxonomy): Bacteria > Actinomycetota > Acidimicrobiia > Acidimicrobiales > Salinilacustritrichaceae > DATKWD01. The sequence goes on from CAVPHU010000001.1 coordinate 1,699,146, forward strand.
CCCCAGCGGTGATCCGTACGAACGTCCCCTCGACCTGCTGCGAGCGCTCGCGGTCTCCGAGGTCGAGGAGGCACCCGGCCTGGTCCACCTCGAGGCCTACACGATGTCGGGACTGCTCACGATCCTGTGGCATGGCCCCCAGGACGCCGAGCGGGTGCTCGTCGCCGGAGGCGGCGCCATGGGCGGACTGCTCGGACCGGGCAAGGGTGTCTACGCCGAGCTCGGCCGCCGGCTCGCACCCCAGGGCATCGGCACCCTCCGGGTGAGCTACCGCGACCCCAACGATCTCGAGGCCTGCACCCTCGACCTGTGCGCGGCCATCGACCTGGCGTGGCGGCGTGGCGCCCGGGCAGCGATCACGCTCGGCCACTCCTTCGGCGGCGCGGTGGCGCTGCGAGCGGCCGTGTCGCTTCCGGCCGTGAAGGGCGTCGTGACCTACGCGACCCAGTCAGCAGGCTGCGAGCCGGCCGAGGACTACGGCGACCGTCCACTGCTGATGTTCCACGGCGAGCGTGATGAGATCCTGCCTCCGCAGGCATCGGAGATGGTTCGCTTCCTCGTCGGACACGGCGACCTGCGAGTGCTCGAAGGGGCCGGCCACCTCCTCGACACGGTGCACGATCAACTCGTCCGGGAGACCGAAGCGTTCGTGCTCGACACCTTCGAGCCAGGGAGCGCCTGATGACCCAGCCGATGACCGAGGCCGAGGTCGTGGCGTTCATGCGAGCGGGCTCGAGGACGGGCAAGCTGGCGACGGTCCGCAAGGACGGGTCACCGCACGTCGTGCCGATCTGGTTCGACTTCGACGACGCCACCGGCGACCTGATCTTCCTCACCCAGGACGACTCGATCAAGGGCCGAAACCTGCGTCGGGACCCGCGTGTGTCGATCGTGGTCGACCTCATGGAGATGCCGTTCTCGTTCGCCAAGATCGACGGCGTGGCCACGGTCATCCCGTACGCCGACGATCCCGAGGGCGCTCGGCACTGGGGCACCGAGACCTGCCGGCGCTACGTCGGCGACGATCGAGCCGACGAATACGCCCAACGCAACGCCGGACCGGGCGAGTCGGTCGTGCGGGTGAAGCCGACGAGACTCAGCGGAGCGACGGCCGTCGCCGACTGATCCGCCCGTGCGAGGATGCCGCATGGACGTGCATCTCGTCGACGGGACCTACGAGCTGTTCCGCTATCACTACGCGCCGAACAACCGCGACCCCGAGTTCGGCGCGACCCGGGGTGTGGTCAACAGCTGCCTCCAGTTGATCGCCGACGGGGCGACGCACGTCGGGGTCGCCACCGACCACGTCATCGAGTCGTTCCGCAACGACCTGTGGGCCGGCTACAAGGACGGCTCCGGCATCGAGCCGGCGCTGAAGAACCAGTTCCCGGTCGTCGAGGAGGCCCTGACCGCCGCCGGCTTCGTGGTGTGGCCGCTCGTCGAGGTCGAGGCCGACGACGGCCTCGCCGCCGCCGCCCACATGGCCAGCCAGGACGACCGGGTCGGGCGGGTCGTCATCTGCACTCCCGACAAGGACCTCGGCCAGTGCGTCGGCGGCAAGGTGGTCCAGTGGGACCGCCGCCAGGACAAGTGGTACGACCCGAACGGGATACGCGAGAAGTTCGGCGTCGACCCCGAGTCGATCCCCGACTACCTCGGGCTGGTGGGCGACACCGCCGACGGCTTTCCGGGCCTGCCCGGTTGGGGTGCCAAGTCGGCGGCCACCGTGCTCGCCGAGTACGGCCACCTCGAGCACATCCCCGCTGCGGCCGACGACTGGTCCATCACGGTGCGCGGCGCCGGCAAACTGGCCAAGACGCTCCGCGAGCAGATGGCCGAGGCCGTGCTGTTCCGCCGCATCGCCACCGTCGAGCTCGACTCACCCGTGAGCGCGACCGTCGACGAGCTCGAGTGGAGGGGCCCGGCACCCGGTTTCGCCGAGGTCGCCGAGCGCATCGGCGGCCCCAACCTCCTCGATCGGGCGACCCGGCTCGCCGAGAACCGCTGACCCCCGCCGCCTGCGCATCCTCAGGTCGAAATCGACCGGATTCGGTCGATTCTGCGCCACAGATGCCGGTCAGGCGCCCTGGAGGACGGTGCTGACCCCGAGGGGCTCGATGGTGTCGAGTTGGCCGTAGGTGCACGACTCGGGATCGCGGTCGGGTCGCCAGCGCACCATCCGGGTCACGGTGCGAAACCTCGAGCCCTGCATGAAGTCGTACTTGACCTCGATCACCCGCTCAGGACGCAACGGAGTCCAGGTCATGTCCTTGGTGGCGTTCCATCGTGACGGTGCGCCGGGCATCCGGTCGTGATCGCCGTCGACGTGGGCTTCGGCCCTGATCCAGTCAGCCCACGGGTGGTCGTCGAGCTCGAAGTCGGTCAGCGGGGCCAGCTCGTCGACCAACTCGACCCGCTTCTTCGCGGTGAAGCTGGCTGCCACGCCGACGTGGTGGAGCCCACCATGGTCGTCGTACAACCCCAGCAGGAGGGATCCGACCCCGTCACCGGACTTGTGGGTGCGGAAACCGGCCACCACACAATCGGCGGTTCGCTGGTGCTTGATCTTGAGCATCACCCGCTTGTCGGGCTGGTAGGTCAGATCGGGTGACTTGGCGATCACCCCGTCCAGACCGGCTCCTTCGTAGCGGTCGAACCAGTCGGCCGCTCGGGCGATGTCGTCGGTCAGGGGCGTGAGATGGATGGGCGGCTCGGCATCCGCCAGTGCCGCTTCGAGGCGCGTCCGGCGCTCGCTGAAGGGCGCCGCCAACAGATCGTCGTCGCCCTCGGCCAACAGATCGAACGCCACGAACTCGGCCGGGGTCTTCTCGGCCAGCATGTTGACGCGGGACTCGGCTGGATGAAGCCGCTGCTGCAGCCAGTCGAACTCGAGGCGATCGTCGCCCACGACCACGATCTCGCCGTCGACGACGCAACGGTCGGGCAGCGCGGCCCGCAGGGGATCGACCAACTCGGGGAAGTAGCGGGTCAGGGGTCGCTCGTTGCGGCTCCCCAACACGACCTCGTCGCCGTCGCGGAAGGCGATGCAGCGGAAGCCGTCCCACTTCGGCTCGAAAAGCAGTCCGCCAGGGAGCTTGTCGAACCCCGACTTGTGGGCCTTGGCGAGCATCGGTTTGACGGGCGGCGTCACGGGCAGGTCCACGCCGAACAAGGTAGAGGGACAACCGACCTTCGACCCGTGCAAACGCGTCAGTGGTGGGTCACCATGGCCCGATGAGCGACGTCGTTCTTCGCACCACCGGACTCACCAAACGGTACGGCGACGTCCTCGCTCTCGACCGCCTCGATCTCGAACTCGTCCGCGGCGAGGTGTTCGGATACCTGGGACCCAACGGTGCCGGAAAGACCACCACCCTGCGACTGCTCCTCGGCCTCATCCACGCCACCGAGGGTTCGGCAACCGTGCTGGGTCTGGATCCATGGCGCCATGGGGTCGAGATGCACCGACGCACCGCCTACGTGCCCGGCGAGTTCACGGTCTGGCCCTCGCTCACCGGCGCCGAGATGCTCGAGCTGCTGGGCAACCTCCACGGTGGCTACGACCGGTCGGTCTGCGACGGCCTCTGCGACCAGTTCGAGTTCGATCCGAGCCGAAAGGGCCGGACCTACTCGAAGGGGAACCGCCAGAAGATCGCGCTGATCGCCGCGCTCATGGTTCGCCCCGAACTGCTGCTGCTCGACGAACCCACCGCGGGTCTCGATCCGCTCATGGAGGTGAGGTTCCGTGAGGTCCTCGCCGACGGGTTGGAGCGCGGGCAGACCGCCCTGCTCTCTTCACACATCCTCGCCGAGGTCGACGCCGCCTGCGACCGGGTCGGCATCCTCCGGCAAGGGCGGTTGGTCGAAGTCGGCCCGCTCGACGGCCTGCGCATCGGCCTCGCCCGTCGTGTCGACATCACGTTCGCCGGCACTCCGCCGTCGCTCGAGGGCGTCACCGGGGTCTCGGAGCTCGTCGTCGACGGCAACGACGTCCGCTGCACGATCACCGGCGAACCCACCGATCTGCTCCGAGCCGTCGCACCGCACCAGGTGGAGTCGCTGGTGACCGCCGATGCCGATCTCGAGGAGATCTTCTTGACCTACTACGGCCGCTGACCGTGCCTCTCGACACTCCGGCGAACGCACTCGGTCGCCTGACGTCCCGTCTCGTCCGGCGGGCGACCGTCGTGTGGGCTGCCACGCTCGGTCTGGTCGCCCTGGTCGTGGCCGCGGGCTACGAGGGGGCCTATCCCGAGGGCTCGGACCGCACCGCGGTCGTGGAGCTGGGAGCCAACCCCGGCTTCCGGGCCCTGATCGGAGCCGGCCACCAGCTCGATACCGCAGGCGGCTTCACAGCATGGAGATTCGGAGGACCGGCCGTCGTGATCGCGGCCGTCTGGGGGTACCTCACCACCACCCGGTTGTTGCGGGGTGAGGAAGACGAAGGCCGGACCGAACTCGTCCGTGCCGGTGCCGTTTCGGCCTTCGCAGTTGGCGCTGCCGCCGCGCTCACGACCTTCGTTGCATCGCTGGTGATTGCCGTCGGCTCGACGGTCGGGATGCTCACCGCCGGCCTCGCCCTCCGCGGATCCGTGTTGACCTCGATCGCCGTGGTCTCGGGGGCCTGGGTCTTTGCCGGAGTCGGCATCGTGAGTTCGCAGTTGCTCCCGACTCGGCGAGCCGCCGCCCTGGCATCGGGCGGTCTCGTCGTCGCAGCATTCCTGGTCAGGGCGATCGCCGACGCTCGGGCCGGAGCGCAGTGGTTGCGCTGGGGCACACCGTTCGGATGGGCCGAGCGGGTGAACACCTTCGCCGCCTCGCCCACGGTCGCGGCCCTGGCGCTTCCGTTCGTCGTGGCCGGGGCCCTGACGGCCATCGGACTCGTGCTCGCCGGACGACGAGACCTCGGCGGATCGCTCATCGCCGACTCGACGACGCGCGAGTCGCGCTCGGGTGGTCTGCAGACATCGCTCGGACTCACGACGAGGCTCGCGCTGCCTCGGCTCGTCGGCTGGCTCGTCCCCGTCGCCCTGCTCTCGTTCACCATGGGGTCGCTGGCCGGCGACGTCGCCGAGTTCTTCGAGACGTCCGACACGTTCCAGGACCTGATCGAGACGTTCGGCGTCGACGCCTCGGTCCCGGTTCGGGCGTTCCTGGGCTTCGAGCTCACGGCGCTCGCACTCGTCGTCGTCAGCTACGGCATCAGCGAGGTCGCCTCGGCCCGAGCGGACGAGGCTTCGGGCCGCCTCGACAACCTGCTCGTGCGAGTGGTCGACCGACGGCACTGGCTCGCCGGCCGGTTGATGGTGAGTTGCGCCGGCATCGTGATCCTGTCGTTGCTGCTCGGCGTCGCCACCTGGGCGGGCACCCGAGTCGGAGGTGGCGGCATCGGGTTCGACGACCTGCTCGGTGGCGGGCTCAACCTCATCCCGGTCGGCGTGTTCTTCCTCGGCCTCGGTGCGCTCGTCTTCGCCGTCGTTCCCCGCTCCACCGCCGGCCTCGGCTACGGGCTGGTGGCCTTCGCGTTCCTCATCGAGCTCGTCGGCTCGGCAGTCAAGGCACCGCAGTGGGTCCTGAACCTCTCGCCGTTCACCCATGTGTCACCCGTCCCAGCCGTCGGCGTCGGTTGGAGCGGGGCGATCGTGCTCGTCGGTCTCGGGGTCGGCCTTGCGCTGCTGGCGATGCAGCGGTTCCGGATCAGAGACCTCCAGGAGACCTGACGGGTGAGGCATCGACCCGCCGTTTGAGGCTGTCCCGCACGCCGCAACTATCTTCCTCGCATGGCCGAACACCCGTTGAGCGAACGTCTCGCCGATCTCGAGGCGCGCCGCGACGACGCGCTCCACGCAGGCTCGGAGCGCTCGGTCGAACGGCAGCACGCCAAAGGAAAGCTGCTCGCCCGCGAGCGCATCGACTACCTGCTCGACGACGGCTCGTTTCACGAGCTCGACATGCTGGCCCGACACCGAGCCCACGAGGCCGGCCTCGAAGAGCGCCCCTACACCGACGGGGTGGTCACCGGTTGGGGAACCATCGACGGCCGAAAGGTCTTCGTCTTCAGCCAGGACTTCACCGTGTTCGGCGGGGCACTCGGTGAGGTCTTCGCCGAGAAGATCCACAAGGTCATGGACCTCGCCCTCTCGGTCGGAGCCCCGGTGATCGGGCTCAACGACGGCGCCGGCGCCCGCATCCAGGAAGGTGTGGTCAGCCTCGACAGCTACGGCGGCATCTTCCACCGCAACGTGCAGGCCTCCGGGGTCACCCCGCAGATCAGCGTGATCCTCGGCCCGTGCGCCGGCGGAGCGGTCTACAGCCCGGCGATGACCGACTTCATCTTCATGGTGAAGGAGACGTCGCACATGTTCATCACCGGGCCCGACGTGGTGAAGACGGTGACCGGTGAGGAGGTCACCCTCGAGGAACTCGGCGGTGCCATGTCCCACGCCAGCAAGTCCGGCGTGGCGACGTTCGTGGCCGACGACGAGCAGAGCTGCCTCGACGACGTCCGGTACCTGTTCAGCTTCCTGCCGTCCAACAACCTCGAGACACCGCCGGTGTTCGCCACCGAGGACGACCCCGACCGCCGGTGCCCCGAGCTCTACGACCTGATGCCCGACAGCTCGAACGTCCCCTACGACATGAAGGCCGTGATCGGTGCGGTCGTCGACGACGGCGACTACTTCGAATACTTCCCCCACTGGGCCGGCTCGATCACGTGCGGGTTCGCGCGACTCGACGGTCAACCGGTGGGCATCGTCGGCAACCAGCCGCTCATGCTGGCCGGCGTGCTCGACATCGACAGCTCGGAGAAGGCGGCGAAGTTCGTCCGCACGTGCGATGCGTTCAACATCCCGCTCATCACCTTCGTCGACGTGCCCGGTTTCCTGCCCGGCGTCGACCAGGAGTACGGCGGCATCATCCGACACGGTGCAAAGCTGCTCTACGCCTACTGCGAGGCGACCGTCCCGCGCATCCAGATCATCACCCGCAAGGCGTACGGCGGCGCCTACGTCGTCATGAACTCGAAGTCGATCGGCGCCGACCTGGCGTTCGCCTGGCCGTCGGCCGAGCTGGCGGTCATGGGCCCCCAGGGCGCGGTCGAGATCCTCAACCGCCGAGAGCTGAGCGCCGCCGACGACCCCGTCGCCAAACAGGCCGAACTCGTCGATGCCTACACCGAACGCTTCGCCAACCCCTACATCGCTGCCGAGCGAGGCTTCGTCGACGACGTGATCGATCCGGCCGAGACCCGCATCAAGCTGATCTCGGGCCTGGCCATGCTCGACTCCAAGCGCGAGGACCTGCCCAAGCGCAAGCACGGAAACGTGCCGCTCTGATGCGTTCCCCGGCCACGCAGGCCGCTCGCGGCCAGCCTCCTCGTGCCTCGTCGCCCTCCCACGCTCGCTTCGCTCCAAGCACCGCGATGATGCGTTCCCCGGCCACGCAGGCCGCTCGCGGCCAGCCTCCTCGTGCCTCGTCGCCCTCGCACGCTCGCTTCGCTCCAAGCACCGCGATGATGCGTTCCCCGGCCACGCAGGCCGCTCGCGGCCAGCCTCCTCGTGCCTCGTCGCCCTCCCACGCTCGCTTCGCTCCAAGCACCGCGATGATGCGTTCCCCGGCCACGCAGGCCGCTCGCGGCCAGCCTCCTCGTGCCTCGTCGCCCTCCCACGCTCGCTTCGCTCCAAGCACCGTGATGATGCGTTCCCCGGCCCTCCTGCTGCGGTCACTCCGCTCCGTGGTTCAGCGGGCGCTGGCGCTTCCTCCCGCCGAACAGCAGGCCGCTCTCGGCCGGCCTCCTCGTGCCTCCGCTCCCACCGGACCCGTGATGGTGCGCTGATGCTGGAGATCCCTGCTGATGCTTCGGACGAGGAGGCGGCCGCCATCGTGGCCGCCATCGAGCTGAGTTGGCCGGCTCCCGCCGCCGACGCCGCCCCGGAGCCGCCGCCACGTTGGCGCTTCGCCGGCCGTTGGTGGAGCAAGCCGGTCCCCCTTCGCCGCGACCGCCCCTACTGATCCGCCAGGCTCCCAACCATCGAGCCAGCAGGCATGGCGGCTGTTCTACCGTCTCGCACATGTCTGACGTCCCCCCACCTCAGCCCCCGCCAGGTTCGTTCGACCCGCCCCCGGCTGCGCCCGCACCGCGCCCGGCGGCACCGCCGTTTCCCCCGCAACCCGCGCCTCAGCCCGCCTACGGTCAGCAGCCGTACGGCCAGCCCGCCTACGGGCAAGCCTGCCGGTCCTGCCTATGCCAGCTTCGGCAGCCGATTGGCGGCCTTCCTGATCGACCGATGACTGGCAGGCGTGGATCCGCCAGCAGGAAGTCGTGGTCACTGGCCTCATCGACATCGCCACGGGCAATGGAGCCCCCGAGCCAGGCGGCTCGGATCCGTTCGTCGTCACCCACGGCCTCGACCACACGATCGAAGAGCCGGTGATACCGCTCCGGAAGCACATCGAGCCCATCCGGTCGCTTGTGCATTCGTTCACAATCGCCCTGGACCGACGGGCCTATGCTCTCGCCTCATGGCTGAACTCACCACCGTCGCCGACGACGAAGCGGTCATTCACCGAGGCCCCGAGACGCAGGTGCGCGATGGGCTCGAGGCCGGGACGGTCTACGAGGTCGACGAGTTCACGTTCACCACGCTGCCCGACCTCGGCGAACGACTGGCCACGTTCGCCACGGTCAACGACGTGCACTTCGGCGAGGAGGTGTGCGGGCTCATGGAGGGGCTCGAGGGTGAGGTGTTCCGGAGCGAGCCCGGCGAGGACCCCTACCCCGAGGTCATGAACCGCGCCGCGATCGCCGACATGGGGGCCATCGACCCCGATGCCGTCATCGTCAAGGGCGATCTCACGCGTGACGGAACCGACGAGGAGTACGCGGCCTTCCGTGCGGCCTACGTGACGGCATTCGGCGACACGCTCACGCACGTGCGTGGCAACCACGACGCCTACCGTGGCCAGGACTACGCCTCCGAGCCGACCCAACTCGTCGACCTGCCCGGCGTGAGGCTGGCCGTCCTCGACACGACCCGACCGCTCCACACCCCTGGCCGGCTCGTCGACGAGCAGCTCGAGTGGCTCGACGACATGGCGAGCGACGCCGACGTCCCCGTGCTCGTGTTCGGTCACCACCATCCGTGGGACCCGGGCTCGGACACCCGCCCCGACGACTACTTCGGCATCAACCCCGACGACAGCGAGCGCTTCATCGAGGTCGTGGCCCGCCACGACAACATCCGCGGCTACTTCGCCGGACACACCCACCGCAACCGCGTGCGCCGGTTCGCGGCGACCGGCGATGTGCCCTATGTCGAGGTCGCCTGTGTGAAGGACTTCCCCGGGAGCTGGGCCGAGTACCGCGTGTACGAGGGAGGCGTCCTCCAGATCCACCGTCGCATCTCGGGCCCCGACGCACTCGCCTGGACCGAGAAGACCCGCGGGATGTTCGGTGGGGTCTACCCGCACTACGCGTTCGGCGAGCTCGACGACCGCTGTTTCGCCATCACGGCCGCTCCATGAGCCCGCCGCCGGCGGCCCTCGACGGCCTGCGGGTGATCGACGCTTCGACGGTGCTGGCCGGACCGGCCTGTGCCCGGTACCTCGGTGACTTCGGGGCCGAGGTGATCAAGGTCGAACGCCCGGGCGGCGACGGAACCCGGGCCATGTTCCGCCGCGACCCGAACGACGACGTCACGTTCTTCTGGAAGCTCCTCGGTCGAAACAAGCGACCCATCACCCTCGACCTCAAGCATCCATCGGATCTCGAGGTGATGCGGGATCTGTGTGCTTCCGCCGACGTGCTGGTAGAGAACTTCCGGCCCGGCGCCCTCGAACGCCTCGGGTTGGCACCCGAGACCCTGCTCGAGGCCAACCCCAGCCTGGTCATCACCCGCGTCACCGGGTTCGGCCAGGACGGGCCCTACGCCGGGCGAGCCGGGTTCGCCACGCTCGCCGAGGCCATGTCGGGGTTCGCCGGCCTCAACGGAGAGCCCGACGGCGGACCGCTCCTTCCGCCCATCGCGCTCACCGACGAGATCACCGGCCTCGCTGCTGCGTTCGCCACCATGGTCGCCCTGCACTCCGGGGTGGGCCAGGTGGTCGACGTGAACCTGCTCGAGACGCTGCTGCAGATGATGGGGCCGCTGGTCTCGGCCCACGCAGCCGACGGCTACCTCCAGCCCCGCCTCGGTTCGGGCATCCCCTACACCGTGCCCCGGGGTACCTGGCGGTGTCGCGACGGCGAGTGGGTCGCAGTCAGTACCTCCGCCGAATCGGTGGCCGCCCGCGTGATCGACCTCATCGGCCTCGGCGACGACCCCGAACTCGCCACCTTCGCCGGGCGGGTGGCCAACCGGCAGCGCATCGACGCCCGCATGGCCGAGTGGATCGGCCAGCGTTCGCGCGTCGACGTGCTCGCCGCCTTCGAAGCAGCCCAGGCGGCCGCAGCCCCGGTGTACGACATGGCCGACATCGTGGCCGATCCCCACCTCGCAGACCGTGCGGCGCTGATCGAGGTCGACGGGACCCTGATGCAGGGACTGATCGCCACCCTCAGCGCAACACCGGGCGCGGTGCACCACACCGGACGTCCGCAAGACGCCGACGGCGACGAGATCCGTGCCCGGGGCTGGAACGCGAAGAACCGGCCCGACTCACGGACTCGATGAGTGCGGAGGGGCCGGTCGGGGGAACTAGCGCCTGAAGATGCTGCGCCGCCGCCTGGTGGCCCGACGTACGCCTGCTCGTTCGAGCGCGCAGCTCGTACAGGTCACCCCGTACGTCGGAAGATCCACCAGGCATGCCTCACAAAACGCATCACCACAGGACGAACAATGGCCGGACGTGGGTTCCATCACGTGCCGACGGCAGCTCGTCTGCACCGAATCGAGTTGGTCCAGATCGAGACCATCTCCGGGGACGAACTGCAACATGCGGATCATCATGGTGCACCCACACGACCTGGGCCATGAGCCGTTTCACCCGTTGCAGTGGGCCATTCGACCCAAGGAGGTGATAGTGCGTTCGTGGCCGGGCTGTCGTGATCGCGTTGGCCCTGCTTCAGGCTTCTGCGACCTCGATGCGGTCCTGGGGCCACTCCTTGGCCCGAGCCAGTGCATCCATGGCGCTCTGGGCCAGCTCGTCGCTCGTGAGCCCGTGTGACGGGTAGCTGGCCAGACCGGCCCACAGCCGCCGGCCGCGTTCGTCGGTGCCGATGGCCCGACGCACCCGTTCGACCGTCCAGACCGCGCCGTCCGCGGGCGTGTCCTCGAGCAACAGACCGAGCCGTCCGTCACGAACGGTGAACGCCATGTCGGCCTCGCGCAGCGTCGCCAACACGGCATCGCGAACGGTGTCGAGATCGGTCAGGCCCACGGGCTCACCCGACGCGTCGACGTCGAGCACCTCGACGAATCCGACCGACAACGGCCGCAGCACCCGGCGCGCCGTGGCCACCCGGGCATGGAGGCTGGCATCGAAGTACGCCTCGATGAACAAGCCCGTGGCCTCGTCGACCAACAACGGGGCCTCGTCCGATCGCTCCGCACCATCTGCGGCACGGGGACGCGTCGACAGATCGATGGCGAGGCCCCCGGCGAGCGCACCCCCGGCTCCGGCCACCACCGCCAGCGCCGGAAGGTCGGCCACTGCAGCCAGGAGTCCGGTCACGAGCGCGACGGCGCCGGCCGACGCCGCAAGGATCGCTCGGGAGTCCACGGGTTACTCGGACCGACCGGTCTCGATCAGATCGAGCACTTCACCCATGATGCGCGAGAGCTCGTAGTCCTTCGGCGTGTAGACCGCCGCAACCCCGGCATCGGTGAGCGTCGTGCGATCTCCCTCGGGCACGATGCCCCCCACGATCACCGGCGCCTCGACACCGCGGTCGCGCAGCTCCTCGACCACTGCGGGCACGAGCTGGAGATGGCTCCCTGACAAGATCGACAGGCCCACGACGTCGACGTCCTCGTCGGCGGCGACCGACGCGATCTGCTCCGGGGTGAGACGGATTCCCTGGTAGATCACCTCGAACCCGGCGTCGCGAGCCGCAACGGCGATCTGTTCGGCTCCGTTGCTGTGACCGTCGAGGCCGGGCTTGGCCACCAGGAAGCGCGGCGGACCGCCCTCGAGCTGCTGCACCCGAGCCGCGACCGCACCGAGCCCGCCCTGCCCCATTCCCAGCGCAGCGGCCACTCCGGTGGGAGCTCGGTACTCGCCGAACACCTCGCGGAGCACGCCGGCCCACTCGCCGGTGGTCCCGCCTGCGTGGGCGAGATCGATGGTCGCCGCCATGATGTTCTCGTCGGTCTCGGCCACGCGCCGTACCTCGTCGAGCGACCGTTTCACGGCGTCGTTGTCGCGTGCGGCTCGCCAGGCGACCACATCGGCGACGGCCTCGTCCTGAACTGCCGGATCGACCTTGAGAATGCTCTCCTCGCCGCCGAGGGGCGATTCGGCGGTCTCGGTGAAGTCGTTCACGCCGACCACGATCAACTCACCCGATTCGAGGCGTCGCATCCGCTCGGCGTGGCTGCGCACCAACCGTCCCTTGAGCTCGTCGATCGCCTCGAACGCCCCGCCGAGTTCGAGCACCTCGTCGAGTTCGGCCGTGGCGGCCGCGACCAACTCGGCCGTCTTCGCCTCGACCACGTGTGAGCCATCGAACAGGTCGCCGTACTCGAGCAGATCGGTCTCGAAGGCCAGCACCTGCTGGATGCGCAACGACCACTGCTGGTCCCAGGGGCGAGGGAGGCCGAGGGCCTCGTTCCACGCCGGGAGTTGAATCGACCGAGCTCGCGCCTTCTTCGACAGGGTCACGCCGAGGGCCTCGAGCACGATGCGCTGCACGTTGTTCTCGGGTTGACTCTCGGTGAGGCCGAGGCTGTTCACCTGGACGCCGTACCGGAACCGGAGCGCCTTCGGATCGGTCAGGCCATACCGCTCGCGCCCGATGCGCTCCCACATGTCGGTGAAGGCGCGCATCTTGCACGTCTCCTCGACGAACCGGATCCCGGCATTGACGAAGAAGCTGATCGAGCCGAAGACCGCCGGGAAGCGATCGTCGGCCACCTTGCCGGACGCCTGGACCGCATCGAGGATGTCGATGGCGTTCGCCAGCGAGTAGGCGATCTCCTGGACCGGGGTCGCCCCGGCCTCCTGGAGGTGATACGAGCACACGTTCATCGGGTTCCACTTGGGGATCCACTCCGAACAGAACGCGATCATGTCGACGATCAGCCGGCGGCTCGGCAACGGCGGGAAGATGTACGTGCCCCGTGACAGGTACTCCTTCACGATGTCGTTCTGGGTCGTGCCTCGCAGCGCCTTGGCCTCGACACCGTGCTTCTCGGCGTTGGCGACGTAGAGGCCGAGCATCCATGCCGCAGGGGCGTTGATGGTCATCGAGGTGTTCATCTCGCCCACCGGGATGCCGTCGAGCAACTGCTCCATGTGCCTGAGGTGGGTCACCGGCACGCCGACCTTGCCCACCTCACCGGCGGCCAGCAGGTCGTCGGGGTCGTAGCCGGTCTGGGTCGGCAGATCGAACGCGATCGACAGGCCCGTCTGGCCCTTGCTCAGGTTGGTCCGGTAGAGCGCGTTGCTGGCCTCTGCCGTCGAGTGCCCCGAGTACGTCCGCATCATCCACGGTCGATCGCGTTCAGCCATGCGCCTCATTGTTCCTTTCCGGCCGTCCCGGCGCCATCTGTGACGTGCGGAGGGGACAGCTCAGGCGAACGCCGGGGGAGCCGGACGGTCGAGGAACTCGGCCAGGAGATCGAGGTAGGCGCCCCGAGAGACCTCGGTGGCGCCCAGGCTGCGGAGGTGAGCAGTGCACCACTGCACGTCGAGAAGCCGATCCTGCCCGTCGGCAGCGAGCAACTCGACCAGCGCCACGAGCGCCACCTTCGACGCGTCGCGGCGATGGTGGAACATCGATTCGCCGGCGAACAGCCCCCCGATGCTCACCCCGTAGAGGCCGCCGACCAACTCGTCGTCTTCGTACGCCTCGACCGTGTGGACCCACCCGAGGTCGAAGAGCCTGCGATAGGCCTCCCTGATCTCGCCGTGGATCCAACCGTGCTCACGCGACGGATCGGCACAGCCGGCGATCACACGGTCGAAGTCGGTGTCGACCCTGATGTCGAAACGTTCGCAGGACCGTCGCAACGACCGGCTCAGCTTCAGATCGGCCAGACGCAGGATGCCCCGAGGGTCAGGAGACCACCAGCCGAGCTGGCCACCCTCGGTCAGGTGCATGGGGAACATCCCGTTCCGGTAGGCGGCGAGGATCGTGCCCGGTGCGAGGTCGGCGCCGATACCCACGACGTCGTGGTCGCCGGCAGTGCGCGGGTCGGGCATCGACCAAGCCGACGGTGGCGGTTCGACCCGAGTCACCGAGCCAGTCTGCCGAACCAGGGAGCGAAGCGACCGCAACAACACGGCCGGGGAGCGCAATCAGTACGAGTAGAAGCCTTCGCCCGACTTGCGACCGAGATGACCGGCGGTGACCATCCGCCGCAGGAGCGGCACGGCGGCGTAGTTGGGGTCGCGGAACTCGGTGTACAGCGCGTCGAGGATGGCGAGGCTGGTGTCGAGGCCGACGAGGTCGAGCAGAGCGAGCGGTCCCATCGGGAAGTTGCAGCCGCCCTGCATGGCGGTGTCGATGTCCTCACGACTCGCCGTCCCGTTCTCGAGCATGCGCACGGCGTTGTTGAGATAGGGGAACAGCAGGGCGTTGACGATGAATCCGGCCCGATCCTTCACCCGCACGGGGTCCTTGCCGCACGCCGCTGCGAATTCGGTGACGGTGGAGATGGTCTCGTCCGAGCTGACCAGCGTCTCGATGACCTCGACCAGCTTCATCATCGGCGCCGGGTTGAAGAAGTGCACGCCGCACACGAGCTCGGGCCGGCCGGTCTGGGTGGCCAGCTCGATGACCGGGAGCGTCGAGGTGTTCGTGGCGAGGATGGCGCCCTCCTTCACCACGAGGTCGAGCTCCTTGAACATCTCCTGCTTGACGGCGAGGTCTTCGACCACCGACTCGATGACCAGGTCGCAGTCGGCGAGGGCGTGGAGATCGGCGGTTCCGGTGACGCGGGCGAGCGTGGCATCGGCGGCGGCCTGCTCGAGACGCCCCTTCTCGACCTGGCGGCTGAGCGACTTCTCGAGCGACGCCAGCGTGGCATCGGCCGTCTCCTGCTTGCGGGATCGCAGGACCACGTCGAAGCCGCTCTTGGCAGCGACCTCGCACATACCCGAACCCATGATTCCCGAACCGATGATGCCTACACGCGTGATCGTCATGACCGGCGAGATTACCCACGGGTCACCGTGACGGCCCAAGAGCAGACGGATCGAGGTCCTGCGGCGTAGCCTCGCCGCCATCAGCGATGTCCCCCTGATCCCCACCGGCTACGAGCGCATCCTGCCGCCGAACACGCAGATGATGGTGCACAGCGGTCGGCGGGCCGCGGGCATGCGTCTCGAGGGCCGGGTCCTCGATCTCGGCGGCTCGGACTCGCACCGAACGATGCACCGCCGGGCTTCGATCGAGCACTGCGTCGTCCTCGACGGTCCCGACGACCCGGCGCTGTTCGCGCTGGCACGCTCCGACGAGCGCTTCGATCACGTCCTCGCCGTGTGTGCCTTCAGCCGCGCCGACGACGTCGAGGCGACGCTCGCAGCCGTGTCGACGCTGCTCGAACACGACGGTCGCCTGCACTTCGTCGAACCTGTGTCGACGTCGAGCCGAGTGCGGACTGCCAGCCGCCTCGCTCGACCGGTCGTGACCGCAGCGTCAGCGTTCCATCTGGACCGCAACGTGGTGCGCGAGATCCGAGCGGCGGGCTTCACGATCTGCGACATCCACCGTGACCGCTCGACGGCGCTGCGGTGGCCCTTCCAACACGTTGCGTGGGGCTCGGCCCGCCACTCGATTCCGGCACGGCACCTCGAAGACCAAGGGCGGCGATGACTCCCGCGTCCTCATGGGTGGAACCTACGAGCGCTCCGTGCAAGAGCGACCGGCCACGGTGACGAGACGATCTGAAGAGGCGACCGGGGCTGACGTACGCGGGCCTACTCGACCAGCGCTCCCCACTCGCCGAGCTGGGCCATGCACTGGGCTTCGGTCGCCTGGAGCAGCGAGCAGATGGCGCGGAGGTCGTCGCGGCGGATCGACAGCACCCGACCGTTGAAGTCGCCGCGCTCGAGAATGATCGATCGGGCGTAGCGATAGACGGCCTCGGCCTCGTCGACCTGGCTGAGGGCCTGGAGATCGAGGATCAGCTTGCCCGGCCGTTCGGCTCCCTCGTCCTCGTCGGCCTCGCCCAGCAACACCGACATGGGCACGTCGTAGAACTCGGCGAGCTCGCGCAGCCGGGGAAGGCTGAGATTGCGGAATCCACGTTCGTAGGCGCCGATCGCCGAGGCACTCCACTTGCCGCCGGAGTCGCGCTCGACGTCGTCGAGGGAGAGTTGGCGCAACCGACGCACGGCACGAAGGCGCTGGCCGACTTCGACCGAGAACGTCTCGTAGCCGGCCTCCTCCTCGGACTTCGCCACGACGCTCCTTCTCCTGATCGGGCCTGAAACCACGCAGCGTAGCTCTTGCGGCACCAGACGGCCGGAAACCCGCCGCGTCGCGATCCGGCGCGGCGCCTTCGATACGGTTCGTGCCAATGGGCACGAACAAACGGGATCGACAGAAGGAACTCCACCGGGCCAAGCTCGATGCTGCGAGGGCCGCCGAACGACGCGCCACCCGCACTCGCCGATTCGTCGGCATCGTCCTCGCCATCGTCGCGGTGGTCGGCTTCGCGGTCGCGGTGAACGTGATCCAGGACGACGACACCGCCGAGGTCGCCACCGAGGAACTGCCGGTCGACGACCCGACGGCCACCGATCCCACCGAGGTGACCGAGCCCGAGCTCGTCGAGCGACCGTTCGTCTACGGCACCACACCGTGTCCCGGCCCCGACGCCCCGGTGCAGATCGAGTTCGACGACGGCTTCGTCGACTGCCTCGACCCCACCAAGACCTACACGGCCACCTTCGCCACCAACCTCGGCGACATCGTCGTCGAACTCGACACCGAGCGCACCCCGGGGACGACCAACAACTTCGTGAACCTGGCCCGCCACGGCTACTACGACAACACCCTGATCTTCCGCGTCGACAGCTCGATCGACATCGCCCAGGGCGGGTCTCCGCAGACCAACGACAACAGCGACCCCGGACCGGGCTACACGATCACCGACGAGGGCGGAGCGTTCGACGCCGCCGGCACGATCGGACCGTTCACCTACGAGCCCGGGCAGCTGGTCATGGCCCGCTCGCAGGGACCCGACAGCGCCGGGGGCCAGTACTTCTTCACCCTCGGCCCCAACGCTTCGGTGCTCGACGCTCAGGGTACCTACGTGACCTTCGGCCAGGTGACCGAGGGCCTCGATGTCCTCGGCGCCATCCTCACGCTCGAGGACCCCGACAATCCGGGCGTGCCGTCCCGACTGCTCGCCGTCCAGGACCTGACGATCGTCGAGTCCTGATCGGGCACCGGGTCAGGTGATGCTGCCCGTGTAGGCGCCCCGCCCGCCGGTGATCTGCATGGTGAACCGATCGCCCGGGACACCGACGAAGTCGGCTGACTGCGTCGCCCCCGGCGCCACGGTGATGTCGGCCACCCGGCTGCCCGATGCGTCGTTCACGATGATCCGGACGCTGCTGGCGCTCGTGTTCGCCGATGACACCTGGAGCACACCGGCGGCAGACGGAGGCGAGAAGCTGAAGAAGTCGGCTGCATCACGATCGCCGACCTCGCCCTGGAAGCTCGACGGATCGCTCACCGCGGTCGCCGTGGCGAGGTCGTCTCCGGCATCGCCGCTGGCATCGGTGTCGGCCTGCTTCACGAATGCGGCGCTGAACTCGTAGGACACGGTGCTCCCGCTCGTGATCTCGATCAGCACCGTTCCGCTGTCGACGCCGCTCAGGAGCGTCGATCCGTCGTCCGAGGCTCCGGGGTCGACGGTCGAGTCGAAGATGCGGTCGCCCTCGATGCTGGCGATCATGCGAACCGAGCCCTCGGACTCGCGCGCACTCGCCAGGGTGAACTGCGCGTCCGAACCCGGGTCGATGTCGACCTCGTAGACGTCGGCGCGGTCGAACGGGCTCATCTGGCCCGAGAAGGAGCCGGTCGCGATCGGCAGCGAGGCAGCCAGGTCGGCACCTGCGTCGCCGCCGGAGCCGGCGTCGTTCTGCGAGCCGAGGCCGACGGTGAAGGAGTAGGCGGCCGGCCCACCCGTCGCCGACAGTTCGAATGGCCCGCCGCCGTCGGCGGCGAGCACCACCACGTCTTGTTCGTCGGCGCCGGGGGCCAGCGTGAAGTCGGAGAAGCGGTCGCCGGCCTTGCTCAGGATGAAGCGGACACTGCCGATGCTCTCGCGCTGGTTCTCGGCGGTGATGGTCAGGATCGCGCTGTCGGGCACGTCCATCGTGTAGCGAGCCTCGTTGCGGCTCTCGGTGAGTTCGTCCTCGATGAGCGTGTCGAACTCGATCGGACCGTCGTTCGCAACCGGAGCGGTCGGAGGCCCGTCGACCTGGTCGGCCTCGCCGTCGGTGCCCACCGGGCGCTTGAACAGCTCTCCGGTCGTGAGCTCGATCAGCTCGAACTCGGTGAGGTCGGCCGGCGCCTCGTTGATGATGATCACGTTGGTCTGCTGGAACGCAGGCCATGGGTCGCCGGTGAACTCTTCTCCGTCACTGACGGACGCCGCAGTGAGCGGGTTCCCGCTGTAGCAGTTCACCCGCGGAATCCCCTGCGCATCGGCGAGCACGGCGGTGCCCCGTTGCAGGACCGACTCCCGAGGCTCGACCTGACCATCGACGAATCCGTGGTTCACGATCCGGATGTCCGTGCTCGTGTTGATGGCCGTGAGGCCGGCAACGAAGGCTCCGATGTCGGCGGGATCGATGTCGAGCACGCCCGCCCAGGCCGACGCCTTGGCCTCGTTCTCGGTGAGGAAGGCGACCAGCTGATTGCGGAGACACGATCCCGAGTTGAGCGAGCCACCGAACACGCCGGGCACGTTGCCGTCGACATCCTGATAGTCGCCAGGGCCCGCGGTCGTCGCGGGGGCCACGTTGGCCGGTGGCCCCTCCTCGGCCCACTTCAGGACCGTCCCGTCGACGTCAGCAAGGGGATCGGTGAACGGGGCCGGTCCGGCCGTGCCGACGGCTTCGAGCACGACTTCGCCGGCGGCGGCCTCGTCATCGCCGGTGAGCGCGAGGAAGGCGAACGCCGCTGCAGCCAGGGCGACCACGGCCACGATGGCGGCGATGACCTTGCCCTTGCTCTTGGACTCGCCGTCCTCGTCGCCGGGACCTCCGGCGGATCCGTCGGTCGGTGGAATGGGCGGAGGGCCGGACGCCGCACCTGCGGCGGAACCGACGGGCCGCGCCGGCGACCCCGGCAGCCGCGACGGGCATGGCGGCAGTGGCATCGTCGGGACCCGATTCGTCGGGAAACACGCTCGAGGAGGCCTCATCGGACGGGACCGCCTGGGTCGCGTCGTCGGAGGGGGCGACCGGCGCCGTGGCCGCCGTCGCGTCACTGCCCGGGTCGGCGGACGGGACTGCTTCGGTCGGTGCGTCCTGAGGCGGGTACCACTTCCCGTCGGAGGCCTGCCACCAACCGTCGCCCTGCGAAGTGTCGCTCATACCGATGATTCCCCTGTCTCGTCGCTGCACCCTCACCGTAGTGCGGCGCTTCGCGCTCGCTGTGACAGGGGCCGGACCAATAGCCTCCGGGCGTCATGACGCTCGTGGTCCAGAAGTTCGGTGGGACGTCGGTCGGTGATCCGGTCCGCATCCGAGAGGTGGCCGAGTCGATCGCGCACACGGTCAAGAAGCTGGGCATGCAGTGCGTCGTCGTGGTGTCGGCCATGGGCAAGGAGACCGACGACCTGCTGCACCTGGCCTCACAGGTCGCCACCGAGCGTCCGGGCCGGGAGATGGACATGTTGATCACGGCCGGTGAGCGCAAGGCCACTGCGCTGCTGTGCATGGCGCTGCACGACCTCGATGTGCACGGCGAGAGCTTCACCGGAAGCCAGGCCGGGTTCATCACCGACACCAATCACACCAACGCCAAGATCCTCGAGGTCCGGGCCGACCGCATCCGCCAGGCCCTCGACGCCGGCCGGGTTCCGGTCGTGGGCGGAGCCCAGGGTGTGTCGACCGACCACAACGTCACCTTCCTGGGTCGAGGCGGCTCGGACACCACGGCGGTCGCGCTCGCCGAAGCCCTCGAAGCCGACTCGTGCGAGCTCTACACCGACGTGAGCGGCGTCTTCACCGCCGATCCACGCATCGTGCCGGCGGCCACGAAGATGTCGCACATCCGCTTCGACGAGATGCTCGAGATGTGCGCCACAGGGTGCCCGAAGCCCGCCATGCGTTCGGTCGAATTCGCCCAGCGCCACCGCGTTCCGCTGCACGTGCGTTCGGCCTTCACCTGGGAACGCGGCACGATCGTGTCCGAACAAGGAGATCCATCGATGGAACAAGCCGTCGTCAAGGCCGTGACCCATGACGTGTCCGAAGCGAAGATGACGGTGTCAGGGGTCCCCGACCAACCCGGCATCGCCGCCACCCTGTTCCGGCGGCTCGCCGACGCCGACGTGAACGTCGACATGATCGTGCAGAACGTGTCGGACCAGGGAGTGACCGACATCAGCTTCACCCTCCCTCACTCAGATGTCGACGCGGCGACGCCGATCGTCTCCGAGGTCGCCGGTGACATCGGGGCGGGCGGGGTGAGCAGCGACCACGAGATCGGCCGGGTGAGCCTCATCGGTGCCGGCATGAAGTCGCATCCCGGGGTGGCAGCCCAGATGTTCCAGACGCTCGCCGACAACGGCATCAACATCGACATGATCTCGACCTCCGCCATCCGCATCAGCTGCGTCGTGCGCGAGGCGCAGGTCGAGGATGCGACGGTGCTCCTGCACACCGCGTTCGGCCTCGACGCCCCCTGAGCCATCGGTTCCCGCACGAAATCGCGCTGGGTTTCCCTCACGCGCGGGTCGTAGCCTGAACGCCATGCGAGTCGGAGTCTTCGGAGCCACGGGCCAGGTCGGCGGTGTCATGCGCCGTCTCCTCGACGAACGGCAGTTCCCGGTCGATCAGATGCGCTACTTCGCGTCGGCTCGGTCGGCCGGGTCCACCCTTCCGTGGAAAGACACCGACATCACCGTCGAAGACGTGGCCACCGCCGACTTCGCCGGCCTCGACGTCGCCATGGTCAGCATGGGGGGCACCGCCAGCAAGCAGTACGCCGAGCAGATCGCCGCGGCCGGTGCCGTCGTCATCGACAACAGCTCGGCTTGGCGCATGGACCCCGAGGTCCCGCTGATCGTCTCCGAGGTGAACGGCGACCTGGCCCACGACCCGCCCAGGGGCATCATCGCCAACCCGAACTGCACGACGATGGTCGCCATGCCGGTGCTCCGGCCGCTCGCCGACGAGGCCGGCCTCGAAGCGGTCGTCTACAGCACCTATCAGGCAGTGTCAGGCGCCGGGCTCAGCGGGGTCGACGAGTTGGACGAACAACTCCAGAAGACCGTCGGTGAGGCGACGGCGCTGACCCACGACGGCCGGGCCGTCACGTTCCCCGATCCCAACGACTTCTGCGCTCCCATCGCCCACAACGTGCTCGCGTTCGCCGGTGCACTGCTCGACGACGGCAGCAACGAGACCAACGAGGAGCGCAAGCTCCGCGACGAGAGCCGCAAGATCCTCGATCTGCCCGACCTGCTGGTGTCGGGCACCTGTGTGCGCGTGCCGGTCTTCACCGGGCACTCGCACTCGATCAACGCCCGATTCGCGACGCCCATCAGCCCCGAACGCGCCGTCGAGCTGCCTGCGCGACGCGCCAGGTGTGCGTCTGGTCGACGTGCCCACCCCACTCGACGCCGCCGGTATCGACGTCACGCTCGTCGGACGGATTCGTGTCGACCCCACCGCGCCCGACGGTCGCGGGCTGGCCATCTTCTGCAGCGGCGACAACCTCCGCAAGGGCGCAGCCCTCAACGCCATCCAGATCGCCGAGCTCCTCGTCTGAACCCGGTGGCGCCTCAGGGACAGGCGCAGGGTGTCGAGCCGCAGCCGGGGCAGCCGTCGGCGTAGCGCGCGACCGCGTCGTCGAGCGAGAGGCCGAGCTGGTCGGCGATGCTGGCCACCCAGGCGACGACGTCGCCGAGCTCGTGGAGCTGCTGGTCGGATGTGCCCTTGCGAATGGCCTGGGCCAGCTCCCCCACCTCTTCGGTGAGCCACGCCACGCTCTGGGCCATCCCGCGGTCGCGGTCCCGCTCGGCGTAGGTGGCCGAGATGCGATCCTGGAAGTCGCGAAGATCCATCAGCCGACGGTATCGGGGTCATCGACCTCGGCGAGCCCGCCGCCCGGGCGGAGCTCGATCACCAGGTTCGCCGCGACCGCCGTGATGGGCACGGCGAGGAACGCGCCGGTCAGCCCGCCGAGGGCTGCGCCCGTGGCCAGACCCAGGAGCACGAGCAGCGGGTGCACGCTCAGGAACCGGCCGTAGACGAAGGGGGCCAGGAGTTCGTTGTCGAACTGCTGGACGACCAGGGCGACGATCCCGACGACGATGGCCCCGGTGACCCCGCTGGTGGTGAGGGCGACGAGGAAGGCGAGGATCCCGGCCACGATGGCGCCCACGAACGGGAAGAAGGCGGCAGCGAAGGTCAGCGCGGCCATCGGGATCACCAGGTCCGCACCCACGAGCCAGAGGGCGCCCCCGATCACGAGGGCCTCGATGAAGCCGAGCATGGCGGCGCCGCGCACGTAGCCGGCCAACGTGGACCAGCACACCCTCCCCACCACCTCGGCGCGGGCCGCGGTTGCTGGGGGCAGGGCGCGAAGCGCGACCCTGACCAACCGGTCGGCGTCCTTCACCAGGAAGAAGGTGAGGGCCAGGGTGAGCACCAGCCCGGCGAAGAGCTCGGCCACCACTGTGGCCCCGTCGACGAGCACT
Source organism: uncultured Acidimicrobiaceae bacterium (assembly GCA_963704815.1). Lineage (GTDB taxonomy): Bacteria > Actinomycetota > Acidimicrobiia > Acidimicrobiales > Salinilacustritrichaceae > DATKWD01. The sequence continues at coordinate 1,722,200 of CAVPHU010000001.1, forward strand.
CCGTCAGAGGAGATCGCGGTCTCGAACGACGAGGCCAGATCGTCGCGTGCGTCGCGGATCGTCGACCGCTCGACCCCGAACGGGCCGTCGACCAGCCAGTCCTCGATGTCGTCGATGGCCAACTCGACCGTCGTCCCGATGTCGGTGAACTCGTCGGACACCGGCGTGAAGATGGCGATGGCGAAGCCCACGACCACGGCCAGGAACCCGATGAGGGTGAGGAACGCAGCGAAGCCGCGTGGCACCCGCCACGCCATCAGACGTCGCCGAACCGGTGTCAGGACGGTGGTGAGCATGAGGGCGACGACCAGCGACACGAAGACGATCCGCACCTGGGCCAGCGCCAGGCCCACGGCGACCACGGCACCCGCCACGGCGAGCAGCCGCCAACTCCACCCCGAGAGCCGCTCCAACCACTGCGGCACGGGTCGAATCACATTTTCGTCGGTCATCGGTCGACCTCCCTCGTCGATCGACCGCACGCGAACGATCGTCGGCGGCACCCCTGGACCCGGCTCATCTCGATGCTCACCCTTGCATCCGAGGTGACCAGGGGCGGGGGACCAAAGTCACATTCTGGGTCGATTCCGAGAAATTGCCGCGTCGAACGGGCGATCAGGGACGTTCGGCCCTAAACGCGCCCCGCTCGGCCGCAACAGGATGGTGGAGTGATCACCGACCGCAACGGGCTCGAGATCCTGGCTCGGGACGAGTGCCTCCGTCTCCTCGCGGGCAGGTCCCTCGGTCGGGTGGGCGTCACGACGGGGGCGCTGCCCGCGGTGCTCCCGGTGAACTTCTGTGTGAACGAGGACCTGGTCCTGATCCGCACGTCGACGGGCACCAAACTCGACGCGGCGCTGCGCGACAGCGTGGTGGCGTTCGAGGTGGACGACTTCGACCCGGTGGCCCACACCGGTTGGAGTGTCATGGTGACCGGGATCGCCCACGAGCTCACCGGCGTCGAGGAAGAGGCCGTCCGCCACCCGCCACTCGCTCGGTGGGCGCCCCGAGGCGAGGGTCACACCATCGCCATCTCGACCGAGATCGTGTCAGGGCGACGGATCACCCACGACCGGTACTGATCGGCTCAGCTCGACGCGAACCAGTTGGCGTGGAAGCCGAATGGGATGCGACGCGGCATCCGGACTCGGGCGATCGGTCCGGCCTCGACGTCGTGGGCGTCGAGGACGCACACGTCGGTGTGGTCGGTGTCGGAGTAGTAGACGGCGTTGATCAGCCAGCCGTCGTCCTCGTTCGACCCGTCGGGATCGGGGGCGAAGACCGATTCGCCGACGTGGCCGTCGTCGCCGGAGTCCCACAACGTGCGCTCGCCGGTCTGCTGGTCGTACTTGGCGATGGTGTCGAAGTCACCGGGGCGACCGAGATCGCCGCCGAACGCCGACAGGTAGGCGTAGCGACTGCGGACGCCGTTGTAGTCGTCGTTGAACCGGCAGAAGTCGCCAGGAAGATCGTCGAGCGACTCCCAGCCCGCTTCGCCGGCGTCGAGGTCGACCCAGTAGCGAGCTGCGGTGCCGGGCTCGTTCGAGGCCGCCTGCTCGTCGAGGGGCGCCGTCGGGTCGATGCCGAAGTCGGGGGCCGGAATCCGTGACCCGGTGAACTCGATGCGGTTGCCCTCGACCCAGCCGTTCCAGAAGTGCTGGACGTGGCCGGGCTCGATCTCGAACCAACGGAGATCGTCGGCGGTGCCCATCCGGGGCATGACCCCGATGCGCGTGCCGTTCTCGGGCTTCCAGTTGACCAGCGGCGCCTTGCCCAGGTTCTCGAGGTCGAACACGATGGGTGAGTCGAGGAACACCGCGTGGTCCTCGGTGATGATGAAGTCGTGCATCATGACCGGCGCCGGCAGGTCGATGTCGACGCTGTGGACGAGCTTCCCCGACGCGTCGGCGACGTGGTAGCGGAGCTCCGGCGAGCCCAGGTTGTAGGCGAAGAACAGCAGCTCACCGGTGCGAGGATCGATGCGCGGGTGCGCCGTCATCGCTCCCACCAGCTTCCCCTCGAAGTCGTATTCGCCGATCGTCTCGAGGTCGGGCGTCACCTCGGTCGGTACTCCACCCTCCCAGAGCGCGAGCCAGTGACCGGCGTGGCGGATGATGTGGGTGTTGGCGGGGTTCTTCACCGGTCCGGCGTCGCCGGTCAGGTCGCGACTCGGCCACTGTGAGAGCTCGCTCAGCCCCGCATAGACGGCCCGCCCGTTGCGGATCTCGGCACCGAGGCCGCGTGACCTGATCCACCGATTGCGGTACGAGGCCTTGCCGTCGGCGAACGAGACGCCGTGCAGCATCCCGTCGCCGTCGAACATGTGGTAGCTCCCGAGCGGCTCGAACATCGGGTTCGGCCCGTTGCGCACGAAGCTTCCACGCAGCCCCTCGGGAATGGTTCCCTCGACCGGGCAGTCGTCGACGGTGAGCTCGTCGCCCACCGGCAGCAGGTTCCCGCGCAGGTCGGGCTGATTGGCCGCGTTGACCACGGTGGTGGTGAGTTCGGCGGTGTCGCTCATGGCGTGGGGGCTCCTGGGTTGGACAGTCGGTGGGCGAAGGGCATCAGAGATCGAAGGGCAACACGAGGTTCAGGTCGAAGTCGACGGAGACATCTTCACCGTTCACCACCACTTCGGCACAAGCAGGCCCGAATCCACCGAAGGAGACCAGGTCGCCGATCCCGGGGCGAGGCTCGCCCTCGCCGGTGGCATCGTCGATGAACCCGTTGACGAAATAGACACCGTTGGGGACGCCCTCGACCGCGACGTCGACGACCTCGCCGGTCACGGGGAGGGAGATCTCGTCGAGCAGGGACGGATACAGCGGCAGGGGCGTCTCGCCGGTCTCGTCGTCGAAACAGGAGGCGAAGAGCCCGGCGAACCACGGGCCCACGCCGTCGCCGCCCAGGTCGGGCTCGACGCTGCGGGTCAGCTGGATCGTGACCGTGTGGGTCGAGCCGTCGTCGACGATGGTCGACGGGTCGACGCTCGGCTCGCCGTCGCCCTCGAAGATCCCCTCGTCGCCTTCGACGCCGGGGAGGGTGAACGGCATCTCGTAGTCGAGCTCGAGATCGATCGGGTCGGCGACACCATCGACGACCTCGAATTCGACGCATCGCGGGCTCAGGTCGCCGAACATCACCAGGTCGCCGGTCGCCGGCAGATCCTCGTCCTGCTCGGGATTGTCGACGTCGTCGACCCATCCGGAGGCGAAGTAGGTCCCGTCGGCGAGGCCGACGAAGCGGAACGCGACCTCGTCGGTCTCCTCGGTCAGCGTCACCTCGTCGGGCGCGACCATGGACAGCAAGGGCGGGATGTCGGTTCCGAGGTTGTTGCGGCAATCGGTGTCGAGGGTCAGGTGCAGCAGCCCGACGCCATCGCCGTCTTCGGCCAGCGGAACCGTTCGACGGAACACTCCGGCGGCCTCACCGGTACCCAGGTCGAGCTCGCCGACGATCACCTCGCTGCTCGGCGCGTCGTCGGACGACGACGCCTCTTCGGTGTCGTCGCCGCAGGCCGCGACCAGCAGCGCGGCGGCCGCCAGAACAGCGAGAACTCGTCGGGTGGTCATCGGTCAGCTCCGTATCGATCGGCGTCTAGGGTGCAGAGATGGCGGCAAAGCGACACAACCTGACGCCGCGCGCCCGGAAGGGCCGCGCGGCGCTCAAGCGATTCATGTACAGCCAGCTGGCCGTGCGGTCGGCGATCATGATCGCGCTGGGCAAGGAACACCCACTGGTGACGTTCACCGTCGAGGACGACCCGCCGTCGGTCTACCTGGTGTTCGAGCTCCGACCCGATGCGCCCGACGCCCTCAAGGCGGCGGCGCAGCTTCCGTCCGGGATGGAGCTGGCGCCCATTCGTTGCCTCGAAGGCGACGACCCGCGGTACCTGATGGCGCTCAACGTCTATCGGGTGTCGGGCATCACCAACGGGCGGCGCGCCGAGTGGTCGACATTCATCGCCGAACCCGACGGGACGCCCCGCTACATGGTCCTCGAACCGAGGTCGAGCAGTCGGTCGATGGATCCGGTCGGGCTGTTCACCCAGGCCAGCCGCGTCGACCACGCTCGCGTCGGCGACCAGATCGAGATGACCATCGGCCGAGACGGAGAGGCCTTTCGAGCCAGCATCGACGTGAGCCGGGCCGAGCCCGCGGTCAACGACCGGGCATGGGTCACGGCCAACGATCGCATCTACTGGGGCAACGGCATCTGCGACCGCACCTTCTACGACGCCGGGCTCGCGGCGGCAGCCATGACGGTGGTGCCCCCGGAGGATGCGACGATCGACGACCAGACCTCGTGGGCCACCTTCGTCGAGCCGGTGCCGGTCGCCATCACGCTGTTCAACGACGCCATCGAGTTCGTCGTCTCCCCATGGGAGAACGTGGGCGACCTCGACGACTGACCAGCGCACGATCGAACGTCAGCCCAACTCGGTGTCGAGGTCGGCTGCGACCCGGCGGGCCACGTCGGCAGCGTGATCGTCGAGCGGTCCCATCGCGGCGTCGGTCAGTTCGTCGGAGAACCGGAGTCGTTCGGCGTCGGGGGCTTCGACCGCACGGTGCAGCCAGCCCGAGTGGAGCAGCAACGAGACGCACGTCCCGTTGGGGGCCTTTGCCGTGGCGACCGGGCCCTTGCCGACCGCGGCGGCGTCGAACACGTCGACACCGAAGCCGTCGTCGTTCTGCACCTGGACCACGACGTAGCCGTCGTGCCCGCCCGGGTCGGACCCGGCATAGCGTGACCCACCCACTCCCGGATCGCGGGGCACGAAAGTGGGCGACGAGATGAAGTCGCCGACGTCGCCGTACTCGTAGCTGTCGGCCAGATCGAGCGAGCCACGCCGAAACGACGCCAGCACGCCGGGCGTGTCGTCGGTCGGGATGATCGATTCGTCGATCCGGTCGGCGTACCAGTCGAGCGATCGCCGCACGATGTTGCCCGGGCGGCACCCGTGGTACACGACGTGGTGGAGCGTCGGTGAGGTCATGCCCTCGGTGCTCCAGTCCATGGCCGAGAGCTGCAGATTCCAGCCCCAGTCGGGATTGCGGGCGCTGACGGTGTCGATCAGCGTGCCCGACTCGGGGTCGATGGTCGCCTCGGACAGCGTGGACGGCGCCAGGTTCATCGAGTACAGCCCGGCATGGGCCGGATCGACCGAGTTGCCGTTGCGGTCCTGGTCGGCCTTGTTGATGGGGAACGCCAGGTCGAGCATGTCCATGTGCTCGAAGACGACGCGGATGCCGTCGCGGTCGTCCCAGACGCCGTAGTAGTGCCCTGCCGGCGGACCCATGGTGAAGCGTTGTGCCGCGAGCGGCTGACCGGTGGCCGTGGCTTCGACGGCCTCCTTGCGCAGGAGGTAGAGCGGCACCTCGTCGTCGATCGACACCGACTTCTCACCGCCGAGCATGGCGGCGGGGTCGGCCTTGAAGTTCCCCGAGTCGGCCAGGATCAGCCAATCGCGGGTCTGGGTGATGGTGTGCATCGACCCCGCCACCTCGGCGTCGGCGAGCGGCCAGGCGCTGACTTCGCGCCCGCCGTCCCATCGGACGAGCCACGGTGTCTGGAGGAAGTTGTTGGCGAGGTCGGGAACGAGCTTCACCGTCCAGAGACAGTCGCGGTCGGGATCGACGACCGGGTGGGCCGAGGAGAAGAGGAACGGCAGGACGTCGCCGAACAGGGGCAGGCTCGAACCGCCCCACGAGTCGAGGGTGCCGACGTCGCCGAGCCAGTTCATCGAGACCGGATCGAGCTCGGCCGGACGACCGACGTCCCAGGTGGCGTAGAGGCGATCGCCCCAGGGCAGAGGGGCCGTGTTGGCCATGTTGGGGGCCCCGAAGGGAGCGGTGTAGCCGGTGGGGCCGGGCGTGAACAGGCTCGGGTCGGCCTCGAACAGGCGGCGGGACGGCGAGTCGATGACCTTGCTGCGCCAAGCCAGGCGATCTGCCGGGGCGCCGTGCTGGCCGGGTTCGAGCGACAGCCGCCGCATCATCCCGAAGCCGAAGAACGCATGCGCCAGGTTCGGGTCGACCTCGGGACTGCTGATGACGATCTCGCCGGTCAGGTCGTCGGGCCATTGACCCGACGTCACCTCGAGGTCGAAGTCTTCGGGCTCGGCGCTGGTGAGCGTCCGCGGAGTGGGCATGGTTGGATATCCCCCAGTTCTGGCTGACACGCTCACCCTAACACCGTTAGGGTGAGCGTGGGACAACGCCCAGGCGACCACCGAGGGGAATCATGGACACTGCGCTCGAGACCACCATCCGATCGAGGATGGCCGAGGAGAAGGAACGCACCGAGTTGCCGGCCGACGCCATCGAGGTGCCACCCATCCCCGTCGGGCGCTATCAGGACCCCGAGTTCTACGCACTCGAGCAGGAACACATCTGGAAGCGCACCTGGCTGTTCGCCGGGCATGTGTCCCAGGTGGCCGAAGCGGGCGCCTACTTCCAGTTCGAGCGAACCGGATCCCCGATCGTGGTCGTGCGCGGCGAGGACGACGAGATCCGCGCCTTCTACAACAGCTGTCGCCACCGCGGCGCACCGGTCGTGCGCGACGAGTGCGGAACGGCCCGCCGCCTCACCTGCCAGTACCACTCGTGGTCCTACGGCCTCGACGGCGAACTCAAGGCCGTTCCCGAGAGTCGCTCGTTCGTCGACCTCGACACCGGCTCGCTCGGACTGCAGCCGGTGCGATGCGAGACCTACCAGGGCTGGATCTTCGTGAACGAGGATCCCGCCGCCGCGCCGCTCACCGACGCCTCGGGGCCGCTCGTCGACCAGATGGCCGAGATCGACGGCACGTCGCTGCGCCGCCTCGGCACCCAGAACCACCACATCAACGCCAACTGGAAGGTGGTCGTCGACGCGTTCCTCGAGGTGTACCACGTCCGCACCGTGCACCCAGACAACGCCGCGCTCCTCTACGACGACCACTCGGTCACGGTGACGATGCTGCCCAACGGGCACAGCCGCCTCACCGTCCCGAAGTTCGAGCCGATGATCCCGCTCGTCGCTCCGTCGCCCGACGGCGACAACCCGTCGGTCGGCGACCTCTGGCGGGAGACCAGCACGTCGTTCGGGATCTTCCCCAACGTCATCGCCCCGATGGACACCGGCGCGTTCGCCTTCCTCTGCGCCTGGCCCATCGACGTTCGCAACACCATGCTCGAACTCGCGTGGTGGGCACCGGATTGGGGCGAGGGCGACGCTCCCGACGAGCACACGATGCGCATGACGCTGTTCGAGACCGTCATGGGACAGGACATCGCCAACATGGCACCGATCCAGGCGTCGATCGAGTCACCCGGCGCCCAGCCGTTCCAGATCGGTTGGCACGAGCGGCTCATCCATCACTTCCATCGGGCGGTCGATCTGGCCATCGGCGAGGCCGACGTCCCCGACGCGCTCGCGGTCTCCGACGCGCTCGACGGCCACGTCGGCCTGATCTGATCGGCTCCGGAACGCCGTGAGCGACGAGTTCCTCATCAGCGGGGGTGCGCTGATCGACGGCTCGGGGTCCGCCCCACAGCCGGCCACCGACGTCCTGACCCGCGACGATGTGATCGTCGCTGTCGGGCCCGGGGCGTCGGCCGAGGCCTCCGCCGACGCCACCCGCATCGACGCGAACGGCAAGACCGTGATGCCCGGGCTCATCGACGCCCACGTGCACTGCACGTTCGACGACGTCACGTCCAACGACGAGCTGTTCTTCCACCGCGACGCCTCGACCGCGGCGATGGTCACGGGCTTCAACCTGCCCAAGCTGCTGCTGGCCGGCGTCACGTCGGCGCTCGATCCCGACACCCTCTTCGAGATGGGACCGGCGATCCGCAACGCCGTCGAGGCCGGCGTGATCGAGGGTCCTCGTCTCACGGTCGGCGTGCAGGCGCTGCTGACCTCGGTCGGCGGCACCGCCGGACGCCTCATCCCCGACGAGGGCGACGTCGGCTACGCCCGGGTGGTCAACACCCCCGAGGAGATGGTCACGTGGACCCGGCGCCACATCAAGTCGGGCGCCGACTGGATCAAGATCCACGCCACCGGCCGGATCCCGGGACACGCCGGCGAGCTCCCCGTCTGGACCGAGGCCGAGCTTCGCGTGGTGTGCGACACGGCGCACGACCTCGACACTCCCGTCACGGCGCACTGCCGCGATGCGACGTCGACACTGCGGGCCGCTCGGGCCGGGGTCGATCTGATCCTGCACGGCTCGTTCATGGACGAAGCCGGGCTCGAGGCCGTGGTCGAAGCCGGTGCGGCCCTGTGCCCCACCTTCACCTTTCTCGCCAACCTCGCCGACTACGGCACGTCGGTCGGCGCGGGCGAGGGCATGACCGACATCTTCCGGGGCGAGATCGAAGCGACCGGACAGATGATGCGCCGCGCCTTCGACGCGGGCGTGCCGCTGCTGTGCGGCTCGGAATCCGGCTTCGCCCTCACCCCGTACGGACACTGGCACGCCCGCGAGATGGAGGTGTTCGTCGACGCCCTCGACCTCGAGCCGCTCCAGGCCATCACGTGCGCCACCGCCAGCGGTGCGATCGCCATGCGCCGCACCGACATCGGCGTGGTGGCACCCGGCAACGTGGCCGACCTGCTCGTCGTCGACGGCGATCCGTCGACCGACGTGGCGATCCTCGCCGACCGCACCCGACTGAGCCAGGTCATGAGCCGAGGACGGCTCGTCGACCTCGCTCGCCCGTGGCCGACACGTGCTCCCCTGCCCGACGAACGGGTCGCCGTCTGGGCGAACGACATCCTGACCCGCGAGACGCGCCGGGTTCGGCGCTGCGAACCAGCCCCCGGCATGAGCGACGACCCGAGTGTGCTGGTCACCGGCGGCGGTGCCGGCCTCGGTGCCGCCATCGGTGCCGCCGCAGCGGCGGCCGGCTACCGGGTCGGCTTGCTCGATGTCGACGCCGCCCGCGTCGAAGCCACGGCTGCGACCATCGACCGGGCGATCGCGCTGGTCGGTTCGACCACCGACGCCGGCGAGGTGGAGGCGGCGCTCGACACGTTCGGAACGCCGGACGTGCTGGTCAACAACGCCGGCATCGTCCGCTTCGGACCGCTGGTCGATCTGGCCGAGGACGAGTGGCGAGCGGTCGTCGAGGTGAACCTGACCGGCACGTTCGTGACCGGACGGGCGGTGGCCAAGCGCATGCTCGACGTCGGGCACGGCGCCATCGTCAACATCTCGTCGATGAACGGCGTGGCTGCTGGGGCCAACTCGGGCGCCTACGGACCGACCAAGGCGGCGGTCGGCCTGCTCACCGAGCAGATGGCGCTCGAGTGGGCACCGACCCTCCGCGTGAACGCGGTCGCTCCGGGTCTCATCGACGCCGGGATGTCCGAGCAGGTCTACGCCGACCCGGCGACCCGCACGGCGCGGGAGTCGAGAGTGCCCCTCGGCCGCCTCGGCCGGGCCGACGACGTGGCCGCCGCCGTTCTGTGGCTGGCGTCCGACCAGGCCGGCTACGTCACCGGGCAGACCCTGCTCGTCGACGGCGGCGTGACCGGGGCCATCATCACGACCTTGCCCCGCCCGCAGTCGGTCGACGGCGTCGGACACCGAGACCCGTGAACGGCGGCACCGCGCTCGATGTTGACCGGCGGCCACAGCCATCCGGCCGAACTCTCGGCGAACGCCCTGGCCGCCGTGCTGACCGACGCCGGGCTCCGTCCGGTCGTGGAAACCGATCTCGAGGCCGCGCTGGCGGGGCTGGACGAATCCGATCACTCGCTGATGGTGTTCAACGCGTTGCGGTTCACGATGGAACATCAGCGCTACGACGAGTTCCGTAGCGAGTGGGCGTTCTCGCTGTCCTCGACCGGACGCAGCGCACTCACGAGGTGGGTTCGTTCGGGCCGGCCCCTCCTCGCCCTCCACAGCGCGCTGGTGTCGTTCGACGACTGGCCCGAGTGGGGCGACCTGATCGGCGGCCGTTGGGACTGGGCGCGGTCACATCATCCACCGCTGGGCGAGGTCGAGATCCGGTGCGATCCCGATCACCCGGTGACCACAGGACTCGGCACGTTCACGCTCTTCGATGAGTGCTACCTCGACCTCGCCGTCGGCGACGACAACACGGTGGTCGCCACCGCACACGTCCCAGGTGCCGACCCGCAGCCCGCGTGCTGGCTCCGTGCCGTCGACGAGAGCCGAGTGGCGGTGAGCGCACCCGGACACGACCTCCGGTCGCTCGATCGAGTCGAGCACCGGGCCTTGCTCGCACGGCTGGTCACCTGGCTGCTCGACCCACCACCCGAGGAGACTTCGGCATGAGTGAGATCCACAAATGACCGAGATCACGGTCACCACGCACGAGCGGGCGCTCGAGGTCTATCGCAGCAAGGACCTTCGCCAAGGTCTCTACGACGACGGAGACGTCGTGATGAGCGACGTGCTGGTCAACCTGCACGGCGAGGACCACCGGTCTCGGCGACGGCTCGAGAACCGGCTGTTCCGGCGGCCGTCGCTCCTCCACTATGAGCAGGATCTGTTCGGCGACGTCATGGAGGCGACCCTTCGCCCGCACGTCGATGCGGGCGAGGCCGACCTCGTCTCGCTCGGCCACCAGTTGATGATGAACCTCGCCGCGCTGACCGCCGGCGTCGACCGCCCCGAGGGCACCCCGGCCGAGACCGACCGGCTGTACGCGTATCTCCGGACCTTCATCGAGGGCGCGACCCTGGGGACCTACACGGGCGATCGAGATGCAAAGCGGGCCGAGGTCGCCGACGCGCTCATCCGCTTCGACGACGAGTTCCTCGCCCCTGCCCTCGATCGACGCATGGCGATCCTCACCGCCATCGACGCCGGAGACGCCGACGAGGCCGACCTGCCGCCCGACGTGCTGAGCGTGTTGCTGGCGAACGAAGACGACCTCCACCTCCCCCGCGAGACGATCCGTCGCGAGGTCGCGTTCTACCTGCTGGCGGGTGCGCACACGTCGGCGACGGCGTTCACCCGGGTCACCCACAACATCCTGAGCTGGGTCGACCAACACCCCGACGACGCACGTCGCGCGGTCACCGACCGCGAGTTCGTCCAGCGATGCACCCAGGAGACCATCCGCCTCGAGCCGTCCAGCCCGACCGCGGTCCGCTGGGCCCTCGCCGATGCCACCCTCGAAGACGGCACGACGATCGAGGAGGGCGACCGTGTGGTCATCGACCTGATGGCGGTGAACCGCGACCCGTCGGTGTGGGGTCCCACCGCGGCCGGATTCGACCCCGAGCGGACCATTCCCGACGGCGTTCCGGCATCGGGTCTCAGCTTCGGCCACGGCATGCACCACTGCATCGGCTACGAACTCGCCGCAGGCGCAGCCCTGCGCGCCAACCAGACCGAGGACCAGCGTCTCTGGGGCCTCGTCCCCATCGCGGTCCAGTGGCTGTTCGACCACGGCTGCCGGGCCCACCCGACCGACGCGCCCGAGCCCGACACCTCGACCACCCGCCCCTACTTCGGCCGATACCCCGTCGTGTTCGCATGACCCGGGCGGTCGCCGACGGGTTCATCGACCTCCACGCCCACGTCGTGCTCGAGGCGACGCTCGGTGCGGCGGGCGCGTACGGCCCCGAGATCGAGCGGGCCGGCAGCACCCCGGTGTTTCGCGCCGCCGACTGGCGACTCGAGGGTGTCGACTACCGCGGAACGGCGTTCATGGACGCCGCGGTGCGCATCGACCGCATGGACTCGGCCGGCATCGGCCACCAGGTACTCACCCCGAACCCGCTCACCTGGTTCCACCACATCGACGCTTCGGCCGCGGTCCGCTACTGCGACCTCCACAACGGGGCACTGGCCGAGCACGTGGCGGCGCATCCCGACCGGTTGTCCGGCGTGGCCCAACTCCCGGCCCAGGACCCTGCCGCCGCCGCACGCGAGCTCGACGCGAAGCGTGACCGAACTCGGCTTGTCGGGCGGAGCGATGGGGACCGACCTCGGCGTCGCCATGGACGATCAGGTGCTCTCGCCGATCTGGGCCGCCGCCGAGGAACTCGACGTGCCCATCTTCATCCACCCGGCCCCGACCGGCATCGACGGACCGGTGCGAGACCCGCGATCGTCCGGGCACGACTTCGATCTGCACGGCTGGTTCTGTCACGAGGAGACGCTTGCCGTCGTCGCACTGGTCGTCGGCGGCGTGCTCGACCGGCATCCCGCGCTGGACGTCTGGATCTCCCACGGTGGCGGATCCATCGCCTTGCTGTACGAGCGGATCCGGCACGCCATGGCGACCCGACCCACGGGAAGCGGCGACCCCGACGACGTCGACCGCGGCCTCGCCCGACTGTGGTTCGACAACCACGTGGGCGATCTCGCCTCCGCCCGCCTCCTCGAAGCCCGGGTCGGAACCGACCGGCTGGTGCTCGGCACCAACTTCGCCGGCTGGGACGACGGAGGGCCCGAGCGCTTCGGGGTCGATCCCGCGGTGCTCCGCGGCAACGCCCTACGGCTCCTCCGCCTCGATCGCTGAGCCTTCAGGAAGCCAGGCCGGGGGTGGGACGGAGACCCTCGAGCAGGCCACCGACCACGCGGGTGGCCAGGTCGGTCGCATCGGCGAGCCCCGGGGTCATGATCGCCACCATCGCGACACCGTGGGCGGCCGCCCAGAGCGCCACGGCGATGTCGAGCGGTTCGTCGTTGCGCAGATCGCCGGCCTCGATCGCCGCAGCGATGTGGTCGAGGCCCTCGTCGAACAGCGCGCTGGCTGCGGGATGTTCGATGTCCGGATCGCCGAGGATCGCCCCCGGAGAGAACCGGTGCATCAGCATGAAGAGCTCGGGGCGCTCGACGGCGAAGTCGACATAGGCCCGACCCGTCTCGAGGAGCCACTCGAGGGCCGACCCCGAGATGACGCCCCATCGCGAGTGGAGGTCGTCGTAGCCCTGCTGGGCGAGGATCCGCAGCAATTGGTCACGCGAGTCGAGGTGCTCGTAGAGGGCAGGAGCGCTGACCCCCAGTTCGCGCGCCAACCCGCGCATCGACAGCGCGTCGGCGCCCTGGTCGTCGATGATGCCCATCGCGCCGTCGACGATCTCGTCGAGGTTCATGCCCGGGCCTCCGCCGGTTCGGGGGTGGGCTCGGACTCGCCCGGTGGATCGACCCCCGAAACGGTGCGCCCGCGTCGGGCGAGCGATCGCACCGCACCGAAGATCCCGGCCGGGAACCGCACGGCGACGACGATCAGCAAGAGCCCGTTGACCGTGAACTGGTACTTCGACGAACCCTCGCTGATCGTGTCGAGGGCGATGGTCAGCAGACCTCCTGCGGCGAGCACCCCGGCGAGCAGCGCCGCGACCGGTGTGGCGATGCCGGCGAGGTAGGCGATGGCCATGGCGAAGAGCGATTGGAGCGCGGCGAACGACGACCCGGAGATGACTTGCCGCTCGTACGCGATCAGCACGCCGGCCAGCCCGGCCAGCGCACTGGCGAGGGCATTGGCCGTGAGTTTGGCTCGCACCGCGGACACCCCGGCCGCCTCGGCGGCGCGCTCGTTGGCGCGCACCGCCAGCCAGCGCCGACCCGTGCTGCGTCGACGGAGGTTCACGACGATCGACCATCGAGGCGAACATGCAGACCAGGACGAGCACGCCGAAGGACCGCTGGGGGTACTCGTCGCCGACCGCCGAGATGCCCAGATCGATGCCGAACAGCGACGGCTCGGGCACCTCGGCGCCGGTCGCCCCGCCGGTGAACCACGACCACTTGAACAGCAACTCCTCGATGGCGATCGAGGCCGCCAGGGTGGCCACCGCGAGGGTCAGCCCGCGAACCCGGAACGCCGGCAATCCCGCGAGCGTGCCGATCCCCACCGCAGCGATGATGCCGGCGATGGGCGCGAACGGGAACGGAAGGCCGAGGCTCTCCGCCGAGCGGATCATGGCGAACGCCGCTGTTCCGGCCAGGGCGAACGTCGCGAGCGACATCTGACCGACCAGCCCGGTGAGCACGACGATCGACAACGCGATGATCGTTGCGATGCCGGAGATGATGATGGCCAGACGCCACTCGCTGTCGAGCACGACCAGCGCCACGACGCCCGCCACCGCGACCGCAGCGGTCACCGCGATCGTGTGGGTGGGGGCAACCGCCGGCGGCAGACGACCGACGGACAATGCGTCACGGCCTGGCAGCGTGCTCCCTCGCCACACGAGCGCGATCAGCACGACCAGGAACGGCACGCCCTGTTGGATCCCGATGTTCGGTAGCCAATCGCCCTGCGACTGCACGTTGAAGAGCTCCGACTGGAGCATGCCGATCCCGAGGCCGGCGAACAGCGTGATCCAGACGGCCTCGAAGCGGCCCAGCAACGCCGCACCGAGGGCCGGAACGATGAGCAGGCTGGTGCCGGCCGGATCGAGGCCGGTCACGGGTGCAGCCGCGATGATGGCCACCCCGGCGATGACGACCGCCAACATCCAGTTGACGAGTCCGATCGGGGTCGGCGCCAGCCCGAGCAGGAGCGCGCCTTCTTCGCTCTCGGCCGATGCGCGGGTGGCCAGACCGAACGCCGTGAAGCGATACATCGCCCAGAGTCCCGTGGCGATCGCGACGGCGATGAGGGCGAGGATCCAGCGATTCGCGGGGGCCTGCACCCCGAGCAACGTGCGGAGTTCAGAGGGCAGGGGACCGTCGAGCCGGAGCGACGTGGCGGCCGCACCCTCGAACCGGAGACCCACGATGCCGATGAGATAGGCCATCAGTCCCAACGACGCGACGACGCGTGCAAGTGGGGGTGCCGACCGAAGCGGCCGGAAGATCAGCATGTAGACGATCGCGCCGACCGCGGCCGCCAGGATGAGACAGACCACCAGGGCGGTCACGACGGTGGGGCGGTCGACGATGCGCACCCGGTCGGGCAGCCCGAGGATCGGCAGGACGAGGTCGCCGGATTGCCGAAACTCGTAGTAGGCGAACCCGATGTACATCCCGAGCGCCGCGTGGGCGAAGTTGATGACCCCGCTCGCGCGATAGGTCACCAGGACCCCGAGCGCGAGCAGCGCGATCACTGCCCCCGAGCCGAGCCCGAGGGCGAGGAACGTCAGGTGCTCGGACATCGCCGGCCGCTTCGGTCAGTCCCGCTGCGCTTCAGAGCGCCGCATCGAACAGCGCCACGGTGTCGATGACCTCGGGGCCCACCAGGACGAAGTCCATGGGGCCACGCGCCGTGAACAGCGTCTGCTGGGGGGCACACAACGCCGGAAGCCCCGCCACCTGTTCGCCGTCGCACGTGTAGGAGTACCCCCAGAAGCTGGGTCGGTCGTCTGCCTCGCGGACGAGGTCGAGCACGGCCTGCGACGACACCTCGTCGGGTCCGATCTCGTCGAGGAGTGCGTACAGGTTCATCATGCTGCGGACGCCGAGCGTTCCCGAACCGGTGCCCTCACCATCGGCATAACGCTCGTTGATCTCGTTGTACATGTCGCCCTCGGTGTCGCCGTCCTCGATCGGGCCCTCCGAGTTGAACACGATGCCGTTGGCTCGTTCGCCCGCCACCTCGAGGATCTCGTCGGCAGCACACGCGCCGACCAGGTAGAGCTGGGCCTCGATCTGAAGCTCGGCGTACGTCTCCATCAGGGGCACGCACGACGAGCCGGCGACCCCCATGATGATCGCATCCGGATCGTCTGCGGCGATGCCGGTGAGGATCGGGAGGAAGTCGGTGGCCGTGACCGGGAACGGCGCGAGGTCGACCTCGAGGCCCAGGCTCTCGCCGACCGGCACGCCGTAGTCACGGGCCGACGCCTCGAAGGCGTCGAACTCGCCGTAGCCGATGACGACCTTCTCGGCGTCGTTCGACGCGGCGTCGGACATGAACGCGGCGAAGGCCCCGGTCACCCCACCCGAGAAGTAGAACATGATGTCGCTCTGCTGCTCGACCAGGTTGGCCGGAATGCCGCCGATCTGTGGGATGCCGTTCTCCTCGAGCACCGGGATCGAGCCGTTGCTCGTCACGTCGATGCCCCCCGACAGGGCGATGACGTCGTTCTGGACCATCGTCTGGGCGCAGGCCTGCGACTGCTCGACGTTGAAGCTGGTGATGCACGTCGTGAGCTCGAGCGGGCGACCGCCGACCCCGCCGAGCTCGGTGTTGATGAAGTCGACGGTGCCCTCGGTGGCACGGCGCAGTTCAGGGAACGATCCCAGCGGGGTGTCCTCCTGGTTGATCATCCCGATCTGGATCGGTTCGAGGTTCGGGTCGGCGGCGACCGGCTCGTCGGGCACCGTGCCCAGGAACCACTCCTCGCCGGCGAACATCTCGACCACCGAATCGGCCGGTGCCGTGGGGTCGCCGGACCCCTCGGTGCTCGGATCAGGTCCCGAGGCCTCGGGTTCGGATTCGCTGCACGCGGCCATCACCAGCGCAGCAGCCATCAAGACGATCACGATCTTCCGCATACGAGCTCCCCTAACACCGTTCGGCGATGTCGGACATGTTGTCACAACCAGCCCGAGAATGACGCTCGCGACGCAGCGACCGCGGTCACTTCGTCGGGGCGGCGCCACCCAGATAGCTGGCTTCGAGATCGTGCGCGGCGTCGGCCAGTTCGTCGGTCGTCCCCGACAAGGTGATCGTGCCGCCCGACATGACATAGGCGCGATCGGCGATCCCCAGGGCCATGCCGACGTGTTGTTCGACCAACAGCACGCCGGTGCCCTGCTCGGTCGCGGCGGCACGCACGACGGGGAGGAGCCGCTGGACGATGACCGGCGCGAGGCCCAGGCTCATCTCGTCGATCAGCAGGAGCTGCGGTTGGTGCACCATCGAGCGTGCCATCGCCAGCATCTGCTGCTGGCCGCCGGACAGCAGACCGGCTCGGCGAGCGAGGAGGGGGACGAGCTCGGGAAACACGTCGAGGATCTCCGCAGTCGCCTGGCGACGCTTGCCCCGCGCCTCGCGACGGGCGAGCCGGAGGTTCTCGGCGACGGTGAGGTGGAAGAACAGCGAGCGGCCCTCCGTGACGTGACCGACGCCGGAACGAGCCACGCGATGGGCCGCACCGTCTGGCACGGGATCACCGAGCACGTCGAGTTCGCCGTCGAGGACAGGGAGCAGACCCGAGATCGTCTTGAGCGTGGTGGTCTTTCCCGCACCGTTCGGTCCGAGCAGCGCAACCACTTCACCGGCGTGCACTTCGAGGTCGATCCCGTGCACGACCGGCGTACCGTCATAGCCCGCCTTCGTCGATCGCAGGCTCAACACGTGGTCACCGCTCACGTGGGAGCCCCGAGGTAGGCGGCGATGACGGCCGGGTCGCTTCGGACCGTTTCGGGCGTGCCGGTGGCGATGATGCGGCCGAAGTCGAGCACGTGGAGGTGGTGACACACATCGAGGACGAGGCTCATGTCGTGATCGATCAACAAGGTGGTCACGCCGGCTTCGGGAAGCTGACGGAGGTGCCGGCCCAACAACTCGGTCTCGGAGGTGTCGAGCCCGGCCGCCGGTTCGTCGAGCAGGACCAGCTGGGGACGAGCGGCCAGTGCCCGGGCCACCGAGACGAGGCGTCGCCGGCCATGGCTCAGCTCGGACGGCAACGCGTCGATCGCACCGTCGAGACCAACCAGTCCGAGCGCCCAGTGCACATCGTCGTCGACCGTCGTCGACACGCTTCGCCCGATCGCCTCGACGAGGATGCCCCACCACGGCTCGGGCTCGGCAGCCACCCGAAGGTTGTCACCCACGCTCAGGTCCTCGAAGAGCTCGAGCGACTGGAAGGTGCGCACGAGGCCGAGTTCGGCCCGGCCGCTGGGAGCGAGCCGCGTGACATCCTGCCCGCCGAATCGAATCGAGCCACGGGCCGGCGGCACAAAGCCGGTGACGGCATCGATCAGCGTCGTCTTGCCGGCACCATTGGGACCGATGAGGCCGGTGACCGATCCTCGGTTCACCGTGAGGTCGACGCCATCGAGCGCGTGCACGCCCCCGAAGGTCACCTGCAGGTCGTCGATCTCCAGCAGCATGTCCGACTCGGATTCGACCATCTCTCCCCCCGCGGTCTCGACGCGGCGGCCGGACCGTCGCGCGAGCAACGGCCCGAGGTCATTCGTCTCGGAGCGGTCCTGTGGGTCGGAGGAAGTACGGTCGGGCCGTCCAGCGACGGGAGTCACGGTGAGCAAGGCGTTCGAGGAGCTCGACCGTCAGACGACCCCGATGGGCGAGATCAGCGTGCGTCGGCGGTTCCATCCGACCCTCGAGATCGACGTGTGGGAGGTGATCCTCGGCGACGAGCACCTCATGTCGAGCCTGTTCACCACCGCGGAGATCGCGCTCGGTGAGCTGGGGCTGGCCGAGGTCGATGGCTCGGATCTCGATGTCGTGGTGGGCGGGCTGGGCCTGGGCTACACCGCCCGCGCCGTGCTCGAGGACCAACGGGTCCGATCCGTCTTCGTCGTCGAGGCGTTGGCCGAGGTGATCGACTGGCACGAGCGACACCTGCTGCCCGAGGCGGGCGCGTTGACCGACGACCCGCGCTGCCACCTCGTGCACGGCGACTTCTTCGCCATGGTGTCGAAAGGGTCGCCGTTCGGCACGGCACCCGAGGTCGTCGACGCCATCCTGGTCGACATCGATCACACGCCGAGCCACGTGCTCCACCCGAGCCATGCATCGTTCTACGAACCGGCAGGCCTCGGCCGCGTCGCGCGGCGCGACTGCGGCCGGGTGGGGTGTTCGCCCTGTGGTCCGACGATCCGCCCGACGACGCGTTCATGGCGGTGCTCTCCGAGGTGTTCGCGACCCACGACGCCCACGTCGTCACGTTCGCCAACCCGCACACCGGTGGCGAGGCGTCGAACACGGTCTACGTCGCCCGAACCCACTCGTAGGGTCAGGACCTGGCGGCGGTGGCAGCTGCGTCGAGGACCTTCAGCAGGCGGGCGCTGTCGAAGGCCTCGGCGGGGCCGTCGGCATCGGGCCACATCTCGCGTCCCGGGCTGAAGTAGTCGCCGCCGTAGACGTGGATCGATCCGGTCCACTCCCGCGACGGGTTGGCCACCGAGTGGATCGTCTGGGTGCCGAGCACCACCGAGTCGCCGGCCCGCAGCGACACCCCGTCGCCTCTCGCGTCCAGCCGGCCCTGGTCGTCGCGGCGGTAGAACGTGTTGTCCTCGCGCCCGCCGTAGAGACCGATCGCCGCCCACATCCGATGGTCGTGGGCGAACAGGTCGACGCCCGGCGGCCACACCACGTGCAGGATCGTGAGTTCGGGCGATCGGTGCCAGGTCTCGAACGACGCGATGTCGGGGAGGTCGCCCACCGCCGCCTCGAGTGCGTGCGGCGTGCTCGTCGCCCGATCGATCTCCTCGCCGACCGCCACGGCAGCCCGGGGACCCTCTGACAACGCGTCCCGGCACGACGCGACGAAGTCCTCGATCACGAACACGAAGCGAACGTAGCTGGGTTCAGGTCAGCACGTCGGGGAGCGAGCGGAACTGGTCCTCGTCGTGGCCGAAGAGCAGACGACACCCCTCGGTGTCCCGCAGGCGCTGCAGTTCGCGCATCGACGCGCGCTGCTGTTCGAAGTCGAACCCGAACCGTGGGACGATCATCCCGTCGAGCATCGACGACACGTAGACGCAGTCGCTGGTCAACACGACCGGACCCGAGCCGAGCTCGACTCGGAGCGATTGGTGACCCGCGGTGTGACCGGGAGTCGGGACACACACGACCCTGCCGTCGCCGAAGACGTCGTGCCGCCCATCGACCCGCTGCACGTCGTGGCCGAGGTCGAAGTCGTCCCGGTTGTAGATGTCGGCACCGGGATCGGCGTCGTCGCAGCCGGCATCCCACTCGGTCTGCTGCACCACGAGCCGCGCCTCGGGCAGTTGATGCGTCCCGCCCGCGTGGTCGAAGTGCAGGTGGCTGAACACGACGTGGCCGATGTCGCTAGCCCGGATCCCCCGGCCGTTGAGCCGAGCCGCCACGTCCTCCCCCTCGGGGAAGTCGACGAACAGATGCTCGGCGAGGTCGCCGAGACGATCGGAGCTGCGCTGGAGGTCCCCGTGGAGCCCGGTGTCGAACAGGACCAGTCCGTCGGGATGTTCGATGAGCCAACTCGGGACCGGCAGGACCCCGTCGCGATGCTCTCCCGTGAAGGTGCGCATGTCCACGTGAAGCCGGCCGTGCTCCAGCGGAACGAGACGCATCGGTGTCGACGCTACTCGCCCATCTACCCTGGGCGGCCGAGAAGCTCGGGGCCACAGGAGACCGCGTGACGAAAGCGCAAGCAGTCGGGATCGACATCGGCGGAAGCGGCGTCAAGGCTGCCCTCGTCGACGTCGATGCCGGGGCGATGACCACCGATCGCGTGCGAGTGCCGACGCCCGATCCGCCGACGCCCGAACGCACCGTCGACGCCATCCTCGGGCTCCTCGACGACCTCGACGCACCGACCCTCGGACCGGTCGGCGTCGGCTTCCCCGGGGTGATCCGCGACGGGGTCATCAAGACGGCCGCGAACCTCGATCCGTCCTGGGTCGACGT
The DNA here is from genome assembly GCA_963704815.1 of uncultured Acidimicrobiaceae bacterium. Taxonomy (GTDB): domain Bacteria; phylum Actinomycetota; class Acidimicrobiia; order Acidimicrobiales; family Salinilacustritrichaceae; genus DATKWD01. The sequence continues at coordinate 1,742,704 of CAVPHU010000001.1, forward strand.
CGACGGGGTCGCCCTGTTCTCCGAGAAGCTCGGCCGGCGGGCCCACCTGATCAACGACGCCGACGCGGCCGGGCTCGCCGAGGTGCGATTCGGAGCGGGAGCCGGCGTGGGCGGCGTCGTCTGATGCTGACCCTGGGCACCGGCATCGGCAGCGGGCTGTTCCACGACGGCATGTTGGTGCCGAACACCGAGTTCGGGCATCTCGACATGGGTGGCCAGGCGGCCGAGGCCCGGGCGTCTTCGGCCGTGCGCAAGAAGCAGGGACTCTCGTGGAAGAAGTGGGGCCGCGAGGTCGACCTCGTGCTCGCCGAGGTCGAGCGTCTCTTCTGGCCCGATCTGATCATCATCGGCGGTGGCGTCTCCAAGACGTTTCGACGAGTTCTCGCCGTACCTCGACCGCAACACGCCCGTCGTCCGGGCTGCCCTCGGCAACCATGCCGGCATCATCGGTGCGGCGCTGTGGGCCGCGGACAAGGAGTCGACATGACCGACCTCGTGCTTCGATCAGATGACGACGGAGTCAGCACGCTGACCCTGAACCGGCCCGACAAGCTGAACGCCCTCACCCCCGCATCGTTCGTCGCACTCCGGGAGCACCTCGACGCCATCGCCGCCGACGAGTCGGTCCGTTGCGTCGTTTTGACCGGCGCCGGTCGTTCGTTCTGCGCCGGCCACGACCTCGAGGCCATCTCGTCCGGCGAGCGAGCGCCGAGCCGCCACTACGAGCCCGAGACGGTCGACGCCCTCGAAACGATCCCCCAGCCGACCATCGCCAAGATCCACGGGCACTGCTTCACCGGTGGTCTCGAGCTGGCCCTGGCCTGCGACCTGCTGGTCGCGGCGGCGTCGACCAAGCTCGGTGACACCCACGGCCAGTGGGGGCTCGTGCCGATCTGGGGTATGTCGGTGCGGCTGCCCGAACGCGTCGGGCGCTCGACGGCCAAGGAGCTGATGTTCACCAGCCGGCGGATCGACGGGACCACAGCCGCGTCCATCGGCCTGGTCGACCGAGCGGTCGACGACGACCAGCTCGACACCACGGTCGACGAGCTGGCGGCCGAGATCGTCCGCAACAGCGCGGGCACCAACCGGATCGTCAAACGGCTGATCGCCGCGCAGGCCGACCAGACCCGCACCGAAGCACTCGAGCACGAGCGCTCGCTTCCCTTCGGGATGCCCGACGACATGGCCGAGCGCATGTCCGGTGGCTGACGAGACTCGTGGTTGATCCGACGGAGGAGATCCCGGCCTTCACCGCACCCGTGCCAACTCGATCGAGGGAGGGACCTCGGAGATCCAGCGCAACATCGTCGGCGAGCGAATCCTCGGACTCCCCCGCGAACCCGACCCCTACCGGGGCGAGCCGTGGCGATCAGTCCCGCGCAGCTGAGCGCCGGGAGGCGCCGAGCCGAGCCCGTCATCGCCAGGCGGACAGACCATCACCGTCGAGTTCGTCGAGCACGTCTCGATTCGCCAGCCCCATCATGAGGGCTTCGGCCGTCCCGGTGATCTCGTCGCCGTCGCCGAAACTCCAGTCGAGATCGGTCGCCACGAGACGGACATCCTCGATGGGCCTCCGGTCGACGAGGGTCGTGGCCATCTTGTGCGTCGTCAGGAAGTCGAGCGCGGTGCGCTGAACCGACTCGTCGAGCGAGCCGTCGAGGCCGAGGCCCCGCCGCACGTCCTGGGTGTGGATCGTCACGTCGCTGACCGTCATCTCCTCGGGGAACATCGGGAGGTCAGCCGACTTCGTCGCCTTGGTCCTCAGCGAACCGATGACATCGGGCACGGGGCGCTTCAGCTGCCTGTCTGCCATCTTCTGCGACGCGTTGTCGAAGTCGAACCCCGATCCGATCATCGTGCCCATGAACGACAAGAAGCCCGTCTCGACGAAGCTCGTCACGTGGGCGAGCACACCTTGGGCCGTCCACTCGGCGCACAGGCTCTGCTGTTGCAGCTGCTCGGCGTCGAGCTCTTCGATCATGTCGGCGAAGTCGTTGCGGACCTTGCCTGCCGTCTCCCACATCGCCATGTGCGATTCCCCCTGCTGCCGGTTCGGCCTGGCCCAGACTAGGAGCTGCACGGACCGGGCCAAGGGTCGCAGCTCCCCGAAACTCCCCCTCTTGGCGAAGAAGGCAGGAATCACCTGGGGTTCGGGGTTGATGCACGAACATGTGTTCGATATCGTGGCAACGTGGACCTGTCGACCATCGACACCCAACTCGACACCCTTTTCGACGCCGATCCATGCACGCTGAGCGGCGCCGAACTCTGCGACACCCTCCAGCTGGCGGAGCGGGTCCGCACCCGCATCGAAGCCCTGAACGCCGACCTCCTCGGCGCGATGCACACCGCCAAGGCTCACCGTGGCGACGGGGCCTATTCACCGGCCAACTGGCTGTGCCAGAGCACCGGCACCACCAAGAACACCGCACAGCATCGAGCCAAGCTGGCCGAGAAGCTGTTGTCGATGCCGATGGCGGCCCGTCTGTTCCGCAACGGCTCGATCACCATCGAACACGTGCGCATCCTGGCCCGCACCCTCACCAACCCCCGCACCCGCGACGCCCTCGATGCCTTCGAAGAGTTCCGACTGGCCGGCCAAGCCCTGTTCGACACCGCCGACCAGTACGCCACCCGCATCGCCCACTGGATCGACCGCCACGACCCCGACGGGGCCGCACCCGACGACCCCACCACCGACCGCACCTACGCCAACCAGGTCGGCGACCGGGTGAAGGTCGACGCCGACCTGTCGTTGGAGACCGGGTTGCCCATCCTCGCCGCATTGGAAGAGGCAACCGACAAGATCTTCCACGCCGACCGAGCCCACGCCGAAGCCCACGTCTGTTCAGACCGCGACGTCCGCCCCCGCTCCAACCAACGTTCCCAAGCCCTCGCCGAACTCGTCGGCGCCGGCGCCGCCGCACCCGACAACACCTCGAGCCGCGAACCGGCCTTCGTGATCATCCAACACGACGACGGTGGCGGCGACGGCCAACCGACCCATGAGACCCTCGACGGCACCGTCATCCCCCGCCGCCTCGCCGCCAAATGGACCCCCACCGCCTTGGCGCTACGACTCGTGCTCTCCGACACCGGCCCCTCACAATTCCGCACCCCCGACGGCACCGTCGTCGCCGACCTCGACCGCGGGCGCACCGCACGGCTGGTCAACCGAGCCCAACGCCGCGCCCTCGGTGTCCGCGACCGCCACTGCAGCTTCCCCGGCTGCCACCGCCCCGCCGCCTGGACCGACGCCCACCACGTGAAGTGGTGGCGCAACCAAGGCCGAACCGACATGGGCAACCTCACGCTCCTCTGTCGACATCACCACACAGCCGTCCACGCAGGCCGCTACGACCTCACCATGGGACCGGGCCAGACCCCGATCTTCACCGACCCCGCCACCGGTCGGCGGGTCATCCCCCGAAGACACCGTCCACCCCCCGACACCCCAGCGAGCGACGCAGCCTGAGGCCACCCAGGTCTCGGTCTGGGCGACCCCGAGACGAGGCTCGAAGGTGGCGTCATGCCGTTCCTCCGGATGGTTGTTGCCAGGTCGTCCCGCCCGGGTAGACCAGCTCGGCATACGACTCGGGATGAAGGTCGATCGAGTATCCGGCGGCTTCGGGCACCACGTACCGACCGTCGCGGACAACGGCAGGGTGCACGAAGTGCTCGTGGAGGTGGTCGGCGAACTCGGTCGTGCGGTCCTCGAGCGATCCGCTGACGCAGACGTAGTCGATGACCGACAGGTGCTGGACGTACTCGCACAGACCGAGCCCGCCGGCGTGCGGGCACACCGGGACGCCGAACTGGGCGGCGAGCAGCAGCACGGCCAGCACCTCGTTGACCCCGCCGAGGCGGCAGGCGTCGATCTGGCAGTAGTCGATGGCCTCGGCCTGGAGGAGCTGCTTGAAGATCACCCGGTTGGCCGCGTGCTCGCCGGTGGCGACGCCGACTGGCGCGACCGCGCGCCGGATGGCTGCGTGGCCCAGCACGTCGTCGGGACTGGTGGGCTCCTCGATCCAACGCAGGTCGAACGGCTCGAGGTGCCGCATCCACTCGATCGCCTCGTCGACGTCCCACACCTGGTTGGCGTCGGCCATGAGCGGCCGGTCGCCGATCTCCTCGCGCATCACCTCGCAGCGGCGGACGTCGGAGGCGATGTCGATGCCCACCTTGGTCTTGAAGCTGCGTCCACCCGTCGGCGAGCGCCTCCCGGCACAGCGTCGCGGACCTTCTCCTCGGGGTAGCCGAGCCAGCCGGCCGAGGTGATGTAGGCCGGGTAGCCGTCGCGGCGCAGCTCGGCGATCCGGTCGGCCTTGCGGTGGGTGCGAGACCGCGGAGCAGGTCGAGCGCCCGGTCGCGGTCGATGACGTCGGTGAGGTAGCGGAAGTCGACCTGGTCGACGAACTGCTTCGGGAGTCATGTCGGCGACGAGGTGCCACAGCGGCTTGCCCTCGACCTTGGCCCACAGGTCCCAGACGGCGTTGACGAGCGCTGCGGTCGCCAGGTGGATGACGCCCTTCTCCGGACCCAGCCAGCGCAGCTGTCCGTGGTTGACCAGCTCGCGCCAGAACGCCGCGCCCGTCGCCGACCAGCTCGTCGAGGTCGCGTCCGACCAGGAGCGGGGCCAGCTGCTCGATGGCCGCGCAGCACAGGTCGTTGCCCCGGCCGATCGTGAACGTCATGCCCACGCCCTCGTGCTCCCCGTCGGTCTCGAGGAACGACGTAGGCGCCCGAGTAGTCGGGGTCTGGTGTGCACCGCATCCGAGCCGGCGAGGGTGCGCGAGGTCGGCGCCCGGACGTCCAGCGTCCGGATCCCCGTGATCCGGGTCATCGGCTGCTCGCCGCCGATGAAGGCGCAGACGCTGGACCGTGCGGCGCCCGATGGTCGAGCGGGTGGTCGTGGTCACCGGATCGAGCGGCGGAATCGGCGCCGCCGATCGTGCAGCGGTTCCACGGCAGGCGGGCGACACGGTGGTCGGCCTCGACCTGACCGACGGCTTCGACGTCACCGACGCCGACCGCCTGCGAAGCGGCGGTGCAGAAGATCATCGACGAGCACGGACGCATCGACGTGCTGTGCAACAACGCCGGCATCGGCGCCGTGGGCGACGTGGTCGACTCGACGCCCGAGGACTGGGAGCGGGTGTTCGCCGTCAACGTGTTCGGCGTCGCCAACATGAGCCGCGCCGGCGCTGCCGGCTCATGCGGGCCGCCGGCCGCGGCGCCGTCGTCAACACGTGCTCGGTCGCGGCGGCCGTCGGCCTGGTCGAGCGGGCGGTCTACTCGGCGTCGAAGGGTGCCGTGCTCGCCCTCACCAAGGCGATGGCCGCCGACGAGGTGGCCCACGGCATCCGGGTCAACTGCGTGTCACCGGGAACGGTGTCGAGTCCGTGGGTCGAGCGGCTGGCCGCAGGCGCCGCCGACCCCGACGCGGCCCTCGAATCGCTCCGACGGCGTCAGCCGCTGGGTCGCATGGTCTCGTGCGACGAGGTCGCGGCGGCGATCGAGTACCTGGCGGACGACGACACGTTCACCACGGGCACCGACCTGCTGCTCGACGGCGGCATCACCGGCGTCCGCCTCGTCGACCGCTGATCAGGGGGTGACCCGACCAATGACGTCGCGCACCGTCGTGTCGATGGCATCGATGAAGGACCGTCCCGTGTTCTTGGCATCCTCACGGACCGCCTCGTCCTCGTAGGCGTCCTGAATCGCGTCGAACGTCTCATCGATCGCTGCCCGAATTCGGTCGAAACCGGCCTGCTTCTTCAGGTCCGCCTCCGAAAGCTCTTCTTCGGCGTGCAACTTGAGCTTCAGGAACAGCGCCTCGAGGTTGTCCCCGACGTCTTCCCATGCGGATCGCGTGTCTGTCATGGTTTGACCATGACCCGAGGCATCCGGCAGGTGAAGGGTCCTTCGTCCCTTCCCGACCGGAGGTGTGGATGGGACGGTGCAGGGATGCGAGAGATGAACGTCCAGCCCATCCCCACGGCCTCGGACCGGATCAACGAGTTGCGGGCCCTCACGGCACAGATCGTGAACCGGGAGATCCTGCCCAACGAGAACCTCATCTGGGCCGAAGCCCGGGGCGGTCAACCGCTCACCGACGACGATCGCGAGCTCGCCCGCAAGACCCGTGAGGCGATCAAGGAGAAGGTTCGCCAGGCCGGACTGTGGGCGCCTCATCTGCCCGCCGAGTTCGGCGGCGCCGACCTCGACTTCCTCGAGCTCGCCTACATGTACGAAGTGCTGTCGTATGCCACCGGGGCTGCTTCCCTGTTCGGCGTCGTGGCCCCGAACTCGGGAAACCAGAAGATCCTGCTCCAGTACGGAACCCCAGAGCAGCGCGAGAAGTGGCTGATGCCACTCATCGAGGGAACGATGGAGTCCGGCTTCTCGATGACCGAGCCCGATCAGCCCGGTTCGGATCCCCGGTCGTTGAAGACGACGGCCCGGCGCGAAGGCGACGAGTGGGTGATCAACGGCCACAAGTGGTTCACCTCGAACGGCAAGCGGGCCGACTTCTTCATCGTGATGTGCCGGACCGAGGACACCGAGGGTGGCGCCGACCGCAACGCGGCCATGACCCAGATCATCGTCCCGGCGGACACGCCGGGCGTGAACCTCGTGCGCGGGATCAACGTGTGGGGACGCGACAGCGACCACTGCGAGATCATCTACGACGACGTCCGGGTCCCCGTCGACAACGCCCTGGGCGAGCGTGGTTCCGGTCACCGGGCCGCCCAGGACCGCCTCGGCGCCGGACGGGTCTACCACTGCATGAACTCGATCGGCATGATGTGGCGGGCGTTCGACCTCATGGTCGAACGGTCGATGGAGCGCGAGGTCCACGGCGGGCTGCTCGAGACCAAGCAGATGATCCAGGGATTCATCGCCGACTCCTACATGGACCTCCAGGCTGCGCGGCTCATGACCATCAACTGCGCCGAGAAGATGGCCGCCGGCGGAGACGCCCGCACCGACATCTCGGCCATCAAGGTGTTCGTGCCCGCCGCGTTCCATCGCGTCGTCGACCGGGCCATCCAGGTGTGGGGTGCGGCCGGTGTGACCGGCGACCTCCCGCTCGCAGGCATGTACGTGGGGGCACGCACCCTTCGATTGGCGGACGGCCCCGACGAGGTGCACCGCATCCTCATCGCCAAGAACGTCCTGGGTCAGTACCGCGACACCGAGGTCGGTTGGGACTTCGGCAACTGAGCCGGCATCGAAGGCCCAGGCGATGACGCGCTACCTCCCGGCCGGCTTCGCGATGCTGTTCAGCGCAGTCGGCATCGCCCTCACCACCACGAGCCCGTGGTGGGCCGTGCTCGCCGTCCCCTCGACGGCGCTCGTCCTGCTCGCGGTCTTCGACCTGGTGCAGCGCAAGCACAGCATCTGGCGGATCTACCCGATCATCGGTCACCTCCGGTGGCTCATGGAGGGGCTCCGCCCGGAGATCCAGCAGTACTTCGTCGAGCTCGACACCGTCGGTCAGCCCTTCGACCTCGACACCCGGGCGGTGGTGTACGAGCGAGCGAAGAACATCACCGAGGACCAACCGTTCGGCACCGAGCGCGACGTGTATGCCGAAGGACACGAATGGTTCGACCACTCAATCGCACCGAAGACGGCAGCCGCCGAGCACCGGGTGCGGGTCGGCGGACCCGACTGCACCCAGCCCTACGACATGTCGCTCCTCAACGTCTCGGCCATGAGCTTCGGGTCGCTGTCGGCCAATGCCATCCGAGCCCTCAACAAGGGAGCCGCGCTCGGTGGCTTCGCCCACGACTCCGGCGAAGGTGGGATCACCGAGCACCACCTGCAGGGCGGCGACCTCATCTGGGAGATCGGATCGGGCTACTTCGGGTGCCGTACCCCCGACGGCCGGTTCGATCCCGACCAGTTCGCGGCCAAGGCGGCGACGTCGGAGGTGAAGGGCATCAACCTCAAGCTCAGCCAAGGAGCCAAGCCCGGCCTCGGCGGCGTGATGCCCGGGTCGAAGGTCACCCCCGAGATCGCCGCGATCCGCGGCGTCCCGGTCGGCGAGACATGCATCTCGCCACCTGCCCACTCTGCCTTCGCCACCCCGCTCGAGCTCGTCGCATTCATCGGCGAACTTCGCGCGCGCTCGGCGAGGGAAAGCCGGTGGGGTTCAAGCTCTGCGTGGGACACCGATCCGACTTCCTCGCCATCTGCAAGGCCATGATCGAGACCGGCATCGCGCCCGACTTCATCGTGGTCGACGGCTCCGAGGGCGGCACCGGTGCTGCGCCGGCCGAGTTCACCGATCACATGGGCATGCCACTGACCGAGGGTCTCGTCTTCGTCCACAACGCGCTGGTGGGCACGGGGTTGCGCGACGGCATCAAGATCGGTTGCAGCGGCAAGATCGTCACCGGCTTCTCGATCGCGTCGCGCCTCGCGCAAGGCGCCGACTACACGAACGCAGCTCGGGCCATGATGTTCGCTCTCGGCTGCATCCAGGCGCAGCGGTGCCACACCAACACCTGCCCGGTGGGGGTGGCGACCCAGGACCCGAGCAGGAGTCGAGGTCTGGTCGTAGACGACAAGGCCGAGCGGGTGTTCCACTTCCATCGCAACACCATCGCCAGCGTCAACACGTTGATCGCCGCGATGGGCCTCGACGGGCCGTCGGGGCTGCGGCCGGACCTGCTGCACCGCCGCATCGACCCGAACACCGTGCGCACCTACGACGAGTTGTACGACTACCTCGATCCCGGCGCCCTCCTCACCGACGCGCCAGCCGCATGGCTCGCCGACTGGAACCGCGCCCGGCCCGACCGATTCAGCTCCTGACGGCCCAGCGGGCGGGTCGCCTCAGTCGTCGGCGCTGGCGCCGGCCGTGGTCCCGATGACCTGCTCACGGAAGTCTCGAACGTTGTAGGCGGTGAGCTTCACGTCGGTCGCGGCCCCGACCGTCGCCGACCGGGGAAAGCCGAGAAGAGGCCCGAGCTCGCCGAAGTATTCGCCGGCGCCGAGGGTCGCGAGGTGTTCCTGGGAACCGTCGGCGCGCCGGCGGGTCACCTCGACTTCGCCTTCGTCGATCACGTAGACGAGCACCCCACGCGTCCCCTGCTCGAAGATCGGGTCACCGGCAACGAACTCGACCGACCGCGGCGGGTCGTTGTCCTCGGCGAACTCCGGCACGAGATGGATCACCCGATCGGCGATGGGGACCAGTCGGTCGTCGTGACTGGAGACGACGATCAGCCGCCCGTCGGCACGGAGCTCGCGGAGTAGCGCGATGATCCCCTCGGCCTGGATGTAGTCGAGGTTGGCGGTCGGTTCGTCGGCGAGCAGCATCGGCGGATCGGCTGCGAGACCTCGGGCCACCGCGACCCGCTGCATCTGCCCACCGGACAGCTTGCCGGCTTTGTTGTGGGCGCGGTCGCTGAGACCCACCCGCTCGAGCAACTCGTCCGCTCGTGCCAGCGCCGGCTTGCGAGGCATCCCGGCCAGGATGAGGGGGATGGCCACGTTCTCGCGTGCGTTGAGCGAAGGCACGAGGTTGAACGCCTGGAACACGAACCCGACGCAGTTCTGCCGATACTCGGCCAAGGATGAACCGCGAAGGTCGTGCACCGCCTCGCCACCCACCGAGATCGTCCCGGCCGTCGGACTGAGGATGCCGCCGAGGGCGGACAGCAACGACGTCTTCCCACACCCCGACGGGCCGAGCAGCACCACCAACTCGCCTGCTCGCCCGTCGAGATCGAACCCGTCGATCGGCCGGACGGCGTACCCGCTGCTGGAGTACTCGATGACCAGATCACGTACCTCGAGGAACTCCGTCATGCGCCCGGCCCCGAGAAGGCCACCGCCGGGTCGACACCGACCGCCTTGCGGAGGCCGAAGATGCCGGCGAGCAGCGACACGATGACTGCGATCACGGGTACTTCGTAGAACGCACGGGTCGGCACGGAGACCTGCAGCGGAAAGACGGGAACCATCAGGAGCTGTAACGCTGATGCCATGGCTGCGGCAACGAGCGCGATCAGCACCCCCTGGAGGGCGATCGACATGCCGAGCTGGCGATTCGAGCCGCCGATGGCCTTCAGCACCGCAACGTCGCGGCGACGTTCGAGCGCCGACAGATAGATCATCGTGCCGATGATGAGCGCGGCCACGAACCAGAGCAGGACCCTGATGAGGTTCACCGAGCTGATCGAGCGCTCGAGCGGGCGGGTCGCATCGACTGCGATCTCGTCGGGCTCGATGGTGATGAATCCGTCGGGGAGGGCTGCAGGCTCACCGGCGATGAGCACCGCCGTCGCCAGGTCCTGACCGCGGTAGACGAGCTCTTGAGCGCTCGCGACCGACATGTACAGCATGGGCATGCCGGCGAACATCGTGCGCTGCTCGGTCCTGCCGACCACCTCGAACGCCGAGGTGCCGACGAGTGCGGTGTCGCCGATCGACAGCCCGGCCGACTTGTCGATCACGACCTCGCCGGCGCCCTGCGCCGACCGGCCATCGGCCACCTCGAGCTCACCGACCGAGCCGGCGTCGATGCCGGCGATCACGATGTCGGTGAACTCATCGCCCTCGGTCAGGCTGTGGCGGGAGATGACAACCGGGGCAGCCTCGGCTCCCTCGACCAGATCAGCGGCGTCTGCGGGCATGGTGGCGCCGGAGGTGAACGCCCCCGATGCGCCGTCGCGGACCATCCAGACATCGGCGCCGAAGGCCGCAACGGTCCGCCTCGGCTCCCGATTGAACTGCTCGGTGAGGCCGGTCATCAGGAACAGCAGGGCGAGAACGACCGCGATCCCGAGCACGGTCGCGCCGAAGCGCGTCGCCCGGAACTGCAGGTCGCGAAGCGTGAGCAGCACGACACCGTTCATGTTCGGTCCTCCCCCGGCATCGATGATTTCACCCAAGTCGTGAGCGTCTCTCGGGTGCAGTCTGCTGCATCGGCGGCCATCTGTGCTCCGGTCGAGAAGTCGAGCATCTCTCCCCCTGACACGTCGACGTCGAGATAGAGGTCAGCGAGACCTTCGCGCACCACTCGTTGGCGTGCCCCTGCCGACCCGACCAGGCTGCACCGGACCATCGTCGAGATCAACGACGGGGGCCCAGCGCCGCGACGTCGGGCGCGGGTGGACTCGATCCCCGAGATCGACAGTCCGTAGTCCTCGTTCGCCACCGGCCCGTCGGCCGGCGACACGTCGACTGCGATGATCGATCCGGTGGGGTTGCGACGACGCATCTCCTCGACCGGCACGTTGTCGAGCACCCCGCCGTCCACGAACAGCTCGCCGTCGATGGGGACCGGCGGGAGCACGCCCGGAATCGAGATGCTCGCCCGAATCGCCCGCACCAGATCACCACGATCGTGGTAGCGGATCGAGGCGCGGCTGATGTTCGTCGAGACGCAGTAGTACGGGATCCACAGGTCGGTGATGTCGACGTCCCCGATGATCGTGCGGAGGTTCTCGGTGATCCGTGCGCCCTTCAGCAACGAGGTCGTCGGCACCGTGTAGTCGAGCAGCTTGTCGAAGGACTCGAGGGCCGTCGAAAGCGTGCGCTCGTGAGACCAGCCAAGGCCGCGCCCGATGGCCATGATGCTGCCGATGCTGGTGCCGGCGATCATGTCGACCCCCACGCCCAGGTCGTCGAGCACCTCGAGAACGCCGAGGTGAGCGAAGCCCCGTGCTCCGCCGCCTCCGAGCACGACCGAGTTCGCCCGCCCGGCCAGCGATCGGGCCAGCCGGGCCATGTGGTCGCGGTCGCCCCGGCGCACGTGATGGTGGGAGGAGACGTCGCGGCCGGCGAGCCAGGCGGGGGTCCCCTGCGGGCACACGGTTCTGGGCGGGTGCAGGAGCACCAGACTCACGCTCGGGTGCTTCTGGGACGACAGCAACCGCCAGAGTTCGAGCTCCTCGTCACGCTGCTTCGGCGATCGGGTCGAGTCGGCAACCAGGACCACGGTGTCGGTCCAGCGGAGCGCTCGCCTGCTCCACGCCGTCCCCGTGTCGTCGATCAGATGGACGAGCTCGTCGTGGCGCGCTTCGAGCTGCTCGAGCGTGTAGTCGAGCCGCAGCGAGCCGACGTCGCCGGCTTTCATCTGGGCGGCGCCCTCGTGGCCCAACATCGCGTCGAGATCGGCGGCCGAGACCGACCGGGCGGTCGGCCCGAGGTCGGCGACCAGGAGCTGGGCGAACTCGTCGAGATCGACACCGTCGGTGGCCGCCACCAGCACGAACGAGCGGCCGCGAGCGGCGGGCGCCTCGGTCCCTCTCCGCTGTCGGGCCATGGCCATCTTCGCCACCGCCAGACCCACGCGGGGGAACTCGTCGAGCAAGCGCTCGTAGGCCTGCCGGGAGAAGCGGATCAGCTGGGTGTCACGGACGGCGTAGACGGTCGCGCTCCGAGGTTCGCCGTCGATGAGCGACAGCTCACCCACGATGTCGCCCCGACCCAGCTGGCCGATGGGCGTGATCGATTCGGGGTCGTCCTCGCGGAACACCCCGAGGCGGCCGGTGGCCACGAGGTAGGCCGCATCTCCGTCGTCGCCTTGGGCGAACAGCTTCTGGCCGGCGGGCATCGACACCCACTCGGTCAACTCCTCGATCAGGGCGATGACGTGGGGCTCGATGACGCCGAAGAGGTCGTTGAAGTGTTGGACCAGCTGCGCCTCGCGGAGCCGTTGCGTCGCTCGGGTGGCCAAGACCTCGGCCTGCTCGGGATGGTCGCCCAACAAGCGCCGGAACCCATCGGCGCCCAGGCTCACGACCTCCGACTCGGCGACCGCGCGGACCGTGGCGGACCGGGTGTCCCCGGCCATCAGGCCGACCTCGCCGACCACCGCACCCGCACCCATGGTCGAGATCTGCTGGGGACCCTCGTCGCGGTCGAACACGACCTCGAGCTCACCCGAAACGACCACATAGGCGTGTTGGGCCGGGTGACCCTGGGTCAGCAGGTCCTCACCGGCGGCGAGATGCAGACCCTGCATCTCCCCGGCGACGGCGAGGAAGTCCTCGGCGCCCAGCCCTGCGAGCAGCTCGCTCCCAGCCAGGAACGCCGCCATGGCTTCCGCCGACATTCCCGCTGTGCCCGAGTCGTTCCCTCCCGTGCCCTCCACGCAGCGCGTTGTATCACACGCGCCTATTCGAGGGCGGCAGCCAGCCGTTCGAGGGTCGTCTCCATGCCGGCTCGGTTGTGGCTGCCCCGGTCGGCGACGCCCGAGATCGACTTCGTCATCTCGATGATCTCGTCGGGGCGCCCCTCGTCCCAGGTCTCGGTGACGACACATCCGGTCTCGGTCGGCGTGATCTGGTACTCCCATCGGGAGAACCGCAGGTCGCCGAACACGCCCTCGAACACGAACCGTTGGTTCGGCTCGAGTTCGACGATCTCGGCTTCGGTCGTCCACTCGAGGTCGCCGTTGCGGTTGTGACCGAGGAACCGGGCGCCGACGATCGCCTCGGTGGCGTCGCCGACCCACTCGCACGTGTGGCACTCGGGCGACCACTCGCCCATCCGGGTGATGTCGGTGAGGGCACGCCAGACGATCTCGGGTGACGCGGCGATCTCGCGCCTGACCTCGACGTGTTTGTCCATCAGTTCGGGACCGACGACGCCTGGGCGGCGGCGAGAAGCGCGGGGGCGTCCTCGGCGAGGAGGTAGCCGTTCGCCACCGCGTCATCGAGCGCGGCGCTCCAGGCGCTGACGAAGTCGGCGTTCGTCGGGTAGAGGGCGGCGAGCTCGGTCGGGGTCAGTGGCGTGGTGCTGCCGAACAGCCGGCAGAAGCCTGAGCCGTCGTTGATGCCGTCGATGGTCGCGACCGGCGCATCGACGTGCGGTGAACGGATGCCGCCGAGTGCGTTCCCCTGGGCGTCCCGGGTCAGCACGACCGGCGACACCGAGGTCACGTCGAGCCGCGGGCCGGTCACCGGCGGAACACCGGTTCGGACCCAGGTGTCGAGCGCGTCGACCGCCGCACGCATGATCCAGGTGTGCGGTCCACTGTTGACCGGAGCGGTGCACCCGAACTCGAGCGGATTACGCATCAGATCGAACGCTGCGACCTCGGTGGTCCCGTCACCGACGTCAGCGGGGCCGAGGGTCAGGTAGTAGGCATCGGCATGAGCCGTGCCCGCCATCTCCCACAGGCGGTAGAGCGCGGTGTCGGGCTGACGCACACCCAGGTTCGACCGGATGACGTCGTCTTCGGCCTGCAACACGAACACCGGGACGTCGAGGTCGTCGCGGATCATCGTGGGCGACGGAGCCACGACCGATTCGAGCGGATCCTGCCGGAGCGACGAACCGCCTGAGCCCCGGCTGTGCACCATGAACCCGTCGTAGGTGTGGGTTCGCAGGTGCATGGCGTTGATGTAGGTGACGAGTCGGCTGGCCGACTGCGACTCACCCGTGGCGATCACCTGCTCGGGCACCAAGCCGCCGAGCAACGAGGGCGTGTTGCGCACGTGACCCCCGGCCATGGTGAAGATGTCGTAGGAGAAGCTGTCGCCGGGGTGATTCAGCGAGCCGTAGCGAGCCGGCGAGTTGGCCTTCAGGTACTCGACGCCACGCGACTGCGCGGAGACACCGACCCAGGCGAAGCCGTCGCGCACGAGCTCGTTGTGTGCATAGGTCCAGTCGTTCGGCAGGTCGACGCCCGCGGTGACGTTGAGCCATTCGACGATGACGGTGCCGTTGAAGTCGGCCGGGTTGCTCGGGCGGTACACGACGAGCCGGGTCTTGTACGCCTCGAGCTTGGTGTCGGGTTGGACGTCCCACTTGCCGTCTGCGGTCAGCGCGACCGCCGAGCCGTAACTGGCCGCTGGCCCGTTCATGTAGAACTCCGACGCCTCGTAGCCGACATCGGCCAGATCGAATCCGCTCGCCAACCCGATCGGTCCCGGGTCGGTCACCGGCGTGATCTGGCAGGCCGCCGCCACGAGCATCATCACCAGCACCGCACAGATGCGGCCGATTCGTCTGGTGGTCCTGGTCATCGGTGTCCCCCTGGTTGGCTTCGAGCAGATGACGGTAGCCCACACCTCCGCGGTCACGAGGCGTCGATGTCGATCATCACCTTGCCGGCGACTGCAGGGTCGCTCGCGACCTCGAAGGCCTCGCGGATCGATCCGAGTGGGAATCGGTGGGTGATCATCGGCCGGAGATCGGTGTCGGCGAGCAACGTGAGGGTTCGACCGAAGTCGTCGGGATATTCCATCGCGCCGGTGATCTGGAGCTCGCGCATCAGGACCGACAGGAAGCTGACCTCGATCGGTGCGTAGTGGAGCGCGACGACCGAGAGCCGTGCACGTCGCCTGGCGTGGTCGATCACCTGGTGGATGACGCTCGCCGCCCCGGAGGCTTCGACGAACGCGTCGGTGGCGGGCACGGTCCCACCCATGAAGTCGGTGGTGCCGTGGATGGCCGCGAGCTCGGTCCACACGTCGACCTCGCTCGCGTCGAGCGTGTCGCTGGCGCCGACCGTGGTGGCCAGCCCCAGTCGGTGGGCCGAGAGGTCGATGGCGACGATCTCGTCGACACCCTGGGCGCGGAGCGACGCGATCGAGGCGAGTCCGATCGGGCCGGCGCCGAACACGGCTGCTCGCTCGCCGGGCTCGACACGAAGCTTGTCGACCGCGTTCATGCCGACGCCGAGGGGTTCGGCGAGCGCCGCCACCTCGAACGACATCTCATCGGGCAGGTGGTGGAGCCGAACAGCGCCGCCATGTCCTTCGACGTCGCGGACCAACAGGCGGGGCGTGAAGCCACCTTCGGGAGCTCCGTTGCCGATCGGCAACCCGTCGGAGGTCCCCGGATCCAGGACGACGCGATCGCCGGGAGCGAAGCCGGTCACGGCGTCACCCGTCGCTTCGACGACTCCGGAGAGCTCGTGGCCGATCGCCATCGGTTCGGGACCGGGTCCGATGAGACCCCCGCGCCTCAGGTAGCCGAGGTCACTGCCGCAGATCCCGCAGCTGGCCACCTGCACGACCACGTCGCGGGGACCCGGCCTCGGCTCGGGAACCTCGTCGAGACGGAGGTCGTCGGGACCGTGGATGCGTGCCTGGAGCATGGTGTCACCCCTCCGCTCGTCGAAGCTCGGCGATCTGGTGACGGAGCCAGCCGCTCTCCCAGAAGCTCTCGTCGCCGTCGATCAGAAGCTGTTCGTGGGCTTCGAGCAGGATCGCGGCCGCGCCGGGGTCGTCGCCGCCCTGGGCCGCGAGGGCTTCGGCGATGCGGATCGCTGTTGCCGGGTCGCCCGCCTCGAGCTTCGCCTTGGCGGCCTCGTACACGGCCTGTGGCTCGAGGAGTCCGGCGAGGGCGACTGTCGCGTCGGAGGGATCGGCCCCGTAGAGCTCGGCGGTCGAGCGCCGCTGGAACCAGCCGGTGTAGGCCTCGAAGATCGTCCGGGCGCCCCAGCTGACCTTGCCGTAGCCCTGCCCGACCCGGAGCTCAGGCGGAAGCTCGACCGCTGCGCATGATCTCGTAGGGGTCGGCGCCGTGGTTGATCAGTTCGAGCGTGCGGTCGTGCACGTACTCGACCGCACCTCGCATCCGGGCGAGGCAGGCATCGATCAGCTCGTGCACCGACGATCGGCGTGTGCCGGCCGGTGATGAGCGTCTCGACGCCGAGGGCTCGCACCCGGTCGATGTTCTCCATGTAGGGCACCGGGAACCGGTAGAGGTCGGCACGGAGGGTGTTGAAGTTCGGGAAGTGGGGGAACAGCGGTCCGAACAGGTTGCTCACCAGCGCCACCCGATGTTCGGGGAGCCACACGACGAGCGCAGTCGATGGTCTCGCCCCCGGGGGTGTGGAGCAGCTCGATGTCCAGGTCGCCGGCCCGCAGCTGCAGACGGTCATCGAACATGACGTCGGGCGTCGGCACGTCCTGGCCATGATCCGCGTCCGGGTAGCGGCTCATCAGGGCGCCGATCTTGTCGGGCAGCTCGGGAAACCACCGCAGCGCGGTGCGCATGCGGAGCTTCTCGATGCGCTTGTCGTCGGCCTGACACCGCGGGTTGTTCGCGATGGGCCACGTAGCGGGTGGCCGGTTCGCGGAAGTGCCCGACGCCGCCGACGTGATCGACGTGGCCCTGCGTGGTGATGATCCAGCTGGTTGGGCGGGCCTCGAGCTCGTCGAACAACGCATGGTGGTGCGGTGCCTCGAATCCCATGCCGGTGTTGACGATCACCCGCTCGCCGCCCGCGTCGATGCAGTAGCTGGCGGTGGTGCCGGCAGAGCGGTGGACCAGGTCGTGGACCGGCACCGGACGCTCGTCGTAATCGGGGTGCAGCAACTCCTTGCCCGGTCGCTCGTCGATCAGCCGGTCGACGGCTTCCTCGATGTCCATCAGTGCCACCTCGATGTCGATGTCGAACCGTTGGAGGTAGAAGTCGAAGCGCACCACGCACGTCGGCCGGCTGGGCGCCGAAGTCCTCGTCGCAGGTCATAGATCACCCGACCGTGCCTGCCGCGGGCATGGGCGTCGAGCTGGGCCCGGATCTCGGCCCGAGCCGTCTCGGTCATCCCGAGCCCCGCGACGTCGTAGATCCGCTCGACCGTGCCGAGGTCGTCGGCCGTGAACTCGTGGAAGAGCACGTCGGTCGTTCGATCGGGTGGCAGCAGCGTGCCGGTCGCGGACCGATGCAGACAGGAGTCGTTCGACACGATCGGCCCAGTAGGCGAGGTACCACTCGGGGTCGGTGCTCCGGTAGCCGACCCGCGAGGCATAGGCCGTCATGGTGGCCGCCGACTGGATGACCGCCACCGGGTCGCGATGGGTCACGACGAAGGTCGCGTCGGGGAACGTCTCGACCAGCGGTCCCATCTGTTCGAGGTGCTGCGGGCACTTCAGCACCCACCGGTCGCGGGGAGCGTACCACTGGAGGATCTTCAGGCCGGTCCGCATGTACTCGTAGTGGGGGCGCTGGTCGTGGGCGAGGTGGTGGTCGCGCCCACTGCGGCACCCGAGCCACCCACTCCTGGTTGTAGCTGGCGAAGTCGGGCAGCATCAGCTCGAGCTCTTCGTGCACGTGGTCCGGGTTCATCGGGTGCATCGCCGCGACCGGAGGCGAGCCGGCCTGCATGGTCTCCCACCGCTGTCGGCATCGGAGGTAGCGAGGATCGTCGGGACCGCGTCGTCGCGCTGGTCCTCGGCGACCGGAGCCTGGCCTTCCCAGAGCGGCATCGAACGGAGACGCTGGTCGGCGGCGATCAGGTTCACCAGGTGCGTCGTGCCCGACCGGGGCAGGCCGACCACGATGATCGGCTCGCGGATCTCGACGTCGTGGATCTCGGGGTGGCGGGCCAGCAGATCGTGCATGCGCAGCCGGTTCTCGGCATGGCGCACGCAGTTGTCGAAGATGACGTAGCGGAGCAGATTGGTGACGTCCGGATGCTCGTCGACCTCGCGGAGCCAGAGATCCAGACGCTCGCGGAAGTCGACCGGCCCGAAGTCGTCGAGCCCGGTCGCATGGACGGCTGCGTCGAGGACCGACGCGACGGTGAGATCGAGGTCGAGCGAGTCACCGAACTCCAGGCCGGCCGTCTGGAGGTCGTTCAGTTCGGGTTCGGCCAGGTCGGTGATGCGAATCACGTCGTCCGACACGGAGGTCACAGTACGGGAGCTCGAGTCGGGTGACCCGGTGATCGGCAGGTCAGCTGCCGGTCCATCCCCTGATGCCGTCGATCGCCCGGTCGAGGTGGGCCGTCCCCGCCTCGATCGCCTGTCGCTCCCACTCGGGGTCGTCCGGGGTGAAGCAACACCGATAGCGCCACCGCGCCGCACGGTGCTCGGGATCGTCGAGGTCGCCGCACCGGTGCACCCACTGCTCGTGGTAAGTGGCGGCGAGCTGCTCGAGGTCGCCGGCGGTGCCGAACTCGAGGGTGAGCGAGAAGCACGTCGCGTCGGGCAGCAGGTCGGCGATGCCGGCGGCGATCGGACCGGACTTGACCGTCGACGCGGAGTCGGGGTTCCCCACCGTGCTGTCGATGTCGCCGAAGACCGACCGCAGGAACCTGTCCTGAGCCGAGTCGACCGGCTGGCTCGACAGCAGCGTGACCGTGTTGACCGCACCGACCCCCGTGTGGAGGTCGATGGTCAGCACCCGTTCGGCCGCACCGAGATGCTGCGGCAGGACGGCTTCGAGGATGGCACAGGATTCCTCGGTCTGATCACCGCCGAAGTGCAGGCCGTCCGGGTGGCGGTACTGCCCCCGCGTGATGCCGTCGGTGACCCAGTCGATGCCTCTGGCCTCGACGATCGGGCCGGTCTGGGCGAGCAGGTCCTCGACCGAGGGCAAGGTGGGGGTGTCGGGACAGGCGATGGCATGGAGCTCGTCGTACGCGAGGTTGTGCGCAGGCTCGCGCCGACTGCGACCCCAGTTGCGGTTGAGGTCGACGTTCGACTCGTTCTGACGGCGCGGATGCGCCATGCCCCACGGGTTCACGGCGTGAACGAGCACGATTGCCGTGTCATCGGGGAGACCGCCCTCGGGGTGACCGCCCGCCAGGCGACCCGGTGTGTCGAGGCGAGCGAGGAGATCGGTCTGGAGGGTCGATCCGATGAAACCCTCGACCCCGTGCACCCCGGACAGCACGACCAAGGCCCTGGTCGGTCGGGGCGAGCCGATGACCGCGACGTCGATGCTGAGTTCCTGACCGAACGGTCCGCGAGCCGTGATCGGATGGGCATCGACGGCGGCGGCCGCGTCGGCGGCGGCCGCGCGGAACCGGGCGCGGCACTCGTCGTAGGTGAGGGGCAGGCGATCGAGGCGCATCGAAGGCCCGGTCACGGCTGACATACTCCGTCCATGACGACATCTTCGCAAGCGAGAGCCGGGCTCGGTCAGGCCGGCCGACCCGTGGACGACGTGATCGCCGATCTCGATGCGAAACGCGAACACGACGTCCGGTGGGAGGACGGCCGCACGTTCGGGATGATCTACGACGGTGGCCCCGGGGTGCGGGAGGCGGCCGAGCGGGCTGCGTCGCTGTACCTCCACGAGAACGCGCTCAACACCAAGGCGTTTCCCTCGCTCGGCGCCATCCAGTCCGAGGTCGTCGGCTGGACGGCCGCGCTCCTCCACGGTCCCGACACCGCGGCCGGGTTCCTCACCAGCGGCGGAACCGAGTCGATCCTGTGCGCCGTGAAGGCGTCGCGTGAACGAGCGAAGGCGGAACGAGGCGTCGACGACCCGGAGATGATCGTGGCCGAGAGTGCGCACGCCGCGTTCCACAAGGCGGCCCACCTGTTCGGCCTCACCTTGCACAAGGTGCCGGTGCTCGACGACTGGACCGCCGACGTCGCGGCCATGGCCGACCTCGTCAACGAGAACACCGCCCTCATCGTCGGCTCGGCGCCGCAGTATCCGCAAGGGGTGATCGACGACATCCCCGCCATCGCCGCGCTCGCCGCCGCCAACGACGCCAACTGCCACGTCGACGCCTGCATGGGCGGGTTCGTCCTCCCGTTCGCCGAGATGCTCGGCCGCAACGTCAGCCCGTGGGACTTCCGCGTCGATGGCGTCACGTCGATCAGCGCCGACATCCACAAGCTCGGCTACGTGCCCAAGGGCGTGTCGGTGATCCTGCATCGCACCAAGGAGCTCCGCCGCCACCAGACCTTCGTCTTCGACGGTTGGCTCGGTGGCTTCTACGCCTCCCCCAATCTCCAGGGGACCCGATCGGGCCTCCCCATGGCCACCGCATGGGCGGTCATGCAGCACCTGGGTGTCGACGGCTACGTCGACCTCACACGCACCACGCTCGACAACGCCGACCGGATGCGAGCCGGCATCGACGCCATCGACGGCATCCGGGTACTGGGTGACGGGCAGTTCCACCTCGTCGCGATGAGCCACGACCCTGCCGCGACCGACGGCGCCGAGCCGATCGACGTGTTCGCCCTCGGCGACGCGCTCGAGGCCGAGGGTTGGTTCCACGATCGCCAGGGTCCGCCCGATTCGCTGCACTCGACCGTGTCGAACACCAACACCGGGGTGATCGACGACTACCTCACCGCCCTGGCCGCCTGCGTCGCGAAGGTCCGCGGTCTCACCACCGGCGACCGATCCACCAACTACGCCACCCTCGAGTAGGCGGCTTCCGGTTCGGCCACCCGACCCCTCAACCCTCCGGCTGCTCGAGGAGCGTTCGCAGGACGGCGACCGACATCGCCTCGACCTGGGATCGCGATGCCACGCGGTCGACCCAAGCTGCGACTGCCCCGTCGAGCGACGCGAGGATGACGGGCGCCATGGCTCGGGCCTCGGGTTCGGCGACGTCGAAGTACTCGACGAGCAGACCAGCGAGGAAGGTGGGTCCGACCCGCCGGTCGCCGTCGGCCAGCTCGGAACTCGGCGAGCCCGGCGCGGTGACTGCCCCGAGGATCGGACCGAGCTCGGCCACGGTGTCGAGGTAGGTGCGCACGACCACGGTGATCCGATCGTCCGAGGGGCCGCACCCCTCGAGGGCCACGACCACGCGTGTCCCCAGTTCGCCGACCACTCGGTGGTAGAGCGCGACCAGGACCTCGTCGCTGTTGTCGAAGTGTGCATACGGGAGCGCCTTGCTGACCCCGGCCCACTCGGCGACTCGTTCCATGGTCACCGAGGCCGACCCGCGCTCGACGAGCAGCTCGGCGGCTGCATCGAGGATCTGCTCCCGTCGGGCCTCACGGGTGAGGCGGACGCGAGGCGGAGCGGTCGTGCTCGGTGCCGGCGCCATGGCGTTCGTTCAGATCGAGGAGTCGGCGGCGCGGCGGGCCCACAGCTCGTCGACGAAGGGGGTGGGTTCGATGTCGTCTTCCCACCGGTGCAGCGCCAGCTGTGGAGTCCGACGGCCGTGGGTCCAGCCGTCTGCGAATTCGGGGTCGTCGAGGAGGTTGTCGCGGTAGGTCTGGACGACCTCGGGCGTGGCGAGGTTCCAGCACTGGTTGAACAGCGGATGCGCCGGGTTCTCGTGCATCTCGTTGATGGTCTCGAGAAACCGTGGGGCGAATTCGTCGGTGATGCCAGGGGCTTGCCGTCTCGGCACTCGTCAGCCCGATCTCAAAGGTGTCGAGAGGCACGCTGGTCGAGATGGGTCATCAGGTGGGCCGAAAGATCTCGAGCATCGGGTCCGACACCGTCGAGGAAGCTCGACTTGCGGCGGCGCATGAAAGGAAGGCCGAGCACATACATGCCGGGCTGGGTCATGACGCCGCCGTCGTGGATGATCGCGCCCTTGCGGTCGAGCAGATGGTCGTCGAGCCACGGGTGGTTCGGGGCGAACCCGGTGGCCCAGACGACCGTCGAGAAGTCCGCGAGATTCAGGGTGTTGCGCGGTGCGGGAACGACCGTCCCGGCGGGGCGCTCGGCCGGAGCGACCTCGGGCTCGAGGCCACGGCGAGAGGCGTGGTCGTCGATCTCGTCGAGCAGACGGCCGAGCTTCAGGTCCGCTGATGCGCAGTGATTGGCGAGCGAACCCGAGAACTGGGCCGTGTTGCCATCGACGCCGACGAGCCGTCCGACGATGCCGACACCGGACGCTTGGAGGGCATTGAGATCGAGGGTCCGGTGCTCGGGAGTACCGACGAGTTGGAGCGACGGGAGTCGGCGGGCCCGAGCGAGGTCTTCGACCTCGTCGTAGCGGTCGTCGAGGAGGCCGAGGGTGTCCATCCACCAATGGATGTCCATGCCTCGATAGGTGCGGGGAAGGCGGATGTGCTCGCCGACGGCGAGGGTGACCTCGGAGCCGCTGCGGGCGAGTTCGTCGGCCAGCTGGGCACCCGATGCCGAGGCCCCGACCACCAGGACCGGCCCTTCGACGTCGGCGGGGTTGCGGTAGTGGATCGGGGCGAGTTGCCGGATGTGTGGGGGCAGGTCGGCCGCGACGGCCGGGATCTTCGGGGTACTGCAGGCACCGGTGGCGACGACGACCGACCGGCATCCGATCTGGCCTTGGTTGGTGGTGACCACGAAGCCGTCGGAACCAGCGGCGACCGATTCGACCCCCGTGGCGGTCTGCACCGGCGCATCGATCGCCCGGCGGTAGTCCGAGAGGAACGTCGCCACCTCGGCGGCGGTCATGTAGCCGTCCGGATCGTCGCCCCGGTAGCTGAATCCGGGGAGCCGGGTGAGCCAGTTGGGGGTGAGGAGTCGGAGTGAGTCCCACCGCTCCGAGCGCCACGAGTTGGCGACCTCGGATCGTTCGAGCACGACATGATCGATCGATCCTTCGGTGAGGCATTGGCTCATGGCCAGGCCCGCTTGTCCGGCGCCGATGATGGTGACCGTGGTGCTCTGCATGGGACTCACTCCGCTCTTCTTGGTTGCTCGCTTCCGAACGCGTCTCAGACGACCTTGACGGTGACGTTGGTGGGGTTGGTCACGACGTCGAACACCGTCGACCGCTTCTGCGACTGAGCCACGACGGCCTCGATCTCCTCGCGAGTGGCGTCGGCATCGATCTCGTAGCTCACGTCGATGCCGCCGAAGCCGTTGCGGACCTCAGGGTCGATGCCGAGGATGCCGGCGAGGTCGAGGTTGCCCTCGACGGTGGCCTTGACCGACCGGAGCTGAATGCCCCGGTTCTGCGCGACCGAGGCGACGCCGGCGGTGAGGCAGCCGGCCAGTCCGATGAGGACCATCTCGGGCGGCGTCGGACCGTTGTCGGCCGACGAGAACACCTCGGGGTGGTCGGTGTCGACCGAGTAGGTCTGACGGTGCGACTGTGGCGCGCCGACGCCGAAGAAGTCCTTGACCGAGGTGCGGCTGTGGGTTCCTCGCACCCACTCGTTGTTCGCCGTGAAGGTGAACTGGGCTGCCGCGGGGGTCGTCGTCATGGCCTCACGGGCGTGCATGAGGTGAGCGACGTCGACGCCGTTGTCGGCTGCGGTTGCTTCGGTGATGCTCATTTGGATTGTCTCCTGTGGTGTGGCTCGTGTGGCGAGCGGGTGTGTGTTGCATTCACCATCCTCGGAATCGTTGCGTGAGGCTTGGAGGACTCGTGGAGACGACGTGGAGACGGCCCGGCCCAGCGGTGGCGGCGGGCTCGGGACCGTGTCTGTCAGCAACGTTCGACCGCGACACGTCCGAGAAAGCACGAGAAGTCGCACCCGACGTGCGGGTTGGTCAAGAAGTGCGATCGTCCACTGCGAGCCGCCGCAGGCGGGACAGCCCAGCTGCGCCGGCTTGCTCGGCCACCACGTCGGCCATGGCGTCGGCTTCTGCGGTGTGGCCCTGGGCCCTCCGCACCCGAGAGAGCCACAACCGGCTCTCGTTGGACCACAGCGCGGACCCGCCGGCAACGTCGGCTTCGAGCGCGGCGGCCAGCTGCTCTTCGGCCTCGGCCAGCTGGCCCATGACGAGTGACAGCATTCCGAGGTAGCGATCGGTGCTCCCGAAGCAGAACTGAGCGGCCCCACCGACGAGGCAGTCGCCGGCGAAGGGCGCCAGCTGCTCGCGCAGCAGCGCGCTCGCAACGCGGTCCCCCAGCTGCACCGCGGTCTCGGTGAGCAGAACCATCACCGTGGCCCACAGTGCGTCCTTGGGGATGTCGGCGATGTGAGGTGCGAGGTCGGTGAGCAACTCGGCGGCCCGATCGTCGTCGCCCGTCTCGATGAGGAGAAGCGCCAGCCCGGGGGTCCAGAACGAGTCGGCCGGATTGTCGGCGACGAGCTGACGAATCATCGGGGCCAGCGCTTCGAGGCGATCCTGCTCTCTTCGGATCATGAACATCCGCAGGCCGAACGCGCCGGTGCCGTCATCGCCGGGGAGGTCGGCCGCCATGTCGAGGCACTGCTCGGCGAGTTCCTCACAGCGTTCGAGATCGGCTCGATGAAACGCCATCATCGCTTCGTGGTTGGCACCGACGTAGGCCCAGAAGCCCGACCGCACGTACGCCAGCAACTCGTTCATCTCGGCCTGGAGGCGGTCGAAGGCGTCGAACTGCCCGGCCAGCGCGGCGGCGACGATGCGCACCTCGATGGCATGGATCGCGACGTCGAGGTCGTCGAGGTGCGGCTGAAGCTCGGCCAGGCGGGCGGCCGCCTCTTGGATGGCGGCGGGTGCAGTGAACAGACGGAGGTGTCCGATGAGCACGTTGAGCAGCTGAGCCTCGATGACCTCGTCGTCGAGGTCGCGGGCCCGTGGCATGATCGCGGTGGCGAGTTCGACCGCCTCGGACGCTGCTCCCGACATGGCCAGAGCTCGTACTCGGCCGATCTCGAGTCGTGTGCGGAGCAGCATCGTCGTGTCGGCGAAGGCGGGGTCGGTCTGCTCGGCCTCGTCGAGTGTTGCGAGCCCTCCGGTGATCCGTTCGAGAGCCCCGATGCCGACGAGACCGGGACGCCATGACGCGTCCTCGTAGCCGAGGACGGCATGGATCTGCAGCCGCGGGTCGGCGGCGGCTTGAGCGGCGGTGATGGCATCGTCGAAGGTGCCCATCGCCACCACGCCGAGCCCAGCCCGTAGCTCGGCAGTGCCCTGGGCGATGGCGAGAACGCGCGGCGAGCGCGTGATCGCCGGGGTCGGCGAGGGTCCGGGCTCGAGCGAGAGAGCGAGCGGCTTCCTCGAACGACAACTGGTCGGCCGATTCAGCGGCGGCCGCCGTGAGCCGATCGATGGCGACGGCAGCCAGCGCCGGGTCGGCCAGGGCTGCCTCGGCGGTGTGGTGGGCGAGCTCCTGGAGGTGGCGGCGATCGTCGCCGAAGACGTTCTCGATGGCCTCGGCCACACGGGCGTGAACCCTCGCGCGGCGCCCCGAGCTGAGCTCGTCACCCAGCGACGACCGGATGAGGGCATGGGTGAACCGGAAGCGGTCGATGCCGACGTCGTCGAGCAGGCGGGCGGCCACTGCCTGTTCGAGGTCGTCGAGTACGTCGAGCTCGCCACGACCGGTCGCCGCTGCGACGATCTTCAGCTCGAAGTCGAGGCCGACCACCGATGCGACGCCGAGCACCTCCTGCACTGCGTCATCGAGGCTGGCGAGCCGACGGCGGACGGCACTGCCGACGTCAACGGTGCCGTCACGCGGGTTGACCGCCTGGAGAAGCAGTGGATTGCCCGCGGTCTGCGCCATGACAGCGTCGAGGTCGGCGTCGGCACCGACCAGGCGCGCGGCGGCGTCGCGTTCGAGGCCCCCGAGACGCAACACCGTCGTCGAGGTCGCACCCTGAGCCGAGGCGATGAGGTCAGCGACCCGCTGATTGGTGTCCGGAGCGGTGTCGCGGGCGGTGACCACCATCGTCACCCGTGCGGGCTCATGACGGTGAGCGAGGTGGGCCAGCAGCTGCAGCGTCGAGTCGGCCGCCCAATGGGCGTCGTCGACGACGAGGCACATCGGCGTCTCAGCCGAGGTGTCGGCCAGCCATCCGCCGATCGCCTCGTAGAGCCGGTATCGCAGCACCTGGTCGTCGACCGCGCCCACGTCGGCGGGTGGGTCGTCGCGCCCCACGAGGGCCTCGGGCACCAGACGCGCCAGCTCGCGGGTGTGGCGTCCCAGCGGCTCGGTCCCTTCGTCGATCTCCGCGGCCCCGGCCAGCACGGTGCGCAGCACGTCGCGGAAGGGCTGGTACGGCACGGCAAGATCTTCGTTGTTGCCCCCGAACAGCACCCGGTGACCCCGCGCCTGGGCGTACTTGGCGATCTCGGCGGCAGCGCGGGTCTTGCCGATGCCCGGCTCGCCGAGCACCCAGATCCAGCTGATCGGGCCGTCTTCGTGGGCGTCGATGACCGACCGCGAGCCAGCGCCAGTTCGTCGTCGCGGCCGACGAAACGGTGCCGAGTCTCGGCCTGGAGCTGTTCGGGCAGTGGCGCAGCGAGCGCCGGGGCAGTGATCGGGCCCGAGGCTTTCGCCGCCTCGACGGAGACCTCGGGGAGGAACCGGTAGCCGCGCCCGTGGACGGTCTTGATGGCCCACTGCGTACGACCGTCGTCACCGATGATGCGGCGCGCTTGCTTGATGCGGGTGGTGAGGGCCGACTCGGAGACGAAGCGGTCGCCCCACACGTTGTCGAGCAACTCCTCCTTGGTGACCAACCGACCGGCCTGTTCGACCAGGTACTGCAGGACCGAGAAGACCTGGGGTTCGAACTCGGTCGGGCCGTCGGGACCGGTGACCTCGAAGCTGTCGGTGTCGACGACGTACCCGCCGAACCCATAGCGGGGCATCGCGACTCAGCGCTTCAGTTCATCGACCTCGGTGATGGCATCGAGCGGGAACCCGAGTCGCTCGGCGTGGAGACGGAGCACGTCGACGTCCTCGGCCTCGTAGAGGCAGTAGCTCTTCTTCTTGTCGGCTGAGAGGAACGTGGTGATCCACTTGACGTCGAGCGCCAGTTCGGTGTCGTCGATCTCCTTGAGCCGCGCAGCGTCGACTTCGAGCTGCTCGGCGAATTCTCGTTCGATCATGTAGACGGGCACGGCAATTCCCCCTCGTTGCAGAGAAGCGCAGCGTAATGCCGTCGGACCCGGCACGTGGCGGCTGGTCGTTTCCGGGCGGCGATCGGCGGTCAAGCCAGACCGACGAGTGCGCCCAGCCAGTAGATGGGCAGGCCGATGAAGAGGGCGGCGGCCACGTTGCCCGTTCTGCGCACGGCGACCAGTGCGCCGACGGCGGCGGTGAGGCCAGCGGGATCCGGCGCCGCGACGGATCCGTCGTGGACCAGCAGCGACGAAGCCACGATGGCGGCGAGGACCGCCGGCGAGACGAGGCCGATGACCGACTCGAGGGCCCGCGACTGGGCGACGCGGTCGCCGGCCAGGACGACGAAGCTGCGCAGCAGATACGTGGCGAGTGCGGCGATGGCAAAGACGGTGATCGTGTTCATGACGATTCCTTTCGAGAGGTGACGGCGGCGCCGACGACGCCCAACACGACGGCCAACGGCAGAGCCGCTGGGCCGACGGCAGCCGAGACGGCAACGACCGTGATCGCAGCAACCAGGGCGGCCACCAGATCGGCGCGGCTGCGGGTGGCCTTGGCGAGCATGCCCGCGAAGGCCAGCGGCGCGGCGAGCCGGAGGCCGAGTGCCGGGGTCAGGCTGGCGCCGAGGTGGAAACCGACAACCTGTCCTGCGATGTAGGTGCCGGCCAGCACGGCAGTGACGGTGAGGTAGTAGCGGCGACGCCAGGCCAGGTCGCCCTCGGTGGCGAAGCGTTCCTGGCAGAGCAGGAAGGTCTGGTCGACGATCCCGAAGGCGAGCAGCAGGCGCTGGCGGCGCGGTGCGGCGGCGAACCAGCGGGCCACGCCAGCGCCGTAGAAGACGAAGCGCAGGTTGACCAGCACCACGACCGTCACCGCGACCGCCACTCCCCCGTCGCTGCGGATGGTCTCCAGCGCGGCCAGCTGCGCAGCGCCTGCCAGCAGAGCCGCTGCGCCGAACACGGCCTCGACCGCCGAAAGCCCGGCCGAGGCACTGGCCCCGCCGATGGCGAGCGACAACGGCACGAGGGCAATCGCGAAGGGAACGACGTCCCGAGCGGCTCGTCGGGTCGCGGGATGGCTCGTCCGGGTGAAGCCCCGGTCGACGGCGACCATCACGATGCCTCGCTCGAGCGACGAGAGCTGAGCCGAACGTGGTGGTCGACGAAGGCCGTCGGGTGGGCGTCCAGCATCTCCGAACCCGTCGGTCGGCGGAACGCCTCTTGCGCGATCCATCGCAGGTACTGGGCCTCGCCGAAGGCCGCCGACAGCCCCTCGGTCTGGCTGGTGTGGGCCGCAAGGACGGCGCGTTTGCGGGCGAGGTCGGCTCCGGCGAGGTCGACGACCATCTCGAGGTCGGCCTCGGCCACGCCGGTGGGCTCTTCGGTCATCCACACGCCGAACTCGTCGTGCAGCTGACGCCACTCGTCGAGCCACGTCTCGGTCTTGGCGGCATACCAGAGCTCGCCGGTTCTCGCCTCGAGCCAAGCCCGAGTGGCGACTCGGGCAGTTGCGACGTGGTCGGGGTGGCCGGTGATGCCGTCGGGCCCGAACGTCACGATGACGTCGGGCCGGACATCGCGGATCACGTCGACCACCTGGGCAACGAGGAACTGGTCGGGCACTCCGTCGACGCGGCCATCGGCGACACCGAGGCGGCGGACGTCAGCGACGCCGATCACCGCCATGGCAGAACGAAGCTCGGCGCGCCGCTGCTCGGCGCGTTCGGGCGCCGTGCGGGGGTCGTCCTCGGCGAAGCCGGCCTCGCCGTCGGTGACCGTGAGGAGGGTGACGCTTCCTCCGGCGTCGACGGTGCGGGCCATGAGCCCTGCGGACAGGTAGGCCTCGTCGTCGGGGTGTGACCACACGCCGAGAAGCCGGCGAGGGAAATGGATTTCGGTGGTTGCTCGTGTCATGGCTCACACCCTCGGGGATCTGCCCGCCGAGGTCTTGGAGGTGAGCCGAAGGCTGGGTGGAGAACGCCGGGCTGCCCGATCTGACCCTTCTTCAGGACTTCTCCATCACCGCTCCAAGACGTTCCGACGCTGGCAATGGACAGTGAGCACACACCCGATCCGAGGCCAGGAGGCTTCCATGACCACCATCGTGACCACACCAGACCCGGCTGCCGACACCCGGCCCGACTGGCAGATCGCCGGCGAGGCCTGGGAGCACGCAGCGGTCGACTGGGCCTACCGATTCGAGCCGCACAGCCGGAGCGCGATCGAGCACGTCTTTGCGGCGACCGGCGTCGAGGCAGGTGTCGATCTGCTCGACCTGGCGTGCGGATCCGGCTACGCCCTCGGCATCGCCGAGGGGCGAGGCTCCACGACCAGCGGCATCGATGCCTCGGCTGGTCTCATCGAGATCGCCGCACGTCGTGCCCCGAACGCTGAGCTGCAGACCGGATCGATGTTCGAGCTGCCGTGGACCGACGAGAGCTTCGACGTGGTCACTTCGTTCAACGGGATCTGGGGCGGTTGCCAGCCGGCCATCGACGAAGCATTCCGAGTGCTCCGACCCGGCGGCTCGATCGGCCTGACCTTCTGGGGCCCCGGCAAGGCCATGGACCTGCGCGACTTCTTCATCACGCTCGGCACCACCACGCCTGGCGTGGCCGAAGAACTCATGGACCTGGCGTCCATCGGCAAGCCCGGCGTCTGCGAGGCCATGGTCACCTCAGCCGGCTTCACCGTGACCGAACGAGGCGGCACCAGCGCCGTCCTCGAGTTCACCGACGATGATGACGCCTGGCAGGTGCTTCGGTCACCAGGAGCCGTGCTCCCGTCACTCGAGCACGTCGGCGAAGACGCGCTGCGCAGCCTCGTGTTGGAATCGGTGACGCACTGCCGAGCCGAAGACGGCTCGTACCGGATCACCAACGAGGTGACCCACTTGATCGCCCACAAGTCGAGCTGACTCGCCGAGGGACTGCGACAAGTGCCGACATGGACATCGCGATCGTTGGCGTTCGCCCCTAGTGTGATCACAACGACCCGCTGCACCACACCTCGGAGATGAACGTGAGTTCCACCACATCGACATTCCGTCCCCTCGAGCGGGCCGTGCTGCGCCACGCCGACGCCGGCGCCTCGATGAGCGAGATCGCCTGGCGCTTCCGTCGGAGCCCCCGCCACATCCAGCGCGTGATCGACCTCACGCAGATTCCGCGGTCGACCCCCGATCACCGGGAAGCCGACGAGACGCTGAGGCCCGTCGAGCGGTGCGTCATGAACGCCCGCACCGCGGGGTGGGACTACCCCGAGATCGCATCGCGGCTCCGTCGCAGCCCGGAGTTCGTGGCCCGCGTCGAGGCGTTCGCCAACTACAAGCTCCGCGACCGAGAGGAAACATCCCGATGAAGGTATGGATCGACCAGGACCTGTGCACCGGCGACGGATTGTGCGAAGAGATCGCCCCGGACGTGTTCACGCTGCTCGACGACGGCCTGGCCTACGTGAAGGACGGCGACAAGATCTACGCCGCAGCCGAGGGGAACCCCGAGGGAGCCGATGGCATGGCCCCGATCCCTGCCGACCAGCTGGAAGCGACCATCGAGTCAGCCGAAGAGTGCCCGGGAGAGTGCATCTTCATCGAAGTCGAATAGCGACGTCGGGATCAGCCGAGCGGAGCGCGACCGTTCCATGCGACGAGGCGGTCGATGGCGGGAGCGTCGTCAGCGATCGGGACGGCCTCGGCGAACGGGACGGCGACCTCGTCGAGTCCCATCGCGGTCGAGATCTCCTCATAGAGGGCTCGGCGGTTCTCGGCCGGGAGGATCTGGCGTACTTCGAGCGCCGCGGCGACGACCGTGTCGTCCCAGTCGGGCTTCTGATCGGTCGCCGTCGCGAGATCCCAGGTGTGGATGGTCAGCTCAGAGAAGTAGGACGTCAGCACCTCCGCGCCGCTGCCTTCGATCCATGGCAGTGCCATGGGTCGTTCGAGCACGGCGTCGTCGCTCCAGGCATCTGCGGCTCGTCTGCCCGATTCCTTCCATGCATCGGCCCAGCGATCGTCGGGGACGGGGGTCTCGAAGACGGCGAAGGGATCCTCGCCGTTGCCGAGCGCAGCCACGCGGTCGACCACGCCGATGAGGTGGGTGAGCAGGGCTCGCACGTTCATGTCGGTGCATGGCGTCGGGCACCTGCCCGCTCGGCGGTCCCGCCGTCCGAATCGCCGACCCGAACGGTGGGCGCGGAAGTGGGAAATCGAGCGCGGCGGTCCGGGTTCCGTCCTAGGGTCCGCCCCATGGCCGATCCGCACGAGAGGCCGACGCACGACGACCGCGTCGAGGCGAAGGCACGCCGTCGTCAGACCGTTCGCCTGGGCGTCCTCGCTGCCGTGGGTCTGGTGTTCGCCGCGATCGCCTTCGACAACCGGCAGTCGGCCGACATCGGATGGGTCCTCGGCGACGTGAAGGTTCCGTTGGTGGTGGCCTTGGTCGTCTCGCTGGTGGTCGGCATCGGCCTCGGCCTGCTCCTGGGGCGTCGGCACCACAAGCAGTGAGCCGGCCCCGACTCCGTCGACGAGATCAGTGACGTCGACGGGGTGCGGTGTCGGCACGTGCGCGAACACCGGGCCGTCCATCCGGAGATCGTTGCGCGTCGTGAGTTCGGCCAGGTCGTCGAACAACACGTCGCCGTCACCCACCCCTGCCTCGCCACCGCTCGCCCCTGACCATGCCGGCGCCAACCGACCCGCCGCGCCGGCACCGTGACCCGCGTTCGCCGTCGGGTCGGAATGTCCACCTGCGCAGGTACGCAGAGGACACCACGTACGCAGAGGTCAACGACCGAAGCGGCGATCGGGCCGATCGCGTTTGCCCAGGTCAGCGCAGTGACGCGCCAGTCATTGCCGAGGCCGGCCGACGACGGAGCGAACATGTTCGGCCTCGAGTCCCCACCGCGCAGGTCGTCGCGAACGATTCCAGGGCACGATGCTCCAAGAGTGCTGGCGACCAGCGTTTCATCGCCGTCACTTCACCTCGATCCGTCAGCTCCAGTCCGAAGCCAACACGTGGCTGAGTTCTCGTCGGGGCCGAATGCCGACCCGGGCTGTGTGTTGAACAGGATCGTGATGCTCGGGTAACTGCGCATCTGCTGGAGCTGATGGAGCAGTGCACGGTTCATGGGAGTCCTTCCGGAGTCGGTGGGGTGAGGTCTCCCGGCAGTGCCTCGACGACGCCGTCGAGACCAAACGACTCCGTCACCTGACCAAGGTCCACTCCGGCGGCGTCAGCAATGGCGCTGCCCTCGCCGAAGAGGCCCTCGGCGTGTTCTCCGAGACCCGTCGATTCCAGAATGCCGCTCACGCCTTCACCCGAGAACAGACCTTTGATTGCATCGAGAACACCCATCACGTCATCTCCTGTTGGTTGATCGTCCGTCTTGCCCTGGGGGTTCCGCCTGCCCGCCTGCCAGAGGTGCTCATCACCGATCCGCCAGAGCACCATTGCCGACCAAGAGCGCTGCGATGCATGCCTCGGTCGGCGGGTGGGTGCGGAACCGGGTCGAGAACTCGATGTCGCGACCGGTCGACGGATTGATGGTGGAGGCCGGAGCCTGCGCTCGAGCGACCCTCCATCGGCACCGAGCGGGCAGCGATGGCATCGCTACCCCGGCGCGACCGGCGAGTACGGCCAGACCGGCCAGCAGGGTGTAGGTCTTCAGTGTGTTCTTTGAACACCGGGCTTCCTTTCAGCACACGACAAAGTTGACGTTTGCTGAAAGTCTCCCCGCCCGAAAATTCGGACTGGCCACACCGGACCCGCAACGGGTCGTACTGACGACTGGCCTCGAGGGGTACTCCCCTTCAGTGGCGACGATGATACACCGCCGCAGACCACATTGCACGCGAAATGCCAATCAATTCACACCTAATAGATCATGTGTAATCCATTGCGGTTGTCTTGGTGCCGTCCGCGAGACGATCGCCACCGATCACACCTCGATCGCGCCTGACGTGTTCACGCTGCTTGACGACGGCCTGGCCTACGTGAAGGACGGACAAGATCTACGCCGCGGCCGAGGGGAATCCCGAAGGCGCCGATGGCATGGCCCCGATTCCTGCCGACCATCACCATGTCACTGTCCCTCGACGGCTCGACCCTCGCACTCGGCGGCGGAGTCAGTGACGGAGTCGGCGGCGGGGTCGGCCACCCGATCCGGGTCGTCGACCTCAGGCCGGACCATTGGGCCGAGGCCGCCTGTCGGCTGGCCGGCCGCAACCTCACGCACGAGGAGTGGGTGACGAACATCGGCGACCTCGCCGACTACCGACTGACCTGCCCCGACCTGGCGCCCGGCTGAACGACCTCGACTCCGTGGCGGTTGAACCTCTCAAGCCGAGCTGGCGACAACATCGCGGGAGAAGTCGCCGTAGCGCCAACCGTCAGCACCGATCCCGACTATCCGCTCTGCGTATTCGCGTGGAGCATGATTCTCGAGTAGGAACGATGGGAAGGTGGACCCGGACGAAGCCGATACCGTCGTTCTCGACCGGCTACGAGCCATCTGCGCCAGATTCCCGGGCGCCGACGAGGGCGAGCTTCAGGACCGCCCCCTGTTCCGCGTCGGCCGGAGACGGTTCGCCATCTTCAACGGCAACGGCTCACCGTCTCGACCTCGCTGGAACGCGTCGGGTCGATCACTGCACTTCCTCACGGACCCGAAGAGCGAGACGCTCTGACCCAAGACCCCCGATTCTCAGCCCCGTGCCGAGCAACCGATCTGAGCAAGCGCGTGTGTCAGTCGAGGCCGAGGACCGTCGTCAACGCTTCGTCGACGCCCCACAGTTCCTCAGGCGCGAGGTGCCCACAGAGTTCGCCGAGTCGCGACGTGTCCACGGCTCCCAGTTGTTCGACCAGTACTCGGGTCGTTTGGCCCTCGAGGTCGACCTCGGGTCGGAAGGATGCAGCACGAGCACTCGCGGACGTGGGCGCAACGAGCACAACCGAGCGAGGCAGGAACTCGTCGGCCTGGACGACGACGCCGTACCGGTCACCGTGTTGTTCGTGTCCGACACCCTTGGGCATCTTGAAGCGGTACACGTCACCGCGGCGCACGCAGTGACTCCATCAGGCCGGCGACCGCGAGCATCTCGTCCCGGTCGGTCTCATCAGCTTCGAGCGCTGCGACCTCCGCAGCGAGGGTGGAGCGCTCACGGAGACGACGAGCCGACGCGATCAACGAACTGCGAATCGCATCAGACCGAGACATCCCGGCAGCCTCCAACGCGCGGAGCGCCTGCTCGGCCTCGTCATCGAGCCGGACTGAGATCGCATGAGCCATGCCACCACTGTATCACGGAACGTGATACAGTGGTGGCGCTCGAACGCCGTCCCACCATCGGATGAGCACGAAGGGCTGCTCGTCTTGCGCAGCTCGAACGACCGACTCCTGGCGATGTCGGCCCGCAGGCCGAAGGAAAGCCCCAACTGCCGGTCGAGCTGATCGAAGAACGCCGGACTGGTCCGGACGACCCGTCGCGTCACGCAGGCGGAAGATCGATCCCACGCTCCGCGAGGAGCTCGCGGCCCCGTCGACGCGCCCGTGCCACGAAGTCGGAATCGACATCGGCAAGGTCACTCACGATCGACTCCGCTGCGAGGCGCTGCCGCTCCCCCATCGGCAGAGTCTCGAGCTCCTCCGCCGAAAGCACACGCGCCTCATCAGCCATGAGAATCAGGGTAGCTGCAGCTCTCCCTCAGAGGCGCTCACCACCGTGACCTGATGCGGTCTGTTGCGCAGAGGTTGACCGCGCACGACATCGTCGCGGACCTCCTGGGGGTAGGGCTTGGGCACGTTTGACATCCTTCCAGGCCCGCCGAAGCAAGCCATCTCAGATGTCACCTGCCCTCGCGGCAGTCCCTGTTCGAGAAGGCGAGGGACAACCGGGACGGGTGAGCGTTCTCCACGCCCAGTCGAATCTCACTCGCCGCGGACCTCGGCGCGCCGACTCGAGCGGCTCAGCTAGCGGAAGCTGTCGAGCACCAGGTCGAGGGTGAACTCGAAGGAATCGCCGATGTCCCCGGTGCGGTGTTGGTCGACGTGATGCAACACATGGGCGTGTCGATCGGGGTCGAGCGTGCTGATCATTTCGTTGACGGCTGCCTCATCGCCCGCGAAGGTCATCGCCTGACGTTGGAGCATGAAACCGACCGTGTGGTTGAAGAGTGCGTGGTAGGCCTTGTGCGCGTCCTGTTCGCTCAGTCCTGAGGCAGCGAAGGCTGCGAGCTGCCACTCCATCAGATCGAACCGGCGTGGCCCGGGAATCGACCGCAGCCAGAGTTCGACTGACCAGGGGTGGCGTTCGAACAATGCTTTGAGGTCGAGCGCGTGGTTGCGCAAGGCGGCTCGCCACTCGAATGTGTCGTCGATGTCGGGCAACTCGAGTTGCGAGACGGCATGTTCGACCATGCCGGTGAAGAGGTCGGCCTTGCTGCTGACATGGGTGTAGAGCGACATGACCTCGAAGCCGAGCTCTCTTGCGAGGTTCCGCATCGAGAGTTTGGCCAGTCCGTCACGGTCCGCCATGCGGATTGCTGCGTCGACGATTGCCTCTCTTGTGAGTTGAGGTCGGCGTTCGGTGGTCATGGTTGCAAACCCTTCACGGTCTCCGTACAGTGTACGGAGCCAGTCAGTACACTGTACGGAACAGATCCTACACGGTGCCTGCTGGACACCAACAGCTATGGACGAGGGAACAGCCATGACATCAACACCAACCACCATGACCGCAGTCGTGCAGCAGGCCTATGGGCTCGATGCGATCGAGATCGGCGAGCGCCCGGTGCCGACTGCGGGGCCAGGGACAACTCCGGATCAAGGTCGCCGCGAGCACGGTCAACCCGATGGATTGGCACCTTGCGACTGGATCGCCGGGGATCGTGCGACTCGCCGAGGGCTTCCGTCGTCCGAAGCACGAGATCCCTGGCCGTGAAGCGTGCGGAGTGGTCGACCAGCTCGGGTCTGGCGTGACCGACTTCGAGATCGGCCAGTCAGTGTTCGGCTGGGTGACCGGTGCGTTCGCCGAGTACGCCATCGCCGAGGCCGATCGCATGTGGCCCGCTCCGACAGAGATGACCGACGTTCGAGTGCGCCGCACTGCCGGTTGCCGGCGCGACTGCGCTGGAAGCAATCGAACTCGGCGATGTCGTCGGGAAGCGAGTCGTCGTGAACGGCGCATCCGGAGGGGTCGGTCACTACGCCGTGCAGATCGCCAAGGCGCGCGGAGCGCACTGGGTCGCCGGGGTGTGTTCCAGCAGGAACGCGGATTTCGTGCGTGGGCTCGGCGCCGATCAGGTCGTCGAGTACGACTCCGAGGACTTCACGTCAGAGCGCTGGGATGCGATCATCGACTGCATCGGGAACCGCACGCGGCTCGGAGATCCGGCAGGGCGCTCGTCGACGACGGCCGATGGGTTGTGGTCGGCGACCACCAAGAAGGACGGATTGCTCGGCCCGCTCCCCCGCCTGGTGGCGAGGCTCGTGCGTTGGCGCTTCGGGTCGCAGTCGTGTCATTGGTTCGTTCAAGGCGAGGATGTGCGGTACCTCGAGGAACTCGCGGCACTCGTCGACGAGGGCCTCGTCCGCTCACATCTGAGCGAGACCGTCACCATGGGTGATGTGCGGGCGGGTTACGACCGAATCGAGAGCGGTCGCACGGTCGGCAAGCTCGCCGTCGACGTCGCACGGCGCACCTGGCGCCGAATCGGGCGAAGCGAGCGAACAACGAGATCGGAGCCTCATCGTGAACACAACAACACGAACGAAGCGACTCTGGACGGGTCCGAACGAGCGCATCGACCGCTTGGAGAAGAAGGCACTCCTCTCCGCGCTGTGGATCTTCGTTCTCCTGAACTTCATCTTCCGCGACCTCCACGAGATCGTGAAGGCGGAGTTCCTCGAAGATGCGCTGAACGGAATCTACGACGGGCGAGAGGTCACCGAAGCGATGTTCCTCCTCGGAGGCATCATCGTTGAAGTACCGATCGTGATGATGCTGATGTCGTGGGTACTTCCGCTCCGAGCGAACCGGTGGGCCAACGTCATCGTCGCGCCACTCTTCGGGCTCACCCTCATCGGGGCGCCTGGCGACCTCGACGACTACTTCCACATCGGCCTCATGATGATCGCACTCGCCGATCATCGTCTGGCAGGCGTGGAGCTGGGAACGATCCGCTCCGCAGGCTCAAACGTCGGACGAGCAAGGACTCCTTTCCACCCGCCCGAAGTGAGAGGCCCGACACCGAAGATCTCGACGCCGAGCGATCCTCCGTTGGCGTCGACGGCGCCGGTGATCAAGGGAGAATCGTCCCGAGACAGAGACGCTGTTGCATTGGCGGATCGGGTGGCACCGTTGCGTTGATCGATCGACGGGCGCGGCTTGCTGGGTTGGTGCCGGGGTTCGGTTCGATCACCTCGACGAGTTGATCGAAGGCTGCCGCCACGCGCAACCGTTCATGGCGGGCTTCTATGACCGGTGGGTGATCTCGGGCCCGAACCTGGCGGGTCAGCCGCCGCTACTCCACTGCGACGAGATGACTTCTTGGTCGAGTACGCAGAGGACACTCACGTACGCAGAGGTCAACGGCCGCAACGGCGATCGGCTCGATCGCGGTTGCCCAGGTCAGCGCAGTGACGGGGTCGATGACACCGAGGCCAGCGGACGCCGGAGCAGAGTCTGGGCACTCCCCGGGTCCGTCTGCGGCAGGTCGACCAGTGCCGAGCGCACCATCCATGCGACGGTCAGCGCTCCGGCGAGCCCGACCGCGGCGGCCACCGCGGCCGGCGTCGCCACGACCACGATCGCCACCACGACGGGGCCGACGAACGCGGCCACGTCGACGAGGCGAAGACGTGCCGTCGGATATCGCCGTTGCATCTCTGGGCCGAGATCGTGTCGCAGCAGCCACATCGGCATCATCGACCCGACGGCGAGCACCGCCGACGCCCAACGCGTCGCGTCCGTCGCAACGTTCTCGTCGGCAATGGCAGCGATCACCAAGGCCACAGCCGATCCGAGCCAAAGCCCGGAGACACAAAGGTACGCGCTCAGCCAACGGCCGTCTCGCCACCCGGGTTGTGCCGTCGTGCTGAAGAGCACGCCCTTGTAGAGCAGTGCACCACAGGCGGGCACGAGGGCGATCGTGGCCAGCGCGAGCGCAAGGTCTCCCGTCCACGACGGCGGCTCGGTGAACCAGTCGAGGACGCCGACGACTGCCGGCACCGCCGCGCACGCCATGAAGGCCGACAACATCCAGACGCCCACCGACATCGGTGTCTCGGGCTTGAACACCCGGAGCATGTGGAACACTCTCCACGGATCGCCCAGACTCAGGGCCAGCACCGCGAGGTCCAGCGCCACGAGAACCAGCGCCAGCGGCCAACCGACATGGATGACCCACCGGGCGTCGTCACCGACGACGAGGCGCACGAGGGTGACCACGATGAACGTGCCGACGCCGAGGTTGTTCAGAGAGATGTCGGCGGTCGCCGACACACCGCGCCATGGCGAGGCATGTGCTCCCACCTGGTCCTCGTAGCCCGTGCGCAGTGCCGGGGCGGGCCGTGTGCCCATCAGCTCGCCACCATCAACGTGAGCACCAGAACCGCCAGCGCGATGCCGAAGACCGCCGCCCCGCGCAGGTAGTCACCGACCATGTTGGTCCAGGGGTCGACCGGTTCGTCGGGAAGGCCGTACACACGCGCCGGCCGGATCAGCAGATAGAAGCTGTGCAGCGCCGAATAGCGCTCGGATTCCTCGGCGCCGTAGAGGTGGGCCGAGCCGACGCCGCGCTCGTGGAGCGTGGCGACACGATCACGTGCCTCCTCACGGAGCTCGTCGATCGGGCCGAACCTGATCGACTGGGTCGGGCAGGCCTTGGCGCACGCCGGCGTGAGGTCGTCGGTGAGTCGGTCGTAGCAAAGCGTGCACTTGTGCGAATGCCCGTCGAGTTCGCTCTCGGCGGGCACCCCGAACGGGCAGGCGCTCACGCACGCTCCACACCCGGTGCAGATGTCGGGTTGGATCACCACACTCGAGAACTCCGAGTGGACGATCGCGCCCGTCGGGCACGACTTGTGGCAGGGCGCGCTCACACAGTGCTTGCACGAGTCGCTCATCATCAGCCAGTGACCCGACTTCGGTTCGGCGAGCAGCGCGATCAGGTCGAACTCGCCCCCGTCACGAATGTCCGACGGCGGCAGCGGCGTCGCTGGGCTCGCTGGTTCGTCGGCAGACTCGTCACCCGTCTCGTCGAACGACTCGATGAACTTCACGTGGCGCCACGAGGTCGCCGACAGCGCCTCGGTGTGGTCGTACGACGGGCGCCACCCGTTGGTCGCGTCGGCCGGTAGGAGATTCCACTCCTTGCAGGCCACCTCGCACGCCTTGCACCCGATGCACACCGTCGTATCGGTGAAGAACCCCATCGGGCTCACGGGCGGCGGCTCGGCCGGGCGCTCGAACGCATACCAGATCCTGCCGAGCCCACGCGGACGCGACGGACCCTCTCGCGCCGGTCGATCGACGACCTCGAACTCGGGGATGCCGGTCATGTCTTCTCCTGCCAGCCGTACGGCTGTGCCGCCCATTCGGTCTCGGCGATCGGGATGCCGAGCTTCGGTTCGGTCTCCGTGGCCACCGGAGTCGCCGACGATGCCCCGTCGAGTCGACCCGCTCGCAGCGCGCACACGAACGACTTCGCTCCATGGATGTCGGAATCGGCCGAAAGCAGCATGGCAGTGAGGTCGTTGCCCGATGCTCCGACGATCTCACCCTGGTAGCCGAACTGGCTGACGATGCCGACCGTGTGGACCACCCGATCGTGCACCAGCATCGGCTGGATCCGGTCGGTCACCAGCGCTCGGGCCTCGATCTCGCCGCGCGGCGACGACACGACCACCCAACCGCCGTCGGCGACCCCCTCCGCGGCGGCGAGGTCGTGGTCGATCTCGACGAACATCGCCGGTTGGAGTTCGGTGAGCCAACTGTCGTATCTGGTGCTCATGAAGTGCTCGGTGAGGTGATAGGTGGTGGCGACGTGCGGGAACGCATCGGGCCGGTCGCTGCGCACCCCGCCGTAGGGATTGTCGGGCGAGTCGATGATCTTCGTCAGTGGATCTGTCGTCTCTTCGTGCATCGAAACCGCGACCGGCGACTCGAACGGCTCGTAGTACACCGGCAGCGGCCCGTCGGCCATGCCGAACGGGGTGAACAACCAGGCGGTGCCGTCGGGGTGCACGACGAACGGCCCGTCCCCGGGGATCGAGTCGGTGCCCCGTGCTCCGGGGTCGGGTCGTGACGTCGGCGGCAGCGTGGCAGCGAACTGCGGTGTGTCGTGGCCGGTCCAGCGACCGGCGGCCTCGTCCCACCACACCAACGCCTTGCGCTCGGACCACGGGCGTCCTGCCGGGTCGGCCGACGCCCGGTTGTAGAGGATGCGGACGTCACCGGGCCAGGCCCAGCCCCAATCGGGGAACACGCCGGCGGCGTTGACGTTGCCGTCGATGCGAGCGCTGAGGTTGGTGTCCGGCGCGGGGAAGACGCCGCAGTAGAGCCGACTGCCGCACGCCGTGGAGCCATCGCCGGCCAGCTCACCCGGACCGCTCAGGTGCTCGCCCGTCGCGACGCGGTAGCCGTTGATCTCGCGCAGCACCCGAAGCGGGTCGGGCTCGTCCTCGCCGTCGGCGCAGTAGTCCCATGCGAGGTGCTGGATCGGCGCGTCGCCGGGGCGCGTCGAGTCGGCGTAGAGCTCCTGGAGGCGCCGCCCGAGGTGATACCACCACCAGAGATCGGACTTGCAGTCGCCGGGGGGCTCGACGACCCGATCATGCCATTGCACCAGCCGTTCGGTATTCGTCATCGTCCCCGACTTCTCCGTCGACGCAGCGACCGGGAGCAGGAACACCTCGGTGCCGACCTCCACCGTGGGTGGCCCTCCTGGGTCGGCGTACCACGCGCTCGCACTCTCGGTCTCGAACAGGTCCATCACCACGAGCCACCGGAGCTTGCGCAGCGCCCGTCGCCGCATCTTCGAGTTCGGTCCCGACACGGCGACGTTCTGCCCGAACAGGAACAGCCCCTCGATCGTTCCCTCGTCCATCTTGCGGAAGATCGACATGTCCGACATGTCCTCGTCGATCTTCGGCAGCCACGGGTACCCGAAATCGTTGTCGGGCGTCGAGTCGTCCCCGTACCAGGCCCGGAGCAGGCTGATCAGGAAGTGTCGAAACCCGTCGGCGAAGGGCCCCTGCTCGGTGTCGAGCTTCCACATGCCGTCGTCCACGTCGCCTCGGCGAGCGCCGTGGAAGCGACCGTTGGCGAGATAGTCGTCGAGCGTTGCCTGACCCTCGACCGCTCGGGGCATCGGCAGGTAGTTGGGCAGGGTGTTGTAGAGCAGGGAGATGTCGGTGGCGCCCTGCACGTTGGCGTGTCCGCGCAGGGCGGTGATGCCACCGCCGGGACGCCCGATGTTGCCCAGGAGCAGTTGCAGGATGGCTGCGGCGCGGACCGTCTGCGGGCCGGTGCTGTGCTGTGTGAAGCCGAGGGCGAACGCCAGGTTGGTGGTGTGCTCGCGGCCCGAGTTGCGACAGAGCAGTTCTGCGATCTTGACCACGTCGGCCGGGCGGCAGCCGCAGACGGCGGCGACCGCCTCGGGTGTGTAGCGGTCGACGTGTCGGCGCAGGATCTGCAGCACGCACCGCGGATCGGTCATGGTCGGGTCGGTCCGCGGAAGGCCAGGGGTGCCGTCCGGCCCCGGTTCGAACTGGTAGTCCCAGGCGTGCGGCGCGAGACGGTAGCTGTGGGTATCGGCGTCGTAGCCGACGAACAGTCCGGACTGTTCGTCGAAGTCGTAGTCGTCGGAGATCAGCGTGGCTGCGTTCGTGTAGTGGACGACGTACTCCTCGAACCAGCGCTCACCCTCGAGCACGTACCGGATCATCCCGAGCAGGAACGCGAGATCGGTGCCCGGGCGGATCGCCAAGTGGACGTCGGCGACCGCAGAGGTCCGGGTGAACCGGGGGTCGATGTGGATGATCGTCGCGCCGTTGCGTTGCGCCTCGACGGGCCAGTGGAACCCGACCGGGTGCGATTCGGCCATGTTCGATCCCATGATCAACACACAGTCGCTGTTGACCATGTCGCGGGGCGGGTTGCTGGCGGCCCCGAAGCCGAATGTGGGGGCCAGACCGGCCACCGTCGACGAATGTCAAATACGAGCTTGGTTCTCCACGCCCAGCACGCCGAGGCCGCCCTTCAGCAGCTTCGATGCGAGATAGACCTCCTCGTTGTCCGCCGCCGAACCGCCGATCATCGCCATGTTCTTGACGTGGTTGACGGTGATGCCATGGGTGTCGTGTTCGATCAGGCCGTCGTCACGGGTCTCCTTGACCAGCTGGGCGATCCGCTCGAGCGCCCACTCCACCGAACGGTCCTCCCACGTGTCGCTGTTCGGCGCCCGGTACTTGAGCGTCGTGACGCGGTGCGGATTCGCGACGAGTTGCAGGGTGTTGGCACCCTTCGGGCACAGTCGACCTTCGTTGACCGGGCTACGGGGGTCGCCTTCGATGTCGACGATCTCGCCGCCCTTCATGTAGGCCAGCTGGCTGCACCCGACTGCGCAGTAGGGGCACACCGAGTGGTGGACGTCCGCGCCTCTCAGTCGCGTGTGGCTCGAAACCGTGCGGGGGCTGACCGGTTCACGACGCGACCTGCGGTCGCCGCTCACCACCGGATCAGCTCCTGGTCACCGGACAATCCGTCGCTTCGAGTCATGCTCGCGGGCCTCCGTATCAGCGTGGGTTCCACGTCCTATTCAAGTCGCTGCCGCACCGGCAACGCATCCCCCAATGCGGATGACTCTCGGGCGCCCCTCGATCGAGAATACGGCGCACATGCTCGGGAAAGGCGACGTGCTCAACCGGTTGCGGGCGGCGTCTCCGGCGTTCCTTCGTCCGGCAGCAGACCCTTCTGATCGAGGCGGTACAGCAAGCCGAATGCGGGGAAGACCAACACGATCGCCAGTCCGGTCGCGATCGTGACGGCCCAGATGGTCCCCGATGTGGCCGCGCCGGCTTCGACCGTCAAGGTCTCGGGCAGCAGGTAGTCCCACTGTGCGATTCCCCACGCCGCGATGACCGACACGACGGCGCCGATGGCCGTCAGTCGGGCGCCCCGGTGCTGCGAACGCGAGAGCAGCCAGAGCGTGGCCAACCCGCACAGCGCAGACACGATGACGAACACCAGCCCACGCGACCGCAGGCCGTCGAAGAGGTACTCGGCATCGTTCGCGAGCACGACGATTCCGCCGAGCGCGACCACACCAGCGACAACGCCGGCGCCCAAGGCGCGACGACGGAAGTACTCGACCATGGCGTCGTCGGACAGGCGGCGGGCATC
The DNA here is from genome assembly GCA_963704815.1 of uncultured Acidimicrobiaceae bacterium. Lineage (GTDB taxonomy): Bacteria > Actinomycetota > Acidimicrobiia > Acidimicrobiales > Salinilacustritrichaceae > DATKWD01. Next base: position 1,786,521 of record CAVPHU010000001.1, read on the forward strand.
CCACACCAGATAGGTGGCCGCCAGGAAGGCGACGACGCACACTGCGAGCACGCCGCCGAGGATCGATGTCGGGTTCACCCAGCTGTCGACAGGGTCACCCGCCACGCCGCCGTCGGGAACCCTTCCTGATGCGATCCCACCGGCGACGGCACCGAGGCAGTACGGCACCAGCACCGACGACGTCGCGAAGACGGCGCCGAACGCTCGTCTGTCTCGTGTGGTCAACAGGGCGTGACGAAACGCGAAGCTCGACCCTCGCAGGAGAATCCCGAGCGCGGCGATCGAGATGGGCACGAACATCGTGAGGGTGATCGATGCAAAGGCCTCGGGGAAGCACGTCCAGAGCACCACGAGCACGAAGATCAGCCACACGTGGTTCGCTTCCCACACCGGTCCGATCGAGTGATCGATGACTGCTCTGGGCTTCTCGCCGCGATCGGTGCCCCCTGCGGTGAGATCCCAGAAGCCCGCTCCGAAATCGGCTCCCCCGAAGATCGCATACCCGGTGATCGCGATGAACAGGATGATTGCCGCGACGGTGCTCATGGTGCACCCACCGGCGTCTTGTCGTCGGCGTCGGATCCGATGACGGAGTCGTGGGTCGGCGCGTACGGGGTGTCGTGCTCGGCGGAGGACTCGAGGCGGAACCGCCGGCTCATCCGTCGAAGTACGTAGATCGTCGCCACGGCCAGAGCCGCATACACCCCGACGAACACGATGAAGGTGATCCACACGCCGGTGTTCTGCGTCGCCGCCTCCTCGACGGTCATCAACTCATAGACGATCCACGGTTGTCGACCCACCTCGCTGACCACCCATCCGGCCTCCATGGTGATCACCGACAACACACCACACGACGCGGCGACCCAGAGGAACAACCTGCTGCGCGGCATGTCTCGTCGGAACAGCCAGGTCCCTCCCCACCACAGCGCGATCAGGAAAAGCATCGTTCCCAGTCCCACCATCACATCCCACGCGAGATGCACCGTGTTGACCTGTCGCACCGTGGGGATCTCGTCGGGCGGGAACGAATCGAGGCCTTGGACGACCGTGCTCGTGCCCGTACTCGGGTCCGACAGGATCGACGCGAGCCCAGGGATCGGAATCCCACCACTGACCGTTCCGTCGTCGTTCAAGCGACCGAGGAGTGTCTCAGGTACATCGCTCGAGGTCTCGGGCACGAGTTCGATCGCGGCGAACTTGATCGGCTGGTTGTTGTAGACCCAGCGTGCGAGCGAGTCGCCGATGCCCATCTGAAACGGCATGGCAACGGCAGCGACGGTGAACGGGATGATCAGGCCCAACCGGTGATATCGATCACGGCGGCCGCGCAACATGCCCACCGCGTAGACCGAGGCGACCATGAACCCACCCACGATGTACGCGGCGAAGATCATGTGCAACGACATCAGCGGCATGGCGTCGTTGAAGATCACCCCCAACGGGTCGACCTCGATGATGTTTCCGCTGGCATCGAGCGTGAAGCCCTCAGGCGAGTTCATCCACGCATTGGCGGAGACCACCGCGGCGCTGCCGAGCACCCCGGTGAACACGATCGGCACTCCGGTCCAGAAATGCGCCCACGGCGACAGCCGCCGCCAGCCGAAGATGTAGATCGCGACGAAGATCGCCTCCGTGAAGAAGAAGATGCCCTCGAACGCGAACGGTATGCCGAACGCTTCACCCCATTGGCCCATGAAGTCCGGCCACAACAACCCGAACTGGAACGAGAGCATCGTGCCGGTGACTGCGCCGACGGCGAACGTCACCGCCATGTACTTCGACCAGCGCTGGGCCAACAGGAGCGCGTCGGCGTCGTCCTTCTTGATCCCTCGATAGTTGGCGATCAGGGTCATGAACGCCCACGAAACCCCGAGCGGCACGAGGATGATGTGAACGGCCAGAGTGAACGCCATCTGGGCCCGGGCCCACGGAACGGGGTCGATGGCAGCGACCAAGTCGAACGCAGCGGTCATTGGTCATCCCTTTCGGTACAGCGTGTCGAAGTTGGGCCGGACCACCTCTTTGAAGTCCGAACTCGGGAACTCGCGGATGTGGACGAACGTGTTGATCGGGCCATGACCCGGCTTCTCGCCCGGCGGGTTGTTGGTCATCTGACCTCGGGTGGTCTCCATCGTCACCAACGGATACAGGTACACGTAGGCGTTGAGTACACCTAGGCGTTGAGGCCGATGTCGGCGATCTGGTCGTCGGACAGTTCGTCGGGTGGGTTCATGGTCACGGGCCTCCTCAGGGTGTCGTCGTTGCCGGAATTCAATCGCAGCAGCGTCGATGACGCCTCGCCCGAAATGGATGAACGTCGAGCGCCCGCCCGGCTCCGAAGTCGAGGACGCGTCAGTATCGGGCAACCCGGCGGTCCTGCACCACGTACGCCAAGATCAGCGAGAGCGGGAAGAAGAACAGGCTGAGAATGAAGAAGCCGAGCCAACTGTGCCCTTCCGTCGCGCAACTCTGGCAGGCCAGAACGCAATCAGGATCCAGATGATCAGCCCGATGATCCCACCGAAAGACCACATGCACTACTCCTTCTCGTCGAGTCCGACCTCAGAGGTCGGCACTGGCCCGGGCCCAAGGAACGGGGTCGATGGCAGCGACCAAGTCGAACGCAGCGGTCGTTGGTCATCGCGACATGTCTATGGCAGCACCTGGAATCTCGTCCTTCAGGAGGATCACACCCACCCAGACGAACCACACGATGAGGCCGATGCCGAACACTCCGCCGATGTCTTCGAGCGCGGGAATGACCGTGATGAGGCCGGCAACCCCTGCCACCAAGCCGAGGTAGTTCAACCCTCGTGGAAGTGCCGCGGTCCTCAACGCTGCCCAACTCACGAGCAGTACCCAGACGCCGCCCACGATCTCGTTGCCACCGCCCAATCCGTTCGAGACAGAGTCGAGGGCGGACCAGACGGGCTCGGCTCCGGCGGGGTCGGCGTCGTAGAGGTCGGCGACCGTGCCGATGGCGATGTTGGAGACCATGCCCGCGGCCAACACCAGACCGGACCAGATGAACCCGAAGATTCCGGCGACCTGCGCCATCCCGGGTGAACGGGCAGTCAGCCGTTCACGGAGAGCGAGCACGACCGGAACGAGAGCGATCCCGAACACGATGAAGATGACCAAGTTCCAGATGTACAACGCCGCCTGGTTGTCGACCAGGAAGGACACGGACTCTTCGGGAGTCGGGTCACCGCTCGTGTAGTCGGTCAACAACGTGGCGAACAGTGCGATGCCGAAGAGGAACGTCCCGGCAGCCACCAAGGCGGCCATGCCACCACTCTTCCGGTTGCGATCCATCGTTCGTCTCCTGTCCAAGGTTCGGTCGTGACCCGCAGCAACACCGGGGCGCTGCAGGGCTGTGGCTCAGCTTGATCGACAGGTGCGACGAAACCCAGGGTCGTTGGTCCTCGGGACCAAAGCCTCTGGGGTCATCGCCGCAGGCGCGATGACCATGGACGGCGTGGAGAGGTCTTGGATTTCGGAGGGCTGAACATGGAGGTGACCGGAGCGACATGGGTCATCGCCGTGGTCGGACTCGTCCTGATCTCCCTGCTGACCGCGCTACAACTGGTGGCGGTGGTCCGTCCACACGCGACCTGGACCATCGAGAACGTCTACGGGGGGTCACCCGAGCAGACCGACCCGAAGGCCTACTTCGCGTTCAACCAGGCCAGCGCGTGGGCAGACCCGTTCCTCTGGGCACCGCTGCAGATCGCGGGCAGCGTCGGCATGCTCCTCGGCGAACGATGGGGCTTCCTGCTTGCGCTCATGGCCTCGGTGCCGTTCTGGTACACCGCGGTCTTCTTCTTCCTGTGGGACCGCGATCTCGGCTTCCGTCAGCACACGGTCTCCTACTGGGTCTTCACGTGGGGAATGTGGCCGATCTTCGGGATCGTCGAGGGTGTCTACTGCTTCACCCGGCTCCTCGAGTGAGGTTGGAAGGGAGTCGGCGGTGAACATCGTCTGGGGCCTCGTCGTCACCGTTCTGTCCCTGCTGAGCTGGGGTGGACAGACACTCTCGTGGTTCGCGCCGTCCACCGCGGTGCGATGGAAGGTCATGGAGGCAGAACACGACGTCGAACGGGCGTTCTGGGCCGATCTCCGGGGTGAGGCGCTCTGGGACACGCTCACGTTGTGGACCATGGTGGTCGCCGGCGTCCTGTTGATCGCCGACACGAGCGCGTGGGCCTACTTCGGGCTCGTGGGCGGCGGCATCTATCTGTACTTCGGAGGCCGCGGGATCTCGGTGCGGGTCTCCATGAGGCGAAGGAACCTGCGGATCGGGGCACCGGAGAACGTGAGACTCGGGTTCGTCTTCAGCGCCGTGTGGGCCGTGACGGCCTTGATCACGATCATCGCCGCAGTCGTCTCGCTGGAGGGCTGAGGTGCAGGCCGCCGCCGTCGGCAAAGGGCTGGTTGGCGCCGCCACGTTGCTTGCGACCCTCGTGGCGTCCCCGCAGCTGCTTCCACGAAGACGTGGACTCGAACGCATGAACTCCAAACCGATGAAGATTGCCGGACGCGCAGCGTGAGCGCCACCAGCAATCTGGTCGATCGATGCGGCCCGTCGGACAGGGCGTGAGCGTGGCGTCGTTCTCCGCTCTCACCGACGTGACCGTGTGGCTTGCACAGGTACCCAGAGGACACCACGTACGCAGAGGTCAACGACCAGAAGTGCGTTTTCACCCGGCGCGTTTGCCCAGTTCAGCGCAGTGACTGACGGGGTCAACGACCCCGAGGCCGAGGAACGACGGAGCGAACAGATTCGGCCTCGAGACACCACCGGATGTGGTCTTTCTGTGGTCTGCCGGCCTCGGACCACGCTCAGGCCGAGGGCAGAAAATCGCCCCTGACCAGGGACTTTGTAGTCGGGTGGGGGAGATTTGAACTCTCGGCCTCTGCGTCCCGAACCCCGCGCTCACGAGTTATCCACAAGTGCCCTGACCTGCGTCTTTGCAGGTCAGCGGCCGTTTTCGGCCCGGCGTTCGTGCCGGCTGATCCCCGCCCGTACCACCAATCACGGTCTGAATGTGGTCTGTTTGTGGTCTGTACGCGACGTCACGAATCGTGCGAACTCGGCACGACGCGGGATGGTCGATGTACGGGGTGGGTTCGACGCCCCGGATGCGTCAGGCGGGCGCCTCTTCGCGGCGGTGGCCGTCGGCGAGTTCGACCAGAGCATGCTGATCGACGGCGCCGGCGGGCACCGCCGCGACCTTGCACTTGGTCACGGCGCGCAGGGTCGCCGTCCGGGCGCCCCCTTCGAGGGCGGCTCGCTCCCCGAGCACGGCTCCGGGCCCGAGTTCGGCGAGCTGCTCCCCATCCACCTCGACGACCAGCACCCCGTTCAACAGCAGGTACAGCTCGTTGCCGTCCGCACCCTGTTCGGCGAGCACCTTCCCGCTCTTGACCTGTCGGATCGTCGGCGTCGTGCCGCCGCGCATGATCAGTTCCTGGAGTTGTCGTTCGAGAGTGCTCTCGACCTCGGTGACGAGCGCGGGTGAGTCTTCGTCGCCCCACGGTGTGCGGCGACCGAACGACTCGTTCATCCACCGCTTGTACTCGGCGAGGCTGCTCTTCGCTATCAAGGCGCCGGCGTGGTCGAACACCCAATGTCGGGGGAACCCCGAGGCACCCGTCATCGAGCCTTCGTGGGTGCCGTCGGCGTAAATGGTCAGCTCGAGCGTCGTCCAGACGATCGGCGCGGAGTACTGGACGAACGGCGGCCGCTTCACGGCGCGGGGCATCGGTGCACCGGTGCGGCCCCCGACGGTCTGGGTGAACCTGACAGATGTCGGCGTCACTTCGGGTTCGCCCTGGAGGTCGGGCAGCGGGGTCGCAGGAACGGTGATCGACCCGACGCCGAGCCCGACGGTCGTGGCTCCGATCAGTCCGCCACCGCAGTAGCCGCAGCCACTGATCCGGCCGTCGTCGTCGATGTCCACGTAGGCGCGCAGTTCGTTGGCGAAACGGAGGCGGTCGGCGACACGGAGGTCCTCGACCGCAGCGCGAACATCCGGACCGAGTGCATCAGGTGGAGGCGGGTCGTGGTGGGCCATCTTCATCCGCGTGGCCACCTTGCCCATGCCCTCCAACAGGTCCGATGGGATCCACGAGACGGTGGTGATGCTGCGTTCGATTCGCATGAACTGCCTCCTGACGACGAGTGACTCAGAGCGTGCGCCCCACGACGACCCGCCGGCCAGCGTGAAGACACGACGAATCAGTACGTGTCAGCACCACCCACGATGCGCGGCAGCACGCTGGTGGGCGCCGGGTGGATCCGACAGAGTGCGAGACGACACTCCCCACAGAAGAGGTTCCGATGCCCGTGACCGTTTTCCTCGCAGATGACAACCTCATCGTGCGAGAGGGCGTCAAGGCGCTGCTCGAACTCGAGGACGATCTCGACGTCGTCGGTCAGGGAGCCGACTACGACGAACTGGTCGCCGGAGCTGAAGCGACGCAGCCTCAGGTCATCGTCACCGACATCCGAATGCCACCCAACTTCTCCCGCGAGGGCATCGAGGCCGCCAAACAGGTGCGCAAGCGTCACCCTGGTACCGGGGTCGTGATCCTGTCGCAGTTCGATGATCCCGACTATGCGGTGTCGCTGCTCTCGGAGGGTGCGGCCGGGTACGCCTATCTCCTCAAGGACCGGGTCGGCGAGGGCGATCAGCTGGCGCGAGCGGTCCGCGAGGTCGCAGCGGGTGGCTCGATGCTCGACCCGAAGATCGTTGAGGCGTTGACCAACCCGGTTCGTGCAGAGACGTCGCTGTCCGCAGACGACGAAGATCTGCTGCAGCAGGTGGCACAGGGCCGTTCAGTGAAGGCGATCGCGGTCCAGCGCCGGACGACGCCGGCCGACATCAACGCAGCGATCGAAGCGCTGTTCGGCACGCTGGCTCGAGGCCTTGCCGAGGGCCGAGGCGACAGCCTCGAGCGGCTCAAGGTGCTGCAGCGGGCGATCGTCGACCGGATGGAGCAGGGCGAGGCACTGAGTCGCTTCCTTCCCGGTGGTGTCGCTGCCCAGGTGCTGGAAGGGGGCCGTCTTCCTGGCGAGACCGAGGAGTTGACGGTCACGGTGCTGATGTCGGACATCCGCGGCTACACGACGATCGCCGGCACGCGAATCCGAGCGTGCTCGCCGGCCAATTGCACGAGCATCGCGCCGTCATGAACCACGCGATCCTCGGGCAGGCGGGAACCGTGATGCAGTTCGTGGGTGATGCCGTGATGGCCGTGTTCGGCGCGCCGGTCGCCAGTGAAGATCATGCCGACCGGGCCGTGGCGGCGGCCGTCGCGATGCAGGCTGCGCAGCGTGAGCTGAACGAGCAGTGGGAACGGAGTGGTCAGCCCGCCTTCGGTCTGGGAATCGGGCTTTCGACGGGGCCCGTGGCCGCCGCGCTGCTCGGCTCGGAGGAGCGGCTCGAGTACACCGTGGTCGGCGACACGGTGAACCTGACGCAGCGACTCCAGCAGTGGGCCGAGCCCGGCGAAACCGTCTTGAGCGAACCGACGTGGGCAGCGATCGATCCGAAGCCCGACGCCGACGAGCTCGAACCGGCGATGGTCAAGGGCCGCGACACTCCGGTCGGCGCGTACCGTTTCCCGGTGAGGCCCCGATGAACCTGACCGGCGAACAACGGATCCGTTTCGGCAGGAGCCTCGCGGGATCGTCGGTCGTCATCGCCATCAGCGGCCTGATCATCGCCGCTGCCGTCGGTCGTTGGGAGACCGCAGCGCTCACACTGACGCCGGTGAACGCCACCATCGCCATCGGGTTCGGTGCACTCGCCTGGACGGTGCTGCCCAGGCAGCCGCGAAACGGATCGGTCTGGGCCTACACGTGGGCGTCGGTCTTCGGTGGCTTGTACTCGGCCTGCCTCGCCGTGCTGGTCTTGTCGGCCCCAACTGCAGTCCTCGACCAGGGGGTCGACGACATGATCCCGGCCGAGCTTCCATGGCCCGCTGCGATCGCCGTCGGAACGATGGCCGCCGGATGGAGCTGCCCTCATTCTTCCTCCCGCTCACGCTCGGGCTGCTGTTGTTTCCCGATGGACAGCTGAACTCGCCGAGATGGCGTTGGGTCGGCTGGTACCAGGTGGCGACGCTGTCGTTCGCGTTCGCCGGCACCGTTGCACTCAACAACCGCTGGAGCACACAGCCAGCGCCACAACCGTCCGGAACGTTTGCGACCATCGGTCGGATCGCGATCAACCTGGCGGTGCTCGGTGCGTTGCTCGGGGTGGCGTCGTTGGTGGCGCGATATCGGAACGGCGGTGCGGTCACCCGCCGGCAGATCCGGTGGATCGCGCTCGGTGGCACCCTCGTGGCCGTCAGCCTGTTCCTTCGATTCGCGTTCGAAGGGTCTGATGGATCGACCGTGGAGAACCTGACCTTCCTCATCCCGCTCGTGTTCCTCATCGGCTCGTTCTGGGTGGCGATCACCAGGTACCGGCTGTACGAGATCGACTCGATCATCTCGAAATCGGTGACCTATCTCGGTCTGGCAGCGGTGATCGCGGGGCTCTACGCAGCCGTGGTCATCCTTCCGCTGGTGATCATCGGCGGCTCGAACGACGGCGGACCGGGCCTGCTCCTGCCGATCGTCGCGGCGGCGACGGTGGCCGTGCTGTTCGAACCGGTGCGGTCCCGTCTGCAGCATGCCGCCAACCGACTGGTGTACGGCGACCGGGCAAGCCCGCACGAGGTGCTGTCGCAGGTCACCTCGAGCCTGCCAGGCTCCGACGCCGACGACAGCACCGTCGGTCTTGCTCGCGTGCTGCTGCGTGGCACCGGAGCGGAGCACGCCGTGGTGTGGCTCGCGACCGGACAGGTGCTCACGCCGGACGGGGTGTTTCCCGAAGATGGCGCCGCCGTCGAAGCCGTGGCGATCGACGGCTTGGTCGACGACGAGTTCACCGAAACCGAACTGGTGCGTCATCGCGGAGAGGTGTTCGGGGCGCTGACCGTCGTCAAGCCGCACAACGACCCGATCACGCCCGATGACCGCGAGCTGCTGACCGACGTCGCAGCCGGGGCGGGCCCGCTGCTGCGCAACATCAGCCTCAACGCTGAGCTCGAGCAACGAGCAGCCGAGGTGCGGGCATCGCGGCACCGTCTGATCGCGACGCAGGACGCCGAACGCCACCGGCTCGAGCGCGATCTCCACGACGGTGCCCAGCAGCAGGTCGTCGCGCTCAAGGTCAAGCTGGGCATCGCCAGGACGATCGCTGCGCGCGCGAAGGCGCCGAGCAGATCGTCTCGCTGGTGACGTCGTTGGCCGACGAGACCCAGCACGCCGTCGATGCCCTCCGCGCGGTCGCCCACGGCATCTACCCGCCGCTGCTGGAATCCGAGGGGCTCGAGTCGGCGCTGCGTGCTGTCGAGCGCACCTCGTCGGTCCCGCTGCGCGTCGACACTCACGAGTTGGCGAGATACGACCCTGAGGCCGAGGAAACGGCCTATTTCTGCGTACTGGAAACCATCGAGCGTGCCCGGATGTCCGGGGCGTCGAGCATGAGCCTCGCCGTGGCCGAGGCAGGTGCCGAGTTGGTCGTGAGCCTCACCATCGAGGGTCGCACCACCGAGCTCGACCTCACGCCCGTCATCGACCGAATCGATGCCGTCGGCGGAACGACCAGCATGGACGAGCTCGCCGGTGGTGCGATGCAGATCACGAACGTGTTGCCGGTCGCCACGACGGTGCTGGAGTCGGCATGAACCGCCTCGGAGCAGGGACACGAGCAAAGCAGCTGTTGCTCGTGGGCATCGCGGTGTACGTCATCTCGGCCATCGTCATCTTGGTCCAGCTGCGCAGCTACGAGCTCGCCAGTGTGATCTCGTTCGGCGCGTATCTCCTGGTCGGCGGGCTGATCGTGGTGCGTCGCGGGAACACGCTGGGTTTGATGCTCGTGGCTTACGGTTCGATCTGGACCGGCGTGATCGCGGGGGTCGTCACTGCCGAAGCCCTGGACGAGGCGGGCCACGCCGGTGCTGCCGGTTGGGTGGCGCTCGGTGCCATGGTGATCTCGCTCCCGGGGGTGTGGCTGATCGCCGCGATGTGGCTGGTCTTTCCCGATGGCCGCGCACACACGACCACGGATCGGAAGCTCCTGCGGATCAGCGGCGTCACCGCCGTCGTCGCGACCGCCGCCAACGTGTTCGCCAGGCCACAGGTGCTCCCGGAAACGGCCGCGTATCCCCACCCGTTCGTCAACGACGAGACGGCGCGGGCCGTCTTCGACATCGTCCAGTTGCCCACCGTCCTCTTCTTCCTGTTCGCCTACTTCGCCGCCGCGAGGCTGATCGTCAGAATGCGCCGCGGCGACCCCGTCGAGCGTCGGCAGGTGCGCTGGATCGCTCTGGCGGTCGTCGCCAACATCACGATCCTCCTCCTGAACGCGGGCATCGCGCCGCTCGGCACGGACGATCGCGCCTTCCTGTTGATCGACTCCGTGGGGGTCGTCCTCATCCCGCTCGCCGTCGGTGTCGCGATCATGCGGTACCGCCTCTACGAGATCGACCGGATCATCAGCCGATCGATGACCTTCGGGTCCCTCGCGGTCTTCATCGGTGGGGTGTACGTCGCACTCGTGGTCGGCCTCGGCCAGCTTCTGGGCGGTGATACCGGGTTCGGGCTCTCGGTCGTGGCGACCGTGGTGGTGGCGATCGCGTTCCAGCCGGTTCGACGACGTGTCGAACATTGGGCGAACCGAATCGTCTACGGCGAACGGGCCACACCACACGAGATCCTGGTGCGGTTCTCGCACCGTTCGTCGGAACTCTCCGACGAGGAGCTGATGGCCCGCGTCCCGCGACTGATCGTCGATGGGACGGGCGCCAAGACAGCTGCGCTGTGGGTCCGATCAGGCGACGGGTTCCGGACCACGTCGACGTGGCCGATCGACGTCGAGGAGCGATCGCTCGCGGGCTCAGACGAGTTCGTCGACCCGGACGCGGACTGGTCGTTGCCGGTGTTCCACGACGGTGAGTTTTTCGGTGGGCTTTCACTCGCGAAGGATGAGGGCGAATCGGTCAGTCCGGGTGAGGCAAGGTTGCTGGCCGACCTCGCCGCCGGATTGGGGTTGGCGCTGCGCAACACCCGCCTCACCGGCGAGCTGCGCCGCCAGGTCGCCGAACTGGAGGCATCGCGCGAACGCGTTCTCGCCGCGGCGGATGCCGCCCGGCGTGAGTTGGAGAACACGCTCGACAGCGGGCCTCAACAGCAGTTGGTGGCGTTGAAGGTCAAGCTCGGACCGACACGCAAGCGTGCGGAGCAACTCGGTGCCGTCAAGACCGCGGCGCTCCTGACCCAACTCGAACAGCAAGCCGGCGACGCGATCAAGGCCGTCCGCGAGTTCGCCGGAGGGATCTACCCACCGCTGCTCGGAGCCGAGGGCCTCACCGTTGCGATCGGGCAGCAGGCGAGAGCGGCAGCCATACCTGTCTCGGTGCACGGCGATGGCGTCACCCGCTACTCCCGAGAGCTCGAGGCCGCTGTCTACTTCTCGGTGCTCGAAGGGCTCCAGAACGCTGCCAAGTATGCGGATGCGACCTCGGTCAGCGTGACGCTCGCCGACGATGACGGCTCGCTGACCTTCGAGGTCAGCGACGACGGCAACGGATTCGATGCGGACACCGTCGCCAGAGGTGCCGGACTGACCGGTATCGCCGACCGGCTCGACACCGTTGGTGGCACCATCGACATCGACTCCGCTCCCGGTCTCGGCACCCGCATCACCGGCAGGGTCCCGATCCAGCAGGTCGTGCGGGTCTGAGCGAACCGCTCAGCTCGATTGGATGTCGGCCCAGATCGCTTCGAGTTCGTCCATGCCGAACGACGACTTCGGAAGAAAGCGGAACGCTCCGGCATCGAGCGCCGGCTGGTCGTAGTTGCCGGACTCATGGGTCGACATGACGAGAACGGGCGGCGGATCGTCGAGGCTCATGATACGACGAGTGGCCTCGAGGCCGTCGATACCGGGCATCTGGACGTCCATCAGCACGAGGTCGGGCCGCAAGCTCGCCGCCAGGTCGACGGCCTCCTCACCGTTCGCCGCCTCACCCGCCACTTCGAACCCGTCGGTCATCTCGACCACCATGCGTGAGGCCTCGCGGAACGGCAGCTGGTCGTCGACGATGAGGACACGAACATCAGACACGTGACGATCTTCGCACCCTCGCGGCTCGGAGCCCACCGCGTTGACCCGCTCTCCGAGGTGGGGTCAGCCCCCTGAGCGTGCACCCAGCCCGAGGTAGACCAGGACGGCCTGCACCCGTCGATGCGCATCGTCGGTCTGCGCCAGGTCGAGCTTGGTGAAGATCGCGCTCGATGTGCTTCTCCACCGATCTGGCCGAGATGAACAGCGCTGCACCGATCGACGAGTTGCTCTTGCCTGCGGCCATCTCGGTGAGCACGTCTCGCTCGCGATCGGTCAGGCGGTCGAGCTCGCTCGATCCGGGGCTCGCCTCGACGCCGATCAGCGCTTCGACCACCTTCGGGTCGACGACCGACTCGCCAACCGCCACGCGCCGGATCGCTGCTCCCAGCTCGTCCAGGTCGGCGACACGCTCCTTGAGCAAGTAGGCCCGACCGTCGGAGCCGTTCTCGAACAGCCGCCACGCGTACCCGGGCTCGACGTACTGGCTCAGCACGACGACGCCGATCTCCGGGTGCGTGGCCCGGATCACGTCGGCTGCCCGGATGCCCTCGTCGGTCTGGCTTGGCGGCATGCGGATGTCGGTGAGGACCACATCAGGACGATGCTGGTCCACCGCTGCGAGCAGCGAGTCGTAGTCCTCACACGACGCCACGACCTCGACCTCGTCGTCGAGCTGGAGCAGGGCGTTGATCCCGTCGCGCATCAAGAAGCTGTCCTCGGCGAGGACGAGGCGCAGCACCATCGTGGCAGCGTAATGCTGCCCCGTCATCGACCGTCGCTGGCTGCACCGTCTTCTGAGTCGGGTGGGGGAGATTTGAACTCCCGGCCTCTGCGTCCCGAACTCGGTTCCAGCGAATCTCACCGGATACCGGCGAACCACAATGCCCGGAATCACTGGGCTCTCCGTCTACGGCGAACAATCACGAACGTGGCGTCCACCGAGGGATGGACGCGGGATCGACCGCGACGTGTGGAGGGGCGGGCGAGGTCATCGACGTGGCAGCCCCGGAAGCTTTCGCCTCTGGTCCAGCCGCGACCCCGGCCTCGTTAACGTCGATGTCGTGGCGGCCATCGACGCGAGCGGAAAGAGCACCAGCCGGGTCTCGGCGTCCGTCGGACGTATCTCCACCGCCCTGCGCCACCGGCCGATGGACTGGACCGGTCGGAGCTCAACGCGGTGCTCGACCGCGGCCTCGAGCTACCGATGAGCCTGGTCTGTGCGCCGGCCGGCTTCGGCAAGTCTGTCGCCGTCAGCCAATGGTGCGAGCGGGTCGAGCGCCCGGTCGTCTGGTTCTCGCTCGATCCGTCGGTCGACGATCCGCGTTGGTTCCTGCTCCACGTGATCGCGGGGATACGTGGGGTGTTCCCCGATGCGTTGGATGTCATGTCCGAGATGGTCTCGGCTGAGCCCATGCCGGCCCTCGATGCGCTCATCGCGCAGCTGTCGAACGAGCTCGACGAGTTGCCCGAGCCGATCGTGGTTGTCCTCGACGACTATCAGAACGTCACCGATCAGCGGATCCACCGGTTGGTTGCCGACTTCATGCGGCACCCGCCGATGTCGGTCCATCTCGTTGTGCTGAGCCGGGAAGAACCGCCGCTGCCCATCGCGATGCTGCGCGCCGAGGGTCGTCTCGTCGAGTTGCGGATGAATGACCTGGCGTTCTCGGTCGGCGAGCTCGGACAGTTCATCGAGCAGGAGCTGGGCCGTGCAGCGACTCCGGAGCAGCTCGCCGGACTCCACCACACGACCGAGGGATGGCCCGCTGGAGCACGTTTGACCGTGGAGGCATTTCGCACGCTAGGTATGGGCGATGTCGTCGTCGGCGCAGGATTCCTCGATGTAGCGGCACAGGAGTATCTCGTCGCCTCGGTGCTCGAGGGGACGCCGCCGCAGGTCCGCAGGCACCTTGCCGTGGTATCGCACTTCGACCTGTTCAGTGCGGAGCTGTGCGATGCCGCCGGCGAGTCCGACTCAGCCGCCTCGCAGCTCGACGCCATGACCGGCGTCGAGTTCATCGACTGGATTCGGCGGCACAACCTGTTCGTCATCCCGCTCGACGACACGGGTGGGTGGTTCCGGTTCCACCATCTGTTCGCTCGCCTGCTCGCCAACTGGCGGCTGACCTCGGCCGCGTACCTCGAGCTGTCCGAGCCCAGTATTCGCCGGGCGGCAGCCACCGTGTTCCGCGAGCGCGGCATGCACGAGGAGGCGATCGAACAGCTGGATCTGATCGCTGAGAATGCTGAATTGGCCATGGTGGCCGCCGAGCGCGGCGATCAGTTGGTCGAGGAGGGACGCTGGCCCGAGCTTGCTCGTCTGGTGTCGCTCATCCCGGCGCAGGTGCTCGACTCGGATCCCGAGCTGTTGCTGCTTCAGGCGTGCGTGGTCGGAGAAACGAGTCGCGCAACCGCGAGCTGCTCGTCATTCTCGACCGGGCCGAGTTGTTGCTCGACCGCCGCCCCGAGCAACCGGGCCCTGGCGATCGGTGGTTGCGAGGTCGAGATCGCGGTGATTCGCGGCGTGTACTCGAAGTTCGTCGAGGCCGACTTCGAGGGTGCCATCGCCGATGCAGAGGCCGCGATCGGCCTCCTCGCGGACCATCCCGGCCGTCGCTTGGTCCTCGCATACGTCCTCGCGGTCGCTGCCCTGGCGGGCGCTGGTCGATCGGAGGAGGCCCACCGTTTTGCCGAGTCGCTGGTCGGTGACGCCCGGTTCGCCGACCTGCCCTTCGACCCAGTGGCGTCGTCGCGGGCATATGTCGGGTGGCTGGAGGGCGATCTCGATGCCGTGGGCAGATCCGGCGCTCAGATGGTCTCGAGCGACAAGCGGCCCATGCTGCAAGACCCCGACACGCTCGGACACTACTTCTTGGGCGTCTGTGCATATGAGCAGAACCGGCTCACCGACGCCGATCTCCATCTGGCGATCGTGCTCGATCGTCGCTACTCAACGAAGGCGATCTATGCGAGTCATGCCGGGATGGCGCTGGCGTTCTCCGAGCTGGCGCAGGGCCGCACCGAAGAGGCCGCCGCGACCGCGCAGTCGGTGGTGCAGTACGTCGTCGACGTGCAGAGTGAGTTTCTGCAACCGGTCGCCGACGCGTTCATGGCCGAGTTCGATCTCCGGCTGCAGCGACAAGGGACGGGCCTGCACTGGGCACGCGGTTTCGACTTCGACGCCGATCATCACCGATTCATGTTCTTCGACACCTCCCCAGCGCTCATCGAGGTTCTTCTCTTTCCGAAGCCGATGCCGTCCGCGGCCGTGAACTGCTCGACCTGGCCCTCGAGTCGGCGCGAGGTCGTCACCATCGCCCGCTCATCATCCGCCTGCTCGGGATCCAAGCGCTCGATCTCGCGGTCAGCGGCGATGAGCGTGCCGCGCTCGGCCCGCTCGAAGAGGCGGTGCGACTCTCGCAGGAAGGAGGGATGATCCGCCGACTCGCCGACCTCGGCCCCCGACTCGCACCGCTGCTTCAACAGCTGCCGGTCACCGGTGACCTCCTCACCCACGTCGGAGCGATCCTGACGGCCCTCGACTCGCGGGGAGAGGACGGAGACGACAATTCCCGGGACGTCGTCATCGACCTCACCGGTGAGCCTGCGTTGACCGGCCGGGAGGCCGATGTCCTGCTGTTGCTGGCCGACCGATACTCGAACAAGGAGATCGCCCGCGAGCTGATGATCGCACCGGCAACGGTGAAGAAGCACACGGTGACGCTCTACGACAAGCTCAACGTCCACGGTCGCCGCGAAGCAGTGGCCAAGGCCCGAGCTCTCGGCTACGTGGACGGCTGACCCGCGGCGTCCAGCCATTCAATCCGACTGCGTCGGACTTTTTGGCCATTGGCCCTCGCTACTAGGATCACGTGAGTGGATGATGGCGAGATCGACCGCATGATGTGCCCGCGACCACGGGGGCACGCAGGGCGATCGGCATGAGCGACGAGTCACATGACGCCGCCGGCGTCGGCCGGCCGGTTCGTTCCGCGTTCCTCCACCGACCCGATCCACCGACCGATGGCGTGGTGCGTACGGAGCTGAGTGCGCGGCTCGACGAGGGCCTTGATCGATCGGCGACCCTAGTTTGCGCTCCGGCCGGTTTCGGCAAGTCCGTGCTCGTCAGCCAGTGGTCTCGCGAGACGGGACGCCGAGCCTGCTGGCTGACGATCGATCCGACGATCGACCACCCGCAGTGGTTCCTCATGCACTTCGTGGCCGCCGTCCGCAGCGTGTTTCCGGACGCGCTGGAGGTCACATCGCAGATGGCGTCGGCCGCGACCCTGCCGGCGGAGGCAGCCGTGATCACCGAGTTGTCCAACGAGTTGGACGAGCTCCCCGAACCGCTCATCGTCGTTCTCGACGACTACCACCACGTCACCAAGCCGGCGGTGCATCGCCTGATCTCGGAGCTCGTGACCTATCCGTCGCCGATGCTGCGTCTCGTCATCGTCACCCGGGAGGAGCCACCACTGCCGATCGGGACGCTTCGCGGCAAGGGCGACTCTGCGAGCTGCGAGGTGCCGAGCTGGCGTTCTCGGCCGACGAGCTCGGGCGCTTCATGGAGCACGAGCTTCGCCACTCGCTCAGTCCGCAACAGGTTGAAGCTCTCCACGGCTCCACCGAAGGATGGCCCACTGGCGCCCGGCTTGCGGCGGAGGCTCTCCGTCTCGGCGGTGGTGACGAGGTGGTGGGCGCGGGCTTCCTCGATGAGGCGGCGCAGGAGTTCCTCATGGCCGAGGTGATCGACCGGGTTCCGGCCCAGGTCCGCCACCACCTGGCCATCGCGTCGTACTTCGATCGCTTCAGCGCCGAGCTCTGCGATGCGGTTGCCAGTGTTCTCGTCCCGGGCGGCCTCGAGTCGTCGTCACCGTTCCCGATCGCCGGGGAGGAATTCATCAGATGGACAGCGCCGCCACAACCTGTTCATCGTCCCCCTCGATGAGACCGGCGACTGGTACCGATTCCACCATCTGTTCGCCCGGTTGCTCACCAACTGGCGAGCAACGACACGCTCAGACCTCGAGTCCGTCGAGGAGGACATTCGCCGAGCGGCAGTCGGGGTGTTCCTCGAGCACGGGTTGGTCGAGGAGGCAATCGAGCAGCTGCATCTCGTCGGCGCCGACGACGAGCTGGTCGCGGTGGCAGCGGAGAAGGGCCAGCAGCTGATCGACGAGGACGACTGGAACGGGCTCGCCCATTTGGTGTCACGAGTGCCACCCGACCTGCCTGAAGGCGACTCCCGATCTGCTGATTCTTCGTGCGTGGGTCCTCGGCGAGGCGCAGTCGCGCCACCGAGAGATGAGCGCAGTCCTCGATCGCGTCGACCTGCTCCTCGACGAGTCCGGAGATGTACCACCTCCGACATCGGGCGCGCTGCGCGGTCAGGCGTTGGTCCTTCGTGGCGCCTACGAGAAGCTGATCGGTGCTGACTTCGAGGGTGCGATTGCCGACGCCGAGGAAGCTCGGGGGTTGTTCGCCGACCAGCCTGGTCGGCACCTCACCTTCAGCTTCGTCCTCGGCGTCGTCGCTCTGGCCGGCGCGGGGCGTTCCAAGGAGGCCCATCGGCTCGCCGGTTCGGTTATCGGCGACGCCCGGTTTGCTGATGCCCCGTTCGATCCGATGGCCTGGTCGCTGCCCTATCTCGGCTGGCTCGAAGGTGACCTCACGTCCGAGGAGTTGCACGCCACCCAGCTGCTCTCGATCGGCGAGCAGTTCGGTCTCGCGAGCACCATCACGACCGCCCACTACTTCCTCGGTAGCTGCGCCTATGAGCGCAATCAGCTCGCCGAGGCAGCGACCCACGTTTCGATCGTGTTCGACCGTCGCTACTCGGCAGATTCGCTCAACGCCGTTCACGCAGGGATGATCCTGGCCAGCACCGAGCTGGTGCAGGGACGCCACGACGATGCGGACGCGACCGCCCGAGCGGTGGAGCAGTTCGTGCTCGATTCACAGAGCGAGTTCCTGCAGCCGGTGGTCGAGGCGTTCATGGCCGAGTTCGATCTTCGGCGTGGTCGACCCGGGAACGGGCTGCGTTGGGCACGGACCGCGGAATCAGTCTCGTTCGGGCATCGATTCATGTGGTTCGATCCGATCCCATCGCGTATCGAGCTCCTTCTCTCATCCGGCGAGGACGCGGCTCGCGGCCGTGAGCTCTTGGCTGATGCGATCGAAACCGCACGGAGAAATCATCACCGTCCGCTGATCATCCGGCTCCTGGGTCTTCACGCGCTCGACCTCGAAGCCCAGGGCGATGAGGTCGGTGCACTCGATGTGCTCGAGGACGCAGTCAAGCTGTCCCACGAGGGCGGGATCGTTCGCAAGCTCGCCGACCTCGGCCCCCGCCTGGCGGCCCTGCTCCGTCGCATCGACGTCAGCGGCGATGTCCTCACCCACGTCGGCACGATCCTCGCGGCGATCGATCCATCGTCGGAATCGCCACCCGGAGCGAGCGGGGACCTCGCGGCCGATTTGGTGCTCACGAGCCGCGAAGCAGATGTGCTGAGGCTGCTCGACGAGCGACTCTCGAACAAGGAGATCGCCCGCGAACTCATGATCGCGCCGGCGACCGTGAAGAAACACACGGTCACGCTCTACGAGAAGCTCAACGTGCACGGCCGCCGCGAAGCCGTCGCCAAGGCGCGGGCCCTCGCCCTCATCACCGCCTGACGCGTCGTTGGGTGGCTCGAGCCGTCTCCTCGACGAGTGCGAGATCGACGGTCACCCATCGTGTCATCAGGTTGCGCGATTGCCCGAGCACTTCGCGCACGCTGGATTCGTGGTCGGAACTGGCAACCGCCAGCAGTGCCGCCGGCGCTTCGTCGAGCTGTGAACCGAGCGACATCAGCCCTGCCCGGCCGACGGCCTCGGCGATCGTCCCGGCGACGGCGGACAGCACCTCCCGTTGCGATGAGGCGCGGCTGGGCGAGTCGGCGCCAACCGACGGGAACAACGCAGCGGCGAGACCAGCGGCAAGGCTCCACGTCGTGTGGCCCTTGGCGTCGAGTCCACGTCCGTCGTCGTGTCCGCGATGGAAGCGAACCTCGCCGGAGGCCTTGCGGGCGGTGGTGACGGCGTCGAAGTCCTCTGGTGCGCCCAGGGTGTCGTACAACCGACGGAGGTCGGAGTACTGGGCATTCGCGGCCGTCAGGTCGGAATAGCTCCCGACGATGAGCACCTGTCTGTCCACCCGGCACCTCCTCATTTGGGTGTCGACCAGCGCAGCTCACACCGGTCAGGTTGAAGTGTGCGGCCCCGTCGCCGGGCGTGGTAGCGCCAAGGTGGCGCATCGAGGGAGCAGTCGTCGGGTCCAGGTTCGAGCGTGAGGTGAGGTGCCCCCACATTGCTCCATTGTGGGGCTACCGCGGGCGGCGCACCCGCCGCAGAATCTGCTCAGGAACCCGCGGCCGACTCATCGGCTGATCTCAGTGAGGTGTGCGCTCGATGAATACCGATCACCGCAACGAGGACCTTCGACGGAAGTCGTTCGCGTCCCAGTCGCTGCAGTCAGCGGACTTCGCAGGTGCCGACCTGCGCGGGACAGATTTCACCGAGGCCGACCTCTCGCACGCAGACTTGCGCAACGCGCGCCTCGGCATCACGCCTGCGGTCGCGGCCGGCATCCTCATCGGAGCACTCGCACTCTCCGTCGTGTTCGGCGTCGTCGCGGGGTTCGCCATCGATGCTGTTCGCGACCGGCTCTACGGCGAAGGGTGGGAACGCACGTCGAGTGCGGCCGGCATCTTGATCATCCTGGTCGTGTTCGTGGTGGTCATGTTCTGGAAAGGGATCGATGCCGCAATCAAGACGTTCGTCTGGACCTTCGCCGTCGTGTTCGCCGCGAGCTTGGTCGTCCGCCTGATCTGGGGCCAGGTCGACATAGCGGTGGCGGCACGGGGCGTCGGGCTTGCGCTGGTGCTCGCTCTGGCCGTGCTCGCCGGCATCATCGGTCGAGTCGTCGGTGGTTCGTTGGGGGCGTGGGGTATCGCACTCGTTGCGGTTCTCAGCGGGCTGGCTGCAGGTCGCGCCCAAGGTGGGCTCGCCGCGCTGGTGATCAGTGTGTCCATGGTGTTGATCTCCAAGCGGGCGCTCCGTGGCGACGACCGCGACCGTTCGGTGAGAAGACTCGCCCATCGGGTCGTGGTGCGGTGGGGAACGAAGTTCGTCGACGCCGACCTGACCGGCGCCGACTTCACGGGAACGGCCGCCGATCAGTGCAACGTGTCGGGAGCAGACCTCGAGGACGTGCGATGGGAACCTGGACACGCTCCGTTGTCCCTCGCCGACGATGCGTAACGTTCGCGGCGTCATCGACGACCTACGCACCGCACTGCGCGAGAACCAGGAATTCGCCCCACTTCTTGGTGCGGCTCTGGGGGCATTGTCGGCGGTGGCCGTCGAGCGGTACGGGCCCGCGCCCGATGAGGGCTCGGTGGCCGTCAGCGTCACGCAGGCTCGTGCCTCGCTGCTGAGTGCGCTCGCACTGGTCTTCACCGGGTTGAGCATCGTGTTGGCCCTAACCTCACTCACGGCGGGCAGCACGGCGAACATGTTCTCGAAGCGCCTGTTGCGGATGCAGCTTCGCCGCAGCAGCGACAAGCTCGTTCTTGGGGTCTTCGCGCTGACCGCCAGCTTCATCGTCGGCAGCCAGATCCTGCTCCGGACCCGAGCCGGTGACAGCCTCGCTCCGCCGCTGATGATGATCGTCGCCGTGATCCTCCTGATGCTCACGGGCGTCCTGATCGTCTGGTACATCAACGGCACGCTCCAGTCGCTGCGTGTGGACCGGGTGATTCGCTGGACCGCACGTCAGATCCTTCGGTCCGCGCATGCCCATGGCCGCGCCGTCCGTGGCGACGTCGTCGTCCCCGAGATCGACCTCGAGCGGCCAGCCGACGCGGCGGACGTGTCCGCACCTGACCATGGATACCTCGTTCGCATCGACACGAACCGGTTGGCCGACCTGATGGCGTCGGAGGACGCACGCATCGTGATCGAGGCCGGAACCGGGCAGGCCACGATTCTCGACGAGCCGATCGGTTGGATGTCGACCTCAGGAACACTCAGCCAGCGCGATCTCGACCGTGTCCTCGACTGCCTGACGATTGCGAAGGCCAGGGACCCGAAGAGCGACATCGGCTACACAGTCCAAGTCCTCGTCGACATCGCAGTGATGGCGCTGTCGCCCGCGGTCAACGACCCACAAACCGGTGTCGAGTGCGTGGAGATGCTGACCGCGGTCTGCGCCGAGCTGTCCCGACAGCGGCTCGGAATCCGGACGAGGAAGGGCAGCGATGGCTCGCCGTCGGTCGTGGTGCGCGAGCAGACGATGGGCGACCACCTCGACGCCGCTGGGCGACAGATCCTGCTCTACGGGAGCGAGGACCAGACGGTCACCGCTGCACTGCTCCGCCTCGGCGAGCAGGGCCAGCGATTCGCCACCGCGGACCATGATCGCGACCTCGCGCGAGCGTTCACGGTCGATGTCGAGTCAGCACGGGCGAACGGAGCCCAGTCGGCGGGCCGCGGCCTGTGAAGGCCGTCGGATCACTGCCGGCGGCGCCTCACCCACGCCGTGTGAGGTACTGGCGGTATCTCGCACGCACCGCCAATACCTCACGGGCATCGTCGTAGACACCTTTGAAGTAGGCCTTCTGCAGTTCGGTGTCGGTCATGATCGACGCCGCGAATTGCATGGCGGCGAAGACCCCGAGCAGGACCGACATCAGAAGCGTCTCGGAGGTGAGCGGATATTCCCTTCCCGCCAGCCTGATGGCGAGCATCGGGTTCCAGTCGGCACTCTCGAGTTCGGTCCACTGCAGGACCGTCTCTCTCCGGACCAGCAGCATGCCGACGACTGCGAGCACGAACGCCACGACGAATGCCACGACGAGCAACTGCACGACCATGGTCACGAACAGCAGCAAACGCACTTCGCGTCGTCCGATCGTGTCGCCCTTCAGGTCCGGCGGCTCGGCCAGGTCGTTCGGCAATGGAAGATCGGGTGCCGTGGTCGATTCGGCCACGTCCTGGATCTCGTTCCAGCTCGCGAACTGAGACACCCCCTCGAGCGCATCGCGTGCCCCGCTGGCGACGAGCGCCGCGGAGCACCCGATGAGGGCGACCACGACGACGGCGAAGCCGAGACGCGTGGCGTCGTGCGCCACCTGCCAGATCTCGGCCGTCGTGAAGAGGAACAGCACGGAGAGCAGCATGATCGGCAGGATCTGCCGCATCGGAGCGAGCATCTTGCGGTGTCCGGTCCGGATCTCGTTCAGCTCGTGACGCACGATCGGGGTGATGTTGTAGTACTCGGCGAGCATCGACACGACGAGCACGGTGGCGTTGATGAGCAGGAGGTTGAGCACGAGCGCACGGTTGTTTTCGAACGTGAGCCCGAGTGCCGCCGGTCCCATCAGGAACGCGGCGCCTGCCAGGACCGAGAGCCATCCGGGCAGTCGCCAGGTTCTCCGAGGGCGGCGCTCCCATCCGAGCACGATCAGTAGCGCCAATCCCGCCAGGGCGAGCACGAAGACCAGGTACAACGCCCAACCCCGGTACACATCGCGGGCGACGAGCGTGATCGCCTCGGCGATCAACACGATGACCAGGACCGGGATCACCCGACCGAACAGCACGAGAGGCGAGGA
Source organism: uncultured Acidimicrobiaceae bacterium (assembly GCA_963704815.1). Taxonomy (GTDB): domain Bacteria; phylum Actinomycetota; class Acidimicrobiia; order Acidimicrobiales; family Salinilacustritrichaceae; genus DATKWD01. The sequence continues at coordinate 1,809,364 of CAVPHU010000001.1, forward strand.
CACGTGCTGCTCGGCGTAGGGCACACCTCGCCGCTGGAGCCAGCGCTCGGTGCCGTCGATCATGTCCGGATCGGTGACCGTGTCGCTTCGTGGGGTCACGAGCTGAGGAAATCCGTGACGGCGTCGTCGACCTCGAGGAACACGTGGTCTTCGCCGATTCGCTCCATCAGGCCCGACCGTTCGAGCATGTCGAGGACCGGCTGACGGACCCTGGCCCAGCTGACGCTGATGCCCGCGCCGTCGAGGGTGTCGAGCAGCTCACCGATTTGCTGAGTCGCGGTCGTGTCCATGTCGGACATTCCCTCGGCGTCGATCAAAAGCGTGGCGGGTGGTGGCTCCGAGACGGCGAGCCGCTGCTCCACGTCGCGGACGAAGAACGCGGTGTTGGCGAAGAACAACTCGTCGTCGATCCGGTAGATCAACAAGCCCGGGATGCGGTGAGCGTCGAGATGGTTGTCGATGTCGCGGTAGGTGTCGGTGCCTTCGACCCGCCCGAGTTCGGCGGTGTGAGGCCGGATCAGCCGGGTCAGCGCAACCAGCATCGACAGGCCGATGGCGAACGCGATCCCGCCGAGCATCCCGAATACCAGCACCGAGCCGACGGTGATGGTGCCGAGCCAGAACTCAGAGCGTCTGGTCTGCCACAGCGCCCGGAAATCGCGGATCTCGAACAGGCCGAGCCCGGCGACGATCACGATGCCGGCCAGCACCGCCAGCGGGAGTTGCTCGAAGAGCCCGGTCAGGAACACCAGCGTGACCAGGACCAACGCTGAACAGATCAGCCCGACGAGGTTGGACCGGCCCCCGGCATCTCGTTGGACGTAGCTGCGTGATTGGCTGCCGTTGACGGGGATGCCCTGGAGCACCCCCGAGGCGAGGTTCGAGGCGCCGATGGCGAGAAACTCCTGATCGGCGTCCAATGTGTATCCGCCCGCGGTCGACAGCGAACGCGCGGTCAGGAAACTGTCGGGGTAGGCGAGGAGGGCGATCCCCAAGGCCGGGAGCAGCAGCTGCGTGAACTGGCTGAACGACGCCTCCGGGAGCCCCGGCACCGGGACACCGGAGGTGATGTTCCCCACGACCGCGACACCCTCGGTGTCGAGGTTCCACACCGTGGACGCGACGATTCCCAGCACAACGGCGACCAGCGGCGCCGGGATCGCGGGCACGAGCTTGCGGAGCCCGAACACCAGCACCACCGTGGTCACCCCGATCAGCGTCGTGAGGCCGTGGGCATCACCGAGATTGCGGGCGACGGCGCCGACGTCGGTGGTGTAGAGGTCGGTGTCGATGTCGAGGCCGAACAGCGCCTCGAGCTGACTGATCACGATGATGACGCCCGACCCGAACACGTAGCCGGCAAGGATCGGGCGCGACAGGAACTCGCTGATGAACCCGAGCCGGAACACGAACCCGAGCACGCACCAGCCGCCGACGAGCAACGCCACCAGCGCCGTCAGCTCGATGGCGCTGTCGGGGTCGGTGACCAGCGGGGCAACGGTCGCGGCCGCCATGAGCGCGACCGTCGACTCTGCACCCATGTTCAGGTCGCGGCACGTCCCGAACACTGCATAGGCAGCCAACGCCGCCGTCGCCGCGTACAGCCCGTGGACGGAAGGGACCCCAGCCAACGTTGCGTACGCCAACGACTGCGGCACGACCACGGCCCACACGGTCAGTGCTGCGCGTAGGTCGATGCCGGCGGAGTGCCGCGCTCCGTCGATGATGCTGCCCACGCCGGGCACGAAACGTCCGAGGCCCGAAGGCTTCTCGGGCAACGTCAGCCGCTCGGCCATCAGCGGTCGTCCTCATCCGGTTTCGCCACGTCGGCCTGCGGGCTGGTCGGCTGTTGCCAGGGCCAGCGGCCGTCGGCCTCGAGCACGAGCGACCACGCGAGGAAGGTCCGCACGACGACGAGGAGTCCGAGTGCCGCGACGTTCTCGAGCGTCTGGTCGAGCGTCACGGTACGAATGATGTCGGCGGCGATGAGCAGGTCGAGTCCGAGCAACACTCCCGTCGAGAACGACCGTTTGAACTCGCTGTATGCCTGCCGCCCCCGACCGCCGGTGAAGACGCTCCGGGCCAGCTGCGCCATGGCGATGACCACCGAGATCGCAATGATCGAGATTGCGAGGACTTCGATCCACTCGGACACATTGCGGGCCAGTTCCCAATCGGCGATCTCCGGTCCGCTGGAGTTCTCACCCCCGAATGCGAACCGCTCGCTCATCATCCGGTGCATGATCAGGGGGTCACAGGTAGTCGCGCTTGTCGAGCCATTGCAGGCTCACATACCCCCAGAGCGGAGGCAGGTAGTAGCTGACGAGCCGGTAGATCAGCACGGCCGACACCGCGAGGTCGCTGTCGACTCCGATCGCCACGAGTCCCGCGGTCATACCGGCCTCTGAGACACCCACACCGCCTGGGATAGGCATCAGCCCGGCGAACAGCGACACGGTGACGTTGATGAAGACGGCTTCGCCGAGGCTGACCGACCCGCCGACCGCCAGCACACACATGACGAGTCCAGCGCCGTAGAGGATCTCGGTCCCCATCGAACTGCCGAGCGCGGTCAACGCCCTCTTGGGGTCTTTCACGGTCTTGAAGGCTTCACCCATCTGAGAGAACGGCCCACGGAGCTTGTCCTCGGCCCAGTGCCTCAATTTCGGCACCAGCAGCACGACGATGATGACGCCGATGAAGATGGCGAAGGCGGTCACGAGCAACTTGATCGCTCCGCCGCCCCCCTGCATCTCGGAGAAATCGATGCTGCCGGCCCCGATCACGATCGTCAGGATGACGAGAACGGCCTGGGCGATGAACCCGATGAACCCGGTGATCGCCCCGGTGGTCGCCGAGGTGACCGTGCTGATGCCGAATTTCTCGAAGTAGCGGGCATTGGTCGCCACCCGACCGGCGGCCGACGGGACGGCGATGTTGACGAACCCGATCGCGAACTGCTCGATCGTGGTCACCCCGATGGGAACCTTCTTCGGCGAGGCAGCGGCGAGCGCAATGGCATCGGTCCAGTTGGTCGCTGCGGCAAAGATGAGACCGAGCAGGATGAGGCCCCAGCGGGCGTCGGACAACGTGTTCCAGATGGTGTCGAACCCGACGTCGGCGAGGCCGCCGATGAGCGAGTAGACCGCGAAGCCCACGAAGGCGAGCATCAGCACGTTCTTCCACGTCACACGCGTCAGCTGTTGGGGCTCGGGAACGTCGATGTCGAGGGCGGCAGCGGTCTGCTTGCGTAGGTCTTTGATCTTCAGCTTCTGGGCCTTGACGTTGTGGCGGAGTCGGCCGTTGAGCGCAGCGGTCTGGAGCAGCGGGAGCATGGTGGCGATGCCGTCATCGCCCTTGGCCCGGCGGGCGGCTGCGATGGCGCGTTCGGCGCCGACGCCCAGCGTGGTCATCACCAACATGGCGGCGACGTCCTGCTGCAACTGGTCGTCGGTGGGGTGGATCGCCGAGTCGGCGAAACCCATCAGCTGCAGCTCACCGGCTGGGTCGAACCAGAAGTGCATGCCGTCGATCGAGCCGTGGCTGATGTCGGCCTCGTGGAGCTGGCCGAGGAGCGCCCATGCATCGTCGAGGACCTTGTCGTCGATGGCGTCGGGGTCCTTCTCCGCCATGTCGGTCAGCGTGTGGTCGAAGAGGTCGGTGACCAACATCGCGTCGTCGAGCGCGGTCATCCCGACGGTGACCAGGGCCGGTACCGGCACACCGTGCTGATCGGCCAGGAGCAGCGCCAGCGATTCGTGCTCGACCTGCTGGCGGCGGTCGGATCCGTATTGCGCCCCCTGGTCCTGGTACCAGGCTTCCTTCCACAGCCGGGTCCACCGACGGGTGCTCCACGAGTCGCGGCCGAGGGCGCTGACGAAGATGGGCCGGCCATCGGCCGAGGTTCCGGACAGGACGATCGATTCAGCCGGCTGCTTGTCGTAGTACGTCAACGTCTCGGTGTCCAAGCCCAGGTCGGCAAGCCCCGCTTGCAGACGGCTCGTCGAGGGCAAGCCCGCCGAGGTGCCGATGGCATAGCGGGTGAGCGCCGCAGCGAACAGGCCGACGAGCAAGCCACCGAGCGCGGCGCTGAACGTCGTCACCGCTCCGAGGACCGACGCCACTCCCGCGGCCAGGGTGAACATCCAGCCCATCTTGCGCATCGGAGCGGTCAGCCAGGGCGCGGCTGCAGCCTGAATGGCCGTTGCCGTCGTCAGCGAGAAGGCCGGGAACGTGTTGCGAGTCTGGTTCAGATCGAGGAACGCGAACTCCGGCCAGCGGTTGTCGATGATCTGCGTGAGCACCACGCCGATCGCGACGGCGAACAGCGCCGCCAACACCATGTCTCGCAGCACGTCCAGCCGGCCCGTGGCGAAGAGCCCGACCCCGATCAACAAGCCGATGCCGTACAGCACACCCACTCCGTAGGCCGCCTGCGACAACCACAGGAGCCATCCGGGCAGGCTGCCCACGAACTCGAGGGTCGAGTTGTCGAAGGTCGATCCTTCGCCGGCGACCAGGATCAACACGAACCCCAGGGCTGCGGTGAAGCCAGCTGACAAGAGGTCGGTCTGCCAGCGCACACGCGGCGCGTCCGATGGCGCCGAGAACACCTGGATTCCATGGGAACCAGGGTCTTCAGCTGCTTCAGCAGGGGCAGCGCCGTCCGGTGCCGCCCCACCACTGTCGGTCATCGTCATCGCGCGCAAACCTCGGTTCGTCTCGCCATTCGTCAATCGTCCCGTTTTCGCGGGGCATCAGGTAGCCCCAAAGCGGCGCCTTCTGGGAGTACCTGGCCGACGAGCGCAACCTCGAGCGACGGGGCACCTTCGATGCCTGCCCGCCGGAGCGCCCGATGAACCGTGCGGAGCACGGCATCCTTGGTCTCGTTGGCCGCGTCGATGCTCGACTCGTGCCAGAAGCGGATCGAGAACTCCACGCAGCTGCTGATCGACATGACTCGGATCGACCCGACACGGATCACGCCGTCGACATCGGCCACCGCCGCCCGGATCACGTGCTCTGCTTCATCGATGTCGGTGTCGTAGACGACCTGGACGTCGACGCTGGATCGGCGCTCGACGTGGGTCGACAACACGGTCACGTTCTCGGAGATGACGTCGGCGTTGGGGATGTGGACGCGAGCGCCGTCACGGCGCCGCACCACCACGCTCCGCTGGGTGATCTCGATCACCTCGCCGACGACATCGCCGACAACGATCTCGTCACCGACTCCGAAGGCCGGACGAGAGGCGATCACCACACTGATGGCGAAGCTCTCGATGACCGGCTTCATTGCCAGCCCCAGGATGAGCAGCAAGAAGGCGATGAAGACCGAGATCCCGCCGATGTTGAGCCCGAGAATGCTCAGCGCCCACGCCGCAGCGATGCCGACGATGCTCCATTGCCCGATCCGGCCGGCCAACTTCGCCAGCTGCTGGGCCTGCTGACCCGGGCGACCGAAGTAGCGACGGAGGAGTCGTCCGACGAAAAGCGCGGATCGCGATGCCGACGCCGAGCACCACGGCTGCGGCGACCAGGTCGGCAGCGGTCAGCGGCTGTCCGGTGAATGCCTCTTCCAGCTTGCTCAGGTCCATGGCCAACTCCCGTCGGTGAGCATCGTCTCTCGCATTCACTGCCAACGGAACCGCCAACATGGGGGCACGCGGGAGCATCGGTGTGGAGGCCTGCTCCGTTGCGTCTCCCATTTGGCGCTTCCGGCGGCGCTCTGGCCCGGGGATCGTGGGCACAGATGGATCCGGCTCCATTTGCCGACGAAGGAGACTCCCGATGACCGATGACACGAACCATGATGCCGATCTTGCTGCGATGCACAACGCCGATCCCGCGGAAGTCGAGTACATGTTCGCCCAGACCGCCGGCGCGCTCGGCGTCGAGGGTGGGAGGCTCACGTTGCATGGAGCCGCCGCGAGCACGCTGTGGTTCTCCGACCGGCCACAACGGCTGACCGGACACCTCCCGACGTCGGAGTTCGTTGCGAATTGGGACGTCGGGGACGACAGCTTCGCCGCGGATCCGCCGAACGGGTTGCTGTCGATCTTCGAGGACGACGCGGTCAACGACGTCGTGGTCGTCCTCCGCCAGCCCCGACTCGACGGCGACGATCTCAGCTATGCGTTCGAAGTCACTGAAGGAGAGCTTGCGCCGTCATCTGGCCCCACGAGCCTCTTCATCGACACGATCGGCCGTCCAATGAGCCCGGGATCGGTCGCAGGCGTTCGCAGGCGGGGGAGCCGCAGGGGACGACGCCGCATGCGCCGGCGCGTCCGCTGAGGCCGTGCCCGAAGGGCAGGGTGAATCGACGTGGGAGACCTACTCGACACGAATCATCGGCCTCTTCAGCTTGCTCACGCTCGGCACCGGAACCGTCGTGTACCGCATCCTCGAGGACTGGAGCTGGGTCGACTCGTTCTACTTCGACCGCGGTGGCACTGACCACCGTTGGCTTCGGCGACTTGACTCCTTCCACAGACCTCTCGAAATTGTTCACGGTCTTCTACATCTTCAGCGGGATCTCACTCATCGGTGCGCTGCTCAACGAGTTCATGAAGCGCCATGCGAGACGAATGAACACGCACACGGGCGAATCGACCCACCGGACAACGGCGCATGAGCGCCTCGAACAAGGAGCAAGGTTTCGATGCCTGACAAATCTGCCGACACCGATGACAAGACGACGCGGGACACCAGTCGCGACAACGACCCGGTCGGAAGGGTGCACTTCGAGGTGCTGCCATGGGTGCGGGCGCGTCGGCACGAACAGTTGGATGTTCGTCGGGATGGTGTTCGGGCTCGCGTTGATCATCGCTCTGATCGCCGCGACCCGCGACATCACCGCGCCATTGGCCGTCGGCACCTTCGTTGCGATCGTGTGTGCACCGATCGTCACGTGGCTCCAGGACCACGGTCTGAAGCGAGCGGCTGGTGCCGGGATCGTGCTCGTCGGGTTGGTCGTCGTGTTCGCGGGGTGCGTGCTGATCACAGCAGAGGCGCTCGGGAGCCAGAGCGAGGCGCTGAGCGAGAACCTCTCAAAGGCGGTGGACGAGGTCAAGACCTGGGCGGCGGACCTCCCCATCGGCGCCGACGCGGTCGACGAGGTCGATTCGACGGCGCAGGACGCGGCACCCGTGGCCCACGACGGTGTGGCGACCGCACTTCGCGACCGCCGCCAACTCGGCCGCCGGCTTCATCACCGGGCTGGTCCTCGGAACGATCGTGCTCTACTACGTGCTCAAAGACGGGCCGACCATGGTCAACAACTGGTTGCGACCGCAGGCCCGACCCGGCTCGGCGGGCCGCGGCGCAGGACATCGTCGAGAAGTCGATCAAGGACGTGCAGTCCTACTTCACCGGGCAGACCGCACTGGCGCTCGTCAACGGCGTGTCGATTGCGATCGGGATGTACTTCCTCGGTGTGCCCGGCGCACTCGCCATCGGTGTCGTCAACTTCGTCGGCGCCTACATCCCCTACATCGGGGCGTTCATCGGAGGAGCGTTCGCCGTGCTCATGGCGCTCGGTGACGGCGGCGTCGGCATGGCGGTCGCGGCATTCGCGATCGTGATCGTGGCCCAGCTCGTGCTGGAGAACATGCTCCAGCCCAAGCTCCTCGGCTCGAGCCTCAACCTGAGCCCGCTCACCATCCTGCTGGCGACCACGTTCGGCGGGATGGTGGCCGGAATGATCGGCTTGATTCTCGCCGCTCCCGTTGCCGCGATCGGACACGACCTGAGCCGCGAACTGCGAGCGATCGGCTACTTCGGTGACGGCGACGAACCCGAGGCATCGTCCGGTCCGCCAACCCACCCCGGAGGACTCACGTGCCCCATCCCCCAGCGACTGAGCCGCACGCATACCTCACCGTCGAGGAGCGTCATGAGCGTGGCCGGGCGGCCCGCAAGAAGGCGCCACGTTCGAGTCACGCCGAGTGGCTACCCGCGTCGGGTCGACCCGACCCGGTCGACGTGCTCACGGCTCAGGATGCACCCCTGGCAGCAATCACCTGGAGGGGGTCGGACCCCTCGTGCGCCGCTGGAGGCTCGGGCGGTGAGTGAGTGGGCGGTTGTCTTCGTTGCCGTGTCCGTCGTCGGGTGGGCGCTGGTGCAGCGGCGCGCCTCGTCGACCGCTGTCACGGGGCCGATGGTGTTCGTCGCGCTCGGGTTGTTGGTCGGCTCGGAAGGATTCGGGCTCATCGACGTCGGGTCCGGCTCCGCATCATCTGTCGTCGACACCGTCCTCGAGGGCACGCTCGCGCTGCTGCTCTACACCGATGCCGCCGCCCTGCACCCCTCGTCCTGGCGCAAGGATGTGAGTCTCCGGGCGCGTCTGCTCGGTATCGGCCTGCCGCTGACGATCGGCGCAGGATGGCTGATCGCTGTGCTCCTCTTCGACGGCCTCAGCGGCTGGGAAGCGGCGATCGTCGCGGCGATGATCGCGCCCACCGATGCGGCACTCGGCAAGGCGGTGATCTCGAACCCCCGTGTTCCGGAACGCATCCGCACCGGTCTCGATGTCGAATCGGGCCTGAACGACGGAGTGAGCCTTCCCCTTCATCCTCCTGTTCATGGGGTTCGCCGGCAACGGGTTCAGCGGCGACGGAATCGTCTCCACGTTCGTCCGACCACGATCGGGGTGGCAGTCGCGGTCGGAGTCGGGGTCGCGGTCGTCGCCGCATGGCTGTTGTCACGGGCGAGCAGCTCGCCGATGGTGGGCTCGACCTGGAGCCAGTTCGCGCTCGCTGCGGTCGCAGTCATCACGTTCGCCGTGGCAGATCAGTTGGGCGGAAGCGGGTTCATCGCCTGCTTCGCCGGTGGCCTCACCTACGGCGAGCAGCGTGCGCGGTCGCCTGCTCGCCAACGAGGCGTTCACCGACGATCTCGGCGCGGTGCTCACTCAGATCAGCTTCCTGCTCGTCGGTGCGGTCGTGATCGGGCCGGCGGTCGCCGAGAGCACGTGGCAGGTGTGGGTGATGGCGGCGCTGGCGCTGACCATCGCTCGCATCGGGCCGGTCGCGCTGGCGCTCATCGGAACCGGCATGCGCTGGCCGACGGTTGCCTACATCGGTTGGTTCGGCCCACGGGGGCTCGCAACCATCGTCTTCTCGGTGCTCGTCGTCGAGGAGGCCGACCTTCCGGGGACGGACACGATCATCACCATCGCAGCCATCACCGTGCTCATGAGTGTGTACGCGCATGGATTGACGGCGAGTGCCGGGGCCAGCCGGTATGCCGACTGGGCCGAGGAAGAGTCAGAGACCGGCGACTTGGCCGAGACCATCCCGCTGAAGCAGCCGGTCTCGCGCGATCGGCTCCAGGAACGGCCCGAGGCCTAGCACCGCGAGCCAGATGTTGAGGCGGTCTCTGCGCACGGTGTGCGCGGCAGGCGCTACCCGGTGAACAGCTTCTTCAGGTCGACGTGACGCCACTCCGTTTGCAGCGGGATCTTGATCCACACCTCCAGGTCGCTCGGGCTGGTGACGATCTGGTGATCAGTCACGTCGGCGTCCTGCTTCGTGGGCTTCGTGACGCCTCCATCGTTTCGGAACGTCACCACGGACCGGAACGATCTGACTATCGCCGCGATGTGTCGACACGATCAAGGACGGCCGGATCACCGCCGAACCCGAATGAGGTAGTCGGCTACTCCATCAGTTCGAGTTGGCTCGGGCGCCAGGTCTTGTCGATCCACGGTTCCAGGGGCCCGTAGGCACGCAGGAGGATGAACCAGCTCTTCCCCGGGATCGTCTGGATCCAGTTCTTCTCCATGCCCTCTGGCGCCTTCGGCGCGAGGATGACGTCGATCGAACCGTCAGCGTTCTGCTTCTGGTCTGCGCTCAGGCTGTTGACTCCTGCAAACGGCTGGTCGGTCTGGAGCATGCTCCGGGTCTGGGGGTCGTAGATGGTGACCGACCAGTTGTCCTTCACCGGGAAGTTCGCCGGCAGATGGAGCTTGTAGCTCTTGGCGCCGTCCAACGGGCGACCCTGGGCGTCGAGGCCCGTGATCATGTAGTCCGATCCGGCGCCCGGTTTGGTGACGGCCATGGCCGGGGTGACGCAGACGGCGTTGTAGTGCATCCAGAGGCGGCCATCCATGCGGCGGGCGCCTCCTGGAGGAACGTGGTGTCCTTGTCGGGGTACGCCATGACCCACTCGGTGTGCTCGTCGTGGTAGATGTAGCTTCCCCTCGTCCTGCGGGTACACGGTGTTGACTCGGGCGTACACGTTGCCGATCGCCACGGCGTCGGCGAGGATCTTCTTCAGCCGGTCGTCGGCGTCGAACTTCTGGCCCTTCATGATCCCGACCGCACGCAGCTGTCCTGCCAGTTCGGGGTCGAGCCAGCCATCGGCCTCCTCCTGCACGATCTCGTTCACGACGTCGAAGAAACTGACGTCGTTGGGCGCGATCGTGTTGTACCCCGCGAGGCCCGACATGTTCTTGAACTCCATCGCCGGCGGATCGTCCTTCTTGGACAGCGGATACACCTTGAGGTTCTGCTTGATGTTGTCCGCGGCCTTCTTGACGTTGTCGGGATCCTGCACGTTGCCCCGCACGTATCCACGCATGAAGTTCCACACGCAGTAGGTCTGCGACTGCACGACGTAGTACCCGTCGGGCACGTCGCCGTCGTAGCCCGGGGGGAGCACGAGGTACTTGCCGCCCTTGCCGTGGTCGGGGCCGGCGGCGCCCATGTCGCTCATGTAGCGGAAGTACATGTCATCGAGGATGCCGAGCACGTCGGGCGGGATGTCGATGACGGTCGGGCCGTCCTTCTTCAGGTCGAGGAACCCCCACGTGTACAGCGAGGTGTTGTTCCAGGTGAGCACGAGTGGCTTGGAGTCGCCGAGTTGTTCGGCGATCAGGATCTGGTTGCACTCGGTCAGGCCCAGATCACGATGACCCTGTCGGAGGGAGTACATCGACGCCGCCGGGGTCATGTTGATGAACGCCTCGACCGCCCGACCGCGTTGGACGAAGTCGACGAGCGTGTCCTTCGTGTCGCCGACGGGAACCCCGTCGAAGAAGTCGAGCGTGCCGATCGACGTCTCGACCTTGTCGGGCGTCGTGCGGTTCTCGGGGATCGGAATCGTGGTCTTCATGACCGGCTGTTGGGTGATCATCTTCGTCATCGGTCATCGTGCAGGCTCCCTGTCTTGGCCGGATGGCTGAGAGCCCAATCGGCCCTCACCTCGAGTGTCGGTCAGGGACGTCCCCACACGGTAGCCCCAGAAGGGAGATGTCGGGGATCAGATCGCGTTCGGGTCGATTGGCGGGCTGAAGCGCCCCGGGATCGGTGACTGCTTGTTCTCTTGAGAGGATGAGCAGATGTCAAGAAGAAGAGCAACGGCGGCCGGGTCGGTATCCCGATGAGGTCCGTGAGCGTGCCGTTCGGATGGTGTTCGATCACCAGGACGAGTACTCCTCGCAGTGGAAGGCGATCTGTTCGATTGCGCGGAGAAGCTCGATGTGCATCACGAGACCTTGCGGTTGTGGGTGCGTCGTGCTGAGACCGATGCGGGGAAACGTG
>CAVPHU010000002.1:0-187537 GCA_963704815.1 uncultured Acidimicrobiaceae bacterium
AAAGCGGACTTGCAATCTGTTTTTTCCAAACACACCAAGAACTGGAAATCTCGGATGTGATGTCGCTGGTTGGTTCATGAAGGCCGCCGAGTACGGCACAACAACCAATGCTGCGACCGCATTCGTTTCGACCAATTCGATTCTTGTCAGGGACGGCAGGTTGCAACGCTATGGCCGCTCATTCATGGCACAGGCCATGAAATCGGCTTTGCACACACTTCGTTCAAGTGGGCCAACTTGGCGAGCCACAACGCGGGAGTAACGGTCGCCATCGTGGGCGTCAGCACGCGCCCCTCAGCCCTGCGTAAGCTTTTCAGCATTGATGACAATGGATCGGTGGTGGTTCGGGAAACGCCGTACATCAACGCTTATCGACTCCGGGCGTAAATGTGGTGGTGGAGGCTCAACCCTTCCCCTTGGGACAACTGAACTCAATGAGTTTTGGCAGCATGCCGAATGATGGCGGGTATCTGCTACTCGATGTGCAAGTAGCAGGTCGTGGCAGTTCGCGTACAAGGCGTCGACGCACAATTCATACGCCCTTTTCTGGGTTCCGAGGAGTACATTCGTGGCAAGGAGCGCCGCTTGCATCTGGGTTGGCGACGATGATTTCGCGGCGGCAACCGACAACGATTGGTTGGCTCAGCGTTTTGACGCAGTGCGTCGCCAGCGCGCGGCTTCTGGGCGAGAGACCACAAACGCGTTGGCGAATCAGCCGCATCGGTTTGGCGAAGTCAGGCAGACCGGCAACGAGACTGTTCTTATCGTTCCAAGTGTTTCATCTGAATCACGTCCCTTTCTGCCAGTGGGATCGCTGCCCAGAGGCTCCATCGTTAGCAATCTCGCCTTCGCCCTCTACGACGCGCCGCTTTGGAACATGGCGCTCATCGCCTCGCGCCTGCATCTGGTCTGGATCGCCACGGTCTGCGGCAAGCTGGAGACTGATTTCGCTACTCCAACACCCTCGGCTGGAACACCTTCCCCGTGCCGCTGCTCACCGAGCAGAACAAGGCCGACCTGACCGCCTGCGCCGAAAATATCCTGCTCGCCCGCGAAGCGCATTTCCCCGCCACCATCGCCGACCTCTACGATCCGGACACCATGCCGGAGAACCTGCGCCACGCCCACGAGCGGAACGACGAAGTGCTGGAGCGCATCTACATCGGCCGCCGCTTCAAGAACGACACCGAGCGGCTGGAAAAGCTGTTCGAGCTGTACACGAAGATGACGGCAGCCCGGCCAAGGCCGCTCCAGCCGGGAACCGGAACGCGGGCGGCGTCATCACCGACGACGTCATCCGATCTCTGTGTCTGTCACAACGGTTCCTCCAGACCCGCGAGATCGTGCTGCTGCACCACACCGACTGCGGGCTCAACAAGGTCGACGAGGACGAATTCCGGGCCGAGCTCGAGGCCGAGCTGGGCGTGAAGCCGGTGTGGGCCCTCGAGTCGTTCCAGGATCCCTACGTCGACACCCGCAAGTCCATCGAGCGACTGCGTCAGACCCCGTTCGTGAAGCACAAGGACTTCATCCGCGGGTTCGTCTACGACGTCACCACCGGCCGCCTCGACGAGGTCCGCGCCGACTGATCCAGCGGCGCGACCTGGGGCGGCCGCGCGGCGGCCTATCAGGTGACCGGGGGCTGGTAGGTGAATTCGGGGGCTGCGGCTTCGAGGTGATCGATGATGGCGGTGATGGCCGGCCGCGGTCGCGATGCAGGGCGGTTGAGCGCGGAGATGATCCTGAAGGCCCCCGGCACGACCGCGACGTTCAGTCCCTCAGAGCGGCTCAGCAGAGCCAGGTTCGGAACGACCGCCGCGGCGAGACCCGCCTGCACCAGCGACACCGTCGTGTGGTTGTCGTCGGTCTGGTAGGTGAACCTGGGCGAGATCCCGGCGTTCGCCGCGATGAGCCGGACGGACTGGGCGTCCGAACTGCCCGGAGGCGACGTGACCCACGGCAGGTCAGCGGCGTCGGCCACCGTTGCCCGGGGTTCGGCTGCCGGCGTCAGCAGCAGGAGCGGCTCTTCGATGAGGACCGTCTGCTCGAGGTCTTCGAACAGGTCGTGCGGCGACAGCGTGTACTGCTGCTCGATGGCGAGGTCGATCGTGCCGAGCCTGAGCTCGCGGAGGTTCTCGTCGAGGGGGTGCACGATCACCTCGGGCTCGAGTCGGGGGTACTCGAACAGTGCGGTACGCAGGGCGAGGGGCAGGATCGATGACGTCGCACTGGCCAGCGCGCCGATGCGCACCCGCCCGACCGGCTCGTCGTGGAGTGCGGCGACCGCGGCCTCGGCCCGCTCGATCGAGCCGAGTACGTCGTCGGTGTGGTCGACGAGGATGCGGCCGGCATCGGTCAGCGCCACGTTGCGGCCCCGGCGTTCGAGCAGGGAGACCCCGACGTCCTTCTCGAGGGCGGCCAGCTGTTGAGACACCGCACTCGGGGTGTATCCCATCGCGGCAGCGGCAGCGGTGACCGTGCCCCTCGCGGCAACCTCGCGCAGCGATCGGAGCCGGCGGGTATCGCTGATCATGATGAAGCAATGCTACATGGAGATCACAGAACTATTCGATGGACCTGCAAGAAGATCGCGCCGATCATGGTGTCATGTACGAAATCACCTGCCCGACCACCGGCTCCACCGAGCATCTCGACCACTCGCACGTCATCTCTTCGCACCGAGTCCTTCGCGGGCACGTCGTCTACCTCCGCTGCACCTGCGGCCAGGTCGCCATGTGGGCCACGCCCCCGGCCGCCGCACACCACCCCGTCCGCTCGCTGGTCGACGCCGCCTGAGGCCGCCGAGCTGCCGTGGGTCCCGTCGTCACACCGGGCTTCGTTCAGACGCCCATGTTGTGATGCGGCGGCAACTCGGCGCGACCGATGGCGTCGGCCCGCCGGTGCAGCAGATCGGCGGTGTCGGCGAGGCCGTGGGCGATGATGAAGTCGCCCGCCTTCACCCCGGCGATCACGAAGCGGCCCAACTCGGCGAGGTCGGCCACCGGCACCTCGCGACCCGACTTCTCCATCGCTGCCTTGAGCTCCTCGAAGGTCATCGACCGCCGACCGGTGCCCGCACCCTTGCGGGCCAACTCGTCGGGTCGGTTGCGATTCGCGGTGAACAGGCCGGTGTCCATCAGCCCGCCGCTCGGATAGAACACCGAGGCGCGGACGTTGGTGTCCTCGGAGATGAGGTTGTGGGCCAACGCCTCGGTGAAGCACGAGACCGCAGCCTTGCTCGCGGCGTAGACGCTCGCCCGCGGCACCGGAGCGAAGCCGCCGTCGCCCGATGAGGTGTTGACGACCCGGCCCGGCTCGCCCGAGGCGATCATCCGGGGCACGAACGCGGCGACGCCGTTGGCCGATCCGAAGACGTTGACTCCGAAGCACCAGCGGAAGTCGTTGTACTCCTGCTCCCATGGCTTCCCGCCGCCACCGCTGGTGACGCCCGCGTTGTTGAACAGCAGATGGCACGCACCGAACCGCTCGTAGACGGTGTCGGCCAGCGCCTCGACCGCCTCGGGATCGCTCACGTCGGTCCGGACGCCGATCACCGGCCCACGCTCGGACAGCTCGGCGACGGTGGCGTCGAGCACGGGTGCCTCGATGTCGGCGATCACCACGGACGCGCCCTCGTCGAGCAGTGCTTCGACGATGGCGCGCCCGATGCCGTTGGCGCCACCGGTCACCACGGCAGTTCGCCCTGAGAGGTCGGTCAGATCGGGTTCGGAGGAGTCGGTCATCGGCGCCGACCCTAGGCCAGCGGAACGCCGCCTCGCGGTGTGACAACATGACAACATGACGGATGTGTCAACTCTTCCGGCCGGTGACCGTTACGTCGTCATCAGCTCCGACTGTCACGGCGGGGCGAGCATCAGCGCCTATCGCCCCTACCTCGCCTCGAGGTACCACGACGACTTCGACGCGTGGATGCAGACGTTCGAGAATCCGTACAAGGACCTGACGGGCAACGACGCCGAGCGCAACTGGGACTCCGATCGCCGCCTGGCCGAGATGGAAGCCGACGGTGTGGTGGGCGAGGTCATCTTCCCGAACACCATTCCGCCGTTCTTCCCCGCGGTCAGCCTGCTGAACCAGGCGCCCACCAGCAACAGCGGCGACCTCGATCGGCGTTGGGCCGGTCTCCAGGCCCACAACCGGTGGCTCGCCGACTTCTGCAGCGAGGCACCGACGCAACGGGCCGGCATCGCTCAGATCATGTTGCACGACGTCGACGCGGCCGTCGAAGAGATCCGATGGGCGGCCGAGGCGGGCCTGCGTGGCGGGGTCCTGCTCCCCGGTGCACCTCCTGGCTCCGGCGTCCCGCCGCTCTACGCCCCCGACTACGACCCGATCTGGCGGACCTGCGAAGAGCTCGGCATGCCGATCAACCACCACTCGGGGAGTGCAGCGCCCGATTACGGCGACTACCCGCAGGCCAAGGTCATGTTCCTGCTCGAGGTCACGTGGTGGGCGCACCGGACCCTCTGGCACCTGATCTATGCGGGCGTGATGGAGCGGCACCCCCACCTGCAGTTCGTGTTCACCGAGCAGGGATCGGAGTGGGTGCCCGACGAACTCGCCCGCCTCGACATGTACTACGGCCGCATGCGCAACGCCGGGGGCAGCCAGGAGGCCGCGTTCGGCGTGGGTGTCGTCGACGAGATGTCGTTGAGCCCGAGCGAGTACTTCGCCCGCCAGTGTCATCTCGGTTCCTCGTTCATCCGGCGCCACGAGGTCGCACTGCACGAACAGATCGGCACCGAGCACATCATGTGGGGCAGCGACTTCCCTCACCTCGAAGGATGCTGGCCCTGGTCGAAGGACCACCTGAAGATGTCCTTCGGCGGCCAGTGCACCCCCGAGGAGATCCAACAGATGGTCGGTGGGAACGCCGCTCGGGTCTACGACTTCGACCTCGATGCGCTCGCGCCGATCGCCGCCCGGGTCGGCCCCACGGTCGACCACCTCGATGCGCCGCTGAAGCGCGACGACATCCCCGACGAGGCGTTGCGCTGCCCGGCCTTCGCCATCGGCAAGTTCCGCCCCGACCCCGATCTCGACTGAGAGAAGCCTGAACCATGACCGTCAGATACGGCGCCCGTCCGGTTGCCGACGTTGATGACAAGGAGGTCGGTGCCACCAAGGTCGGTGCGTGGTCCACGTCGTTCACGGCCCTCTACGAGACCGACCCCGGGCTGATCGAGCAGGTGCTCCCCCCGCCGTTGCAGGCGACCGCCGAGCCGATCGTGAAGGTCTCGGTCGCGACCGTCGATCTCGACCGTCCCGGCGTGCCGATCTTCGGCGCGGGCACCTTCGGGGTGCAATGCACGCACGGCGACGTCACCGGCTTCTACCCGTTGCTCATGCCGATGACCACTGAGCAGTCGGTCATCGGGGGTCGCGAGACGTTCGGCGAGCCGAAGAAGCTCGCCCAGATCAGCCTCGATCGCGACGGCGACGACCTCGTCGGCACCGTCACCCGTATGGGGGTCACCATCATCGAGCTCCGCGGCGTGTCCACCGGCGAGGTCGAACCGCCTCCCGAGATCGAGCGCACCGACTTCTACCTCAAGTTCCTGCGTGACCCGGGGGGCTTCGGTTTCGACGCCGACCCCCGGCTCGTCCACTGCCACCGGCAGGAGACGACCAGGAAGCGCGAGCAGATCGACGGCGAGATCATCCTGCGCGATTCGATGTTCGACCCGGTGGCCGATCTTCCGGTGCGCCGGATCGTCGAGATGCACCTGTCCGAGCGCCGCTCGCAGCAGCGCGGCGAGATCGTCGAGGTGCTCGACGCCTCCTCGATCATCCCCTACATCCATCAGCGCTATGACGACATCCACCCCGCCGGGGCCAAGCCGAAGGAGAACGGAAGATGAGCGACCGCTACCTGATCATTTCGGCGGACTGTCACGCCGGGCTGCCCAACGCGCAGTACCGCGAGTGGCTCGATCCGTCGGTGCACGACGCGTTCGACGAGGCCCTGACCGCGCGGAAGAAGCAGCAGGAAGCGGCCATGCAGGGCTTCCTCAACGAGGAGTTCGCCGAGGAGTGGAAGACCGAGAACGAAGAGGGTCTGCGTGGCTCGTGGGATGCCGGAGCGCCGCGACAAGGAGCTCGACGCCGATGGTGTGGCCGGTGAGGTGATCTTTCCCGACGGTGACTCCGTGACGGGCGGGGCGTCGGCGCCGTTCGGTGCCGGGCTCGCACCGAGCGCGGACACGCCCCCCGAACACGTGCTCGCCGGCGCCCAGGCGCACAACCGGTGGCTGGCCGAGCTCTGCGCCACCAGCCCCGAGCGCCGGCGCGGCATCGCCCTGGTGCCGATCTCGTTCCTCGAGGTCGAGACGTCGGTGGCCGAGATCCGGCGGGCCCACGAGAGCGGGCTGAACGGCGGCGTGCTCATCCCACCGATGTGGCAACCGGGCGCGCCCTATCACGACACCAAGTACGACCCGATCTGGGCGGTCTGCCAGGACCTCGACCTGCCGATCCACCTGCACTCCGGCCCGGCCGACCGGGCGTCCTACGGGCCGCACATCGGGATCTACACGGCCGAGGTCCGCTTCTGGTCGGCGCGGCCCTTGTGGTTCTTCATCTGGTCCGGTGTGTTCGAGCGCTTTCCGCGTCTGAAGTTCGGCGTCACCGAGTGCGGGTCGTTCTGGGTGAACGATCTGCTGTGGCGGATGGATTCGGTGTTCGAGCGCGAGCACGGGTCGAAGAAGCTCGGCACCCAGCTCACGGCCAACCTGTCGATGAGCCCGTCCGAGTACTTCGATCGCAACTGTTTCATCGGTGCCTCCAACACGCAGCGGCGCGAGCTGGCCCGCCGCTACGAGGTCGGTGTCGGCAACCTGTGCTGGGGCAACGACTTCCCGCACCCCGAGGGCACGTGGCCGCACACCGCCGAGTTCCTGCGCGGCGCGTTCGGCGACATCCCCGAGGACGAGACGCGGCAGATGCTCGGCCTCAACGCCGCCGAGGTGTTCGGGTTCGACCTCGACGCGCTCGCTCCGTTGGTCGACCGCATCGGGCCCACGCCCGCCGATCTCGGACACGACGTCGAACGTGATCTGTCGAAGTGGGACGGGCTCCGTGAGGCCGGCCGCCCGTGGATCACCGGAATCGAGTCGCTTCTGTGACCGAGGCCGACGTCGACGCGGTCGCCTTCGACCCGTTCGAGGAGGGCTTCACCGAGTGGCCCTACGATCAGTACGCCCGGCTGCGGCGTGCTGATCCGATCCACCATTCCGACCTCCTCGCCGGCTGGGTGGTGACCCGCTTCGACGACGTGACGCGGCTGCTCAAGGACCCGACCGTCAGTACGCAGATACAGAACGCCACCCCGACGCCACAGACCGAGCTCGAACTCGAGCGGCGGTCCAACATCATCGCCGGTGAGGCCGACCCGCTTCCGTTGCTCGACGAGCCCGAACACACCCGCATCCGCCGGCTCATGGCCCCTGCGTTTCGCAAGGGAGCGGTCAAGGACCTGGCGGAACGCATCGAGCGACACGTCGAGGACCTGCTCGACGCCGTGGTCGCCCGCACCGGGCCGTCGGGCACCTTCGACCTGGTCGCCGACCTCGTCTATCCGATGCCGGTGATGGTGATCTGCGAGCTGATGGGGATTCCCGACGAGGACGGGGAGGAGTTCCGCCGCTGGGTCCAGATGGTGGCCCTCGGCCTCGATCCGGTCCTCGATGTCGAGACCCGCGATCAGTGCCTTGCCGCCGGCGACGAGATGCGGGCCTACCTCGGCGAGCAGGTGGCGTCGAAGCAACGCGCTCCCGAGGACGACCTGACCTCGGCCCTGGTCCATGCGACCGACGAGCACGGCGACCGCCTCGGAGCGAACGAGCTGATCGCCCAGCTCCAGACGGTCTACATCGCCGGTCACGAGCCGGTGACCGCCGTGCTCGGCAACGGCTTCCGCGGCTTCATGCAGCAGCCCGACGAACTCGCCCGGCTCTGGGCCGACGACGCGCTCGTCGACAACGCCGTGTACGAACTGCTCCGCTTCGACGGTCCCAATCAGTTCGTCCGGCGGATCGCAACCGAGGACATGACCTTCGACGGCGGCGGCATCCCGGCGGGAGGCGTCGTGTTCGCCGGGATCGGCGCGGCCAACCACGACCCCGACGAGTTCGGCGACGACGCTGATGCCATCCGGGTCGACCGGCCAACGGCGATCCATCATCTCCAGCTGGGCGCCGGCATCCACGCCTGCCTCGGCACCCACCTGGCGCGCCTCGAGATCGACATCACGCTGCGGAGCCTCATGAAGCGGTTCCGCACCCTCGAACTCGATCGCGAACCCACCTGGTCGCCGCGTATGATCCTGCGCAGCGTCAACGACCTCCACCTCCGCTACGAGGTCGCCTGAGCACCACTTCGACTTCGTGCAGGAGAACCGCCCTGCGTGCCACTTCGTGCACGCGGACGTGCCCGTTGGCCGGCTGCACGAGGTTGGGACGGGAGTGGCCTGACCGCACGAGATCGTACTGGGAGCGACCGCTACGAGGTCGAGAGGTCGAACCAGTAGTTCTCGGTCGGGCCCTGGCTTGCGAGCTGCCCGCCCGCTGTCTGGTACAGACGCCGTGCCGCTTCATTGTGGCGGCCGGTCGTCAGGAACGACTTGGTTGCGCCGCGCAGCTTCGCCTCGGCCAGGAACGCGTCGAGCAGCTCGCGACCGATCCCTCGGCGCCGATGGGCCTCGTCGACGTCGATGCTGTGGAGGTAGGCCATCGCCGTGCCGTCCGGCCGCGGCAGGTGGTAGCCGTAGCACCAGCCGGTGAGTTCGTCGCCGTCGATCGACACGAAGGCAATGGCGAGTCCCGAGCCCACGAACCCGTCCGGGTCGCCGGCCACGCCGAACGTGGCCGCCGCCCGTCGCAGCGAGTCCGATCCAGGGGTCGACACGTCCACGATCACCTCCGCATCGTGCCACCGCAAGACCGCGCCCTGCGTCGGTGGTGCAGAAGTGATGAGGGTCTCGTCGATATTGCACCCGAGGTGGCGGGGGAATGCCGATACCGTCGAGCTCAATGGGTGAAGTGCATCGGGACTCGTTCGTCGCGGGGCAGTACTTCGCGGGAGTGGCCGGCATGGCGGCCATGCGGGCGATCCTGTCGCGGCCGAGCGAAGGGCGGCCGCGCATCGACGAGATCCGCGAGGTGGTGCGTACCTGGGACGAGTTCCCCAACAACATCGAGATCGAGGTCGTCGAGCACGATGTCGACGGCGGCTACACGGCGTGGGCGCCGGTGTACGACGGCCCGAACCCGGCGCTCGAGACCGAGCAACCGGTCGTCCATGCCATGCTGCCGCGGCCTCGACCGGGGCCGCGCCCTGGACGCGGGCTGCGGCACGGGCCGCCACGCCGGGTTCTTGGCTGCCGAGGGTTTCGACGTCATCGGCGTCGACGCCACCGAGGCGATGCTCGAAGTCGCCCGGGACAACCACCCCGAGGTCGAGTTCCGGCAGGGCCGCTTCGAAGCGCTGCCCATCGACGACGGGTCGGTCGACCTGGTCACCTCGGCACTCGCGGTCTGCCACGCACCGGACCTCGGGGCCGTCTTCGACGAGTTCGCTCGGGTCCTCCGACCCGGCGGGACGGCCATCGTCTCGGATCCGCACCCGACGACGGTGCAGTTCGGCGGCGTCGCCGGATTCCGTGATCTCGACGCCGACCCTGCGGCCGGATTCTCGCTCCCGTTCGTTCCGAACCTGCATCATCCGCTTCACACCTACGTGAACGCAATCGTGGCTGCCGGTCTGGAGATCGTCGAATGTCGAGAGCCCGTCTTTCCTGAGTCGGGTCTCGAAGCCAACCCTGCGTACGCATTCCTGCCGGAGGCCGTGAAGCAGGCGTTCGGCGGGCTCCCGTTCATCGTCGTCTGGCGTCTCCACAAACCCTGAACTCCGGATCTCCTCACCCGGCAGCGGCGCGAGCTCGTCAGTTCTGCACCAGAGGTGCGCCGTCGCGGGTCGGGTTAGGTTTCGCGCATGGCTTCCGGCGAGGTGGTTCCGTTCACCATCGACATCGCGGACGCGGCGCTCGACGATCTGCGCCACCGTCTCCACGACACCCGTTGGCCCGAAGCCGAGACGGTGGACGACTGGTCGCAGGGCATCCCGCTCGCCTACATGCAGGAGGTGTGCGGCTATTGGGCCGACAGCTACGACTGGCGGGCGCGAGAGGCGGCGCTCAACCGGTTCGATCAGTTCACCACCGAGATCGACGGCCTCGACCTGCACTTCATCCATCAACGATCCGACGACCCCGATGCGCTCCCGCTGCTGATCAGCCATGGGTGGCCCGGGTCCGTCGTCGAGTTCCAGAAGGTCATCGAACCGCTGACCCGCTCACCGAACGCGTTTCACGTCGTCGCACCGTCGCTGCCGGGATTCGGCTTCTCGGGCAAGCCCACGGAGCCGGGGTGGGGCGTCGACAAGATCGCCGACGTGTTCGCCCGCCTGATGGCCATCCTCGGCTACGACCGCTACGTCGCCCAGGGCGGGGACTGGGGATCGGCCATCACCACGGCCGTCGGCGCGACCGACACCGAGCACTGCGCGGCCATTCACGTCACGCTCGCCATGACGGCCCGGCCGAAGATCGACGGCGAGCCGAGCGCAGAAGAGCAGCGGGCCCTCGACGGGATGGCGTACTACCGCGACTGGGACCGTGGGTACTCGACCCAGCAGGCCACGCGTCCGCAGACCGTCGGCTACGGCCTCGTCGATTCCCCGGCCGCCCAGGCGGCCTGGATGCTCGAGAAGTTCTGGGCCTGGACCGACAACGAGGGGCATCCCGAGGACGCACTCGACCGCGACGAACTCCTCGACAACGTGATGCTCTCGTGGCTCAACGGCAATGGCGCGTCGTCGGCTCGCCTCTACTGGGAGAGCTTCAGCCGGGGGACCCGGCACACCGTCGACATCCCGTCGGGATTCGCGGTGTATCCGAAGGAGATCGTCCCACCCGTCCGTCGCTGGGTCGAGGGCGCCTACACCGACATCCGGCACTGGAGCGAGCAACCCGAGGGCGGCCACTTCGCAGCGTTCGAGGTCCCGGAGCTGTTCGTGGCCGACCTCGAGGAGTGCTTCGCTCCGTACCGATGATGCTCGGTGCACCGGCGGCCGCACGGCGCAGCTGCAGCAAGATGATCACCGTTGCGAGGCCGCGTCGCTCAACTCCTCGAGGCGTTCGTGCCGCCCGTAGACGATCAACTCGTCACCCTCGGTCAGTTCGATGTCGACAGGCGATTCGCCGAAGTACTGGTCGCCGCGCCGAACACCGAGGATGACCGCGCCGGGGATGAGGTTGGCCAGCCCCCGGAGGCTGCGCGCGGTGTCCGTCGGGTCTTGGCCGAGCCGGATGGTCTCGACCACGAATCCATCAGGCAGGCGCAGCAGCTCCTCCTGTGGCCCTGACAGCGCAGGCAGGAGGCGGTTGCGGGCGTACCGCTCGCCGGCGCGTTGGAGGGCCACCGTCACCGGCTTGTTGACGATGGTGATCACGATCAGGAAGAGGCCCGAGCCGATGACCAGGGCTCGCTCGGTGGTCGAGCCGGGTCCGGGGGCGATCATACCGATGAGGATCGTGACGACGAGGGTCGGCGTCCCGAGCGCACCCACGAACATCGTGGTGGCGATGATCCTGCGGCGGGTCGGGTGATTCACCACGTTCTCGGCCTCGGTCGTGGTGAACCCGGCACCGCTGAACGCCGATCGGGCCTGGAACGCTGCGCTGGAAGGTGGCAGCCCGGTGGCGATGAGGGCGCCGGTCGAGATCTTGGTGAAGGCGAGCGAGATCACGGCGACGACCAGAAACGTGGCGACGGCATACATCGAACGATCATCCCAGACTCTTGGGGCGCAGACGGGCGTCAGCAGCCGTGGGCGCGGCCGAAACGAGCCAGGTGTTCACCGGGTGTCCATGTCTCATCCACCGATCGGCCGTTCCGGAATGCTCAACTCGGACGAGTGGAGACGCCGCGGATCGTGTTCCTGTGCGTGCACAACGCCGGTCGGTCCCAGATGGCCGCCGGCTGGGCGGCGCATCTCGCCGGATCGGGTGCCGACATCCTCTCGGGCGGATCGGACCCCGCGGCGGTGATCAACCGATCGGCGGTCGAGGCGATGGCCGAAGTCGGCATCGACATCACCTCGGCTCGGCCCCGCCGTTGGACCGACGACGACCTGCGCGGTGCCGACGTCGTGGTCACGATGGGATGCGGAGACACCTGCCCCATCGTGTCGGGAACGAGCTACCTCGACTGGCCCCTGCCCGACCCCGCGGGCCAGGGTGTCGAGGCCGTGCGACCGATTCGTGACGAGATCGAACAGCGGGTGCGCGACCTCCTCTTCGATCTGGGTGTCGATCAGGTCGCATGACCGACGCTCGCCGCCTGGTGTCCAGGCTGCTCGCCGAGTTCGTCGGGACCGCGTTCCTGCTGGCGGCGGTGGTCGGCTCGGGGATCATGGCCGAGAACCTCACCGACGACGTGGGACTGCAGCTGTTCCAGAACGCGTTCGCCACCGCCGGCGTGCTGGTGGCGTTGATCCTCGCCCTCGGGCCGGCCTCGGGCGCCCACTTCAACCCGGCCGTCACCCTGGCCGACCGGCTGCTCGGTGGGATCGGGACCCGTGACGCCATCGCGTACGTGGGCGCTCAGCTCGCGGGCGCCGTGCTGGGTGTGATGGTGGCGAACGCGATGTTCGACCTTCCCGTGATCGAGTGGTCGACCAAGGAACGTTCCGGATCGCCGCAGCTCCTCGCCGAGGTCGTCGCGACCCTCGGCCTGGTGCTCGTCATCTTCGGCGTGGTGCGATCGGGGCGGGCGGGAGCGGCCGCCTATGCGGTCGGCGCCTACATCGGTGGCGCCTACTACTTCACGTCGTCGACCAGCTTCGCCAACCCGGCCGTCACCATCGCCCGCACGATGTCGGACACTTTCGCCGGGATCGATCCGTCCGATGCCGCCCCGTTCATCGCGGCCGAGCTGGTGGGTGCGATCGTCGCGGTGGTGATCGTGAGGCTCATCTATCCCGACATCGCCGCGGTGGCCCACCGGGTCGTCGTGCCACACGACGACTGAGCTCGAACCGGGTCAGCGGTACCACTCCTGCCGCTCGACCCCGAGCGCGTCGAGCCGGGCGGCGGCACGGGTGCACATGCGGTCGATCTCGTCGTTCGGCCGGTCGTCTCCGGCCTCGACGGCCCACGAGGCGACGGTGGCGCCC
The DNA here is from genome assembly GCA_963704815.1 of uncultured Acidimicrobiaceae bacterium. Classification (GTDB taxonomy): domain Bacteria; phylum Actinomycetota; class Acidimicrobiia; order Acidimicrobiales; family Salinilacustritrichaceae; genus DATKWD01. Next base: position 13,255 of record CAVPHU010000002.1, read on the forward strand.
AGCTCGTCGAGCGATGCAGCCACGGCGAGGGCGGGGACGATCGAGGTCGCTTCATCGTCGAGTGGGTCGCCCTCGTGCAGGTAGGCGTCGAGCAGGGCCGGGTAGTCGTGGCCGAACGCGTCGAGGGCACGGGCCAGATCGGACAGTCGAGGCTCGCGTTCGATGCGGCGGTGCTGCTCGCGATAGCCGCTCTCGGCCCGCCGGGTGAGCTCCAACAACTCGGCGGCGCGCCGGGGCTCGGGCTGGCCGTACCGAACCAGCGCCGCTCGCATCGACCAGCCGCCGGGGTGGAGACGTTCGACGTACTCGTACAGGCTCGGGCCGACCTCCGCGCCTCGTTGGTGGATGTCAGCCAGCGCTCGGCCGACGGCCGCTGGCGTCGAGCCGAGCTCGTCGAACATCCCCCCATCCTGCCCGGTCAGAGGCTGCCGATGGGGCGGGGAATGCCGCAGTCCATGACCGGGTTTCTCCGGCCGTGGCCGCCTCTGCACCCAAGCCGGTGAACGAAGCTGCGTTCAACCAGTACGTCGTGCCCGAGACGGAGGTGCTTCTCCGCGTTCGCGATGTCGATCACCCGCAATGCTGCCGACGCCGAAGACCTGGTCCAGGAGACGCTGATCCGCGCCTACAAGGCCGCCGATCGGTTCGACGGTCGCTATCCACGTGCCTGGCTGCTCACCATCATGCGCAACGCGCAGGTCAATCGGGTCAGGCGCAAGCGGCCCGAACTCCTCCGCGATCCCGAGGCGGCGGATCGGCTGATCGAGAACCAGTCGCCCGGCGAGTCGGCCGAAGACGTCGTCGTGGGTGCAGCCTTCGACGCAACGGTCGAGGACGCCTTCGGGCATCTGCCCGACAAGTTCAGGCAGGTGATCACGCTCGTCGATCTCGACGGGCTGAGCTACCAGGAGGCCGCCGATGTGCTCGGGGTGCCCATCGGCACCGTCATGAGCCGGCTGCACCGCGCCCGACGCCGCATCCACGATCGGCTCGCCGCAGCCGGCCTGGCCCCGAGGAGAGGTCGATGAGCATGCCAACCGCCAAGACCGGGCGACCGTTGTCGTGTCGCAAGGTCGCCAAGGTCCTCCAGGCGTTTCTCGATGGCGAATCCGACGACGTGACCGCTGACCGGGTCGAGGCCCACCTCGAAGCGTGTCGCCGATGCGGGCTCGAGGCGACGACCTACCGTCAGATCAAGGACTCGTTGGCCCGCGGCGCGCCCGCCGTGCCGGACCTGACGCTCCGACGGTTGCGCGACTTCAGCTCGAAGCTCGCGGGAGGCGACGCTGGCGCCTCTCCGCTCGACCTCTGAGCCTCACAGGCGGTCGGCGGGGTAGTCGGCATAGGACTCCTTGAACACGCCGGAGTGCAGGAGCACCGAGGCCACGTGGCCACCGGTGTCGGCGTCAGCGACCGTCGTCCGCACCCACGACGACTCGGTCCGACGGCTCTGTCCGAGACCGACCACCTCGCGTTCGAGCACGTAGTCCTGTCCGACGAACACCGGCCCGGCGACCAGGCGCACCTCGAGATCCAGGAACAGCCCGACCGACGGCCCGCGTACCGGGAACTCGGTGCCGACCTTCTGGGTGAGCACGCTGATCATCTCGAACGGCAGGATCGGACGGCCCCACGGGTTGTCGGTCGAGGAGTACCACGGCGTCGACTCGGTGATGCCGTCGAGCTTCTGGCGCAGTGAGAACGGGTAGAGGTCACCGTTCGGCGTGTCGGGGTCGACCGAGACGGTGACCGGCGCGGTGCTCTTCTGCCCGACCTCCATCTGGTCGACGATGAAGAGCTCGCCGGGGTCGGTGCTCCTCGCTCGCCGCTCGTCGAGCTCGGTCGGCTCGTCGGGCCCGATCGATGCGGTGCCCGTGAGCACCGGCGCACCGTCGGCCTTGACGGCGTCGATGCGTCCGGACGTCGGCGTGGTGGTGCCGAGCGAGGCGGTGACCTCCTCACCTTCGACGACCATCGTCTTGAAGTGGGCGCTGATGCAGCCGCGCTCGAACCACACCTGGCCCCACCGCCGGAAGGCGAGCGGATCGAACTGCGAGAAGTGGGTCGGACCCTCGATCGGCGCGCCGGCCAGGCCCAGATCGTCGGCGACGTCGCCGTCGTGCAGGGAGGCGTGGCCGCCGTAGGTCTGGTCGGCGAGCATCTGGCGGGGCTGGCGGGGCGGCCCCGTCCAGGTGATCGGAGTGTCGAAGGCCATGGCGCTCCTCGGTGCGACGAGGCGGCGAACCTACCGCGGCGCCGGCTGCGGTCGCTTCGGCCGACAGGCTCGGTGCGCATCGCGTACCATCCGGACCCCACCCCGATTCGGAGGTCCGCCGTGAAAGAACTCATCTACCACCGCCTGCTTCTGCCTGCCATCGACACCTATGCGTCGAAGACGGCGTTCTACGACCAGGGCAAGGAACGCACCTTCGAGCAGCACGGCGATCGGCTCTTCCGGTTGTGCCACGCGCTCAAGCACGAGCTGGGCATCGGGTCCGGTGATCGGTTCGCGGTCATGGCGACCAACAGCCACGAGTACCTCGAGCTCTACCACGCCGCGTTCTTGGGCGCCGGCATCATCAACCCGCTCAATCTGCGCCTGGCGGGCAAGGAGCTCGACTACATCGTCCGCGACTCGGGCACCGAGGTCGTGTTCGTCGACACGTTCTTCGCCCAACTGTTCGCCGACGCCATGGCGGCGTCCGACGAGCCCAGCCCCATTCGTCACGTGGTCCTCATCGGCGAGGGCGACGTTCCCCACGACCTCACCTACGACGATCTGCTCGCGGCGGGTGAGCCCGTGGTTCCGCCCGAGCCCGAGGAGCACGATGCTGCGCTGCTCATGTACACCGGCGGGACGACCGGCCTCCCCAAGGGGGTCTTGCTCGAGCACCGAGCCGAGATGCTGAACCTCTACCACATCGGCACGATCCTCGATTTCGACCCCAACTCGATCTACCTCCATCAGACGCCGATGTTCCACGCCGCGTCGATGGGCGGGATCATGGGGACCCCCTCGTCCGGGGGCACCACCGTCTACATGCCGTTGTTCGACCCGGGCGCCGCCATGGGGCTGATCGAACAGCACCAGGTGACCCAGACCGTCATGGTGCCGACGATGATCGGCATGATGATCAATCATCCGGAGTTCAGGCCCGAGCGGCTCGCCTCGCTCGAGTTGCTCACCTATGGCGCGTCGCCGATGCCCTCGGCCATTCTCGACCGCCTGATCGAGATGTACCCCGACCTCGAGATCTCGCAGGGCTACGGCATGACCGAGTGCTCTGCCGTGCTCACCTTCCTCGACGGCAAGGACCACAAGAAGGGCGGGCCACGGCTGCGGTCGGCCGGCAAGCCGGTCCCGGGTGTGGTGCTGAGCATCCAGGATGCCGACGGCAACCAGGTGCCCCGCGGCGAGACCGGCGAGGTGTGTGCCAAGGCCGGCAACTTCATGCGCGAGTACTGGAACAAGCCCGACGCCACCGCCGAGGTGTTCGAGGGCGGCTGGTACCACACCGGCGACGCCGGCTACCTCGACGACGAGAACTACCTGTTCCTCGTCGACCGGGTGAAGGACATGATCGTGACCGGTGGCGAGAACGTCTATTCGGCCGAGGTCGAGAGTGCGATCTCCAAGCACCCCGCGGTCGAGCAGGTTGCGATCATCGGGATCCCGCACGAGACCTGGGGCGAGCAGGTCCACGCCATCGTGGTCGCCAAGGCGGGAGCCGAGGTCACCGAGGTCGAGATCATCGAGATCTGCCGGGAGCACATCGCCGGCTACAAGGTGCCCAAGTCGGTCGAGTTCCGGGCCGAGCCGCTTCCGTTGTCAGGAGCGATGAAGGTCCTCAAGAAGGACCTGCGGGCCCCGTACTGGGAAGGCCACGACCGCGGCGTCAACTGAGCGGGCGAGCGGAAGCGCAGCCCCTCGCTCGATTCTCTGCTGCTGATCGACCACCAGGTGGTCATCTGGCAGCAAGGAATCGGGGTTGGTCGCTAGAGGCCGGCGGCGATGGTGGCGTCGATGGTGTCCTGGCTGATGCCGCAGTCGAGTCCGGCCTGCACGACCTGCTGAAGGGTCGGGTTCTCGAGGTCCTGCTCGGTGATCGCCTGTGCGAGTCCGCCGGTGAGCAGCGAGGTCTCGTCGGTCCGTTCGAACAACGTCTCGATCGCGCAGTTGGTCGCCTGGGGGTCGGCGCCCTGCGCGACGAGCTTCTCGAACAACAGCGGCGCAACCGTTCCGCCCGTGGGTGCCTCGGTTCCGAAGGTCGACGGGTCGACGGCGCCACCGGTCGCAGCCTCGGTCGTCGTGGTCGTCGGCGGGTCGACCTCGACGTAGGCGAAGTCCTCGGCCGAGGCCGTCGAGGTCTCGGCCGAAGACAACATCCCGATGATGGCTCCGGCGAAGACGACCGCACCGATGACCGCACCCACGAGGTGCTTGGTGTGGGCCCCTGCGGGCTCGGGGTTGGCCGCAGCTTCTTCTTCGTTCAGCCTGATCTGGCCGGCCAGCAGGTTCTTCCGATCGGCCCAGACGAGCACCGGTGGCATCACGACGAGGGCGGCGAGCAGGGCGACAGCCACGTTGACGGTCACGATGATGCCGAAGTCGCGCAGCAACGGCAGGGCCGAACCGATGAGCACGGCGAAACCACCGATGGTCGTGGCGGCTGAGGTGAAGAACGCTCGACCGGTTCGGGCCGCGGCCTGGTTCGACGCCTCCTGGGGCGTCAGGCCGCGTTCTCGCTCCTCGATGTAGCGGGCGACGATGAGGATGCTGAACTCGGTACACGTCGCGACCACGAGTGGCCCGCTCACCGTGGTCAGCGGGCTGAGGCTCACGCCGAGCACGGCGATCAGCGACGACGAGGCTCCGACCGCGAGTCCGACGGGAAGCAGGCTGAGTCCGGTGCGAGTGAGGCTTCGATAGCGCACCGTCAGCCAGAGCCCGACGATCGCCAACCCGAGGTAGGTGAGCAGGGCCCGGTTGGCGCTGAGGTTCTCGAGCAGGCTCACACCGACGATGGCCAGTCCGGCAGGCACGGCGCGGATCGGTGGCTGGTCGTCGGCGAGATCGACGCGGAGCGGCGAATCGGCCGGAACCTCGATGGCGGCGATGCGAGCCTCGAGATCGGCCTCGAGCACCTCGACCAGTTCGGCCCGCTCGTCGAGCGAACCGGACAGGCGCAGGTTGATCTGGGTCGCCGTCCGGTCGGGCGCGATGAGCACCCGTTGGAGGTCGGGTGGCAGCAGCTCCGCGGCCTTGCGCACGTCGGCGTCGGTCGGCGGAACCGGGTTGGTCCCGGGGATCTCGGTGATCTTGGCCACCGTGTTCACCATGCTCGACGTCGTGGCGATGTTGGGCAGGTCGGCGGCGAAGAGGTTGAACTCGTGGATGGCGTTGTCGAGGTCTTCGTCGAGCACGTCGTTCGCCTCGATCAGGATGCCGAGGGTGCTCGAGAAGCCGGTCTCGTCTTCGAGCGTGTTGAGGTCTTCGACGACCTGGGAGTCCTGGTTGACCCACTGGATGGGGTCGGACTGGATCTCGAAGCTGCCCTCGAGCGCAATGCCTGCGACGAACAGCAGCACCGAGCCGATGATCAGCGGAACCGCTGTCTTCGGCGAGAGCGAGCCGAGCTTCACCACGACGCGCTCGACCCGGCTCTCTTCGCGGACGGCCGTGCGGCCCTTGTACTCGCGAATACCCAGGGTGGAGGCGGTGATCACGACCCCGGTGAAGAGCAGCACGCCGACGCCGATCATGAGGAGCACGCCGAAGTCGCGGATCATCGGGACCCGCGAGACCTGCATCGCGGTGAACGCGAGGATGGCCGAGATCGTCGCAACCGACAGCGGGGGCACCAGGGCCGCCAGCGTCGTGGCGATGGGGTGTGGCTCCCGCGCCATCACCACCTCTTCTTCGATCCGGTTGTGGATCTGGATGGCGAAGTCGATCCCGACGCCGATGAGGATCGGCAGGCCCGAGATGGTGACGAGCGAGAGGTCGAGTCCGATGATGCCGACCAGGCTGAACGCCCAGATCACGCCGAACAGCACGGCCACGAGCGGGAGGAGTCGCCAGCGCACCTTGAACATGAAGGTCAGCACGATGGCCATGACGACCATGGCCGATGCCCCGAGGGCCAGCATCCCGCCCTGCAGGTAGTCGTTGATCTCACCGAGGAACACCGGCGAACCGGTGGTGATGACGCTGAAGCCATCGAGGTCGGCGGTCTCCATGATGTCGACGACCCCGTCGGTGCCGGCCGCCAACGTGTCGAGATCGGCGTTCGGCTCGAGCAGGATGCCGCCGACCGCCACGTCGTTCTGTGGGTAGGTCGACTTGAGGGACGGCCGGATGACCTGTTCCTCGACGGGCGGCGCGACGGGGTTCCCCTCGTCGTCGAAGCTGTAGCCGACGTTGCCGAACAGCAGGAACTGGATCCACTCGGGGCTGTCGAAGTTCCGTTCCTCGGCTGGGATCGCACTCAACCGGGCGAGGCTCATGTCGAGGTCGGCCTGGCGAAGCTCCTGGGACGCGGGGTCGGGGTCATTCTCGAGCGCGCTGGCCAGCGCCCCGGTGCCGACTTCGTTGACCAACGTCTCGGTGTACCCCAACGTCGTGAGGGGCGCGACGACCGAATAGGTGGAGTCGATGTCGCGGAGCTCGGCTTCGAGGCGGGCGAGCTCGGCCTGGTTGGCCTCGGTGAACAGCGATCGGACGTCGGAGCCCTCGTCTGCCTGGAACAGCAGGATCAGTGTTTCGCCGCCGAACGCATCCTGGTACTCGACGTTGTCGATGGCCGCTCGCGAGTCGGGTTCGAGGTAGCTGTCCTGGCCGGTGGCGAACTCGAGGTCGCTGAGCTGGGTGCCGAGCCCGACCGTGATGATCAGCACTGCGGCGTACACGGCGATCCAGTACTTCCCGAGCGCAACGCCCAGTGCACGCCAGAATCGCTGCATCATTGAAGGACCCCCCGGGGACTGTTCACGAATGGCGCCCAGAACGGCGCTGCGGAGAACCTAGTCGGCACGCGGCAGCCCGTCGTCGGTGCCGCCTACGTTGGGACCAAAGTCCCGAGAACGAAGGTGTGCATGCGGCTGCTCTACATCGACATCGACACGCTGCGGCACGACCACCTCGGATGCAACGGCTACGAACGCAACACGTCACCGAACATCGACGCGCTCGCGGCCGGCAGCGTGCGTTTCACCAACGTCTATGCCTCCGACGTGCCGTGTCTTCCGAGCCGGACCACGCTGATCACCGGTCGCTTCGGCATCGGCAACGGCGTGGTCAATCACGGTGGCGCGGCAGCTGATCTGCGTCACCAGGGAACAAAGCGAGGATTCTTCGCCCGCAACTACATCCACTCGTGGGCCATGCAGATGTACCTGAGGGGTGTTCACACCGCGTCGTTGTCGAGCTTTCCGTTCCGGCACTCCGCGACGTGGTGGAACAGCGGGTTCATGGAAGCGATGAATCTCATGCGCGGCTTCGGGGTCGAGCAGGCACACGAGGTGATCCCGCACGCCGTCGACTGGCTCGACCGGAAGGGCCGGGCGGACGACTGGTTCCTGCACGTGCACCTGTGGGACCCCCACACGCCCTATCTGGTGCCCGACGACTACGGCAATCCGTTCGAGTCCGACCCGGTTCCGGCCTGGCACACCGAGGAGGTGCGCGCCCGGAACTGGGAGTTGTCCGGCCCGCACTCTGCCCAGGAACCCTGGGGGTTCACGCCGGACGAGTGGGGCCCGCCTCCCGCTCGGCAGCCCTGGAACGCCGCGTCGATGGACGACGTGAAGGGGATCTTCGACGGCTACGACGTCGGCATCCGCTACGCCGACGATGCGGTCGGCACCCTGCTGAACCACCTCGACGGCCTCGGGGTGTTGGACGACACGGCGGTGCTCATCAGCTCCGACCACGGCGAGGCGTTCGGTGAGCTGGGGGTGTATGCCGACCACCAGGGGGCCGACGAGGCCACCTGCCACGTTCCCTCGATCCTGCGGTGGCCCGGCATCGACCCGAAGGTCGAGGACGGGCTGCACTACCACCTCGACATCGGTGCGACCGTGCTCGACCTGCTCGGCATCGACGTCCCCTCGTCGTGGGACGGAGTGTCGGTTGCCGACGGACTCCGGGGCGGCGACCCGACCGGCCGCGATCACCTCGTCCTCTCGCAGGGCGCCTGGGCGTGCCAGCGAGGAGTTCGGTGGGGCGACCATCTCTACCTACGCACGTGGCACGACGGCTATCACGGTCACTGGGACGACGAGATGCTGTTCGACATCGGCGCCGATCCACACGAGACCGACGACCTGGTCGGGTCGGATCCGGCACGGCGAGCGGCGGGTGCCGACCTGCTCGACGCCTGGACGTCGGATCAGCTCGATCGTTCGGGTCTCGGCGATCCGATGGATGTGGTGCGTGAAGAGGGAGGCCCGTTCCACACCCGACACCACCTGAGCGGCTACCTCGACCGACTCCGCGAAACCGGTCGGGCCCACTGGGCCGACGTCCTGGCCGAGCGCCACCCGACCGAACTCTGACCTGTTCTGGTGCACCAATCTTGTTGCCTGCTGCAACATCCGCGCGCCAGAACGGGGAGTGCCCGGCTGACGTCTGGTCGGTTGTCGTCAGATCTCGTGCGAGACTTCCTCCTTCATGCACGTGAGTGAACGCATTCTCCCCGGCCGCGCCATCACCGGGATGTCGGCGGTGTTGCTGCCGCACACCTCCGACGGTGCCATCGACTGGGCGGCCACCGAGGCCCACGTCGGCCGCACCTGCGCCGCGGGGCTCACGCCGGCGGTCAACATGGACACCGGTTACGTGCAGTTGCTCACCGAGGCCGAGAAGCTGCGAGTGCTCGAGCTGACCCAACGGGTCACGGGCGGCGCCTTCGTCGCCGGTGCGTACGTGCCCGACACCGAGGGCGACCCATTCGACGTCGAGGCCTACGTCACCGCCGCCACCCGGGTCGCCGAGCACGGCGGGACCCCGGTGATCTTCCCGTCCCACGGGCTCAACGCGCTCGAGGATGCTGCCTGGGTCGAGGCGCTGGCGGCCATCGGATCCGAGCTCGACCGGTTCATCGGGTTCGAGCTCGGCGCCATGTTCGTGCCGTACGGGCGGGTCTACTCGCTCGACGCATACCGCGGACTGATGGAGATTCCCCAGTGCATCGGCGCCAAGCACTCGTCGTTGAGCCGACAGCTCGAGTGGGACCGGCTCGACGCACGAGACGAGGCCCGCCCCGACTTCACGGTGTTCACCGGGAACGACCTGGCGATCGACATGGTGATGTACGGCTCGGATTATCTCCTCGGGCTCTCGACCTTCGCCCCTGAGGCGTTCGCCGCCCGTGACCGCATGTGGGCCGAGGGCGATGCGCGCTTCCACGAGCTCAACGACCTCCTCCAGTATCTCGGTCACTTCACGTTCCGGGCTCCGGTTCCGGGGTATCGCCACGACGCAGCCATCACGTTCGAGCTGCGTGGCTGGGCCGAGAGCGACCGCACGCCGGAAGGCGCCCCACGACGACCCGACGGCGACCGGGCCGTCCTGGCTGACATCATCGAGCGGCTCGAGGACTTCGCGTGAGGATCACCCAGGTCAAGAAGCTCGATTCGCCCGGATCGTTCCGCGCCCATGTGGCCGGACTCGGGGTCGACATTCCCATCGACGACGACGTCGACCCCGGTGGCGCCCTGTCCACCAGCGTGGGGTTCACCGACGGGTCCGCGGGCACGCTCACCATCCCCAACCGGTTCGCCGTGCTCCCGATGGAGGGTTGGGACGGCACGACCGACGGTCAGCCGACCGATCTGGTGCGCCGACGCTGGGGGCGTTTCGCCCGGAGCGAGGCCGGGCTCGTGTGGGGCGAGGCCACCGCCGTCCGCCCCGACGGGCGAGCGAACCCGAACCAGCTCATGATCAACGAGCAGACGGTCGATGGCATCGCCGAACTGCACGACCTCCTCGACCCCGCACAGGTCACCGGGCTGCAGCTGACCCATTCGGGGCGCTACTGCCGACCGGTCGACGTGCCGACCCCGCGCACGGCGTACGAGCACCCGATCCTCGACGAGCGGGTCGGCTCGGGTGCTGACCAGGTCTTCGGCGACGACGAGCTCGACGAGTTGGTCGAGCGGTACATCGCCTCCGCCGTGTTGGCCCGGAAAGCCGGGTTCGACTTCGTCGATGTGAAGCACTGCCACGGCTACTTCCTGCACGAGCTTCTGAGCGCGGTGGACCGCGAGGGTCGCTACGGCGGTGACTTCGAGGGTCGCACGAACTTCCTCCGATCGGTCGTCTCGGGGGTCCGAGATCGTGCACCTGGCCTCGCGATCGCGGTCCGACTCTCGGCGTTCGACGTCCGCCCGTACACCGCGGGGGAGAGCGGCGTCGGGGTTCCCGACGGCGACGGTCCGTATCGCTACGCGTTCGGCGGCGACGGTTCGGGTGCCGGGATCGACCTGTCCGAGACCCACCGACTGTTCGACCTGTTCGCCGAGTTGGGCATCGGCCTGGTGAGCACCACCGCAGGCAGCCCCTACTACAACCCGCACGTGCAACGGCCGGCCTACTTCCCTCCGTCCGATGGGTACCAGCCTCCGGAAGACCCGCTCGTCGGCGTGGCCCGTCAGCTCGCGGCCACCCGTGAGCTGACCGAAGCCCATCCCGAGGTCACCGTGGTCGGGTCGGGCTACTCCTACGTGCAGGACTGGCTCGGCCACGTGGGACAAGCCGTCGTCGGAAGCGGAGGTGCCGACCTCGTCGGGCTCGGTCGCATGATCCTCAGCTACCCGCATCTCCCTGCCGACCTGTTGGCCGGCCGGACGGTCGATCGGAAGCTCATCTGCCGGACCTTCAGCGACTGCACGACCGCGCCTCGCAACGGACTCGTGTCCGGCTGCTTCCCGCTCGACGAGTTCTACAAGGAGCACCCCCAACGGGTTGCCCTCACCAAGGCCAAGAAGGAAGCCAAGGCGAGGCTGCGGTGAGCCGCTTCTCGGTCCTCGTCTTCCACCGGGCCGTGGGGTTCGTGCACCAGTCGATTCCCGACACCGTCGAGGCGATCGCCGAGCTGGGCGCCGAGCACGGCTTCGCGGTCGAGGCCACCGACGACCCCGATGCCTTCACCGACGAACGGTTGTCGGACATCGACGCCGTGGTGTTCGCCCACACGAGCGGTGACGTGCTGCCGGAGTCGACGCAGCGACGGGCGCTCGAGCGCTTCGTCAGGGACGGAGGTGGCTTCTTCGGCATCCACGGTGCGTCCTCGATGGATGCCAACGTGCGCGATGACTGGCCCTGGTACGTCGATCTGATCGGCGCGAAGTTCAAGGGGCACACGACGGCGTGCATCTACTGCGACGAACCGTTCGAGTCGCCGGGTGTCGTGAGCGGCGGAACCCTCGATCTGGCGCCGCCCGACGCCGAGTGGATGGGCGACGGCCTCGCCATGACCTCCTGGGAGGACGCGGTGTTGAGGGTCGAGGACGAGGCGTGCCCCGCCGCCCGAGGCCTGCAGGACGGGGCGACCTACGCAGAGGAGTGGTACGGCTTCGACGAGAACCCCCGGGGCTGGGTCACCGTCGTGGCCACGGTCGACGAATCGACCTACGCACCGTTCATGGGGCGGATGGGGGACGACCATCCCGTCATCTGGTGGCGCGAGTTCGACGGCGGCCGCAGCGTCTACAACTCGATGGGACACGCCAAGGCGAGGTGGCGCGAACCATGGTTCCTCGAGTCGGTCCTCGGCGGCATCGAACTGGCAGCAGGAGTCCAGTGACGGCCTGCCGGCGGTGCGAGCGACCGCAACGGAGCGTGGCCGGGGAACGCATTGTTGCGGTTGGTGAGGCTGCAAGGCAGCGCCGAGGGTGCGAGCGACGGAGCGCAGCGGAGGAGCGGCCAGCTGCGGCCGCATTGTTGCGGTTGGTGAGGCTGCAAGGCAGCGCCGAGGGTGCGAGCGACGGAGCGCAGCGGAGGAGCGGCCAGCTGCGGCCTGCGTGGCCGGGGAACGCATTGTTGCGGTTGGTGAGGCTGCAAGGCAGCGCCGAGGGTGCGAGCGACGGAGCGCAGCGGAGGAGCGGCCAGCTGCGGCCTGCGTGGCCGGGGAACGCATTGTTGCGGTTGGTGAGGCTGCAAGGCAGCGCCGAGGGTGCGAGCGACGGAGCGCAGCGGAGGAGCGGCCAGCTGCGGCCTGCGTGGCCGGGGAACGCATTGTTGCGGTTGGTGAGGCTGCAAGGCAGCGCCGAGGGTGCGAGCGACGGAGCGCAGCGGAGGAGCGGCCAGCTGCGGCCTGCGTGGCCGGGGAACGCATTGTTGCGGTTGGTGAGGCTGCAAGGCAGCGCCGAGGGTGCGAGCGACGGAGCGCAGCGGAGGAGCGGCCAGCTGCGGCCTGCGTGGCCGGGGAACGCAAAGAATGAAACAGTCCTTCGCTTGGTGGGCGTTCACGCTCGGCCTCCCCGATCACGAGGCCGGGTCGTTCCTTCGAGCTGCCAAGGAGGTCGGGATCGACGGGGTCGAGATGCTGCCCGACGAGCTGTGGCCGTTGGCCTCCGACGCCGGGCTCGAGCACGTCACCATCACCGGCCACGAGATCGAGGTCGGCTTCAACGAACCGGCCAACCACCGTGAGCTCCACGACCAGGTGAGCCGACGGATCGAAGCCGCCGCTGCCAATGGCATCCCGATGGTGATCGTCTTCTCGGGCAACCGAGCCGGCATCGAGGACGCCGACGGCATCGCCGCCTGCGTCGACGGATTGGGTCCGCTGGCCCAGCAGGCCGAAGCCTCCGGCGTGACGCTGCTCCTCGAGCTGCTCAACAGCAAGGTCGACCACCCCGACTACCACTGCGACCGCAGTGCCTGGGGGTTCGAGGTGGCTCGCCGTGTCGATCACCCGGGCCTGCGCGTGCTGTTCGACGCCTATCACATGCAGGTGATGGAAGGTGACCTGCTGGCGACGATGAAGGCCGACCTCGACCTGATCGGGCACGTCCACACCGCCGGAGTCCCTGGCCGGCGCGATCTCGACGAGCGACAGGAGGTCAACTGGCCCGGCGTGGCCGGTTTCCTCCGTCATCGCGGCTATGACGGCTGGGTCGGTCACGAGTTCATGCCGCGTGGAGAGCCGATGACCGCCCTCGCCCACGCCCATCGCCTCTTCTCGGAGGATCCCTCGTGACCGATCCGCTCGCCGTCGGACTCATCGGCGCGGGGCCCTGGGCGTCGATGGTGCATGCGCCAACGCTCGCTGCGGGTCCCGAGACCGAGTTGGTCGGGGTGTGGGCGAGACGACCCGCCGCCGCAGCTGACCTGGCCGCGACCAACGGCACGACCGCTGCGGCCTCGGTCGACGAGCTCTTCGATCGCTGTGAGGCCGTGGCCTTCGCCGTGCCTCCGGATGTGCAGGCCCAACTCGGCATCCGGGCGGCCCAGGCGGGCAAGGCACTGTTCCTCGAGAAGCCCATCGGCGCCGATGTGGCATCTGCCCAACGGCTGGTCGACGCCATCCACACGGCCGGCGTCGCGAGCCAGGTGCTCCTGTCCTGGCGCTTTGCAGACGCCACCCGTGGGTTCCTGTCCGATGCCGTCGACTTCGAGGCCATCGGCGGGGTGGGAAGGTTCCTCAGCCCCGGGTTGCTCGGCGGGATGTTCGCGACCCCCTGGCGCCTCGAACGCGGCGCCCTGCTCGACCTCGGCCCGCACGTCTTCGATCTGCTCGACGCAGCGCTCGGAACGGTGGTCGACCTGCGAGCGTCGGGCCGGCTCGATCGCTGGATCTCGGTGGCGCTCGAACACGAGTCGGGCGTCACGAGCACGGCGATCATGTCGGGCCACACCGCACCCGACCACTTCCGGTCGGATGTCGAGCTGTTCAGCACCGACGGCGTGCTCGGCGTCGATCTGGCGGCTGCGGTCGGACCCGATGCCTTCGCCACGGCACGTCGCGAGTTCGTCCAGCACGTGCGCGATGGGCGGACCGGGCACGATCTCGACGCCAACCGTGGACTCCACCTCCAGCGGCTGATCGAGCAGGCGGAACAGGAGCTGCTGTCGTGACCGAGCGGTTCGATCCCACCGCGCTCGCCGCGCTGGCACGCATGATCCCGGCCGACCGGTACCCATCGGTGGTCGATGCGTCGCTGCTCGACGCACTCGCACTCCGGCGCGACGGATTCCACAAGACGCTGTGGGAGCGATCGATCGATCCCGGGTGCCCACGGCTCGATGCCGAGGCGGCGGCTCGTCACGGCATCGGGTTCGCGGGCCTGACCGACGGCCGGCAGGATGCCGTGCTGGCCGACGTCGAAGCCGGACGAACCGAGGCGGACTGGGGGAACCTCGATCCGTGGCGGTTCGTCAACGCCCTGACCAAGGTCGCCAACGAGACGTTCTACGCCACGCGCGACTCACCGGCGTGGGCGATGGTCGGCTTCGACCCGGCACCCAGTCGGCCGGCCGGAGCACCGATCGAACTCACTCGTCTGACGACGACCGAGTTGGGGGCGGTGCGTGATGCCTACGACGTGGTGATCGTCGGTGCCGGCGCCGGGGGTGGCATCGCCGCAGGGGTTCTGGCCGAGGCCGGGCTCGACGTGCTCGTCGTCGAGCGGGGTGAGTCCCTGAGCTTCGACCAGGTCGGCCGCGACCATCTGGCCAACCACCGTCTGTCGCCTCACGGGCACAACACCGGGCCTGATCGCGGCGGTGATCCACGGGTTCGCTTCGACCGGGACGGGAATGACCGGGTCGTCGACAAACCGTGGGAGGCCGACTGGTCGAACAATGCCATGACCGTTGGTGGCGGTGGCCGCGTGTATCAGGGCATGGCCTGGCGGTTTCTGCCGCAGGACTTCGAGCTCGCGTCGCTCTACGGCGTGCCCGAGGGCAGCACGCTCGCCGACTGGCCCATCACCTACGCCGAGCTCGAACCGTTCTACACGCGTGCTGAGTGGGAGCTCGGGGTGTGTGGCGATGGGGCGACCCACCGGGTCCAGGGTGACCGAAGCCGGCCGTATCCGATGCCGCCGTTTGCCCTCGACCCCGAAGGTGAGGCACTGGAGGCCGGCGCCGCGCAGCTCGGCATCTCGACCGGTCCGGTGCCCCTGCTCATCAACTCCGAGCCGCGTGACGGGCGAGCGGCATGTGTCGGCTGTGGCGAGTGCGTCGGGTTCGCGTGTCCGTCCGAGGCCAAGAACGGCTCGTGGAACACCCTGCTCGTCCGCGCCTTGGCCACCGGGCGCTGCACGCTCGTCACGGGCACCCGCTCGACGCAGGTGACGACGTCGGGCGGACGGGTCGACGGCGTCGAGCTCCTCGACTGGGCCAGCGGCGCTCGGCGTCGGGTCCGGGCGCGCCACGTGGTGGTGGCGGCGGGTGCCATCGAGTCGGCCCGTCTCCTGCTGGCGTCACCTTCGGACGATCACCCCGACGGGCTCGGCAACGCCGCCGACCAGGTGGGCCGGAACCTCCAGAGTCATCAGTACGTCGGCGCATTCGGCGAATTCGACCACGAGGTGATCTCGATGGACGGCCCGGGGGTCACGATCGGCACGTGCGACTGGAACCACGATGTCGACGCCGGGCTCATCGCCGGCGCCATGCACAACGAGGTCATCAAGCTGCCGGAGCTGCACCGGTGGTGGGCGCTGCCGCCGGGCGTTCCGTCCTGGGGCCTCGGAGCGAAGGACGCCATGCGACGGCTCTATCGGCGGACGGGCCATCTGTACGGGCCGATCCAGGAGATCCCCATGGCCGAGTGTCGGGTCACGCTCGCCGACGGCGTGACCGACAAGCATGGTTCGCCGGTCGCCCGGTGGGGCGGCCGCTATCACCCCGACTCGTTGCGGGCCGGCGCCCGACAGGCTCAGCGGGCCGAGGAGTGGCTCGCGGCGAGTGGCGCACTCCGGACGTGGTCGCAGCCTCCGTACGACACGTTCATGGCCGGCCAGCACCAGGCGGGCACCTGTCGGATGGGCGACGATCCGGCCACGTCGGTGACCGACCGCTGGGGTCGGGTGCACGGCCACGACAATCTGTGGGTGATGGACGGCTCGGTTCATGTCACCAACGGTGGCTTCAATCCGGTGCTCACCCTCTCGGCGCTCGCCTTCCGCGCCGCCGAGCACCTCACCCGGCAGTGAACAACGGGGTCAGGTGTCGCGGTAGGCGTCGACGATCGGGGCCAGCTGCTCCGGCGTGGCGCCGTGGAGGATCACCCCGTCACAGCCGAGGGCGAGTTGGTGCTTCACCGCGGCGACACACTGCGCGGGTGAGCCCGTGGCGCTCGGCGCGAGCCACTCGTCGGGGATGATCGTCGCGATGTGCGCGAGCTGCTCGGTGGTGGCGGTGCCGTCGATGGCGCCGGCGATGCCGCCCACCACTTCGTCGGCCCGGAACCGTTCGAGCACCGCCGGGTCCCACTGGTTGGTCTCCACCATGAGGTCGCCATAGCCCTGGAGGTAGGTGGCGAGCCGGCCAACCGACTTCTTCAGCCGCAGGTCTTCCGGCAGGTGGTCGCCGATGGTGGCGAAGCACGACCACACCTTCACCTCGGCCGGGTCGCGCCCTGCGTCCTCGGCGCCGCGTCGGACGGCCTCGACGCAGCGGCTGGTGGTCTCGTCGGTGAAATAGGTGTGGAGGACGACCTCGTCGAAGCACCGGCCGCCGAGTTCGAGCGACTTCGGGCCGAAGGCGACCAGCCCCATCGGGAGGTGCTCGTCGAGGGTGGCGTCGAGATGCAGCAGGGGGAACCGTCCTGCCGGTCCGTCGTGGCCGAAGACGACCTCACCCCGGAACAGGCGGCGCATGAGGCCGGCGAAGTCCTCCATCTGTGCCGTGGTGATGTGGTCGAGGCCGTAGGCGTCCTGGAGCGGCCGGATGCCGCGGCCGATGCCGAGGACGAAGCGCCCGCCCGTGAGGCTCTGCATCGTCCGAGCGATGCCTGCGGACACCATCGGATGGCGGGTGTTGTGGTTGGTCGTCGCCGTCTGGATGGCGATCCGGTCGCTCACGGCCCCGGCGGCGCCGCACAGCACCGCTGCTTCCTTCAGGTTGTAGCGCTCGGAGATGAACGCGGTCCCGAGCCCCATCGCCTCGGCATCGACGACTTCCTGCACGAGATCGCGTGAAGAGTCGGGCTGCCCGGCGAGGGTGTAGAAGCCGAGTTCGTCGAGCACCGCACGGGTCATCGAACCAGCCTCCCATGCCGGATTCCTTGCTGTCAGATGACCACCAGGTGGGCGTGCAGCAGCACGGAACCGGACGGGGGGTCAGGCCGGGGCGAGGTCGGCGTGGAGATCCTGTTCGTGCTGGGTGCGGATGTCGGGCGGGATCGACATCGCTCGGCGGCCGACGGTGTCGAAGGCGAGATTGATGACTTCGAACGAGCACAGCAGGTCTCGTCGGTCGAGGTCGTAGGCCCACTGGATGCGATGGCTGACCTTGTCGCCGAGGGCGAGGTTGGCGCCGAAGGCTTGGATGCGGTCACCCCGGCGGGGGAGTCGGGCCAGCACCATGCGGGTCTCCATCGAGGCCCAACCCATGCGTTCGCCGTTCGGGCCGTCGTGCAGCATCGGGCCCATCTGGCCCCGAAGCGGCTCGCCGCCCCACGTCAACATGGGGGCCATGGCGACGGTGTAGTCGCCGGTCTCGTCGCATTCTTCGTCGGTGACGTCGCGGGGCTTGCGCATGGCGAGGTCGCGCCCGATCAGGTCGTCGAGGGCGGGGGCCGAGCCTGCCGGATCGGCATCGAGGTCGAGGCTGCGGGTCCTGCCGTGTTCGGGAATCTCGACGGCAAGCGCCGAGGCGGCGGCAACGACCCCGTGGGGAAACGGCTGGCCGTCGGTGACGAGGCGGTGCACGAACGTGGCGGCGATCTCGTCACGATCCGGGTTGCGGAGCTCGTGATAGAGCCGCAGCGAACGTGGATCGGCGCTCACGACCCCGCTGCGGACTTCGAGTCGGGCCCCAACCAGCTGTTCGCGGTGATGGCGGGTGTAGCTGTCGGTGATGGCCCCTTCGCCCGTCTCGCCGATGCCGAGGCGAGCGGCCAGCGCCTGGCTGCCGGCCTGAGCGTTGACGCCGTAGAACCGCACGTTCATGTGCCCGAGGTGGTCGATCTGCTCGTCGGTCACCTCGCTGCGATGGGTGACGATCAGCGGATTGTCGGCCGAACCGGGGCTGGGCATCCGACTACCTCACCAGATCGTCTGCCCACCCGTCGAACTCCACGGCCGAACGAGTCCGGTGCCGGACGCGACGATGCGGGACCCGAACGGATCCCGCATCGCTGCTCTTGCCGGAACCGGCGTTCAGAGGCCGGCGGGTCGGACGACCTTGTAGTCGGCGTTCGTCAGAAGGCTGCTGACCGAACGAACCCTGATCGCATCGGAGTACCCGTTCGACTGGCGGGAGATCGGCGTGGCCTCGATGACCGATGGCACTCCGTTGTAGTTGCCGATGTACATGACGACGTGGCTACCACTCTTGACCAGCATGTCGCCGGGCTTCATGAGACCCAGGTTCTTGTTGGAGTTGCCACCCACGCTCACCGTCGGAACGCCGCTGGCGATGGACGACGACGACCCGGGGACGGTGATCCCGGCTGCCGCATACATCTTGACCATCAGCCCCGAGCAGTCCCATCCGGCATGGCCGGCTGGGAGGTAGTAGGTGTTCTGGCCGCAGGTGTTGCCGATGCCGAACCAGGTGCCGACGCTCGCCACCTTGCCCATGCGGTACTGGTCGCCCCAGCAGCCCGTGTAGCCGTTGGGCTTGGCCATCGCGGCCAAGCCGTAGTTGATGATGGTCTGGACCTTCGAGGTCGCCGACGGCGGGGTCGTCGTGGTGGTGCAGTTCCCCGGCGTGGCGTCAGCCTTCACGTAGGCAGCCGACACGTAGCCGTTCGAGACCTTGTACCAGGTGGCGGTCGTACCGAACGTGCCCGACACGGTGGTACCGGTCGTCTTGCACGACACCGTGATCCGCTGGTTGTCGGCATACGAGCCGACGCTGCTGCCGCTGGTGCTCGCGGTGCTGCGGATCGTCAGGGTGTTGCCGGCAGCGACGTCGACCACGGCGTTGCCGGTGGTCGATGTGGTGCACGATGGGAGCGTTCCGCTGACGCTCACGTAGGCCTGCGAGACGTAGCCGCCGCTGGTGAGCTTGTCCCACTTGTTGGTCGTGCCGAAGGTGCCGGTCACCGACTCACCCGTCGTGTAGCACGAGAGCGAGACGGCCGCTCCGTCGGCAAGCGAGCCGAGCTTGGTGCCGCTCGAACTCGGGGTGCTGCGAATCGAGAGTGTGTTGCCGGCGGCGACGTCGACGGTGCCGTTGGCGGCCATGGCCGGCACGGCCATCACGCCGAGGAAGACGAGTGCGGCGATGGCCACCGAGGCGAGCCGCACGCCCAGGCGGCTGTTGATGGGACGGTCGGCGCTTGCCCGTGCTGGAGTTCGAGTGGTGAGCATGGTGGGGAAATCCCTTCGAAGACTCGGGGCCAGGGAGGCCTCGTTCCGTCGACCGACTGGTTCGGCTGACCCCGACACTCTCTGCCGAATGAGCGGTGCCTCCTAGGACGACGTGCGGACGTCCGATCGGACAGACGAGACGGCCACGACGGACATGGATTGACGCCGAGCGGACAGGGGCGGACAGCTACCGTGTCCGCCGATGACGACGAAGTCGGTTCGAATGGTCGGCGGCCCGGCTCCCTACCGAGAGGCCCTGTCCGCCAAGCTCGAGGCGACCGGGTTCACGGTGTCAGTCGACGAGGGCGAAGCGCTCGTGATCGCGTGTTCATGCGACCTCGACTGGCAGCAGGCTGCCGATTCGGCGCTGTGGACGCCGACCGTCGTTGTGATCCAGGACCTCGACGTCGACCACTACGTCCGCGCGCTGGCGCTCGGGGCCGGAGCCGTTCACCTCGACACGCCGACCGACATCATCGTCGACGTCATCAGGGCGGCCATCGCCGGCGAAGCGCTGCTCCCGCTCGTCGTCACCCAGGCGCTCGCCTCCTATCGACCCCCTACGCAAGCGCAGATGACCGACTCGGAGCTTCAGGGCATCGAGTTGAAGATCGTCGACGGGTTGCTGGCCAATCGAACGATCGCGCAGATCGCTCGAGACCTCAGCTACAGCGACCGGACCATTCGCCGGAAGCTCCAGGGGATCTACCTCAAGCTGGGTGTCGCCGGCCGGGCCGCGGCGATCGATGAGTTGAGAGCTCGCGCCGAGCGGCGACCCTGAAGTAGCGAGTCATCAGAAAGAGTCGATGATGGCGTTGAGCGTGGGGCTGGGACGCATGGCGGCGACGGCTGCGTCCTCGTCGGGCAGGTAGTAGCCGCCGATGTCCATGGGGGGACCCTGGACCTCGATCAGCTCGGCTGCGATGGCATCCTCGCTTGCCGCGAGCGCCTCGGCGAGTGGGGCGAACCGCGCCGCGAGGTCGGCGTCGTCGGTCTGCGCCGCAAGCGCCTGCGCCCAGTACAGGGCGAGGTAGAACTGGCTGCCGCGGTTGTCGATCTCGTTGACCTTGCGTGAGGGCGACCTGCCCGTCTCGAGCAGCTTGGCCGTCGCATCGTCGAGCGTGGCGCCGAGCACACGTGCCTGGGCGTTGCCCGTGACCGCGGCGTAGTGGTCGAGCGACACGGCCAGCGCCAGGAACTCGCCGAGCGAGTCCCACCGCAGGTGGTTCTCCTTGTTGAACTGCTGCACGTGCTTGGGTGCCGAGCCGCCGGCACCGGTCTCGAACAGGCCGCCACCGTTGAGCAGCGGGACGATCGAGAGCATCTTGGCGCTCGTGCCCACCTCGAGGATCGGGAACAGGTCGGTCAGGTAGTCGCGCAGCACGTTGCCGGTCACCGAGATGGTGTCCTCGCCGCGCCGGACGCGCTCGAGGGTGAAGTTCGTGGCGTCGACGACGTTCATGATCTCGACCTGGAGACCGTCGGTGTCGTGATCGGCGAGGTAGGCGCGGACCTTGGCGATCAACTCGGCGTCGTGGGCTCGCGTCTCGTCGAGCCAGAAGACCGCCGGGCTCCCGGTGGCCCGCGCTCGGGTCACGGCCAGCTTCACCCAGTCGCGGATGGCGTCGTCCTTGGTCTGGCACATGCGCCAGAGGTCGCCCTCGGCCACGTCGTGTTCGAGCACGGTCGTTCCCGAGGCGTCGACCACCCGGACCGAACCGGGTCCGGCCATCTCGAAGGTCTTGTCGTGGCTGCCGTACTCCTCGGCCTTGCGGGCCATGAGGCCGACGTTGGGAACCGTGCCCATCGTGGTCGGGTCGAAGGCGCCGTTGGCCTTGCAGTCCTCGACGACGGCGTCGTAGAGCCCCGCATAGCTGCTGTCGGGGATGGTGATCTTGGTGTCCTGTTGCTCCCCGGCCGGGTTCCACATCTGCCCGGAGGTTCGGATCATCGCCGGGATCGAGGCGTCGATGATGATGTCGCTCGGCACGTGGAGGTTGGTGATGCCGCGATCGGAGTCGACCATGGCCAGGTCGGGGCCCTGTTCGAGCGCGACATCGATGGCGGCTTCGATGTCGGCCCGCACATCGGCGGGAACCTTGTCGAGGGAAGCGATCACGTCGCCGAACCCGTCACGCACGTTGGCACCGGCTTCGGTCAGGAGGTCGCCGAACTGCTCGAACACGTCGGCGAAGTAGGTGGTGACCGCGTGCCCGAAGATGATGGGATCCGAGACCTTCATCATCGTTGCCTTCATGTGCAGCGAGAACAGGACACCGTTCGCCTTGGCATCGGCGACCTGCGCGGCCAGGAAGTCGAGCAGCGCCTGCTTGTGCATGACCGCCGCGTCGACGACCTCGCCCGCCTCGATGGCCAACGCGTCCTTCAACACCGTGACCGTTCCGTCGTCCGCGACGTGCTCGATCCTGATGTCCTGGGCCGTCTCGAACGTGACCGACTTCTCGGTCGTGCGGAAGTCGCCACCGTCCATCGTCGCAACGTGCGTCTTCGAGTCGGGCGACCAGGCACCCATCGGGTGGGGATTGTTCCGTGCGAACTGCTTCACTGGCATCGGCGCCCGTCGGTCCGAGTTGCCCTGACGCAGCACGGGGTTGACGGCGCTGCCCATGGCACCGGCGAAACGCGCCTTGGCATCGACCTCCTCGGGGGTCGACGGCTCGTCGGGGTAGTCGGGGATGGCGTACCCGGCGGCCTGGAGCTCCTTCACTGCAGCCCGCATCTGCGGAACCGAGGCGCTGATGTTCGGAAGCTTGATGATGTTCGCCTCCGGTCGGGTGGCCAGTTCGCCGAGCTCGGCGAGGGCATCGTTCACCCGCTGGTCAGCGGGGAGCAGGTCGTTGAACTGGGCGAGGATCCGCCCGGTGAGGCTGATGTCGCGGGTCTCCACCGACACCCCGGCCGCCCCCGCGATGGCATTCACGATCGGCAGGAACGACCGAGTGGCCAACGCCGGTGCCTCGTCGGTGTGGGTGTAGATGATCGTCGAGTCAGTCAAGACGTTCCGTTTCGCTTCGGTGGGTGGTCGAGAACGGGGGCAAACCTATCGACCGATCGCAGGTGATCGAGACCCCGCGTGGGACGATGGGCCGATGAACGGCGGGTCTCACACTGACGCGGTCGTGGTCGGATCCGGCCCCAATGGGCTGGCCGCCGCCATCACCATGGCGCAGGCCGGGGTCGGCGTTCACGTGATCGAGGCCGCCGACACCATCGGCGGGGGCACCCGGAGTGCCGAGCTCACCCTGCCCGGCCTCACCCACGACGTGTGCTCGGCGTTCCACCCCTTCGGTCTGGCGTCGCGCTTCTTCGCATCGCTGCCCCTCGCCGATCACGGGCTCGAGTGGGCCTGGCCCGCCATCGCGCTGGCCCACCCGCTCGACGGCGGTCGGATCGGACTCATGTACCAGTCCATCGACGAGACCGCCGGAGCGATGGGCCACGACGGTGATCGTTGGCGATCGACGTTCGGTCCGCTCGCCGATCGCTTCCTTGCGTTGTCGAGCGACGTCCTCCGTCCGCTGATCCGGTTCCCAAACCATCCGATCATCCTCGCCCGGTTCGGACTCCGCGCCGGCCTGTCGGCGTCGTCGCTCGCCCGACGCTTTCGCAGCGACGAGACCCGGGCATTGTGGGCCGGGACCGCGGCCCACGTGTTTCGTCCGCTCGGCCGGCCCTTCACGGCGGCCGCCGGCACGATGCTCACCGCAGCCGGACACGCCGTCGGCTGGCCGGTGGCCGTGGGTGGGTCGCAGCGCATCGCCGATGCCATGGCCTCGCTTCTCACCGAGCTGGGCGGGACCATCGAGACCGGCCGCCGGGTCGGGTCGCTCGACGAACTCGGTGATCCACGGGTCGTGTTGCTCGACACGTCGCCGTCGGCCGCCGTCGGGCTGATGGGCGACCGGCTTCCCTCCGCCGGCCGCAAGGCGTTCCGGGCCTTCAAGCACGGCCCCGCCGCGTTCAAGGTCGATCTGGCGGTCGAAGGCGGGATCCCCTGGACCCGACCCGAGGCCGGCCGAGCCGGAACCGTGCATCTCGGCGGCACGATCGAGGAGATCTGCGCTGCCGAACACGACGTCACCCGCGGCGTGATGCCCCGCCGGCCGTTCGTGCTCGTCGGCCAGCAGGCCGTGTGCGATCCGAGTCGCGCCCGCGGCGACGTGCAGCCCATCTGGGCCTACGCCCACGTGCCGGCCAGGCACGACGTCGACGTGACCGACGTCGTGATCGGCCAGATCGAGCGGTTCGCGCCCGGAACCCGTGACCGGGTCGTCGCCCAGCACACGATGACGCCGGCCGATCTCGAGGCGAGCAACCCGAACTACGTCGGCGGCGACATCGCCGGTGGCGCCAACTCGCTCAAGCAGCTCGTGTTCCGTCCCCGGCGCGGCCTCGATCCCTATGCCACCGGTGCCGACGGCGTCTACCTCTGCTCGGCATCCACGCCGCCCGGGGGTGGCGTCCACGGCATGTGCGGCCACTTCGCCGCCAAGTCCGCGCTCGCCCACCTCGGCGTCTGACCCCACCCGGATTCTCTGCTGCTGAATGACCACACGGTGGTCACTCAGCAGCAAGGAATCAGGTGCTGAGATGGGTGAGGAGGTTCCTGGTGATCTGTTCGATCTCGGGGCTCTTGCCGTCGAGGCCGTGCGCCCAGTCGGTGCTCCCCGACGTCACCACCGTGCCGCCGCCGTCGGGGGCCACGTAGGTGCCGAGCACGGCATGGCCATGGGCGAGTCGCTGCGCGGCCTCGGGTGATCGGTCGTCGAACACCCGGGCCGCGATGAACTCGAGCTCGGAAGGTTCGTTCGGCGCCGGCGGGCGGGCCGCGGTCGTGCGGGTGAAGTGGGCGGCGGGGGCCGTGCCGAGGATCTCGAAATCGGCTGGTGTGCCGTCGGAGCCGGTCGGTACCGGCAAGCCGTCGACGGTGGTGAAGTCGCAGCCGTCGCACTCGTAGCCGACCACGGTGGACGCGCTGCCGATCAGGTCGCCGTAGTCGAGGCCGGTTCCGTCGAACAGCCAGTGGTCGGCCCGATGCAGCGTGTAGCCGCCGGCACCTCGTGTGGCGCGCTTGCCGATGCGGTGGTAGCCGCCGCGGGCGAAGCTGACGCCGGTCATCCGGTTCTCGGGCCGGCCGATCAGGTGGTCGGACCAGATGCTGGTCAGCTCGCCGATGCGTCCGGTGTCGTAGACCGGGTCCTGCTTCAGCTGACCCTTGTAGCCGACCATGGTGGCGGCCGGTCCCTCGGGCGTGTGGTCCTCCATCCGGACCTGCCAGAACGACGTGTTGCCAGACAGGAACGCTGCGTTCCCACCGCGGGCGATGAAGTCCTCGACGGTGTCGCGCATCGGGCCCGACCAGTACTCGTCGTGTCCGACCGAGAGGTAGAGGCGGTACGAGTCGGCGCCATGGTCGGCGAGTAGGCCGGGGTGGTCTTCGAGGTCGGCGTTGGTGACGACGTCGACGGCGAACCCCTCACGCTCGGCCCACGCGAGGAACGGGAGTTCCCAGTCGGGCCAGCCCGCCGATCCGGCATAGGGCGACAGGTGGTGCCGGCGGATGTAGCCGACGTGGGCGTTCATGTCGGGGTCGGGCGGGTTGGTGGTGGCGACCCGCCGACCGGCACCTGCGGGCTTGTGCAGGTAGCCGGGTGACATCGGCCGCTCGAGTGACACCGATGTTCCGCCGGTGTAGAGGTTGCGCCCGCCGA
Source organism: uncultured Acidimicrobiaceae bacterium (assembly GCA_963704815.1). Taxonomy (GTDB): domain Bacteria; phylum Actinomycetota; class Acidimicrobiia; order Acidimicrobiales; family Salinilacustritrichaceae; genus DATKWD01. Next base: position 38,481 of record CAVPHU010000002.1, read on the forward strand.
AGTCGTTGTAGGCGTGCCACGTGTTGGTGGCCAGAGCCAACAGAATCTTCGCCGTGGGTGCGCCGACCTTCGGCCTGACCACGAAGAACGCCCGGCTCTCACGGCGCTTGCCGTCGATCTCGGCGCTCAGCAGGACCTCGTGGTAGCCCGACGGCCATTCGCCCACGTCGATCGTCGCAGCGACCGGCCAGGCGCAGCCGTCGGCGTGCGCACCGGTGGGTACCGGGTGGTCGCCGGCATCGACCGTGTCGGTGTGCACGACCGATCGGCGCCGTGCCACGTGAGCCACCTCGACCTCGACCGGAGCGCCATTGGGCGACGACAGATGCAGGTCGATGCGGCCGCCCGCTTCGACCGTCTGAGGCCAGCAGTACCCGTGCACGGTGCGGAACGCCATGGCCGCGGAACCTATCGGTCTACGGTCACGGAGGGGTCAGGTCGGCTCAGCGACAGACGTTGCGGAGCTCTCCCACCCCGCCGATCGAGGTCTCGATCACGTCGCCGGGCGCGAGGAACTGCAGCTTCGAGGCGCCGACCCCGTCGGGGGTCCCGGTGAAGATGAGATCGCCGGGGTACAGGGTGAGGATCGATGACAGGTACTCGATCAGGGTCGGGACGTCGAAGATGAGGCTCGCCGTGCTGGACGACTGACGTGCCTCGCCGTTGACCCGGCACTCGATCGGGATGGCGTCGCGGTCCTCGAGCAGGTCGGTCGACACGATCACAGGACCGAGCGGGCCGTAGGTGTCTCGTGACTTGCCCAGGTCGAAGTGCGGTGGCTTGGCCGCGAACTGCAGGGCGCGGTCCGAGATGTCCTGTCCGCCGGTCACGCCGGCCACGTGGTCCCATGCGTCGCCGGCCGCGATGTCGCGTCCGGTGGTCCCGATCACCACGACCATCTCGGCCTCGTAGTCGGCTGCCTCGGAGTTGAGGACGACGTCGTCGTCGGCGCCGACGATGCAGCCGGGGAACTTGGTGAACACGAGCGGGACCTCGGGCAGCTCCATCGACGACTCAGCGGCGTGGTCGGCGTAGTTGAGACCGATGGCGTAGACGCTGCGAGGTGCCGGCACCGGCGGTCCCGATTCGATGTCGGCGATTGCGCCGGCCGGCTCGAGGTCGGCGAGGCCGGCGGCGACCTCGTGCAGGTCGGCGTGTCGCGCAACCGCGGTCATCGGATCCGATGTGAACGAGCCGCCGCCGGCGGCCTCGAGGTCGTAGTAGTTCCCGGCGTCGACGAGCGCGGCTCGACCGTCGATGGTGGCAAGGCGAAATCCCATGGAAGCTCCTCGGGGTGGGTGGGTCAGGTTCGGGCGGGAAGGAACATGGCGACGAGTGCGTCGGCGTGAGCCGCCACGACGTCGGCGTCGGTCGGCTCGATGCCGAAGAGCATGCGTGCCTCGGGCGCGTTGGCATGAAGCAGCGCCGACGCCCCGATCAGCAGGTGGTAGACGAGCGAGCGGGGGACCGGCGCCGCCTCGCCGGCGGCGACGACCTCGTCCCACAGGTCGAGCAGGGGAACCGCACGGGACCGGAGGTGGGTGTCGACCAGCCACTCGAGTCGGGGGCTGGTGACGGTGGCCTCGTGCATCATGATCCGGTTCAGCTCGGGCCGCACGGCCGCGAACTCGACCAATGCCCGGATCACGGCCGCGAACTGGTCTTTCGCCGAGGCGTTCTCGAGCGGCGGGATCAAGTCGTCGAGATCGGCCAGCAGGCGCTCGACCGTCGCCATCCACAACGCCTCCTTCGAATCGAAGTGGTAGTTGATCTGCGGCTGGTGGGCGTCGGCGCGTCGGGCGATGGCTCGGGTCGAGGCCCCGTCGAACCCCGACGCCGCGAACTCGATCAGTGCCGAGTCGATGAGCCGACCGCGCAGCGCCGACGTGGCGCGGTCGCGCTGGCCGGTCGGGGCATCGGGGGTTGACAGGCTCATGATCGAATGATCATAGTGTTATCATTCGATATTGTAAAGGGAGCGTGCATGGTCGACTCGTCGCCGAACGACACGATCGTCAAGCCAGCCAAGCTGGCCCACATCGTGCTGCGAACCGCAGACAAGGGGCGGCTCGCGAACTGGTGGATGACGGTGCTCGGCATGCGGGTGCAGCACGACGCCGGTTTCCTGTCGTTCCTCACCTACGACGACGAGCACCACCGCCTCGCCATCGTCGAGATGCCGGACATGCATCAGAACCAGCGCACGAGTGTGGGCCTCGAACACATCGCCTTCACCTACGACAGTCTCGACGACCTGCTCGACACCTACGAGCGCCTCAAGGCCGAGGGCATCACGCCGATCGCTCCGATCAACCACGGGATGACGCTGTCGCTCTACTACGCCGACCCCGACGGCAACCAGGTCGAGCTCCAGATCGACACGGCCAGCGTCGACGAAGCCAACGAGTTCATGCACAGCGAGGTGTTCGCAGCCAACCCGATCGGGGTGGTGTTCGATCCCGACGATCTCGTCGACCGGCGAAAGGCCGGCGAGTCGGTCGAGTCGCTCGTCGCCTACGTGCCGAAGTCCTGAAGCTCGTGGCGACCGACTGCGACGTCATCGTCGTCGGCTGTGGACCGGTCGGCGTGATGGCGTCGCTGCGCTGCGCACAGCAGGGCCTGCGCGTGATCGCGGTCGATCGATCGAGAGAGGTCTATCCCCACCCGCGAGCCATCGGCATGGACGACGAGATCCAGCGGGTGTTCCAGGCGGCCGGACTGATCGAGCGGCTCCGCGAGGTCTCGAGCCCGGTCGACGGAGCCGAGTTCGTCGACGTCGACGGCAACCGGCTGGTCGGCATCGACTTGCCACCGGGCGCCGTCGGGCCGCTCGGCCTGCCGCCGATCGTGATGTTCGAGCAGCCGCCCGTCGAGGCGTTCCTCCGCGAGGCAGCCGTCGAGGCCGGCGTCGACATGCGGCTCGGCATCGAGGCCACCGCGATCGAATCCGAACGTCCCTCGCTCACGATGCGCGCGGTCGAGGGTGGGAACGAGGCCGAACTGGCGGCGAAGTGGATCATCGCCGCCGACGGCGCATCGAGCACCGTCCGACGACTCGTCGGCATCGATTTCGTCGACCAGGGCTTCGATCAGCAGTGGTTGGTGGTCGACGCCACGGCCCTCGCCGACGACTTCGACTTCCCGAGCGTCCCCACCCAGGTGTGCAGCCCCGAACGTGTCGTGACGCTGATCCCGGGCCACGAGAGCCGTCGGCGATGGGAGTTCCAGCTCCACGACGGCGAGATCCGGGCCGAGTTCGAGGATCCCGCGCGGATCGCCGAGCTGCTCGCCCCATGGGGCAGCCCCGACCAGATTCGGCTCGATCGCACGGCGGTCTATCGGTTTCATGCGCTCGTGGCCGAACGGTTCCGCGCCGGCAACGTCTTTCTCGCCGGCGACGCCGCGCACCAGATGCCACCGTTCAACGGGCAGGGCATGTGCTCGGGAATCCGTGATGCGCAGAACCTCGCCTGGAGACTCGCGATGGTTGCTCGTGGCCAGGCGACCGACACCCTCCTCGACACCTACGACACCGAACGCCGCCCGCACTCGGCGCAGCAGGTCGAGCACTCGTCCGCCGCCGGAAAGCTGATCGACGCACTCGCCGCCGGCGTCGCGGCCGACACCGCCGCCGGCTACGGCGGCGACCGCCCGTTTCCGCACCTCGAGCACGGGCTGCTCGACGGAGCTCACCCAGCGGTCGGACGGCAGGTGCCGCAACCGACGATCGACGGCGCACCCTTCGACGACCGTCTCGGCGATCACTTCACCCTGCTCGGCCGTCGGCCGATCGACCCCGGGCTGATGCGGTGGTGGTCCGATCGGGGCGCCGACTCGCTCGTCGTCGAGGCCGGCCTCTTCGACGGTCTGCTCGAGGGCGACAACACGGTCATCGTCCGACCTGACCGCTACGTCGCCGCCGTCACCCACGACCTGGCCGCCACCTCGAGCAACCTCGCCCCCCACTTCGGAGCAACGTTCCCATGACCACCTACGAACAACGCCAGCGCTGGGATCTCGATGCCTGGCCCGAGATGTACGGCACGCTCAAGGAGCTCCAGGCGCTCGTCTTCCTCAGCCCACCCGGCATCGAGACCAACCTGATGGTCTTCACCGTGGCCAGCCTCACCGCTGGGTGTCGGCACTGCCAGGCGCACGGGGCGTACGGCCTCGATCGGGTGGGGCTTCCCCTGGAGAAGATCCAGGCGCTGTGGAGCTTCGAGACCTCCGACCACTTCGACGATCGCGAGCGGGCGGCCTTGCGATTCGCCGTGGCCGCCGGTTCGAGCCCGAACAGCGTCGGTCCCGAACACCATGCCGAGATCCGATCCCACTTCAGCGACGAGGAGGCCCGCACGCTGCTCGGCACGGTGTCCGTCGCTGCGTTCATGAATCGCTACAACGATTCGCTGGCCACGGTCACCGACGAGGAGTCGACCGTGTGGGCGGCCGAGCACCTCGGGCCGCTCGGATGGGACATCGGCAAGCACGTGGGCGATGTCGTCGAGCAACGCAAGGGACCGCCCGGCAGCTGACACCACCGCTCGGTCGGGCATCATCGTGGGATGGAACCGGTCGTGACGGCACTCCTCGCCGAGCTGCCGGCCGAGTCCGTCGTGGTCGACGCCGACATCGCCGACCAGTACCGCTTCGATCGGGCGTTGACGATCGACCCGGGACTGCCGGCCGTCGTCGTGCGGGCCGCCTCGGTCGACGAGGTCGCGACCACGGTGCGCATCGCCGATCGGTTCGGTGTCGGCGTGGTGACCCGAGGGGCCGGCACCGGGCTGTCGGGCGGCTCGGCCGCGGTCGACGGCTGCATCACACTCTCGGTCGACCGGATGTCCGACGTCTCGGTCGATCGCGCAGCGATGACGGCGACCGTCCAGCCCGGCGCCCTCAACGTCGAGGTCAAGCAGGCGGCCAGGGCCGATGGTCTGTGGTACCCGCCCGACCCTTCGTCGTTCGAGATCTGCAGCATCGGGGGCAACCTCGCCACCAACGCCGGTGGCCTGTGCTGCGTGAAGTACGGGGTCACGACCGACTACGTCCTCGGTCTCCAGGTCGTACTCGCGGACGGCACCGTGGTCCGTCTGGGCGGGTCGACGGTCAAGAACGTGGCCGGCCTCGACCTGAAGCGACTGTTCATCGGGTCCGAGGGCACCCTCGGTGTCATCACCGAGGCCACGCTGCAGCTCCGCCCGATCCCGCCGACCCCGTCGACCGTCATCGCCACCTTCGACGATCCGGTGGCGGCCGGCCGGGCGGTGTCGGCGGTGATGGGTGCGACCCGACCCGCGGCGCTCGAGCTGATGGATCGTGCGTCGGTGGCCGCCGTCGAGTCTGTGAAACCCATGGGACTCGATCCGTCGATCGGCGCACTCCTGCTCGGGCAGTCCGACAGCGGCCCCGAGGTGACCGAGCGCATCGGCACCATCGCAACCGAACACGGTGCGTCCTACATCGCCGTGACAGACGACGCCGACGAGGGCGAGATGCTGATGGCCGCACGTCGCATGGCCATTCCCTGCATCGAACGCCTCGGCAGCGTGCTCATCGAGGACGTGGGCGTGCCGATTCCCCGGATCGCCGACCTCCTCGTCGCCGTCGAGCAGGTCGCCGTGCGCAACCAGACCCAGATCCCGGTGATCGGGCACGCGGGTGACGGCAACTTCCATCCGCTGGTCACCTTTGACGCATCAGATGACGAGTCGACCCGTCGTGCCGAGATCGCCTTCGACCAGGTGATGGACGCGGCCCTCGACCTGGGTGGGACGATCACCGGTGAGCACGGGGTCGGTTCGCTCAAGGCTCGCCATCTCGCCCAGCAACTCGGACCCGACGTCATGGCGCTGGCCGGCCGGGTGAAGCACGCGCTCGACCCGAACAACACGTTCAATCCCGGGAAGTGGATCTAGGCAACCGCAGGGAGTGGATGGAGGCAACCCCGGGAAGTGGATGGAGGCAACCCCGGGAAGTGGATCTAGGCAACCGCAGGGAGTGGATCTAGGGTCCTCGCCATGGCCGGACCTCAACTGTTGATCGGCGGCGTCGACTTCGGCGAGGGGCCGCGCTGGCACGAGGGCCGCCTCTGGTATTCCGACTTCTTCCAGCGGACCGTCTACTCGGTGTCCGTCGATGGTGAACGCCGAGTCGAACGTGACGGATTCGACGATCGGCCGTCGGGCCTCGGCTGGATGCCCGACGGACGGCTCGTGGTGGTCTCGATGACCAAACGCCGGCTGCTCATCGACGATGGCGACCAGATGGTGATCCACGCCGATCTGTCCGACGTGGCCACCTGGCACTGCAACGACATGGTGATGGATGCCGACGGCAACGCGTACGTCGGGAACTTCGGGTTCGACCTCGAATCGGGGGCCACCCCGACCGGGGCCGATCTGGCGCTCGTCCGCCCCGACGGATCGGTCGAGGTGGCGGCGACCGGTCTGCGGTTCCCCAACGGCTCGGTCATCACCCCCGACGGGTCGACGCTGATCGTGGGCGAGTCGTTCGGCGGGGGTTACGAGGCCTTCTCGATCAACGACGACGCCACGCTCGGCGATCGTCGGCGGTGGGCCGACGCACCCGACACCGCACCCGACGGCTGCACCCTCGATGCCGAAGGCGGGATCTGGTTCGCCGACGCGATCGGCTCGCAGGTGGTTCGGGTGATCGAGGGCGGCGAGATCACCCACCGGGTCGCCCTGCCGATGCCCACCTTCGCCTGCGCGTTGGGCGGGGATGACGGCACCACGTTGTTCGCCCTGTGCGCACCGGGCTCGCAGCCCGAGGCGGTCGAGGGCAAGGGCGAAGGGGCGATCTACACGATCTCGGTCGATCACCCGCACGCCGGGCGGCCCTGAGCCGACTCATGTCCGACGACGCGACGCCGCCCTGCTGCGCACCGGGCGCACCTCCCCGAACGAGCGGATCGCCATCCACCTCGACGCCCGAGTCCGAGCTCGTCGCTTCCAAGGTGCCGTTGGTGGACCTCGACGGCGGGGCGTTCCTCATGGGAACGAACGATCCTGATGGATTCCCGGCCGACGGTGAGGGCCCGGTTCGCGAAGTCGAGCTCTCGCCGTTCTCGATCGCGGCGACCACGGTCACGAACGCGCAGTTCGCCGAGTTCGTCGAGGCCACCGGCCACCGCACCATCGCCGAGATCGAGGGCTGGTCGTTCGTGTACGGCGGCCTGCTGCCCGACGACTTCGAGGACACCCGCGGCGTCGCCGCGGCTCCTTGGTGGCGGCAGGTGTTCGGTGCCTGCTGGAAGACCCCGGAAGGGCCACAGTCCTCGGTCGAGGACCGGCTCGACCATCCGGTCGTGCAGGTCTCGTGGCTCGACGCCGTCGAGTTCTGCCGTTGGTCCGGCACGCGCTTGCCGACCGAAGCCGAGTGGGAGTTCGCCGCCAGGGGGGGCCTCGAACAGAAGCGCTTCCCGTGGGGCGACGACCTGATCGTCGACGGTATCCGTCCCTGCAACATCTTCGACGGCGACTTCCCCCGTCCTGATCGCGACACCCCGCCGGGGACCACCCCGGCGGGCGACCTCCCCCCGAACGGGTTCGGTCTCCACCACGCCGTCGGCAACGTCTGGGAGTGGTGCCACGACTGGTTCTACGCGGAGGCGACGACCGAGAAGGTCGATCCGACCGGCCCCCCGAGCGGCGAGGCGCGGGTGATGCGTGGCGGGTCGTATCTCTGCCACGACTCGTACTGCAATCGCTATCGGGTCGGGGCGCGCAGCTCGAACACGCCCGACAGCACCACCGGCAACCTCGGGTTTCGCGTCGCTCGATCTGCTTGAATCCGGGCCATGCCCGCCGTGCTCGTCCATGGAGTACCGGAGTCGAGCGCCATCTGGGCACCGCTGATCGCCGAGCTCGATCGTGACGACGTCGTCACGCTGTCCCCACCCGGATTCGGAGCGCCGGTGCCCGACGGGTGGGTGCCGATCTGGGAGGCGTACCGCGACTGGCTGCTGGCCGAGTTGGCTGGGATCGACGGCCCGATCGACCTGGTGGGGCACGACTGGGGGGGCGGTCACGTCGTCAACGCGATGCTCACCGAACCGGCCGGCATCCGCTCGTGGGCCAGCGACGTCCTCGGGCTGTTCCACCTCGACTACACCTGGCACGACATGGCCCAGGCATGGCGGACCCCCGACGTGGGCGAGGCGGCCATCGCCGAGATGCTCGATCAGCCGCTCGAGAACCGTGAAGCGATGTTCGCCATGTTCGGCATGGACCCCGAGACGGCCACCTCCCTGGCCCAGGCGGCGACGCCACCGATGGGGGAGTGCATCCTGGGTCTCTACCGGTCGGCCGACGAGGAGATCATCGCCGCACCCGATCGGGGGTTCGAACGCCTGGCCCGGGTTCCCGGGCTGTGCGTGCTCGCCACCGACGATGGGTTCGTGGGGTCTCACGACTCGATCGAGCAGATGGCCGCAACGTGTGGAGCGAGCGTGCACCGCTTCGACGGTCTGGGCCATTGGTGGATGGCGCAGGACCCGTCGGCCAGTGCCGGTGCGCTCCAGTCGTTCTGGGCGTCCGTCGAGGACTGAGATGCGAGCCGAGCCGAACATCGTCGTCGTTCACTGGGGCGGGCTCGACTTCTTCACGCCGGAGCACTTCGAACTCATCGAATCGGTGGGCACGGTGCTGGACCGCCAAGCGATCGGCGCCTGGGACGACCCGCGCTGCGATGATCTGCTCGCGCAGGCCGAGGTGCTTCTCGGCCATTGGGGATGCCCCCCGATCGACGCATCGGTGCTCGACCGTGCTCCGAACGTCGGGTTGTTCGCCTATGCCGCCGGGACGGTGAAGGACACGCTCGCCCCCGAAGTGTTCGACCGGGACCTCCGGATCACCTCGGGTGCACTGGCCAACGCCGAGCCCGTGGCCGAGTTCACGCTCTCCGCCATCCTGCTGGCCAACAAGGACGTGTTCTGGAGGCGCGACCTGATGCGGAACGAGTCGCTCTCCGGGCACCGACAGCCCAACCCGATCCCGCAAGGGAACTACGACAAGACCATCGGCATCATCGGCGCGTCGATGGTCGGTCGGCGGACCATCGAGCTGCTGGAGGCGTTCCCTGCCCTCGACGTCGTGCTCTTCGATCCCTTCGTCGACGAGGCCGAGGCGGCGCGGCTCGGGGTCACCAAGGTCGACCTCGACGAGCTCTGTGCGATCTCGGACGTCGTGTCGATCCACGCCCCCGACCTGCCCAGCACCCGCGGCATGGTGGGCCGGGACCAGCTGGCGGCGATGCGTACCGGCGCCACGCTCATCAACACCGCACGGGGTCCGCTGCTCGACCACGACGCACTGCTCGACGAACTGGCGTCTGGCCGCCTCTACGCGATGCTCGACGTCACCGATCCCGAGCCGCTCCCCGACGGCCATCCGCTGTTCTCGCTGCCGAACGCGTATCTGACACCGCACCTCGCGGGCTCGGAAGGGACCGAGCTCGGTCGCATGGCCGAGAACGTGGCCGACGAGATCCGCCGATGGTCGGCCGGAGAACCCGCCCGCAACGAGGTCACCAAGGCGTCCCTCGGCTTCCTCGCCTGAGGAGCTGCGCGGAGAGGGCCAAGTTTCGCAGCTCCCCGCCATGCCCGCTCCTGTCGCTCCTTCGTCGCGACGGGCCGCTCGGGCCCGGCCGAGCACGGCGCCTGCTTCGCGACGGCGCCTGTCCGCTCGACCTCTGATCGGCCGGTCTCAGAGCCGGAGGGCGGCTCGGACGTCGGCGACGCGAGCGTTGTTCAGGCGGAACCAGGCCCACTTGCCCCGCTGCTCGCGGGTGAGCAGACCGGCGTCGACCAGGAGCCCGAGATGATGGCTGACGGTCGACTGCGTGCGCCCGAGCACCTCGGGGAGGTCGCATGCGCACACTTCGCCCGTGTCGGACCCGGCGATGATCGACACGACCCGCAGCCGGACCGGGTCGGCCAGGGCCTTGAGCACACCGGCCAACTCGTCGGCCTGGTCGGGGTCGAGCGCGCCGTCGGCGAGCGGGGGGCAGCAACGTGTCTCGAGTTCGGCCATGAGGAACATATTGACATCCATCGAAGCGTATGCCTATCGTATCGACAGTCATCGAAACGACTTCATCAACGACAGGGAGCGCTCATGCGCCTGCAACTCGCACTCAACGTCGCCGATCTCGGCGAGGCCATCGACTTCTACACCCGGATGTTCGACACGAAGCCGGCCAAGATCGAACCCGGTTACGCCAACTTCGCCATCGACGAGCCGCCCCTGAAGCTGGTGCTGTTCGAGAACGGTGGTGAGCCCGGCTCCATCAACCACCTCGGGGTCGAGACGACGACCGCAGCCCAGGTCTCCGAAGCCGAGGCCCGGCTGACCGACCAGGGCATCGACACCACCGGCGTCGACGACACGGTCTGCTGCTACGCCGAGAAGACCGAGACCTGGGTCGAAGCCCCCGACGGCCTTCGTTGGGAGTGGTACGTCAAGACCGGCGACGTCGCCCAGATGGAGTTCGCGAGCCGATCCGAAGCGGGCTGCGGCGCCGAGAGCTCGTGTTGCCCGGAGCCGACGGCCGCGGGGGCCTGAACGCTCGTTCCGGTCGGGCGCTCCGCTCCCGCGGTCGAGATCGTTGCGCTACCTTGCTGGCATGGCGATGGCGGGGAATCGGGTTCGAGCCGCTTCGTTGCTGGTCATGGTCCTGCTGGCGGTGACGAGCAGCGCTCAGCTGACTGCGGCCGGCGGCTCGGGTCGGCGAGGGTGAGGTCGTCCCGGTCTACGACCTCGGCGGCGGCACCTTCGACGTCGCCATCCTGCGCCGGGCGGGCGGCGGCTTCGAACTGATGGGCCAGCCCTACGGGATCGAGCAGCTGGGCGGCCTCGACTTCGACGCGGCCGTGTTCGGTTTCGTCATCCGCGCCCCCCAGGCCACGGCGCCTGCCGGGTTCCTCGACTTCGACGACGGAACGACGTTCATGGTCGACGACTCCTACATCCTGGGGCGGGATCCGGCGTCCTCGCCACGGGTCGTCGCCGGTCATGCTCGCCCCTTGGTGCTCATCGACCCGAACGCGAGCGTGTCTTGCGTGCACGCCGAGATCCTCAACGATGCGACCGGCGCCCGAATCGTCGATCGGGCGTCGACCAACGGCACGTTCGTGTGGAGCGAGGTGTCCAACGGTTGGGAACGTCTCGCCCCCGACGTCGAGCAGCCGCTGTCGCCGGGCATGCGGCTCGCGCTCGGGCAGCGGACGCTGGTGTTCGAGAGTCTGAGCTGAATGGCGATCGGCGACGACCGTCAATCACTGGTCACGCTCGATCTCGAGGGTGTGATGGTGCCCGAGATCTGGATCGCCGTCGCCGAGCGCACGGGTGTCGACGACCTCCGGCGCACCACGCGAGACGAGCCCGACTACGACGTGCTCATGCGCTATCGGCTCGACGTGATGGCGCGTGAGGGACTCACCATGTCGACGGTCACCGACGTCATCGCCGGCCTTTCGCCGCTCGACGGGGCCGCAGACTTCCTGGCCGAACTGCGGCGCCGGACCCAGGTCGTCGTGCTGTCCGACACCTTCGAGCAGTTCGCCGGGCCCCTGATGGCGCAACTCGGCATGCCGACGATCTTCTGTCACCGCCTCGTGGTCGCCGACGACGAGATCGTCGACTACCGCCTCCGTCAGCCCGACCAGAAGCGGAGAGCCGTCGAGGCGTTCCACTCGCTGAACTATCGGGTCATCGCGGCCGGTGACTCCTACAACGACACGTCGATGCTGGCCGAGGCCGACGCCGGGTTCCTGTTCCACGCACCCGCCAACGTCATCGACGAGTTCGGTCAGTTCCCGGCGCTGGAGACCTACGACGAACTCCTCGACGCCATCACCGCCGCACTCTGAACTAGGCGCGGCTGCGGTTCTCGGCCCAGTGGGTCATGGCGCCGGTGCGTTGGAACTGGGGCGGGCGATCGTCGGCACCCAGCGCATCGGTGGCCAGCCAGAGCCGTTTGAGGAACCGGACCCGACCGGACTCGGGGTCGTCGACGTAGCTCCGGCGGCCGTGGAGCACGTGGTAGTTGTTGATGAACTGCATGTCGCCGGGCTCGAGGCGCATCTCGACCCGGTTCTGCGGGTCCGCGACGAACCTGTCGAGCGCGTCCATGGCTTCGCGCTGCACCTCGGTGATGCGGGGTGCGTCGGGGTGCCGCTGCGAGGCCTCGATGAACGGTCGGATGTGGCGGACGAACAGCCGGTCGTGGTGCTCGGTGAACGTCGGGACCAGGTAGTACGGCCGGGATCCGTCTGCCTGTTCGCCGCGGAAGTCGTAGGGGAGGGGTTCGTGCAGGGCGGCGGCCAGATCGGGCCGGGTCCGCACGAGTTCGTTGTGGGCGGCGACGACGTTGGCCACCATGCTCTCGCCGCCGCTCACTCCGGCATCGAGACAGAGCAGCCCGACGAGATCGGATCCGTCGCTGTGGAACGTCAGCCCGGCACCGCCGATCTCGTTGCCTCGCGCCGTCGGGTCGTCGGGCGCCTTGCCCTGGTCGCGCACATCGCCCAGCACGTGACCCTTGGCGTTCTGCGGCCACGGTTCGCCGAGGTGCCGGCCGATGCCCCAATAGATCCACGACGCATCCTCGAACCCGAGATCGCCGACGGGGAGCCCGGCGATGCGAGCGAACCCCCGACCGTCGATCAACTCGGTCACGATGCGGCGCAGCGTGGGCGCAAGGCCGGGGAGCGGGAAGTCGTCGCGGGTGACATCGATGAGCTCGTCGTGGCGTGACCGTGCTGTCGTCAGGGCCTCGCGGAGTTCGTCGATCTCGGCCGCCGACAGCCGGTGCGTCCAGGTGTCGGCGTCGGCGACGTCGTCGGCACTCCACTCGGCGTGGGCCTCGAGTGGTCGGACGTCGTCAGCGGTGACCGCAGCCATGAGCGCACGGTAGCGATCGCACCGGCTGCGTGGAGCTGGGACCGGCGATGACCTGGCCCCGCAGGTCTCAGCTGAGCCAGAGCCGGAACAGATCGCGAAGGCGATCGATGTTGACGTTCTTGGCTGCGCTCGTCCAGACCACGTCGGGCCGTTCGAGCATGCATGCCTCGGCGACCTCGATCTTGCGACGCTCGCGCTTGGCCGGCTTGACCTTGTCGTGTTTGGTGGCGATGACCGAGTGGGGGAGCCCTTCGGCACGCAGCCACTCGAGCAGCTGGAGATCGAGGTCGGTGGGGCCGATCGCTCCATCGACGAGCACGGCGATCATCGCGAGCGGCTCGCGGTTGAGCAGGTAGCCCTCGATCATCGGCTGCCACTGCCGTCGCACCCGGTCGGGGACCGCTGCGTAGCCGTAGCCGGGACAGTCGACCACGGTCGATCCGTCGGGCGTGACGAAGCAGTTCAGCAACTGGGTCCGGCCCGGGGTCTTCGATGTCTTCGCCAGCGACTTCCGGTTGGCCAGGGCATTGAGCAGCGACGACTTGCCGACGTTCGACCGGCCGACCACGGCGACCTCGGCCGGCGAGTCCGGCAAGGAGTCGAGATCGTCGGCCGACATCACGAACGACAGGTCGAGCGGTGTGGACATGGCCGGGAGACGCTACCAGCGCGGGGTGGGCGTCAGATCGGAGCCGGGCCACCGTGGGCGACCGCGTCGAGCGAGTGGTCGGGGCCGGGTGGAATGGCGCGGTCGGGTGGGTCGGGAAGGCTGCGGCTGGTGCGCAGAGCCAGCAGCCCGCCGCCGGCGACCGCGGTCCCGGCGGTGATGGCCACGGCGGGAACGCCGACGATGCCGACCGCGACCGCGGCCACGGGTGCGGCGATGACGCTCCCCAGCGGTTCGGCGGCCTGGTTGAGGCTCATGATGCGCCCATGGGCGTGGATGGGTGCGTAGCGCTGCAACAGCGTCTTGGCCGGTGAGAAGAAGAACGCGATGTCGACACCCCACAGGAACACGCCCACGTAGGCGACCAGCAGGTACTCGGTGCCGAGGTAGATCGAGGCGGTGGCGCCGCTGAAGATGGTGGCCATCGCCACGTAGCGAGGTCGGGCCATGCGGTCGCCGATGCGCGCGAGCACGAGTTCGGCGCTGACCAGGCCGACCCCGAACACGGTCTGGAGGAGCGCGAACGTATTGTCGGATTCGCCGAGCACGTCGCGGACATAGAGCGGCTCGAGGATGCCCGCCAGTCCCCACAGCAGGTAGGTGATGGTCGCCACGCGGAACGTCCAGCGCAGGCCCGGAGTGCGCCGGGCCAGCGAGATGCCCTCGCGGAGTTCGGTCCTCGCCGATCCACGTGGCGTCTCGACCGGGTCGACCTTCAGCGGGATGGCCACGGCGATGCCGACCACGAACGTGGCGGCGTCGGCGATGAAGGCGCCCTGGAGCCCCCAACGGATGTTGACCGCGGCGGCGACCAGGGGGCCGATGATGATGGCCACGTTCTGTGCGCTCCCGAGCAGCGCATTGGCCGACACGAGGTCGGCGTCGTCGACCATGCGTGGGGGCAGGGCGTCGAGCGACGAGGTGGCGAGGGCCTCGATGAGGCCGAGGGGCAGAGCCAGGACGATGATCTGCCCGTAGGACTCGGCCTGCGAGAGGGCGAGGGCAGCGGCGACGCCGAGGAGGTTGGCGATGATGAGGGTCTTGCGCGGCCCGAGTCGGTCGATGGGCACACCGAGCAGTGGGCCGAGCAGCGCCCCTGGCAGCGACAACACCACGAACAGCAGGCCGAGGTCGGCGGCGCCGGCGTCGAACTCGAACGAGGCGAAGCCCCAGATGGCGATGATGGCGACCCAGTTGCCGATCGAGTTGACGGCCTGTCCGCTGAGGAGCAGCGCGAAGCCGGGGACTCGCAGCGGACGCATCGGATCGACGCTACCGGTCGGCCCTCATCGGAGAGCCGGGATATCGGGTGCGCAGTTCCTCAGCCGAAGAAGTCGCGGAGATCGATGGCGATCAGCACGACCAGCAGGATGATCACTCCGGTGTTCAAGGCGGTGATCGGCCACTTCCACTTGTGGTCGGACAGCCAGAACCGGCGGATGCTCGCCACGTTGAACCCGATCGCGACGGTGCCGACCACGAGGCCGATGCCGGGACCCACCCCGCTGGCGATGCCCACGGCCGGGAGCACCCAGGGGAACAGGATGTAGGTGAGCAGGCAACGCACGCCCGAGATGACGACCGAGAGGCTGAACGCCCGGGTCGCCTCGTCCTCGGTGATGGCGGGCTTCGTGCGCGCGCCGACGTCGGTCTGACTCGTAACCACACCTGAGTCTTGCCGATTCGGTCGGTCGCCGGGAAGTCGACTCATGGGCGCCCGAATGCGCAGGTCAGCGACTTGTTGGCGATCTGGAGCGCGGAAGCATCCGGGACGCGAGAAGATGCTCGGACAACCCATCGTCGAAGCCATGGAGGGACGTTCATGTCCAACCGTCACCGAGCCTCTCGATCCGCTGCCCCGGGTGCCACCCACGCAGCGCCGACGAAGGACGAGCGACGAGCGAGCAATCGCAAGGCGCGTCACCAGACTCATCAGATCCTCGCTCGCATCGACGAAGACGAAGGCGACGCGGTGGTGACGCCGCGACCGAAGCACGAGACGGTCGACCTCGACCCGAGCGAGATCGACAAGAGCGCCAAGGCCCGGACGAGCGGTCGCGACGAGCGGCACTGGAAGCAGAAGTTCTGGAAGCGCCGGAGCACCGAGCGGGCCCGCAAGGCCGAACTCGCCACCCGGCCCGACTGACCGATCCGCCGCCAGAGCGGCGAGCGAATCAGGGTTGGAGGTCGCGGTACTTCTTCAGGGCCCGTTTGTGGTCGTTGGCGCCCGACTTGAGCAGGCCGCCGTCGCGAGCTTCCTTGACCTCGTCCTGCAACGTCTTCAGCAAGTCGTGGATGTCGTCTTCGGGTCCGGCCGCCATGACCGCCTCGAACGCCACGTGGACCTCACCGAGGTCCTCACGCACCTTCTGGTAGGCCTTCTCGAGGTCGTTCCGCGCATCTTCGAGGTCGTTCACCCCCACAGTCTGACCGAAACCAGCACCCCACCGTGACCCTTCCGCCCGACTCGCTCTATCGCCGTGCCGATCTCTTCGACGGCTGGACGACTGCCGACCCGCACAGCTACGCCTCGACGTTCGACGCCCGCACCTACCTCGCCGCGGTTCGTGCGGGACTCCGGGCCCCCGAACACGACCACACGGCCCACGACCGGGCAACCCACGACACCGCGGTCAGCCGACTGCTCCACGACCAACTGGTGCTCAGCGGGAGGCGGCCGGTCGCGATCATGGGCGGTCACGCCCTCGCCCGGAACTCGCCCGTGTACATCGCTGCCGCAGAGATCGCCGGCGGGTTGTCACGGGCCGGCCTCACCGTGCTCACCGGTGGTGGCCCCGGTGCGATGGAGGCCGCCCATCTCGGCGCGCGCCTGCTCGACCCCGACCGCATCGACGAAGGCCTGCTCGAGATCGGGCGCGACCGTGAGGCCCTCGGGTTCCCCGACGAGGCCGCCAGGATTCTGGGTCACTCCGGCCGCGACTTCGATCTCGACGCCCTCGCGGTCCTGCACCAGTGGCAACAGCCCGCCTTCGCCCTCGCCCAGGACACCGACTCGGTCAGCAACGAGACGATCGGCATCCCCACCTGGCTGTACGGCCACGAGCCGCCCACCCCGCTGGCGACGAGCCACGCCAAGTACTTCGAGAACTCGCTGCGCGAGGACGGCCTGCTCGCCCTCGCGACCTACGGGGTGGTGTTCCTCCCCGGGCGGGCCGGCACGATCCAGGAGATCTTCCAGGACGCGGCGCAGAACGCCTATCGAACCGTGGAGGGGATGTTCAGCCCGATGGTCTTCTACGACCTCGACGGCTACTGGACCGAGCGCTATCCCGTGCGGGCGGTCCTCGAGGCGCTGTTCGAACCCGACGATCTCCATCAGGTCCTCTGGTCGACCGACGGCGAGGAGATCGTCGACTTCATCGACGCCTTCGAGCTTCCCTCGCTCGTCTGAGCCCAGGTCAGCGCGGTCAGGCGGCGCCGAGGATGTCGACGACGAACACGAGCGTGTCGGTGCCGTCGATTCCGGCGGAGGCGTTCCCGTCGGCTCCATAGCCGTCTTCGGGCGGGATCACGAGCAGCAGCTGCGAGCCGACGGTCTGGCCGACGAGCGTCTCATCCCAGCCGGGGATGACCGAGCCGACGCCGATGTCGAAGGCGGCCGGTTCCTCGCGGTCCCATGAGGAGTCGAACTGCTCGCCCCCTGGCCAGATGACGCCGGTGTAGTGGACGGTCAAGTTCTGGCCGGCCTCGACCACGGCGCCGTCGCCCTCGATGAGCACCTGGCCGACGAGCTCGCCCGGCGGGTCGGTGTCGGGGATCTCGATCGTCGGCTTGCCGTCTTCGGCGAGCGTCACGACCGGCAGCCCTTCGGGCGGCTCGACCGCAGTGCCGGTGGCCCGTTCGAGCGGAATCGACACATCGATGAGATCGAAGACGAACACCACGGTGTCGGTGGCCTCGATGCCCAGGTCGGCGAGTCCGCCCTCGCGCGCCGAACCCGTCGTTCGGCGAGATCGCCGCCACGACCTGGGTGCCGGCCGGCAGGCCGACCAGGCTCCGGTAGATGCCCGGAAGCACCGCCTCGGGGTCGAGGGTCACCGTGGCCGGTTCGCCGGGTCGGGTGCCGTCGAAGCGCTCGCCGGTGCGTCCGTTGCTCGCGGTGAAGTGAAACGTGACCGCCGAGCCCGGCTCGGCGACGGTGCCGTCGCCCTCGATGAGCACGCGGCGGGCGGACTCGTCGGTCGACAGCTCGCCGTCGATCGTGACCACCGGATCGCCGCCTTCGGAGATCGGGTCGGAGACGGTCACCGCGTCGAGGATCGGGTCGTCGGCGGCCGGTGTGAGCTCGGCCGCGGCGGCGGGTGCCACGGCATCGCTTGCTTCGACATCGGTGGAGTCGTCGCTCGCGCACGAGGCGAGCACGAGGGCGAGCAGAACTGCGGAGACCAGGGTACGCATGAGAGCCTTCGGAGAGGGAGCGCCAGAACGTAGCCCGCAGCGGACGCCGATCGGCAGCGCCCCGGTGCTCAGGCGAGGTCGAGCTCGACCACCCCAGCCTGATCGTGGGCGTGCTGACCGGCGGTGAACCGATAGGCCGCGGGTTCGAACGTCCAGCCGTCGGGGGTGCGAACCTCGAGGGCGCCGAGATCCAACTCGATCGTGGTCTCGACCTCATCGCCAGGGTCGAGCGTGACTCGTGCGAAGCCGACCAGGCGCTCGGGCGGACGGGCATCCGCGGACGACGCCACGTGAGCGAAGACGTAGACCACGGCTGATCCACGTCGTGGGCCCACGTTGCGCACCGTGGCGGACGCCCTGGCGTCCGCGCGGTCGGCGGCATCGACGTCGAACCCGTCGATCGAGAACTCGGTGTAGCCGAGACCGTGACCGAACGGGAGGTGAGCGGCCACGCCCTGATGGTCGAGATGCCACTGCCCGTGCAGCAGTTCGTAGGTCTCAGCCGAGGCATCCCGATCGAACCGGACCAGATCGGACTCCGCTCGCGGGATGGCGAACGGGAGTCGACCGCCGGGCTCGTCGGCGCCGCTCAGCACGTCGGCCAGCGCGCGGCCGCCCTCCATTCCCGGGTACCAGAGCATCAGGGCCGCGCCGACCTCGTCGAGCCAGTCCATCACGAAGGCACTGCCGCCCATGACGGCGACCACCGTGCGGGGATTGGCGGCGACGGTCGCGCGGATGAGGTCGACATCGACGTCGCTGAGGTGCAGCGAGGCGCGGTCGCCGCCGAGTGATCCGGTGAACCCCTCGCTCTCGGCCTGGCCGGCGGGTGTCGGCGGGTCGTCGAACACCGGGTCGGGGAGGTCGAGCGTCGCATCGAAACCCACCGCAGGGTGGTCCGACGGCGGGAACAACTCGGTGGAGAGCCGGCCGCTCTCGCTGCCGTCGATGTATTCGCCCTCGTCGACCCAGGTGGTCCCGACGATCACGAGGGCGGCGTCGGTGTCGGCAGCGATGGCCGGGTCGGTTCCGTGGACGACGTCGAAGACCTCGGACAACCCGTCGACCGGGGTCGACACCTCGGGCGGGAACACGTTGCTCGACCCGCGATCGCCGAGGTTCTCGACCGCACCGAGCCGACCGACGACGGCCAGGGTCGACGACGGAGCAAGCGGGAGCAGGTCGTCGTTGCGGAGCAGGACCATCGACTGTCGGGCGACCTGTCGAGCCAAGCGGCGGTGCGGCTCGGACGCGATCACCTCGACCGGAGGCTGCTCGGCGAAGACACGATGGAACCGCAGGAAGGTCGCCACCGTCTCGGCGACTCGGGCATCGACGTCGGCGATGTCGAGCGTGCCGTCGTCGATGGCGTCGGCCAGCGCCGTGGCCCGCTGCTGGCTGAAGGGCATCTCGATGTTGAGCCCGGCCCGAACCGACTTCACCGGATCGCGCAGGCCGAAGATGAAGTCGGAGGTGACGTAGCCGTCCCAGCCCCATTCGCCCCGGAGGACGTCGATGAGCAGGGTCCGGTTCTCGCCGCACCACTCGCCGTTGACCGAGTTGTAGGCGCTCATGACGCTCGCCACGCCTTCGTCGGCGACCCGCCGGAAGTGCGGCAGGTAGACCTCGTGCAACGCCCGGTCGTCGGCCGTGACGTCGACTCGGAATCGAGCGTTCTCCATCGAGTTGCAGGCGAAGTGCTTCATGCAGGCCATGACGTGCTCCTGGAGGCCACGGGTGAACGCCGCAGCCATCTCGCCGACGTGGTGCGGGTCCTCGCCGTAGGTCTCCTGCGCCCGCCCCCAGGCCGGATGGCGCAGCAGGTTCATGCACACCGCCCCGGTGTAGGTGGCGCCCGACGCTCGGAGCTCGGCGCCGATGGCCCGACCGACCTCGGCCTCGAGGTCGGGATCGAAGGTCGCGCCGCGCGCCATGGAGACCGGGAACGCCGTTGCCCGGCCGACCACGCAGCCGCGCGGTCCGTCGGAGAAGCGGAGTCCGGGAACGTCGAGGCGCTCGACCACCGCGGCCGGCCAGGTGTGGCGGTGGTAGCCCCCGCCGGTCATGTCGATGACGCCGGGCCAGAAGGGCAGGTCGCCGTCGAGACACCCGAGCTTCTCGTCGAGGGTCATCTCGGCCACCAACCCGGCGGCCTCGGTGTGGTGATCAGCCCCCGCCGCCACCCGCTCGGCCGCCAACTCGAACATCGATGCACTCATGGCGCGGCAGCGTAGATCGGGTCTGCGAAATGGCGCGTCGGCCGGGTCAGGGGGTGTCGGCGGTGACCAGGCTGTCAGCGATCTGGTCGAGGACCCGCTCGTCGTAGAGCAGACCGACGTGACCGGCACCCTCGAACACGACGTGATGCGACCCTTCGAGATCGGCGTAGTCGGGCGGGACCAAGAGGTCCTGGTCGCCGGCGACCGTGGTCCACTTCGACCGGTCGTCGTCGCCACCGTTGAGGATGGTGACCAGTTCGGATCCGGGCTCGAGCTCACTCAGCCCACGGGGCAGGAACGGGAGGACCGACCACGGTGTTCCGTTGAGCGGTGAGCCGAGGGTGACGACATGGCCGATCTCGTCGGCCCCGTCGAGCACGACCGCCCAGTAGCGGGCGACCACACCACCGAGGCTGTGGCCGACCACGTGGACGCGATCGGTGTCGAGCCTGAGCTTCACCTCGTAGGCGCGGCGGGCGAACGCGCCGCCGATCTCCTCGGGCGGATCGCCGATGCTCTCGTAGTTGAATCGGATGAAGCGGTGGTAGCCCGCCTCGCCCAGTCGTTCGAGGGTCGGCAGCCAACCCGACCAGTTGTGACTGAACCCGTGTACGAGGAACACCGGCGTCATCAGGCACGGGGTCCCCTCGGGATGGTTGCAGTCGATGATCTCGATGATGTCCTCGTCGTGTGGGTCGGTGAGCCCGATGAGGTAGGTGACCGCGGCCTTCCCCACGGCGCGGGCCTCGTCGCCGAGACCCTCGAGGCGGTCGATCAGGTTCACGGCGGCCAACGTAGAAGCGGTCGAGCCGCCGGACCAACGCACCCGAGCGGTCGTGGCGAGTGGCAACATGGCCGGCCATGAGCGACACACCCGGCACACCCCAGCGCCCGCAGGCGTACGACGGCTTCGGTGGCGAGGCCGGTCGGATCTTCTCGACCTCGACGTCGTGGTGGCCCGAACGTCCCGACCCCGGCGCCGACGCACCCAACGTGATCGTGATGCTGGTCGACGATCTGGGGTTCAGCGACGCCGGGTGCTTCGGCTCAGAGATCGACACTCCGAACATCGACGCCCTTGCCGCCGGGGGAGTGCGGTTCAGCAACTTCCACGTCAATCCGATGTGCTCGCCGACCCGAGCGTCGCTGCTCACTGGCCTCAACCCGCACATGGCCGGTGTCGGCCACGTCGCGCATGCCGACCCGGGCTTCCCCGGCTACGCCATGGAGCTTCGCGACGACGCCGTCACGATGGCCGACGTGTTCCGCGACTCGGGGTGGGCCACCTTCGCCGTCGGCAAGTGGCATCTGTGCAAGGACAGCGACAACTCGATGGGCGGGTCGAAGAAGTCGTGGCCCCTTCAGGTCGGGTTCGAGCGCTACTACGGGATCCTCGACGGGTTCACGAACTTCCATCATCCGCACCAGTTGTTCGAGGACAACCGGATGCTCGACATCGACGAGTTCGACGACGACTACTACTTCACCGACGACCTGACCGATCAGGCCATCGGCATGATCCGTCAGCTCCGCACCAACCACCCGCACAAGCCGTTCTTCCTGTACTTCGCCCACGGTGCCGTGCACGCGCCGCTCCAGGCCAAGGCCGTAGACATGGCCAAGTACGAGGGGAAGTACGCCGCCGGTTGGGATGCCATCCGTGAGCAACGGCTGGCCCGCCAGAAGGAGCTCGGCGTCGTTCCCGACCACGCCGAGTTGCCGCCGCGCAACCACGAGCCCGAACACGCGGTGCCGGCCTGGGACGAGCTGAGCGACGACGAGCGTCAGCTGTTCGCCCGCTACCAGGAGATCTATGCGGCCATGGTCGACAACGTCGACCAGAACCTGGGCCGGCTGAGGGCCGAGCTCGAGGCGAGCGGCGAGTGGGACAACACGATCGTCGTCTTCACCAGCGACAACGGCGCGTCGCGCGAGGGCGACGAGCTCGGAACCTCGCAGTACTTCGAGGTGCTGCTCAGCAAGGCCGGGATGGGGAGCACCGACGACATCGGCCCGCACCTCGACCGGTTCGACCTGCTCGGTGGGCCGCAGACGCTGCCGCACTACCCGATGGGGTGGGCGATGGCCGGCAACACCCCGTTCCGGTTGTACAAGGTCAACACCCATCAGGGGGGCCAGCAGGTGCCGCTCATCATCTCCTGGCCGGAGCGCTTCGCCGAGGCGGCCGGTGAGATCCGGACGCCCTACCAGCACGTCACCGACATCCTGCCGACGCTGGCCGACCTGCTCGGCCTCGAGGTTCCCGCGACCAAGAACGGCAAGCCGAGCCCGGAGCCGGTGGGGGCGAGCTTCGCCGATGCGGTCGTCGACTCGGCGGCCGCATCCACGCACCCCGAGCAGCTGTACGAGAACTGGGGTCATCGCGGCATGTACCGCGATGGCTGGTCGGCGGTCACCGTCCACCAGGCCCAGACCGCGCTCTCGACCGAGCCGTGGGAGCTGCACGACCTGCGCGCCGATCCGACCGAGCTGCACGACCTGGCGGCCGAGCGCCCGGAGAAGCTGGCCGAGATGGTCGCTGCCTGGGACGAGGCGGCCTGGGCCAACCAGGTGTTCCCCGTCGACGAGCGGTCGATGCTCAAGGAGCTCATCCGGCCTCCGTACGATGACGTCCTCACCGAGCCGGTGACCATCCGGCCGGGGACCCCCTCTCTCGACCGCTACCGCAGCCTCCAGCTGATCACGTTCCGGTCGTGCAACATCCGGGCCGAGCTCTCGTGGGCCCCCGGCCAGCAGGGCACGATCATCGCCCACGGCGACCAGGGCGGTGGTTACGGCCTCTACGTCGTCGACGACGAACTGCTGCTCGTCTACAACGCGTACGGCCACATGCACGAGCACCGTGCGGGCCGCCCGACCGAGGGTCGCCAGGTCATCGAACTCGACCTCGCTGCGCCGGGCGGGCTGAAGTACGACCTCACGGTCACCGTCGACGGCGATGATCGGGGCGGGATCAGCCAGGTCCCGATGGTGATGGCCATGGCCCCGTTCCAGGGCATCGACGTCGGGATCGACCGGCGCTCACCGGTGTCGTGGAGCCTCTACGAGCGGTACCGGACGTTCCCGTTCGAGGGGTCGATCGATCACGTCACCTACACCCCCGGCGACTTCGCACCCGACGCTCCCCACAACTTCCTCGACATGGCCCGGGAGATGCACCAGCGGTTCGAGTGAGTCAGTTCTCGGATTCTTGTACGCGCACGTCCTTGTATCTGGGTCACTGGCGTTGCGGAAGTCGATCTGGGTGAGGCGCGTCAGGGCCGTGCCGGCTTGCCCGCCCGATTGAGGGCCCAGCGGGCCCAGAGGAACGCGATCACGAACAGCGAGCCTCGCAGGAGCCAGGCCCACATCGTCGATGACCCGACGCCTACCGCATCCGCCAGCGCGTCGGCGTCGCTGGCGGTGTCGCCCGGGCTTCCCTCGACGATCACGAGGGTCCGCCCGGCGCTGAAGGCATCGGTGAGCAGGCCGACCGCCAGGATGCCGAGTCCGATCCGACGCGCTTGTTCGTAGCGGTCGGGGATGGCGGCGATCCCGGCGAACACGAGCGTGGTGATGCCCAGGAGGAACCACGTGAAGCGCTGCTCACCGTCGCTGACGAACGGAACCGTCGAATTGAACGGGACCCAGAACACCCAGACCAGCAGCGAGATCCCGGCAGCCACCGCTGCGGTGATCCGGGTCGTCCGGCCGAAGAGGACCGCGGTCAACAGTGCGAGGCCGGCGAACAAGGTGGCCGGGTACCCTGATCCGGCCACGAGGAAGGTCCTCCACCAGCTGTCCGACACCTCGGTGAACGTGACGCCGCCGCCCTCCTGAAACACGGTGACGCTGCTGACCCGCCCTGTCAGCAGATCCGCGAAGGTGGCGTGTCCCGCCTCGTGCACACTCGTCCCGAGGGCGCCGATGACGCCCGCCACCCCACCACCGAGGTTGCCGAGCACCAGGGCGATGACGAAGACCAGCACGAGGGTCCGCTTGACCGAGGCCCGGTCGGGTCGACCATCGACAGGGAAGAAGTCGGCCATGGCGACCCAGTCTGCCAGCGGTCCTGCGGGTTCAGTCTGCGCCAGACCGAGCGATCGCGCCCAGGGCACGCGGCATCGGCCGCCGCGATGGCGGGATCGGCTGGTCGAGGCGGCAAGATGGCGGCATGGACGTGCTGTTTCTCGCCCACGAGGGAGGGTGGGACGAGGCCGCCATGGTGCTCGTTCCGCTGCTGTTCCTCGCGATGCTGCTTCGCGTCGCTCACGTACGCGCGTCGCGGCTCGACGACGTCGAACCCGACGGTGCCTCGACCCCCGAGTCGAGCGACGCGAGCGACTCCTGAGCCGGGCCGCGTCGGCTCACCTACGCTCCTCGCGGTGAAGCCACTCGAGGGGATTCGCATCGTCGAGGCAGGGCAGATGATCTCGGTTCCCTTCGCCACGATGCTGCTGGCCGAGCAGGGCGCCGAGGTGATCAAGGTCGAGGTGCCCGACGGGGTGGGGGATCGCATGCGCTTCCTCGGAACCCGCCGCAAGAAGATGGGCGCGCTGTTCCACGGAGCCAACCGCGGCAAGAAGTCGGTGGTGATCGACACCAAGACGCCCGACGGCCTCGTTGCGATGAAGAAGCTCATCGCCAGCGCCGATGTGTTCGTGCAGAACTTCCGCCCCGGCGCCGCCGAGCGAATGGGCATCGGCGAGACCGACGTGCGTGCCGACCACCCCGACCTCGTCTACGTGTCGGTGTCGGGGTTCGGTTCTAGTGGACCGAACGCCGGCGAGAAGGTCTACGACTACGTCATCCAGGCCATGACGGGCATGGCCGCGTTGCAGTCCGACGAGACGAACGAGCCCACCCTCATCCGGCAGTTCGTGATCGACAAGGTGACGGCGCTGACGGTCGCCCAGGCCATCACCGCGGCGGTCCTCGGCCGTGAGCGGGGGATGGGTGGCCAGCACCTCGAGGTCTCGATGCTCGACATCGGCCTGTGGTTCTTCTGGCCCGACGGCATGATGGACCGCGCCCTCCAAGGCGACGGCGTGACCCACGCTCCGCACTTCTCCGAGCTGTACGAGGTCCGCAAGACCACCGACGGCCACGTCGCCATCGTCGCGTCCGGGATGCGGACGTGGCCCCACCTCTCCGCGGCCTTCGGCCCGCAATGGCTGGATGACCCCCGCTTCGCCACCTTCGAGGCTCGAGAGGCGAACGCCGACGCGCTCGCAGCCGAGTTCGACCGGGCGATCGCACCGCTCACCACGTCCGAGGCGCTCGAACGCATGCGCTCCAACGACGTGCCGGGCGCCGCCATCGCGTCGCTCGACGCCGTCCACCTCGACCCGCAGGTCATGCACAACGACAGCATCGTGGTCCACGACAACGGCGCGGCCGGCTCGATCATGGAGGTCCGCCCGGCCGCCGCCTTCGCCGGCGCTCCACGCGAGATCCCCGGCCCGGCGCCCGAGTACGGACAGCACACCGACGAGGTGCTCGGTTCACTCTGACGCCCCGTCGCGCCGAGTGGCAAGCTGGCCCCATGAGCACGATGGATCCCGATCGATTCCGCGACTACGTGGCCGATCACGTCCGCCGCTACCTCGAGACCGACGGTGAGGACGGCGCGATCTGGAACGGGTTGCCGTGCGTGGTCCTCACGACGGTCGGCGCCAAGTCGGGAGAGACCCGCTTCACCCCGATCATCCGAGTGCCGGTGCCCGACAGCGAGGACTGGATCGCCGTCGGCTCGATGGGCGGCGCTCCCAAGAGCCCGTCGTGGGTGTTCAACATGCGAGCCGACCCCGAGGCGGTGACGCTCCAGGACAGAGCGACCAAGCGCACCTACCGGGCCACCGAGACCGACGGCGCCGAACGGGCCCGGCTCTGGGACATCGCCGTGGGCATCTACCCCGAGTACGCCGAGTACCAGGCCAAGACCTCACGCACGATCCCGGTGTTCCGCCTGACCCCGACCGACTGACCCGACCGGCTGACTGCGCCGCCCCGCCGTCGCTGGTCGCGCACCCGAGTACGTTCGGACCATGCCGCTCGACCCGGGTGCCCGAGAGCTGGTCTCCCATCTCTACGGCGCCACCATCGCTCAGGTGATGTCGGGCGAGGTGGCCCCGCCCGAACCCGTGGTGCCGCGCCGACTCGGCGTGAAGATCAGCGAGGTCGAGCTCGGTGGGGTGCCCTGCCGGCTCTACCGGTCGGTCGACGCGCCGCCGTCGTGTCCCGCACTGGTGTGGGCGCATGGCGGTGCGTGGGTGGCCGGCAACCTCGACATGCCCGAGGCCCATGCGGTCGCCCAGCAGGTGGCCTCCGAACTGACCGGAGCAGTCATCTCGGTCGACTACCGGCTCGCCCCTGATGCCACCCACCCCGATGCGCGCGACGACCTCATCACCGCGTTCCACGCGGCAATCGATGCGCTCGACGTCGATCACGAGCGCGTTGCGCTCGGTGGGGCGTCGGCCGGCGGCAACCTGGCCGCAGCCGCGGCCATCGCAATGCGCGACGACGACTTCCCGAAGCCGCAGGCGCTGTTGCTCGCCTACCCGGCGACCGATCCGATCGACGGGCCGTATCCGACCGGCGATCGGCCCGAGGAGGTTCCCGAGACGCTCTGGCTGACCCAGCCGCTGACCGCGCTCGGGTTCGTGGTCTACGCCGGGGATCCGGTGCCCGACGAGGCCGTGCCCCACCGCTGCGACCTCGCCGGACTGCCGCCGACATTGGTCACGACCGCCGAGTACGACGCCCTGTCCGATCAGGCCATCCGTTTCGTCGAGTTGGCCACCGCCGCCGGGGTCGAGGTCACCCATCACCACGAGCCGTCGTTCCTTCACGGCTATCTCAACATGGTCAGCCAGCTGGCGACGGCGGACGAAGCCCTGACCCGTCACGTTCGCTGGCTGCGAGGCGTGCTCGACCCGACCTGAGCCCGAACTTCCCGGTCGGGTGTGCGGTTTGCGGCCAGTCGGCCGGGAAGTTGGGCGGGTCACCGGCAACTCCCCGGTCAGGTGTGCGGTTCGCGGCCGCTCGACCGGGAAGTTGCTCCGTTCACGCCGCAACGGCCACCTGACCCTGGGTGGCCCGGGTTCGGAACCACAGCTGGAGGCACGCGAAATCGAGCACCATCAGCCCGATGAGGGCGGCCAGGACGTTGCCGCCAGTTGACAGCGTGCCCGACGCCACGACCACGACCGTCGCCGCGACCCAGGCCACGTCGCCCATCGAGATCAGCGGCGTGAGCTGCACGGCTCGTTCCGTCGTGCTCGAGGCGTGGACCACGAGCGCGGCGAACACGATCAGCCCGGCCGAGACGGCGGCGGTGAGCACGACGTGGTCGACCCCCATCCAGTCCGACAGGAATCCGGCGGCCACCAGTCCGATCAGGCCACCGAGGCCCGAGGTCGTCGCGTTGGCCTTCAGGACCAGTTGCAGTCGTTCGATGTCGGTTCGTTCGGTCATGAACCGATCCTGCGGGACCGAACGACCGAAGGCGATGACCTCCGGGGTAAGGAGCCGACTACACGCCCCCGCTTCGGAGCTGGTCGAAGATGATGTTGCGACGGATCTCGCTCGTGCCTGCTCCGATCTCGAGGAGCTTGGTGGCGCGGTAGAGCCGGTTGATCTCCATCTCCCACATGTAGCCGTAGCCCCCGTGGAGCTGGACGGCAGCGTCCGCGATCCGGGTGAACGACTCGGCGGAGTAGAGGATGGCGGCGGCCGAATGGGCATGGATGTCGCCGCGTACCGCACCGCCGGCCTCGAGTTCCTGACACATCTCGAGGACGCGGTAGCAGTAGGTGCGGCCGATCTCGAGCTCGACCCACATGTCGGCCAGCTTGTGCTGGAGGGCCTGGAAGTCGGCGATCGGTCGGTCGAACTGCTCGCGATCGTCGGCGTACTCGAGCGACAGCTCGAGGCAGCGCTCCGACATGCCGATCGGGCCCAGGGCCAGGAACGCCCGCTCGATGTCGAGCCCACTCATCACGACGGCGACCCCGTTGTTCTCCTCGCCCAACAGGTTCTCGGCCGGAACCCGGCAGTCGTCGAACACCAGCTCGCCGGTCTGGCTGCCGCGGAAGCCCTGCTTGATCATCTTCTGGGCGACGGCGAACCCTGGCGTGTCGGTCTCGAGGATGAATGCCGAGATGCCGCGGGCCCGGGCCGCCAGATCGGTCTTGGCGTAGACGAGCACCACGTCGGCGATCGGGCCGTTGGTGATGAAGATCTTGCGGCCGTTGAGGACGTACTCGTCGCCGTCACGCGTCGCCGTCGTCGCCATCGAGCCGAGTGCGTCGGACCCGGCTCCCGGCTCGGTGAGCCCGAGGGCGCCGACGAGTGTGCCGTCGCACAGCCCGGGCAGGTACTTCCGGCGCTGCGCCTCGGTGCCGTTGGCGTGGATGTTGTTGACGCAGAGGTTGTCGTGGGCTCCCCAGCTGAGTCCGACGCCCGGGTTGTACTTGTGCATCGCCTCGCACACCAGACCGGCGTCGAGCAGGCTCATGCCCTGGCCGCCGTACTCCTCGGGCACGGTGAGCCCCAGGTAGCCCTGCTGCCCGAGCATCTCGAACAGGCCGACGGGCCACGACTCGTGGTCGTCCATCTCGCCTGCCAGCGGGGCGATCTTGTCCTTGCAGAACCGATCGGCCTCGGCTCGGATCTGCTGCTGGAGTTCGGTCAGGGCGAACACGCTCACCGCAGAAGTCTCGCATGCCAGGAAGTTGTACGGCGGTGTCGAGATCGGCGCCACCCGTTCGTCGGGTGAGCGAAGATGACCGACGACGAAAGGACTGTGGTGTCCGAATTCGAGGGATACGAGGACGGGGTGTTGGACCTGCTGGCCGAGATGCCCGGCTGGACCCGCGACGACTACGCCTCTCGCAAACCCGAGCTCAACGGGCTGCTGATCGACCCGAGCAGGGCCTTCGTCGAGGCCATGATTCCCGAGCTCCACGACAAGGTCTCGGCCGGGCTCACCGGGACGCCGAGGATCAACGGCTCGATCAGCCCGATGAACAACGACGTGCGCTTCTCCAAGGGCAAGGACCTCTACAAGGACCACGTGCTCATGTGGTTCTGGGAGGGCGAATCGAAGAAGACCGGAGCGAAGGTCGCCGTGCGCATTCACCCCGAAGGGATCGGCTTCGGCATCGGCATGCCGTTCGCTCCCGAGCAACTCGACCGGTGGCGGGCGGCCATCGACGACGAAGCCACCGGAGCACCGTTCGCCGAGGCCGTGGCCCGCCTCGAGGCACGGGCCGACACCGGGATGATGGGCGAGGCACTCAAACGGGTTCCCGCGCCGTACGACCCCGGTCACCCGAGAGGCGACCTCCTTCGCCGCAAGGGGTTCCAGATCCACTGGCAGGAGGATCTGCCGAGGGCGTTCACGTCCGCCGGTCTCGTCGGTTGGTGCGGTGACCACCTCGCCACCGGCGCCGACATCCATCACTTCTTCGTCGGGTACATCGCATGACATCGGAGGGGACACCATGACCAAGCAGAACGTCGATCCCGAGCGGTTCTGGGATGCGGTCGAACCGTTTCTGGCTGAGGACGGGGTCGAGGAAGGCACCCTGATGGGATTCGCCTGCGTCCAGCGTGCGCGGTGAGTTCTTCGCCATGCCGAAGCACGACACCGGGCAACTGGTGTGCAAGCTGCCGGCCGAGCGGGTCGCCCAACTGGTGGCTGACGGCACGGGGCAACCGTTCGGTCCCGGTGACAAGGTGTTCAAGGAGTGGGTGCTGATCGACTTCGCCCACGAGCACCGATGGCACGACCTGGCCGGCGAGGCCAAGGCGTTCGTGTCGGGCTGAGGGGGTCAGGGTCCGGTCGCATCGTCGGCCGGGCCGGGCCGGGCCGGGCGGGGGCGGGTGGTGACATGTCGGCGCCCGCCGGCCCCGGTTCGTCGGGATCGACGGGCCAGATGAGTCGAGCGCGTGTGAGCACCCGCTCGGCCCGGTTCCGGGTGTCCACCAGCTCTCCGTCGCCCACGAGGTCGAGCGCCTCGGAGGCGAGGCGCCGAGCGTCGTCGGGTCGATCCTGGTCGAGGCAGAACTCGGCGTGGTCGACCCGGGCACGTGCCTGGTGTGCGGTCGCTCCGAAGGTGTCGTGCGTCTGGTGCGCCCGTACGAACAGATCCTCGGCCTCGGTCGGGTGCCCCGCCGCAGCGTGCAGTCGGGCGATCCACCACGTGACTGCCCCGGGCGCGAAACAACCGGTCACCATCTGGGTCACCTCGGCTTCCTCGAGGCCATCGAGCAGTGGGAGCAGCTCGCGTGCCGCCTCGGCGTGGTTCAGCACCGACGCCGCATCGGCGAAGCAGCAAACCGTGATGAAGTAGCCGGGATCGTCGGCGACGTCGTCGAAGGGGCGGAACCGTTCGAGTTCGGCGAGCGCCAGGTCGGTTGCACCAGCCAAGGCCAGGCCGGACGCCTTGATCGCCGCCGCCGGTCCGGGCGCGACGTCGGAGTGCAGCGCCTCGAGGATCGGGAGCAGCTCGGGCAGTGTGCCTCGTTCGCGCGCCGTGCTGAACCCGGTCAGCGAGCGGTACGACTCGGCCGAGTCGTCGGTCTGCGCGGTCGACACCTCGACGAGCCGGTCGGCGGCAGCGTCCATGGCGTCGAGCCGTCCGAACATCTGACCGTCGATGATCTCGAGGATCTGGAGCATGCTCTCGATCGAGGTGGGGAGTTGGCCGCTCACCATCGCTCGGGCGGCACGCAACTCGTCGCGGGAGCGGTCGTAGGCGGCTCGATCGTGGTCGGTGATCGCCGTGGTGCACCGTCCGAAGCCGTTCATCAGGCCGGCGGCGGTGTCACCGGCCGCTTCGATGCGGACCCGTGCCGCCTCGACCACGTCGCGGATGTCGGCTCGCCGCCGGTGGGTGGGCGGAATCAGCATCCCGAGGTGGCCGATGGCCCGTCCGAGCCAGTCGAGCGGAACGTCATGGCTGTCGATGATCCGGATCGCCTCGTCGATCGCGGCCATGCGTCCTTCGTCGTCACCGGCGAACAACTCCTGCTCGGCCTTGGCGAGCAGGAGCTGGAGCCGGGTCAGGTGGTCGTCGCCGTCGACGAGTGTCTGCGCGGCATCGATGATCGCCAGCCGATCGGTGTCGACCGGGACACCACGCGTCCATGCCGTCCGGGGATTGATCATCAGCGCCCTGGCGGCGAGTGAGGCATCGCCGACGGTGAGCGCGGCGCGCGCACCGCCGAGGAGGTCGTCCTCGAAGGCCGCATCGCCGAGTTGCATGCGGGCCTCGGCCCGACACACGAGGAGCTCGGCTCGGGTGGCGGGATCGGGATCGTCAGGATCGAGCAGGTCGAAGCCCGACTCGAACCATCGCAGCGCGTCGTCGGGCGCCGCCTGAGCCAGATTTCGCAGCCCGGCGACCACCGCCCACCGGATCGCGGTCGTCGGGTCGGGGTCGGCCGTCTCGGCCCAGTGATGAGCCAGTTGCGGCGCGATGTCGTCGAGGTGCCCGGCGTGGAGGTCTTCGAGGGCGAGGGCGGCCTTGCGGTGGAGCCGCGCCCGCCGCGTCGTGGACAGCTCCTCCTCGAGGGTCGTGCGGACCAGCGCGTGTGCGAAGCGGTAGTGGTCGACACCGTCGTCGAGGACGAGGTTGGCCGCGGCAGCCTCGTCGAGTGCGTCGAGGACCGAGTCGATGTCGACGTCGACCAACTGCGTCACCACGTCGACCTCGAACTCGTGCCCCACGATCGCGGCCGCCGCGAGCACCCGTCCTGCGTCGTCGGACAACCGGTTGAGGCGGCGACCGACCACCTCTCGAAT
Organism: uncultured Acidimicrobiaceae bacterium; assembly: GCA_963704815.1. Lineage (GTDB taxonomy): Bacteria > Actinomycetota > Acidimicrobiia > Acidimicrobiales > Salinilacustritrichaceae > DATKWD01. The sequence continues at coordinate 70,527 of CAVPHU010000002.1, forward strand.
GCCTTCGGGGATGCCGACCTGGTCGAGTCCGAGATCGCTGGTCCACACCCCATCGCGCTGGACGATCGCCCCGCTCTCGGCCAGGTGGCGCAGCACCTCGCCGACGAAGAACGGGTTGCCTGCGGTCTCGGAATGGACGGCGGCGGCCAACGCGGCGCCGGCCTCGTCGAGCGTGTGGCCGGCGGCTCGTTCGAGGAAGGCCTCGACACCCCCGGCGTTCAATCCGACGAGATCGAGCCGGCTGACCGAATCGCGGCGTCGGAAGTCCGCCAACATCGCCGAGAGTGGGTGCGAGCGATCGAGATCGGTGTCGCGGTAGGTGCCCACGACGAGCAACGGCGAGTCGGAGCACACTTCGACGAGGTGACGAAGGGCAGCCAAGGTCGGGCCCTCGGCCCAGTGCAGGTCGTCGAGCACCAGCAGGACAGGCACCTCTGTTGAGATGGTCGCGACGGCGCCGGCGATGGCGTCGAGCACCTGGAACCGTTCGAACTCGGGGTCGCCGGCGATCGTCTCGGGGACCTCGGTCAAGACCGTGTCGAGGTCGGGCAGGAGGCGTCGCAGTTCGCCAGCTCGCGGTCCGAGGACGTCGACGGCCGGTCGGCCGGCAAGATCGCGGCACACCTGGGCGAGGGCATCGACGAAAGGCCGGTAGGCGACGTGCACGTGCTCGTCGCACCGGCCGGCCATGACCACCACGTCGTCCTCCATCGCCCGACGGGCGAGCTCGGACACCAGGCGCGTCTTGCCGATACCGGGTTCGCCCGAGACGAGCACGACTCCGGGGACGCCGGTCACCGCGGTCTTCCACGCCGAGAGCAGCGTCTCGAACTCCTGGTCGCGTCCGGCGAACTCGAAGCTGCCCTCGGTGGTCAGCACGCGGGGGAGCTTCGATGGCCTGGGTGCCGCAGCGACCGGCGCCCAGCCGACCTCGAGCGCGGCCACGCGGCCTTCGATGCCCTTCAGTTCGAGGTCGCCGATCGGTATGAAGGTGTGCCCGCCCCGGCCCCGTGACATGAGCTGGACGAGGTCGGTGCAGCGGATCTGGCCGGGCTCGGCAGTGGCTTCGAGCCGCTGGGCTTCGACCACGGGAAGCCCGAAGCAGTCGTCGCCCTCGAATGAAACGTCGCCGACCGACACTCCGATCCGGACCATGAGTTGCTCGTTGGCCGCATTCCGGTTGTGCTCGTCTATCGCCTGCTGCACGGCCACGGCACCGGCCAGACCGTCGGCTGCACCCGTGAAGGTGGCCATCATGCCGTCGCCGAGGTGCTTGACGACGGTTCCTCGGTTGGCCTCGATGGCCGTGCTCACGAGTCGGTCGTGGACATGACGCAGCACATCGGCGGCCTCCTCGCCGAGCCGCGAGCGGAGTTCGGTCGATCCGGCGAGATCGGTGAACAGCACGGTTGCGGTGTCGGTGCGGTCGCCCTCGTCGCTCACGGCCAGGAAGCTACCCGGAGTGGGGATCGTCCGCTTTGCGAGCCGCAGTGGTGCCTCGTCGCCTCGCATGGAGCATCGCGGCACTACCCTCGCCGGATCGTGGACGACGATCGGGGCGAGGTTCTCTGGCAGCCAGGTGCTGCGATCGAAACCGCCATGGCCCGGTTCGCTCGTCAGACGGGTCACCCCGACCACGCGTCGCTCCACGACTGGTCGGTGAGCGATCTTGGTGGCTTCTGGGACTCGGTCACCGATTTCACCGGTGTTCGCTGGCACGACCGGCCGAGCCAGGTGCTTGTGGACGAGTCGATGCCCGGCGCGCAATGGTTTCCGGGCGGCACGCTCAACTACGCCGAGCACGCGCTCCTCGATCGGGGACGCGAGGCCGAGACAGCGGTCGAGTTTCGCGGCCAGACGCGTGACCCGTCGGCGCTCACCTGGGCCGAGCTCCGCTCCGCCGTCGCTCGCTGTCGAAGCGGCCTTGTCCGGCTCGGCGTCCTGCCCGGCGACCGGGTCGCGGCGTTCGCGCCCAACATCGCCGAGACGCTGATCGCATTCCTCGCCACCGCGTCGCTCGGCGCCGTGTGGTCGAGCTGTGCACCCGAGTTCGGGGTTCGTGCCGTCGTCGACCGGCTCAGCCAGATCGAGCCCAAGGTCCTGTTGGCCGTCGACGGCTACCGCTACGGCGCGAAGGACATCGACCGGCGAGACGACGTGGCCGAGATCGTGGCCGCGTTGCCCTCGCTCGAGTCGGTCGTCTCGATCGCCTACCTCGACGACGGACTCGATCTCGAGACCGCAGTGAGCTGGGGTGCGCTGATGAGCGGTGAGTCCGCCCCGCTCGAGTTCACGGCCGTTCCGTTCGACCACCCGCTCTACGTGCTCTACAGCTCGGGGACGACCGGTCTGCCCAAGCCCATCGTCCACGGTCATGGTGGCATCACCGTCGAGCACCTCAAGGTCCTCACGCTCCATCAGGACCTGACGCCCGACGACACGTTCTTCTGGTTCTCGACCACCGGATGGATGATGTGGAACTACCTCGTCTCCGGGCTCCTCACCGGTGCGACGATCGTGTGCTTCGACGGCGACCCCGCGTCGCCCGACCTCTCGCATCTGTGGGTGGTCGCGGACGAGACGGGCACGACGGTGTTCGGCGCATCGGCTCCGTTCCTGATGGCGTGTCGTGCGGCCGGCATCGAGCCGCAGCGGGGCGCTCTGCGCTGGGTCGGTTCGACCGGCGCCCCACTTCCACGCGAGGGGTTTCGTTGGGTCGATCAGGCCGTCGGAGTGCCCGTCTCGTCGATCAGTGGCGGTACCGATGTCTGCACCGCGTTCGTCGGCACGTCGCCGCTGGTCCCGGTGCGGGCCGGCGAGATCAGCTGCTCGCTGCTCGGATGCGCCGTCGAGGCCTTCGGCCCGACCGGTGAGGCGTGCCTGCCGGGCACCACCGGCGAGTTGGTGATCACCCGGCCCATGCCGTCCATGCCGGTGGGGTTCTGGGGCGACGATGACGGGAGTCGTTACCGGTCGGCGTACTTCGACCACTTCCCTGGTGTCTGGCGACACGGCGACTGGATCACCTTCACCGCCGACGGAGCCTGTGTGATCACCGGACGCTCCGATGCCACGCTCAACCGCGGCGGAGTACGGCTCGGGACGAGCGACTTCTATGCCGTCGTCGAAGAGCTGGCCGAGATCGACGACAGCCTCGTGGTGCACCTGGAGGACGACGAGGGCGGACCCGGCGATCTGCGCCTCTTCGTGGTGCTGGGAGACGGGGACGACCTGACCGACGAGCTGCGATCGAGGATCGCCACCGCCCTCCGTCGCGACCTGTCGCCGAGACACGTTCCCGACTCGATCGAGGCCGTGCGTGCTGTTCCTCGGACCCTGAGCGGCAAGAAGCTCGAACTGCCGGTGAAGCGGATCCTCGAAGGGGCCGACCCCGAGTCGGCCGCCTCGAAAGGCGCGCTCGCCGACCCCACCTCGCTGGACTCCTACATCGAATCGGCGGCCCACCGATGACCGAGCGGGCCCCGATCGGTGAACTGGTCGCCGACCTCGAGGGCGAGCACCGAGCGCTCGACGATCTCCTCGCCGGTCGGGCCGAGTCCGACTGGGCCCTGGCGACGCCCAGCCCGGGCTGGACCGTCGCCGACCAGGTCGGGCACCTCGGCTACTTCGACCGTACGGCGACGCTGGCCATCGTCGACGAGGACGCATTCGCCGACCACCTCGTCGAGTCGCTCACCGAGATGGAGCGGGACGGCCTGGACGGAACCTCACTCCGCCAGGCCAGAGCCATGACCCCGGACGACCTCCTCGTGTGGTGGCGCACCGGAGCCGCCGGACTGGTGCAGGCCGCCGGCCGACTGGATGATGGCGATCGGCTGCCTTGGTACGGCCCGTCGATGGGTGCGAGGTCGTTCTTGACTGCACGACTCATGGAGACCTGGGCCCACGCACACGACCTGGCCGACACGTTCGGTGTCGAGGTCTCGCCGACCACGCGGCTTCGCCACATCGCTCAACTCGGCTTCATCACCCGGGGATGGTCCCATGCCGTGCGTGGGCAGGAGATGCCCGCAGGTGAGGTTCGGGTCGAGTTGTCGGTTCCGGGCGAGGAGGTCTGGACCTGGGGATCGGAGGCCGCCACCGACTCGATCACCGGGTCGGCGCTGGGCTTCTGTCAGGTCGTCACCCAGCGCCGCCACGTGCACGACACGGATCTCGCGGTGAGCGGAGACGCCGCAGCCGAATGGATGTCCATCGCGCAGGCCTTTGCCGGCGCGCCCACCGACGGACCGCCCCCGAGGAGCACCCGATGACCGTTCATGTGGCCAGCGCCGAGCGGGTGACGACCATCACGCTCGACGACGGCTCGACGCGCAACGCGCTCAGCCCCGACCTGGTCGGCGCCGTGCGCGAGGCCATCGCCGCCGCCGATGCCGACCCCGATGTCCGGGTGATCGTGCTCACCAACGAAGGCTCGGTCTTCTGCTCGGGCGCCGACATGCGTCACCAGAGCAGCGACGAGGGCCGATCCACCGGACGGGTGGGTGGCGGCTTCGAAGACCTGCTGTTCGACATGCTGAGCTCACCCACGCCCATCGTCGGGCGGATCGCCGGTCACGCGCTCGGAGGGGGAGTCGGGCTGGCCGCGGCCTGCGACATCTCGGTCGTCGACGTCGAGGCCAGACTGGGGTTCACCGAGGTCCGTCTCGGCCTGAGTCCGGCCATCATCTCGGTCGTCTGCCTCCCGAAGATGCGGCGAGGCGAGGCGACCGAGGCGTTTCTGCGAGGCAATCGTTTCAGCGGCGCGCACGCGGCCGACCTCGGCCTGGTGAATCGTGCGGTTGCTCGCGATGATCTCGACGCAGCGGTGGCCGAGATCGTGGCTGACCTGGCGCTGGGCGGCCCGACCGGTATGGCGGCGTCGAAGCGGCTGGTGCACCAGGTGCCACGGATGGACACCGCAGAAGCGTTCCGGTGGACCGCCGAGCTCTCAGCCGAGCTGTTCGCCGGCCCCGAGGGCCGCGAGGGCATGGCGGCATTCCTCGACAAGCGCGACCCCGACTGGCGCTGACCTCCGAGATGGGTCAACGCTGGCCGGGGGACATGTAGAACCAGATCGGGAACGGAGCGCCCTGATCGGCGATGGCCTTGCGGGCGGCCATGATCGTCTTGCCCGCTTCGGTCTGGTCGAAGAACCACGACTCGATCTGTCGACCGCCGGGGTCGGGCGTGTCGGCGAGTTCGATCGCAGCTTCCTCGTAGTACGTGCGGATGTCGTGACAGACGGCGATGGGGATCTCGCCGGGGATACCGACTTCGTCCCACTTCGCACCTTCGCTGATCTGATGAAACACCGCGAGGGCATCGGGCACGCCGTCGGCGTCGATCACCCGCCCCACCGAGGTGGCACCTCGACGCTCGAGCACCCGGTCGTAGGCCTTGCGGATGCCGCGAGCCTCGTCGACGGCGGCCGGAAGGTCGGGGTCGTAGCGAGGAGGGAGCGAGCAGGAGAGCGGCTGGTCCTCGGCGTCGGGAATGGTCTCGGGGTGGTCGACGAGCACCGGGCCCGATGGCTCGTCCAGCAGCGCGAACGCACGGGCGATGACATCGTGCTGGAACTCGGCGTCGTTGGGCTTGCCGAGCGGGCGGCCGAGGGGGAACTCGCAGTGGAGCGCTCGGGGTGGCGCGACCTTCTCGGCCATGGCCCGGACCGACGACAACGTGACGGTCGCGATGCCGGCAGCTTCGAACACATGGGCGAGCACACTCACGGTGCGCGTGCAGAGTGGTCAGACGGGGGTGAGCAGCACGACGTCGACGCCGTCGTGCTTGGCTTCGGCCGCCGCAGCCGGCCCGGAGTCGAGGCGGATCGTCGACACGTCGTCGGGTTGGTTGCCGGCGAACGAGAAGTGGCGGGGTGCCACGGCTCCGATGATGCCCCGAGCGACGAGCTCGTCGAGCCGATCGATCGGGTAGACCACGTTGAGGTCGAGGGTGACCGCCGTGTGGTCGAAGTTCGGGCTCCAGTGGCCCATGACGAGGTCGCGGCGGTCACTGGCGATCGTCCGGTAGCCCGTGTCTGCGGCGCTGAAGGCCTCGTCGTCGGGGGTGTGCAGCGCAGCAGAGGTGACGATGGCCACCGTGGCTTCGCTGAGGTCGACACCGGTGACGAACGCCGGGTCGTCGAAGGTCGGCGCCGGAAGCGTGGATGAGTAGTCGCGCATCGCCTCGTCGCCGGACATGGCGGCGACCCTACAACTTCTGCGCCTTGTCGTGCCAGAACATTGTCCTGGCGGAACGTCGTCTCACCGAGGCGGCTGGTGCGGGCGGTCGCCGAGCAGATAGCGGGCCCCCTCGCCACGCGATGCGGCCTGATCATCAGGGTTGTAGAGCGCACACGCCTTCAGCGACAGGCAGCCGCACCCGATGCAGTCGGTCAACTGATCGCGCAGTCGGACCAGCGTGTCGATCTGCTCGTCGAGGGTCGGCTTCCACGACCGGGAGATCCGGGCCCAGTCGGCCTTGGTGGGTGTCCGTTCGTCGGGGAGTGACGCCAACGTCTCGCGGATCAGGTCGAGACTCATGCCGACCTGTTGTGCGATCCGGATGAAGCTGATGCGGCGCAGTTCGTCGCGGGCGAACCGGCGCTGCCCGCCCACGGATCGCTCGGCGGTGATGAGGCCCTCCGATTCGTAGAAACGGAGGGCGCTCGCGGTGACCCCGGTCCGCTCGACGACATCGCCGATGGACAGAGAAGGCTCGACCATGGCCGGATCATCTCTTGACCTCAAGTGAACTTCAAGTTCTATCTTCCGGTCGGTGGACGACATCGCTGCCCTCTCAGACGGGCAGTTGGTCGCCGAGACCGCGCGCAAGGTCGCCCGACCGCGGCGAGATCCAGCTGATTCCTTCGTGCTCCACTCGCCGCTCGAGCTGACCGCCCGGGCGCTCCTGCTTCGTCTCGTGGCACCGTCAGGCCGCGACGCCGCACGTCGTCGCATCGTCCAGTTGGGCGAGACGTTCGAGGCGTGGGGGCCGGCGGCCGTGCTCCCCGCGGTGGAGGAGCGCGCGTTCTCGGACGTTCCGACTGCGGTCGCGGCGCTGGCGGGGGCCATCGGTCGCGGCGACGTGGATGCGGTCGACGCTCCGGCGGCGTGGATCGGCGATCGTGCCGATCCCCATGACCTCGCCTCCCTCCTGGGCGCCGAGGTGCTGCCGCGGTTGGGGGCTGCGGCCCATGCACCGATCTTCTTCTTCCACCTGCCGCGGGTCGCCGAGAACGGTGAGGTCACGGGGCGACTCCTTCGACCGTTGATGCGCGAACTCGCACGCATGCCGGACGCTCGCCTCGAGTGGCTCGACGATCGTGGGTCTGCCCGGGAGCCATCCGGGGCGGCGCTGACGCGGGCGCTGGGATCTGCCCGCCACCGAGGCCGTCCGGAGGTCGACTTCATCGCGCCGATCATGGCCAGGGTCGACGACGCAGAGACGGCGACGCTTCTCGGGCCGGTCGTCGGCGCCCGGCGCATCCATGATCGGGGACGCGAGGTCCTGCGCTCGGCAGCTCGTTCGATGCTGCTCGAGTCGACCGAGTTCACGCCCTACATCTGGACCCACTGCCTGACGCTGCCCCAGGCGGCGCTGGGATGTGCCCCGTCGCTCAGCGATCCTTCGCTCGCCCTCGCCGTGGCCGCCACCCATGTCGTGGGGTTTCGGTCGGCCTTCGCCGTCGTGCCGCTCGACGATCGGCTCCCCGAATCGATGGGCGGCTCGCTCTACGAAGCCATCGAAGCCGGCCCGGACGAGGCCGCAGCCGTGGCCCTCGGCCTCCGCCAGGCCGATCACTCGTCGGCGACGGTCGCCCTCGCGACCCGGGCAGCGGCCCACCCGGACGCGCACTACGTCAAGTACACCCTCGCTTGCCTCGATGCCGCCGCAGTCGATCCCGACGCCACCGGCCTGTATCTCGCAGCAGCCGCCAAGCTGGCCGGCTACTGGTCCCGCCTCGATCGGGTGGATTCGTGAGCCAAGATGCCTCGATGAGCGGCGACTGGACTGTGGACCAACTCGACCTGGGAGCGATCACCCAGCTGCCCGACTGGCACCCCGAGTCCTCGACGTTCCCCGATGGCTACCGAGTCCACGGGTGGCTCATCCGCGGCGCAGCCGGGATCTTTCTCGTCGACACCGGCGTCGGAATCGGCTCTGACGTCATCGACGAGTGGTATGCACCCGAGACGGTCGAGATCGGCGAGGCGCTGGCCACGCTCGGGGTCGGCATCGGCGATGTCGATGCGGTGGTGGTGAGCCACCTCCACTTCGATCACTGTGGCCAGCTCAATGCCTTCGACGTGCCCGTCGTCGTGCAGTCCGCAGAGTTGGAGATGCTCGCGGACCCGATCTACACGGTGGCCGAGTGGGCGGATCGCGACCCCGATCGTTGGCAGGTCATCGACGGCGACCACGACCTCGCCCCCGGGGTTCGGGTGGTGTCGACCCCTGGCCACACACCGGGACATCAGTCGGTGGTCGTCGAGACGAGTGAAGGCACGGTGGTGATCGGTGGCCAGTGTTCGTTCCGGTTCGACGACCTCCACGCCCGAGAGCCCGGCGCAACGAATGTGCACGATGAGACCCCGCAATCGACCGCGATCGCGTCACTCGATCGGCTCGCCGCACTCGACCCGGTGCGGGTGTTCCTCAGTCACGACCTGGAGTAGCCGTCCGAACCGTCCGGGCGGGCTTCACTGCTGCGACATCGCGGCGGCGGCCTCCGCTTCGGCCTGCGCGAGTTCGCGTGGAGTGGGGAGGACCTCGATGTCGAGTCGGTGCAAGCGGCCCTCGAACGCGAACTCGCCGGTGTACTGGTCGCTCACCGGTGACAGCCGATCGATGCCCACGTCGGCGCCGACGCTCGACATCATCCGCATCAGCGAACCGGTCGGCGCCGAGCCGCACGGTTCGCCGTCGACGAACAGCTCGGCATTCCCCTCACGGCCTTCGCGTGTGAAGTGCACGGCGACGGTCGATGGGCCGGCCGGTGCTTCGCGGTCACCCGACACGAGGTGGTGTTCGCCGAAGAAGTTGTAGTCGAAGTGCGGTCGGCCGTCCTTGAGGAAGAAGCTGATGCCCGAGTTCTCGGTGCCGGTGGCGAACAAGACCCCGTCCTGTCCGGCTTCACGGTCGATCGTCGCCGTCATCGTCCAGCTGCGGCCGCCGAAGCCCGGACTCGCCTCGGCCGGGATGTGCGAGATCGGCGGATAGTACGAGTAGGTCCGGCTCGCGTGTGGCGTGTGCGGTTGTCCGGACGAGCCGAACAGCTCGATGAGCCGCTCGTCGAGCGGCAGCACACCGTGCTCCTCGGCTTCGTTCCACCACAGGTCGACGAGCTCTCTCAGCTTGTCGGGCTGCTCGGCCGCCAGGTCGTTGCACTCGGAGAAGTCGGTCGTGAGGTCGTACAACTCCCAGGGCTCGGTGTCGAAGTCCGCGCCCGCCTCGTGTCGGGTCACGGCCTTCCAGCCCTCGTGGTAGATGCCGCGATGGCCGACCATCTCGAAGTACTGGGTGGTCTTGCGCGACGGCTCGTCGGCCTCGTCGAACGTGTAGGCCATCGATGTCCCGGTGACGGGAAGCTGTTCGAGGCCGCCGTATTCGCTCGGCGCCTCGATGCTCAGCAGTTCGTAGATCGTCGGCGCCACGTCGCTGACGTGGTGGAACTGATGTCGGATCGAGCCGGCGTCGCTGATGCCGTTCGGCCAGTGGACGATGAAGGGCGTCCGCACGCCACCGCCATGGGTGTTCTGCTTGTACCACCGGTTGGGTGTGTTGCCTGCCTGAGCCCAGCCCCACGGATAGTTGGTGTGGCTGTGGGGCCCACCGATGTCGTCGATGCGCGGGGCCATGTCCTCGGACGAGTCGAGCATCCCGTTGAAGAACTTCATCTCGTGCAGCACACCGAACGGCCCTCCCTCCTGGCTCGCGCCGTTGTCGGCGGTCAGGACGATGATCGTGTCGTCGAGCTCGCCGATCTCGCTCAGGAACTCGACGACCCGTCCGATCTGGACGTCGGTGTGATCGAGGAACGCCGCGAACGCCTCCTGGAGGCGGGCCGAGACCGCGCGCCCGTCGTCGGTCAGGTCGGCCCAGGCGTCGACGCCGGGATTGCGCGGCGCGAGCGTGGTTCCCTCGGGCACGATGCCGAGCTCGAGCTGCCGCTCGAACCAGCGCTCTCGAAACGTGTCCCAGCCCTCGTCGAACGCCCCGCGGTACTTCTCGAGGTACTCCTCGGGCGCCTGGTGGGGCGCGTGCGTCGCCCCGAACGAGAGGTAGCCGAAGAACGGTCGGTCGGGCCGGATCGACTTCGAGTCGCGGACGAAGCCGATCATCTGATCGACGATGTCCTCGGACAGGTGGTAGCCATCAGCGGCGGTGCCGGGCGGGTCGATGAAGTGGTTGTCGTAGGTGAGTTCGGGCGCGAACTGGTCGGTCTCGCCCTGCAGGAAGCCGTAGAAGCGGTCGAAGCCTCGCTGGCAGCGGCCACTGGGCGAAGGGGCCGGCGGCCGAAGCCTCCTCCATCTGGCACAGGTGCCATTTTCCGGTGCAGAAGGTGGCGTAGCCCTGGTCGCGCAGCACCTCGGCCACGGTGGCCGCGTGATCGGAGATGTGGCCGAGCATGTGCGGGAAGCCCGTGTTGAAGTTGGCCACCGCCCGCATCCCGACGGAGTGGTGGTTGCGGCCGGTGAGCAGGCTGGCCCGGGTGGGCGAGCACAGCGGTGTCACGTGGAAGTTCGAGTAGCGGAGTCCGCCCGCCGCGAGGGCGTCGGCGTTGGGCGTGTTGAGCGTCGAGCCGTAGCACCCGAAGTGCGAGAACCCGAGGTCGTCGTAGAGGATCACGAGGACGTTCGGTGCGTCGTCACCGGGGTGTGCCTTGGGGCGATGGAACGGTTCGGATTCGGCGACCGTTCGGCCGATCGTCCCCTCGAACCAGTCGTTGATCGGCATGTTGCTGAACTCCCTCGGGTCGAACTGGTGACCGACGTGGCGGTCGCTGGATCTTGTCAGATGTGCCAGATGTCGTGCCGAAAGACTGCGGCGGCGGTTGCGGGTACCTTCTGTGACGGTGGAACTCACATCGATCGGTCCCGACATCTACGCCTGCCTCCAGCCCGACAAGGGGCTCGGCTGGAGCAACTCCGGACTCGTTGCGAGCGGCGACGGCCTGGTGGTCGACACGTTCTGGGACCTGCCCCGCACCCGAAGCGCCATCGACCTCTACGCGCCGCACGTGGGCGGTGTGGCGAGACGCTTGGTCAACACCCACCACAACGGCGACCACTGCTACGGCAACCAGCTCTACGCCGAGGCCGGGAGCGAGATCATCGGGCATCGGCTCTGCGCGGAGTACATGGGTCAGGACGCAGGGCCCGAGTTCTTGCAGCGGTTGGCCGAGGCCGAGGCCGTCACCGTGCCCGAGCATCTCCGCGGCTTCTCGCAGGCGCTGAGCGACTACGACTTCTCGGGCGTCGAGGTCACGCCTCCGTCCACCATCTTCGACGACGAGCTCGTGCTCGACGAAGGGGGGACCGAGGTCCGCGTCGTCTACCTCGGCCCGGCTCACACCGCGGGCGACGCGATCGTGCACATCCCCGAGCACGGCGTCGTCTTCGCCGGCGACCTGCTGTTTCACCAGTGCACCCCCATCGGATGGGAAGGCACGAGCGAGCAGTGGTGTGCTGCGCTCGAGACGATCGCCTCCCTCGAGCCCGAGACGGTGGTGCCCGGCCATGGCCCGCTGGCCACCACCGAGGGGGTGCTCGCCCTGCGCGACTACCTCGAGTACGTCTTCGAGTCGGCCCGCGAACACCACGCAGCCGGTCTCGGTCCGCTCGAAGCGTCGAAGAAGATCGAGCTCGGTCCGTACTTCGGGTGGACCGAGCCCGAACGCCTCGCGTTCAACGTCCATCGGGCCTATCGCGAGTTCGACGGCGGCGCGTGGGACGAGCAACTCGACACCATGGCCGTGTTCGCCGATGTCGGTGCGCTCGCCGCGCACTACCGCTCGTCGTCCTGAGCGAACGACCTCGCGCGGTCAGATGAGCGGGGCAGCAATCTCGTGCATCCGAGACCGTTGGGTCTGCCGGCTGCGCGAGATTCGCGACGAACCTCAGCCGATGGCAGCGATGGCGGCGTCGTAGTCGGGTTCCTGCGCGATCTCGGGCACGAGTTCGGTGTAGGTCACCTTGCCGTCGCCGTCGAGCACGACCACCGCACGGGCGCCGACGCCGGCCAGCTTGCCGTCGGTCATGTGGACGCCGTAGTCGGTGAGGAAGTCGCCCCGGAACGTCGAGCCGGTCTCGACGTTGTCGATCCCCTCGGCACCGCAGAAGCGGCCGGCGGCGAACGGGAGATCGGCGGAGACGCACAGCACCGTGGTGTCGGCCAGGCTCGCGGCACGCTCGTTGAAGGTGCGGACGCTGGTGGCGCACACGCCGGTGTCGATGCTCGGGAAGATGTTGAGGATCACGTTCTGACCCTGCAGATCGGCCTTGGTGACCGAGCTCAGGTCGGCCTTGACCAGTTCGAAGTCGGGGGCGTCGTCGCCGACCGCCGGGAGGTCGCCGCTGGTGTGGATGGGGTTGCCCCCGAGTGTGATGTCAGCCATGGCGGGCGAGGATATGGGGGCGTGGACCGGGCGCCAACCCCCGGCCCCGGGGCCGGCGCCGTACGTTCGCGAGACTGCGGCTGATGATCGACGCTGCGCTCGCTGAACAACTCGACGGTCCGGTCTGGTTCGCGCTGACCGGACCTCACGCTCGGTTCGCGATCGGATCCGGTTCGGCTCGTCGATACGACCCGGCGGTGTCGGCCTGGTCGGCGCTCCGCACGCCGACCGACGAGGCCTGGGCAGACCTTCGCGCGGCGTGCGGACCTGGCGGCCTCGCCGTCTTCTTCGAGCGAGAGGTGCCACCGGTCCCACCCGGACACGAGGTCCAGGGCGAACACGCTTGCGTCCAGATGATCGCGCCCCCCGATCTCCCCGCCCCGCCGCTCGAGGCGGGCGAGGTCGTCGATCTCGGACCGGACGACGTCGGCGAGATGGCGCGACTGGTCGGGCAGACCAAACCTGGCCCGTTCTTCGGGCGGACGGTCGAACTGGGCGGCTACGTCGGTGCGTGGGTCGACGGCGAACTCGTGGCGATGGCCGGCCAGCGGATGCGCACCGAGGGGGCGTGCGAGGTCAGCACGGTGTGCACCCGGGCCGATCATCGTGGCCGGGGACTGGCGGCCGCGCTGACCGGTCGGGTCGCGCAGCGCATCACCGACCGGGGCGAGATCCCGTTTCTCCATGCCCGGCTCGAGAACGCGGGTGCCCGTCGCCTCTACGAGCACCTGGGGTTCGAGACCCGCAGCGAGCTGACCGTCACCGTCGTCAAGCTGCCGGACTGACCCGTGCTGGTGTACCTGGCGTCACACTGATGTTGCTCTGGGTGCTGATGTTGCTCTGGGTGCACCAGAACCGGATTCAGCTGCGTGCTCGGACGGTGTCGAGGAATCGTTCGACGCCTTGGACCGCTGCCGCGGTGCGCGGGTTGTCGAACACGTCGAAGGCGTGCTGGGCGAACGGGAACTCGGCGTAGGCGACCGGCTGGGACGACTCCTTGCGCAGCAGGTCGACGAAGTGACGCGCCTGTTCGACCGGCACGAGGCTGTCGTTGGTGCCGTGGAGGCAGAACACCGGCGGGGCGTCGGGGTTGATCCGGCTCATCGGAGAGGCCGACTCGAAGACGTCGACCTCGGTGAGCGGACGCTTGACCACCCGCTCGGCGAGGAAGTCGAGCATCTTGGCGTGCCCCAGCTCGCCGCGGTTGGTCCAGTCGTAGACGCCGTAGAACGGCACCGCGGCCTGGACCGACGTGTCGGCCTCGGTGAATCCGGGCTGGAACTCGGGGTCGTTCGGCGTGAGCGCCGCGAGCGACGAGAGGTGGCCACCGGCCGAGCCGCCGGTCAGCGCGACCCACTCGGGGTCGCCGCCGTGGTCGGCGATGTGCTCCTTCACCCAGGCGATGGCCCGCTTCACGTCGACCATGTGGTCGGGCCAGGTCGCTCGCGGGCTCAGGCGGTACGACACGGCCACGCACACCCACCCCCGCTCGGCGAGGTGGGCCATGAGCGGGTAGGCCTGCCCCTCCTTGTCGCCGGTCGCCCAGGCGCCGCCGTGGATCTGGATGAGCACCGGGGCCTTCCGGTCGGTGGGCAGGTCGGGTCGCGCCCAGATGTCGAGGGTGTTGCGCTTGCCGGCCTCGCCGTAGGAGATGTGCCCGCTGCGTACGTAGTGCTTGCGGACCTTCGGTGACGGCACCCGCGAGCTCGGGGAGGTGGAACGGGGCAGTTCGACGGCCGGCGCCAGGTGGTCGCGATAGTCGGCACCGAGTTCGTCGCGCAGGGCCTCCTCGACGATCGGAGCTGCGGCGTCCATCTGCTTGCGTAGTCCGACCAGCCCGGCCCACGAGGCCCCGGTGATCGCCAGTCCCAGCAACCCCTGCGGGGTCCGCAGGACCCCCTTGCGAGCCGTGAGGGTCATGGCCGCGGCTTGGGCCCCGATGGTGGCGTACGGCAGGTCGGACGTCGGCCACCCGGCCAGGAACGATGCAACCGCGCCGGCGCCCTGCCGCGTGATCGGCCGGCGGGCGTTCATCGTGTTCGCGGCGCCGAGCACGCTCAAGGCGAGGAACCGGTTGGCAGGTGTCATGGGGGCGAGGTTAGGGGCGCTCCCCGCGGATCGCCGGATCGTGGAGGTCCGGTCTGCACGATGCTGGCGATGCCACGCAGCGGCGCATTCGCCGAGATCAACGCCCGGGCCGCGCAGCGCGACAACTCCGCGACCCAGTATCACGTCGGCGATCGCGTCTCCTTGCTCGAGGCGGTGCTCGATCGGCACGCTTCGCGCATCGCCGAGGAACGGCAACAGATGATGGCCGACCTCGGGCCGGACGCGACCACGGACGACATCGTCAGGGCGCTCGTCGGTCCGATGGCCCGGTGCCTCGATGACCCGTCAGGACGTCGCTACCTGATCATCCAGGCATCGCTGCTGACCCATCCGGATCGAGAGATCTGGCCCGAGCACGTGGCTCGGCCGTGGACCCGTCCGGGCATCGACGAACTCGCAAAGGAGGTGCGCGAGCGGCAGCATCAGCCACCGGGCGACGAGACCGTCGCCGACTTCACCCGAGAGATGGCAACCCTGCTCGTCTTCCACGGACTCGCGAGCCGCGCGCTCCGTACCGGGCCCGACGCCGACAACTCCGTGTTCGTCGAGGTGCTGGTGAAGTCGCTCGTGGCGCTCATCGAGGCCGACCCGCCCGGGTCGCTGAGCTAGCGGATCAGGACGGCCGGTCCCCGACGATGCTCGCCCGCTCCATCACCCGCACGTCAGGCCGGCCAACAGAAGCACGGTGTCCGCAGCCGGAGCGGTCTGGCCGACCGTCCCGGCTGACGGCGGACCGCCGGGACCCGGCTCTCAGGCGAGTGCAGCACCCATCATGTCTGCGTAGTTGTCGCGGTAGAAGCGGCTCCGGCCGGTGGCGGACACTCCGTCCATGGTCTCCTCGAAGCGCAGCACCGGGTGTTTGGTGCCTTCGGGGTGGGGGTAGTCCGACGAGAAGAGGAACAGGTCGTCGCCGCACTGCTCGATCATCCAACCGACCGGCTCACGCGGAAACGGGGTGAAGCACAGCTGCCGATGCACGAACTCGCTCGCCTTCATCGACAGGTTCCGCATCGTCTCCTCGCCCCGCCCGAACGTCGCCTGGCAGAGGTCGAGGCGGCGGAGCCACGGCACGACCCACATCGCGCCCTGTTCGATGCATCCGCCGCGCAGGTCGGGGTGGGCGTCGAGCACACCATCGAGGACGAGCGCCGACAGGAACTGCTCGGGCACCTGGTGGATGGCCATGTAGTCCTTGCCCCGGATGTTCTCGCCGCCCCCGAGGAAGTCGCTCACCGGTCGACCGTTGTCGTGGAACGCTCGCTTGAGGGCCCGTCCGGCACCGCCGATGTGGAGCATGAACGGCACGCCGCGTTCCTCGAGCGTCGACCAGACCGGGTCGTAGTCGGGGTGGGTCGGTGACACTCCCGTGCCCGGATGGGAGGGGAACAGCACCGCGCCGCAGCCGAGGTCGAGCGCCTCGGTCACCAACTCGAGCGTGAGCTCGGGGCCGAACCAGCCGACCTGACCGACCGCGATCATCCGTGGGTCGTCCGAGCAGAAGTCGGCCAGGCCTCGGTTCAGCGCGCGGGTGCCGCCGGCGAGCAGGTCGGTGTCGTCGCCGAGGAACTGGGTCGGCGCGAAGGTCGAGAACACCAGCTGGCTGGAGAAGCCGAGGAGATCGAGGGCTCGACTCCGCTCAGCCGGGTCGAAGGCGCCGAGGGCGTGCCATCCCTTGGCCGTCATGAGCTGGTCTTCGAGTCGAGCGGCGGCGTCGGTGTCGCCCTTGCGGTGCGCGGCCTGTTCGACCGCCTGCTCGGCGAGCTTGCCCGCGCCCCCGAGATACAACGGTCGGATGCGATCACGGATCCCGGGATCGGCGTAGGACTCGAGCCAGTCGGGCAACTCCATGACATGGCTGTCGGCGTCGTAGACCACGCCTTCGATCTCGGCCTCTTCGACGTAGGTGCTCATCGGCTTCCCCCCGGATGCGTGATGGACGTTGCAACGACGCTTTCGCGTCCGCTCGGGCTTCGCAACCGTCAGGGCCGCAACGCCGTTTCGACGGCGGTGATGTAGTCGGTGAGTCGTGACCCGATCTCGAAGCCGACGTCGGGATCGGACAGGTCGGGGTCGGGCCAGACCTCCGACAGCCGGCGCCAGTCGGTCCGTCCGATGAACGGCCCCGCTTCGGCCTCGTCGCCGAGGACCGGCCGCCAGATGTCCTGGTCGGACAGCACGCGGTCGAGCAGTGCCTGGTTCTCCGCTTCGGTCTTGTGCTCGGCGTGCCACCCGACTTCGATCGCCAGCACCGATGCAACTTCGACCAACTCGGGTGACATGACCTGGGCTTCGTAGTGGGCTCGCGTGGCGGCACCGCGTCCGAACCAGAGCTTGAGGGCCCACCGTCGAGAGCGGATCTCGAAGTCGGCGAACTCGGGCGGTACGAGCGACCGGACGACGTCGGCCACCTCGTCGAACAGGTGCTGGTCCATCAGCGCTCAACCGTATTGGCCGGGAATGGGTCACGACGCCGAACCCCGCGAACGGTGGTGTGCGGGCCCGAGTCAGCTACCCTTGTCGTGCTCGTGGCCGCAGTGGCCTCGGCACGGAAAGGACCCATGGCAGGAAGCACCGACGTCATCGTTTTCGAGGGCGAGGTCATCGAGGCGTTGCCCGGTGGCATGTTCAAGGTGAAGCTCGAGAACGATCACGAAGTGCTCGCCTACATCTCGGGGAAGATGCGCCGAAACCGCATTCGGGTCTTGCTGGGCGACCGCGTCCAGGTCGAGCTCTCTCCGTACGACCTCACCAAGGGTCGCCTCGTCTACCGCTGGAAGTAGCGGCGACCCAACCGGTCATGGACCCCGCCTCCGGTGGCGATGTCGACGTCGACGTCTCCGACGCCGAGACCGACGCCAACGAACGGGTCCATCATCACGCGCACGCGGAGCAGGTGAAGCCTGGCGCCATGGTCACACTCTGCGGCCTCGTGCTCGAGAACGGTCCGCGACCCAACGCGGCGTCGATGCCGTGCTGTCCGATGTGCGGGGCCGAGATGGAGGCGCTGGGCCAGCGCTGCTCGCGGCGATGAGCCGAGGCAGTGGATCGGCCGTCTTCGTGGCTCAGCCGTAGATGATGCGGGTGATCCAGTCGGCGACGAGCGCCGGGCGGTCCTCGCCCTCGATCTCGACGGTGATGGTGCGGGTCGACTGAATGGTGGTGTCGCCCTTCAGCTCCGCGTTGGCGAGGACGGCTGACGCCCGAATCCGCGAGCCGACCTTGACCGGGCTCACGAACCGCACCTTGTCGAAGCCGTAGTTGATCCCCATCACGACCCCCGCGAAGCGGCTGGTGTCCTGCGGAATCGAACCGGTGAGATGGGTCAGCATCGACAGGGTGAGAAACCCGTGGGCGATCGTCGTGCCGAACGGGGTGGCCTTGGCCGCCTCGGGATCGATGTGGATGAACTGGTGGTCGATCGTGACGTCGGCGAAGGCGTCGATGCGGTCCTGGTCGATCTCGAACCACTCACCGACGCCTTCGGCCTCGCCGATCGCTGCCTGGTACTTCTCGAATGCGTTCGCTGCTGCTTCGCTCATGGGCGTCGACCGTAGACCACGTCGTGCCGAGGCGCCGTGAACCTGTGGAGCGGCCGGTGGAAAAGGGGTGGACAACCGGAGTCCACTTGGGGGTAACCGAGAAATCCTGTGCACAACCCTGTGGATTTGAAAATACCCCTTGACCTGGGGTTTTGGAGGGTCCAGAGTAACTCTCAGCCGGTCGGAAACGACGGTGCGGAACTCGCCAGCGACGGCGGTGGCAACACCATCGGAGCACCTGGGAAGCACCCGAGCGGAAGACCAGTCAGGAATGAGCCCATCGGGTCACCGAAGCTCCGAAGCCGAGAGGTCGAGGAGACGAGGAGGCCGCCGTGCGCTCCGGTCGAGAGGCCGCAGCGAACGGTCGGGCAGCGGAACGGGCTCGCCCCCGGACCGTCGCCCCGAACCTCAGCTCGCCGAGGGAAACCGAGGCGGTTGAGGGCCAAAAAACCGAACGCCCGCCGGGCGAGAGCCAGACGGACGTTCGGTCCAGAAGATGTCTTCGAGAACGGTAGACCCGCTCACTTCGACATCGGTGGATGCTCAGACCGCTTGACGCCCCGGTGCGTCGTGAAGGCTTCGGCCAGATCGGCGCCCGGGGCGTTCCCTGTCAGGGGACCGGCTGTTCGTCGACCTTGGCCGGGTCGATCAGTTGGCGGCCGGCGATCGGCGTGGCGAGGCTGATCGGAACGGCCCGGTACTCCGCGATGGCCGGGCAGGCGACGCCCTCGCTTCCGAGTTCGGGACCGGTGAACAGGGCGATCTCGACCGTGAAGACGGTCTCGGTGACCTCGACGCGATCGACGATCGTGCACGGCGCAGGCGGCGCGGTGAACGTCACCCACTGCGTCGTTTCGCGCCCGTCGCCGTCCTCGCGGACCTCCTCCCACGGTTGAGGGTTCGAGAAGGCCACCGCGCCACCCGGCTCGCTGATCGTGGGTTCGGCCTCCACGGGAAACGCGCCGTCGCCGAAGTCCTCGTCCGGTGGCGGACCCGGCGGTCCCGGGTCCTGCGCTCCGGTGTCCTGGCAGTCGGGCGCGCCGGCGAGGCAGGTGGCGGTTCCCTCGCCGCCGGCGCCGTCGTCGACCACGACGTCGGCGTCGGATGCGCCGCCGTCGGAGTCGCCGCATGCGGCCGTGATCAACAGGAACAGCGCGATCAGGACGAGAGCGAGACGGTTCGTCGACTTCATGGCACCCCTTTCGACGAGCGAGCTGGTTGGCAGGTTCCCCGAGCGTTCCAGGTTTCGGTCGCCCGGAGGTGGCACCCGGCCATCAGCGCCGGGTCTGCATCGCCCGCCGGACCCGCTGCGGGCTGACCGATTGGCTCGTCCCGACGTGCTGCGCGAACAGTCCGACACGGAGCTCCTCGAGCATCCATCGGATCGCCGAGGTTCGTTCGGGGCCGAGATCCGCCGATCGAGCCGCCAGCTCTGTCTCGAGCTCGGCGATCGTGGCGGTGGCCTCGGCGTCGCTGCTCGCCCGGCTCGGCATGCGGGCGACCCGGTGCTCGGCGGCGGTGAGCAGCCGATCGAGGTCGGGCAGGTGCCCGGCGCCGAGGCGGGTTGCCACTCCGGGCGCGACGAGGCGGTCGAGGTGACGGCGCAGATCGACCACCGACGCGTCCAGCGCCGGGCTCGACAGCGTCTCGGTCGCGGCCTGGACCGCGGCTGCCCACGCTCGGGCCAGGGCGACTGCGGTGGCGATCTCGACCGCCCGGTCGAGCGCCTGATCGTCTGCCTGCCGGGCGAGCTCGGTGAGCGCCTGGGCCGTGCGGGGGGGCTCGGGGCGTTGGTCGACCAGGACGTCGATGGCGGCGCCGATGCAGTCGTCGAGCACCTCGACCAGGCGGCCCTGCGCCGTGCCGGCCAGGGCGAGGGAGGCGTCATCCGGCAGTCGCCGGACCAGGGCCTTCCGAGGGTTGCGGAGTTGCGAGCGGACGATCTCTCGCACGCCGCGGCGGTGCTCGCTCCGGGCGACGTCCGGGTCATCCAGCACGCGGAGAGCGATCGCCTCGCCTTCGGGGACCAGGGCGGGGTGGCCGACCACCGGTCCGGCCGACCCGTCGACGTGGACCACCTCGGGGAGGTCGTCGAGGTCGTCGATCGTCACGACCGGACGTTCGAGGGTGTCGAACGCACCGGCCAGCGCGTGCCGCACGTCGCTCGACACCCGCGCCCGAAGCCGTCCGAGGTCCTTTCCGGCGGCGATCAGGCCGCCGTCCTCGCCGAACACCGCGAACGTCATGCGCAGATTGCGCGGCACATCCAGCCAGCTGAAGTCGTGCGGCTCGACCGCCATGGCGGCGCGTGCGGAGGCCTCCTCGGCCAGGACGTCGAGCAGCGGTCCGTCCTCGGGACGCCGCGCGGCGACGATGTCGGCCGCCGTCTCGGCCATCGGGGTGAGCTCGCGTCGGACGGCCTTGGGCAGGGTCCGGAGGAGCGATTCGACCAGCTCGGCCCGGAATCCCGGGACCTGCCAGTCGAACCGCTCGTCGCCGAGCCGGTTGAGGGCGCGCACGTCGAGGTGGGCCATGACGCCATCGGTGGCCGAGGTCGGGTCGAATTCGTAGGTGAGGGCGACGTCGACCGCAGCACCCGGCCAGAACTCGGGGTAGGCGTCGTCGTCGACTTCGTCGGCCACATCGCCGAGCAGCGACTCGGGGCGCAGCCGCAGCGGATCGGCCCTCGGGTCGCCGAGTCGCTTCCGCCATCGATCGAAGTGCCCGATCGACGTGACGTCGTCGCCCACCACCGCGTCGTAGTGGTCGAACAGGAGGTGCTCGCCGATCACCAGATCGCTGCGCCGCGCTCGCTCGGCGAGGGAGCGGGCGTCAGCCAGGGCGGCCTGGTTGTCGGCGAGCACCGGCAGCGGAAGGTCGGCTTCCCCCCGAACCAGTGCGTGCTCGATGAACAGGTCGCGGGCCTCGGACCGGTCGACCGACGCGTACGCGACGGTCCGGTCAGCGACGAGCGGCAGCCCGTACAGCGTGACCCGCTGCTTGCACACCGCCTTCCCCCGGGTTGCGTCCCACCTCGGGTCGCCGTGGCTCTGCTTGACCAGGTGGGCACCCAGTTGCTCGGCCCACGCGGGTTCGATGGCCGCGGCCGTGCGACCCCAGAGGCGGTTGGTCTCGGTGAGCTCTCCCACCATCAACCACTCGGGCCGGCTCCGACCCAGTGCCGAGTCCCGCGTCACCAGGAACCGGGCGTCGCGTGCGCCGCGGTACTCGTCGCGCTCACCCTCGCGCATGCCGATGTGCGAGAGCAGCCCTGACAGCACCGAGCGGTGGATGGCGTCGGCGTCGCCGGGCTTCGAGCTGATCGAGATCCCGAGGTCACGCACCACCTTGCGGAGCTGGCGGTCGAGGTCCTGCCATTCGCGGATGCGCAGGAAGTGGAGGAACTCGGCCCGGCACATGCGCCGATAGGCGTTCCCGGTCCGGGACTTGCGCGCCTCTCGGAGGTACTCCCAGAGGTCGACGAAACCGAGGAAGTCCGAACCGGTTCCGGCGAACCGACGGTGGAGGGCGGTGGCTTCGGCCCGCTTCTCGGAGGGGTACTCGCGCGGATCCTGGATGGCCATCGCCGATGCGATGATCAGCACCTCGCGCACGCAGCCCTCGGTGTCGGCTTCGAGGATCATCCGCCCGAGCCGGGGGTCGACGGGGAGACGGGCGAGCTTGCGGCCGAGGTCGGTCAGCTCTCCCGCCGGATCGAAGGCACCCAGCTCCTCGAGGAGCCGCACGCCGTCGGTGACCGAGCGCGTGTCGGGCGGTTCGACGAACGGGAACTCGGCCACCGGGCCCAGCCGAAGGGCCGCCATCTGGAGGATGACCGAGGCCAGGTTGGTACGGAGGATCTCGGGCTCGGTGAAGTCGGGACGTTCGTCGAAGTCGTCCTCGGAGTAGAGGCGAATGCACACACCGGGTGCGACCCGGCCACAACGGCCACTCCGTTGGTCGGCCGATGCCTTCGACACCGACTCGATCGGCAGTCGTTGCACCTTCAGCCTGCGGCTGTACCGAGAGATGCGGGCGGTCCCGACGTCGACCACCGACCGGATGCCAGGCACCGTGAGCGAGGTCTCGGCGACGTTGGTGGCCAACACCACGCGTCGCTTGTCGTGGCTGGCGAAGATCCGCTGCTGCTCGGCGGCCGACAGGCGGGCGTAGAGCGGGAGGATCTCGGTGTCGGGAAGCTTCAGCGATGCGAGGGCGTCGGCGGCGTCGTGGATCTCGCGCTGTCCGCTCAGGAACACCAGGGTGTCGGATGCGTCTTCGGTCCACAGCTCGGTGATCGCATCGCAGATGGCGTCGTTCTGGTCCCGCCGGTCCTCCGGCTCCTCGCCGAAGGGCCGGTAGCGCAGCTCGACCGGGTACGAACGTCCCGAGACCTCGATGACCGGGGCGTCGAAGTGCTCGGCGAAGCGTCCGGTGTCGATGGTGGCCGACGTGATGATCAGCTTCAGGTCGGGTCGGCGGGGGAGCAGACGAGTGAGGTAGCCGAGCAGGAAGTCGATGTTGAGGCTGCGTTCGTGGGCCTCGTCGAGAATGAGGGTGTCGTAGCGCCGAAGGTCTCGGTCGCGCTGGGTGGCGGCCAGCAGGATGCCGTCGGTCATCACCTGGAGCCGCGTCGCCGGCCCGACGCGATCGTCGAACCGGATGGTGGAGCCGACCAGTTCGCCCACCGTGCTCCCGAGCTCCTCGGCCACGCGGGCGGCCACCGCACGAGCAGCCAGGCGTCGCGGCTGGGTGTGTCCGATGAGGGCATCGGTGCCGCGCCCCAGTTCCAGGCAGAGCTTGGGGAGCTGGGTGCTCTTGCCCGAGCCGGTCTCGCCGGCGACGATCACGACCTGGTTGGCGGCGATGGTGTCGAGCAGCTCGTCGCGGCGTGCGGTGATGGGAAGTCCGGCCGGATAGGTGATGGTGAGGTCGCCGGCCATGGCACCAGTGTGGTCAGGCCGGCTCGTCGACGAGGAAGCCGCCGGACTGACGGTGCCAGAGTGAGGCGTAGGTTCCGCCCGCGACGATGAGCTCGTCGTGGCTGCCCGCTTCGATGACCTCGCCCTCGTCGATCACGATGAGACGGTCCATTCGCTGCACCGTGCTCAGGCGGTGGGCGACGACCAGGGCGGTGCGGTCGCGCATGAGCTCGAGGAGGGCCTCCTGGATCAGCGCTTCGCTCTCGGAGTCGAGGGCGCTGGTCGCTTCGTCGAGGACGAGGATGGGAGCGTCGCGGAGGATGGCCCGGGCGATGGCCACGCGCTGGCGTTGCCCGCCCGACAGCTTGATGCCGCGCTCGCCGACGAGTGTGTCGTACTGCCGCGGGAGATCGACGATGAAGTCGTGAGCGTGAGCTGCTCGGGCCGCCTCACGGACCTCGTCTCCGGTTGCGTCGGACCGCCCGAACGAGATGTTCTCCCGGATCGTGCGGTGGAACATCACCGGATCCTGGGGGACGTACGCGATCTGGCTGCGGAGGTCGGCCTGGTCGAGGCGACGGATGTCCTGGCCACCGACGGTGATCGAGCCCGAATCGATGTCCATCAGACGCAACAGCAGGCGAGTGAGGGTGGTCTTGCCTCCCCCTGATCGTCCCACGAGCCCGATCTTCTCGCCGCTCGTGACCCGGAGGTCGAGATGGTCGAACAATCGGTCGGTGGCGTCGGCGTGACGGAACCCGACCCCAGCGAACTCGACACTCGCGTCGGCGGGGGACAGGGGCTCGGGATCGGTGGGATCGGCGATGCGCGGTTCGTCGAGCAGCAGTTCGGTGAACTGGGCCGCCTCGGTGAGCGAACTCTCCACCTGACGGTAGATCTGATTGAGGTCGAACAGGATCTTCGTCGACTGGGCGTAGTAGGTGAAGGTGACGAAGACGGTCTCGAGGCGGTCGACGCCGGCGAGCCTGATGGCGATGACCAGCCCGAGCACGTTGGTGACGACCGAGAGCGGGGCCACCACGCCATCGATGTAGAAGTTGTGGAAGTCCCAACTCCGCACGTTGAGCCGGCGATGCCGGGCGACATTGCTCTGGTGCGCCGTCGCCTCGAGCAACTCGGCCGAGTGGGAGCGAATGGCTTCCATGTTGGTGATGGCGTCGGCCACGTGGCCGGCCACGGCGGCCGACGCAGCCTCGCGCTCGTCCACCAGCGCTTGCCGTCGCTGGATCAGCGGCCACGCGATGGCCAAGGTCGACAGCAGCATGGCGACGAGCGTGAGCACGAGCCACGGGCTGAACAGCCAGAGCACGACACAGGCGAACAGCAGCGGGACGAGGTTGCCGACGATGTGGAAGGCGAACGCGTCCACGAAGTTCTCGAACTTCGTCGCATAGGAGACCAGACGTTTGGTCAGCGACCCGGCGAAGTTGTCGTGGAAGAACATTGCGTCCTTGGCGAGCAGCTCGTCCATGCCGGTGGTCCAGAGGCTCTCGATACCCCGCGCATCGGTGCGGTTGAGGAAGTAGATGCCGATGCGCCAGAAGACCTCTCCGATGGCGAGCGAGGCCCCGAACGCGATCACGTGCGGGGTCAGGTCGGCTGCGTCGAAGTCGTCGGCGGTCGCGGCATCGAGCATGCGGGCGACGACCAGCGCAGGGAGGTAGAACACGAAGATGTTGCCGATGGCCGGGAGCAACATCGCGGGCACGGCCACGCGTCGGTTCTTCGAGAGCTGGCCGAAGTAGCGCCGGGATGCGAGGCGCAGGGCGGCGCGGTGACGCGGCGAATCGCGCGACCACGCGAGTTCGTTGCCCGCCGATTCAGGTTCGCTCATGTCCCGGTCTCCCGCACCATGGTCGCCCCGCCTGCCGCAGGTCCGCCAGCGACTTTCGGGGAGGAGCACCCCGAGGGCGGGCGCAACAGCCGCAGCCCGACCTCAGGCGTCGGCCGACGAACCGAGCAGTCTCACCCGGCCGACCGGAGGGCGCCGACCAGCAGATCGGCCGCCGCCAGCGGCGCTGCATCGATCCGCCGCGCCACGACGAGGTGGCGTTCGGCGATCGGGTCGTCGCGAGCCCGGCTCAGCGGATCGGCGCCGCCTTCGGCCTGGACCACCGGCAGCACGGTCCAGCCCAGTCCGAGATTGACCATCTCGCGAAGGACGTCGGGCTGATGGGACTCGGCCACGACCTCGAACCGGGCGCCGAGCGATTCGAGTCGATCGCCGATGAGCGCTCGGGTGTGGGACCCCTGCGGGAAGGTGACCCACGGCCCCCACCCGGACGGATCTGCCACGGCTTCGCGTCGTTCGGGGGGTGCATAGACCGCCAACGGGTCGCTCCGCAGACGCAACCACTCGACGCCGTCGAGTGGGCTCGGTGGCTCGATGCACACCACCAGATCGAGTTCGGCATCCAGCAGATCGGCCAGCAACGGCCGCGACGGAGCGACCACCAGGCGGAGCTCGACCTCGGGACGCTCGATCCGGAATCGGCGCAGCACGGTGGGATAGTGGTTGATGGCCGCGGCATCGATCATGCCGACCCGAACGATGCCCTCGTTCCCTGAGCGTGTCCGCTCGGCCCAGCCGGCCAGGTCGTGGGTCGAGGCAACGACGGCACGGGCGTGGGCGAGGACCGGCGCCGCCACCGCGGTCAGCCGGCGTCGCCGTCCGTCCCGTTCGAACAGGGGCACGCCGATACGGCGTTCGAGTTCGGCCAGACCCTGCGACAGCGCCGACGGCGAGACCCCCACCCGGCTGGCCGCCTCGGCCCACGTCGACCCGTCGCCGATGGCCACGAGGTACTCGAGCTGTTGGACGGTGAGGTTCGGCAGCTGCGCCACCCGCCGCAGAATAGTTCAGTGAAGCTTCATGAAGATTGTGAACCATAAAGTATTCACACAGAATGGTCTCATGCCCGCACCTCGTTCCATCGCGCCTGCCACCGGGAAGCTGGGAGTGCTCACCCCGGGTCTCGGCGCCGTCGCCTCCACCTTCATCGCCGGCGTGCTGGCCGCCCGCGCCGGGACCTCCGAGCCGATCGGTTCGATGACCCAGATGGCGCACATCCGCCTCGGTGACCGAGCGGAGAACCGCAATCCGCTCATCAAGGACTTCGTGCCGATCGCCACGCTCGACGACATCGTGTTCGGTGGATGGGATCCGATCTCGCCCAACGCCCTCGAGGCCGCACGCACGGCAGGCGTACTCGAAGAGCGTGATCTCGCGCCGATCTCGGCCGAGATGGAGGGCATCGTCGCCATGGACGCGGTGTTCGACCAGTCCTGGGTGAGTCGCCTCGAGGGGACACGCGTCGAAACCGGTGACTCGAAGATGGATCTCGCCGAACAGGTGATCGCGGACATCGAGAACTTCCGCATCGAGCACGAGTGCGACCGGATCGTGATCGTCTGGTGCGCGTCGACCGAGGCGTACCGCGACATCACCGAGGTCCACCAGAGCGTCGAAGCCTTCGAGCAGGGCCTACGCGACAGCGACGAGATGATCAGTCCGAGCCAGATCTACACCTATGCCGCACTGCAGTCGGGCATCCCGTTCGCCAACGGTGCGCCCAACCTCTCGTGCGACCTGCCGTGCATGATCGAACTCGCCGAGCGCAACGGCGTGCCGATCGCCGGCAAGGACTACAAGACCGGCCAGACCCTCATGAAGACGATCCTGGCGCCGGGTCTCAAGTCGAGGATGCTCGGCCTGCGTGGCTGGTACTCGACCAACATCCTCGGCAACCGCGATGGCGAAGTGCTCGACGACCCCGAGAACTTCAAGTCGAAGGAGGTGTCGAAACTGGGAGTGCTCGACACCATCCTGCAGCCCGAGGCCTACCCCGAGCTGTACGGCAACATCGACCACGTGGTGCGCATCAACTACTACCCGCCGCGCGGCGACAACAAGGAGGGGTGGGACAACATCGACATCTTCGGGTGGATGGGCTACCCGATGCAGATCAAGGTCAACTTCCTGTGTCGCGACTCGATCCTGGCGGCACCGCTCGTCCTCGACCTGGCGTTGTTCATGGACCTCGCGTCCCGCGCCGGCGAGTCGGGCGTGCAGGAGTGGCTGAGCTTCTACTTCAAGGCCCCCCAGCCGGCCCGTCCCGGTCTCGATCCCGAGCACGACATCTTCATCCAGCAGACCAAGCTGAAGAACACCCTCCGCGAGTGGATGGGCGAAGCACCGGTCACCCATTCCGAGGCAGGCTGAACCGCTGCCGATGGCGTCGACCGATGGTGCGCTGAGGCTCCGGCTGGCCGAGCTGAACGAGCGCTTCCGACGTTCGCTGTTCGCGTTGCCGGCGCTGTGGGTCGTCGGGCTGATCGCACTCTCGCGGCTGACGCTCGCCATCGACGAGCGCACCCAGAACGACGATCTGCCCCGTGTGTTCTCGACCACGGTCGACAGCGGCCGGGCGCTGCTCGCCTCGATCGCGTCGGGCACCATCACGGCCGCCTCGGTCGTGTTCTCGCTCACCTTGGTGTCGGTGCAACTGGCGTCGTCGCAGTTCTCGCCCCGCACCCTCCGGAACTTCCTGGGCGACCGGTTCCAACAGAACGTCTTCGGGATCGTGCTCGGCACGTTCGCGTTCTCGATCGCGACCCTTCGCCAGATCAGGGGCCCATTGAGCGACGGCGGCTCGCCCGTGATCCCGCAGTTCGGCATCACCGTGGCCACCCTGCTGGCGCTCGCGTCGTTGTTCGCGCTGCTCGGATCGATCAATCGCACCGCTCGAAACCTCCGGGTCACGTCGGTGGCCGAGCGGATCGTCACCGAGACGCTGGCCACCATCGACGAGCGGTTCCCGCTCGACCGGGAGGTACTGGGCGTCTCGTCACCCGGGCGCCTGCCGTCACCCGTGGCGCCCGTCGACGACGACCTCGAGTTCGGTGCGGTGGTCACCGCGACCAAGACCGGATGGATCCAGCAGATCGGTGTCGACGCCCTCGTCGAAGGTCTTCCCGAGGGTACGATCGTGCGCCTCGACCTGTCCGTCGGGAGCTATGTGAGCCGCGGTCAGGTGCTCGCCACCGTCTCGCCGGTTCCCGAGGTCGACGAGGCGATGCTGCGCAATCTTCGCAGTGCGTACTCAATCGGCGACACCCGGACCCTGCAGAGCGACGTCGCCTACGGCATCCTCCAGCTCGAGGACATCGCCCTCCGTGCCCTCTCGCCCGGCATCAACGATCCCAACACGGCGATCGCCATCGTCTCCCAGATGGGGACGATCCTGGTCGACCTGCTCGGGCGCGACCTCGAGCCCCACGTCTCCGACGTCCGAGGACGGATCGTGCGACGCCCGGTCGAACCGGACCACGGCGACTATCTGCGCGCCGCCCTCGACAAGTCGCGACGGGCCGCACGCGACGAACCCGCGGTGCTGCTGTCGATGCTCCGCATGCTCGCCCTGGTCCGCGACGAACTCGACCGTCGGCGCGAGCTGAGGCCCGCGGTCGCCGATGTCATCGAACGCCAGGCGGCGCTGATCGTCGCGGAGGCCGCGCGGTCTGCAGCCCTGGAGGAGGACTCGGCCGAGGTCGGCCGGCTGGCATCGGAGCTGTCGCTCGTCGCGCCTGCCGCGGCCCCTCATCGAGGGTGACGTCGGGGGACCGGACCCGACGCGGTGATCTGGCTGAAACGAGCGTCGGCGCTCTTCGCCGAAGCCGACCGAGCCGGCTCGGGTCGTGGACATCGCGTGGGCACTACGTTGCCGTGCCGTGAGCGATGCCATGCCCGAGGACCTGACCCGATCGAGCCGTGACCGCGGCGAGTCCGGAAGGCAGCTCCAGGCGTGGTTGCGATCGGTCACCGGCGACGACGAGGCGACCGTCGGCGACGTGACGTCGCCCGAGTCGAACGGGATGTCGTCGGAGTCGCTCCTGTTCGACGCCACGGTCCACGGCCGCCCGGAGCGGCTCGTCGCCCGGGTGGCGCCCGACATGTCGGACGTCCCCGTCTTCCCGACCTACGACCTCGAGCTCCAGTACCGCGTGATGGGTCTGGTCGCCGAGCACAGTGCGGTCCCGGTGCCCAAGACGCGCTGGCTCGAGCTCGACGAAGGTCCCCTGGGCGCCCAGTTCTTCGTGATGGACCGGGTCGACGGCGAAGCCGCTCCCGACGTGCCGCCGTACACGTTCGAGGGTGCCCTGGTCGACGCCGACGCCGACACGCGCCGGGCGTTCGAACGCAACGCCGTCGGACTGCTCGCCGGCATCCACTCCATCGACATCGGTCCGCTCGACACGGCGTTTCTCGAACTCGATCGACCCGGCGACACGCCGCTGCGCCGCCACATGGCGGAGTGGGACGCGTTCCACGACTGGGTGTGCGGCGACCGCGTCCATCCGATCCTCCGCGACGGGCGAGCGTGGCTCGAGGCGAACTGGCCCGACGAGTCGGCGGCGGTGCTCAGCTGGGGCGACAGTCGGATCGGCAACGTGCTCTGGCAGGGCGTCGAACCGGCGGCCGTCCTCGACTGGGAGATGGCCGGAGTCGGCCCTCGCGAGCTCGACCTCGGATGGATGACCTTCCTGCACCAGTTCTTCCAACGGATCGCCGAGAACTTCGACCTCCCCGGCCTGCCCGACTTCATGGACCGCGACCGGGTCATCACGACCTACGCCGAGATGACCGGAGTCGAGCCGGTCGACCTGCACTGGTACGAGACCTACTCAGCGTGGCGCCACGGCATCATCATGGCCCGCATCCAGGCCCGCAGCGTCCACTTCGGCCAGTCCGAATGGACCGACGACGTCGACGCCCCGATCATCCACCGCGACCAGATCGCCGAACTGATCAGCCGGTGACCGCCGAGATCGTCTGCCCCGAGTGCGGAGAGGACGACGACCTCACCGGTGAGCGGAACGCCGACCTCATCCACATCACCTGCGGCGCGTGTGGTCGGGCCTGGGACCGCGACCCGTCGCCTCGCTGTCCCGCCTGCGGATCGGACGACCTGCACGCGTGCCTCAAGGCCGTCGTCGAACGCTCGCGAGGGACCCAGCTGTCGGTCGTGGGGACCGAGGTCGTCCACCTCTGCCGGGTCTGCGACGCCGACGAGCTCGAGTCGTACCGGCTGTCGGGCACGCTGCTCATGCCCCAGGAGCTCCCCACCGTCGGCCCCGAGCAGGATGCATGACGAGGGGTCGCCGGTTCGAGTGCGGGTCGCGGGGGTGGGGACGTCGTGAGTGACGTCCACCTGCTGGCGAATCCGGCGTCGGGCACGGCAGACGAAGGCGACCGTGCCGCGGTGTCACGCCAGATCACCGCAGCGGGGCACCGGGTGATCGACGTCACCGGCGGTTCGTCCGCGGCCTCCCACACCGCGGTGGAGCGCATCGTCGGCGAGGGGGCGGAACGGCTGGTCATCGTCGGCGGAGACGGGCTGGTCCACCTCGCGATCCAAGCCGTGGCCGGGACCCAAACGGTCCTGGGACTCGTGCCCCAGGGGACGGGGAACGACTTCGTCCGAGCGCTTGGCCTCCTCGATCTGCCCCTCCGCGAGCAGGTCGACGCGGCACTGTCCGACGGGGTGGCGGTCGACGCGCTCCGCACGACCCACGGGTGGGTCGCCACCGTGGCGACCCTCGGCTTCGCCGGCGACGTGACGGCGCGAGCCAACGCCATGAGCTGGCCGCGCGGCGAGTCGGTCTACTCGGTGGCCACGGTGCTCCAGCTGCCCCGCCTCCGGCAGCTCGAACTGATCTTCACGGTCGACGGGGTGGCCGAGGCCACCTCGACGACGATGCTGTCGATCGGCAACACCAAGTACTTCGGCGGTGGCATGAAGATCTGCCCCGGGGCCGTGCCGGTGGGTGGGTACTTCGAGGCGACGACGATCAGCGGGGTGGGGCGGTTGACGTTCCTCCGCGTGTTCCCGAGGGTCTTCAAGGGAACCCACGTCGAACGAGACGAGGTCGCCGTGCGAATCGGCCGGAGCGGCCGACTCGAGGGTGATGCGGTCGATCTGTGGGGCGACGGCGAGCGACTCGGGCCCCTTCCGGTCGACTTCGAGATCGTTGCGGGCGCGATCCAGGTCGCCGGCGCCCGCCTCTGACCCCCGCCCGCCTCTGACACCGGCGCGGCGTCCTCACCTACGGTGCGCCCATGCGATGGACGGTGCATGGTGAGCGGTCGTTGTACGCCAGCGACTGGGTCGGCCTGAGTCTCGTCGACGTCCAGGTCCCCGACGGAGCTCGTTTCGAACACCACGTGGTCCGGGTCCCGCATCACGCCGCGGGGTGTGTGGTCCACGACGTCGGGCGAGGCCTGCTGCTGCTGTGGCGACATCGGTTCATCACCGACACCTGGGGCTGGGAGATCCCGGCCGGCGGCATCGACCCCGGCGAGTCAGCCGACGCGGCGGCGGCCCGCGAAGTGCGCGAGGAGACCGGATGGGAGCCCGGCCCGATCACGCCGCTCGCCACCTACCACCCGACCAACGGGTTGTCCGACCAGCGCTTCCACGCCTTTCTCGCCGACGGGGCGACCCATGTCAGCGAGCCGACCGACCCGTCGGAGTCCGAGCGGATCGAGTGGGTCGGTCTCGACGAGGTCCGTCGCATCGTGACCAGCGGCGAGATGCTCGACGGCCTGTCGCTCACCAGCGTGCTCTACGCCCTCAACTTCGTCGACCTCGATTGAGGCGCTGCGTCGGGCACCAAGTGTCGCAGCTTCTGCCCCGTCACTCCCGCTCTTGGCGCTGCTTCGTCGCGGCGGGCCGCTCGGGCCCCAGCCGCGCACGGCACCTGCTTCGCGACGGCGCCTCTTGCTCGCCCTCCGGCGCTGCGCCGGCGAGTCAGCCGGTGACGGTGGACCGGCTGATCTCGGCGTCAGCGATGGCCTCGGGTGTGAAGGCCACGGGCTTCCAGTTCTTCTCGGAGAACCGCCGGGTGGCGTCGGCGAAGATGTCGGCCTCACGGTCCTGGGTGTTCGAGTAGTTGAGGAGCGAGTAGGCCTCGGGCGTGCCGTCGGGCGAGAACCCCACGGTCATGATGAAGCTCGATCCGCCCGAGACGGGATGGCCGTCTGCCCGCAACTGGCTGTCGGGCGACACCCGATCCGCGAGTTCGGGGAGCGGCTCGAGGGTGTCGCTCCCGCTCGATCGCACGATGTTGGTGGTTCCGTCGCGGTCGTCTCCGCCATGAATCGGGATCCGCTCACCGTTGCGATCCGAGAACTGGATCTCGCCCCAGGGCTGGTCGAGCGGGAATCCGGCAGCATCGAGCACGAGCACGGCTCGTCCGAGTTGGACGAGTGCCGGGTCGGCGCCGTCGGTCGGACCGGCAGCCAGCCCTGCCGGCGTGCCCACCGGATCGGCCGGATCGAATGGTGTGGCGAAGGCGGTGTCGCCGTCGATGCCCCCGATCCACTCCTTCCAGATGTGCGGACCGACCGAATCGAGCTCGAAACGACCGTCCCAGGCGGCCAGCACGTCACAAGCCTCGGTCAGGTCGACCGGGCCCTCGGATGCCGGCAGCAGGTCGG
This sequence comes from uncultured Acidimicrobiaceae bacterium, assembly GCA_963704815.1. Taxonomy (GTDB): domain Bacteria; phylum Actinomycetota; class Acidimicrobiia; order Acidimicrobiales; family Salinilacustritrichaceae; genus DATKWD01. The sequence goes on from CAVPHU010000002.1 coordinate 103,239, forward strand.
ACTCGGGGTCGGCGGGCACCACGACCGAGGTGGTCGCGCGGCAGCGCTCGACGAGGTCCTCACGCAGGAGCCGCGGAGTTGCCCCCTCGTTGTCCAGCACGAGGTCGCGAAGTTCGGTCACGTCGAAGGTGCCGTCGTCGCCGGCGGGCCCGTCGGCGGAGGTGTCACCGAGCAAGAAGGCGTTCTGACGGGTCCGCGGAATCTGTTCGATGTCCTGCATGCCATGGAGGGGGCTGAAGTCGCCCGCCAGGAACTCGCTCGGGTGTGACACCCAGAAGCTGTCGTTGGCGTTGAACACCACGTCGGATCGCTCGGTGACCGGCATCGCCGAATAGGGCACCAGACCGGGATCGCGTGCGCCGTCGACCTCGACCCACTCGTTTTCGGGGTCCGAGCCGTCGAGCAGGACGAATCCCTGGTCGAACGCGACGCTCACGACCGGGTTGTTGTCGAGGTCGTCGAGCCATCCGGTGATGGCAGCGTCGGAGAGGTTCGGTGTGGCGGAGGTGTCGGCGTACCAGGCGCGCCCGTCGTTGCTCACCGCAACCGTGTTGAACAGGGGAACCCCGGTGACGGTCTCGTGGATCTCGATGAACTCGTCGAGGTCGGCGGCCGTCACCATGGCCCGGTACTGCTCGACGAAGTCGTCGTTGTCGATGTTGGCGTCGCGGTAGGTGATCGCCTGCGACTCGTCCCACGGCAGCAGGTCGATGTTGAGCACCGGGCCGTAGTGGGTCGAATAGATCGTCCTCGTCTCGGTCGTGAGCTCGCCGTCGTCGCCGAGCACCTCGATCGAGATCTCGTCGGTCTCCATCTCTCGTTCCTCGTCGCCGTAGCGATAGGTGGTCGGTGATCCCTCGACGAGCTCGACCTGGTAGCCGGTGAAGCGGTTGCCCTTCGACACGGTGTGGGTCCATGCGAACGTGTCGGTGAATCCGACGGCGAGGCCGGGCAGACCCGAGAGCTGTGAGCCGTAGGCATCGAATGCACCGGGGACCGTGAGGTGGACCTCCCAGAATCGGAGGGCGCCTTCCCAGGGGAAGTGCGGGTTGGCGACGAGCAGTCCGCTGCCGTTCGTGCTGCGGTCGGCGCCGATGGCCCAGCCGTTGCTGGCGACCTCGAGGTCGAGGTCGAACGCCGGTACTGCGCCCTCGTCCTCGTCGGGAACCGTCGAGCCGTCGACGGTCGGGGGCTCGGCTCCCACCAGGAAGTTGCGTACGGCGCCACTCGAGGCCTGAAGGGTGATCGAGCGGGCGTAGGCGTAGACCTCGTCGGGTTCGACCGGGCGCACCCATTCCTCGCCGGCGCACCAGCCATTGATCCCGTCGCCCCCGACCTCGGCGAGATGTGCGTTCCATCCTGCGGCGTAGGCGGTCATCAGGTTCTGCGCCTCGGGCGAGGCCTCGGTGAAATCCTTCGTGGCCCGATCGAAGATCCCGATGGTTTTCCACGCCAGGTCGGACCGGAGGTGCTCATCACCCTCGCCATCACCGGCGCCGAGGAACCTGGCCCGCTCGCCTCGGATCATCACGATCTGATCGATGAGGTCACACGAACGGTCCTGGGCCGAGGCGTAGCCCTGACCGAAGGTCACGTCGTCGACCGTGGAGCCGCTGATGTGGGGCACCCCGTCGGTGGTGCGCACGATCTCGGCTTCGTACCCGCCGGTGGGCGTGCCGACCTCGGTCGGGTCCTGGCTCCCGTCCTCGGCGCCGTCGTCGGACGAACTGCAGGCCGTGGCCAGGAGGGCGAGCAGGACCAGGATGCGACACAGCGACCGATGCATCACCGAACGGTACCGGCGCACGCGGGGCAGCTCGAAGCCCGCCGCGACCGCGTTGTTGGGTACCGTCGGCCGATGATTGCTGAACGGTTTCGGATCGACGGCACGGTCGCCATCGTCACCGGCGCGAGCCGCGGCATCGGTGCCGCCTGCGCTCGGGCGCTCGCCGAATGCGGCGCCGACGTGGTGATCGGAGCCCGCTCGGCCGACTCGCTGGCCGACGTCGCTGCAGACGTCGAAGCCTCGGGGCGGCGGGCCGAAGCCGTGGCCGCCGACCTGTCCGACCGCGAGTCGCTGGCCCAGCTGGTCGAGACCGCGGTGGAACGGTTCGGGCGGATCGACACCGTCGTCAACAACGTCGGCGGGAGCTTCCCGAAGCCGTTCCTCGAGACCTCCGAGCGCAGTTTCGAGAAGGCGCTGTCGTGGAACGTGACGACGGCGTTCAACCTGACCCAGCTCGCGGTTCCGGAGATGCTGAAGACCGGTGGCGGGTCGGTGATCAACATCGCATCGGCCGCGGGCCGGATGGCGTCGCGAGGCATGTCGGCCTACGGCACGGCGAAGGCGTCGATGATCGCGCTCACCCGCAACCTGGCGCAGGACCTCGCGCCCCGCATCCGGGTGAACGCGATCGCTCCCGGAGCCATCGCCACCGACGCCCTGCAGATGGTGCTCGACGACGAAGGCATGCGTGCCGCGATGGTCGATGGCACACCGCTGCGACGCATCGGCGATCCCGACGACATCGCGGCAGCCGCGGTCTACTTCGCCACGCCGGCATCCGGCTACGTGACCGGACAGGTGCTGGCCGTCGACGGCGGGATCCAGTCGCCCAACCTCGAGATGCCCATCGCCGACCTCTGAGAATCGCCGGGCACCATCGCGACTACCGTCGGAGCCTCACCCACTGGCCCGACGACGGGGGAGTCGATGACGATCACCGAAACCGAACTGACGAGTCGCACCGAGGCGCTGCTGGCCGACGCTCACCCCGACGAGGTCGATCAGTTCACGTTCCGGGGCGAGCAGTTCGACCGTGGGCTGGCCATGGTCCACTTCCCCGAGGGCCTCGGCGGGCTCGAGGTGGCGCCGAAGCTCCAGGGCGTGGTCGATGCCACGATCCAAGAGCACGCCAAGACCTGGTACGAGAACATGGCCGTCAACCCGATGGGGATCGGGATGGCCGCCCCGACGCTGCTCACCTACGCCACCGACGACTGGAAGCAGCGGCTGCTCCGGCCGCTGTTCACCGGTGAAGAACTGTGGTGCCAGATGTTCTCCGAGCCCGGGGCCGGATCCGACGTCGCCGGGCTGTCGATGCGCGCCGAACGCGACGGTGACGAGTGGATCGTCAACGGCCAGAAGGTCTGGACGAGCCTCGCCCATCATGCGAAGTGGGGCCTGCTCCTGACCCGCAGCGATCCCGAGGTGCCCAAGCACAACGGCATGACGTACTTCGTGGTCGACATGGGCTCGCCCGGAGTCGAGATCCGGCCACTGCACCAGATCACCGGCGACGCCGAGTTCAACGAGGTGTTCTTCACCGACGTCCGCATTCCGGACAGCCAGCGTCTGGGCGACCCGGGCGATGGCTGGCGCGTCGCCATCACCACGCTGATGAACGAACGGACCTCGCTCGGCGGCGGGTCGGCCCGCGCGAACGTCGGACCGGTGCACGATCTGCTCAAGCTCTGGAAGGCTCGCGATCCCGAACGCTTCACCTCGCCGCAGGAAGCGGTCCTTCGGGACGAGATCACCCAGGTCTGGATTCGCGCCGAGCTCCACCGGCTCACCAGCGCCCGAGCCCGAGCGAACCGCAAGATGGGGAACCCCGGGCCCGAGTTCTCGATCGGCAAGTTGGCCCAGGCCGAGCTCAATCAGGACATCCACGAGATCGCGACGCGGGTGATGGGAACGGACTCGCTGGTCTTCGAGCCCGGGTTCGAGCGCAAGCGGCGCGGCGATCTGGGCGACTGGACCCTCGACACCCGGGTGAAGCGCGCCTGGCTCCGAAGCCAGGCGAACACCATCGAGGGCGGAACCAGCGACATCATGCGCAACATCCTCGGCGAGCGTGTGCTGGGCCTGCCCGGTGAGCCGAGGACCGACAAAGAGGTTCCCTGGGCCGAGGTCCCCCGCAACTGATCTCGGTGTGCGACCTCTGATTTCCACAGCGCCAGCGTCACCGAAACGGGGACGCTGGCGTACGAGAATCAGCCCGGAGGCGGCTGGGGGCCGCGCACCAGGCGTCCTGGCAGGGCGCCGGTCGGCTCGCCGTCGCGCATGATCTCCGTTCCGGCGACGAAGGTGTGCCGGTAGCCGTCGGCCCGCTGGAGCAGGCGCCGCCCGCCGGCCGGGAGGTCGTGGTGGATCTCGGGTCGACGAGTCCGAAGTGCGTCGAAGTCGATGACGTTCAGGTCGGCTCGATGGCCCGGGGCCAGTCGTCCCCGGTCCTGGAGCCCGACGACGTCCGCGGTGTCGGCGGTCTGCATCTTCACCAGGTCGGCGATCGGGAGTCGGCCGTGCGGCCGGTCACGGCCCCAGTGCTCGAGCAGGAAGGTGGGAAAGGAGCCGTCGCAGATGGTGCCGACATGGGCACCGCCGTCGGACAGCCCCGGCACCGTGTTGGGGTGCACCAACATCTCTCCGACCGCATCGAGGTTCCAGTCGGCGTAGTTCAGGAACGTCACGTAGAGCAGCGCGTGGCCGTCGTCGGCCAGGAGGTCGTCGTAGACGAGGTCGGCCGGGTCGCGTCCCGCGGTGCGGGCCCGCTCCAACACGCTGGCGGCCGGATCGGGCTCGTAGTCGGGCGGATCGGCGAGCACGAACATCCGGTCGAACATCGTGATCAGGTTGCCGCCGAGCTTGCCGCTCTTCTCGCGCGCTCGATGGGCGTCGAGCACCGCAGCCTTGACCATCGGATCCCGCATCTCGGCGACTCGATCGGCGAGGGGGAGCGCAGCCAGGTCTCGGTACACCGGGTTGGTGAGGAACGGATTGAGCGTGCACTCGAGCCCGAAGACGAGTCCGACCGCTCGACTGGCCACCTGACCGGAGATGCGGAGCCCGTCGTCGTTGGCCTCGGCGATCGCCTCGAGGATGCGGCGGTACGCGCCGGGGGCGAGGGGGCTCTGTGCGACCGAGACCGACAGCGGCCGGCCGGACTCGGCGACCATCCGCCGCAACATGGCGAACTCGGCGTCGAAGTCGGTGAAGTCCGAGACGACCTGGAGCACCCCTGCATCCGCTTCGCCGATCGCAGCTGCGATCCCGACGAGTTCGTCGGTCGATGCCGTGAGGGTGGGCGTCGGCTCGCCCCGGCTCGTCTTGTGGTTGAGCGTGCGGGAGGTCGTGAAGCCCAGCGCGCCGTCTTCGACCGCTCGTCGCGCCAGCCGACCCATCTCTTCGATCTCGGACGTGGTGGCCGGTTCGCGGTCGGCACCGCGCTGACCCATGACGTGGAGGCGAAGTGCCCCGTGGGGGACCTGCGCGGCGAGGTCGATGTCGTGAGGAACGGCGGCCACCGCGTCGAGGAAGCCGGCGAAGTCGTTCCATTCCCAGCTCAGGCCCTCGTGGAGGGCCGCGCCGGGGATGTCTTCGACGCCCTCCATCAACTCGATCAGCGCATCGTGATCGCGGTCGTGGACGGGAGCGAACCCGACGCCGCAGTTGCCCATCACCACGGTGGTGACTCCGTGCCAGGACGACGGGGCGAGGTGGTTGTCCCAGGTCGCCTGACCGTCGTAGTGGGTGTGGATGTCGACCCACCCGGGGGTCACCAGCAGCCCGGTGGCGTCGATGTGCCGGCCCGCCGAGTCGCCCAGGTCAGCGACCTCGGCCACGACGCCGTCGCGCACGCCGACGTCGGCGATCCGAGGCTCGCCCCCCGAGCCGTCGACGACCGTGCCGCCTCGGATGACGAGGTCGAACGAGGTCATGCCGAGACCGTAGACCGGCGGGTCAGCCGACTGCCGGGGCATCGACGTCAGTGAGGGTGTCGTTCAGCCCAACAGGTCGGAGGCGGTCGCGACCCACGTGTCGATCATCGCCCCGTAGCCGTCGAGCTCGGCCCCGATGTCCTTGCCCATCGCACCCTTCTCGAAGCGGGTTCGCACCCCTTCGACGATGCACGCCAGCCGCCAGTTGGCGAAGGCCACGTAGTAGTCGAGCTGGCCCAGGTCACGGTCGGAGGTCCGGGCATAGCGGTCGACGACCTCGTCGGTCGACAGGAAACCTTCGGCGTCGGTCCAGTACATGAGGAGTCCGCCCAGGTCCGCCAGCACGTCGCCGAGCGTGCACAACTCCCAGTCGAGCACGGCGGCGATCGAGCCGTCGTCGGCGAGCATGCAGTTGTCGAGGCGGAAGTCGGCGTGGACGATGCCGGCGCCCTGCTGAGCGGGCATGCTCGCCTCGAGCTGGCGGTGGACGGCGCGGCAGCTCGGGGAGCTCGCGCTCGGAACCCTTGTCGACCTGGCCCATCCAGCGTCGCAGCTGGCGGGCGAGGTAGTCCTCCTTCTTGCCCAGGTCGCCGAGCCCGACCGAGTCGGGATCGATCTGATGGAGGACAGCGAGGGTGTCGACGAGCGATTCGCTGATGCGGCGGCGCTTGGCCGAGTCGAATTTCTCGAGCTCCATCGGGTTCTTGGCGATGGTGCCCTCGACGTAGCTCATGACGTAGAAGTCGGCGCCGTTGACCTCGTGGTCGGTGCAGAGCCCGATCATCCTGGGCACCGGCACATCGGTCGGCCAGAGCGCATCCATGCACCGGTGCTCGCGCGTCATGTCGTGGGCGCTCGCCAGGACGTGACCGAGGGGTGGACGCCGCAGCACGTACCTGTCGCCCGTGGCGTCGGTCACGATGAACGTGAGGTTCGATCGCCCGTGGGCCACGAGGTCGAAGTCGAGCGGCGGTACCAGCCCGTCGATGCGGTCGGCCATCCAGGTCGTGACGTTCTCGGCCTTGACACCCTCGTGTGTGCTCACGGTCGGCAACCCTAGGCAACGCCCCGGAGGTGCGCGAGCACGGACGCCAGGGAATTGGCAGAGTCTGGGCATGGAAGTCCCCCTCACCATCCGTGACCACCTCGATCGCGCGGCAATCGTCTACGGCAACCGGGTCGGTATCGTCGACGAGCCCGACCAGCCGGCTCCGTCGATCGGTGAGGTGACCTACGACGATGTCCGCGTCCGTGCCCGAGCGCTCGCGGCCGGACTCGAAGAGCTGGGAGTGCACCAGGGCGGGCGGGTGGCCATCGTCTCGCACAACGCCGGCCGGTTCCTCGAGTTCCTGTACGGCGTGAGCGGCTGGGGCCGGGTGGGGGTCCCGGTCAACTTCCGCCTGAACGCCGAGGAAGTGCAGTACATCATCGATCACTCGGGAGCCGAGGTGGCCCTCATCGATCCCGAACTCGACGACGATCTCGCCGGGTTGAAGGTGGCGCAACGCTTCACCATCGGTGCCGACGCCGACGAGACGCTCTATCGATTCGACCTCGACCCCGCGAATGGGAGGGCGACGAGTCGGCCACGGCCACCATCAACTACACGAGCGGCACGACGTCGCGCCCCAAGGGTGTCGAGCTCACCCATCGCAACCTGTGGCTCAACGCCGCGGTGTTCGGTTGGCACGCCGGGGTCACCGACCGCGACGTCTACCTCCACACGTTGCCGATGTTCCACTGCAACGGGTGGGGCATGCCCTACGCGCTCGCAGCCATGGGGGCGAAGCAGGTGGTGCTCCGCAAGGTCGACGGGACCGAGATCCTGCGGCGGATCGACGAGCACGGCGTCACCCTGCTGTGCGGGTCGCCGGCGGTGGTGGCCATCGTGCTCGACGCCGCCCAGGAATGGGACGGCCCGATTCCCGGGTCGGGACGGGTGCGGATGGTGGTGGCCGGCGCGCCACCGCCCACGCGCACGATCGAGCGGATGGAGTCCGAGCTCGGCTGGGAGTTCATCCAGATCTACGGCCTCACCGAGACCGCGCCGCTGCTCACGATGAGCCGGAGCCGTGCCGAGTGGGACGACCTCTCCGACGCCGACCGGGCTCGCAAGCTCGGCCGCGCCGGCGCGCCCACGCTCGGCGTGCAGCTGGAGGTCGACGGCGAAGGCGAGGTACTCGCACGCGGCAACGTCGTGCTCAAGAGCTATTGGGAGCAGCCTGACGCCACCGCGGCCGCGCTCGACGGCGGGTGGTTCCACACCGGTGACGGCGGCTTCATCGACGACGAGGCCCACCTCCAGATCGTCGATCGCAAGAAGGACGTGATCATCAGTGGGGGAGAGAACGTGAGCTCGATCGAGGTCGAGGACACGCTGCACTCACACGAGGCGGTGGCCGAGGTCGCCGTCATCGGCGTGCCCGACGAGAAGTGGGGGGAGACCGTCAAGGCGCTCGTCGTGCTCGCTCCCGGGGCCGAGGCGGCGGAGCAGGACCTCATCGATCACTGCCGCGACCGGCTTGCTCACTTCAAGTGCCCGACCAGCGTCGAGATCCGCGACGAACTGCCTCGTACGGCCACCGGCAAGCTTCAGAAGTTCAAGCTGCGGGAGAAGTACTGGGAAGGCAAAGGGAAGGCTGTGAACTGACTCCAGTGCCAGCCCACGTCGAGGCGCGCCGGAATCCGGGCGTCCGAATGCGCGACGCCGTCGTGTCCACCCCAGCCGCGGGTTCCCGGTGCTGAGGTCCAGGATTCGATACGTACGGCGCCGGGCCGGCCGACTCCACATGGTGGCCCCGGGAGCGACGGTCACGCTCTGCCGGCTCGACATCTCCCGCATGCGTGTTGTTCCTCTTTCGCGGCTCGCGAAGTCAGGCTTGAGCTGTGCTCGCTGTGACGCCATGTTGGCACTCGCCAACCGCGATCGCGCGTGTGAGGCAGCGGCCCCGCGTCTGGCGGGCGCTGCCGAACGCAGGCTCATCCTGAGCGGGTCGCAGATCGCCGTGCTCACGCCTGATCAGTGGTGGATGGCGTCGCTGTTGGCGCGCGTGGTCGACTCGGCCCGCCCGGTTGAATTGGCGTCGGTGCTCCTGACCGAGGCGATCTCCGAGCTCAGGGGTGGGTTTCGGTACCACTCGGTGCGAGAGGCCCAGAGCGCCATCCGCAGACACACATCAGAGGCGAAGACGGTGCGGCGATGGTCGCGGAAGGTTCGAGACGAGTGTGGTCCGCTCGGCGTCGACGTGGTTGCCTTCAAGGCCATGGCCGACGACTACCTGGATGACGTTGCGCGGGTGACGGCCCCCGTGGCGAAGGGCGCGCCTGAGCGCCAGGCGGTCCTCAGCGGCGACGACATGGTGTGGTTGCGAGCGGGAGTGCTCGCGTTCGACCTCGAGCTGCCGATCACGTCAGGGCATCCCGTGAAGTCGACAGAACATCACGGGGCGGTGTCTGAAGCACGTCCTGGCCAGAAGCCGAACTAGATGGGGAGGCCCCCGGTGGCGGCTCGAGTCGACCCGTCGCTGGTGTACGCCTTGATCGTGCGCTCGGCGATGCGCCATTGGTGAACCTCGTCGGCGCCGTCGGCGAAGCGGGCCCAGCGCGCGTGCTGGCTCATGTTGGCGAGCGGGGTGTCGGTCGAATAGCCGAGGGCGCCGTGCACCTGGATGGCCCGGTCGATGATCCGGCCGAGGCTGTTGGCCACGAAGTGCTTGGCCATCGACACCTCTGACTTGAAGTCGTCACCTCGGTCGATCTTGTAGGCGGCGTGCAGCACCATGAGCTTGCTCTGGTAGAGCTCCATGGCAGAGTCGGCGATCATCCATTGGATGCCCTGTTTCTCGGCGAGCAGCGAGCCGTGGCTGAACCGGTTGAGCGAACGGTCGACCATCATGTCGAGCGCGGTCTCGGCCTGAGCGATCCAGCGCATGCAGTGGGCGAGGCGAGCCGGCCCGAGCCGTGATTGACCGAGCAGGTGGCCCTGGCCCCGCCCGCCGAGCATCTGGTCGTCGTGGATGCGCAGGTCCTCGATGAGGATCTCCGAGTGTCCGGTCGAGCCGTGCATGGTCTCGATCTGGCGGACTTCGGTCCACCCGTCCTGCGGCAGATCGACGATGAAGGCCGAGTTGGCCGCCTGCGGGATGTCGGGGTTCTCCTCGGTGCGGGCGATGAGGATGGCGAAGTTGGCTCGGTGGGCGTTGGAGATGAACCACTTGTGGCCGTTGATGACCCACTCGTCGCCGTCCTCGTACGCGTTGGTCTTGATGAGCGTCGGGTCCGAGCCGGCGACCTCGGGCTCGGTCATGGCGAAGCAGCTCCATGCCTTGCCCTCGCACAACGGCCGGAGGTACTTCTCCTTCTGCTCGTCGGTGCCCCACTTCTCGAGCGTGTGCATGTTGCCCTCGTCGGGCGCCTGGCAGTTGAAGACCCACGGGCCGTACCGCGACTTGGCGGCCTCGGCCTGGACCATGGCGAGCTCGACATGCCCGAGTCCCATGCCCCCCCACTCCTCGGGCATGTGGGGGAGCCAGATGCCGGCCTCGAACGCCTGCTTGCGCAACTCGATCAGGATCTCGATGCGCCGCTTGGCGTCGTCGCCACTGGGCTCCTCACCGAAGCCCTCGAGCTCGACCTCGGCCGGAACGATGACCTCCTCGACGAAGGTGCGCGTGCGAAGGCGGATCTTCTCGTGTTCGGGGGCGAGGCTGAAGTCGATGGCCATGGCGGGGTCTCTCTTTCGTGGTGAGCCGGCCGGAGCGCTCGTGTGCGGGCCCCAGTAGCTGAAGCGAACGTATGAGACCCTAAAGCATGTGTATGATTCGTGTCCATCGCGACCGCCACGATCGACGACACCCGTCACCGGCTGATCCGGGCCGGCGAACAGCTCTATGCCGCGCGCGGCCTCGACGGGGTCTCGCTGCGGGAGATCGCACGTGAGGCCGGGGCCCGCAACACCGGCGCCATCCAGTACCACTTCGGCGACCGGAGCGGCCTGCTTCGAGCCATCCTCGATCGTCACACGACCCTGGTCGACGCTCGCCGGCATGTGCTCCTCGACGGCGTCGAGGCCGCCACGTCGGACGAACCCGGCGACTCCGACGTCCGCACCATGGCCGATGCCCTTGTTCGGCCCCTGGCCTCGGTGCTCGGCGATCGCGATGGCGGGCGCGAGTTCCTCGTGATCCAGGCCCACGTCCTCAACCGTGCCGACTTCCGTGACACCACCCGACCCAGCCGTACGGCGACCGACAGCCTCCAGCGATGGCGAGCCGTCGTCGAGGATCACCTGAGCGATCAGGCGGTCGGCCTCCACCGACGTTTCAGCGCCATCACACTGACCACTGCCGAGTTGGGCCGCCGTGCGCAGGCCCGACCCCGTCGGGACGACCGACTCTTCGTCGCCAACCTGGTCGATCTGGTCGCCGGGGTGCTCGGAGCCGAGCCGTCGGCCACGACGCTCGCCATCCTCGACGAGAGGCCGTGAGGTCCAGGTCGGGACGGCGGTCGGACGAGGCGTCGCGTGGGCTCGCACGCTCGCTCGGGGCGGTCGCCACCTGGGCACGACAGGAACTCGCCGACTTCGCCCTGGTTCCACCGCACGCCCGGGAGGCGTGCCGAGGGGAGCCCGGCGATATCGTCGGCATCCATGACCTCACCTTGGACCGAAGCCGACATCGCCGATCAAAGCGACCGGGTCGTGCTCATCACGGGCGCCAACTCGGGCATCGGGTTCGAGGCGACCCGAGCCCTCGTCATGAAGGGCGCCCAGGTGGTCATGGCGTGTCGAAACCCGACGAAGGCTGCTGACGCCAAGGCTGAGATCGACAAGCTCAATCCGAGCGGGGCGACCTCGATCCTCGAGTGCGACCTCGACGACCTCGAGTCGGTCGCAGCAGCCGCCAACGAGTTCGTGGGCGAGCACGACTCCCTCGACCTGCTCATCAACAACGCCGGACTGATGGCGACGCCGAAAGGGACCACGGCCCAGGGCTTCGAGACCCAGTTCGGCGTGAACCACCTGGCCCACTTCGCACTCACCGGGCACCTGCTCGCCCCCCTGCTGGCGACGCCGGGGTCCAGGATCGTCAACGTCAGCAGCCAGGCTCACCGGTTCGGGAAGATCGACTTCGACGACCTCCAGAGCGAGAAGAAGTACTCGCCCTGGGGGGCCTACGGCCAGAGCAAGCTGGCCAACCTGTTGTTCACCTTCGAACTGCAGCGGCGCCTCGCCGCCGCCGGCTCGGAGACGATCGCCACGGCCGCCCACCCCGGTGCGTCCAACACCAACCTGGGCCACGAGCCGGCCGGCGTCCTCGGCAAGGTCATGGAACTCGGTCGGCCGGTCATGGACCGGTTCTTCACCCAGACTGCGGCCATGGGCGCCCTGCCCACGCTGCGAGCGGCCACCGACCCCAGCGCCCGCGGCGGCGACTACTTCGGCCCGTCGGGTATCGGAGAGCAGAAGGGCCATCCGGTCGAGGTCGACTCGAACGGTCGCTCCAAGGACCTCGCGGTCGCAGCTCGATTGTGGGACGTGAGCATCGACCTCACCGGCGTCGACTTCGCCGCCCTCGACACCTGACCACGCGTAGCTCCTCAGACGAGCAACTCCCTCAGTGAGGCCAGCGTGTCGGCCTCGTGGGGGTCCTTGTCGGGGCGGTAGCGCTTGACCCGAGCGAATCGCAGGGCGAGGTCCCCCGGGTAGCGGGTCGAGCGCTGCACACCGTCGAGGGCGATCTCGACCACCAGCTCGGGGCGGACCCACACGACGTGCTCGGTCGATCGGTCGACGAGCTGCTGAAGTCGCTCGGTCTGCCAGGTGAGCAGTTCGTCGGTCAAGCCCTTGAACGTCTTGCCGACCATGACGAAGTCGTCGCCGTCGCGCGCTCCGAGGTGGAGGTTCGAGAGCCAACCGTTGCGCCGTCCGTGACCCCACTCGGCCGCCAGCACGACCAGGTCGTAGGTGTGGACCGGCTTCACCTTCAGCCAGCCCTTGCCCCTCCGGCCGGCCTCGTAGGCCGAGGTCACGTCCTTGACCATCACGCCCTCGTGCCCGAGGTCCACGGTGTCGGTGAAGAACGCGGCCGCTCGGTCGGGGTCGTCGGTCCGGACGCGTGGGACGCGGTTGCGGTCGGGGACCAGAGCATCGAGCGCTCGGTGCCGCTCGTCCAGGGTCTGGTCGATGACGTCCTCGCCGTCGACGTGCAGCACGTCGAAGAAGACCGGAGTGAGCCGCAGGCGTCCCGGGGCCTCGGCGTCATCGGCCCCGAATCGCGCCATCGTGTCCTGGAACGCGCGTGGATGTCCCTCGGGGTCGAGTCCGAGGACCTCGCCATCGAGCACGATGCTGGTGCAGGCGAGCGAGCGCACGACGTCGACCACCTCGGTCGACCGTTCGGTGATGTCGTTGAGATTGCGGGTGAAGACCCTCACGTCGTCGCCGTCGCGGTGCACCTGCACCCGTGCGCCGTCGAGCTTCCATTCGACCGATGCCGTGCCGAACGAGGCGAGTGCCTCGTCGGTCGACTCAGCCGTGCTGGCGAGCATGGGTTCGACGGCGGTGCCGACCTGGAGGCCGATCTGCCCCAGCGCGTCCGCCCCGCCGGTCAGTGCGAGCGCGGCGATGGCCGGCAGGTCGCCCGAGAGCATCGCCGCCCGCCGGACGAGTGCCGCAGGCACATCGGTCGCCCGCCCGATGGCATCGGCCATCACCCCGGCGAGGGCACCCTGGCGCAGTTCGCCGACGAACAGGCGTCCCAGGAACTCCTGCTCCGCCCGAGTTGCCTGCGCCCAGAGGGCGACGAGGAGGTCGTGGCGAGCGGCCTGGGAGCCGGCGCCGGTGGTCGCGACGATCTGGTCGATGACGGCGTCGACGTCGCAGACCGTCACGGAGGGGTCGGCCGCAGCGTCGGGATCGAGGTCACGGACCGTGGCCCATCCGACACCGATACGGCCCTGGCGCACCTCGCCGGTGAGCATGGCCACGCCGATCTCGACCGAGTCGGGGTCGCGTCCGGCGATGAGTTCGGCCAGCGTGTCCCGCTTGGCGTTCCTCGACCGGGTGGCGGCGACCGCCTCGGACGCACGGACGACGTCGGCGAGCAGCATCGCTCTCGGAGGCTACCGAGCGATGGGCGCCCGCCGGCTCAGGAGTCGGTGCAGGACTCGGGTGCCTCACCGCCGAGAACCTTCGGGTCGAACACCTCGCCGGTCGCGGTGTTGTGCACGAACGTGAAGGTGAGGTCGCGGCCTTCCTCGAGCGACACGGTCGCCACCTTTCGCTCATAGTCCTGGGGTCGACCGCCGTGGATGTCGGCGTAGGCGCCCACGTCGTCGTCGGCATCGGGGTCGATGTGCCGGGCCGAGTCGATCACCTGCTGGAGGAACATCGGGTCGGCCAGTCGGGAGAGCGAACCCGGGCTGGGCAGCCCGAGCGCCGCCGCAACCCGGCCGAGGTCGTCGACGGAGCCGGCTGCGACACCGCCGGATCGTCCGAGCTGTGCTCCGGCCCGGGTGGATCCATCTCCGACCTGGGCCGACTTCGAGAGCGGAGCCAGCAGAATCGTCGGTGCCACCACCTTGCCGAGCCATCTGATCGGGTCGTCTCGGAGCAGTTCGAGGTCGAACAACACGTCGTCGAGATCGCCGGGGTGGCGGAGCAGATGGCTGAGTCCGGCGTGCACGCCTCGGAGGTCCGCGCGGTATCCGTCGGGGTCGACCAGGGCCCGGACGGAGCTGAAGTCGTGAGCGAAGTCGACCGACTCGTGGACGAAATCGCCGACGCCCCGTGCCAGGCCCTTCATCGAGGCGACGGGCCCCTCCGCCTCGAGGAGCGTGCGGATGTCGGGCGCGGCCTGCGAGGCCAGGGTGAGCGTCGTCATGGCCCGCTCGGTGGCGTCCGACATCTGCCGCCGGGCGGCTGCGTAGATCGCGATGGCGCGGTGGGCGGTCGGCTCGCCTGGGTCGTGAAGCGGCAGACCAGCGGGGTGCTCGTCGGGGTGGGCCGCCTTCTCGATCCTCCAGCGCTGAGATCGCCGCTCGGACTGCTGCCACAGGTCGAACGCCGCGATCACCTCGGGACGCGCGTCGGCGACGGCACGAGCAAGCGCCGAGAACGTCCGGCCTGCCGTGTGGAAGACCTCGGCACCGTGACGGGTCCGGTCGGGAAGCCGTTGCACGCGTTGCTCGAACGTGCGGCCGGCATCGCCGAGCCATTCGGGCACCGACTCGAGCGCCTCGATCTCTCGATGGACCGCATCGAGCGTCGCGCCCATCGACCGCAGCCGACGACCGACCGCATCGGCCGCCTCGGCGCTGACGGGGAGGAGGTCGGCAACCGTCGTCGCTCGATCGAGTTCCGTGGCGGCTGCGGGGAGGTCCATCAGCCGAACGCCTCGGCGAGCATCGCATCGAACGCGGCGTAGGTCACCGCTGCCTCGTCCAGCCGCGACGCGAGATCGGTGAGCGTCCCGGCGAGGACGTGCAGGGCCAGCGCCCAGCTCGTGCTGAAACGGTCACCGAGACGGGCGTAGGCCGCCGCTCCGACCGATGCGAGCTCGGCGTGCAGCGCCTCGGCGTCGGAGACGGTGGGCGTGACGTGGGCTCCGAGCACTCGCAGCCGAGTGGCGCGGGCTGCGAGATCCGACGGGTCGACGGCGAGGCAGGAGGGCACCTGCCGACCGTTTCATGTGGTTTCATGCATTGTCAATAGTTTTCAGATGTAGGTTAGGGTGCGTTGTGCGCGTCGGAATCTCCCTCTCCAGTACCCATGTGTCGGCCGATCATCGCGACGGCCCGCGGAACATGATCGAGCGGGCGATCGCGGCGGGGGGCGCCGACCTCGACCTGTTGAGCGTCGGCGATCACCACAGCACCGGCCCCTACGCGTACGTCCAGAACGTCCCCATCCTCGGACGGTTGCTGGCCGAGTGGGGCACGGGCCCGGTCGGCGCGCTGTTCCTCCTCCCGCTCTGGCACCCGGTCATCGTCGCCGAGCAGGTGGGCACGCTGGCAGCCATGGCCCGCGGTGGCCCGTTCGTGATCCAGACCGGACTCGGTGCCGTCGAACAGACTCGCGCGCTCGGGTTCGACCGTCGCGAGCGCGGACCTCGCCTCGACGAGTCCATCGATCTCGTGCGAGCGCTGCTCGCGGGAGACACGGTGTCCGACGAGCGCTGGGGACTGAACGAGGTCACGATCGCCCCACTCCCGCCGTCGGGAACCGAATGGTGGATCGGTGGGAGTGCGCCCGTCGCCATCGAGCGAGCGGCGGCCAAGGGCGACGCGTGGTACTGCGACGCCGGGGTCGACGCCAAGGCGGCTGCGACGCAGATGCAGACCTACCTCGATGCCTGCGAGCGACTCGGCCGGGAGCCCGGCAAGATGGCCATCCGCAAGGACGTGTTCATCGCCGAGTCGAACGGGGTGGCCACCGAGGTCGGCGACGAACTGATCGCTGCGGGCTATCGAGGCATGAGCCGCAGCGCCGTGGCCTACGGCGATCCCGAGTCGGTGGCCGAGCAGTTGGCCGTGTTCGCTCCGCTCGGATTCACCGACGTCATCATTCGCACCATGGCGGTTCCGCAGTCGGCCGCGGTCAGCTCCATCGAGTTGTCGGGTCGGGTGCGCGAGCTCCTCGCATCTGCATGATCGTCGTCGACGACCTCGGGGACATCGGCATCACCCGCGTGTCGCGGTGGATCTTCAACTGCTACGTGATCCACGACGGTGGTGAGGGGCATCCGGTGATCGTCGACGCCGGCATGCCCTCGATCGCGCAGGTCGCGCTCGGCGTCGTCGATCAGCTCGGGCTCCCGCCGGTCGGTACCGTGCTCGCGACCCACGGGCACAGCGACCACGTGGCCGGCGCAGCCACCGTCGCCGAGGCGACCGGGGCGTCGGTCCACCTGCCCGCCCGCACGATGGAGTTTCTCGCGGGCGAACCGGCCACGACTCCGGGGCCTCGGCAGGTGGCCAAGATCTGGCCCGTCTTCCTCGACCAGCCGCACGACTTCGCTGCGCTCCGCGAGCTCAACGACGTCGGCCCGACCGCGGGATACGGCCGCGGCCCGATGGTGATGCCGATCGCACCCGGCTCGGCGTTGATCGACGGCTCCCCGGTTCCCGGCGCCCCCGACTGGACCGTCATCGCCGGCCCGGGGCACACCGAAGACGCGACCATGTTCCGGCACGAACCGACCAACACGCTGTTGTCGGGCGACACGGTCCTCAGTGCCGACGGCCGGGCCTGGTTCAACCCCGAGTACGTCGACGCCGACGCCTCGGCCCAGACCGAGAACCGGCTCCGCGAGCTGCGGACCGATCACCTCCTTCCGGGTCACGGCCGGCCCGTGGTGGGCCGGCGCGTGCTCGACTCGGCCCGCTCGCACCTCGAGGTCGGACGCGGTGGCCCGGTTGGGTCGGCGATGCGTTGGGCCGCCTGGTTGATGGCACGGTCTGGTTGATGGCACGGTGACTTCGCGTCTGCCCTCGGTCGCCGAGTAGAAAACTCCCCGAGAAGAGATCTGACGGACCGTCAGATCCGAGGGGAATGCCGTGGACTTCCAGGAATCAGCCGAGTTGGCCGCTTTCCGCGCCGAGGCGCGGGCGTTTCTCGACGAACACGCCAAGCTTCGAGCCGATCGCAAGGCCGGCGAGCATCCGATGTCGAAGGCCCACGAGGCGCACATCGGGCCGGCGCGGGAATGGCAGCGCACCCTGTCCGACCACGGATGGGCCGGGATCACCTGGCCAGAGGCGTGGGGTGGCCGGGGCCTCAGCAGTAGCCACGACTCGGTGTTCCTCGACGAGCAGGCGAAGTACGACGTCCCGGTCGGCCCCTACGTCGTGGCCATCGGCATGGTGGGTCCGACCCTCATCGAGTACGGCACCCCCGAACAGCAGCAGCAGTTCCTTCCGGCCATGTTGCGAGGCGAGCACATCTGGTGCCAGCTCTTCAGCGAGCCGGCGGCCGGGTCGGATCTTGCGGCCCTCCGCACCTCGGCGGTCCGAGACGGCGACGAGTTCGTGGTGAACGGGCAGAAGGTCTGGACCTCCGGTGCTCACTTCAGCGACTGGGGCATCCTGCTGGTGCGCACCGACATCGATGCGCCGAAGCATCGGGGCATCACCTATCTCCTGGTCGACATGAAGACGCCGGGCATCGACATCCGGCCCCTCGAGCAGATCAATCGGGCTGCGCACTTCAACGAGGTGTTCCTGACCGACGTGCGGATCCCGGTTGCCAACGTCGTCGGCGAGGTCAACGGTGGCTGGGGGCCGACCATGACGACGCTGACGAGCGAGCGCGGGGCCATCGGTGCCAGTCGCAGCGTCGGCTGGGCCGACATCAAGCAACTCGCCGAGGAGGTCGGCGCCACCGCCGATCCGCTCATCCGCCAGGACCTCGCACGCTCCTACACCCAGTTCGAGCTCATGCGGTACCTCCGCATGCGGGTCCAGACCGCGACCGAGAAGGGTCGGCTTCCTGGTCCGGAGGCGATGGTCATCAAGCTCGCCTACTCCGAGCGCATGGAACAGCAGGGCAACCTGGTGATGAAGATGATGGGCGCCGAAGCTCTGTTGTTCGAGCCCGACGCCGAGCGCAATGCGTTCTGGCACCATCAGTTCCTGAGCCAGTGGTCGTCGCGCATCGGCGGCGGCACCGACCAGGTCCAGCGCAACACCATCGGCGATCGCGCCCTGGGTCTTCCACGCGAGCCCCGGGCCGACAAGGACGTGCCGTTCAAGGACCTCCCGAAGTAGGACGAAGAGGCCGGGCGGAATCGCTCGTCGGGCGTCGGGGTTGTCGCACCCATGACCGACTCGCTCGTCACCGTCACCGAGTACACCGATCCCGTCTGCTCGTGGGCGTGGGGAACCGAGCCGAAGCTCCGCCTCCTGCGGTGGCGCCACGGCCACCGTGCGAACTGGCGTCTGGTGATGGGCGGCCTGGTCGATGACGCGTCCTCACGACGGGACGACTGGGACCCGGTGCTGGCCGCCGAGCCCATGGAGGCGTACTGGAAACGGGTCTCGGGCTTCACCGGGCAGCCGTATCCGAAACCCATGCACCGCATGCTCCGCTCCACCAATCCGGCCGGTCGAGGTGTGCACGCCGCGGCGCTCCAGGGTGACGAGGTCGCCGAGCGGGTGCTCCGGCGCTTCCGCGAGACGATCTTCGTCTTCGGCGTCGGCCCCGACACCACCGATGCCATGGCGAAGGCGCTCGAGGGGGTCGCAGGCCTCGACCTCGACCGGTGGCGGGTCGATGTCGCGTCCGACGAGGTGGCCACCGCATACCAGCAGGACTGGGAGGAGACCCGTCGCCCGAACGACTTCGTCCGAACCCTCGACGGCGACCGGCCGGGCATCGGCTCGATGAAGCACTCCGAAGGCCATGACCGCTACGCCTTCCCCACGTTGGTGTTCAGCGGGCGTGGCGGCGAGGCCACGGTCCCGGGCTGGATGCCGTTCGATGCCTACGTCGACGCCATGGAGGTCGCCGTGCCCGGATCAACCGCCCAACCACGACCCGATCCGATTCCTCCCGAGGCGTTCGAGCGGTGGCCGCTGCTCACCGACAAGGAGTTCGAGGTGCTGTGTGGCGCGGACGCCACGCTTCCCGGCGAAGTCGTCACCCACGATTGGGGCGACGGGGTCGTCCACCTGACGATCGCCGAGGCGGCGGCCCGGGGCGTGGGCTGAGCAGCTTCAGCCGAAGAGGTCGCGGAGCTCCCGCTTGAGGATCTTCCCGCTGCCGTTCTTCGGGATCTCGTCGACGAGTTCGATCCGCCTCGGCTTCTTGTAGGACGCCAGCCTCGATCGGCAGTGAGCGACGAGGTCGGCCGGATCCAGATCGTGGCCGGGCCGGGTGACCACGACTGCGGTCACGACCTCGCCCCAACGCTCGTCGGGTGTCCCGATCACGGCGACCTCGGAGACGGCGGGGTGCTCGTGCAGCGCGTCCTCCACCTCGCGCGAGCTGACGTTCTCCCCTCCGGTCACGACCAGGTCCTTCTTGCGGTCGATGATCGACAGCAGCCCCTCGTGGATCCTCCCCACGTCGCCGGTTCGGAACCAGCCGTCGGAGGTGAACGCAGCGGCGGTGGCCGCTTCGTCGTTCCAGTAGCCGGCCATCACCTGGTCGCCCTTGACCTCGATCTCGCCATCGGCGGCGACGCGAACCGCGGCCAAGGGGCCCGGGCTTCCCGCGGCGGACAGCAGGTGCTCCTCGCCGTCGGCGGCACGCCGGTGGTGCTCGGCGTCGAGGAACACGGCGTTCCCCGACAACTCGGTCATGCCGTACCCCTGGGCGAAGTCGCAGCCCAACCGGTCGAGCCCGCGCCGCAACACCTCGACCGGGATCGCCGAAGCGCCGTAGCCGATGCTCCGCAGCGTGCGCAGCCGCCGAGCGTCGAACGCCGGATCGTCGAGCAGGGCCGAGATCATGGTCGGCGCCAGCGAGATGGTCGTGGCTCGATGCTCCTCGATGGCCTGCATCACCGACCCCGGCTCGAACCGTTCGAGCAGCACGACCGGGCGGGCGTGGAGGTGCTGGATCAAGACGTTGTAGGCGGCGACGTGGCACAGCGGGAAGGGGAACACGTACACGTCGTCGGCCTGCACGGGGCGTCCGAGCGAGGCGTTGGTGACGCCGGCCACGATGGAGCGATGGGTCAGGACCGTACCCTTGGGCCGACCCGTCGTCCCGCTCGTGAAGATGATCCACGCTGCGTCCTCGATTCCTTGCTGCCCGATGACCACCCGGCGGTCATCGGGCAGCAAGGAATCCGGCTGGGTGGCCTCGACGGCATGCGTGAGGTCGGTCCACGAGCGAGTGGGTCGATCGGAGCCGACCGCCTGCAACAGGTCGACATCGCCGATGACGAGCCGGGCGTCGGTGCGTTCGAGTTGGTCGGCCCACTCGGCCGGGTGCAGGCGCTGATTGAGGAGCACGAGGATGACGCCGGCCATCGACGCCGCCGAGAACAGCGTCACGTAGTCGGTCGTGTTGTGGCTGAGCACCGCGACCCGCTCGCCGGGGTCGGCCAGCGACGCGAGGACCGACGCCATCGTGACGGACCGACCGTGGAGCTCGGCGAAGGTCAGCGTCTCGTCGCCGAAGACGATCGCCGTCTCGTCCGGGGAGCGCCGCTCGGCGAACTCGACGATCTGGTGGATCAGCATCGGGTCAACACACGTTCTCGACCGTGAGGTCGGCGAACCGGTCGGCCACCTCCTCGGCGCCATCGTCGGTGTAGTGCACCCCGTCGACCGAGGGGGCGAATCGCAGCGTCCACGGGAGGAGTGTGCATCCGAGGGCTGATGCGACGGATGCATTGAGCGCCGCCGATTCGGGGTACGACGGGTCGTTCGGGCCGACGCCGAACAACGGTGGCAACTCGACCCAGACGACCGGAGCCAGCTCGGACAACTGTGAGTGGTAGGCGCGGTAGCCGGCGGCGATCTGCTCGTCGGTCGCTCCCCGGTCCCAGATCGACACGGCCGCCACGATCACCTCGGCATCGTCGGGGATGGCCACGTCGAGCGGAATGGTGCATTCGGCGTGGTCGGTGAACCCGCAGCCCGGCTCGGTCGCACCTCGCTCGGTGACGCCTTCGACCTGGGCCATCGTCGAATCGCCGACCACGTACACCGGGTCCGACGGGCTCGCGCACGCGCCGAGGATCAGGAACGTGGCGCCGGCCAGCGACCATCGCAGCCAGCCGAATCGACCTGATCGGTCGCCGCGTCGATTGCTCACGGCGATCTCCCTTCGAGCGCGTGTCGACAGAGAGGTTAGGGCTGGTCAGCTCGGTCCAGACCGAGGTGGTGGGCGAAGAAAGCCAACCGATCCGATGCGAGGCCGATCGTGCGGCTGATCGAGCGGGCACCGTGACCCACGTCGGACTCGCGCCGGAGGATGATCGGTGCCTCGTCGAAGCCGGCTGAGGTCGCCCACTGCATCGCTGCGCAGAGCTTGCGGCCGTGCATCGGGTCGACGCGGGTGTCGGAGTCGAAGAGCGTGAACATCGTCGCCGGATAGGCGGTCCCCTCGATGACCCGGTGGTACGGCGAGTAGGAGTGGAGCCACTCGAACTCGGTCGGGTCGTCGGCCCGGCCGTATTCGTCGTTCCACGTCTCGCCGAGGCCGAACCGCTCGTAGCGGATCATGTCGAGCAGCGGCGCGCTGCACACGACCGCCGCGTACCGAGAAGGGTCTCGGGTGACGGCCGCCCCGACCAGGAGCCCACCGTTCGACCCGCCCGAGATGCCGAGTTGCCCTCGGGTCGTGACGCCTTCGACGACCAGCCAGTCGGCACACGCCTCGAAGTCCTCGAACACATGGTGCTTGTGCTCGCGCATGCCATCGCGGTGCCAGGCCTCGCCGTACTCGCTGCCGCCCCGCAGGTTGGCGATCGCGTAGGTCCCGCCGGCCTCGACCCACGCGACGATGGCCGAGGAGTACTCGGGCTCGAGGGCCACGTTGAAGCCGCCGTAGCCGTAGAGGATCGTCGGACCGGCTCGGGTGGCCCCGGCCGGTCGGAGCACCGACATCGGCACCCGGGTGCCGTCGAGCGACGTCACGAACACCTGCTCGGTGGCGATCCCGTCGACCTCGGCGAAGCCCGGTGTCGTGGCCCAGGTCGTCGTCGCGCCGGTCGTCGCGTCGAGGCGGAGGATGACGCCGGGCTGCGTGAAGTCGGTGTAGCGCACGAACGCGTCGGTGCCGGTGCGGGGGGCGGCGACCGATGCCGTTCCGGTCCCGGGGAGATCGACCGAGTGACGGAGCGCTCCATCGCGCTCGTGGACGGTGACAGCTGCTGCGACGTCCCGCTTCCAGACCACGATGATGGCATCGTCGACCAGTGAAGCGTCGTCGAGCACGGCCGTCTGGTCGTGGGGAATCACGTCCACCCAGTCGGTGGGTGAGCCGAGGTCGGCGACCGCGAAGCGCCCGTTCGCAGCATCCCGATCCGTCTGGATCCAGAGGCGGTCGTCGCGCACCCAGGCATGGGTGCGTGCGTCGACACCGACCTGCACGGGGACGAGGATGGTCGGAGCATCGGCACGGTCGACGAGCCACACGTCGGTCCGGGGCGCCGTGCCGATGGCCGAGGTCACGACGAGCCAGCGTCCGTCGGCGCTCAGATCGACCCCCCAATAGGTGCCGCGAGTGCTGTCCTCGCCTGCGACCAACTCGTCGTCGGCGTCGGCCGAGCCGACGACGTGGCGGTACACCCGGCGGTGGAGATGGGGCTCGTCGTCGGGAGCGTCGGCCGCCGAGAGGTAGCGCATGTAGAAGAACGCATGACCGTCGGGCTCCCAGGCGACCGGGGAGTAGCGACAGCGATCGATCGGGCCGTCGATGTCGTGGCCGGTGTCGACGTCGAGCACGCGCAGCACCGACTCCTCGTCGCCCCCCTCGGACAGCTGGTAGGCGACGCGCGTGCCGTCGGGTGCCACCGAGACCGCGTCGAGCGTCACGAGCCCGTCCGCCGAGCGAACGTTCGGGTCGACGAGGACCCGTTCGTCGTCGCCCTCCCGCACGAAGAGCACGTCGTGGTCCTGACCCACTTGGCGGCGCCGGAAGAACTCGCGGTCGCCTCGGACGGCGGGCGGCGAGATGGAACCGGGGATCAACGCCTCCAACCGCTCGGCGAACCTCCGCTTCGATCCCAGGCTCGAGAGATGGTGTTCGCACACCTCGTCCTGGGCGGCCGACCAGGACACGGTGAGCCGGTCAGTCGGGTCTTCGAGCCAGCGATACGGGTCGGCCACCGTCACGCCGTGCAGGACGTCGGCCGCGTCGGACCGAGGCGCTTCGGGGTAGGAGGGCATCGGCCGCGAACGTTAGAGGCCGAGCAGCCCGTCACCTCGGCCGCGCATGCGGGGACGACGGCGGGCCGCCGCGACGACGCGATCCGTCACCCGGCTCCGGCGATGACCCGCGCGGTCTTGTAGTCGGCCTTGCCGTTGGGGGCCCGGGGCACCGTCTCGGTCACGACGACCTGTCGCGGCGCCTTGTAGTGGGCGAGCCTCGCCTTGGTGTGAGCGATGATCGACTCCTCGTCGACCGGGACCGCCGGGTCCGACGCCGACACCACGGCCACGACCCGGCTCCCGAACTTCTCGTCGGGGAGGCCGACCACGAGGCAGTCGAACACGGCGTCGTGGGTCTTCACCGTCTCCTCGACCTCTTCGGCGAACACCTTCTCGCCGGCGGAGTTGATGACCTGGCTGCCGCGGCCCAGCAGGGTGACGGCGCCATCGGGCGCCACGGTGGCGTGGTCGCCGGTGTAGGTCCAGACCACGCCGTCGATCTCACGGAAGGTCGACGCCGTCTTCTTCTCGTCCTTGTAGTAGCCGGCGCGGCCCGACGACCGGACTGCGATCGTGCCGACCTCCTCGCCGTCGGCCTCGACCGGTCTGCCGTCATCGCGCAACACCTGCGTCTGCTGGTTCACCGTGAAGATCCCCGTCGGTGCCGGACGCCCCTTCGAGTGGAACGACTGCCCCATCGCCGCTTCGGTGCTGGCGATGATGTCGAGGACGAGCAGGTGCGGGAGGTGATCGCACAGGCCGTCCTTGATCTCGCGACTGAACATGGCGCCGGCCGACGAGATGACCTTGAGCGACGACAGGTCTCTCGACCTCGTGCCGTCGGCGTCGGCGTCGAGTTGTCGGAGCATCGGGCGGGCGAAGGGGTCGCCGACGACGGTGATCGAGGTCGCTCGTTCGCGCTCGGCGGTGTCCCAGATCTCGGCCGGGTCGAGGTGGCGGTTCTCGAGGAGGATGAGACGGCCGCCACACACCATGATCGGATTGGAGCCGATGCCCATGCCGGTGCCGTGCATGAGCGGACAGGCGGTGAGCGAGGCCACCTGCTTGCCTTCGGCGGCGAGACGGGCGGCCTCGGCGCCGACCTCGTCGACGGCGATCGGGGGTTCGCCGATCATCGGCGGAACCGTCTGCAGTCCGACCTCGACTCCCGGCCCCACGGTGCCCATCACGCCCTTGGGCATGCCGGTGGTGCCGCCGGTGTAGACCATCGAACCATCGGAGGCAGACCGGTTGAGGCGAGGCGCAGGCTCGGTTCCCGAGATGACGTCCTCGATGCGGTCGACGCCGACGAGCGGAGTGCCGCCGTCGTCGACCTCGATCCATCGGCGCACGTCGGGGAGGTCGTCACGCACGGCTGCGATGCGTTCACCGAGTGAGGAGTGGTACACCACCACCTCGCTGTCGGAGTTGTCGAGCAGATAGCGGAGCTCGTCGTCGAGGTAGCGGTAGTTGACGTTGATGGGAATCGCTCGCTGCTTGAACGCGGCGAAATAGGCCTCCTGGTAGGCCGCCGAGTTGTACATGAACAGGGCGACCTTGCCGTCCTTGGCGACCCCGGCCTCGGCGTAGGCCGCTGCGAGCCGAGAGGCGCGGTCCTCGTACTGGGCCCACGTGAGCCGGTGGCTGCCCTGGATGATCGCCGGCTCGTCGCCGATCGAATCGGCGATCGCCTCCCAGACCGTCGCGAAGTTCGCCTCCATGGGCGGTGATCTTCGCAGGCTCTGCTGCGGCCCGCGTGCCGAACCGATTCCCATCCTGCCGACGCCGCGATCGGTCCGCGAGACTGGATCGATGGAGGACTTCTCAGGTCGAACCGCCGTCATCACGGGTGCGGCGAGCGGCATCGGGCGCGCCATGGCCGATGCCTTCGCTGCCCAGGGCATGAACATCGTGCTGAGCGACGTCGAGGTCGACGCCCTCGACCAGGCGACCGGCGAGGTCGCTGCATCGGGCGTCGAGACCGTTGCGGTGAGGTGCGATGTGCGCGATGCCGACCAGGTCGATGCCCTGGCCGCCGCCGCCGCCGAGCGATTCGGGAACGTGCACGTGCTCTGCAACAACGCCGGTGTCGGTGCAGGTGGCCTCCTGTCCGAGACCTCCGTGCACGACTGGGAGTGGGTGCTGGGCGTGAACCTCTGGGGGGTCGTGCACGGCATCCGTGCGTTCCTGCCGGCGATGAACGCTCATGGCGAGCCGGGCCACGTCGTGAACACGGCGTCGATGGCCGGCCTGGTCGCCGGTCCGTTCATGGGCCCGTACAACGCATCGAAGTTCGCGGTGGTGGCCATCAGCGAGACCCTGCATGCCGAGCAGCGGATGATGCAGCAGGACATCGGCGTGTCGGTCCTCTGCCCCGGCTTCGTGTCGACCCGGATCTTCGAGTCCGGGCGCAACCGTCCCGAGGAACTCGGCGGCCCTCCCGAGGACGGGCCCGGCGAGGGAGGACAGGGCCGCCAGATGATCCAGAACGGTCTTCCCGCGTCCGAGGTGGCGGACCACGTGGTCGATGCCGTGCGCGACGGACGGTTCTACGTGCTCACCCATCCTGGGATGAAGCCGGCGATCGAGGCTCGGATGCGAGGCATCCTCGACGAAGACGGTCCGGTGGGGTTCAACTTCGGCTGAGCGCTAGATTGCGCGGTCTTGAAGGGGAGTCTCTGCTGCCGACTCCGACCGCCGTCGTGGTGAAGGCGCCGAAGCCGCCCAAGCCGGTCCTCGGTTGGCGTGAGTGGGTCGAGTTGCCCGATCTGGGCGCGCCGGCGATCAAGGCCAAGATCGACACCGGCGCGCGGACCTCGGCCCTGCATGCGTTCGGGTTGTCGATCGAGCAGATCGACGGCACCCCCTTCGCGTCGTTCGAGCTGCATCCCGTGCAACGATCCGATGCGGATGCGGTCGCCGTGCGGTGTCCCGTGCTCGCCTTCCGACGGATCCGCTCGTCCAACGGCAAGGTCGAGACCCGTCCGGTGATCGCCACGACGGCCACCATCGGCGACCACTCGTGGCCGATCGAGGTGAGCCTCACCTCGCGCGATGCGATGGGCTTCCGCATGCTGCTCGGTCGGGTGGCGGTCCGCCGCCGGTTCCTCGTCGACCCTGGCCGTTCGTTCCTCCTCTCCCGACCGAAGGGTCCCCTGACGTGAAGCTCGCCATCCTCTCGAGGTCGCCCGGCGCGTACAGCACCCAGCGGCTCAAGAACGCCGCGCTCGAGCGCGGTCACGAGGTACGCGTGCTCAACACGCTGCGATTCGCCATCGATCTGTCGGGCGACGAGCCCGACCTGATGTACCGGGGCAAGGCGCTCGCGGCACTACGACGCGGTGCTGCCGCGCATCGGCGCATCGATCACGTTCTACGGCCTCGCGGTCGTGCGCCAGTTCGAGCAGATGGACGTCTACACGCCCAACACCTCGGCCGGCATCGCCAACTCGCGCGACAAGCTGCGAGCCACCCAGATCCTGTCGCGCCACGACATCGGCATGCCCGCCACCATGTTCGTCCGCGACCGCGCCGACGTCCTCGCCGCGATCGAGCAGGTGGGCGGTGCCCCGGTCGTGATCAAGCTGCTCGAGGGGACCCAGGGCATCGGCGTGATCCTCGCGCCCGACACCAAGGTCGCCGAGGCGGTCATCGAGACCCTGCAGAGCACCCGCCAGAACGTGCTCATCCAGCGGTTCGTCAAGGAGAGCAAGGGGCGTGACATCCGTGCGTTCGTGATCGGCGACCGGGTCGTGGCCGCCATGCGCCGGGTCGCCGAGGGAGACGAGTTCCGCTCGAACGTGCATCGGGGCGGCAGCACCGAGGCCGTCGAGCTCGACGACGACTACAAGCGGGTCGCCGTCCAGGCCGCCCAGATCATGGGGCTGCGGGTCGCCGGAGTCGACATGCTCGAGAGCGAGTCGGGGCCGTCGGTCATGGAGGTCAACAGCTCACCGGGGCTCGAGGGCATCGAGACCGCGACCGAACTCGACATCGCAGGTGCCATCGTCGACTACATGGCCAGCCAGGTCCAGTTCCCAGAGCTCGACGTCCGGCAACGGCTCACGGTGAGTGCGGGCTACGGCGTCGCCGAGCTCCTGGTCCGGGAGGGCGCCGATCTGGTCGGCCGCAGGATCGACGAGTCCGACTTCGAGGAGCGCGACATCGCCGTGCTCACCCTCACGCGCGGGACGACGGTCATCCCCAACCCGAACACGCGTCGTGTGCTCGAGGCCGATGACCGGCTGCTGTGCTTCGGGAGGCTCGATTCGATGCGACACCTCGTGCCCGAGCGCAAACGCCGGCGGGCGAGGCCGAAGATGCAGCCACTGCCCGACGATCCGTTGCACGAGTTGGAGCAATGACCCGCGCGGGGCTGCGAGCGCCGTTCGTGCTGGCCGATCACCGGATCGCCGCCGGCCGGAAGGCCAAGATCGAGCTGCCGATCGCGAAGCTGATGTCGGGCACTCCGGTCGCCCTGCCCGTCCTCGTCCTCCACGGCCGTGAGGACGGTCCCACCATGTGGCTCAGCGCCGCGCTGCACGGCGACGAGGTCGGCGGCGTCGAGATCATTCGCCGCGTGCTCGAGCACGTCGACCCGGCCAACCTGCGCCGGAACCCTCATCGCCGTGCCGGTCGTCAACGTCCACGGCTTCAACACCGGCGATCGCTACCTCCCCGATCGTCGCGACCTCAACCGGTCCTTCCCGGGCTCGGCTCGCGGGTCGCTGGCCTCGCGGATCGCACACCTGATGATGAGCGAGGTGATCGGTCGTTGCGACGTCGGGGTCGATCTGCACACCGGCTCGGACAACCGGATCAACCTCCCGCAGGTTCGAGGCGACCTCGACGACGCCGCGGTGCTCGATCTCGCGCAGACCTTCGCCGCGCCGATGAGTCTGCACGCCCGGGTGCGTGACGGCTCCCTTCGAGAAGCCGCGACCGAGGCGGGCGCCACGGTCCTGCTCTTCGAAGGCGGCGAAGCCGACCGGTTCGACGAGGTGTCGATCTCGGCCGGGACGCAAGGCTGCCTGCGGGTCATGGCCGCCAGGGGCATGATCGACTCGGCGCCGGTCGCCGGCTCGACGACGCGGCTCTCCCGAAGCTCGAAGTGGATGCGGGCGACCCGGAGCGGCATGCTCCATCTCGACTTCGTGCTCGGCGAGCAGGTGGGCGAGGGCCAGACGCTCGCCACGGTCTACGACCCGTTCGGCAAGCGGCTCGGATCCGTGATCTCCCGAGCCACCGGGGTGGTCATCGGACACACCCGGAGACCGCTGGTCAACCGCGGCGACGCCGTGGTCCACGTCGCCGCGACGACCTGATCCGATCACCTGCGGCCGGCCGTGGGCTCCTCCGCCCACCGCGTCAGGGTTGCGTCCCGACCGGCTCGAGATCGCCGGACACCAGGGTGCGGGCTCCGCCGGCCCGCTTGGCCTCGTACATCGCCTTGTCTGCGGTGTGGATCAGCGTCTGGAGGTAGGCCGGAAGCCCGGCCCGGGCCACGGCCACCCCGATGCTGACCGACAGCGGGGGCGACCCGCCGATCGCTGTGATCGACGACTCGAAGCGGTGCGCGATCTGTCGTGCCGCGTCGGCGTCTCCGACCCCGGGGCACACCACGATGAACTCGTCGCCGCCGAGACGAGCCACGAGATCTCCGTCGCGGGCGACCGAGCGGATGGCATCGGCGAGTTGCACGAGGGTGCGATCGCCGGCCGCATGTCCCATCCCGTCGTTGATGAGCTTGAACCGGTCGAGGTCGAGGAACAGCACCGCGGTTCCCGATTCGTGCGTCGTTTCGTCGAACCGCGAGCTGAGGCCTTGGCGATTCAGGAGCCCGGTCAGCGAGTCGGTCTCGGTCAGCGTCCGTTGGAGTGAGAGCTCGAACTCCGCTCGATCGAGCTTCAACCGGTGGCGACGGCGGCCGTAGACCAGGGCCGTGAGCGCGAGCGTGATCACGACACCGACGAACAGCACCTCCGATCGGTCGATGGTGTCGCCGGTGCCGTAGCTCCCATCGGCCCAGATCGCGATCTGCCAGGCCTGACCGCCGACCTCGTGGTCACGATGGAAGGCGAACGCGGCGTCGTCGATCGAGAGGCCGGGCAACGTCTGCAGCTTGGCCAGATCGCCGTCGATCTCGAGGCCCGGAGCGCCGACGGTGATGTTGACCCGATCCGAGCTCTCGGGAACCGCGGACTCGAGCAGATCACCGAGCTGCGCCGGGATCACGACCCAGCCGAGCGGCTCGGCGCCGGCCGCGCCAACGGCCTCGACGAAGATGACGTCGGTGCCCTCGACCGGTCCGAGGTCCACCTCGTCGGTGTTGATGCCCAGAACCTCGAAGACGACCTCTGGGGCATTGGCCAACGATCGCACGACCAGACCCTGTTCCACCCCGGGGACCTCCAGGCCGAGCGCGGTGATCGTGTCCCCGACCTCGAGCCCGCGGATCGGGATCCCGTTGTCCGCGGCATCGACCGCCGTGCGCGTCAGCACCAGCAGGTCCGATCCCGGAGCGGCCGAACCGAACACGCCGAACGGCAGGCCGCTGGACTGGGCCTCGCGAGCTTCGAACGCAGACTGTTCGGCGACCGGCACGACCTCGACGAGTCCGGGCGTCGAGCTGAAGGCGAGGAACTCGTCGGACCCCACCCGCTCGGTGATGTAGGCGCGCCACTCGTGGATGTCCCCGGGCCAGGTCGCCTCGGCGAAGGCGGTGGCGTCCTCGACCGCCTCGACATGTCGCTCGATCTGGCGTTCGATCGACTCGCTGATGATCTCGCTCTGCTGGTCGAAGGAGCGCTCGCCCACGTCGTCGGCGCGCCGCTGGACGGTGTAGGCGGCCACCAGCGTCAGGAACACGCCGAGGGCGGCCACGGGCGCGACGGCCAAGGCCGTCCGCAGACGCGATGATTCCTGGCGCGATGCCATGGGTTCTTGTCGTCACCTTCGGGAGCCGAGTTGAGTGAGTCGTCTCACCCGAAGGGACGTCTTCGGCCCCCGCTCCTACGCTCGGGCCATGACACCTGAGGAGTTTCGGGTCGCCGGCCACCAGCTGATCGACTGGATCGCCGATCTGCGCGCCGGCATCGAGGGTCGACCCGTGCTGGCGCAGGTCGATCCGGGCCAGATCCGAGCTGCATTCGACCCCGATCCCCCCACGGCCATCCAGCCGTTCCTCGGCCTGCTCGACGACCTCGACCGCATCGTCGTCCCTGGAGTGACCCAGGTGCAGCACCCGATGCACTTCGGATGGTTTCCCAGCAATGCCGCGCTCTCGTCGGTCCTCGGGGACCTCGCGTCGTCGGGGATCGGATCCTTGGGCATCTCCTGGGAGAGCAGCCCGTCGCTCACCGAGGTCGAAGAAGTCACGTGCGACTGGATGCGCCGCCTGGTCGGCCTCTCCGACGCCTGGGAGGGGACGATTCACGACACGGCGTCGACCGCGTGCCTCGTCGCGATGCTCGTGGCCAGGGAGCGGGCATCCGATCTCGTCCAGAACCGTGGTGGGTTCCAGGCGCTCGACCAGCCGCTCGTGATCTACACCACGGCCCAGGCCCATTCGTCGGTGGTCAAGGCGGGCCTCCTGGCCGGCTTCGGATGGGACAACATCCGGATGGTGGAGGTCGACCCGACGAGTCGAGCGATGCTGCCGGACGCGCTCCGTGCCGCCATGGCCGACGACGCCGACCGGGGGCGTCGGCCTGCGGCGGTGGTGGCCTCGGTGGGGACCACTGCGACGACGGCCATCGACCCCGTGGCGTCGGTGGTCGAGATCGCCGCATCGCATGGTGCGTTCGTGCACGTCGATGCCGCGATGGCGGGGAGCGCCATGCTCCTGCCCGAATGCCGGCACCTGTGGGAGGGGGTCGAGGGCGCCGACTCGATCTCGTGGAACCCGCACAAGTGGATGGGCACGATTCTGGACTGCTCGCTGTTCTATGTGCGAGACGTCGCCCTGCTCGAGCGGGTGATGTCGACCAACCCGAGCTATCTCCGGTCGAGTGCCGATGGCTCCGTCCCGCAGTACCGCGACCGCGGAGTTCCGCTCGGTCGTCGCTTCCGCGCCCTCAAGCTGCTCTTCCACCTCCGGCTGGACGGGGTCGAGGCCATTCAGCGGCGGCTGCGTCGCGACCTCGAGAACGCTTGCTGGTTCGAGCAGCAGGTCCTCGACGAGCCGGAGTGGGAGGTGTGCGCGCCCGTCAACCTGCAGACCGTCTGCGTCCGGCATCGTCCGTCGGGTCTGTCGGGCGAGGCGCTCGACGAGCACACCCTGTCGTGGTCGGGGGCCCTCAACGCCTCGGGCGACGCCTATCTCACCACGTCGATCCTCGACGGCGAGTGGATGGTGAGGGTCTCGATCGGTGTCGAGGGGACCGAACGCGCCCATGTCGAGCGGTTGTGGGAGCTGATGCGGGCGGCGGTGTGACCGCGGTCAGACCAGTTCGAGGCGTTCACACGCTCGGAGCGAGAAGTAGCCCGGAATGGTCACGAGCCAGTAGTTGATCAGCCGGAACAGCAGCACCGCCGCCCAGGCCGTGGCCTCGTCGACGCCGGCGTTCGTCAGGACGAACACCAGTGCCGCTTCGATGGCGCCGACGCCGCCCGGGGTCGGAACGGCGGCGGCGATCGTGCTCGCACCGAGGTACAGCGCACCCAGCTCCGCGAAGCCGAGGTCGATGCCGAACGCACGGCACGACAGCACGAAGGCCACGAGGGTGGCGAACTTGGCGAGTCCGGCACCTCCGAAGAGCAGCGCGAGCTTGTCGGGTCGGCGAGCGAGCTCGCCGAAGTCGGAGCGGATCTTCGCGATGGTCGAGGTCGCGAGGTCGACGAACCACCGACGCAGCTTGGGTGTCGCGGCCACGACGACGAGCGCGATGGCCACGGCGCCGACGAACACGGCGATGATCGAGCCGTCGAGCCCGCCGCCTCCCGAGCTGTCGGTCTCGACTCCGGTGGTCGGGTTGGAGCCGCTCCATATGAAGAAGAACGCGATGAACACGACCTGCAGGACGCCGCTGGCGGCTGACGTGAGCCCGATGGCCGCGGTGGCCACCGCCCCCTGGGTCCCGCCCTTCTGCAGATAACGAATCCGCATCGCCATGCCGCCGGCGTTGGCCGGAGTGAAGCGGTTGAGGAACGACTGCCCGAACATCACCAGCGTCGCCTCGCCGAGGGCGATCCTGCGGAGCACCGAGCCGGCGAGCGACATCGCCCCCCCGACGCTGACCAACACCGTGGCCAGCACGATGAACGGCACCCAGGCCCAGCCGATGCCGGCCATCGCCGCGCGGATCTCGGACCAGCTGCTGACCAGGGTGAGCAGGAAGAACGCCAGGACCGCGAACCCCACCCACGAGACCACCCTGACGAGGCTGATCCGATCGAGGTCGGCGAGCTCGAGGTCCTCGATGCCGAGCCGGCTCTGGATCTCGGACCGAAGTTCTTCGGGGAGCCCCTTGTGGTGGCGGAGCGTCCGACGCGTCCCGCTCGGAAGCGCGGCCCGCTGGACGAAGGGCAGCGCTGCTTCGACCCGGTCGTGCGGGAGCGAGCGAAGCGCCGCGTCCGCAGCCCTCGACGAACCGACCACCACGGCGGTGGTCACGAGCAACTGGGCCACGTCGGAGGCGATCTGTTCGTCCGACGCGGCGAGCCGAGCATTCTCGAATCCCATGAGCGACACGGCTCGCTCGCCGATCACGACCCGTTCCGCATCGAGCGCACGGTGCGCGATCCGTGCGCGGTGGAGCGATGCGAGCTGGGCCCAGAGGAGGTCGAGATCGGCGTCGTCGACTGCGTCGCCGGTGAGGTCGGCGAGCGACCGCCCCTCCGGCCGGGTGAACGCGATCACGGCGCTGTCCTGCCCGAGCGGGGCAACGGCCAGGACCTCCGGAACCGAGGCTCCGGCCTGCCGGCCCATCATGCTCAGCAGGGCTTCGTGCTCGGCCACCCGCCGGGGCCGGGCCGAGAGGCTCTCGTCGTCGAGGCTCTGGACCCGGATGGTGCGGATCCCACGAGCCAGCAGATCGGCGTCCCGGTCGTCGCGGTCGAGGTACGCCACGCGAACCGGAGTCCCGTTGGATCGTCCGCCGTAGATGCGCCGTCCGGCGTGGGACGACTCGTCGCCGAGGCCTTCGACCTCGAGCCCGCCGGCCGCGAGAACGGCCCGCAGGGTGTCGGCGCCCGGACGCCGTGTGGGGGCGCCGGCGATGACCAACGCCGCCGAACCGACCACCGCACCCAGCACCAGCGTGACGGCGAGGTTCATCGGCGCCCGGGTGGCGGTGACGAGTTGCACCAGCACTGCGGCCAGCGGGCCGGCCCACGCGATCCGCCGCCATGCGTGCCCGAGCAGCGGCGACGCCGCCGTCGCTCCAGCGACGAGCCCGGCGACGACGCTCACGGATGGGAAGTCGGCATCCAGGATCCAGTCCGACGGGACGTCGGAGAGCGCCGACGCAGGTGCTGCCCGATCGAGCCAGTCGACCAGCAGCGACATGAGCACGCCGGCTGCGACGGCGGCGCCCGTGACGAGGATCGCTTCGCCGATGCGCCGGCGGAACAGGAGCACACCCACGACGCCGACCGGCAACAGCAGTGCGGTCAGCTGGGACAGTCCGACCAACGCGTCCCGGAGCAGGGTCGGTGCCTCGGACACCACACCGATGAGCTCGTCGGACAACTCACGAAGGGCCGTCGGCGCGATGGCCGTGACGAACAGCAGGAAGCACAGCAGCAGCGCTCTGAAGACGAGCCGGGCGACGTCGCTCCGATGGCGCTGCCAGACCTTGGTGTCGGACTCACGCAACGCGGTCGACGTCGCGTCGTCGACCGTGCTCGTCACGTCGTCAAGGATGCCGCACCGCCGATCGCGGTCCGGGCATCCTCAGCCGGCGAGCGCCTGGTACATCCCGTTGCGGAGCTGGCGCCGGAGGGGGTAGGTGTCCGACGGCAGCAGCTGCGTCATGAACACCGCCGTCAGATCCTCGACCGGGTCGACGAGGAACGCCGTGCTGGCCGCGCCGCCCCAGCCGAACTCCCCGGCCGAGCACAGGTTCTGCACGGCCGCGGGATCCTCGATGACCGAGAAGCCGAGCCCGAATCCGACCCCGGCCATCGCGATCTCGGAGAACGTGGTCTGCCCCATGTCGTTGAGGCGCTTGCCGTCGGGAAGGTGGTTGGTCGTCATGTAGGCGAGCGTCCGATCACCGAGGAGGCGAGTGCCGTCGAGCTCTCCGCCGTTCAGCAGGAACTGCGCGAACCGCACGTAGTCGTCGGTCGTCCCCACCAGGCCACCCCCGCCCGACAGGAAGGGGGAGGGTTTCGTCATCGACCTGGCGGGTGCCATCGGGGCCAGCCCCTTCGGTCCCCGGATGTAGAGCGGAGCGCACCGGTCGACGTCGTCTTCCGGGGCTGCGAAGCCGGTGTCGGTCATGCCGAGTGGCTCGAAGATGCGCTCCCGGAAGAACACGTCGAGCGTCTGGCCGCTGATCGCCTCGACGAGTCGACCGCACACGTCGGTCGACATGGAGTAGTTCCAACTCGTCCCGGGGTCGAACAACAGCGGCAGCTGGGCCAGACGGTCGATGCCCTCTTCGAGGTCGTAGGTCGGTGCGGCACCGAAGTCGCCCAGTTGGTGCTCCCGGTACATCGTGTCGACCGGGTGCGAGAACTGGAAGCCGTAGGTCAGTCCTGACATGTGCGTGAGCACGTCGTGAACCGTGACGTCGCGCTCGGCCGGGCGGGTCTGTGGCATGGCGGCGCTCCCGCCCACCCAGACCTCGGGGTCGGCGAACGACGGGATCCAGCGGCTGACGGCGTTCTCGAGCAGGAGGTGGCCCTCTTCGAACAGCATCATCAACGCCACGCTCGTGATCGGCTTGGTCATCGAGAAGATGCGATAGATCGAGTGCTCCTCGACCTTGGTACCCGCCTCGACATCGGTGAAGCCGTAGACGTCGCGATGGGCGATCTCGCCGTGCCGGCTGATCACCGTCTGGACCCCCGGCAGCTTGCCGTCGTCGACGTACTTGTGGAGGACGGCGTCGAGCCGGCCGAGCCGTTCGCTGCTGAATCCGAGATCTTCCGCACTGGTCATGAGCCCATGTTGGCACCGTCGCACGAATGGTGCTCGTGGGACGTTCCGAAGCCACCTACCCTCCCTGTCCATGGAGCTCGTCGTCGGCGTGTGCGACGGAGAGACCTGATGGACCGCGATCTCGACCTCGGTGACGGCGTGACCGTCCCCGGATCCGAGGTGGCGTGGCGCTTCACGGCGAGCGGCGGGCCGGGTGGTCAGCACGCCAACCGCGCGAACAGCCGGGCCGAGGCTCGGCTCGACCTGGTCACCTCCCCGTCGCTCGCGGCGCACCCCGGCGTGCAGCGTCGCCTCCAGAACCGGCTCGGTGCCGAAGTCGCGGTGACCGTCGACGACGAACGCTCCCAGGCACGGAATCGGTCGCTCGCCCTCGACCGGCTGGAGGCGCGGCTGCGGGCCGCGCTGGTGCGCACCAAGCCCCGTCGCAAGACCAAGCCGTCGCGCGGTGCCAAGCGGCGGAGGGTCGAGCAGAAGAAGCAGCGCGGCGAACTCAAGAAGCAGCGTCGGCGCCCTTCGTACTGAGGGGCCCAGGGACGAACCGACCGGCGCTCAGACCTGGGTGAGTTCTCCGCCCCGGGGCAGGCTCCACGAGGTCGCGGTCTGCACCGGTGAACCCTGGACGGTCGCATCGTCGACGAGTCGGTAGTCGGCCCGCCACTCGCTCGCGCTGACGGTGTGCTGCACCCACCCCCGCTTCGACGCATCCCCCCACTTCAGGTGGGGGTTCTCGGCCTGAAGGCCGGGCAGGATGGCTTCGAGCAGGTCGCTGCCGCCCGACGAGATCGAGGTGCCGACGAACTCGGCGCCGAGCTTCGCCGATGCCGGATCGCGGTAGTCGGCCATGAGGTCCGAGACACCGCTCGCGTGGATGTCACCGGTCAGCACCACGTTGTCCTTCGGTCGGTATGCGTTCATCACCGAGAGGATCTGGTCGCGGTTGGCCTGGTAGCCGTCCCACTGGTCGAGGTTGTAGACCTCGGCGGCCCCGGGCGCGAAGTCCAGCTTCGAGAACACCACCTGCTGGGCGAGCACCGTCCAGTCGGCCTTCGAGAGCGCAAGATTGACGGCCAGCCACCAGGTCTGGGCAGCGCCGAGCATGGGTCGGCTCACGGCGGTGTCCGGATCGCACGGCGCCCCGATCTCGCCGCACTGATCGACTCGGTACTGGCGGGTGTCGAGGACGAGGAAGTCGATCAATCGACCCCACCGGATGCGGCGGTGGATGGCGAAATCTGCCGAGGTCGGTGGCGCGAGTCGAAACGGCATGTGCTCCCAGTAGGCCTTGTAGGCCGCAGCCCGCCGGGCCGCGAACGCTGCTGGGTCGGGCGTCGCGCTGCCGACCTCGGGAGTCAGCCCGGCGTAGTTGTTCTCGACCTCGTGGTCGTCCCAGGTGAACAGCCACGGAGCCTGCTCGTGCGCCGCCGTGAGCGACGGGTCGGTCTTGTAGAGGGCATACCGGTCGCGGTACTGCTCGAGCGAGACCGACTCGGGCAACGGATCGGTGCGGACCCCGCCCCCGCCGGACTCGTAGATGTAGTCGCCGACGTGAACGACCAGATCGGGTCCGGCTGCCACCAGGTCGTCGTAGGCGGTGTAGAACCCGCTGTTGTAGCGCTGACACGAGACGAGACCGAACATCAACTCGCTCGGTCGGCGCCCCGACGACGGCGCCGTCCGGGTTCGGGCGACTCTCGACAGGTGGTTGCGAACCCGGAAGCGGTACCAGTACTCGCGATCGGGAGTCAGGCCCTGCACGTCGACGTGGACGGAGTGCCCGTGTTCAGGTCGGGCTTTCGCCGTTCCGCGCTTGACGATGCGAGTCATACCCGGGTCCTCCGCGACCTCCCACCTCACCCGATACACGAGCGGAGGCATGCCGCCGCCCTCGGTGGGCGCAGGAGCGAGGCGGGTCCACAGCACGACGGCGGTCGGAAGCGGATCGCCGGAGGCGACACCGAGGCTGAAGGGGTAGTCGGTGATCCGCGCCCCGGCCTCCGGGCCGGCTGCCGAGTGGCTCGTCCGGCCGAGCACGAGCGCCGCCCCCGCCCCGGCGACGAACGTCCGCCGGTTCATCGACCGCTTGCGTCCCACGTTCGACTGCGCCATCCGTCATCCCCTGTTCGAGGGAGACGCTATTGCACCGCTTTCGCTCCTGCCGGGGAACGCGGCGATGGCCTTCGGCGGCGCTCAGCGGGTCGGGTCGTCGCTTGATGTGGCGGAGACGAGTTCGGCCGCAGGCGGTTCTTCGCCCCGTGGATCGGATGCGGTCCGTGCGACCTGCGCTCGCGCTCGGCGCGGATCGCCGAGGATCCGGAACGACACGAGGAAGGTCGTCAGCACCAGCGCCAGCGAGACCGCAGCGATCGAGAGTCGGTTGCCGGCGTCGGTCCCGGCGGTCGCAGCGTGCATCGTGGCCGAGACGAACAAGGGGTAGCTGGTGAGATGGATCGCCAGCCACAACCGGCGGGGGAGGTGCTTCATGAACCACGAGGTCACCTGGACCGCGGCCAGCATCCAGAACGCCACGATGCCCCAGGCCACGGCGCCCGACTTCCAGTCCGACGCGTAGGGGACGAAGACGTCAGCGAGGCCGAAGTGGACGTAGCTGTCGGCGACGAGCGCGGCGATGTGGATCCCGGTGAAGGTGACGGCCGTGCCTCCCGTGAAGCGATGGGTCGCAAGGAGCCACTTCGGCACCTTTCGGCCCGACAGCAGCCGGCTCCGGTAGAGCACCCCCCAGCCGACGGCGAACGCCAGCAGCCACCAGGCCACGATGCCCGACGCCCGCGCCGCGTACCACCAGATCTGCTCGGTCATGCTGCCTCCGCCGGACCGAGGAGTCCGACGGCGCCGAACTCGACGAGGTCGCCCTCGCGGGTTCGGCCCCACGCAGCGTCGCCGGTCACGAGATGGCGGGCAGCCCGATCTCCTTGGACGGTGAAGGCCGTGCACAGGGCTTCGGCCCACCAGCCGGCCCCGGCCACGACGGTCACGGCGGCGAGTCCGCTCGTCGCTGGACGACCATCGGAGGGATCGATGACGTGATGGCGGTCGGTGCCCCACGCTCGCCGCTCGATCGAACTGGTGGCGACCGCGCCGGTTGCCAGGCTGATCACCCGACCGGCAGGGGTGACGTCGCGCGCGAGGGTCTGCCATTCCGGGCCTGCCGGGGGAGTTCCGCCGACGACGACGTCGCCGCCGACGTTGACGCTGATGCCCGCGACGCCGTCGGCCAGGAGCTCGGCGACCACGATGTCGGCGGCGAGTCCCTTCCCGATGCCGCCCGGGTCGAACTCGACGCCCGCGGGGAACCGGGCCCAGCCATCGCCGACCTCGATACGGTTGGTGCCCGGGACCTGCACACGGACGATCGGGTCTTCCGAGGCCGTTTCGTCGACGAACGCGAAGTCGTCGAGATAGCCCGCGGACCTGAGCGCAGGAAGCACCGACGCGTCGAACGCGCCGTCCGTGCAACGGTGCGCGGTCTTCGCCGCCGTGAGAAGCAGTTCGGTGTCGCC
Source organism: uncultured Acidimicrobiaceae bacterium (assembly GCA_963704815.1). GTDB lineage: Bacteria > Actinomycetota > Acidimicrobiia > Acidimicrobiales > Salinilacustritrichaceae > DATKWD01. Next base: position 142,410 of record CAVPHU010000002.1, read on the forward strand.
GGAGATGGGCTGTGGCCGGCCCTTGGCCCGATTCAGCCTGCTGATCTCGGAGTGGTCGTTGAACCGGCTCCAGGTGTGCTCGAGCTGGACCAGTCGTCGCGCGGCCTGCATCACGGCACCCTCGGGCCCGCCGACCACCACCAGATGAGCGTCGGACCCCATCACACCGAAGTGGTGCTCGCGACGACCGGTCACGATGACGAGCTCACCGTGGTCGGTGCGGGGGCCGGCGCCGGAGTCGGTGCCGGAGTTGGTGCCGGTGCAGCGGCCGGGGCGGACACGCTGCGGGACGGAGTCGAACGGGAGGTCCGTGCCGCGGATGGGGCCGTCGTCGCCGCCGTGGGCGGGGAAGCGACGACGACGACCCGGATGATCCGCTTCGGCGGTGGGGCCGTTGCGGGTGTGGTGGGCTCGACCGGTGCGGCCGTGGTGGGAGCTGTCGTCGGCACCGTCGTGAATTCGACCGTGCCGTCGGCTTCGCTGGCCCCGATGGCGGCGACCAGGCCGAATCCGGCCGATGCGCTGATTCCGGCGATGGCGATCCGACTGGCCGCAGCCGCCTTCGGGCGGCGTCGCGGCCGACGGTCCGAGCTCGATCGCTGGCTTCGAGTCTCAGTCATCGTCGTCGCGACCCTCGTACTCCTCGTGCTCATCGTCTTCGTCCTCGTGCTCGTACTCCTCGTCGTGGTCGTCGTCGTCTCCCCCTCCGTACTGCGGAGCCGGTGCCGGCGGTGCCGCTGGGGTCGGTGCGGCCGGGGCCGCCGATGCGGGCGATGCCGCTGGGGCGGGTGCGGGGGCGTTCCCGGAGGGAGTGAGGCCCGAGCCGCCGACCGCGGACGGATCGATCGGGTTCCCCTGCGAGTCGACGTAGATGGTCTCGATCGACACCTCGGGCTCGGCCAAGGCGGTGGTCGACGTCGTCGACGTGCTGGTCGGCGCCGGCTCGGCAGTCAGGCTGCCGACGACCTCGCGCTCGGGTTCGGCGAGGATGCCGAGGCTGACGGCGAGGGCACTGCCGCCGGCGGCTGCGGTCATGGCGATGGCGGCTGCGGTTGTGATTGCGGTTCGCTTCTGCATGTCTCCAAAGGTACGAACGTGCTCGCAAGGGTGGGGCGAGCGGATGGCAAGGAAACGGTAAAGATCCGCCGTCCGTGTCGATCGCCGTGTCACCGTGAAGTGGTGCAGCTACTCGTCGTCGAGGATGATCGAGCGATCGCCGACCCGCTGCTCGACGGCCTCGAGCGGGCGGGATTCGAGGTCGAACTCGCCCGGACCGGTGCCGAGGCACTGGCCGCCGTGGGCTACGAGCTGGTCCTGCTCGATCTCGGTCTTCCCGACCTCGACGGCGCCGAGGTGTGTCGCCGGATCCGTGCGAACTCGGAGGTTCCCGTCATCGTGGTCACGGCGAGAGGCGATGAGATCGATCGCGTGATGCTGCTCGAGCTCGGTGCCGACGACTACGTGGTCAAGCCGTTCGGGCTCCGCGAACTGGTGGCTCGCATCCGGGCGGTGGCGCGTCGCGCGGGCGGCGCGTCGGCCGACGAGCTGGTCGAACGCTTCGAGGTCGGAGCGTTGACCGTCGATCTCCGGTCGAGGAACGTGTTCGTCGGCGACACCACGATCGAGCTGACCCCGAAGGAGTTCGATCTGCTGGCGTTCCTCGCCACCGATGTGGGCCGGGTGTTCACCCGCACGGACATCCTGCGGTCGGTGTGGGACGAGCACTGGTACGGCTCGACCAAGACCCTCGACGTCCACGTGGCATCGGTCCGACGCAAGCTCGGCTCCGCCAAGTGGATCGAGACCGTGCGCGGTGTCGGGTTCCGGCTGGTCGACGCAGGCGACCCATGACCCGGCGCCTGCTGGCCGGCTACCTCACCATCACCATCTTCGTCCTGGCGGTGCTGGCGGTCCCGTTGGGGTTCACCTTCGCCGACCGCGAGCGAACCCTGCTGTTCGCCGATCTCGAGCGCGACGCGCGGATCGTGGCCGTGGAGGTCGAGGAGCCACTCGAGCAGGGCGAGCCGGTCGACGCCTCACCGCGAATCCTCGACTACGCCCGACAAGCCGGCGCCCGCGTCGTGGTGGTCGACGATGCCGGGGTCTCGTGGTTCGACACCGATGCCGGACCGGACGCACCCCGCCGGGACTTCTCGACCCGCCCCGAGTTCGTCGATGCGCTCGCCGGAGGACAGGCGCTGGGGGAGCGGTTCTCCGAGACGATCGGTGCCCGGCTCTTCTTCGTTGCCGTGCCGGTGGCCTCGACCGATGGCATCTTCGGTGCCGTGCGCATCTCTCTGCCGGCGAGCGAGTTCGACGAACGGGTCGCCGACAACTGGCGGCGGCTCGGTCTGCTCGCAGTCGTCGTGCTGCTCGCCGTGACGGTGGTCGGCTGGATCACGGCTCGGACGCTGACGGGCCCGATTCGCGAGCTTCAGAACGGTGCGGTCGGTCTCTCGAACGGCGATCTGTCGACCCGGGTCGCCGCCGATCGGGGCCCCCCGGAGCTCCGGGAGGCGGCCGCGACGTTCAACGCCATGGCCGGTCGCCTCGAGCACCTGGTCGACAGCCAGCGCTGGTTCGTCTCGGCCGCGTCGCACGAGCTGCGCACACCGCTGACGGCCCTCAGACTTCGGCTTGAAACGCTCGAGGACGCGGTGACCGGCGAGGATCGCGACCGGCTCGACGCTGCCCTGGCCGAGACCGACCGCTTCGCCGCACTCGTCGACGGCCTCCTGGCGCTCGCCAGGGCCGATGCCGGCGCCGCGAGCCCGGTGGCGATCGACGTCGCCGCCGTCGCCCGAGCCCGATTCGACCTGTGGGAGCCACTGTGCGCCGAGCGGGGGATCGAGTTGCACGTGGGCGATGCCGACCAACTGGTTGTCCTGGCCCTCCCGACGGCCCTGGGCCAGGTCGTCGACAACCTGATCGCCAACGCCACCGATGCCGTTGCCGACGGTGGCCGGATCGAGGTGGTGTTCGAGCGTGGCCCGTCGATGGTCGCCGTCACGGTGGCCGACGACGGTCCGGGTGTCCCCGAGGACCAGTGGGAGGCCGTCTTCGAGAGGTTCCGGCGGGGGTCCGACGTGATCACCGAGGGTTCGGGCCTCGGGCTGGCGTTGGTCCGCCAGTTGGCGGAGGCGAGTGGCGGCGAGGCCACGGCGATCGACCACCCCCTCGGCGGATTCGCCGTCAGGGTCACGTTCCCGATCGCGCCGCGCGGCGCAGAGCCGGCGCCCGGCTGAGCCGAGTCGTCGGGGCTACTCGGCTCGGGCGTTCTTCTCCGACTTCTTCTGCCGCGCCCGGAGGTTGGGGTCGAGTTCGACCTTGCGCAGCCGGATCGAGGTCGGCGTGACCTCGGCGCATTCGTCGGAGCTGATGAACTCGAGGGCCTGTTCGAGGCTGAGGTCGCGGGGCGGAGTGAGCTTGACGGTGTTGTCGGATGCAGCCGCTCGCACGTTGGTCTGCTTCTTCTCGCGGCACACGTTGACGTCCATGTCGTCGCTGCGCCGGTTCTCGCCGACCATCATCCCCTCGTAGACCTCGTCGCCGGGGGCCACCATCATCGTGGCGCGCTCCTGCAGGTTGACCAGGGCATAGGTCGTGACCGGGCCGCGGCGGTCAGAGACGAGGCTGCCCGACGAGCGGGTCCGGATCTCGCCGAACCAGGGCTCCCAGCCCTCGTGCACGCTGTGCAGCAGGCCGCTTCCGCGTGTGGTGGTGAGAAACTCAGTTCGGAACCCGATGAGCCCACGAGCCGGCACCAGGTAGTCGAGGCGAACCCACCCCGTGCCGTGGTTGACCATCTGTTCGAGCCGGCCCTTCCGGGTGGCCAGCAGCTGGGTGACGTCGCCCACGTGTTCGTCGGGCAGGTCGATGGTGACCCGCTCGACCGGCTCGTGGAGCGTGCCGTCGATCTCGCGGGTGAGGACCTCGGGCTTCCCGACGGTCAGTTCGAAGCCTTCGCGTCGCATCTGTTCGACGAGGATCGCGAGTTGGAGTTCGCCGCGTCCCTGGACCTCCCATGCGTCGGGTCGGTCGGTCGGGAACACCCGCATCGACACGTTGCCGACCAGCTCGGAGTCGAGGCGGTTCTTGACGAGTCGGGCCGTGAGCTTCGAGCCGTCGCGGCCTGCGAGCGGCGAGGTGTTGATGCCGATCGTCATCGACAGGCTCGGCTCGTCGACGGTGATGACCGGGAGGGGGCGGGGGTCATCGAGGTCGGCGAGCGTTTCGCCGATCGTGACCTCGGGGAGTCCGGCGATGGCCATGAGGTCGCCGGGACCCGCTTCGTCGGCATCGACCCGCTCGAGATTCTGGGTTCGGTACAGCTCGGTGATCTTTGCCGGCTCGATGGTTCCGTCGGTGCGACACCAAGCCACCGTCTGGCCCCGCTTCACGGTGCCGTGCATGACGCGGCACATGGCGAGCCGCCCGACGTAGGGCGACGCGTCGAGGTTGGTGACCCACGCCTGGAACGGGTGGTCGGGGTCGTGAAGGGGCGCCGGGATCGTGGTGCGAAGCACCTCGAACAGAGGCTCGAGGTCGTTGCCGATGGCATCGGGGTCGGTGCCACACCGTCCCTCGCGGGCGATGGCGTACAGCACCGGGAACTCGATCTGGTGGTCGTGGGCGTCGAGGTCGAGGAACAGCCCGTAGACCTCGTCGACCACTTCGGCGATGCGGGCATCGGGTCGGTCGATCTTGTTGATGACCACCACGATCGGGAGATCGTCGGCCAGCGCCTTGCGGAGGACGTAGCGGGTCTGGGGGAGTGGGCCCTCGCTGGCGTCGACCAGCAGCACGGCGCCGTCGACCATCGTCAGCGCCCGCTCGACCTCGCCACCGAAGTCGGCGTGGCCTGGGGTGTCGACGATGTTGTAGGTGATGCCCTCCTTGGTCACCGCGGTGTTCTTGGCGAGGATCGTGATGCCCTTCTCGCGTTCGAGGTCACCGGAGTCCATGACCCGTTCGTTGACCGTCTCGTGCTCGCCGAACGCGCCGGATTGCCAGAGCATGGCGTCGACCAGCGTGGTCTTGCCATGGTCGACGTGGGCGATGATCGCCACGTTGCGGAGGTCGTCTCGGGTCTGCATGGGGAACAGACGAGGCTAACGGTGGGCTTCGGGGCGGCTCGCATCGTGAAGGGTGCGGTGGGGAGGGACCCAGGCGACATCAGAGTTTGATCTGACCACCGGAGTTCTCCCTACAGTGCGGCGATGTCTCGGCGACTCTCGGTGGCGCTCGTCGCTGCCTCGTTGTTCTTGCTGGCCGCATGCGGAGACTCGGACGACGGCGGCGGCGTACCGACCGGTCCGCTCGTCGATGGGGTGACCGTCGAGGTCGACGCCCCCGACAACTTCTTCCGGCCCGAGGCCATCGAGGTCGAGGCCGGCACCGAGGTCGTCTGGACCAACACCGGTCGCAACGACCACAACGTGATCCTGTCCGACAGCAAGGAGATCCTCGTCGCGACGGATGACTTCGCCCCGACCGATGTCGGGTCGTTCCGCTTCACCGAGGTCGGCACCTTTCGCTACTACTGTTCGATCCACGGCACCCCCGACGTCGGCATGATCGGCGTGGTCGAAGTCGTCCCACCCAAGGAGACCCCCGCATGACCCGGTTCTCGTCGAAGAGCGGCTGGCTCGTCCCGCACGCGAGATCGAGGCGTGTCTGACGAGCGATCTCGCGTCCCACGTGGCTGATGACTTCTAGCCCGGGTTCTTTGCTGCTGGATGACCACCCAGTGGTCATCCAGCAGCAAAGAATCAGGCGGAGGGCGCGATCTTGAGCGCCATCGACCTGGTCATCTTCGACTGTGACGGGGTGCTGGTCGACAGCGAACGGCTCATCGTGAAGGTGGAGGCCCAGATCTGCGCCGAGCGCGGCTGGAACCTCACCGAGGGCGACATCATTCGCGAGTTCGTCGGGCTGTCCGATGAGGCGATGCGCGCCCGGCTTTCGGAGCTGGTGGGCGAGGAGCTCGACGCGGACTGGGACACCGAGTACACCGATCGCTACCGCGCCGCGTTGGCATCTGATCTCCGGGCGGTCCCGGGAGTGGCCGACGCCATCGACGCCGTCGAAGCTGCCGGCCTCATGACATGTGTGGCCTCGAGCGGGAGCCACGAGAAGATGCGCCTGACACTCGGCAAGACCGCCTTGTGGGACCGCTTCGACGGGCGAATCTTCAGCTCCACGTCTCCCGAGGTCGCCCGCGGCAAGCCCGCGCCCGACCTCTTCCTCCACGCTGCGGCCCAGATGAGGGTGGACCCCGTGCGGTGCGCTGTCATCGAGGACAGCCCGTACGGCATCGAGGCGGCGCTGGCGGCCGGCATGGCGCCGTTCGGCTTCGCAGGAAGTGTGATTCCGGCGCCGCGCCTCGCTGCTGACGGCGTCGTGGTCTTCGCGCACATGGACGAGCTTCCGGCTGCACTCGGCCTCGATCGTGGCCCCATGTGAGGACAACCGGATTCCTTGCTGCTGGATGACCACCTAGGGGTCATCCAGCAGCCAAGAATCTGAGACCGGCCTGACGGCGTTCGGTGGGGGATAGCTTGGCACAGAGCCATCGCGTCCTGGCTGGAAGTGACGACGGAGTTCTCCAAAGACATGGAGTCGTCATGCTTCCGCCGTCGGTCCACCAGATCCTTCGCTCCCAGTACGGTCTCATCGGACGCCGTCAAGCCCGTGAGATGCTGACCCGCAACGAGGTCCGCCGCCTCTGCCGGCACCCTGACATCGAGCCCCTCTCCGGTCGCGTTCTTCGTCATCGTTCGACCCCGGTTTCCCTCGGTACACAGCTCTTGGCGCCCGTGCTCGATGCGCAGCCGAACGCCGCGCTCTGGGATGAGAGCGCTGCGCTCTGGTGGGGATTCGGCCGCGACCGCAGTCCGATCGTGCAGGTGGCGAGGGTCAGGCACGACATCCGCGAGCCGCTCGGCCGCCTGCACCGGGTGACCGGTCTCGATCAAACCGACTTCACGGTTCACCAGGGCATCCCGATCGCCCGTCCGGAGCGCGTCATCCTCGGACTCGCCGCCGCCTGGACCCGAGCGTGGAAGCCGTCGAGATTTCGTGGCGGCGACCTCACCGACGCCCAAGTCCTGGCACCGGTGATCGACCGGGTCGGGGCATCACTCGATCATGCGTGGCGCCAGGGCCTCATCGACGGTCCGTTCATCCACGACCTGGCCGATCGCTTCTCCGTCAGCGGGCAGGCAGGGATCGTTGCGCTTCGAGAGGCCTTGAAGCGCCGCCCCCCTGATTACCTGGCTCGGGGAAGCCGTCTCGAAGAACGTTTCGAACAGCTCCTCGGGGCACCGGCGCAGGAGTTCGATCGGCAGGTCGAGATCCGCGACACGGCCGGCCTCATCGGCCGAGTCGACTACTGGGCCAAGCGTGTCGCGCTCGTCGTCGAGGTCAACGGCGAGACGTTCCACAGCAGCCTGACCGACCGGGCGAACGACGATCGCCGCTACCAGCGTCTTCTTGCCGTCGGGCTCTCGGTGCTCGTGGTGTGGGAGTACGACATCTGGCACCAACCGGCCGCTGTTCGCGAGGCGGTCATCCACCGTCTGCGTCTCCCCGATGGCGAACCCAAGCTGCATCGGCCGACCCGTGCACCGTGGGAGCTCCTCCCAGAGCGCACCACCGGAGTCCCTGAGGCTGGGTGATCTCCCGGTTCCTTGCTGCTGGATGGCCGCCTGATGGTCGTCGGGCAGCAGGGAATCCTGGTTCAGCCGGTGTGTTGGGCCCGCAGGTCCTTCTTGAGGATCTTGCCGCTGGCGTTGCGGGGGAGCTGTTGATCGTGGATCTGGACGATACTGGGGATCTTGAAGCCGGCGATGTGCTCGGCGAGGAACTCCTGCAGATCGGCGGGCTCGAGCGACTGGCCGGGCCTGGGATACACCGCGACGGCCACCTCTTCTCCCAGTCGCGCGTGCGGGACCCCGAACACCGACGCCTCGTACACGGCCGGATGCTGGTAGACGGCCGCCTCGACCTCGGCGCAATAGACGTTCTCGCCGGCCCGCAAGATCATGTCCTTCACCCGGTCCTCGACGTAGACGAACCCCTCGTCGTCGACCCGACCGAGGTCTCCCGACCGCAACCAGCCGTCGACGATCGTCTCGGCCGTCGCCTCGGGCTTGTTCCAGTAGCCCCGGATGAGCGTCGGGCCCTTGAAGCAGATCTCGCCCTGCGTGCCGCGGGGGAGGGGACCCTCGCCGGTGGTGACGTCGAAGGCCTCGACCTCGAGGATCGGTGTCGTGCGTCCCGTGCTGGTCGGGTGCGACAGGTAGTCGTCGCCGCTGTTCTGCGGGCCGTAGGCGTTGGTCTCGGTCATGCCGTAGCCGATGGACGGACGGCCTCTGCCGAACCCCGACTCGACACGTTTCACCAGCTCGGGCGGAGCCGGAGCGCCGCCACCGCCCACCGACACGAGTGACGTCGTGTCGTGCTTGTCGAACTCGGGCGACTCGAGCAGATCCCATGACATGGTGGGAACGCCGACGAAGTTGGTCACCCGCTCGCGCTCGACGAGCTCGAGGGCCCGGTCGGGGTCCCACTTGTACATCATCACCAGCTTCGCCCCCGTTGCGAACGTCGAGAGCATGACCGGCACGCAACCGGTCACGTGGAACAACGGGACACAGAGGATGAAGCACGGCGCATCGGGCTGGCCACCGGACGGGTCGCCGCCTTCGACCTTGCGGAGTCGTTCGGCGGTCGCCCGGCAGAAGAAGCCGAACAAGGCCTGCACGACGGCCCGATGGGTCGACACGGCCCCCTTCGGGAAGCCGGTGGTCCCCGAGGTGTAGAGAATCGTGGCGTCGTCGTCGGGCTCGACGTCGACCTCGGGCATGGCGGCACCCGGCGTCAGCAGGTCGTCGAGGTGCTGGGCGCGCTCGGGCAGGACTCCTTCGCAACGGACCGCGATCGCGTCGATCCCGTGCTCGACCAGCGCTTCCGCAGCCCGATCGATCCGCTCACGGTCGGCGATGAGGACCTTCGATCCGCTGTCGGTGAGCCCGTAGCCGAGCTCCTCTGCGGTCCACCAGGCGTTGGCCGAGACCGAGACCGCCCCGATGCTGGTGATCGCCGCGAACGCCATGACCCACTCGGGGTAGTTGCGCATGGCGATCGTGACCCGATCGCCCTTGGCGACCCCGTAGTCGTCGACCAGCAGCGCAGCGATCTCGTCGACCCTCGCCATCACCTCGCCGAACGTCCAGCGCTCGTCTTCGTAGACGAGGTACACCTGGTCCGGGCGGGTTCGGGCCACCGAGAGCAGTTCGCGCAACGTTCCGGGTGCGTTCTTGAAGAGCGGAACCGTGATCCCGCGGATGTCGACATCGGTGGTCTCGAACCGCTCGCCCGGCGCGGTGACCCGAGCAACGGCGTCGTGGTAGCCGAGGGTCATCTGGTCGTCGCGATCCCACCGTCGACGGTGAGGATCGTGCCGGTGACGTAGGCGCCTGCCCGGCTGGCGAGGAACTGCGCCGCCCCGGCCATGTCGTCGGGCCGGCCGATGCGCCCGAGCGGCGTCGACTTGGCGATGGCGTCGCCCGCGGCTTCGAGGGTGGCGGCCATCATCTTGGACTCGAACGGGCCCGGAGCGATGGCGTTCACCGTGATGTGCTGCGGCCCGAACTCGCGGGCCAAGACCCGGGTCATGTGGTGCACGGCTGCTTTCGACGCAGAGTACGAGTAGGTGTTGAGCAGCGGGACCTGGATGCCGTCGATCGAGCCGATGTTGATGACCCGCGCCGGGTCGTCGGCCGAGGCGGCGGCGTCGAGGAGCGGCTTGACGGCCCGGGTCAGGAAGAACGGACCCTTGAGGTTGAGGTCGAGCACCTTGTCCCAGCCCGACGCGGGGAACGACTCGAACGGCTCGCCCCAGTTGGCGCCGGCGTTGTTGACGAGGATGTCCAGGTGATCGGTCATGTCGGCCACGGCTGCGCCCAGCGCCACGCACGCCTCCTCGCTCGACAGATCGGCCGGAATCGACCGGCACGACCCGGTGTCCATGGCGTCGAGTTCGGCGGCGACGGCATCGCAGACGTCGGCCTTGCGTGAGCTGATGATCACGTCGGCGCCGGCTTCGACGAAGCCACGGGCGATCATCAGCCCGATGCCTCGGCTCCCGCCGGTGACGAGCGCGGTCTTCCCCGCGATGTCGAACAGGTCTGGCATGGATTCCCCCGGGTCGGATCTGGTTCGAGGTGCTCGAACGAGTGCCAGTATCGCCCAGCGGTCGGGGTCCGGCCCAACGAGCGCTCAGGCGCTGATGCCCTGGTCCTCAGCCCAGCGATCGAGGGCGGCCAACGCCTCGTCGTGGCTCAGCGCCCCCTGCTCGCGCCGGAGCTCGAGAAGGTGCTTGCGAGCCTTGCCGACGAGCGGGCCGGGATCGAGGCCCAGGTGGTCCATGATCTCCTGGCCGTCGAGGTCGGGGCGCTCGGCCGCCTTGGCATCGTCGCGGGCGAGGGTGTTGATGCGGTCCTCGAGTTCGTCGATCCGGCGGTGCAGCGCCGCGACCTTCTTGGGGTTGCGGGTGGTGCAGTCGCACCGGACGAGGTGGTTCAGTTCGCCGAGCAGATGACCGGCGTCGCGTGCGTAGCGGCGAACGGCGGCGTCGGTCCACGAGGCGTCGTAGCCGTGGAATCGTCCCGAGATCTCGACCAACCGGCTGACGTCGTCGACCACGTCGTCGGGGTAGCCCAGCTCGGTGAGCCGATTGTGGGTGATCCGTGCGCCGACCGCTTCGTGGAACCGGAACGTGACGTTGTTGTTCTCGAAGCGGCGGGTGTCGGGCTTGGCGATGTCGTGGAAGAACGCGCCCAACCGCACCACCAGCCTGGGTTCGGTCTTGGCCGTCACCGCGATCGTGTGGGCCAGGACGTCCTTGTGCTTGTGCACCGGGTCCTGCTCCATCTCGAGGCGGGGGAACTCGGGGACGAGCGCGCCCAGCTCGCCCGAGTGATGGGCCTCCCACAAGCCCTCGGTCGGGTCGTCGGCGAGCACCAGTTCGGAGAGGCGTTCGTGACCGGGCATCGACGAGAGTTGTAGCTGATCGCGTCCGCGGTTCCGAAGTGGGATGCTGGCCGGCATGAAGCTCGACCTGATGACCGGTGGACGGAAGCTGCGAGACGTCGCCGACCTGGCCCGGTCGGCCGAAGCGGCAGGAATCTCGGGGATGATCCTCACCGAAGGGGGCCGGACCGCCTACCTCAGCGCCGGCGCCGCAGCCCTGGCGACCGAGAACTTCGACATCGGCACCGGCATCGCGGTGGCGTTCCCACGCTCGCCGATGGTGACGGCATCGGTCGCCTGGGAGCTCGCCGATGCAACGGGTGGCCGCTTCCACCTCGGACTCGGCACCCAGGTGCGCGCCCACATCGAGCGCCGCTACGGCGTCGAGTTCGACCCCCCAGGTCCGCGCCTTCGCGAGTACGTGCTGGCGCTCCGGGCCATCTTCCGAGGCTTCCAGGGCACCGAGAAGCTCGACTTCCACGGCGACTATCACGACCTGTCCCTGCTTCCGCCGATGTGGTCGCCGGGCCCGATCGACCATCCCGACGTGCCGATCCTCGTGGCGGCGGTCGGGCCGTGGATGACACAGATGGCGGGCGAGGTGGCCGATGGCATCCACGTCCACCCGTTCCATTCGCCGACCTACCTCCGTGAGCGTCTGTTGCCGTCGGTCGCCCAAGGGGCCGCGAACGCCGACCGCGACCCGTCCGACATCGACCTCGTCGTCCCGGCCTTCACCATCGTGGGCGACACCGAGGAGGAGCGGGAGCCGCTCCGCGAGCAGGCCCGCACCCAGATCGCGTTCTACGGGTCCACCCGCAACTATGCGTTCATGTTCGACATGCTCGGCTTCGAGGGCACGTCGGCCCGCCTGAACGAGAAGATGAAGGCCGGCGACATCGGGGGCATGGCCGACCTGATCACCGACGAGATGCTCGAGCACTACGCCATCACCTCGATCTGGGACGACCTGCCGAGCGCGCTGATCGACCGCTACGGCGGGCTGGCCAGCCGGGTGGTCATGTACTTCATCGACGGCATGGCGGCGAAGGACCCACAGATGCTCGACCGCTTCGGTGAGGTCGCCAAGGCCATCGCCGACGCCTGACCCAGATCGCGTCGCACAGACCTGGCGTCAGGTCGGAATCCAGACGAGGCCGAGTTCGCCGATGGTGATGTCGTTCTTCTCGAGGCTGACCGCGAGGGGCTCGACGGCCTCGGCCTTGGTCGACCACTCGTCGTCGAGTTCGAGCAGTTGTTCTTCGAGCTCGGCTTCGAGCTCTTCGAGCTCGTCGACCTTCGCGCCGGCCTTGACCTTCGCCGTCTCGAGGCGGGCCTCGGCCGCGTCGGTGGTCGAGCGCCGCGACGATGCCCCCTTCAACTTGCCGACGATCGAACTGGCCGACTTCTTGCCGCCCAGGATGCTGCCGAGCAGATCGCCCGCCCCTGACAGGAGCTCGTGGCGCTTCTTGTTGTCCTTCGCATCGGACAACTCCTCGACACGGGCCTGCGCAGCCTCGATCTGGTCACGAAGCCGTTCGGCCTTGCTCGTCAGCTTGTTCCGGATCTTGTCGGCGTCGACGTCGATGGCGTCGTCGGCCGCGACCTTGCACCGGGCGACGAACTCCTCCTCGGTCTCGTCGGGCCGGCTGGCGAGCTTCAGCTCGGTGTTCTGGAACAGCTCGAGGGTCTCGCCCGTGTAGAGGTGGTTCTTGAGCGCCTTCTCGGCCGCCGTCCACCACCCCTTGGTGTGGATCTTGGCCTCGGGTAGGACGAAGACCCGCCCGGCCGGTGACTCAGCCGCCAGGTCGCGGTCGTCGTAGTCGACTTCGACGAGCGTGCTGGGGTCGAACGTCTCGCCGGACAGCGGGATGATCGCCTCCCACTCCTCGGTGTGCCGGAGATCGCCCTTGGTCTCGTCGAACAGGAGTTGGAGTCGGGCGATCACCGCCGGTTCGAGACGGGTCCCGTCGGGGCTCCCGCCCGCCTCGCCCAGCCACGGCGCGGAAGGGACGACGAAACGCGTCGAACGGCCTTCGGCAACGGCGGGCATGACGGTGGTCTCGTCGTCACCGACGTCGGCTTCGGCGGGCGGAGCCGGAGCGGCGGGCGCAGCCGCGTCGAGCGATTCGGTCGGCTCGGCTGCAGGGGCGGGCAGGCCGCCCGCCGGCTCGACACCGGGTAGCGAACCGAGCTGCTCCTTGGTGAGCGGGCCGGCGAGATACGACATCGCCCAGCGAGTGGTGAAGACCGAGGGGGTGCTCGCTCCGGTCTGGTGCAGGACGAACTCCCGCTTGTCGAGTCCGCTGATCGTGGCGTCGATCTGGGCCACGTCGACCTCGCCGCCGGCCGACGTCATGCCTTCCAGCAACCGGCCCTTGTCGCGTTCGGTCTGGAGCCGACCGATCATCCAGGTGCCGGCGTTGCTGATGGCCTTGTAGTCGAGGTCGACCGGGTTCTGGGTCGCCAGCACCATGCCCACGCCGTAGGCCCGCGCCTGCTTGAGAATGGTGAGGATCGGCTTCTTCGCCGGCGGCGCGGCGCTGGGCGGCACGTAGCCGTACACCTCGTCCATGTACACCAGCGCCCGGAGCTGCGGCGATCCGGGTTGCGATCGCATCCAGGTGACCAGCTTCGACAGGACGAGCGTGACGACGAACTGTCGCTCCTGCTCGGACAGGTGGGCGAGGTAGACGATGGCGGCTGCGGGCTTGTCGGCGCTACCGAGCAGGGCACCGATGTCGAGCGGCAAGCCCTCGGCCCAGGCGGCGAACGAGGGAGAGGCCAGCAGCCCGTTGATCTGCATGGCGAGCTTGGTTCGGTCGGGCTTCGGGAAGAAGGTCTCGAGCTCGATCACGCCGAGCTTGCGGATGGGAGGATCCTGGACCTGTTGGACGAGGGTGCCGAGGTCGAGATCGTGGCCTTCGGACCACGCCCGCTCGACGAGGTTGACGAGCAGGATGTGTTCGCGACTCGACAGGGGGTCGGCATCGATGCCCATGAGCTGGAGCAGGCCGGACACGAGGCCGTCGGCTTCGTCGCTCCGCGACTCCTCGTCGCCCCCGACGGGGGCATTCATCGAACCGATGATGTTGAGGGGGGTCGCGGCAGTCGAGCCGGGGGTGTAGACGTTGAGGTCGGTCTTGGCATGGAGCTCGGCGATGCGCTCGCCGGTGATGCCCCAACCCTCGAGGCCGCCCTTCCACATCTCGGCCGTTGCCGCGGCGTCGGTGCCGGGCGGGACCCAGGGCGCGAACTCGGCGGCGCTGAGACCGGGAAAGCCCAACAGCAGGTTGGTCATGTCGCCCTTGGGGTCGAGCACGAGCGTCGGGATCCCCTCGAGCAACGACTCTTCGAGGAGGTCGATGGCCAGGCCCGTCTTGCCCGATCCGGTCATTCCGACGATGACCCCGTGGGTCGTCAGCTTGTCGGGGTCGAGCAGGAGCTCGTCACCGGTGCGTTCGTGACTGGCGGCATCGACGACGCCGCCGAGAAGGAGGTCTCGGTCACCCATGCCCGTCGAAAGTAGTGGGGCGCACCTCAGGCTTCGGTGGTCGAGACGCTGCGATGCCGGCCTGGTCGGTCAGCGATCGGTGGTGGTGTCGGCCGGCGAACTGACCACCACGCCCCCCTCGATGACATCGATCGACACCGTTGCGTCGGTCGCCACGCCTCGCCCGTCGAAGGTCGGGGGCACGGTCTGGGCCGCAAGGATCGGAGTGTCGCCGCCTTCGAGGATGAGCACACATCCGGCGAAGTCGGCGCAGGCCGTTCCGATCTCGGATTGGGAGACGTCGGGGAGGAACCGGGCGACGTCTGCGGTCGCGTCGCTGTCGGCGGCGGTGGCGGCGAGCGCCAGGAACGTGACGGCGTCGTAGGTCTCGGGCACGTAGTCCTGGTCGGTGCCGAGTGGGCTGCTCACGTCGTTCTGGCCGAGGCGAGCGGCAAGGGATTCGACCGGCGGCGCGAAGGGTGTGACGGCGCGCACCCCGTCGATGGGCGCCTCGAGGTTCTCGACGACGTCGTCGAGGTTGAGCCCGACGAGCACGACCCTGTCCGGCGCCGCGCCGTTGGCGATGAGCTGCTCGAGGTCGGCGGCGTTGGCGGCAGGGTCCACGTCGCCCGTGAGCAGCACGAAGTCGTCTGGGCCGGGACGGGCTGCCGCGACGCTGGGCTCGGTCACGAACTCGAGCCCAGCCGCCTCGACGGTGTCCTGAACCTCGCGCTCGGCATCGGAATCGGAGACGGCGATGCCGGGTCCGACGACCATGACCCGGGACGCCCCCTGTGCGACGGCGAGATCGACCGCCGCAGCCGCGACGTGCTCGGTGGTGGCGGCGCTCTGGAAGAAGAGGTCGTCGTCGTTGATCGATCGGAGTCCGACGCTGCTGGCGCTCGTGGTGAGACCGAGCAGGCAGGACGACTGGAGGGCCGGGATGGCTTGCTGGGATTCTCCCGTGGAGAGCGGGCCGACCATGACGTCGGCTCCGGCCGAGCCGAGCTCGGCGACCGCACCCGCAGCGCCGCCTGCGGTGTCGGCGACGATCAGCTCGACCGGTTCACCATTCACGCCGCCTGCTGTATTGAGGTCGTCGACGGCCAGCCGAGCCCCGGACTCGACCCCCGTGAGGAAGCGGAGTGGGCCGGTGACGTCGGTGGCGACCCCGATGCGGAACACGCCGTCGGCGTTGGGGGACGTGCAGGAGGGGGCGGCGCCGGTGCCGAGCACCGGTGTGGCGGTCGACTCGATCGGATCGACGGGGGCTTGGTCGGCGGTCTCGAGCACGGGTTCGCCGTCATCGCCGCGGGGAACCAGGGCGAACAGCACGAGGGCGAGCACCGCTCCTGCGCCGGCGAGCACGAACGGCACCGGGTTCCGCGGCTTCTTCTCGTGCTCGTCCTTTTCGGCCGGCGCGTCGCCCTCTGTCCGGTGCTCGGCGGCGTCGTCGGTGTCAGATGCGCTGGCCGGGGTTGGGAGTGCAGCCGAATCGGACACCGTGGCGGATGAGACAGCGGCGCCGGCGCCGACCGCTGCGGCGGTTGCGGCGGAGGTCCCCGCGCCGACCGATCCGTCCGATGCCGGCTGGTCGGCGAGGCCTTCGCCCGACCGCGCCGCTCCGCGTGCGATGGCGTTCTTCGGGTCGGCGTCGACCGCGACCGGCCGCCCCAACGCGCTCGTGACCCGCTGAGCCACGAGCGGGATACGGCTCGACCCGCCGACCAGCAGGATCGAGGTGATGTCGGACGGCTCGAGGTCGGTTCCGGTGATGGCGCGCGTCAGGGCCTTCACGCTCTCGTCGAGCAGTGGGCCGACCATCTCCTCGAACTCGGCTCGGGTGAGCCGGACCGGCCCGGTGGCTCCGGGGACGAACACCGGGATCGTCGCGTCGGTGGTGGACGACAACGCGACCTTGGCGTCGACGCACGCTCGCCGGAGTTGCTGGAGGGCTGCGGCGGTGGTGGGGTCGTCGGGGTCGACGTCGCTGATCCCTGCTTCCTCGATCACGTGCTGGAGCACGGCCGCGTCGAAGTCGATCCCACCCAGGTGCTCGACGCCGCGGGGCGTCCCGAGCACGCTGAAGCCGTTGTCGTCGCGCCTGAGCACGGCTGCGTCGAATGTGCCGCCTCCGAGGTCGTAGACGGCAACGGCCTGACCGACGGGAAGTCGCTGGCGGCTGGCGTAGTCGATGGCGGCCGCTTCGGGCTCGGTGATGAAGGTCACCGGGACGGGGTCGAGGACCGACCGGGTGGCCGCTTCGAAGAGCTCGCGCCGGTAGCCGCCCCAGTTGGCGGGGTGGGTGAGGGTCACCCCGTCGGGTTGTTCACCCTGGCGCTCCACCACGACCTCCACGACCTCTTCGAGGAGTCGGGCCATGAGGAGATGGGGTGCGTACGGCGATCCGCCGATCAGGATCGGTGCCGGATCGCCGATCCGCCTCTTGAACTCGCGGGCCGCCAGGCTCGGATCGGCGAGCGATCGGGCTTCGGCGGCCTCGCCGGCGGTGAAGACGCCGGATTCGAGGGCGATGACCGACGGAGTGGCTGCCGCGGCGGTGCCGAGATTGACCATCTCGACCACGCCGTCGTGGTGCACCGCCGCCGCGGTGAACGTCGTGCCGAGGTCGACACCGAGGTGGTAACCCATCACCGGAAGCGTGCCACAGGGAGCGAAGCTACGGTCCTGGGAATGGAGCTCGGAGCCTTTTCGATCAGCATTCCCGTGACCGATCTCGACCGGTCGCGCACGTACTACGAGGCCTTCGGGTTCGAGGTGGTGGGCGGCGACGAGGAGACGGGCTACCAGATCCTGCGCAGTGGTCAGACCACGATCGGCCTGTTCGCGTTCGAGGGCATGGAGTTCACCGAGCCGATGCTCACGTTCAACCCCGGTCTGGCGCAGGACATGTCGAGTCCCGACGACTTCACCGACATCCGCGAGATCCGGCAACGGCTGCTCGACGCCTCGATCGTCATCGACCAGGATCTCGACCCCGACGAGACCGGTCCGGCGCACCTCGGTCTCCACGACCCCGACGGTCATCCGATCCTCATCGACCAGTTCCGCGACGCGCCGGGCGCCGAGACCGACTGAAGGACGCATCGGACGTCGTCTTCCGCCACCCCGCCGCCCCTGACCCGCCGCCCCTGACCCGCCGCCCCGGATCGCTGTCCGTTCCGAGCCACCATGTGGCCGAAAGCGGACAGAGATCGGGTGAGCGGGCCCGCATCCGGGGGCCCCGGGGGAGTTCGTGACTACGTTGATCCCATCGTGACGCGTCTTGGCCTCGACACCGAACAGCTGACCGAGGTCTGCGGCGAGCGACCCAGCGTCGCCTGTAGGAACGTCCTCGAGTGGACCGACAACGCACAAGCCGCCGAGCTGGCGAACTGGCTGGTCGACCGACCGTTGAAGGTGGTCTTCATCGTCTTCGTGGCCTGGCTGGCCAATCGACTGGCGCGACGCGGCATCGGCCGAGCGGTGAGCCGGGCAACCGGCGACGATGCCCAGAAGCTCGTACGCCAGATGAAGAAGCATACCGGCGGGGCACGAGCAGGCGAGCCCGACGTCGACCGGTCGCTCCGAACCGAGATGCGGGCCAACACCATCGTTCAGGTCCTCGGATCGACGAGCACCGTCATCATCTGGAGCATCGCCGCGGTGATGATCCTGGCGGAGCTCGGCGTGAACATCGGCCCGTTGATCGCCGGCGCCGGAATCGCCGGGGTCGCGCTCGGGTTCGGTGCCCAGAGCTTGGTGAAGGACTTCCTCTCCGGCCTGTTCATGCTCATCGAGGACCAGTTCGGCGTCGGTGACGTGGTCGATGTCGGCGACGCGGTGGGCGTGGTGGAGGCCCTGTCGCTCCGAACGGTTCGGATCCGCGACGTCGAGGGGACGGTCTGGCACGTGCCGAACGGCGAGATCCGTCGGGTCGGCAACAAGTCGCAGCAGTGGGCCAGGGCGCTGGTCGACATCGAGGTCGCCTACGACACCGACCTCGAACGAGCCGAATCGATCATCCAGGAGGTTGCCGACGAGGTCTTCCACTCCGACGAGTGGAACCAGCAGATGCTCGAGGAGCCCGAGGTCTGGGGGGTCGAGACCCTCGGCGCCGACGGCATCGCCATCCGGCTCGTGATCAAGACCCAGCCCGGCGAGCAGTTCGCGGTGTCACGCGAGCTTCGCCGGAGGCTCAAGGACGCGTTCGACGAGGCCGGCATCGAGATCCCGTTCCCCCAGCGCACCATGTGGATCAGGCGTGAAGAGGGAACCAGCGTCAGCGAGGACCTCGACCTCTGAGGGGTGGGTCAGGCGAGGGTGACGTCGACCTCGAAGGCGTTGGCCTGCTCGGTGGTGAGTTCGGCGACCTTGCCGGCGTCCTTGACGTCGGCAACGACCTGTTCGAGGGCACGCAGACGTTCGCTCGTGTCGTGCACCGCCACGGCGGCCACCTCGCTCCGCATCGAAGCCTTGGCCTCGGACTTGGCCCGGCGGATCTCGGTGAGCACGTCGGCGGCGACGGTCGAGAGGGCGGGGTCGCCTTCCCCGGCCGCGGCCCGGAGCTCGTCGCCTGAGGGCCAGGTCGACCGATGGACCGAACCCTCCTGCCACCACGACCACACCTCTTCGGTGGCGAACGGCAGGAAGGGAGCGAACAACTTGAGCAGCGTCTCGAGCGCGAGCCGCAACGACGCCTGGGCCGATGCGGCAGCTTCGTCGCCCATCGAGCCGTAGGCACGGCCCTTGACGAGCTCGAGGTGGTCGTCGGTGAAGCTCCAGAAGAACGTCTCGGCCCGTTCGACGGCCCGGGCGTAGTCGAACGCGTCGAATGCCTTGGTGGCCTCGTCGACGAGGTCGGCCAGCCGCACGAGCATCGAGCGGTCGAGCGGTTCGGTGATCGTCGTGCCGCCCGGAGCCTCACCGATGCCCAGGGTGAACTTCGACGCGTTCAACAGCTTGATCGCCAGCCGCCGCCCGATCTTCATCTGGCCTTCGTCCTGGGCCAGGTCCATGCCGGGCCGGGCCTGGGCCGCCCAGTAGCGGACGCCGTCGGCACCGAACTCCTCGATGATCTCGACCGGGCCCTTCTGGGTGTTGCCGGCCGACTTCGAGAGCTTCTTGCGGTCGGGGTCGACGACGAAACCCGAGATCGCCGCGTTGGCGAACGGCAACTCGCCGAACAGGTAGTTGGCCTTGACGACGGTCGAGAACAGCCAGGTGCGGATGATCTCGTGGGCCTGGGGCCGCAGATCCATCGGGTAGGTGCGGGCGAACAGGTCGTCGTCCTCCTCCCACCCGCAGGCGATCTGCGGGGTCATCGACGACGTGTTCCACGTGTCCATGACGTCGGGGTCGGCGGCGAACCCGCCCGGCTGGTTGCGCTGCGACTCCTGGTACCCGGGCGCGGACATCGTCGTCGGGTCGACCGGGAGCATGTCCTCGGTGGCGGTGATGGGGGAGAGGTAGTCGATGACACCGTCGTCGCCGATGGGGTACCAGATCGGGAACGGGACGCCGAAGAAGCGCTGGCGGGTGATGTTCCAATCGCCTTGGAGGCCGTTGGCCCAGTCCTCGAACCGGACCCGCATGAACTCGGGGAACCAGTTGAGCTCCTTGCCGTGGGTGATCATCTCCTCGGTCGAGGGATAGCGCACGAACCACTGGTTCGAGGTGACGATCTCGAGCGCCTTCTTGCCGTTCTCCCAGAACTTCACCGGATGGGTGATGGGACGTGGTTCGCCGTCCATCGCTCCGTCGGAGACGAGGCGCTCCACGATGCTCTTCTGCGCGCTGAAGACGGTCTTGCCGGCCAGCTGGGCGTAGACCTCGTTGGCCCGGTCGGCGTCGACCGACTCCCAACCGTCTTCGCCGAAACTGATGTCGTCGAAGCGACCGTCGTGGCGGACCACCGGCCGGATGGGCAATCCGAGCTCACGCCACCAGATGACGTCGGTCGTGTCGCCGAACGTGCAGATCATGGCGATGCCCGTGCCCTTGTCGGGCTGAGCCAACGGGTGGGCGACGATCGGGACCTCGACGCCGAACAGCGGTGTCGTCGCAGTCTTCCCGAACAAGGGTTGATAGCGCTCGTCGTCGGGATGGGCGACGACGGCGACGCACGACGGGAGCAGCTCGGGCCGGGTCGTGTCGATGAGGAGGTCGCTGCCGTCGGGACCGGTGAACCGGAGCTTGTGGTAGGCGCCGGCTATCTCGCGATCTTCGAGCTCGGCCTGGGCGACGGCGGTGCGCATGTCGACGTCCCACAGCGTCGGTGCGCCCGAGCGGTAGACGAGGTCGCGCTCGAGCAGTCGCAGGAACGCCCGCTGGCTGACGCGGGTCGCCTTGGGGCCGATGGTCGTGTAGGTCTGGGTCCAGTCCACGGACAGGCCGACGGTCGACCACAGGTCGAAGTAGCTCTGCTCGAGTTCCTCGACCACCTCTTCGCAGATCTCGACGAAGTTCGGACGACTGATCGGAATCGGCCGATCGCCCTTCTTGACCTTCTCGGGCGGTGTGAAGTCGGGGTCGTAGGGCAGCGACGGATCGCACAGGACGCCCGTCATGAGCTGGACCCGGCGCTCGACGTTCAGACCGTTGTCGTCCCACCCCATCGGGTAGAAGACCTCTTTGCCGCGCATCCGTTGGTAGCGCGCCACCATGTCGGTGTGGCTGTATGAGCACACGTGCCCGGGGTGCAGCGTGCCGCTCACCGTCGGCGGCGGCGTGTCGATCGAGAAGATCTCGTCGCGGGTCTTGGTGCGATCGAACCGATAGGTCCCGTCGGCCTCCCAGCGAGCGCGCCACTTGGCTTCGAGACCTTCGAGTGAGGGCTTGTCCGGGATGCTCGCCACGGCGAGAGGCTAACGGTGGGCGCAGAGGCCTCAGAAGTTCGTATCGCCCGCCACGAGGGCTCGCCGGCGGCGACGTGCGTGGGGTGCTTAGGCTCGGGTCGTGACCGGCAACGCGCAGGGCGTGTTCCTGATGACCGACATCGTTGCCTCGACCAGGCTCTGGGCGTCACACACAGCGGCGATGGGTGCCGATCTCGCCGTGCACGACGACCTCATGCGTGGGGCGATCGAGGGCACCGGTGGCGATGTCATCGGGACCGCCGGTGACTCGTTCGCCGCTGCGTTCTCGAGCGCGGCCGACGCCGTGGCGGCTGCCTCCTCTGCGCAGCAGTCGATCGCGGCGACGTCGTGGGCAGTGCCCGGCGGCCTCGCGGTTCGGATGGGAGTCCACCTCGGCGAGGCGCAACGCCGCGGAGGCGGTTGGTACGGACCGCCGCTCAACGAGGCGGCGCGGATCATGGCTGCGGCCCACGGTGGCCAGATCGTGGTGTCCGAACCCGTCGCTCGACTCCTGCCTGCTGTGCGGTTCGCGGACCTCGGTGAACACCGGCTGCGAGATCTCGACCATCCCCGCCATCTGTTCCAGGTCCTCGTGCCCGGTGAGCAAGCCGAGTTCCCGTCGCTGCGATCGATGGGGACGTTCGTCACGACGCTGCCGGCGCAACGCACGCCGCTGCTGGGGAGAGAGGACTTCGTCGGGCGTGTGCGCAAGCACCTCCTCGACCATCGACTGGTGAGCATCGTGGGGCCCGGCGGTGCCGGCAAGACGCGGGTCGCCGTCGAATCGGCGGGGCGGGAGCTCGGCGAGTTCGTCGACGGCGTGTTCTTCATCGACCTCACCACCGCAGCCACCGACGACCAGGTGCTCGGCGTCGTGCTGAGTGGCACCAGGACACCGGTGCAGCCCGATCAGCCCGCTGCCGGACAGCTCGCCGACCACCTGTCGCGCCGCTGCGTCCTGCTGGTCGTGGACAACTGCGAACACGTCATCGACCGCATCGCCCAGGTGATCGACGATCTGCTGGCTGCGGCCCCGGAGGTTCGGGTGCTCGCGACCAGCCGAGAGCCGCTGCAGCTTCCCGGCGAGCGGGTGCTGAACGTCCCGTCGCTCGACATCGAGGGCCCCGACTCGCCGGGCGTCCAGCTCTTCAGCCAACGCGCGCTCGCTGCGGACGACCAGCTCAGCCTCACCGACGCCGACCTCGCCACCATCGTCAAGATCGCCGAACGGCTCGACGGCATGCCCTTGGCCATCGAGCTCGCCGCCTCACAGATGCGAACGCTGGGCACCAATCAGATCCTCGAGAACCTCGACGACCGCTTCCGTCTGCTCACGCGGGGCCAACGCGGCCGGCCGGAGCGACAGCAGACCTTGGCCGCCGCCATCGACTGGTCGTACGACCTGTTGAGCGAGCGGCTCCAGGCGGCGTTTCGTCGGCTGACCGTCTGTGCGGGGTCCTTCGCGCTGCGGACGGCTGCGCGTCTGCTCGACACCGACGAGCTCGAGGCCTCAGACCTGCTCGACGCACTCGTCTCGCGTTCGCTGGTCAAGCCGGACGTCTCGGACGGAATCGTGAGGGGATACGGGCTGCTCGAGAGCCTGCGAGACTACGGCCGCCAGAAGCTCGAGGACGAAGACGAGCTGTCCAAGGCGCGCACGGCGCTCGAGGCCGCGGTGCTCCCCCTCCACGAGGAGACCGCCGACTTCCATGCCCTGGCGAACGGCTACATCTCGTCGTCCGAGCATGGCGACGTCGAGGACGCGACGCGTCGCGACGCAGCGACGCACGCTCTGATGTCCGAACGACTCGACACGGCGGCCTTCATCTTCAGCTCGTGCTCCTTCCGCGTCGACCCGGGCGGGCTCGACGAGGTGTTGGATCTGGTCACCTCGCTCGCGCAACGACGCGACGAACTCGATCACACGGCCTGGGTTGCAGCGAACACCGCGAAGCTCCAGATCGAACGGGCCACCCGTCGGTACGGCGAGTGTCTCGACACGGCCACGAGGATGCTCGACGCACTGCACCCGGACGATCTGGCTCGAGGGTGGTTCGAGTCGTGGCGGTGTGCGCTGACGACCGCGGTCGCGCCCGAGGTCGGTGTCGCGCTGATCGACGAGGTGTTGCCTCGGGTTCGCGCGACCGTCCGGTCACCGTCGGACTGGACGTTGTCGCAACTCCTCGCCACCAAGGCGACCGGTCTCGGCGTGATGGGTCGGCTCGAGGACGCGACCGAGGTCGCCCACGAGAGCCTCGCGTGGTTGGACCAGGGCGAAGCACGTGACCAGCCGCTCGCTCTGGTCTGCTGGCTGCTCTATCTCACCGGCGAGCATCCCGACGAGGCGCTCCTGGCCGCGGTCTCAGCCCAGCGCCACCGGATCGGACACGACGAGCTGTGTGCCGCACCGGCCGCACTGGCCGCAGACGGGTCGCTCACCGACCGAGCCCATGAGCTGGCGCGGCTGGCCCGCATGCGTCGTACGACCGACATCCCCACGCCATTCCTCCTCGCGTTCGCGCTTCTCGCGCTCGAGCAAGGAGAGCCCGAGCGCGCGCTCGGACTTGCGGCCGCGGCCGAGATGTACGACTCGAGCACCATGCTCGGGCTGTTGTTCGCGGTCGCGCGAACCGAGGGCTGGAGCGAGGACACCTGGGTAACCCGCCGCGATCAGGCGATCGGCGAGTTCCTGAGCCCGGAGCGAGAGGCGGCGACCCGGCGCGGGGCGTCGGTGCTCACCCGCGAGATCGAGCGGTGGGAACGAGAGCTCGCCGAATCGTCGACGCCGTTGGCGGATCCGAGAGGCGACACCGACTGAGGACCTGTTCGACCGGCCCCATTTCGGGCTTCGTGCCCGACCGTCCTCGGTACCCTCGGCACATGCTGCACTTGTACGACACGGCGCGCGGCGCTGTGGTGCCCTTCCAGACCCGCGACCCGGCGAAGGTCTCGATCTACGTGTGTGGCCCGACGGTCTATGCCCCACCCCACATCGGACACGGTCGCCAGACCGTGCTCTACGACGTGTTGCGCCGCTACCTCGAGTGGACCGGCCTCGAGGTCCGTCACGCCTCCAATGTCACCGACATCGACGACCAGATCATCAACAAGGCGGCGGCCGAGGGCACCGACGAGACCGCCATTGCCTCCACCTATGAGCAGATCTGGTGGGACGCCATGGATCGGCTCGACGTGCTCCGCCCCACGGACACGCCTCATGCGACCGAGTACGTCGAGCCGATGGTCGAGCTGATCGGCGAGTTCCTCGACGAGGGCGTCGCCTACGAGACGAGCGATGGTGTCTACCTCGACACGTCGATGGTCGACGGCTACGGCCTGCTGGCCCTCCAGAACCTCGACGACCTCCGGTCCGGAGCACGAGTCGAGGCCAACGACGAGAAACGCTCGCCGCTCGACTTCGTGCTCTGGAAGAAGGCGAAGCCGGGCGAACCGACCTGGGACGCGCCCTTCGGTGCGGGGCGCCCGGGCTGGCACACCGAATGTGTCGTGATGTCGCTCGATCTGCTCGGTCCGGGCTTCGACCTCCACGCCGGTGGACAGGACCTGCGCTTTCCGCACCACGAGAACGAACGGGCGCAGGCGGTGGCCATGAAGTCCGGCTTCGCGCGCCACTGGATGCACCACGCCTTCATCGAGTCCGACGGCGAGAAGATGTCGAAGTCGCTCGGCAACGTGACCAACCTGGTCGACCTCATCGAGGAGTTCGATCCCCGTGCGTTCCGGCTGCTCATCCTGCGCTCGCACTACCGCTCGCCCATGGACGTGACCGGAGATGCGATGCGCGACACCCAGGCCGCCGTCGCCCGCCTCGACGCGTTCCACCGGCGCACGACGGCGATGCTCGCTGCCGGCGATGTCGAGGCCGACCCGGCGACCCTCGAACGGTTCCGGGCGGCGATGGACGACGATCTCGACACGCCCCGGGCGATGGCGACGCTCTTCGAGACCGTGCGTGCGGTGAACAGTGCACTCGACGCGGACGACGAGGCCACGGCCAGGCCGCTGGCGGCAGCAGCCGCCGAGATCGCCTCGGCGGTCGGTCTCGTGCTCCGTGGTGCGTCTGCGATTCCCGACGAGATCCTCGACCTCGCCCGCCAACGAGACGCGGCACGATCGGCCAAGGACTGGGCGGCCGCCGACCAGCTGCGTGAGGAACTGCAGGCGGCCGGCTACACGATCGAAGACTCCGCCCAGGGCACGCAGGTGCGTCTGGCCTGAAGGCTTCGCGTGACAGGGGCCGGTTTGCCGCCCTACAGTTACCCGACGGTAACTTCTAGACGAACCCGCGCCGAACGGAGACCCCGATGACCGACTTCTCGCTCGCCCTCAACGAAGATCAGCTGCAGATCCAGAAGTGGGTGCACGACTTCGCCGAGAACGTCCTTCGCCCTGCCGGCCAGGAGTGGGATGACAAGGAGGAATTCCCCTATCCGATCGTGCAGGAGGCTGCGAACATCGGCCTGTACTCCTTCGAGTTCTTCTCCAATGCGATGTTGGGCGACCCCACCGGCCTGACGTTCCCGATCGCCATCGAGGAGATGTTCTGGGGCGACGCCGGCATCGCGCTGGCCATCTTCGGCTCGGGCCTCGCAGCGGCGGGAATCGCCGGGAACGGGACCCCCGAACAGGTCCTCGAATGGGCGCCACAGTGCTGGGGCACCGCCGACGACATGAAGATCGCCGCGTACTGCGTCTCGGAGCCCGACGCCGGTTCCGACGTCAGCTCGCTGCGCACGCGCGCCGTCTACGACGAGGCGACCGACGAGTGGGTCCTCAACGGCACCAAGGCGTGGGCGACCAACGGTGGCATCGCCGACCTTCACGTGGTCACCGCCACGGTCGATCCGGCGCTCGGCTCACGCGGCCAGGCCAGCTTCATCATTCCCGAGGGAACCGAGGGGATCGCCCAGGGCCAGAAGTACAAGAAGCACGGCATCAAGGCCAGCCACACGGCCGAGGTCGTCCTCACCGACTGCCGCATTCCGGGCCACCTGTTGCTCGGCGGCAAGGAGAAGCTGGACGCCAAGCTCGCCAAGGCGCGCGACAAGGGCAAGACCGGCGAGAAGCAGCCGGCCATGGCCACGTTCGAGTCGACCCGTCCCTCGGTCGCGGCAATGGCCGTCGGCATCGCCCGGGCTGCGTACGAGATCGCCCTCGAGTACGCCCACGAGCGCACCGCCTTCGGCGTGCCCATCTTCGAGAACCAGGCGATCGCGTTCATGCTCGCCGACATGAAGACCGAGATCGACGCCTCTCGACTGCTGGTGCACCGTGCGGCGTGGCTGTCGAACAACGGTGGTGGCTACCAGTTCGCCGAGGGTTCGATGTGCAAGCTCAAGGCCGGCCGCACCGCCGTGTGGGTCACCGAGCGGGCCATCCAGATCCTCGGCGGCTACGGCTACACCCGCGAGTACGACGTCGAGCGTTTCCACCGCGACGCCAAGATCATGGACATCTTCGAGGGCACCGAGCAGATCCAGCAGGGCATCATCGCCCGGGCGATCAGCGGCGGCCGGATCGACCCGTTCCGTCAGGACCGCTGACCTGCGGTTTCGTCTGATCTGAACGATTGAGAGGACCGGCCTTCGGGCCCGGTCCTCTCGTCGTTGTCGGCACTCGCCGTCGGGCTCGAAATCGGTCCATCCCTACTCATATCCCTACTTTTGCCCTACAGTTTCGGCTGTGGCAACCATCCGCAAGCGGGGTGACGGGATCTACGAGGTCCGCGTGTTCGTGGGCCGGGATGAGCGCGGCAAGCCGATTCAGCGGTCCAAGACCGTGCGCGGCGGCAAGCGAGACGCCGAGCGGGTGGCGGCCGAGCTCGAGACCAAACCGTCCCGGGCCGGTGCCAAGACCGTGGCCGACGCGCTCGACGCGTGGGTCGAGATGAAGACGCCGACCTGGGCGGTCAGCTCGAAGCGGGATCAGGTCGGCCGGGCCAATGCGCTGAAGGCCGACCCGATCGGCAAGATCGGAGTCGCTCGCCTCGGCGTCGAGGACGTCGACAAGTGGATCGCACGCCGGCGCAAGCAGGGCAAGGGGGAGGGAACGATCCGCAACCAGCTCCAGGTACTCCGCTCCGCGTTGCGCCAGGCCGAGCGGTGGGGATGGATCGCCGACAACCCCGCAACCAAGGCCGAGCTCAAGCGACCGAAGCGCGTCGAGCGAGGCGTGATGTCCGACGACGAAGTGTTCGCCGTGCTCGACGCTGCCGCCGAGCTTCACGAGATGGCCCCGATCGCGCTGCGGCTCGCAGCTGTGACCGGTGCCCGGCGCTCCGAGATGGCCGGGTTGCGATGGGCCGCAGTAGATGGCGCCGAGATCGTGTTCGACCGCCAGATCGTGATCGATCGCGAGCATCCCGACGCCGAGCCGGGAGCGCCGGTCATCCGGGAGGACGCCACCAAGACCGGCGCTCGTCGGCGGGTCACCGTCGATGCCGAGACCGCCGCGCTTCTCGCCGACGCTCGAATCGGCCGGGAGGATCTCGCCCCCTGGCTGTTCTCCGACACCGACGGTCCGCCGAACCCCGACCGGGTCAGCTGGTGGTGGAAGCGAGCCCGTGAGGCCGCCGAAATCGATCCGTCGTGGCGGCTGCACGACCTGCGACACTGGTCAGCGACTCAGGCGATCGCCGCCGGCTACGACGTGCAGACCGTCGCCCGGCGCCTCGGCCATGCGGACGCCACCACCACGCTGCGGGTGTACTCGCACGCCATCGACCGCTCCGACCCCGCCCTCGCCGAAGACCTCGGCAAGATCATGAATCGACGCAAGAAATGAAGTGGGCCTTCTCCGACGAGATGCCGGCAGCGCTCGCCCGTCGCCACCGTCGTGGTCGAGACGCTCGCGGATCAGGGGTGCTGTACCGTGGTTGACCTTCGAGCCGAATCAGAGACGCACTGTCCGGAGCGCAAGATCGCGCCGATGGTTCTCGACCTGCTGCTGGTCTCCCGTCGAGGTTGACGCGGGTCCGTCGGGAACGTCAGGCAGAGCGCTCAACGAAGCTCGTCAGTCGCGAGCTTCGTCGTCTCGCCGAAGACCACGGGCGACGTCGAGGCGATGGCGACTCGAATGAGATTCCGTCTAAACGGCGAGGATCGTGCGACGATCGGACGGTCCGCGCGTGCGGGCGATCCGGAGGCGCATTGTCTACGTACCACCATGAACCGCAGACCGACCCCCTGCTCTGGGCGGCCGACGGGACGCCGGCATTCGCAGGCAAGGCCCCGACTGCAACCGGTCGCCGCACCCTGCGCAACACCCGGCTGCTCACCGTCCGGAGGCATCGCCGGGTGCAGCTTCCACCCCTACTGGGGTGAGCAGTGCAAGTATCTCGTGCATCGGGGTGTTTGGCAACCATGATTGCGCACTCGCCTCAGCATCGAAGGAGATGACGCCGTGGCCGATCGAATCGAAGTCGACATCCCCTGTGACGTCCAGCAGGTCGACGGCACTGGCTTCGTCTGGACGTTCCTCGACGAAGCGCATGAGATCCCGGCCCGGTGACGGTCGATGCGATCGTCGTCACCGGCGACGACGTCGACCCGGTGCTCGCCCGAGTCGTGTCGCTCACCGAGCGGCCGGGCGGCGTGAAGGTCCACCTCGATCTGCTCCCAGGCGACCCGACCGAGTACGCCGAGGCACTCACGCGAGCCCATCTGCTCTCCGCCTGACCGCCACACGATGGAGTCCAGGCTCGCCGTGATGCTGGCAACGACGCGCGACACCCGGCTACCCCCGTCCGGAGGACTCGCCGGGTGCACTTCCACGCCCTACTGGGGCGACCACGTACAGGATCGCGTCCTGCGCTCGGCGTGCAACCGATTTCGAGTTCGTCCACTACGACGCGAGCGATCCAGATCACGGTCGGTGGGAAACGATCGCAAAGCCGAACGAGAAGCACGAACGAAAAGCCGAACGCCGGGCGGATTCCTCGAAGAAGATACGGACACCGAACGGGAAGCCGAACGCCGTGCCGAACGGGTGATGCGTCAATCCGGGCATGGCTCACCAACTCGAACCCATCCGGACCTTCCCGAACCACCTCCACCTCCTCGCCGCCGACACGGCTCACGATGTCGATCAGCGAGGCGGCCGAACTGCTCGGCATCAGCCGGACCACGGCGTACGAGCTCGCCCACAGCGGTGAGCTGCCCGTCGTTCGGCTCGGCCGTCGGATTCTCGTTCCGGTCAACCGCCTGGCCGAACTCCTCGACACCGATGTCGAGCCCATCCTCGCTGCCCTGCGCAGCCGCTCGGCCTCATGAGCGCGCGAAGTCGAAGCCCTCGCCCCGCCGCCGGACCGCAGCGAAGCCCGGTTGGCCCTCAGCCCGTAGGGGCCACCCCAAGAACGCAGAACACGTTTGCAACCTGCCGGCTGAACGGCTTCGGCCTCGGTCCCGGACCGGGGGATTGACCGATGGCGTTCCTCCGCATGATGGGCGCCGACTCCGTCGCCTACCACGAGGCCACCGTGCTCGGCCGAGGCGACGACCACCCCGGCGCTGCCCTCGGGTACTACGGCAGCCGAGGTGAGACCCCGCTCCGCTGGGGCGGCAAGGGCGCGCCGCTCCTCGGCCTGTCGGGCCCGGTCGAGTCGAAGGACTACAAGGCCATCTACGGACCCGGCGGTGCCGCCGACCCCGACACCCGGCTCCGACTTGCCATCACGAAGCGGCCGGGCATGGAGTTGGTCGTCAGTGCCCACAAGTCGGTGGCCGAGCTGGGCGTGATCGGCCGAGCCGACGACATGCACGCCATCCTCGACGCCGAACGCGAGGCCACGCTCGACTACCTCGACCAGATGGTCTCAGAGCGCGGCGGCCGACGGGGCCGCGCAGCGGTGCCGTCTCCCACCGGGGGACTGCTGTACGCCCACACCCGGCACGCCACGACCCGATCCGGCGACCCGGGCCCTCACGACCACGTCCTCATCGCCAACGTCACCGCCATGCTCGACGATCGCGGCGGGTGGAAGGGAGCCAACACCGCCCTCATTCGTGATCACGTTCATGCTGCCACCGCGATCGGCCGTATGGCCGCGGCGCGGAAGGCGATCGACCTCGGGTACGGGATCGTGTCCGACGACGGCCCGTCCGGGAAGCTCGGCCACTGGGCGATCGCGGGCGTGCCCCTGGAGGTGATGGACCTCCACTCCAAGCGCTCGGACGAGATCGACGATGCCCTCGACGAGGCCGGCTTCCACTCGTACCGGGCCCGAGGAATCGCGGCACGCACCAGCCGGTCGGCCAAGCGGTTCGAAGCGGTCGACGACCTGGTCCCTCGATGGCGACAGGAACTCGTGGACATCGGATGGCGGCCGCACCGGGTTGCCAGTCGCATCCGGGCGTCGAGCGCTCACCGGATCGCGCCTCGTGAACTCACGCCAATGCACGTACGCGAGCTGGTCGACCAGATGCTCGGACCCGACGGCCCGCTCGCGGAGCAGAAGGTCTTCAGCCGGCGAGACGTGATCGTGGCGGCGGCACCGAAGTTGTTCGGCCACGACCCCAGTGAGCTCGAACGCATCGCCGACGCCGTCATCGAGCACGGTGCCGCCATCCCACTCGTCCGCCGACCCGGTGCCGACGAACAGCCCTACGCGCCCGCCTGCGTGCTCGCCATCGAGAACGCAATCGCCCACAGCATCGAGACCGCCGCCCGGCGAACTGGGGCGCCGACCGTTGCGCCCGAGGTCGTCGCAACCGCGCTCGATGCGAAATCGAGACGACTCGGGCACCCGCTGAGAGCCGGCCAGCGCGGCGCGGTGGAGGCGTTCTGTTCGAGCGGATCGGGGATCGACGTCATCATCGGCGTCGCCGGTTCTGGCAAGACGACCGCTCTCGACGCGGCGCGAGCGGCGTTCGAGTCGTGCGGGTACCGGGTGGTCGGCACCGCGACGTCTGGCCAGGCGGCACGGACCCTGGTCGCCGAGGCGCAGATGTCGAGTTCGACCGTCGCGTCCCTTCTCTGGCGACTGGACCACGGCCGCTCTCGCCTCGACGAATCGACGGTGGTCGTACTCGACGAAGCGGGAATGACCGACGACCACGACCTGCTCCGGCTCCTGGCCGCCGCCGGCCTGGCGCGGGCCAAGGTCGTCATGGTCGGCGATCACCGCCAACTCGGAGCCGTCGGGCCGGGCGGCGGTCTCGAGGGGATCGCCGACCGCAACATCGTCCACGTCCTCGACGAGAACGTCCGCCAACACGACCCACGTGAAGTTCGTGCGCTCACCGATCTTCGGGAAGGAGACGTCGACGATGCAGTCGACTGGTACCTGAATCGGGGACGGGTCGCGATCGAACCGCGCCGCACCGCTGCCCTCGCCGCGTGCGCACGAGGGTGGGCTGACGACGTCGATGCTGGCTGCGACACCACGATGCTTGCGTGGAGGCGGACGAGTGTCGATGCGCTGAACGCCCTCGGTCGCGCGCACTGGGAGAGCGCCGGCCGACTCGCTGGTCCCGAGCTGCGCGGACCGGGTGGTCGTCGCTACCGAGCGGGCGACCGCGTCGTCACGCTCGCGCCGTCCGACGACCGCACCGTGGTCACGTCGACCCGAGCGACGGTCGTGGCCGTCGACCCGGACGCTCTCGCGCTGACGGTCGAGACGCCCGATGGTCGCCACCATCGACTGGCCGGCGACGAGCTGGCCAGGGACCGTCTTGCCCACGGCTACGCCGTCACCGTCCACCGAGCGCAGGGCGCCACCCACCACACCGCCCACGTCCTCGAAGACGGCGGCGGTCGGGAGCTCGCCTACGTGAAGATGAGCCGAGCCCGAGACAGGACGACGGTCTACGCGGCCGCCGACGACATCGATCAGGCGAAGGCCGACCTCCGCCGGGAGTGGGGGAGTGAGCGGCGCCAGCGCTGGGCGATCGACACCGGCACGCCAATCACCGATCCGCTCGCGGTCGAGCGGACGTACGAGATCGCGCCCGAGACGGCGGCGGCGCTTCGCCTGGCTCGGATTGACCGAGAGCGGGACGTCCTGCTCCGCTCGATTCCGACTTCGCCCGACCTGGTCGAGTCAGCGGAGGGCCAACGAACCCGATGGATGGGTGAGCACCTCGACGTGAAGATGCGCCTCGAGCTGATGGCCTTCGAGCGAGGCCAGCTGGCGCGGACCCTCGATCCCGCTCAAGGGCGCGCCGCCCCCTCGATGTCCAGATGAGACAACCACAGAACGCCGGATCTCCAGCGCCAGAATGTGTCCGCTTCGCCGACCTGCCCGTCGATAGGAGCGCCCTGTGGGTTCGGTCGGACGGTTACGCTTGTGCACGATGACGCGACTGGATCGGATCACCTCAGACCCGTTGGTCTGCCATGGGAAGCCGACGGTCCGTGGGCTCCGGTACCCGGTCGAGACTCTGCTCGAGTTGCTCGCGTCAGGGATGACGATCGACGAGGTCTTGGACGACTACGCCGACCTGGAGCGCGATGACCTTCTCGCAGCGCTCGAGTTCGGCGCCAAGACCGCCGGCATGCGTCGTATCCCGCTCGGCGCTGCGTGAAGTTCCTCATCGACGCGCAGCTCCCGGCCAGCCTGGCCCGCCACCTGATCGCCGCCGGACATGACGCGGTCCACACACTCGAACTCCCGGAGCAGGACCGGACCACCGACGCGGAGATCTCCCGGATCGCGGACGTCGACGAACGGATCGTCGTCTCCAAGGACAGCGACTTCCGCGCCAGTCACATGCTCAACGGCACGCCGGCCCGGTTGCTGATCGTCAGCACCGGCAACATCACGAACCGCCAACTACTTGCGCTCTTTGACCAGCACATCGACGCTGTGGTGGCAGCATTCGAAGGCGCCCGACTGGTGCAGCTCAGCGCCAACGACCTGTCCGTCCTCGACGAGGACTGACCCGCACCGATCGCAACACCGATCATCCGATAGCGCTCGTGTTGAAGCGACGGAGAACGGCGCATGTTCGGGGACGGTTGATGGCGATCATTCGGGACAGCTCGGTCGCCTGGGTCGCCTTACCGACCCGGCGCTGGTAGGGCACTCCACGATCGAGTGGGCACGCTCAGCGACTGGTTCATGCAACTCGCGCCTTGCGAGTCAAGATTGACCCTTGGAAGCATCCGAAGAGCCGCTTTCCGGCGGGAACCTCAATGGCTCGATCGTGCGAGTCGGCTCGACGGTCCGTCGTGAGTCGGGGCCCTGGACGCCGGCGGTCCATTCGCTCCTGGATCATCTCGAGGGCGTTGGCTATCCGGCGCCACGTGCCAGAGGTTTCGACGAGAAAGGCCGCGAAATCCTCACCTACGTCCATGGCGTTGCGGTGCATCCAGACCACCACGACCTCACCGCCGACCTCGGTGGTCTTGCTCGAGCCGCCAGCCTCATCGCCGACTACCACGAAGCCCAGGCGACGTTCGTGCGGCCGCCCACCGCCGAATGGCGAGACAACGGCCGCGATCCGAGTGGCTCCGAGGAAGTGCTGGCGCACAACGACCTCGCACCATGGAATCTCATTGCCGGGCCCGAATGGACCTACATCGATTGGGACCTCCTCGCCCCCGGACGTCGACATTGGGATCTTGCGTGGGCGCTCCACTCCTTCGTCGGGCTCTGGCCGGACGGCCACCCCGACGATCTCGCCGTGCGACGGATCATCACATTCTGCGATGGAGCTCGCGTCCCTGCGATCGAACGTCCAACGCTTCTCCGCACCGTGGTTGAACGAACGGCACACAACGCTTCGGAGCTGCATCGACGAAGTGAGGAGGGCGACGCCGCCTACCAGCGGATGGTCGACGAAGGGCACGCCGATGTGTGGAAGCGGGCTCCGATCACGTGGCCCGAAGCCTCGAGCAATGGCTTGCGCTCATGGACGAGGTGGGCTGAGCGGCAGACGCCAACCTGCACACGACGGCATCCTCCAAGTGCCGGTGGAGGGCGCACAGATCAGCTGCCACCTAACTGCGTCCCGGAACTGCGCGAGACGACAACAGATCGCATCGCGAGGCACCGGTCGATGACGCTCGAGGCGGTAATTCGGGGACAGGTCCATCAACTCGCCGGCGTCCGAGAGCCGACGTTCAGGCGTCAGGGGTCGGAAACCTCAGGACACGACCACAGCTGAGGGGTCGCGAGGAAAGGGCACGTCGAGTTGGAGGTAGTGCTTGAGGTGCATGGATGCCGCGTCCTCGAGTTGCTGAGGCCAATCGATATCGAGCCGATCAGCGAGCTCGTCCGCGTTGCTCACGAACAGGGTCGCAAGCCGTTGGTGAGCATCTCTGAGGCTGGCCAGATCCGAGCAGCCGGTGGGCAGGCTGCTCATCGCGGCCGCCTGCTCCGGCGTCAACTTGGTGCTCCACTGCTTGACCCCCATCGGTGGCAGAGGAGCGTTGGCCTCCGATAGGAGTCGATAGATCAGGGTTGAGATCACGTGGACGTGCTCTCTGGCCAGGAGCCAGTCATCTCGGACCAGGATCGTCTCGACGGCGTTGATCCGGAAGTACTCAGTGATCAGGCCCTCGACTGTCGACGCCGACGGCCCCACACCTGGTTGGGAAATCGGCACCAGGTCGGAGAGCTGGTCCCTGTCGAAGACGATGGTGCGATACCGGTGTGGTGTATCGCGGAGCAAGGACACTGGTTCGACGACGATATCGAGGCGCTCGAAGTTCGGTGTGATCGAGTAGAGGATTCCCGGCGCGAACGGAAGCGTTGCGGCGAGCACAGTCGGCGTGATGGCGCTCAGCCACTCCGACCAAGTCGAGGTGAACTCGTCGAAGGCGTTGTCGGCGACGGCGACGATCAGATCGAGATCAGAAGCTGCGTCGGCCGTACCCCGTGCCAAGGAACCGCCGAGCCACATCCCTCGAACTCGACGATCGTTGCGGAAGTGCTCCGCCGCCCGACCGAAGAGGTCTTGGTAGCCCTGCGGCAACACCTCCACCGCGCTCATTGCCTCCACCCCGAGTCTCCCTTGTGAACGGGATCACAATCAGGGAAGACGATAGCGGATCGTGCGACTCCGGGTCCTCGAGATGCCGGTGGGCCCGGCACATATCGAGTGTCACCTAATCACGTGCCCGAGTCCTTCGCAGCCGCTACCTATCGGCGCATCACCAGCGGCAGAGCCGTGCGCCCCGGCTCTCGGCGGCGAACCTGCACGATCGGCCCTTCGGACTACCCGCGGCTCATGTGGTCAGCGCGGCGAGATCAGCGTCGGTCTCGATCACCTGGACGAGTTGTCCAAGCCAGATCATGAGGTGATGATCGTCCGGCAGGCCGTATTCAGTCCGTTGCGAGGCGCACCCTCGTGCGTAGACCGTCGCGTTCAAAAGGCGAAAGAGCTTCAGCGCTGCTCGTTCACGCTCCGACAGCGGTGCGTGGATCTCCACCGCGGCTAGGAAGCGCTGTCTGCGGTCGCGATCGTTGTACGACGTGAGCAGTTCACCTCGAGCGATGGGGTGAATCCGCGGCATCCACGCGGTAGTGCCGAAGTCCACGAGACCGGTTCCGTCAGGTCCGAGCAGGATCTCGGGACCATCCCAGACGGCGACGCCATGAGGCAGGTCGGGCAGTGACTCATGAACCCGCTCGGCAAGGACCTCGCTTGCATCGTTGAGCCACTCGTAGTCGCCCAGGTTCCAGCTGTCGTTGCGCTCACCGGGCACGAAGGGTGTTGCCGGGTCCAGCCCGACCTCGGCGGGGTCCACGTCGGCAAGAATCCCCGCTAAAGCACCGCAGACGTTGCCCATGATCTCTGGAGCGTTTTCTGCCGAGTGTGCCAGCGGATCGCCCGTCACGAAGTCGAGGATCGCGAACGGATGGAGCGTTCCGTTCGGCCACTCGACCATCTCGACAAGATTGCCGTGCGTCGAGGGGACTGGCGAAGCGACAGCAAAGGACGACGACCGCATCCGGTGCGCCACTGCCAGTCCTGGCTCGAAGGC
The DNA here is from genome assembly GCA_963704815.1 of uncultured Acidimicrobiaceae bacterium. Lineage (GTDB taxonomy): Bacteria > Actinomycetota > Acidimicrobiia > Acidimicrobiales > Salinilacustritrichaceae > DATKWD01. The sequence goes on from CAVPHU010000002.1 coordinate 178,746, forward strand.
CTCGCGCGACGTGTACGCAAGCTTCGCCACCCATTTCTGCTGGTCGGCCTTCAGCAAGGCAACCTCACCGTTCACACCCGGCGGCATCGGATCGATCGACACGGACGGAAGATCCCAGCGCCGCACCACGTTCTGGATGAGGGCTGTGAAATCGCCCTGCGAGGAGATCGGCTGTGCGGAGTCCGGTTCGCCCGCCATCGGCGACAGTCTTGCAGCGAGTTCAGATCCGTGGCGTGCCGGCCCTCCGCTCGGCACGCTGACCCCGACGCGACGGCCGAAGGAGAGGGCGAAGGTGGATCACAGGAACGACAACCGAGACACCAGCTGGTGCCCGTGCGCGCGTTCGCTGCCCACCGCAGAGCCGCTCCGATCGAGCGCGCATAGTCCCGTCGCCCGCCGGGATGTCGATCTGCGCTATCGGCGCTTCGCGGTGGCCGCTCATCTTTCGGTGACGGCGAAGTCGATACTCCCCGGGGCACCGCTGGGAAGCGTCACCTGGCTGTAGGCGAGTGCGAGTGCTTCGCCGAGCTGACCGCAGGCAGCGGTCCCCAGTGCGGAGATGTTGGCGCAGACGATCCCGAAGCCGGTCCCCGGTGTCGTTGCGACCCCGAGGTCACCATCGGCTCGCGTGTCCTTGTACGGGGTGGTGATCATGACGTCGCCGCACCAGATCCCTGCAGCTTGGTCGGCGCCATCCGCGAGTTCGCTCAACGCCCAGGCGCGCCGGCTCGGTCGGTTGTACCCGTACCAGTACATGAGCCCGACACCGTCCCGGATGAGCTCACGCGCCAGGTCCAGAGCCGACAAGCCCGACGGCCCGACGGCACGAGGGTCGTATGGGTCGATGTGAACGAACACGCTGCCCGTCGCGCCGGCCACGTAGTCCGCAACCGCACCCATGCCATCAGCGGCCAGGCAGCGAGCATCGGTCACGCCGAGGGAATCGGCCTCGCTCTCGAGGTTGTCGATGCTGTCGGGGTCGAGGTCACAGAGCAGATAGGCAGCATTGTTGGCGAGTTCGTGCATGGCGAGCAACGGCGAGCCGGGGTAGGTCATCAGCACCCCGCCATCGCTCTCGAGCTCGCGGAAGTCGATGCAGGTATTTCGAATCGGCCAGAGGTGGATGCGCCGCTGCGACTTCCCGGAAGTACGAGACACCCAAACGGCGTTCGGGGTCATCGACCATGGCGTAGGACGCATTGCCTGCGTGGGTTTCGCAGTAGTGGTCCGGCCGCTCGGTCGCGAGGATCTCGGCCAAGGGCAGGTGCTTCCACACATCGGCAAGCTTCGCGAAGTGCCTATTGGCCATCAGAAACACCGGCCTTCCCGGATCGGGTGATTGCCAATCCTGACCCACCGAGGCGTGCCGTTCCGTGTGGATATCAGGCCACTGTGAATCCGTCCCGACCTCGTAGCGCGGGCATGGAGATCGGCGCATCCTTCAAGACGCTCGGCTCTGATGTTCGGGGACACGTGACAAATCACGACCATGCCACGGAGCCGCGTTGGAGGGCAGTTCTTCGAGCGGCGGTCGGGGCGTGTGGTGCTACTCGAGGAGCGCTGATCCGTTCGCGTCGATCCAGTCGCCGTGTTCCGCATCCATGGCGTCAACGCCGGTCTCGGTCCACTCCAGCTGGGGCTGAACTCCGAGCTCGGCGAGGTGATGGACGTGGCGTGTCGTCAGGCGGCAGCGTTCGGCCACGAGTGCTGAGACGTGGTGCAGATCGAGTTCGATGCCGTACGCGTCGAGGAAGATCTCGGTGCGGCGTCGCCGTTGCGGTGGATGCTCGTGGTGCATCCAGCTGCGGGCGTGTTCGTCGGTCTCGAAGGGGGTGACGTACCGAAGGGCGTAGGTGACGTCATCGATCGGGTCACCTGGCGCGACGAAGTCCCAATCGAGAACTGCCACGGGCCGTTCGTTGCTCCACACGACGTTCCACGGGCCGAAGTCGTTGTGAACCAGGCTCTCGTGTTCGGCATCGGCCGGAAGGGCCCACCGATCTTCGGATGAAGTCGGATACGTATGCAGCGCGTCGTGGAGTGATCGGAGGAGTCGGCCGAACTCCCGGAGTCCGTCGTCTTCGAGGACGGCTCGCCACCCGTGGCCGCCGGAACGTCCTGGAACGAATCGGAGTCGCTCCCATCGGTCGTCGTATCCAAGCGGCTCGGGTACGAAGGGGTGGCCGTCGGCGTGCAGCCGTGACAGCACACGTTGGATCGTCGGCGTCCACGGCCGGAAGGGCCGATACACGGTGCCGTTCACGAGGAACACGGGGCGATGCTGTGCGTCGTTGAGCACAACGGCGCCGTCGGGGATGCCGTCCACCCCGTCGATGTTGCCAGTTCAAGCGCGCCCTCCGAGTGCCGTTGGCGGCGAGTCGCATCCCGACTCCGAATGCCGTCCCCAGCGCCAGGTGCGATCATCGTGGACCACGAGCTGGAGAAACCGCACATGACGAGCTTGGACGTGAAGGACGAGCTGCACGGCTACCTGCGAGGTGCGCGGGAGACACTGGTCTGGAAGCTCGAGGGGCTGAGTGAGTACGACATCCGGCGGCCGTTGACGCCGACGGGAACCAACCTGCTCGGTCTGGTCAAGCACAGCACGGCGACGCACGTCGGGTACTTCGGCGAGGTGTTCGGGCGGACCATCGAGGGGCAGGGAGCGCGGTTCTCCGAGAGCAGCGGGCCGGCCGCTGAGTTCTGGGCCACCCCCGAAGAGTCCAGAGCCGACATCGTCGACGGCTACCGAGAGGCCTGGGACTTCTCGGACGCGACGATCAGCGAGCTCGACCTCGATGCGGTCGGGCGCGTGTGGTGGTGGGGAGACGATCCCGTCACGCTGCATCACATCATGGTGCACGTCACCGCCGACACCCAGCGCCACGCGGGCCACGCAGACATTCTCCGCGAGCTGATCGACGGCTCGGTCGGCATGCTCGAGGGCGTCGACAACCTCCACATCCGAGACCCTGGCGAGCAGCAAGACTTCCGAGACCAGGTGGAGGCCGCAGCTGCTCAGTTCCGATGACCCTCGCTGCCCTCACAGGGTCCGGGTCGAGCGATGGGCTGTTCGGGATGTCCTCAACCGTGCAATTCAGTTGCCCGGCGTACCGCCCTCACGGTGCCGCACGGGGCGAGGGCGACGACCTGCCCCCAAACGCGCGGGACCGAAACGGTCCGTTGGCCGGGGTGGGGTCCTAGAGCGATCCCGAGTCTGCGACGTACATCGAGGTGGCCTTCGCACGACGCTCCGGGTTGGAGAGCAGGTCGACGTTGTCGCTCCACTGCTCGATCGAACCCATGAGTGGCAGGTTCTCAAGCGTTGCGTCTTCGGCCTGTTCCACGAGCGCGGCGGAGACGGTCATGTTGACCGTCGTGTAGTCGCGGTCGAAGAACGGCTCGATGATCGGCGTCGGGCATGGAAGTCCAAGCTCTGCCTGCCGCTCGGCCAGGAACTCGATTCCCGCTCCGAGTGCGGCTTGCCGGTGACGCCAGTGCGATGCCGCCGCTGCGTCCGCGAGCCGGGAACCGAGACCGGTCCCGACGCTCAGTTCGCTCAGCGCGGTCCCGAGCCACTTCGGGTACGGCGGCCACCGTCGCTCGACAAGGAAGGCCAAGTGGATGATGTCGCGAGTGAGTCGCGACGCGATCAGTCGGGATCCGAGGTCGTCGCCTCGGTCCGCGGTCCGGCCGACGAATGGAAGCTCCTGGACGAGGCGCTGCCATCCGGAGGCCAGGACATAGAGCCAGACGTCGTCGGGGTACCACGCAAGTGCGTCGGCCAGGCCCTGGTAGGAGGTCGTTGTGTCATCGAACACCGGTCCGCCGATCACCTCGAGGACGGACTGTCCGGTCAGACACAGCCACTCGGCCGGTGAAAGTGGCTCGCGGAGGTCGAAACCAAGCCGGCTCAATGCGAAATCATGGACCGTGTGGACATCGATCTTGTGACGAACCCGCGGGTCCCAAGTCGACGAGAAACGGACGGGACGCCCCCCGAATCTCTCGGGCAGTTCGGCCTCGAGGACGGCGTCGACCTCATCGACCAGGTGCGCCGCGTCGTCGTCGACGAGCAAGGTCAGCCGGCAACCGAAGTCGTGGTCGACGGAGACATCGTCGTCGTAGCCGATCACGTCCGACCCAGAACCGAGTCGGCCGGCCAAGTAGCCGACACCCGAGAGATGAGTGTCAACGATCGGACGCACTGCGTCGGCATAGAACGCTCTTGAGATCTCTGCGCCGGTGGCCATGCCCGGACCATTGAACACCGACGGCGACAGCGCCACCTGGACAGGGACAACCGTCCCATTCGGCTCAGTCATGTCGGGATGAGCATGTCCTCCAAGTGCCGCACTGGGCGAGGATGCCGAGGCGTCCCAGAACCCCGAGCTTCTGCGGGTCACGTTCTGTCACGGACGAGGTAGGTGAGGGTGGCGATCTCCGTGAAGCCGAGTGTCTTGGCGACGGCGAGCGACGCGGCGTTGTGCGCACCTGTGCTCCACACCGGCGTGACTTCGCGCTGGCGCAGGATGGCGCATGTCTGGGACGCGGCTGCCGTGGCGATGCCTTGGCGTCGGTACGGCTCTGCGACATGCACGCCGACATCGGCGAACTTCGAGCCTGTGGCCATCGACCCGGCCTGGCCAACGATGACGTCGGAGTCGACTGCGCCGAACAACGTCCCGGCCGCAGCTGATGCAGCGACAGCTGCCTCGTCATCGGGTAACACATCCTTGGTTTGAGCGGGCTGGGACAGGTCGTCAAGGGTCAACGCCCGCACGAGTTGATGGTGTCGGATCTCGACCGCTCGATCGAGTCGGTGCACGACGTCGATCACGACCCGCTGCAGCCCCCACAAGCGGTCGAACTCGCCCTCGAGACGTTGTGCAGTTGAGGGGTCGAGTTCGATACACCTCCAGTCATCGACTCCTGCCAGGAGATCGACGATCGCACTCGGGTCTGCCGAATCCGTGGGGCTCACCCGGCACGAGGGGCGACTCGATGAGCGCGGCGTCGGGCTCCGTCGGAGAACCGGAGATCCATATGCGCCCTACGCCCGCCAGGAGGGCGGCGACCGCAAGGATGGTCTCGGGTCGCTCGCCGATCCATGCCGCCAGCGCACCTCGATCCGACGGCGCAAGATCGGCGACCGCTGGCATGCATCGACAATGCCATGCCGGACGTCAGTCGCCCACGGGAGTTGGAAAAGCCTCGGCGCCACGAGTGCCTCCAACCGCCAGACACGGATCGTGGGGCATGACCCAGTAGCGCCGGTCGATGACGCGGGATATCACCGCCCCACAATCCAGCCGAGAGCATCCCCGAAGGTCCGCGCGACTGGCGCTTCGCGTAGAGCCCTGACCCCGTCTGAGAGAATCCGGTGGTGCGGGAAGTCTGGATCGAGAGACGGAAGTGGCCGGATGCTCCGCACTACGGGCATGCCGGCCAGATCCTTGGCGAAGACGACCACGGTCTCTGGCTTGAGCTCCGCGTTGGCTCGCCTGTGTATCGAGGCGAGGAGCTGCTCTTCCACGGCACGACCGGAGGTCTGATGTTGGTACCTCCAACGGACGGGTGGCTGGCCTGGTTCCCCGAGTTCGGGGACTTTGAGCTGTACGTCGACGTCGTATCTGGGACGACTCGCACAGAGTCAACGGTGACGACGGTCGACCTCGACCTCGATGTGATCCGAAGGCGCGACGGCACGGTCGAGTTGCTGGACATCGACGAGTTCGAAGCCCACCAGATCGAGCTCAGCTACCCAGACCACCTCATCGCTCACGCTGAACGAGTGGCGTCTGAGGTGCTCGCCGCGGTTCGAACGTCAGCGGAGCCCTTCGGAGGAGCAGCTGCTCAGGAGTGGATGACCCGACTCCGCCGATGACGCCTACCAACTCACCTTTCAGCGGCGCAGAACGACCGATCGCCTGCCAGGCGCACGCAGGAGATCGGCGCTTCGGGAGCGGGCGTCAGGACGTGGGGTCTGCCGAGTCGGGCCGATGTGACTCGTGCCAAGTGCCCTCGACGATCAGGACGCCTGGCCCGTCGCTGCGGCGGGGCCACCGGATGATCTTGACCGGCAGTCCGGAGTGCTGGACTCGCCACTGGTCGACGGCAGCTTGCCGAGTGCGGTGCCCACTGAGTACCTCGCCAGAGTCCGCGTGGATGACCTCGTAGATCGACTTCTGCCGGCTCATGTCTGGACAATAGGCAGGATGTGCGCAAGGCGACGTTCAGCAGGGCTGCGGTTGTTCGGATTGGCTCTGTCGACCGGCGGCAGACGCCACCTATCGGCAGCAGCGATTGACCGATCGCCCGCAGCCCGACCTGCTGGAGAACGGCGCGTATTCGGGGGCGGTCGACGGCGTCCTTCGGGGACAGCCGAGGCCGTGAGCGCGCGTCCTGGAACCGGCGTTGGACGGCAGTCCCCGACTACGCTCCCGGTGAGCGATAGGTGGCACGGGCCCGCTCGACTACGCGCCGATCTGTGCCGATCAACCGCCAACGCCAACCCGAGCAACGCCCCCGAACTTCCAGCCAACGTCTGACAGGGGATCGTGCGAATGGTGCCCGGCATGGCGGACACCTTCAGCCCGTCGCAGTCCGCTCGGGGATCCGGCTCCTCGGTGGCCTAGCCGACGACGCTCGCTCGGATCTCGTCGAGCGACCTCTTTCCGGACCACTCGAGCACGTCTCCAACCGCATAGTCGAGGCTGACCAGCTCCGGATCGCTTCCAAGAATGACTCCTCCAATGAGATCCAGGCTCGGGAGTTCCGCCAACGCGGGGGACGGTCGACTCAAGTCAGGGTGATACAGGACGGTCACGGGCGAACCGATCGGAGCAGCGTCGCGAATGGGCGCTAGCGCATCGGCAAGTCGATCTTCCCAGCCCGGAGGGATGGCACTGCGCCAGAAGGGCACGCGAACCTCGACCACCTCGCCGACCGCGACGAGTTCTTCGTCCGACGAGGCCGACACCGTGACCGCGACGATCAGTTCTGAGTGCCCGAGCTCGGGCTCCCCGGGGACACCCTCGAGATCCGGAAGAGGCAGGGTGCCGGGTTCGCTCAGGCGCACGTCTGTGAGGGACCCTTCGACGACGGCCTGGGCGTTGGACGCGACCTCCTCGAAAGTGGGCTGGATTCGCCGGATCGTCGACAGTGCGGGGGTCTGGGCAACAGCCAACGAGAACGCCTCGAGGTCCGGCTCGACCACATGACCTTGCCGTTCATCCTCCGCCCCGTCGGCCGCATGACCGGCCGAGACCGGCTGTTCGTCGGCCTCACCACAGGCAGCGAAGAGGAACGTCGCGCACACGATCACCGACATCCGGCGTAGAGCGGAGTGCCTCATGGGTCCGGTGGTTCTCTCAAGCATTGACGTTGGTGTCGGGTGGGGCATGGCTAGAACTGCCCGTTGATGTGGTTGACGTGATGGGCTGAGTAGTCGAGATAGCTGAGTGTCTCGTACGGTTTGATCACCCAGTCGGAAACCATCGCGTCGATCGCTGCCGGATTCGGCGGCGAGCAAATCGTGCCCGTGGGTTGGACGTGCCAGAGTCCGAGGGTGTGGCCGATCTCGTGACGAATCGTGATATGCCAGTTGAAGTCCAGGTTTGACAGCGGACCGCCGCAGTAGACCCAGGTGTTCACGTGGTCAGCTGGGTTGATGATCACCCAGAAGACGTCGCACTGGAAGATGTTCAGCCAAACCACGCAGATCGTCTCGCCGAGCGCCGGCCACGCCGAGTTGTAGATGAACACGATGTCGGTGCCGGCGGGGCAACTGGTGCCGAGATCAACGTCATACAGGTCTGTCTTCAGATCCATGTGCTGCATGGCTTGGTCGAATCGGACGTGCTCACTCGGTGCAATGCTGCTGTGCTTGCAGAACTCGTGCTGCGCGTCGTCCGCTACGAATCCTGGCAAGGGCGCGATGTAGCTGTCGGCGTACACGACCGAGGGCATCAGGACTGCCACCGCCGCAACAGCGAAGAAGCTGATCAGGAACCTGAGCCCCCTCCGATTCGAGCGTGCGGTGAGTTTGGATGCCACCGGCCATGACTGTAAGACGGGCTTCGGTCGTCCGACAAGGGGTTCCGATTCTGCACAGAGCCCCGCGTAGTGGTGATGACGCCAGCCGCCACGCTTCACGCCAGCTCACCGTCGATTGCGACCCCCAGGACCAAGCCCGGGGTCGTTCTCGTCTGCGTCAGCCAGGACGAGGTCATCGAGCACGTCCAGGTCGACTGTCACCAGCACGGCACCGACGGCGGCCGCGATCCAGACAGATGGACCATCCGTCGGCCACCCCCTATCCGCGTCCGGGAGCGCATTGGGACATGTCACCGAGGTGCCGGTGGAGGGCGGTTCCGGTCACTGTCCCCGAACCACGAGCGATCTCCGGCACGCGGAATGCACGCGGACCCGGACAATCGGCGTGCCGCGCCCTCACTGACGTGCGGCGATCCTTCGATGCCCGCTCTCACCGTTCGCTCCGCTGTGGTCGAGGACGCTCCACATCTTGCGGCCCTGAACAGCGTGGTACAGCAGCTCCATCACGACGCTCATCCGGACCGGTTCCTCCCTCCCAACAGAGATGCTGTGGAGGAGGTGTTGACCCACTGGATTGATGGAAGCTCGGCTCGTCCGGACCCGGAGATGCGAGCGTGGCTGTGCGGGGACGACCGAGAGCCGATCGGCTATCTCATCGGCGTACTTCGCGAGCGGCCAGCCACCCCGTTCACCTACGCGTGGCGTTGGATCGAACTCGATCAAATCGCTGTTCG